>NZ_JPHF01000045.1 GCF_000814325.1 Flavihumibacter sp. ZG627 | reverse complement strand
GTGCTGAAGCAACTGCAAATGGAACAATCACTGTTCAACCGAATTCAACAATCAACCTTACATCAGCTGCAGCAACGGAAGAACAGATACTATGTATTAATACTCCGATAACCAATATTTCTTATGCAGTTGGTGGAACTGGTAATGATGCAACTGTCACGGGACTTCCGGCAGGCGTGTCAGGTAATTATAGCGGAGGTGTTTTTACAATTAGTGGAACACCAACAGAATCCGGAACTTTCATCTACATAGTTACAACAGTTGGTCCTTGCGCAGAAGAAACGGTAAGCGGAACCATCACTGTTCAACCGAATTCATCGATCAGCCTCACATCAGCTGCAGCTACGGAAGCGCAGACACTATGTATTAATACTCCGATAACCAATATCACTTATGCTGTAGGTGGAACGGCAACAGATGCAACTGTAACGGGACTTCCGGCAGGCGTGTCAGGTAATTATAGCGGAGGTGTTTTTACCATCAGTGGAACGCCAACAGAATTCGGAACTTT
This sequence comes from Flavihumibacter sp. ZG627, assembly GCF_000814325.1. Classification (GTDB taxonomy): domain Bacteria; phylum Bacteroidota; class Bacteroidia; order Chitinophagales; family Chitinophagaceae; genus Flavihumibacter. Next base: position 61 of record NZ_JPHF01000045.1, on the reverse strand, counting down.
CAATTACACGGTTACAACAGTTGGTCCTTGCGCAGAAGCAAATGCAAACGGAACTATCACC
>NZ_JPHF01000019.1 GCF_000814325.1 Flavihumibacter sp. ZG627 | reverse complement strand
CGAATTCATCAATCAGCCTCACATCAGCTGCAGTAACGGAATCGCAGACATTATGTATTAATACTCCGATAACCAATATTACTTATGCTGTAGGTGGAACGGCAACAGATGCAACAGTTATTGGCTTGCCCGATGGAGTTACCGGAACTTACATTGCTGGTGTTTTCACAATCAGTGGAACGCCAACAGAATCCGGAACTTTCATCTACATAGTTACAACAGTTGGTCCTTGCGCAGAAGAAACGGTAAGCGGAACCATCACTGTTCAACCGAATTCATCGATCAGCCTCACATCAGCTGCAGCTACGGAAGCGCAGACACTATGTATTAATACGCCGATAACCAATATTACTTATGCTGTAGGTGGAACGGCAACAGATGCAACTGTAACGGGACTTCCGACAGGTGTTTTAGGAAATTACAGTGCTGGAGTTTTCACCATCAGTGGAACACCATCGGTTACGGGAACATTTAATTATGTCGTTACTACAGTTGGCCCTTGCGCAGAAGCAATGGCAAATGGAACAATCACTGTGCAGCCTAATTCAACAATCAGTCTCACATCAGCTGCAGTAACAGAAGCACAGATACTATGTATTAATACTCCGATAACCAATATCACTTATGCTGTAGGTGGAACGGCAACAGATGCAACTGTAACGGGACTTCCGGCAGGCGTGTCAGGTAATTATAGCGGAGGTGTTTTTACCATCAGTGGAACGCCAACAGAATTCGGAACTTTCAATTACACGGTTACAACAGTTGGTCCTTGCGCAGAAGCAAATGCAAACGGAACTATCACCGTTCAACCGAATTCAACAATCAGTCTCACATCAGCTGCATCAACAGAGGCGCAGACGTTATGCGTTAATACTCCGATAACAAATATTACTTATGCTGTTGGTGGAACTGGTAATAATGCAACTGTGTCCGGACTACCCCCTGGTGTTTTAGGAAATTATAATGCTGGTGTTTTCACCATCAGTGGAACGCCATCGCTTGCAGGTACATATAATTATACTGTTACTACCGTGGGACCATGTGAGGAGGTTACCGCTACCGGAACAATTTTAGTTCAGGCAAACTCAACAATTAACCGTACTTCATTAGCGCCTACTGCCGCACAAACAGTCTGCGTTAATAATAGCATTGCTCTAATCACTTATCGTGTAGGTGGTGGTGGAGATGGTGCTTCTGTTACCGGACTTCCTCCGGGAGTTACAACTACTTATAATACAGGATCAAAAATCCTGTCAATTGTGGGAACACCAAATACTGCAGGCGTCTATTCCTATACAGTAACTACTACCGGGCCCTGCAATAACCCATCTCTTGACGGAACAATTACCGTAACGCAGCTTCCAACTGCTACTATTAATTATACAGGTGCTCCGTTCTGTATGACGGTCAATACCGCCCAGCCAGTTACCCTGGCCGGAACTGCTGCGTATACAGGTGGTAGTTATGCAGCCACTCCGGCGGGCTTGGCCTTGAATGTAGGAAATGGTGCCATCACACCATCTGCCAGTACGCCTGGTACATATACTGTTACATATACTATACCGGCTTCAGGAGGTTGTCCGGCAATTCCTGTTCAAACTGAAGTAGTAATTACGGCATTGCCAACTGCTTCAATTGCATATTCCGGTGCACCTTTCTGCTCCTCAGATAATAATTTAAAAGCGGTTACCATTTCAGGAACATCTGGAGGATCATTTTCTGCGTCGCCAACCGGACTCACCATTGATGCTGGAACGGGATCAATAAATCCCAGCACAAGTACTCCGGGTAATTATACTGTTACCTATACAATAGCAGCAGCAGGTGGATGTGCTACTGTGAATGCCACAACTTCGGTTACGATCACCGCACCGTCAACCGCATCTATTTCCTATGCCGCAAGTCCATACTGCAGCAGCATTAGTTCGGCCCAGCCGGTATCACTTTCAGGAACCGGAAATTTTTCAGGTGGAAGCTTTTCCGCATCGCCATCAACTTTAACCATAAACTCTGCAACTGGAACAATCACGCCATCATCAAGTACTCCGGGCACTTATACAGTTACATACACCAAAGCAGGAACAGGTGGATGCGGAAATGTTGTGGCAACTACTAATGTTGTTATTAGCCAGGCACCTTTTGCAAGCATTACTTATGGAAATGTAAATATTTGTCCCAACTCCGGAAATAGAACTGTTAGCCTGATTGGAACAGGTGGAGGTCAATACTCTTCCAGTACAGGTCTGAACATAAATCCATCTAACGGTACTATCAATACGAATTCATCAACCCCTGGAACCTATACCGTTACCTATAGTATTGCCGCGGCCAATGGATGTGCGGCCTTCAGCACTACTGCTTCTGTAACAATAGGGGATAATGTTGCCCCTGTACTGAATTTGCCGAGCAACGTTTCCCTTCAATGTGGTGCGAGCATATTGCCAACTAATACCGGACAGGCTACAGCTACCGATAATTGTTCCGGCTCAGTAAATATTACTTATACAGATGCAACCATTGCCGGTTCCTGTGCAGGCAGATATACTATCAACAGGACATGGACGGCAACCGATGCCAACGGAAGAACTACAACCGGTGTGCAAATCATTTCTGTTGATGACAAGATTGCCCCAACCATTACCTGCTCCAATTTTACTGTAGCCACGCCAAATCATATACCTACACCCGATCCAGCAACTATTATTGTTTCAGATAATTGTCCGGGAGCTATTACCGTTGTGATGATCTCAGAGAGTTATACCGGCCTTGAGGGCAAGCCTGGTTTCTGTCCAAAAACTGTTGTACGCACATGGGAAGCTACAGATGCCTGTGGCAACAAATCTACCTGCGTTCAAACGATCACCGTTACTGACGTATCGAATTGTACGGTATGCCAGGATGATGTTCCTTTCTTTCCTGTTTTATTGGCGGGCAGTCCCGACAGCGTATGGGTATCTCCGAATGTTGTAAGGAAGGGTCTTTGTTGTGGCGCCACCGGACCACCACCACCAAGGTGTATCTCCTTTAACGTATTACTGGATGAGGATGCGGTGGGATTGCGTTTCACTATTCCAACCGGGGCTGTACCAGGTGGCGCTCTGTATTATCATATCGATTGCGGTCCTGAATTAAAAGTTGGTGATGTAATATGCCTTGATGGCGGCCAGTTCTATACGCTAACATTTTGTGAGCCGGGTAATAACCCTAATACTTATATGATCGAATCGATCAAGGGGGTAACGGGTTCTGAGGGATTGACAACAAGGGCAGATGCCAATTGTATAGGGCAACTTTCTTTCACCGGTGTAGAGCCCGGAACTGTAGTTTGGTCAGTTAAATCTCCTGCAGATCAGACCCTCTTGCGCTATCTGTCTTGTACCGACTGTCTCAATCCCACTTTTACACCCGATGCGGTTGCCCCTTCAACTATTATTTACCAGGTATGCGGAACCGTTAGTGGCGATTTATTATGTGGTGGTTTATCGTTGGTTGATTGTAAAGAAGTAGTTGTGAATGTGGTACCTCCACTCGATGTAGTGGTGAATGTGCCTCCAACTGTTTGTTCCAATAACATACCAACACTCACGGCGCAGGTGATGCCTGCTGATGGCACTTACAGCTATGAGTGGTTTAATGCTGCCAATGGACAGGGTACCATGGTATATAATGGCGGGTCTAGCTACAAGCCAACGCAGCAGGGACCATATTCACTTGTTATAACTGAGATCCAGAGTGGAATTCTTTGCAATAAGGATACAACAAATTTTACTGTTGTATTCGATCTTACTGGTCCTTTATTAAGCGTTCCGGCTTCACTTTCATTAGAGTGTAATAGTCCGAATGTTGCTTCACAGATCGCTGCATGGCTTGCTTCTGCAACAGCTTTCGATCCCGAAGATCCGGACGCTGAAATAGCCGTAACAAATAATTATTCTGCTCTTACACAGTCATGTGGTCATATTCAAACTGTGACATTCAGCGCAATGGATGTTTGCGGCAATACTGTAACTGCTACTGCCGATATAATCATCGTGGATTTTTCTCCTCCGAATATTAGCTGTCCGCCAAATATTACTGTTAGCTGTCCAGCAGATGTGCCTGCTGCTGCAACTAATTATGCATCTTTTGTAGCTGCCGGTGGGTCTGCAACAGATCTCTGTGATGGGCAACCGATCATAACATTTGTTGGAGACATCATAAGTGGGCAGGATCCGAATTGTCCAAACTATTACACCATCACGAGAACGTATAGTGCAACCGATGCCTGTGGGAATACGATCACCTGCGAGCAGGTTATTACGGTAAATAATACTGCTGCACCTGTTGTGCCTGCAAATCAGTCTTCAACCGTTCAATGCCCTGCTGATGCGGTTCAACCTGTACCAGGCTTTGTTGTGAACGACGCCTGCGGTACTGCAATTACACCAATTGTGACAGTGAGTGATGATCCGGAATGTGAGGGATCGAAAACATATAGTTTCAGGTATATTACTTGTATGGGTCTTGAGTCTGTATGGACCTATACCTATATAATTGATCGTAGTTCGTTGCCCGTTGCAGTGCCTGCAAGTGGTGCATCAATAGTATCCTGTCCCGATGCTACTGATATCGCACCACCACTTCCAGTGGTAACTGACGTGTGTGGAAATATATTGGTTCCTTCAGCACCCACGGTAAGTGCCAAGCCAACCTGTGAAGGCAACAGAACATATACCTATACCTATACAGATTGTGCCGGCCTGCGAATCACCTGGGTGCACACATATACGATCGAGTATGAACCGTTTTTGGATCCGGTTGATGCGGGAGCAACAGTTAGTTGTCCCGATGCAACAGATATTGCTCCTACTGCTTTTCTTCCATCGGTAACGGATAATTGTGGAAGATTGCTGACACCGCCTGCTCCGGTTGTGAGTGCAAAGCCAGCCTGTGAAGGTGTTAGGACATATACTTATACTTATACAGATTGTGAAGGCAACCAGCAGAACTGGGTTTATACCTATACAATAGAGTTTGAATCTTTTGTTGATCCTGCTGATGCAGGTTCAGTTGTGGCTTGTCCTGCTGCCACAGATATCGCTCCGACCTTACCTGTTGTAACAGATAATTGCGGTCGTATACTCACGCCGGTTGCTGCTCCAATTGTGAGTGCACGGCCAGTTTGTGAAGGAATAAGAACCTATACATACCTGTATCGCGATTGTGAAGGAAATGAGCATGATTGGATTTATACCTATACAGTTCAGTATTCAGATTTCACGATGCCGCCAAATGGATCAGCAACGGTAGCCTGTGCTGCCGCAACAGATATAGCCCCGGCTTTACCTGTGGTTCGTGATAATTGTAATAATGTCCTCACGCCTGTAGGTGCACCGGTTATCAGTGCGATGCCTGGTTGTGAGGGCGATCGTACCTACACTTATTTATACCGTGATTGCGATGGTAATGAACATCCATGGATTTTCACCTATACAATAGAATCGCTGCCTTTTGCAAATCCTGTTGACCAGGGTAGTACCGTTGCATGTGCCGATGCTACAGATCTACCACCAGCAGTATTGCCATTAGTGGTAGACAATTGCGGAAACACCCTAACACCTTCAGCTCCGGTGGTAAGCGCGAAGCCTGCTTGTGAAGGAACACGCACTTACACGTATACTTATACCGATTGTGAAGGCAACCAACAGGATTGGGTTTACAGATATACGATTGAATACCTTCCATTTTCGGATCCGGTTGATGCAGGATCAACAGTTTCCTGTATTGCAGAAACCAATATTGCTCCAGCCGTACTTCCAACGGTGATGGATAACTGTGGCAATATCTTAACGCCGGCTGCTCCAGTTGTTAGTGCGGCACCTGCTTGTGAGGGTATCCGAACCTGGACCTATATCTATACAGATTGCGAAGGAAATCAGCGTGATTGGGTATACACCTATACAATTGAGAATCTACCGTTCGCTGATCCGGTTGATGCCGGATCAATAGTGGCATGTGCCGCAGAAACTGATATAGCTCCAACGGCATTCCTTCCTACTGTTGTAGATAACTGCGGTAATACATTGACACCATCCGCGCCGGTGGTAAGTGCTATTCCAGCATGCGAAGGAGTAAGGACCTATACTTATACATATACAGACTGCGAGGGCAACCAACAGAATTGGGTTTACACCTATACAATAGAATATGAAGCGTTTGCTGATATCCCGGATGCGGGAACTGTTGTAGCGTGTATTGATGAAACAGACATTGCACCCTCCCTGCCAGTAGTTTTAGATAATTGTGGTCTTACATTAACACCTGTGGGAGCACCGGTTGTAAGTGCTAAGCCAACCTGTGAAGGAACCCGGACATACACTTATACTTTCGCTGATTGTGAAGGTAACCAACAGGACTGGACCTATACTTATACGGTAGTATATCAGCCATTTGCAAACCCTGCTGATGCAGGTACAACAGTTGCCTGTGCCGATGATACTGATATTGCACCAACGCTACCTGTAGTTACAGATAATTGCGGAAGGGTATTGACACCTGTTGGACCACCCGTGGTAAGTGCCAAACCTTTGTGTGGAGGAACCAGAACCTATACCTATACTTATGTTGATTGCGCTGGCAACCAACAGGACTGGGTTTATACCTATACCGTTACGCCACCTGTTTTCACCCTGCCGGCAAATGGAGGATCTACTGTTGCCTGTATTGCTGATGCACAGGTAATACCGGTGCCGCTTTCCCTACAAAACAGCTGCGGGGATAACCTGCAGGTTAGTGCTCCTGTAGAAGGGCCAGACCCAATTTGCAATGGAGTGAAAATCTATACATTTACTTATACGGATTGTACGGGACAAACAGCAGAATGGTTATATATCTATACCATTGCACCGCCAACATTTATAATGCCAGCCGCTGGTGGGTCAGTAGTGGCCTGTATTGCAGATGCGCAGGTTGTACCTGTTCCACCTGTTGTTAATAATTCCTGTGGGGATCCGGTTGAAATCAGTGCTCCCACGGTAGGTGCGGATCCGGCTTGTGCAGGCACTAAAACATATAGCTTTACCTATACAGATTGTACTGGTCAATCAGCAGTATGGGTGTATACCTATACTATAAGTGCTCCAACATTCAGCCTGCCGGCAAATGGTAGTGCCAATGTGACCTGTTTGATTGATGCAGTTCCACCGGTAGTTCCCGTTATAACGGATAACTGTAACCGTAGTATTGTTCCATCCGCTCCTGTGATAACAACAGATGCAAGTTGCGGCGGTACCAGAATATATACATACACATTTACAGATTGTAACGGACAAAGCGCCAACTGGAGCTTTACCTATAATTTCCCGATACCTGATTTCACCCTTCCTGCTAATGGCAATGCTACGGTGAGTTGTATTGCAGATGCTGTGGTGCCAACAGCGCCGGAAGTATTTGATGCCTGTGGAGAACTTGTTCAACCACTGATGAGTGCAAGTCAGGATCCATTATGCGAAGGACAGAAAGTATTTACATTCAGTTATACCAACTGTTCAGGGGCACCAAAGAACTGGACCTTCACATATAATATTGTTTTACCTGAATTTACAATTGCAACACCTGCGAGTGCAGCAACAGTTGATTGTATTGCTGATGCGATTGCCCCTTCCGCTGCAGCATTACCGGTTGTGATGGATGCATGTAATAATTTACTTACACCTGTGGCTGCACCGCAGCGCATTGAATCGCCATCCCCAATTAGCTGCGAAGGAAATATTACATATCGATATACTTACCGCGATTGTGCAGGCCATGAGGCTACCTGGGATTTTGTGTATACTATAGAACTTCTACCGTTCAGCATTACTGCCGCTGCAGGCGCAGCAACAGTTGATTGTATTGCAGATGCTGTTCTGCCTTCAGTGGCATTACTTCCGGTTGTTGAAGATAATTGTGGTAACCTGTTGGTGCCTGGTGCTCCGCTGATTATTGATGCACCATCCCCATTGACCTGTGAAGGAACCCGGACTTATCGATATACTTATACCGATTGTGAAAACAATACCGGGGTATGGGATTTTATATATACGATCAACCAGCCTGTTTTTGCTATCAATGATTTACCGGGAACGGCTACAGTGGATTGTATTGCTGATGCAGTTGTCCCAGTTTCTACATTACTGCCAGAGGTTCGTGATGCCTGCAATAATATTCTTGCACCTATTACTTCACCGCAGCGGATTGAATCACCATCTCCAATAAGTTGTGAAGGCAGCATTACCTACAGATATACCTATCGCGATTGTGGTGGCAATGAAGCCACCTGGGACTATGTATATTCGGTGGAGATACCTGCATTCAGCATAACTGATCCCCCTGGTGCTGCCATTGTTGCCTGTATTGCCAATGCTGTGGAGCCGGCTGTATCACTGCTTCCTGATGTTAGGGACGCATGTAATAACCTGCTTGTACCCGATGGTGTTCCTCAAAGGATTGAAACACCATCCCCACTAACTTGTGAAGGAACCGTTACTTACCGGTATACATATACTGACTGTGCCGGTAACAGTGATACATGGGATTATGTGTATACTATTAGCGCACCAATATTTACCGCACCGGTTGATGGCGGATCGGTAGTTGCTTGTCCCGCAGATGCAGAAATAATTCCTGCAGCTCCTTCGGTTATTGATAACTGTGGCAGGACTGTTGTTGCGGTGTTGACTTCTGAAACACCTGATAACACTTGTTCGGGTACCAAGACCTATACATTTACATATACTGATTGCAGTGGTGCAACAGCTACATGGAATTATGTTTATACCATAAGTGCTCCTGTGTTTACAGCACCGGTTGCTGGCGGATCGGTTGTTGCCTGTCCGGCGGACACGGAAGTTGTTCCGGTTGCTCCTAATGTTACAGATAATTGTGGTCGTACTGTTGCTGCGGTATTAACTTCTGAAACCGATGATGTTACTTGTACAGGCACCAAGACCTATACATTTACGTATACTGATTGCAGTGGGGTAACAGCCACCTGGGATTATATTTATACAATTAGTGCTCCTGTGTTTACTGCACCAGTTGCTGGCGGATCGGTTGTTGCCTGTCCGGCAGATGCGGAAGTTGTTCCGGTTACTCCTAATGTTACAGATAATTGCGGCCGCACTGTTGCTGCGGTATTGACTTCTGAAAGTGTAGATGTTACTTGTACAGGCACCAAGACCTATACGTTTACGTATACTGATTGTAGTGGTGCAACGGCATCCTGGAATTATGTTTATACAGTTAGTGCACCTGTGTTCACTGCTCCTGTAGATGGAGGATCGGTAGTTGCTTGTCCGGCAGAGGCGGAAGTTGTTCCGGTTGCTCCTGCAGTTAATGACAATTGCGGCCGCACTGTTGTTGCAGTATTGACTTCTCAAACCGATGATGTAATCTGTACTGGTACCAAAACCTATACATTTACT
>NZ_JPHF01000007.1 GCF_000814325.1 Flavihumibacter sp. ZG627 | reverse complement strand
TTTAAGGACCTGTTCCATATAACCATAGCTTGATGGTATCTTCTAATTATTATACCAATAGTTTTCATAGCAGGAACAAACAACTCCTTCTCAATCTTTTGTACAGGTATAGCGTTCCGAAAACCAAAATTGATATAGAACTGGCATGTAATAATCTTTTGAATGAAAAGTATTATTCAATATTCAACAATGAAGCATTTTACAATATATTTAGCGCCTTTTCATTGCGCCCTAGACAAGCAGTTATTATAGTGAAATTTTCATTTTAGCCTTATACAGGTTTATTGCGATTCTGCTTTGGTAAGAGGTTGTCTGGGTTAACATTCAATAGAGTTCAGGGAATTCGTATGAGGATAATTTAAGCGAACTGAATTGAAAGCGTTTGCCCAATCAACCCGATCACCTATATACTTGCGGGCACCAATTATGGAAAAAAATCTCTAAAACTGGAGAATATAACTTTTATCAGCGAAAATTTCAATGTCATTTTATTTTTATAAACAACCCAACTCAAAGGACTGCGGCCCCACCTGTCTCCGCATGATCGCTAAACACTACGGAAAAAGTATAGGCTTGGATAAATTGCGCAACAGATCCGGATTTAGTAAAGATGGGGTTTCTCTATTAGGCATTGCTGAAGCTGCAGAAAGTATCGGATTTACAACAAAGGGGGTACAATTGAGTTTTTACCAATTGATTCATGAAGTAAGATTACCCGCCATCCTTCATTGGAAGCAAAACCATTTCGTCGTCATTATTTCAAACACCAATAAAAGAAGAATTGCGATTGCAGACCCCTCAAAAGGATTGCTTACTTATACCCGGGAGGAATTTTGTAAGCAATGGATTAGCAGCATAGATGATAATGGCGAGGCTACGGGCATTGCATTACTATTGGAACCAGGTCACGGGTTTTCCGACCAGGAAGATGATAAGGGAATAAGCACAGGCGTCAGTTGGGACACCTTATTGCATTACGTAAAACCGTACAGAAGATATTTTTTTCAGATGGCTCTGGCCCTGCTATTGGGCAGCCTGATACAATTGGTTTTTCCTTTTCTTACCCAGAGCATTGTTGACACGGGGATCAATGCACAGGACATTTCGTATATCACGATCATCCTCGTAGCTCAATTGATGCTGTTTTTTGGCCGTACCCTGATAGAATTTATACGAACCCGCCTGCTTCTGCATATCAGCGCCAGGATTAATATTTCCATTCTCTCCGACTTTTGGTTAAAGTTGATGAGACTGCCTATCTCCTGGTTCGACACCAAACAAACCGGCGATACCCTGCAGCGAATTACTGATCATAAGCGCATTGAAAACTTTTTAACTGGCACAGCTTTGTCCACGGTCTTCTCTGTATTCAACCTTTTTGTTTTTTCACTAGTCTTGTTGGGTTATAGCACTACAATATTTTTTGTTTTTGCTGCTGGTAGTATTCTTTATTTTTTCTGGATACGTCTTTTTATGTCTTACCGCCGCAAGCTTGATTTTCAGCGTTTTGATTTAGCTTCCCGAGAGAACAGCCTCACTATGCAACTTGTTCAGGGTATGCAGGAGATTAAATTACACAACGCTGAACACTTGCGCCGGTGGGAATGGGAGCATGTGCAAAGCCGCCTTTTTAAACTTTCTTTTAAAAGCCTTTCGCTAAGCCAAAGCCAGCAGGCCGGCGCATTTTTTATTAATGAAGGAAAAAATATTTTAATCACTTTCCTGGTGGCTCAACTTGTGATCAACGGGCAGCTTACACTTGGCGCCATGCTGGCCATTCAATACATCATTGGCCAGCTCAACAGCCCGATTGAGCAATTAATTGGTTTTATGCAGTCATATCAGGACGCCAAAATTTCGTTGGAGCGGCTTAATGAAATTCATCAACTTGAAGATGAAGAACCTCCGCACCACCCCTTCAATAATCTATTACCGGAAAATAAAAGCATTCATATACGTAACCTCAGTTATACGTATCCAGGTGCAGGCAATGAACCGGTTTTGAAAAATATACATTTACTTATGCCTGAGGGAAAAACAACTGCCATTGTAGGTGTAAGCGGCAGCGGTAAAACCACCCTGCTAAAATTATTACTACGATACTACGAAAACTACACTGGAGAATTGTCAATTGGAAAAGTTTCGTTAAAAGCTTTTGGCCCTCGTTTTTGGCGCAGCCACTGCGGCTGCGTGATGCAGGAGGGTTTTATTTTCAGTGACACCATTGCTAAAAACATTGCTATAATTGATGAAACACCCGATTATCAAAAGCTATTGCATGCCTGTAAAATAGCCAATATTTTATCTTTTATTGATAATCTTCCACTCGGGTTTAATACAAAAATAGGAGCTGAAGGTAATGGCATCAGCGCAGGGCAAAAGCAACGTTTGCTTATAGCAAGGGCGGTGTACAAAAACCCGCATTACATCTCCTTTGATGAGGCCACGAATTCGCTAGATGCCAACAATGAAAAAGAAATATTGGAGAACCTACAGGCTTTTTTTAAACAAAAAACAGTAGTAGTAGTGGCACACAGGTTAAGCACGGTGAAGAATGCGGATAATATTATTGTATTGCATGAAGGAGAAATAGCGGAATCAGGAACGCATGAAGAGTTGAGTCATAAAAGAGGACGATACTATGAACTTGTAAAAAATCAACTGGAACTGGGAAATTAAGATTATGCCAATCCAAATAAACGACAATGGTGGGATAAATGAATTGATCGATTCCGAAAATGATCTCAACCCGATATTACGCAACACCGAAGTAACAGAATTGATCAGCAAAAAGCCCACCTTTATAGTGCGCTGGGGAATAACATTATTATTGGGCATAGCTATTTTACTGCTTGCAGCTACCTGGTTTATCAAATACCCAGATATGGTTAAAGCAAATGGCGTGTTTAGCTCAATCCATCCTCCAAGGTTAGTAATAAGTAACGCTGAAGGGAGAATTGTTAAACTATTTATTAAAGAAGGGGATAGAGTGCATACTAATGCTGTTGTTGGTGTTATGGAAAGCATCGCCAACCATCAGTCGGTTATTGATATTTCCATAATCCTGGACAGCATTCAATTAAATGTGAAGAACAATAAGCCTGAGGTTCTGGTAAAATACTTTTCGCTGAACAATACAAGCCTGGGTGAACTGCAACCGCAATACCAGGTTTTTAAACATGCGTTTCTTTCATTCAGCAATTATTTTGCGAACGGGTTTTACCTGAAAAAGAAAGGTATACTTTACAGGGATATGGCTAATTTGAGTAGGCTGCATTCAAACCTAATTTTTCAGAAAAGCATACAGGAAGAGGATCTTGCTCTTGTTCAGCATACATTTAATGCGAATGATACTTTAAAGCGCCAGAAAGTTATTTCTGAGGGTGATTACCGCATTGAAAAGAGCAAGTTGCTGAATAAATCTCTTACAATACCACAGTTAAATGCTTCAATCATTTCCAATGAAAGCCAACAGAATGATAAAAAGAAAGAAATATTGGAACTTGAAAATAACATTGCACAACAAAAAATAATTTTTGAGCAGGCGTTGAATACATTCAAAAGCCAGGTAGGTGCGTGGATGAAAAAATACCTTTTAATTGCACCAATTGACGGAAAATTTTTTTTTGCATCATTTATTCAGGAAAACCAACAAATAAAAGCAGGCCAGCCTATATGTTATGTCAAGCCGGAAAACAGTTTATATTATGCTGAAATACATATTCCTCAAACAAATTTTGGAAAAGTTAAAATGGGACAAAAGGTTTTATTGAAGCTTCCCGCCTACCCCTATGCTGAATTTGGAAGTATTGAAGGACGGGTCAATTTTATATCCCGTATCCCAATTGATAGTAGTTATGCTGCTAGAATAATATTACCCAATGGACTATTAACCAATTATGCAAAGCCGGTTTATTTCACTGAAGGCTTAAAAGCAAATGCAGAAATCATTACAGAAGATCTAAGATTATTGGAGCGTTTTTATTATTCTATTTACAATCAAGGGATTAATCGATGAAAGTATAATGAGTGAAGAATGCTACTCTTATTTTAATTCGCTTTACCCGGAAGTTGTTCGACGTCTTCATCAACTTTTATATCCTCCTGCATTAGGCTTACTTCCGTAACCCTGAACCGCGTGCGTAGAAAATATGAGGCGTAAATAGACTTGTTTATACCCCCTTTTTCTCTTGATTTAAATCAATGCCATTTCTTGCCCAAACGCAATGGCCCATGGCTGGGTGCTGCGGTAGCTTTGTATAAAAAATAAAGGAAATGAAAGTAGCCTTAATAGGAGCATCAGGGTTTGTAGGAACTGCCATCTTACATGAATTATTACAAAGAGGGCATCAGGTAACAGCCGTTGTCCGTAACCCGGGAAAGATAGCATCCGCTGAAAATTTAACGGTCGTTTCCACAGATGTGCTGAATGTAACAGATCTGGCAAAAGCACTATCTGGTCATGATGCCGTGATCAGTGCCTACAACGCCGGATGGCAAAACCCAAATCTGTATGATGATTTTCTGAAAGGGTCGCAAGCCATACAGGATGCTGTTAAAGAGTCTGGCGTAAAGCGATTGATAATAGTTGGCGGTGCAGGAAGTTTATTTATTGCGCCTGAACAGCAAATTGTTGATACGCCAGGTTTTCCTCCCGATTGGAAACCCGGAGCATTGGCAGCGAGGGATTACCTCAATATTCTCAGGAAGGAAGCTGAACTGGATTGGACCTTCCTTAGTCCGGCAGTAGAAATGCACCAGGGCACCTCAGGCCAGCGGAAGGGAACCTACCGCAAAGGTTTGGAAAACCCCGTAATGGATGCCGATGGACGGAGTGTGATTTCTGTAGAAGATACAGCTATGGCAATTGTGGATGAACTCGAACAGCCGCAACATATTCGCCAGCGTTTCACCGTTGCATATTAATCAGGTATTATGGACAAGTTTTTTATGTACGCTGCATCATTGCAAACCACGGGTATTCATCTTACCCGTATCGGATTGGTGATCGTGCTACTCTGGATTGGTTGCTTAAAGGCTTTCCGGTATGAAGCGGTGGGAATTATACCCTTTGTTGCCAACAGTCCCACCATGAGCTTCTTTTTAAAATACGATGCGCCGGAATACAAAAAGCACATGAATAAAGAAGGGGAATACAAACCGGAAAACATAGCCTGGCACAAAGAAAACAATACCTATTTGTTTTCCTATGGGCTGGGAGCCGTGATCGTATTGATTGGATTGCTGATCGCGTTGTATCCTGTTTCCCCTGCACTAAGTGCCGTTGGTAGCTTCCTGGCCTTTATCATGAGCCTGGTAACCTTATCCTTCCTGCTAACAACGCCTGAAACGTGGGTTCCTTCTTTGGGCGACAGCGAATCTGGATTCCCTTATCTGAGTGCAGCGGGAAGACTTGTTATTAAAGACGTCATAATGATGGGAGCAGCAGTGGTTACCATGGCACAGGCGGCGAAAAAATATGTAGAGACTAAAACGTAAATAATATAAGTGGATGTGAAAAACGTACATCCCGTTAAAAAAGAAAACATGGAAAAAGATTTAAAGGATGCAATGAATTGCGATATGGAAACCGGGATTTGTGAAATTCCACAAGCTTCCGATGTTAGCAAGCAGGGAGCCGTTAACAAACCCATTAAGCTTTTATACTTTACCGACCCTATTTGTTCTTCCTGTTGGGGAATTGAACCACAACTTCGGAAACTGAAGCAGGAATACGGTCACTATTTTGACATTGAATACCGGATGGGCGGCTTGCTCAAAAGCTGGAGCGAATATGGTGGAAGCGATGTAAACGGTCCCTCGAGTGTAGGGCAGCATTGGGAAGAAGCCGGCGCTCATTACCAGATGCCGATTGCCGGTGATGTATGGAACGAAGATCCACTGCATTCATCCTATCCACCTTCCATCGCCTTTAAAGCTGCGCAACTGCAGGATAACCTTAAAGCTGTACGCTTCCTGAGACGGATAAAAGAAATGGTTTTCACAGAGAAGAAAAATATCACCAGACTGGAACATCTTTTACAGGCCGCCAAGGATGCAGGTTTAGATGTTAAGCAATTTGAGTTTGATTACGAACACAGCGCTAAACTCTTATTTGAAGAAGACCTCTCTATGGCTCAAGCGTGGGGCGTGAGAGGTTTTCCAACCATTTATTTTATAGATGAAGACGATAACCGTTTTAAAGTGTATGGCAGCAAACCATATAAGGTATATGAGCAGGCCTTGCTGAAATTACTTCCTGGCGAAGTTCAGATAAAGAATCCCTCCTCCTATGAAGGTATTTTCAGCCAATACAATACGGTTACATTAAAAGAGTTTGCTGTTTTTTATGAGGTTGATCTGGAACAAGCCGAAGGCATTTTAACTGAACTTGAAAAGCAAGGGAAAGCAAGCCGCACCATCACTTTTGCGGGCACAATGTGGAAGCTAACAAACGGATAGTTTAAGTATGCAAAGCCTTATATTTTTATTGATACACTTTTCAATTTATGTTCATTTAGTAAATAATTATCCAATGATAAAAACAGGTACAGACACTGAACGCATAGCTTCTGACAACTTGGTATTAAAATACTTAATCAGGGAACCAGACAAAAAATCAGCAAAGAAAAAAGCAGTCATCCTGCTACATGGCGTAGGAAGCAATGAGAAGGATTTATTCAGTCTTGCCCCGCAACTACCCCAGGAATTCTTTATCATATCACCACGTGGACCATATACGTTAGGGGAAGGAAGATATGCCTGGTACAATGTTGATTTTTCAACCGGTAAGCCCATTATCAATGCGGAACAGGAAACAGCAAGCAGGGAGCTGATCAGAACCTTTATCCGTGAGATAAAGCAAAACTATGACCTCGACGAAGTTTATCTGGGAGGTTTCAGTCAGGGTGCGATCATGAGTTATAGTATTGGCCTGATTCATCCAACCGAAGTACAGGGGATTATTACATTAAGCGGAAGGATACTGGATGAGATAAAACCATTCGTTAAAAAAGATGACTACCTTCAGAAACTAAGAATATTTATTGCCCACGGCATACAGGACAATACCTTACCTATCCATTACGCAAGAGCAGCAAAAGATTACATTGACGATTTAGGGGCTCAGTTAACATACCATGAATATCCCATAGCGCATCAAATAAATAACCAGGTGTTGCTGGATCTGAATAATTGGCTGCAGGAAACACCGGCGAACAAATAATCGAATAGCGTTAAATAATATCGTTCACTATAAAATTTCTGAACAGGTGGTGGATTTGAATTGATCTGATAAGTGGCTCCTCTCATTGAGGGCATAAGTTTTGATAAACATAATTGCAACATCTTTATTAATACCAATAAAACTACCGTTATGGCAATTCAATGGAAGATTGACCCAACGCACTCTGAAATTCTTTTCAAAGTCAAACACCTGATGATTACAACTGTAACAGGCTCTTTTAAGCAGTACGACCTTCAGGTAGAAACAGAAACGGATGATTTTACCACAGCTTCAAAGATTGAATTTACCGCCGACATCGATTCAATTACCACCAACAATGAACAAAGGGACACGCACCTGAAATCCGGCGATTTTTTTAATGCGGAAGAACATGCCCAACTCAGCTTTGTCGGCAAAAAATATGAAGCACATGGGGATGACGCGAAGCTGCATGGTGATTTAACAATCAGAGGAACTACTAAGCCTATAACCCTCAATGTGGAATTTGGTGGCATTGTGGTGGACCCTTATGGACAAACAAAAGCTGGCTTTACCGTTACCGGTAAAGTGAGCCGAAAAGAATTTGGCTTAAACTGGAATGCGGTAACAGAAGCGGGTAGTGTAGTGGTAAGCGATGACATCAAAATCAATGCAGATGTACAGTTAGTGAAACAAGCTTAATGTTTACTCCTAATAACATTTTCGTGTAACTATAAAATCAACAAAATGAAAAGGACATCCTTAGGCTTAATCTTCTCAGCTCTATTGGCTATTATTATGCTGGTAGCCTGTAACGACAATCAAAAAGCATCAGATGCCAATGATGAATCGAAAGATGTTGTTGCTACAACTTCTGACACAGATCAGCTAACGCAGGAAAGGCTTAGGCGCTTCGACAGTCTTGACTTCCAATTCTACAATAATCAAAAATGGGACAGCTTTTCTGTCAGCCATGCCGATAACATCAAAGTATACTATCCCGATGGAACCGTTACATCAGGTATTTATCCGGATCATATCGATAAGCTGACCCCTTTGTTTGCGTTTGCGCCTGATACAAAAATCACCAAACACCCTGTAAGTTTTGGCAGTGGCGACTGGACAGCCGTTATTGGCGAGATGGAGGGAACTTTTTCAAAACCAATGGACATTGGAAATGGTAAATCGATCCCACCAACTGGTAAGAAGTTTAAAATAACGATGTCTACCATTGCACATTGGGAGGGAGGCAAAATGATTGAAGAATACCTGCATTGGGACAACTATGCCATGATGAAGCAAATTGGTGTGGCACAATAACATAATATTCAACCCGGGGTTATCTCCGGGTTTTTAAATCATACATATATCGGTTGGGAAGTATAGATTGAGCGGCGTTGAAAGCCGGCCCCATGCCGTCTCTAAGCCGTCTCTGAGCCGTCTCTGAGCAACTTCTAAGCAGGTGGGAAGCGTCTCCAAAGCGTGGCGGAAGGGAGAAGGAGCGGTTGCTGAAGCGTGTTGGAAGCAGGTTTGATGCGTCAACAATAGGTCAGCAAAGCGTCTCCAAGGCGTCTCCAATGCATTCACTATGCTGAAAATGATTCTGAACCATTGGTTTTATTACCTCAATCGCCTAATTTGAAAACAATAAATTCAAATAAGGGGCTGGAATGCTCCTTTAAATCCCCGGTATCCAGATTTTTAATCGCAAACCATTATTCCACTTAATGCACTACAGCAAACCAACGGATATGTTTTTCAGATCAGCAATAACATGGATCTTATTTTTTCTGCCTTTTAGTTTATACGCACAGAACCTGAAGCCAAATATTGTTTTCATTTATGTGGACGACCTGGGTTATGGCGATCTGGGTTGCTATGGTGCTACGAAGATCAAAACGCCTAATCTGGATAGGCTCGCAACAAATGGCATCCGTTTTACAAACGGGCACAGTACCTCAGCTACATGTACCCCTTCCCGTTACGCATTAATGACAGGTGAATTTCCCTGGCGAAAAAAGGGCACCGGCATTTTGCCCGGAGACGCCGCATTGATTATTCCACCCGGTAAAACAACCCTGCCCTCTTTGTTTCAAAAAGCAGGCTATAAAACCGGCATTGTTGGTAAATGGCATTTAGGATTAGGCACAAGCCTGGAAAAAAATTGGAACGGGGAATTAAAACCCGGCCCAAATGAAGTGGGTTTTGATTACTCCTTTATTTTTCCCGCTACAGCTGACCGTGTACCCACTGTTTTTGTAGAAAATCATCATGTTGTTGCGCTGGATTCTTCGGATCCTATTCAGGTCAATTATCAGCAAAAAGTTGGAAATGATCCTACAGGTAAGGAGCATCCTGAATTATTGAAAATGAAGTCGTCTCCTGATCATGGCCATAATAATACCATCGTAAATGGTATTGGCCGGATTGGCTTCATGAGCGGAGGTAACAAAGCAAGGTGGACGGATGAAGAAATGCCGCTGACGTTTTTGGAAAAAGCAAAAGAATTTATGGATGAAAACCAGCCTTTCTTTCTTTATTATGCATTAACGGAACCCCATGTACCACGCATGCCTTCTACTATGTTTAAAGGTAAAAGCGGACTGGGTTACCGCGGCGATGCTATTTTGCAATTGGATTGGACTGTTGGTGAAATAGTTAAAGAACTGGAGCAACTTGGTATTTCAAACAATACGATCATTATTTTTACCAGTGACAATGGACCTGTACTGGATGATGGTTATGAAGATGAAGCGGTTACTAAAGCAAATGGACATAAACCGGCTGGCCTGTTACGTGGGGGAAAGTATAGCGCTTTCGAAGGCGGTACAAGAGTTCCTTTCATCATTAGCTGGCCGGGAACCATTAAACCACAGGTCTCAGATGCTTTGGTTTGCCAGATAGATATCATCCATTCCTTTTCATCATTTTTAAAACAGCCTCTGTCTTTGCAGGAAGCCCCGGACAGTTATAATCTGATAAATACATTGCTGGGCAAATCACCATCAGGTCGCGATGTATTGGTGCTTCAAGGCGGAGCATTATCAATTATCAGGAACGATTGGAAATATATTGAACCCAGCAATGGAACGCCCTATAACAATCTGACGGATATTGAAACAGGTAATCATTCATTGCCTCAACTGTATGACCTGAAAAATGATATAGGTGAAAAAAATAATCTTGCAGAAGCTTATCCTCAAAAAGTAAAAGAGTTATCCGCTTTATTGCAAAAGATCAAAGCGAATGGTTGAAATAGTAATGCATTTCCAATTTGCGATTTGTAAGAATTTTATGCAGCACCGAAAAGGAAGTATTCCAACGTCAACTGTCGATTTGTAAGAATTTCCTGCAGCACCGAAAAGGAAGTATTCCAACGTCAACTGTCGATTTGTAAGAATTTCCTGCACTCCCCAAATAGTACTACGGAAGCGTGAACTTTCACTTTGTAAAAAAGCAGTTCGTGTAAAGCGCAGAAACAAAAAAGCCTGAAGACTCATCTCCAGGCTATACTTTTTTCGGATCAACTCTTGCGGACCGGACGGTGCTCAAGACCGTTTTGTTCCGCAAAAATTAACTTTACTTTCCTTTATCTATCTTAACACTGAATGCTGGTTCTTAAACATTTATAAACATCTCAGCATTTACTTCAATTCTAACTTTACTAAGCTTGGTAACACTTTTATAGACCTAAAAATAGACCAAGCTATGCGTTATCCAATTAAGCTGATTGCCCGAAAGGGTAAAGTAAACAAAAATGGTGTTACACCTGTCTCGTTGCAATACTGCCATTCTGCTGACAAGCGTGTGGTATTAAGCACTGGCATCAGTATCCCTTTTCAATACTGGAACAAAAAAACAGGAAGAATATCCAAAGATTTACCGTCTGAATTCGGAGATGTGCAAATACTCGAAACTACCCTCACTCAAAAACTTCGTAAAGCTGAAGACATGGTTAGCTATGCATTGAAGCGGAGAAATATCTGCCCCATGAAATTCCTTAAAGAAAATTTCAACCGGAACGACAAGTGGGGTCTTGAACAAATGAGCGATGAAAAAAAATCATTGGATGTCTTCTGCAATATTGATGATTATTCAAAAAACAAAGAAGGTTCAGTAAAGAGATGTAC
The DNA here is from genome assembly GCF_000814325.1 of Flavihumibacter sp. ZG627. Classification (GTDB taxonomy): domain Bacteria; phylum Bacteroidota; class Bacteroidia; order Chitinophagales; family Chitinophagaceae; genus Flavihumibacter. The sequence continues at coordinate 184,380 of NZ_JPHF01000007.1, read as the reverse complement.
CATCAACGTCATTAATGCCATGAAGGCTCATCTGAGATTGTTTGAAGAATACAGAAAGGAACCTATCACTTTTGATTCTTTTGATGCCCAGTTTTACGAAGATTTTGTATCCTATCTCACTTATGAAATGCCGCAGGTGCGGAGAAAGGAATTAATTAAAGGATTAAAAGCAAACAGTGTCGGCAAAACCATCAAACACTTGAAATCATTTCTGAGAGACCGGATGCGGAAGAAGGTTATCCCATTTATGGATTTAGGTGCATTTAAAGTAATGGAAGAAGAAGTAGATGCAATATATCTAAGTTGGAAAGAACTTTCCGCCATATACCATCTTGATTTATCCAAGCAGCCTCAGTTAGAAAAATACCGTGACTTATTTGTATTAGGTTGCCTTACCGGTTTTCGGTTTAGTGATTATTCAGATATTAAACCTGAAGAAGTGAGGGATGGTATGTTATACGTTAATCAAACCAAAACACACTCAACGGTTGTTGTGCCATTAAAGAAAGATGCAAAGAAAATTCTGATTGATAAGTACAACATGCGAATGCCACAGGTAAGTAATGTCAACCTAAATTATCATATCAAAGAAGTAGCAAGGTTGGCGGGCATCGATGAGCAAATTAAGATAACTCACAAACGGGGAAACAAGATCACTGAAGAAATCAAGCCCAAGTATGCATGGGTTACTTCACATACCTGTCGTCGCAGTTTTTGCACAAATGAATATTTAGATGGAACGCCCACAAATTTAATCATGGCTATTAGCGGACATAAAACAGAAAAAGCATTTCGTCGGTATATAAAAGCTGACCAGGTGCAGAAGGCACATATGATCAAAAAGTTGTGGGATGGCAGACCGGGTTTATAAAAACAAGACTATACCGTTAAAATTCAGAATCATGAAAATAGATAAAAGCTATAAAGAGTTCATCCAATTAATAAAGAAGCAGATTGTACAAAGCCGCTATGTGGCAGCCAGGCTCGCAAACCGTGAGCAACTGGCACTTTATTTTAAGACGGGGCAAATGATTTCAGAGAAAATAAAGGCCCAGAAATGGGGTGCCAAGGTACTCGAACAAATTTCTGCTGACCTGCAAAAAGAACTGCCGGGTTTGAAGGGCTTTTCGTCGGGAAACTTGAAGAAAATAAGGCTATTTGCGGAGGCTTATGCCCCTTATATTGTAATTGGTTCGGCGACAACGAACCAATTACAGCAACCTGATCCCACAGAGGATTTTTCAATTAGTTCGGCACAAACGAACCAAATTAAAAATAATGCCTTTTATGAATCTTTCACAAGTGTCAGTTTTACCCATCATTTTACCATTATTACCAAAATCAAGACTTGGGATGCCAGAGTATTCTATATTCAGTCAACGGCTTCCAATTTATGGTCTGTTACGGTTTTGGAACATCATATTGAGAATGACCTTTTTGGTAAGGAAGGCAAATTGCCTAATAATTTTGATGGCACTTTGGCTGAAAATCTAAAGCCATCTGCTATAAAGATGTTTAAAGATGAATACCTGCTGGATTTTATTGCAGGTGATGAACTTGACGATGAACGACACATTGAACAGCAGGTAGTTTTAAACATCCGCAATTTTATTTTACAGATGGGCAAAGGGTTTTGCTTTATTGGCAACCAATATCGGCTGGAAGTGGACGGCGATGAGTTTTTTATTGACCTGCTATTTTTTAACCGTTACCTGCAATGCCTGGTAGCTTTTGAATTGAAAAAAGGGAAATTTAAACCTGCTGATGCCGGGCAGCTTAATTTTTATCTGAATGTACTGGATGAAAAAATAAAACTACAGCAGGAAAACAGCAGCATTGGTATTGTGCTTTGTAAAGAAAAGAACAACACTGTGGTTGAATTTGCCATTAAGAGTTTTGATAAGGCTATGGGTGTTGCTACATATAAAACATCTAAACAAACTCCAGTACAAATGAAAGGGATATTACCTGATACTGACAAGTTGGGGAAATTGTTAAAATAAGATTTTAATACCGACTTCATTACTTCATGGGCATCTTCGTTGCATATCTAATCACGTAATTAATTTAAATACCCCTTCAGGGCTCGAAGAAGTATGAAAATTGCAATCTATATTACATTCCTTCTCAAATGTTACTTCTGCAATACTGCCAATTGGTAAATCGTAATGCTTAGCAGACAAAAAAGTATCAGGCCCACGCTCTGGTGCTTTTCCACCTAAATAAGAATTTGCTCTTGTTGCGCCCGAATTTAAACGGCAAAATTTCGCATGATTGTTTAGCCCAATTATTTCCTTCGATGAAAAACGAAATATCACAGGATTCTCACCTGCGTATCTATCATAGTGTCTCCAAAGCCTATCGAGAGTAGGCCACATAAAAACCCTCTCATTCAGATGCTCCAAAAAATCTGCAACTCCCCATTTGTGCGTTAAGCATTTGGATAATGCTAATTCAGAAATAGGTCTTTGGTCTCTCAGAAAGTAAGATTCGGTTTTGATTAGAATTTCCTTGTGTCCAATTCTTCGTTCTCGTTTTAGCTTCAGATAATCAGGATTATCTGATAAGTCTATTAGCCTATTCGTACTATAAAGCTTCTTTTGAGCTACAATTTTTTTTGCATTTTCCTTACTTGTCAAATGATATAAATAAGGTCTGCCTTCGATAAATTTTTGTATATCCATAAATTTCATTTCCAGTTTCTTCTATCAATTACTGCCCGATAATCAAATGTTGTGCCTATCAATGATACTTTTACACCTGAGCATCGTTCAATTTCTTCAATAAACTGCCGAGTTTCAGGAGTGAGTTTTTCGTACCTCCTTGCATTTTCGTTTTTTACGGATAAATAATCTGTAAATGTGAGTGCAATATCGGTGGGTGAATTAAGCTCACATGCTTTTCTAAACAAAGACCAGCTAAATTCGGCAATTCTACGGTTCTTCTTAGTTGTAGTAGTAATTTCTTTCTTAATTAGATCTTCTGCGTTTTTACCTGAACGCTCTGCTACAGTTTTCATATCAATTTCTTTGCTCAAAAATGGGCCAGACTCGCCACCTACTCTTATTGGGTAAGTTCTGGTCACCATAATAATTTTCCTTACTCTTTTTGGAGATATACCTGCTTCTGACAAACATCCTGACACTGAAGTATCCCTTGAAGTTATATGGGGGTAAAGCCCGTGGTGAAGGCTTAATCCCGTACCTTGAGTCCCCTCAAGTAAAACTTTTTTACCATCCCGATACATTTTTTCAAGTTGTTCATCCGTATTTCCTAAAAAAGGTCTTAATTCTTTTAAAAAGTTTTTCGCTTTGTGCCTATCGTCACCTTTTAGTCGGGCTAATATATTATTTGCTGTAGCATAGCCAACTCCTTGTCCAGTTGAGCTAATTTTGTCTTTTATTTTTTGTTCTTCGGCTATATCAGATTCGGAAATAATAATTGCATTTTCATCTATCACAAGTCTGTCGGCTTCAACATCAAATTCTCTTATTTCTTTTAATATTTTTTCAAGATTTAATACGGCTCCTGGCCCCAATATTAATTTTGCATTGGGGCTTCTATGAGTGCCTGACGGCAATAAATGAAAAACATGATTTGTGGGTTTCTCAAAAACGGTATGCCCGGCATTGGGCCCTCCAACCCTAACTAGGCAATCATATTCTGGTGAAATGTGTGCGGCAATTTGACCTTTACCCTCTGATCCAAACTGTCCGCCTACAATGACATCAACCAATTCATTTGTAGTTGACGGTAATAGCTTAAAAAAACTTGCCACTCTTACAAAAACATCATCTACATTACACCTGTCAGTATCAATTACTAAATCCGCCTCATCTTTTAATGAGTTCACTTGTTGCTCTGTGGGATCAGATTTATATCCTTTGTATTTTTTCTTCTGAATTTTACTATCAAGGCTTTTTATCTCTCCTCTGTTATAAAATCTGTCCTCAAGGCTCTTTGATGAAGCTTCTAAATGTATATGAAATACAAAATAACTGTACGCTTCTCTCAGGTGCTTAATTTGATCAAAAATTCTTACAGAGTCAATTAAGTAAAATCTATTTTCATCAAAAGATTTTGAAAAACAAAACTGAAAATATTCTAAAACCCACTTGCCCTTTTGCTTGACATCTAACTCTTCTCCAAATTTTTGAAGAAAATCCCTGTCAGATATTTTGCCTTTCAGCTTCTTTTCAGCAAAAAGATTTAACCCTTCTTTAGTTCTGCAATGTTTAAACTCAAAGGTTTCTACAAGTTTATCAGCTAACGTAGTCTTACCAGTGCATATTTCACCACTAAGAACTAAAATAATTTTCCTGTCTCCCATGTAGAATCTTCTTTAAATATTGTAAGGTTTGAACGGACTTTTGGATTATACGCCTTGCCTGGTAAAAGGTATATATTCACTTTAATTTCTTTACTTATTAATTCGTCATGTATCATTCCTAAAATTATATTCCAATCCCCTTTAGCCTGACCTGCTCCAATCTGGGGCATATGCACACTGGCTTTTAACTCATGTGCAGCTTCAGCAAGCTGAATTAAACAATTTCTTAACTCATTATATTTTAAAGGAATTTCATTTCCTTTTGGATATAAACCTTTTTGTGCAAGCATTTGAAATACGTAAGTAGTGTCATTTACCTGAATAAGGTTTGTATTTCCAAGAATATAATCACCCTTATTGCTATGCCATTTTTCCATTTCTTTTTTCACAACTGGATAGTTTTTTGCAAGTGCTTTGCCAAACCCAATTCCCAAGCCTCCACTTGTGTTAACAACCTGAGCTATTATTTTTATACCATTCCCTCTTGGCTTAGTCGCATCCCCGTATTCAAGAACTATTCTATCCTCAGAAATTGATTTCTGTTGCTCATGCATTGGCAGGATTAAAATTCCCACCCTCGGTTTATTATCTCTCCTGTATGGAGAGATCCCTATAGAAAAAATATTATACTCCTCATTTTTGAAAATACCCCAACTTTCTGATTCTCTGGAAGTCCAGCCAGGTGAAGTACATTCATAGGCTTTTGAATTGGAAGGCACTTCGAAACTGTCAGGTACCTGAAGATTAAAATGTTTTGATGCCTTATAATAGTCTATCACAATCTTCGAATCAGTCTGAAAAATCCCAATTAAGATGGCACAGGGTTTATCAATGACCTCTGTATATCTGATAAAAACAGATTCCAAAGAGGCTTTATACTTAGTTGCTAATTCAATTAAACCCTCAATAGAAGGTCTGGCTGTGTTTGCATCATTAGAAAATACGGCATAAGGTAATTGAATTTCCGCAGCAGCCGTATTGCATAATTGCTCCAGCTGCCTGTTTATTTGGGGCTCATCTTCTCTATTTCTTATATCATCTTCGCAATCCGAAAATAAAGTATGTGCAATTTCATGTGCTACTGAAAAATTAATTCTAGTTGGTTTCTGAAAAGGATTATATTGAATTTGCAGATGCTTTTTATTCAATGGAACAATCCTTGCATCGGTGACCGAATCATTAGGTATAACATCTATATTAAGAAATTTGGCCAATTCTATAGGGCTATATGGCGGTCCTTCCCATCCAAGTTCAAAAGCTTTTAAAACAAGATTTCTGGCTCTTGTTCTTATTTCATTAACAGGGTCATCATTGCCAGACTCTTCCATTAGCCTAATAACTGATTTATGATTCCACTTAGGCATTTACTAAATTTTTTCGTAAAAATAAGACTAAAAAGTATTTGTTCTATGAATTTATTTCTCCCAAATGACACTTAAAACTGTATTGTATCTGGGAGTTATAACGCAAAATTCAAACATAGGTCTATCAGCCTCATAATCGCCTAATTCAAACCATGTTGATTTGTAAATCTGTTGAGCAGAATCCTCCTTTTTATAAATTCTATTTTGGGAATAGTATTCATTCGCAACTGAATCAGTTGGAACATTGAGTTTATTTCTATCAGGTATTTTGTAATAGGCCTGAGCCGACTTTCTATGATATTCAACTTTACCATCTTTACTAAAAAAAATACAAATTGGGTGGTTACCAAAATCAATAAATCTATAAATAGTAGAAGTAATGCTTGTATTGAATTTATCTGCCAAAAGTCTAATTAAATCAGGGGAAAATTTTTGTTTAAAACAGGCATTTTTAAAAAGTACTTCAGGCATTAATAACTCAGTTGCGAAGTCGTTTGCTTCTTTTTCTTGTGAGCCATGCTTATACGCTTCTAAAGTTGAATAATCATCAGAGAATGTTGCTTCTTTATTACTATGGAGTAGGATGTGACCTAATTCATGAGCCAGAACAAAGCGTTTTTTTTGTGGAAATTCAATATTAGAGTTCAATGAAACTATTGACTTCCCATTTTTCATCACCATTCTTCCATCACAATTATTTAGTGGTATTTCATTTACAACTCCGTTGTGATAAATAATTAAATCCGGCAAAGAAATAGTGGCAGGGTCTTCTATGCCGCAATAATCTAATACTTCTCTTGCTTTCAAAACAGGCTTAGAAATCATGTATCTCACCCTTTTCCAATTTTTCAATAAAATCAAGAATTTCTGTTTCAGTTAAAATCTGCCGTAAATTTTCTACATCCAAATTTTCAAGATTTCTAAACTGAATGCTTGGGGATTTTTGTTTAAGCAAACCAAAAATTGCTTGTTTAGTGTCCGCAGTTGCTACCTGCACCATCAGCAAAGCCTTAGCATATAACCCCAATAATTTATCCTTGTTAATAGCAACTTGTTGCTGAAACATCAGTTTTTTAATATTATTAAGGCCTCTCTTTTCAACCTTTTGAGGGTCATATCCATGTTCTTTTAATATATCATCCAAAGAATCAGGATTATTTGAGGCTGTTTCAAGATAAGAATCGATTAAGCGGTCAATATTTATTTTTTTTGACGGCATGATAGTTTTTTAGTTGGTAAATACTTTTGTTATAATCCTTTTACCTTTTTTAATTGTATTATAAACAACACTAACATCTACGTTATATTCTCTCGCAATATCTCTTGCCGGAATATCGTCAATCCAATCACAAAACATGATAAAACCATCAGAATCATCTCCAAACTGCTTTTCAATTTCTATCCAATTCCCCTCAGAAATCATAATTGCTTCAGGATCGTCTTTGTCTACCACATCTGTATAAGAATCAATGTCCTCTGAATTGTCAATGATTACGGAAGTAAGCTCTTTTTTTACAATTGCATTTGATGACGATTTAATATGATTCCAAATCAGGCTTTTTGCCACACCCTTCAGATGAATTAAGATATCAGGGAAGCGTATAAAATCCCAGGCTCTATCACCACTAAATAACTTTTCAATAGCATCATTCGCAAAATCTTCGCCATTTTTCACATCCTTCTCAGTTCTTGGCATAAACCCAACCTTTGTTAACCGTAATTCACTATAAAGCACCAGTTTTTTAAAAATAATTTCCCATTCCTTTTCAGGAATCAGTTTTAGCTGCTCAAAAGTCTGTGGGTCAATTACTGCCATTAAAATAATATGGTGGTTATATTACTATGCTCCACAAATATCTTTTTTGGCCATTGGCAAAAAAGAATCTTCCTGGAGCATATACAAGTATAAACATTTTAAATATGAAAACAATTCAAATCTACGTACACGGAGAAAACAACCGTGAACCCAAACTGGTGGAGGTTTCTGATGAAGCTTCCGTAAAAGATGTTATTAACAAGTACCAGCAGGAATTTCCTGGCTCAGGCAACCCAGATGAAGTGGAGCTTTTTTTGGAGGACGAAGAAGATCACAAACAAAAAGACGAGATCGGAGGAAAGGGTGGAATCAAAAAAAAGGTACACATTCACTGTCATCGTTGTAAAAAGGTAAGTGTAACTATTGAGTACAATGGTCAAACCATTACACAGAATGTGCCACCTTCCACTACCGCTAAAAAGATTCTAAAAAAATCAGCTAAGGAATTTAATATTAGTGATGGCGATGCTGCGGACCTGCTTTTAAAACTTAGCGATGGTACTGTTTTACAGCCGGGAGATCATATCGGCTCGTTTGTGGCATTTCCAAACTGTAGTATCAGTTTATTACTTACTGCTAATAAACAAGTACAGGGATGAAACCAGATTTGCTACTGTTTAAACAGCATGTTTCAGAGGCCGGTTTTCAAACAGGAGTTGACAACCTAATGTGGGGTATTGTGGATGAAAGCCCGGAATATCCCACATGGCCTTTAGTAGTTATTTGGGTGCAAGCCGCAAGTAAAGAAAATTATCCAGATAGGTATTACTTTAAGTTTGAGCTTTCCGGTTATCCTTCACAAGCTCCTACCGCTTGCCCCTGGAACATGGAACAAAATACAAGGTTATCCAACGATAACTGGCCCAAAGGAAGCAAGTTTGTTTCAACAACCTTTAGGCCGGAGTGGAATCCAAATGCGCTTTACGCACCTTGCGACCGGCTTGCTATGCCTGGTCATGAAGGATGGCAAACAGTATTTCCTGATTTATGGTGGAAACCTACTTTCAAAATTCAGGTCTATTTGCATTTTTTACATCGCTTATTAAATTCAGGAGACTATGCCAGCCACTAATTTGTCTATAACCAAACCCCTTTGGAAAAAACTTATAAAGGAGTTAAAGAAAAGAGGAAAAGGCATTCGTGAAAGCGGGGCCTTTCTTCTTGGTAATTCTTTGAAAAAAGAAGTAACGGAGTTTATCTGCTATGACGAGTTGGATCCTAATTCTCTGGATACTGGTATTATTGTTTTTGATGGTGATGGGTATATACCGCTTTGGAAAATTTGCAGAGAAAAAGGATTACAGGTACTGGCAGATGTTCATACTCACCCCGGAAACTGGACGGGGCAAAGCGGTCCTGATAAAAAACACCCTATGATTGCACAGGCAGGCCATTTGGCATTAATAGTTCCGCATTTAGCGACCAAAAGAGGACAGTTACTAAACAATATTGGTATCCATGAATATCTTGGAGATAAACAGTGGAGAACATGGGAGACAGTTTCAGGGAAATTTATTATTACAGATAAATAATTAGCAATGGAGTTATCCGAAGACAGATTTAACCGTTTATCTATTGGCATAATTGAAAAGCTGAAATGTTCTCCTATAGAAGCAATTCAAAAATTGGAGTCGCTTAGTATATACCTTGTTTGTGGGGAGAAAATAAAAACTTCACTACCCTTGCAAGCAGCATTGATTACAGCTGTGAATACAGGAAAGAGAGCCTTCCTTGGGGGAGTGTACATACTCATGCCGGATAATACCCCATGTCTTTTATCTTGGCCGGAGGCAAAAACCTTTAATGAAATCATCCTTGAAACTGGTGGCGTTTTAACAGATAATCTCCCTTCTGATTGCTTTAAAATAATGTTTGGCCTGCCAGTAAATGATGATAATTCGATACAAATAGTGTGCAATAGTTGGCAAGGCGGAATACTTGCCGAATACGAAGCTCTCCCTTTTGATGAAATCGGAAACTTGCCAACCGCAGGTATATTCTCAGGAGGTCTGGCGATTTGCCAATCTTTTCTAAAATTAGCTGGAATTAGTATTGCCTGCTGCGATAAAACAGTTGGCATATCACTTTGGCGACCCGATTTACACTGGCTTTCGGAAGATGCTGGCGGTCCGCAAATAACATTTCTTCCAAAAAAAATTTGGTTGTTGGGTCTTGGCCATCTGGGACAAGCTTATTTATGGAATATAGGGTTATTGCCGTACAGGGAAACCAAAGAAATTTCTATACTTCTTCAGGATTATGACAGAATAGTCGAAGCTAATGTTAGCGCTGGTTTACTATGCGATAAAAACGATACAGGCAAATACAAAACAAGACAATGTAGTACGTGGTTAGAAGCACGGGGCTTTACTACCGTAATAACTGAAAGAAGGTTTGATCAATACACAAGAAAAGTGGATGAAGATCCTTTTGTTGCCTTATGTGGTTTTGATTCTGCATCATCTCGTCTTCATTTGGAAAATGTAGGCTTTGATTTAATAGTGGAATCGGCATTAGGAGGTAACCTCGCTACTTTTGATAATATTATTCTGCATTCTTTTCCTGGAGCAACGAAATCGCCGAAAGATATTTGGGGGGATGTTGATGGGGCCAGGCAGGAAATTAATCATTCAGTTCATGAGGTTCTAAAAAAGCATGATTCTGATATCTGTGGCATTGTACCTCTATCTATTGCCGGCAAAGCAATTTCAGCATCATTTGTGGGTGCATGTTCAGGCGCCTTCGTCATTGCAGAGTTATTGAGGGGCTTAAATGGCGGTATTAGGTTTGAAAAAATTGTAGCACACCTAAGAGATGCTGGTGATTTAAAAGCAATACAACATATCAAAGGCGGCTATACAACTGAATTAAGTCGGAATGGTTTTGTTAGCATTGAATCATAAATTTTTCTTTTCAGTCTTTAACCTCCTCACTTCCTCCCCAATTAACCTTTTCACCTCCATCTTCACCTGGTAAAAATTATCCATCACCTGTTGCTGGATTACGTTGGAAACAACGGGGATGTTTTTGTAAGCCGCTACTTCAGCATTTAGCTTATCGGCATCATTGATAATCTCAGCATGAAACATTTTGAGTTTTATTTTTTCGTGGGGATCATCAGCAACCATACCAACAAATTCCCCCGAAGAAAGGGCAGCTATTTTACTGGCAGGTATGGCGCTGTCCAATTGTTTGGAATGGCTTATTGATGTATCGGTACGGCTTACGGAAACACTCTGCCGGTCCTGCATAATTTTTCCGAAACGTTCCGATAAGAGTTTGGAAGTTTCACCCATTACCTGACCACTAATGATGTTACCGGTAATGTTTACAATCACATCTGCCTGTTCTCTTCCATAATCCTTTTTCAACTGACTAAAGTCCTGCATTGCTAAAGTAGTGGCTACTTTGTTACTCCGGGCAGTAGCAATGAGACTATCAATGTTGTTGAAATAAATGGTTGGGAATTCATCAAACACCAAACTGCATTTATGCATTCCTTTCTTGTTTACCTGTCGAACCAATCTTGAGATGTATAGCGATAACACAGCTCCGTAGATCTGCTGCTTTTCCGGGTTGTTGCCAACGCAAACAATTTTGGGATGTTTAGGATTGTTGATGTCTAATGTAAAATCATTCCCAGATAAAACCCAATACAACTGCGGAGAAGCCAAACGGGCCATACCAATTTTTGCAGAAGCTACCTGGCCTTCCAATTGCTCCATCGCATCGTTCTGATAAGCTGTGATGAACGGATTTACCAACACTTCAATCTCTGGTTGAGTATTGAGTACAGGAAACAGTTCATCATACTCTGCCTGCATCAATTCTATGACATGCGGCAGTGTACAATATTTTCCGCCATTGTATTTTCTCAAAAACCAAATGATAGCAGTAACAAAGTTAATAGGCGATTCAACAAAGAAGTCGCCCTGCTTGTTTATCCATTCCCGGTTTAATCCTAACAAAATGGTTCTTGCACTTTCTGTAGCGTCAGTTATATCATTCATCGTGGATGGATCTAATGGATTGCAGCGGTGTGATACAGAAAGATTGTCAAAGTTAATAACATAGAAAGAAGGCTTTACGGTATAGCGGTGCTTATTTTGCTGCAGCCAGTTGTAAACAATTCTGCTGAGGTCATCGTACTTAAAATCATACACAAACATGGCAAAACCCTTTTCAATATGCTGCTTAATTACATGCTGAATAACAAACCAGCTTTTACCTGCACCCGGGCTGCCGATAACCAATAACCCACGAAATGGATTGATAATATTTATCCAACTCTTTCTTATCTGTCGCTTCAAATTATATTTGGCCGGAAGGTTGATTGAGTATTCGTTGGTGAGTAATCTTTCTTCCTGCGGAAAGGTTTCATTGAGTGAGTTAAATACATCATCTGAAAGATTCAATTTGATTAAACGGCTCAACAAATTACCACCCGCCAATATCAATAAAAAACCAATGCCTGTAACGACGATATAAACGACCGCTACAATTTCAACAGCTTCATTCAATCTAAAGAACCAACTGCTACCGAAAAATAGCAGCAACCCAATTAGTAAATACGCAGCAATACTTCGCTTGTTTATCTTCTCATCCTTTTTGCCCTGCGCTCCAAGCAGAGAAATGATCAGCAAACCAACAGCAATCAATTTTGAAGTAAACACTCCATTAAACAAACCCGTCTGGCTGATATTTTTCATCAGCCTGTCTGTAATTGTACTGGTAATTTCCCATTGCTCAAAAGCCCGGTAACAGAAATAATAAAAATGCAGCAGCAAAATAAAGATGCTGGCAAATCTTGTAAGGTCAATTATTTTCCGCAGCCCCTGTTCATTCTCTCCTGTAACTGACATAAAATATTTGTTGAATTATGAATTTGAATTCTTCCGCTTTTTCTTTCGCTTCTTTTTCAGTAGTGAGTAAGGTGTATTTCCGAATTGTTCTTTTGCAGTAAGCAACACATCGAGCAGGTTTTCCTTAGATGCTGAAACAAAAACAGTTTTTTCTTTGTCTTTCGAAATCGGCATTCCCTTACCGACAGCACTGGACGAATGACTACTTTCCTTTTCATCCTGCCTGATTGCATTTTCAATAGGATGATTGGAGAGTTTGCTTTGTATAGCCGCCACACTGTAACCCTTGCCTAAATCACTTCCGTTAAAAACACATTTGTTCTGGTTGTCAACAAACGTAATCCCATACAATCTGCCTTCTGCATTCTGGCGAAGAACCGTGTAGATATTCTTTTGCTTCAGATAGTTCATTAGTTCTTTAATTGAGGCAGGAGATTGAGCAAGGCATTCATCCAGTTTTACTTTTACAAAAGGCTTCAGACTTTCTTTGACTGTTTGATTTGCTGTAAACTTCTTCTCCAGGTTGTCTAATATTGGTTTGCAAGAAATTGAACTTGCTTTGATCGGAACACCCACTTTATTCCCATCAGCATCCAGCACCCGATAAACCAATCCACGGTTCTTGTAAATCCTGCCTTCTTCTTTGCCTCTGTCGGCAACGACATAAAATTGTTTGAGTGCTGCATTAAATTCAGGTAACGAACAAAATTTATAACTGCTGAATACCGCACCCACCACGTTGGATATACTTCTTTTTGTTTCAGTTTTGCCATAAACTATTTTTTTAATGTCCATAGGCTTGATGCCTGGGCTTCTTAATTGTTGTTGTTTTTCGGCTTTTATCAACCCATAAGTTTGTTCAATTTCCTTTCTTGCTTTCTCAGATTGGTTTCTACCGATGTTATGAGTACTAATCCTGCTGCTGTCATTTTTTATTGTAGTGCTTACAATATGAATGTGCGGATGCCCGGCATCTTCATGTTTATAAACGAGGTAAGGTTGCTCGCCAAAGCCAATCTTCTGCATATAGTCAAATGCAATTTGCAGTAACTTACTTTCAGCTAATTTTTCTGATGGATCAAAGTTGAGAGACACATGCAGGGTTTTAGTGCTGGCTCTTTCATTCAAACTGTTCAGCCTTTCAAAACCTGCCAGCTTCTGATAAAAGTTCATGTCTTTTGTATCTTTTAAATAATTGGCTGCATGAAGACAATAAGCAATTCCTTTTTGCACTTTCTTTTCGTTATAGTTCAGTGCCGCTTCAATACTTTTTGGTATGGTTATTTTTGCAACCATTGATCATAGAGTTGGTTCATCCGTAATTTGATTTCTTCCACTTTACTGATTAATACTTTTTGCAAACCATCATACTGATTCACCCAAATCCTGAACTCGGGTATCTTATCCAGCAAATGCAATTTGTGCACTGCCTGGTTAAAATTATTACCGATTGCGTTGAGTTCTTTTTTCAGGTTCAGCATGTCTAATAAAAAGTCATCTGCACTTTCGTTTCTGTATTTGATTGTTACAGGTTTTTGCAACGCTACTTTTCTCAGGTAACTGCTGGTGTCTTTTTCGGTAGTTCTTTGTTGCAGTTTTAGCAACTGATTTACCTCATCATCATTCATCCTTGTCTTAACAAAATGCTTCCTCAATTCTTTTTCACTTTTCTTCATAGCTTTTTATTTTCTGTTTCAATTCCCCGAAACGACTTCGGAGTGAAGGGCAAGATTCCAAATGTGGCACATTTGTACATCTTGCCATGTGCAAGACCGGGCACATTATGCCTTTATAAAATCTATCCGTTGAGAATATTTAAGCTCTTGCAAATTCATAGTAAAACAGGTGTAAAATCTGTACCAGTATTGCCATTTGCATGGCTAATATTTAGTCAGGCAAAACAATTTTCAGAAGTTAGTCTTTTGCTTTTGAGTGGGGTTTATTTGAACTGAAATACCTGTGAAAATCAGGCATAGGTTCTTCCTTAAAACGTAGGCTGCCAGAGTGGTAAATTTCATCAAAAATTGCCTGCTCATACACTGAAAACTGGCAAAGTGTATCGGACATTTGAGCATAGTCTTTAAACTTTTCCGGTTGCTTCAGATAATAACCGCAAACATCCAATTCATCTATTGCATACATGTGACCATGAAGCTGCCTTCTGCTGCGTAAAAAATCTAAAAATTTACCTTGCGGATTGCGCCTGTGATGCTTCAATGTAAGCAGAAAAATTTCAAGGTCATCAATATAAACACTCCAGGGATAATTATCAGTCTTACCTTTTTTCAGCAGCAGGTTTAAATCTGTTTGCAAACTCCCGAATCGTTCTAATGTAACTACTATGGAAAACATAGAATGAAACCTGGCAGGATTTACTGTATAAAGAACCTTTCTTTTGTCGTCTTTTATATCAAATCGCTCTTGACCTGCAAATAAATTCTCAACCCGTTTGCATTGATTATATCCGTACTGTACAGAATTTTCAAAATCATCTTTCAATCTTACAATAGCTCTCTGCATATCCCGGAAAGGTTCTCTTAACTTGGATGCTTTGGTTTCAACAATAATAGCCGAGCCTTTCGTCAGGATAAGCAAGTCCTGTTCATGGCCTTCAACAACGAAATAGTTTTCATATAAGAATGAAGAAGAATCATTGAAAACGGACCTAAATATTCCCGCAACTTTTCTTTCCAATTCCTTTTCCCGATGCTTACGAATTTTGTCCTTAAAACTTTCGTCCTTTGACAGGAAATCATACATACGCCTGTAAATGGCAATGGGGATTTGCTTCTGGCATATATGCAGGTATTTATTTTCAGATATTTCCAGAATCGGTGCCAGTTCGATTGGGTTATTTTCTGTGTAGTATCTGAAAGATTTTAATGAAGCTGGTTTACAAGAAAACAGATTCAGAAATCTATCAACTTTATCTTTATCAAGTGTATGGTATAAATCCTCTTTTGAAAACAACAGATAGGCATGAGTTTTAGCATGAAATGATAACAACGCATCGCTGACTTCTTCTGGTAGCTGATCAATACCTTCAGAGAATGTTATTTGTTTGGAATGAAACTTTGCATGAAACTCATTGAACTCTTTGGTATGGGTAAACTTCATTACCTGGTCGAACCTGATTTTTGTTACTAATTCTGTGGCTTTATAAACTTCAATAAGGAAATCTATATCAAGGCCAAAAGCTTCACTTATTTTTTCTTCAAATGGCTGAAAAACTGTTCTTATTTTTTCTAAATCCTGTTCCACATAACTTAGTACACCATTATCAAAATGGTTTCTGAAGGCCATCTCATGAATAGCCGCATCTTCAGTATAATCCTCGAAATTCTGAACATGATAATAGCTACGAATTTCATTTACTAAATCAGCTAATTCACTTATGGTCGCCGGGCTAAAGTCAAACGGCTCACAACCTTTATTTTCGGCAAATGCATTAAGTGCAATAAGGTAGAAAAAGTCTTTAAGTTTGGACTCGAATTTATTTAGTTCTATATCTATAAAATCTTTTGGCCGACGTTTAATCAAATAAGCAAAAAAACCAGCGAAGCTTTCGGGCTCAAACGTACTTACTTTACGAATCAGTTTATCAATCGCATCTTCCAGTTTTTCATTTTTAGCCATTTTTTAAAACCCCAACTAAGAGTGATTTAAGTTGTTCTGAAATATAAGAATTGGTTATGCGTTCCTGCTCTAATCTCGTGCTATTGGCTTGCAAAAATTCATATAGTTTCAATTCATTGGCATCTAATTTTTCTAATTGCAGTTTTCTGTATGGGGAAGTAACTGAAAACTGGCTGAACTGATTGTAGGTTTTCTCATCCATTAAAAAACTTTTTGCTTCGGGGTAATATTGCCGGATTATATTCAGCATTTCAAACCCAGCCGCATCAAGGTCAAACCAACAAAATAATTCTGCTTTTGCAAGCCAGGGAATATGTTTGCTTATCCTGCTTTTAAACCCTTCTCCAAATATTGCTACGGCATTTTTTACTTTGGGAAATGAAAGAAAACATGCCCTGTTTTCAACTATAAAAACTTTTTCGGGCTTCCAATTCAGCAATGCGGAGTCTTCTAATGTCAATGCTAACTCATCATATCCAATTATTGGCTTCAGACTTTCATCCAATATTCTTATCTGGGCATAGATATTAGGCTTCTTGATGTAGTAGCGGCTGGAAAAATCAGTTTCAGTTTTGTTTATCCAATTTGGAGGCAACATTACATCAAGCATTTTTTTTAATGCTGCAGTATTATCCTCAACAAACTTAGAATGAACTTCAATTGGCAACTCTCTTAAGTATAGATTATGAGGTGGTTTATTATTACAGAAATAAATACAGACTTTTATTAAATCGTCTATTTTATCCGCTTGGTTAAGTAGGAAAATAACGTTTTCTTTCGCCCAGGCTGACAAGCTATTACATGATGCAGTTATGTTATCAAAAGCATTAATAATTGCTTCGTAGTCTTTTGTTCGCTTTGCATAAAAAAGGTAATCATCGAGGGCTTCAAAAAAGATTTTTGATGGTATTTTCTGCTTTGTACCGTCAACTACTTTTTCTTTCCATTCAATAGTGTAACCTTTCCCTTTGACTTGCTTTGATTGCTGATAAAGTGGAACGATTGCTGCTTTAAGCTCACTGAAATTTGTACCTGACAACTTCTTGTTCGAAGGGATGACCAGGGGAAAAATATCCTGCTCTTTCAAAACTGCTGTGATAACCTTATAAAACAGTTTATCAGATTTCTCAAAAAGTTCATTTGGTGTTATCATTCTCTTGTTTCGGCTAACTGTTTAAAACTTTCTTTCTTCTCGTAGTATTGTTCCATTGTAAGGTTATACAGAACAGAACTTTTCTTGTTTTTTATTTCCACAAAATGAACCGCATTAATATAAGGCTCCGCAATATTAATTTTGTCCAGCGGGGTAACCACCAATATCTGAAGATTTAGCTGTGCGCAAAACTCCATCAGGAACCGGCTCTTTTCAGGATCTAACTTACTGAAAGCCTCATCAACTGTGATAAAGCGGAGACTCTTATGCTGTTTACCTTGCTGAAATATTCCAAACTGGTGGGCAATAGCAGCACCTAAAATAGCGTATGTAAACTGTGCTTTTTGCCCACCGGAATAGCTGGCTGTATTGTCATGGTATTGACCTGCTTTGTTTTCCATTGCAGAATATTCCCTGGCACTGAATACAAGCCAGTTTCTTACATCCGTTACTTTTCTTCGCCAGGTTTCTTCTTTCTGTAATTCAGTAATTAACTCCTTGATATTATTAAAAACCTCCTGTCGGTAACTCTCATCTTTTTGAATTGCAAAATCCAGTGTATTGGGTATGGCAGCGTTTAACTGACCTCTGAAAATATTTATTTCATTTTCGCCCCTTAGCTGGCGACATTCCAATTGAAGATAAGTATCAGGATTGCGGTTGAAGGTTATCTTCTTTAATGGCACATTCAATTCCTCAATCATATCCTCAATTTTACTCAACTCATTGTTGAGCCAGGCCCTATAGCTGGTGAGTGCATCCAGCATACTTTTATCCATATAGTCCCGGAACCTCCGCTTATGCTCAACAAGCCGCTGTGTTTGTATAGTTTTATACAAATCTTCCAGGTCGCCAAGCCCTGTGAGGTCGGGTTTTATATTCATTACATCTCCGCTCCAGTTAGCAAATTCATTGGTAATTTTTTCTCCCGGATTTATAAAGGCTGCAATTAATGTAGTGGTATCAAGTTCAAGTTTGTTAACCGCATTACCTGCTGCCTTTTGCCTTGCCTTTAATTTAATTGCAGATTGCATCATCATACTATCAAACTGCGTTAATGTTTGAATACCGGAGGAAGCAATTTCTTCTTCCTTTAAAAATTCAATAATTGCCTGTTCACCTGCTTCCTGTAATTCTTCAAATTTCAGGTTGAGCTTACGCAGGTTCTTGCTGTTATATTCGTCGTCAAGTTTACTAATCCTTGTTATTAAAGCATCTCTTTTCTCATTTTCAGTCTGTAATTGTTTTCCTACTTCTTTGATTTGTTTTTCAATTAACTCATAAGCATCTGTTGATTTTTTTAAATCCTGCACCTGCTTATTCAATGTGTTAATCTTTTCTGCATGTTGCGCCCAGTTTATGTCATCATAATTTTTTATCTGTATGAGATTAGAAATGGTTTGCACCTTTAGCTGCAAAGCTGCAATAAGCGGTGTTAGTTCTTTGATCTCACCGGAAAGTGCAGCATGTTTTTTTTCCTCATTATACTTCTGCTGCTGCAAGTATTGAATGGTTGCTTTGTTATCCCATCCCAGCCTGTATTTTGACTTATTCCATCTTCCCGGCCGGTCGTCCTTTTCATGCCGGTTTACATTCCGCATCAAGCCATTTGATGTAACGGCCTTGGGTGAACCATAAAATACTTCCAAATCATCGGTACAATAATAATTAAACCTATCAAGCAGAGTGGTTTCAAGCCACTTCGAATATTCTGATTCTTTTAGTTCAAGTTTATTTACCAAAGCATCACTCTCAGTTGGCCAACGTACAATACTGTTGGATGGTCTTCGGTCAATTTTATGATACACCAGCTTTGTCCGCATATCATTGTTATAAATAAACTGGTTAGCTGCTTTGCTGAATTTTTCCGGAACTAATAGCTGCATCGAAAAGTTATGCAGCAATTTTTCTATTGAATCTTCCCAAAGATTTTCAGTTGCTTTCACTTTGATTAATTCACCTACAAACGGAATTTCATCTTCCGTTGTTTCCAATATATCAACCAATCTTTTTCTTGCATTAATCAGGTCGTCAGGGATACGGTTTTTCCGTGCTAAAAGCGAAGTAATTTGCTGTTGCAGATCCTCGATTTTGTTACCTACGCTTTCCTGCTCAATTTTTAGCCTCAATTTCTTTTCTGCAAACTTCTCTGACTCCGCAGGAACAGAGGTATTTAATTCAAGTATTTTATTGTAATTATTTCTGAATACAGCTACATCAATTTCAGTATCCAGTTTTAGCTGCTCGCAAAATTTTACATACCGGGTGTTTTCAGCACTTTTACGATTTCTTTTTTCCGTTTCTCCGTCGATATCTTTATTCAGTAGAGAAATCTGGCTGTCAATATTCAATGCAGCCCGTTGCATAACAAGCTGTTCCTTTTCTTTATCAAGTCTATCTACGGAAGCAGAAATTAACTCTTTATCCCTGTTGGCAATTTCAATATCAAGTTCAAGTCTCTCAACATCTTTCTCAAGCAATCCATACTCAATTTTACCAAGATAAAAAGGCATCTGTTCTTCTATAAAATCCAGCTGTTCTTTTTTTTGTCGCAATTCATCCAATCTGTGTTTGTTTTTTATTACCGGCTCCAGCAATTCAAGTTGCTTTTCATCTTTTTGTATGGCTTTGTGGCTGATCAATAAGTCGCTGTAGTGATTATAGAGGCCTTTAAATTGCTCCTCTGCATCTGATTCTTCCAGCATTTCCTGCCGGATAAAATTGGTTAAATCGCCTAATACTTTAATTCCAACCGTCTGGCTGAAAAGTGAGAGGGCTTTATCTCTCAAACCAAACAATTCGCTGAACCTGGCCGCATATTCTTTAAAGCTGTTATAAACTTCAGTTTTGGCATATTGCTTTACCAGTTTCTTCTTCCAATCGCCTTTAAAATCAAAATGGTCTTTTCCAAAATGATCAGTAATATTCAGCGGGTAGGGAGAAACTATAAATATCTTCTGAAGCCCGCCATTACTAAACCATCTGACCTGTACCAATGTAATTGTATGCTGTGTACCGGAATTTTGAAAACAGGCCAGTAAAACTGAGTAAGGATTATCTGTCTTGGTACGCAACTGCTCTGTCTTTGATTTTTCCTCAGCTTCCGAAAATGTTTTACCGTGATAACCCCAGAAATAGGAATTCTCATCACGTTCCTTTTTCGATTCAGCTCCAGAAGATTGATTATAAAATCTTTTATTGGTAGGAACAAGTATGGTGAGCAACGCATCAATCAGCGTTGTTTTACCACTGCCATTTGCACCGGTAAGCAGCGAAGTGCGTCCATCCGGCTGCAGTTTATATACTTTACCGTTAAATGTACCCCAGTTAAACACCTCAAGGTGTCTTAATCGGTATCCATTATCTGAATTATTATTGCTGAACAGTGTTGACATAGTTGCTTAACTTATTCTTTATTTCTTCAAGTTTATCATTGCTGATAAATGCCTTGATAATTCTTTTTATTTCGTACTGGTTGTTATCCTTATTGACAGTATCCTCACGATTCAGCTTTAGTATGCCAATATTTATTAAACTGGTTATTGGTTTTGATAAATCTTTCCAAAGTTTACTCTTATTGGTTTGCTCTTTATAAAACAATTCAATCCGTTCCTTTATTTCTTTTTGAGTGAGATAGAATTTTGTTCCTTCGCTTTTTACATCAAACTCTTCAAGTCCTTCCCTGAGCATTACAGCCAGCAATGTAGCTTCATAATTGAGGGATTGTTTTTTCATAAGGCGTGGTAGCGGATTATCATCATTTTCATCAGTTTCGGGCTGCATAACCCTTGCAAAGCCATCCTGTTCAGTAATGATTAGTTCCATACCTATTTTACCAAAATATTCCTGTATGGCAGATTGCCAGCCCAGTAGTTCCCGCCAGATGTTTTTATCATCTGCATACACGGGCCCCTGCAATAGTTTAATAATGACTGCGGCAAATGGAGCCCTTGCGATTTTTATTTCCATATTACTTTGTTGTTGGCCTTGTATAGATTACCATTGGCACATTTACTTTTCTTTCGCCAATTAAAATTGGTTCTTTTGCTTCTTCTATTATAATATGATGTGTACTTGAAGTGGCTATCGAAAAATAGCCAACAATTTCACTCAGGCCATTTTCAATTCCATACTCATCGATTATTTCTTTTAAAGTAACCTGGGTTTTTTCTTCGAGCATTGCATCGATTCTTTGCAACAATTTCTTTCTGTCAATTGTAAACTGATCGAACAGTATTTTAAAATCCGCATCTTCTTCATCTGCGCTACCATCTGGAAATAATATACCGGTAATATCGTCTTTCTCTTCACCAGGTTCCCATCTGTCAAAAAGATTAATGTATGGTTCATCTTCAATAACTATAAAATCATCCTCCCTAATTTTTGTTTCGATAAGGGAATACGCCATCTGTCGTATATCACCAATCAATTCCATAGCCCTTCTTCTTTCCAAAAGATTTTTTTCAGAAAGTACCCGGCTTATTTTTTCACTTAGCTTCCGGTTAGAATCAATCACTTTTCGGCCAGACACATGCAGGAAACGTTTCAGGTGTTTTAAAAATCTATCATTATTATAATCAATATTGTGTTCATTTAAAAGTTGGTAAAGCCTTTCTGTAAGTTGTGTAAATTCCTGTTGCCTTCTTTCATCCATTAAAAACTCCCAAAATGCTTTGAAGCTTTTTCCTTGCGGTTTCTGGTCAATATCATCGAGAGCATCAAGGGCAAATACTAACAGTGTTCCTTTAGCTACATCCTTTTCCGTGTATTTCCGTTGAATATCTTTTCGTATTTGCTCAAAGTTTTGTTCTACTTCGCTAAAGTCGGCAAGCAGTTCCCTTGCCATTTTATTTAAATCGTAAAACTGTTCCTTTATTTCCGTTTCGTCAAATACCGATGGCTTCTTTCCTGATTTCAGCAGGTTTATTTCATCTTCAATGGCCCATTTTTTCTTTTGGAGTTCTTCTATTCTTGCTTCTGCATCTTCATTGGTTTGTTCAATCATTTTCTGAAGCTTGAAAAAAATATCCTTGAACCGGCTGTTGGTTCCAACATGCTCTCTGCGTTCGAGATCAGAAAGCCATTTCAAAGCTTTGATGGTATCAGGCGTTAACTCATGCAGATCTTCTCCTTCGTCATTGGGGTATTTTCTTAAAAAACCGCTATTGCTCCATTTATCGATATACTGAGCAGCTCTTACGGAAAAATCATCAAACAATGTCCCTGCCTCCAGTTCTTCATCTCTTTCTTCATACGACAGTTCTTCCATGTAGCCTTCCAGTTTACTTCGCAATTCGCTATTGGTAATAGTAGTTATGTTAGCATCAGAAAATACTTTTTGAAAAAAGGAAATAATAAACGCAGCATTTTTTGCCCGTAAAAGCAGTAAAGGTTTAGCTGTTTTAAACTGTAGAAGGATTTCCTCAAAGGTCATTCCTCAAAATAGCAAATTTTGATTAAAAGAATGAAATAGAATGGTTTAAAGGGGCTATATAAGCCCCTCATCAGCAAAGGAATAGTACCCTTCACTGGATATGATTATGTGGTCCAGCACATTAATATCGTGGTAGCTGGCCGCTTCTTTTATTTTAAGCGTTAATTCCTCGTCGGCACGGCTGGGTTTTAAGTTGCCGCTGGGATGGTTATGCGATAATACAATTGATACAGACAGAGACTTAATAGCGGCGGCTAATATCAATCGTGGATCGGCTACTGTGCCTGTAATACCACCGGATGAAGCATCGTAAACGCCGGTAACCCTGTTAGCCCTGTTCAGAAATATTACTTTAAACTCTTCCAGCATGTCAATTTTATTTTCATCCCAAACCTGCCGGAGTATGTTATAAATATCTTTTGAAGAATTTACTTTGGGTCGTTCGGAAGCTTTCACTTTTGTTTTATAAACCAATTCTACTTCTGCTACTCTTGTCCATTCCGGAAATTTCATTGCTAACTGTTCCATAACATTTCATTTTAAAGATTTAGAAATTAATTATGGAACCGCATCCGCCTTTTGGCGACCGAGGCAATGAAGCAACGGAATAAATAGTATCTGATATAATGCAGGAATAGTTTTCTTTATGCCGGAATTTCATTGCCGCCACGGAGACAAACGGCGAACTTTGTGAGGAATTAATGAAGAAAATAAAAATCTCAAAAAGATTGAAGGGGGTAATAAGTCAGGGCTATTTGTCGAAACAATTGCAGCCAATATAAAGGCAGCAATGAAATTTGAATAAGTATTTCTGCAGATTATAAACTGGTCGGGAAATTTCTTTTGTTGTTATTTTATTGAAGGTGTTGCATTGTAAAACACTTTTATATTTCCTGTTACTGTATGTTGTTTATGTTTATTTGTTATCCAATTCCATATTTTCAACGAACCATCCGTTCTGCATCTCATCCGGTAACGAATTATAAAAGCAGATGTCAGCGTCAACATACCAATGAAAATGATTGAAGCATTAATGCTTATTAAGTCTGCTATTATTCCTGTAAGTATTGCACCAATAGCATAACCTAGATCTCTCCACAAACGAAAGATGCCGATACTTTTTGCTCTGTCCTGCGGATTTGTATTTTCGGCTACTGTCGCAAGGAATGTTGGATATACCATTGCTGTACCCCATCCTAAAATGGAAGAGAGAATAATAAAATGGAACATAGTATTGGCCCAAACCAGAACAATCAAAGCAATGGCCTGTAAAAACATGCCTATGTAGAGCATATCTTTTTTGCAGAACTTATCAGCCATTCTCCCGGTAAACAATTGACCAATGCCCCAAACGGCGGGATATACTGCTGTAACAATTCCGATTTCACCAATAGTAAAACCTTTAGTTGCAAGCAGGATTGGGAAAATTCCCCATGCCATTCCATCATTCAGGTTATTGATTAAACCTGCCTGTGTTACTGAACCTAAGTTTTTGTCTTTCCATGTAGTATCCCAAAATATATTTTTCAACCGTGGGATGGTATTGCTGATTGTTTCTTTTGCTACATGATGCTTAGTATCTTTTATATAAAAGATACTTCCAGCTAATCCCAAAAAAACCAATCCAATGCCCAAGTAAAAAGGGTAAGGTCTTATGCCGTATTTGCTGGCTATCCAGCCGGTTAAAAATGCAACGATGGCAACAGCAATGTATCCGGCAAATTCATTTAAACCCATTGCAAAGCCTCTTTGCTTTTCACCAACAAGGTCAATTTTCATCACTACAGTACTTGACCAGGTTAAACCCTGGTTGATTCCTAAAAGTACATTGGCAGCAATTATCCAGTTCCAGTTGGGTGCAAACATCAGCATGAATGGAATGGGGATACTAATTATCCAACCTGCCACTAAAAGCTTTTTTCTGCCGAACTTGTTAGCTAATGCACCAGTGTAATAATTGGTAATCGCTTTTACAATACCAAATACAATGATAAATGAAAGAATCGCTGTTTTTGCTGCAATGGCAAATTCCTTTTCGGCAATTTGTGGCAGAATACTTCGTTCTAAACCAACCATACCACCTACAAAAGCATTTATGATGACAAGTAATGTAAATTGCTTCCAGTTTTCTTTTAACCCTAATTGTATTTTCATTTTTTCTGTTAAGAGATTGAACATCTGTTTGCACCGGCTTCTAAATCAATTGGGTTTATGTCGCCGAAATCGCCTGTGATATTCTTTTCTACAATAGACAGGTAATTATCTGGTGTTGGCGGAATACGTTGCAGAATGGTATTGACAAATTCTTCCTCTTTCAATTGAAGCATTCCCACAGTTTTTTTAATGTTACTGATTGTTGCTTGAATAGGTATGTTATCAAACTCTACAGGCTGGCTTGTATGCGCTGGCAATACAATTATATTATCACCCAATGCCAATAGTTTCTGTAAGGATTGATAAAGCATTTTTGATTTCTGCATTGCTTCATCATTATTTGCTTTCAAATCCGGTCTGCCAACTCCGTTTATAAAAAGTGTATCGCCTGTAAGCAATACTTTATCATTAATCAGGTAGCTTGTACTTTCTGTTGTATGGCCGGGTGTTTGAATGGCTTCAATACTGATATTGCCAATTTGAAAAACAGTTGTGCCAGATACCGGAATAAAATCAAAGTTTACTTTGTTAGGTGCAGGAAGATGTAATGTTGCCTTATTGTCTTCAGCCAATTGTTTTGACCTTGAGAGGTGATCGGCATGAATATGAGTCTCAATTACATGCTTCAACGTAAGATTTTCCTTTACCAAAAATTCCTGGTAAGCATCTACAGGAAGAGAAGCATCAATTATTATTGCTTCATTGTTGGATGCTACTAAATACGAAAGACAGCCTTTGCCTGTTCTTCTGAATTGTATTATTTCAAAATCAGGGAAGGATAGTTTTGCAGTATTCCATGCTAGGCTCCAGGCTTTCATACCTCCTTGCAATGAGTAAGCTTCAAAACCCTGTTCACTCAACAAGCGGGCAGCAATTAAACTTGTTTTACCTCCTGAACAAAAGGTTACTACGGGAACAGTCTTGTCAAGATGCAGACCTTGCAAAGCATCATTATTGTGTGCTTTTAATTTATCGTATGCATTAAAGTAAATACTGCCGGGGATGAACCATTCTGTTCTTTCCTGAAGAGGCCGGATGTCCAGTATATTTACAGGCTTTCCGGTTTCCAGCCAATCTCTTAATGTTGCTGTATCAATGGTTTTAATTGTTTCCATACAAGGTGGATTTGGGTTTTATTTTGGCACATTCGTCATTATTTCTTTTGCGCAAAAAGTGAAACACTTTTCACACCATAATCTTTTGAAGCACCTCGGGCTGATTTAGAAATGAAACCATAGGCATCATTATTTCTGACAATAAGCATTTCCATACCGGCATTCTCAATAGCATTCCGGTAATCATCCTGCTGTGCTGCGCCACCGATACAGGCAGCCCAAAGTGTAGAATTGCAAACAACATTTTCGGGGAGTTGTTTTTCTGTAACAATATCAGCTATAACCATCCGTCCTTCAGGCTTCAGTACCCGTGCCACTTCTGCAAACACTTTTTCTTTATCCGGGCAAAGATTAATAACACCATTGCTGATGACCACATCAAAAACTGCATCATTAAAAGGAAGTTTTTCAATGTAGGATTTGTGGAAGGAAACAGTTTCAAGTTTATATTCATTTCGAAGGCTTTCTGCTTTGTTCAATTGATCATCCGTCATATCAACACCTGAAACATGTCCGGAGCTACCTGCTTTTAATGCGGCAACAAAAACGTCCATCCCTGAGCCGCTTCCAAGGTCGAGTACATGTTCCCCTTCTTTGATATTTGCCATATCAAAATAATATCCTACACCGGCAAATGAATCAATGGCAGCAGCAGGTATACGATCCAGGTCATTTTTTTCATACCCCAATTTTTCAGCGAGTCCCCGCCCCATTTCAAAATGATATTCGCCTTTAGGATTAAGTGCAACATCGCTATACATCTTTTTTACTTTCTGCTCAAGCTCTGCAGCATCAACTTTTTTGGTGATAGTTGTTTCCATTTTTATTTATTTAACTGTTCAATAAAAAAAACTGAAAATAGTCTGCATAGAGCTCAAACATTTTCACCACATAAAGGTGAAAACTTAAAGCCAGTATTCCTTTAACATAAGATAAATAATTACCGGTGACCCCGGATCCGGCTGAGGCTTACCTGGGTAATACCGAGGTAAGAAGCAACATATTTGAGAGGAACTCTCATTAATACATTCGGGGCTTCATTGAGCAAGGCATTGTATCTTTCTTCTGCTGAATGAAACTGTATTCCTTCAATGCGGTTTACAGTTTCCACATAAGCTGCTTCAAATATTTTTCGAAACAGTCTTTCTATCTCAGGGTAGGTATCATACAATTTGAAAAGCTGTGTGGAATTGATGGCAATAATTTCTGCATCTTCCAGGATCTGTATCGCTTTGCGGCTTGGCTTGCCGGTAAATAAACTTTCCACTCTTGCAATAATACTGTTCTCGAAAAAGAAGCGTTCAGTAATATCAATACCATCTTTAAAATAATAGATGCGGGCTACTCCCTTTTTGATAAAATAAATTGTTTTGCAGGTGTGGCCAATTGGCTGCAAGTCTTTGTTTTTTTTAATGGCAACTATGCTGCTTATTTCTGCAATCGCTTTTTCTGCTTCTTTTGAAAGCGGGTTGAACTTCTTAAAATATTGAAAGAGAGCATCCATTCTTTAATTTAATCTATTTTTGTAACATCTATTACCAATGTATTCGCAAGTTATCAATTATATCAAACAACGGGTTGAAATCAGCCGGGAAGAGATTGAGGAAAGCCTCAAATACAGCGACTTTAAAAAGTATGCAAAGGGTGATTATATTTTGAGGGCCGGGGAGTACTGTCGGTTTATCGGGTTCTTAAATAAAGGATTTATTGTAACAACTTTTGTTGACGATACCGGTAATGAAAAGGCTTCTGAATTTAAACATGAAGGATGCTTTTTTACTTATACCGAAGGACTGACTAATAACCATCCTTCACACAAAAACTTTATTGCTATTGAAGATTGCGAAGCACTTGTATTAAATAAAGAACATCTGTCTTTCATTTTTAAAGCGAATCCAAAATTTGAAACCTTATTCAGCCTCATACTTGCTGAAGAATTAAGGCTTGTTCTGCTGAACGAACAAAACCGTAAAACGCAAAGCGTTGAAGAAAGATACCTTGCTCTTGAAAATACTTTCCCGCAGGCTTTGCAAAGAATACCTGTAAAATATATGGCAGGTTATCTTGGTATAGAATCCCAAAGCCTTAGCCGCTTACGGCGTAGGTTAGCAGGGAAATGAATATAACTCAGGTTAGTTTTCAGTCATCCTGCGATTGGCAGAAAACATTTTGGAATGATAAAAGAAGTTGAAAAATCATTTATAAATTTTAATTTGGTATTCTAAAATAAAACACGATGAATCCAAACAAAGCATTATGGGAAAAAGGAGACTTCACCCGAATTGCCGAAACTATGAGGGAAAGCGGCACCGAACTGGTAAGCAAACTTGGGATTACAAAAGATATTAACGTTTTAGATCTCGGTTGTGGTGATGGCACTACTGCAATTCCTGAAGCAAAATTGGGAGCTAATGTTTTAGGTGTTGATATAGCAAGTAATCTCGTTGAAGCAGGAAACAAGCGGGCAGAAACTGAAGGACTTACAAATTGTACTTTCCAAGAGGGTGATGCGACAGATTTACATGACCTGAAAGATCAGACTTTTGATCTTGTGGTAAGCATTTTTGGTGCAATGTTCGCACCAAAACCATTTGATGTAGCCAGCGAAATGGTTCGTGTTACCCGTCCGGGAGGAAGAATCATCATGGGGAATTGGATACCGGGAGACCCCACCCTGGTAGCGCAAATACTAAAGATAAGTTCTGCCTACACACCGCCACCACCGGAGGGTTTCATTAGCCCTATGTTATGGGGTGTAGAGAACAATGTCATAGAACGTTTTGGTAAAGCCGGCGTAGCAAAAGAAAACATATCATTCATTAAAGATACTTTTACATTTAAAGCCTCTTATCCACCGTCAGAACTTGTCAACAACTTCAAAACCTATTACGGCCCCACGATGAATGCTTTTGAAGCAGCTGAAAAAAATGGCAAATCGTTGGATCTTCAAAATGAACTAGAAGCTTTGTTTAATAGCCAAAACAAAAGCACGAACAAGAATACCACGTCTATACCTGCTACTTTCTTAAGGGTGACAGTTATGCGTTGAACATTTTAGTTACCGGAAAGACGGTCATAGTACATATATTTTTTGATCGGTCATTTCCCATCTGAAGGTTAACAGGGAAATGAAAGTAACCCAGGTTAGTTTTTATGACTTTTACGGTTTATAGTTTTGAGTATTAAAATTCAGAATTATGAGCCTTGACAAGTTTGTGTATTTACTACTTGATAATGCGGTGAAATATTTTTTCATCTCACTGCCTTTCTTCCTTGTGTATTATGTTTTTTTCAGAAAAAAACTTTCTTATAAAAAGATACAGGAAAAATTTCCAAAGCTGAAAGACTATGCCCGTGAATTAGGCTTTTCAACTCTTTCTGTAATTATCTTTTCTGTTCCCCCGCTGCTCATGCTTTATAGTGATGCAATAAGACCACACACTACTTTTTATACGCATATTGATGAACATGGAACGGTTTATTTTATACTTGCATTTCCCTTAATGCTTTTAATGCACGACACCTATTTTTACTGGGCTCACCGTATTATGCACCATCCCTGGCTTTTTAAAATGGTGCATTTGGTACATCATAAATCTACCAATCCATCGCCGTGGGCGGCTTATGCTTTTCATCCGTTGGAGGCAGTTGTGGAGTCAATGATTTTTGTCATCTTCCTGTTTACTATTCCTGTTCATAGCATTCACCTGATGTGGTTTTTTGTTATCAGTCTTGTGTATAATGTATATGGACATTTGGGATTTGAAATATATCCGAAAGGATTTAATAAGCATTGGCTGGGTAAATGGATGAATACGTCTGTAAGCCATAACCAGCATCACCAGTTTTTTAAAGGCAATTACGGTTTGTACTTTACAATTTGGGACAGGTTGATGGGAACCCTGCGGCCTGATTACGATACAGCATTTGAAAACCTGAAACAAAGAGAAAAACCTTTGCCTGAAAGTTGCAAAATATGAAACAAAGAATAGCATCCCTTGCTGTAATTGCCTCACTGATTTGTTTTGCTGCTCAATCTCAAAACAAAGCAGATGATATAATTGGCATCTGGCTTACCGGTGGTAAAGAACCAGCGAAAATCCAGATATATAAATCAGGTGAAAAGTTTTATGGTAAAATTATCTGGCTCAAAAATTCTATTGAGAACGGGAAGCAAAGGGTTGATGCAAACAATCCGGATAAAGCGAAACGCAGTAATCCGATTATCGGGTTGCTGATGCTTACAGGGTTTAAGTTTGATGGTGATGATGAATGGAAGGGCGACGATATTTACGACCCTGAAAGCGGGAAGACATATAGCTCCTATATGTATTTAAAAGATAAGAACACACTTAAAGTAAGGGGTTATGTTGGCATATCCTTATTCGGAAGAACGGAAACATGGACCCGAACGAATTGATTATTTCTGACGTACCAGTTTCACTTTTGAATAAACAGCAAATTCTTTTCCCGGCTCTGCTATTTCAAATGTTTCCTCTATTTCATCATCGCTGAGTATGCGATAAGTTTCTTTTGCTCTGAACCCGGTAGGAATATTCTCTATTGATTCAGTTATAAAAACCAATGTCTTCCTATCCGGTGAAATGCTATCAAGTTTGAACTGGTTTACAAACCCTTCAATATGAAATTGCCGTAGCATAAAAGTCTTTCTGCCGTTATCATAACTGAAATAACCAATATCCTCATGCACTTCACCTTTGGGGTTATGTGCTGTTGGCTCATACGTTGACTTATTACGAATCTCAATAAATCGTTTGTTGAGAATATATTGATAGCTTCTTTCATATTTCCCTTTACCCGGTTCACCGCCACCTTCACCTTTCCAACTGCCGATGAAAGGCTTTAGCAAAAGCCAGAGACTGTCTCTTTTTGATAATTGAGCAAAAAAAATAGAGGGTGTTAGTAAGCATAAAATCAATAATGTTTTTCTCATAAAAAGAAGTTTAATCAGCATCAGCAAATAACGCAATCCCAAGTAAGAGTAAGCCAAAGGTTAATGCTCCGGAATTTGATGGCTCTCTTCTTAACATAGTTCGGGGTTTATTGTAATTGGCGGGATTTGAATAAACTGTCTTTACTTCGCTTTTAACATACACAGCAAACGGAACCTGAAGATTGCCGATTGAATAAACAATTTCGGGTTCTTGTTCATCGCCTGCCTGTTTAATCATTTTCCTGGCTTTCCATATTGACTGCTCGATGCTAATGGGTGCATATAAATCATTACACTGAATCTTCCTTGTACTTAATATGAGGTTTGTGGTGAATACTCCACCTTTCCCTTTTTTATCTTCCCATGAGGCAAACCCGCTTTTTGTAGCATGGATTATTTTCTTTCCAACCGGCGACTGCAAAATATAATTATCGAATGCCTCTCTTTCCGGGTAATAACCATCAAATGGCAACCATTCTTCCTCCTCCGGAATACCACTGATTGCGGGATATTCTTTTTCCCGGCAGGCGTCAATTACAATTAATTGCCGGGGGCTTTTATTCAGCAGAAAAAAGTCAGAAACATCCGCATCACTTAAGCATATTTTTCTTTCTCCGATAGTAGTTTCATAACCATGCCCGGCATAATAAACAAAAAGATAATCTGCGATTATATTTTCAATAATTGCAGCTAATTCTGCAATGCCTGGATTCCATAGCACTTGTATCTCGTTATCCTTCCATTTACCTCCTCTTGAAGAAAGCAAGTGATTGGTGATATTCGTAACATCTGTTGAGGCACTATACAAATAATCCACACCCTCAGTACCAGGGCTACCAATTATCAGGGCTTTCCTGACGGGTTCTATTTGATTAGTATAGCGCATTATCCAAATTTACCGATACAAGTTATCTTCACCAAACCCCAAGCTGCCCCGCCATTTTCTAAACTCTGCTGCAATGTTGCGGGGCAGCTTTTTTATAAGATCAAGGGGCATCTTGCAATGCCCCTTAATAACCGTCAATTGTAGATACCCACCATTTCACTCTTTACAAAGTCCTCACAAAGCTGAAAGGCTTTTTGTGTTCTTAGCTGTGCTGTGCCGCCGTATAACAATGATTTCATTTTGGCTTCGTCATCTTTGTAATTTCTTACATTCTGAAAATAACCGGTGATTGCATTATAAGCGCCAAACACTGTTCCCTTTGTTGTTTCATAATGTTGTGATGGGCTGCTCATGTTATACTCATACACATCATCGCACATATTTTTAAAACAAGTACTTAGTTCATCCAGTTCACCTTTTTCAATATTCTGCAATACTTCTTTATTTGGAACCATTGCCAATTGTATCAGTTTCTGTACTTCCTTATCGGTAATACGAACCTTTGCCCATTGATTAAAAATCCCTTCTAACTGTACAGAAAGCCGGTTAGATATTCCCATTACTTTGTGAGCTTCTTCTAATCGTTCTTTTGCATTGGCGGTATGACGGATCTTAATGGAATTATTACAGTTTTTCAAAGCAGCATTGAGGGTATTGTTACAAACAATTCTTGTGGGTGTAAACGCTGCCATGATGCTTCCAAAACCATCATGCGAAGTTGTAAGGAATAAATACTTTTCAATCATATCATCGTTGCCCACTTTGATATAGCCGGGAAGTTTAGCTGTTATAAAAATCTTTTCGCCTTTGCCTAATGCTCCGGCAGTTTCATATTGAATGCCGTCACCTTCTACAATAGCATCAAAGAAACTGAAAGCATTTGCATTTTGCACCACTTCATAATCCTTACCTAATCGGTCGCCCAATACTGCACCCGTATCAGGACGGTAAGTGTAGAATGAACTTTTAGAGATCACTTCTGTACCATCATCTAAACGGTGTGTATTGGGTCGTTTCAATACTTCAAAATCAAGCCCTGCAAATTGCAATGCTTCTTTACTGCTGGGATAGTCTTCCACAATTTGCCCTAAACCATGCCATGCTTTTTCTTTTACTGAAAAGAAGCTGTGTTTACCTGTTTGTTCATTGAAATTAATATTGTGTGCCATAGTTGTATTTTTTTTAAATGATTAATAAATGAAAGGCATCCCGCCTGCGGTGAGATGCCTTGTTGATTAGAATGGTAAATCGTCCACTACTTCTGCGGCTGGTGCGGTCGTCATTGACACTACTGGTGCAGGAGTAGCATTGCTACCATTTGAACGGCCATGCAGTTTAATAGTATTGACATGAAAAGTGAGGCTGGCCTTTACTTCGCCTTCTTTGGTTGTCCAGGCGTTTGCACCAATGCGGCCATAACACTCCACCAACGTGCCCTTGGTTAAATAAGCCGATACACCCGGATTAATCCAGTACGAACAGTTTACATAAGTCGTAAACTTTTGTACCTCCGTGCTTCCTTTTGCTTTGTAAGTGTCATTGATAGCAATGGAAAAGTTCACTACTTTTTTCCCTGCTTTTGTTTCGCTAACGGTTGCGTCTGCTGTAATTCTTCCGATGATTTCCATAACTGAAATTTTAAATGTTTAAAAAATGATTGTTTAATTGTGTTCTGATGATGAAAAAAAATTGTTTTGTAAAAGAAAAAATGGAAAAAAAGAAAGCCTTACAGTAAGGCGGCTGCAGGAAAAACAAAAAGGAAACGGAATAAATTAAATCTGAAGTAGTGTGGAATAGCGTTGTTTATGCCGTAGTCTTTTTGGCATTTAATAAATCATCAATGCAGCCGCATAACTTCGCTTTCGCTTTGCCCATTTTCTTACAAAACAGGTTATAACTGCTTGTTGTGTCTTTAAGAGAAGGGAAAAGAAATATCACTTGAAATTGCGCTGAGATTTGTTTGTCTGGAATTGTGTTTGCTGAAGAATGAAGCAATCTCAATTCCCAATAATGATTATCCGGTGCAGTTCTCCGGGCTTATTTGCCGCAGGCGAAAAAGAAATAAGACAGGTGTACTGCACCGGGTCTTTGATGATAGAAGAACAGAACGATGAACGGAGCGTCGCAACAGAAGATGACTAAAGATTCTAAAGCTGGTAACAAAAGAATACTACTTGCCTGACAGAATAGAATAGTTTTTAGTTCTTCTTGCTTCATCATGGTCACGAATACAGGTAATAGATTGTAGCTGTAAAATATATTCGGCAGGTAATTTATTCTGGATAGCGCCACTTACAATAAATTCTTTATACCAATCATACGGTAGTAAAGTATTATCTATAGAGTTACTATCGGCAATATAAATCTGTGCAGCGTAAGAGTTATTGATTTCATCAAAAAATGTAAATGTACCCTCAGTGTAACCTTTACCTAAACCTTCAGCTTTATCAAGCAAGGCTTTCTCATTGCTATCAATGGAAAACAATACTCCCCAAACAAATTCGGCAGAAACATTTGTCTTTATAATATTCGCCTTTGCAGAACCGTCGTTGCTAATTTTATTACAAACTACTTTGTGACCTGTAAGAAATGCGTTGGTAACCTTCACTGCTGAAGGAACCCGTTTTGTAAGCCTGTTCAGATTCATATTTGAGCCGTAAGCAAAAATCAACATGTGGTATTGAGATTTGGATTACAAAATTATATTGCGTCTTTGACTATCTGGAATTGTGCTTGGCAGGACAGTTTAGTTGTATCTGCCAATAGCCAAGCTCAATTCCCAGTATCATTGACCGGCACAGTGGTTCTGCCATCTGTCATAATAAGAGGGGATGTTTGATAAGGCAGAAGGACTGTGCCGGGTCTCCTGGTAATTTAGCAAATCTGGTTATATTAGCAATTCAGCAATTAACTGTTTATGGCAATCTGGAAATCATATAAAATATCAGACGTAATCAACGAAATCGAAGAGGAAAAGTTTGTTCTCCCTGTTATTCAACGACGGCTGGTATGGGATGAGGAAAAAATGGAATTATTGTTTGATACACTTCTGAAGGGAGATTCTTTCGGCGGTGTTATGGTGATAGAAGAAGAAAAAGGAAGTAAACCTCTTTTTAATTACAGGACATTCACAAAAGATGGTGGTGTCATAAATTCAAGACAAGTAGATACTCTAACCCAATTACAGAATTTTGTTATTGACGGACAACAGCGAATGCAATCCTTCTATATTGGTTTAAAAGGAAGTATAAATGGCAAGGTGTTGTATTTTGATTTGTTCAGCGATTATAATAATGAATTTGAATTTAAGTTTGAGAAAGAAGAAAGTAAACTACCCAAAAATTCAAAGGGAAATGAAGACAGAACAATCCCTGAACATAACTGGTATCTTGCCAGCTCCTTGCTAAAAAGATTAAAAGATACCAACGATGAAGACCAGGTTGCTGAAGAAATAATAAAGACGCAAAATATACAAGATGCTATTCAAAGAAAACATGTTGAAAAAAACATAAAAGCGTTTTACAAGAATACTTTGACAGCAGATTGTCTCGGTATTTCAAAAGTCTCAGTGAATAAATCATTTGATGAAATAACCAATAAACAAAGAATCGTTGAGTTATTCCGAAGGTTGAACGATGGCGGCACAAAGCTTTCTTCTTTTGATTTGGTAGCTTCTGTGCTCAAAGGTTTTGAATGGGAAATGGAAGGCTTTTTGGAAGAAACATTAAAGAGCTATGAAGAAATTGGATTAACACAGGACAATCTTATCAAGTTAATTTTCCTATTGCAGGACAATCATAAAAAAGAAATGGCGGCAATTGAAGCAGCCGATGCTCAATTCGCCATAAAAAACAGAGAAAGGATTAAAGTTACCCTGAAATGCCTCAAGGACTTTCTCATTAATTCAAAATTGTATTATTACTATAAAGATGCCAACCGTTCCTTTATTCCATTGTTTTTTATCGCCTATCATCTTTTTCACAAGCAAATAAGCGATAAAGAATTAGAAAACTTCTTTGCCAATTTCGATGCTAAAAATGCGGAACACCCAAGGTTGGAGAAATGGATATACCATTCTCTCATTAATGGAGTATTCAAAAGCAAGGGTGCAGGATGGATACCTTACAAAACAGGTATCCGTAAATTATTGGATAAAATACAGCACTTTAAAAACAAAGATTTCCCAGCCGATGAATTGTTCCAGGTTTATACAGACCATCCAATTACGTTTACCAGAACTTATACTACCGATAACCTCGATGAATTAGAAAGTTCATTTGTTTATTACCTAATGTACGACAGAGGACAGACTATAAGGGTAAATGATATTGACCACATCATGCCGAAATCAATATTAGAATCGCTAAAGATTGAACCAGCAAAAATTAATAGTATCAGAAACTTTCAACTAATAGATTTCAGCACCAACAGGGGATTAAAAAATGCAAGTCCTTTCAAGGATTGGATCAATAATCATGTAACTGATAAAGCTGCCTTTGTAAAGCGTCACTTAATCCCTGCTGATGAAACGTTGTGGACAGAGGATAAATTTGAAGACTTTACTAAATCAAGAGCGAATCTGATTTTGAATTGCATTTTGCCCCAAGTAAAATAGCCTTTAGAATTGGCTGTTGCATCTTTAAAATCACCCTTATTACAGCGAAGCGATGAAAGACAAATTATTTAAGAACCTCTTGCACAGTGCCGAAGGTTATGTGGTTCTCAATTCAGGGGGACAACTGACTAAAGGGTATAAGCCAGACACAGTTTTGCAAAAGGAGAATGAGTACATCATTATGGAGTGTGATACTGGAACAAGTCGTAAGGGGTATTTAGGTGCAATGCTGAAAGCAGCAAGATTCCTGACCAGTGAAAAGAATGGGAAATTAATACTGGTAATAAAAGAGAAACCTAATACAACGGTTAAGCAAATTGCAGAACATCTTCGGGAATATTTGGCATGGCTAAAGCCGCTTACCAACCTGAGAGTAGTTTACTTAATAGAAACCACTAAGTATTGCCCGGATAAAATTCCTATAAAACTTTTGAGTTCAGAATTTGAAAAATGCGCCATCACCATTAAGGCTGAAATTTAAAAATAGGTAGTCACCCCAAACTGAAATCCTGCCAGCTTAGCGGGTGGGTTGCCTAAAATATCTTTTTGCCAGTTGTACCGATAGTTCAACCGAATCACTGTTTGTGCAGTGGGTCGCCAGCTAATGGCAGGAACAATGGAAAATACTTCGTCACTGATATTATCACCTGTGGACTTGAACTTTCCTTTATTCCAATCCACATATTCAAGACGCAAGGCTGCATTGATAACTGACGTTTCAAAGCCAAACACAGGTTTCTTAAAAACAGGTTGCACAAAGTCAATAAAACCGCCTTGTTGTTTTCTGCCAAATTGTTCAGTGTACGTTTCAGGAACATCCACATTCACCCAAGCCCATTCAGCATTGATATAAGTATTGATTTTTGGGAGTGTGCTGTTAAAGTCTATTGCATATACATTCACTCTTCTTTTTTTATCCAATTCCAATCCATCATCTTCAAATTTATTGTAAACACCACCCATGTATGATAAGCCTAATTCACCAATTTTTCGATTTCTTACTGCAACCTTACCTGTAAGCAATGGACTTCCGTTAAAGCTTTCTTCAAACCGGTCTTTATTTTCTTTACTGGCTGGGAGAAAAGTTTTGTTTTCAGCATTGTCAATTATTTTATCATCAAATCCATTGGTGAGGTAGGCTTCGTAAGCATATACCCAATCTTTGGATGATTTTTTCCCAAATACACCAAAACCCACATTGCTCCAGGTGGCCGGAAGGATTTGGGTGGCAGAAATTGGCCTGTCAATAAATTCCCATTTCGGCCCGTCATGATTTTGATTGAAAGCTCCAATCGGATTCATAACAATACCGCTTCTCAAATTCAAAAGGGGCGCAAACTCAAAATCAACAGATGCAAATTCAATATTGATTTCTTTAGTACCATCTTCAAATTCAATCTCACTCAAAAATTTAATTCTTTTCGAAATGGAAGAAGATACAAACAATGTCAATCGTCTCATTTGAAACTGATGTCCTTCCGATATACCATCTTCCTGTAAATACTGGTAATTGGCTTCTGCATATCCACCCAATGCAACAGGCAGTTTGCCTAACTGAAGAAAGGGACGGTTGTATACCGCATCCATGTTAAGTAACAATCCCGATGTATCCTTTGAAGTTCTTCTTAATAATGCCGGGTCTATCTGAGCAACGACAACAGATGAAATGAAAACGGATAGAATGTTTAGTATTATTTTTCTCATGCTTTTCTTAAATCAATAAAGATTTGGTTGTTGTTAAGCGTTACGGGAAATGTCCTCAGATCTCTGTCCGCAGGACCGTTGGTTACTTTGCCTCGGTTATCATACTCGCTTCCATGCGCAGGGCACTGGAGATAATCACCAGCTACATTTAGTTCTGCGCCCTGGTGAGCACACTGCATCCAAAGGGCGGCGTAATCAGTATCACTGAATCTGTAAACACATATTGGGAAAAGCAACGCTTCGTTTCGTACAACGATATACAATCGGTGTTTATTTTTTTCTTTCAGCTCAAACTCTTTTACATCAATCAATATTCCGTCTTTGGTTAATTGACCATTAGCAAACTGAGTAGTAGCACAGGAACTAAAAAGTGCGAAGAGAGTTGATGCACCAATACAGGCAGAGCAGGATTTAAGTATAAAGTCTTTTCTATTCATGTTTGCGTGTGCTACAATGATTTTAAAAATTTAATCAGGTTATTTCTTTCCTGTGCCGAAAGCTGCTGAAAGTTTTCCTTGCTTTGCTGCGCTTCGCCACCATGTAGCAATATCGCTTCTTCAATACTCTTTGCCCGTCCATCATGCAACAGGAAGTATTGTCCACCTTGCGAGTTCGGAGATAAACCCAATCCCCAAAGCGGTGGTGTTCTCCATTCAGACGTTTTTGCATTGCCTTCCGTATAGCCATCATCCAAACCTGGCCCCATATCATGTAACAGCAAATCGGTGTAAGGATGAAATGTTTTATTTGACAAAGCGGCAACAAGTGAAAATTCTGTTTTCAATGTTTGCTTGTGGCAGCTTTCACACCTTGCCTGTATAAATATATTTTTACCTTGAACTACTTCAGCATCATTTTGATTTCTTTGAATGGGAGTTTTCAATGTTTGTAAGTAGAAGACAACATTATGTATCGTTACATCGGAAACTTCGGGATCAATATTTAAACCGGAATAAACATCTTTTGGCTGAAACGTTGAAGTGATGCCTATATCCTGATTATAGGCATTAACGGTTTGATGCAACAGATTATAAGCAGCAGCTTTTTTACCAAAGCGATGAATGTATTTTCCATTTTGAGTTATAGCGTTTGGATTTGGATCAATAAATGATGGCAGAGTTATCCAGTTTGGTACACCAGAAATCCCATCAGCATTTGCATCGTTAGGGTCAGCCATTGCTAAAATATCAGCATCTGAAACCAATTCTAAAAAACCTAAGCCAGTATTGGCGGGCGGGGTGAATTTCGAGAAAGTGGCTCCGGCGGGTATTTGCTCCGGACTATAGCCTGGCAAGGCCCTGTTTTGCAATTGCGGTCCGCCCAAATGAAGGAACTGATTGCCATTGCTATCAATCTGTCCAAATCTTGTCAAAGTAGTGAAAGGATGACCTTTGCCATCACCGGCATGGCAACTGCCGCAACTGGTGGCTACGAAGATGGAGCCTAAACCTGTTTGAGAAGTGAATACTTCGTCGTTAAAGGCCACATCACCAGCAAGGAACCTGCGGTTCTGTTCATAACTAAGACCCTCAACAGGACCGTCCAGTAGCTCGTCATCAGGTGGGGCTTTGGGAAGTATTTTTTCACAGGCCACTACACCCGTGATAACCAAAATAATAGCAGTTATGATCTTGAGTTTTTTCATATCGTTTGAAAGACAGGTAAAAATATTAAATTAGATGAATATAAAAGTAAAATTAGGCTAATCTAATTTAATTTTTATATCCGTTTTGCTACCTTCACTTAAATAATTCAGAGCCGTGCATTCATTTACTGAAGAAAACTATCTCAAGGCTATTTATAAGTTACAGGAAACCAACGGCGAAGTAGTGGCTACTTCAGCCCTTGCCCAGGTGATGGAGGTACATGCCCCGTCCGTGACCGATATGCTCAAGAGGATGGCCGGAAAGAAGCTTGTGACCTACCAAAAGTCAAAAGGGGTAAAGCTAACAGAAAGAGGCAGGCAGGTGGCCGTTGGTATCATCCGTAATCACCGGCTTTGGGAAGTGTTCCTCGTTGATAAATTGGGCTATAAATGGGATGAGGTTCATGACCTGGCCGAACAACTGGAACATATACATACCGAAGATCTCACTAATAAGCTGGACAAGTTTTTAGGATTTCCCAAAGCCGACCCACATGGCGATCCAATACCAGATGCCAATGGGGTGCTTCCTAAATCAAAAGCAGTTTTGCTATCAACTCTCAAAGTTGGTGAAGAGGGTATGTTCACCGGCGTGACGGATCATACACCTGCATTTTTGAATTACCTGGATAAGGCAGGCATTTCTTTGGGCAATAATATTAAGGTAAAAGCCATTGAAGAGTTTGACCAGACATATACTCTCCAGATAAAATCTAACAAGGAAATTATAATAAGCAATAAAGTTGCTAATGGTATTTTAGTGAATTAAAGAAATTATCAAGCTACTTAAAACTTCATTCCCTGTATCCTCACTGCATTTAAAATTGCCAGCAACGCTACACCCACATCTGCAAATACCGCTTCCCACATGGTTGCCAAGCCACCTGCACCTAATACCAATACGATTGCTTTTACCGCAAAGGCAAGAGTAATGTTTTGCCACACTATTTTTTTCGTTTGCTTGCCAATGTTAATGGCCATTGCAATACGACTGGGTTTATCGTCCTGTATTACCACATCTGCTGTTTCAATAGTGGCATCACTGCCTAAACCACCCATTGCAATACCTACATTGCTTAGGGCTACCACCGGGGCATCGTTAACACCATCACCAACAAAGGCTACGGTTTCGTTGCGGTCTTTGATGGCTTTTACCTTGTTCACTTTGTCTTCGGGCAATAAATCGCCAAAGGCATTATCTATTCCTAATTTATCTGCAACAAATTTTACTACACTACTTTTATCACCACTCAGCATTGTTGTTTTTACATTCATGCTATGCAACTTGTTTACAGCTTCCTGAGCATCTTCTTTTATGCTGTCGGCAATGGTTAGGTAGCCTGCAAATTTTTTGTCGTAAGCAATGGCTATTAAAGTATAAACAATTGTAGAAGGGTCAATATCGTATTTGATGGAAAACTTATCCATCAGCTTAAAATTTCCTACCAATAATTCTTTACCGTTTACTTCAGCTTTCAATCCATGCCCTGCAATTTCCTCTACTGCATTTAATTTTATTCCGGTGTTGATATTACCAACATACTGATGAATGGCTGTTGCGACGGGGTGTGTGCTTTGACTTTCCAAAGCATTCACCATTGCCAGTACTTCATCCTTATTGTACTGATGCTTTATATTTACTTCCTGTACTTTAAAAACCCCTTCTGTCATTGTACCCGTTTTATCCATCACTACATTTTGAATGTTGGCAATGATGTCCAAGAAGTTGCTGCCTTTAAATAGTATTCCGTTTTTGCTGGCTGCACCAATGCCGCCAAAATATCCTAATGGAATAGAAATGACCAATGCACAAGGACAACTGATAACTAAGAACACCAATGCCCTGTAAAGCCATTGGCTGAATACATAATTTTCTACAAACAACATTGGCACTACACAAATAAGCCCTGCTAATAAAACCACAATAGGAGTATAGATTTTTGCAAACTTTCTTATAAATAATTCGGTTGGTGCTTTTTGGGCGGTGGCGTTTTGTACCAATTCTAAAATCTTACTTAACTTACTATCCGTGTAAGAGGTGGTAACTTTTACCTGTGCAACAATGTTTAAATTTATCATTCCTGCCAATACGGTTTCGCCTTTTACTTTGGTGTCAGGCTTGCTTTCGCCGGTTAATGCTGCAGTGTTGAAGGATGCAGTTTCGGAAATTAACTCGCCATCCAAACCTAATTTTTCTCCAGCTTTTAATTGAATGATGTCACCAATGTTTGCTCTTTCAGCTTTAATGGTTTTGGGTTGGTTGTTTTCTAAAACAGTTACTTCGTCCGGTCGCTGATCAAGCAAAGTTTTAATGTTTGCCTTTGCTCTTTTTACTGCCAAAGTTTGGAATACTTCGCCAATGGCGTAGAACAACATTACTGCAACACCTTCGGGATATTCGCTAATGGTAAATGCCCCGATGGTGGCAATGCTCATTAATAAAAATTCTGAAAATATCTCTCCTTTACCGATAGCCACTATTGCTTCCTTTATTACCGGAAAACCAACAGATGCATAAGCAGCAATATACCAAACTACACGAACCCATCCTGTAAACCATGTTTGCAGAATCCAGTTATCAAATACAATGGCTATGAGTAACAAGGCTATGCTGATAATGGCTGGCAGAAACATTTTGAATGTACTGCTCTTGACATCTCCTGAATGGTCATGGCCGTCCTCATCGTTATGTTCATGACTGCTACCATGGTCCAGTTCCTTTTTAAACCTTATTCCATGATAATGCCCATCGCCTTTAAAATGGCGGTCCCGGGTTTTTTCGTCAACAACGCAGCATGCTTTATCGCCCTGCTCCTGAATTAGCTTTTCATCTGCTTTCAGGTTTATTTTTTCTTCCTGTGAACAGCAGGTCATTTTACCCTGTGCATCGTAGGTATGTTTGTGGTTGGGGTCTTTGTTTATCATGTTTCTTTTCTTTGACATGGACAATAAAAAAGGTTGCGGATATTTCTATCCGCAACCTTTTAATTTGATTGTTTATTTTTTGTTATGCTGTCATTGTAGCTATCATTCCCAGAACGGAAGCAAGCATTATTACACACTTCCAGCAATTGAGCCTGTTCATTTTCATGTTTGTAAATTTTATGAGTGTAAAAATACATAGCTGTCAGTTTTAATCTTGTTAATCTTCATGTCCTTCTGTATTGGTCATTTTAGCAGAAACAAAGAAGGCGCCTTTAACAACAATTTTTGCTCCTTTTGGAATTTCCTTTATCAATGTTATTTCTGTATAGCCAATATCTGCTGTGCCTTTTGCAACAGGTATCCTTTCGAACGTAACTTCTTTGGCTTCTGTTTTTTCATTCTGCTTCTGGCTGTTTTTTGTAACGTTTTCTACAAGAACAAAAATATAATCCTGTCCATCCACTCTTACAATTGCTTCGTTTGGTACAGCAGGAACAGTTGTTTTATCCAAACTCACAATAGCGGTAACATTCATACCATCAATCAATCCTGTTTTATCTCCTTTTACCATTGCATGAACTGAAACGGCTTTGCTTTCATCTTCAAAGGATGAACCAAGAGAAAATATTTCTGCATCATATTCTCTGCCAGGGTTGTTGGTTACTGTGAAATGGATGGTCTGGTTATTCTTCAACTTTGGTAAATCCTTTTCATACACAAACAAATCAAGGTGTAACTGGCTGTTATCAACAATTTCTGCAACGGCAGTAGTAACATCTACATAACTGCCCATTTCTACATTTACATTGCTTACCACGCCACTGATTGGGCTTGTTACTGCCAATACAGAAATTAGCTTACCATTAGAAAGCCGTGCAGGATTGATACCCATCAATTGTATTTGCTGTGCCAGTGTTGATTTTAAAGTCCGTAAACTTCTTAATTCTGTTTCTGCTGATTGTAAATTTTTTAATGCCCCGGCATTACCTTCATTCAGTTCTTTTTGCCGTTTTACTTCCAGTTCGGCAAAAATAATTTTTGCATTAACACCCAAGTATTGGCTTTGTGCCTGTATAAACTCAGGATTGGCAATAGTGGCAATGGTTTGTCCTTTTCTTACGAAGTTGCCGGGCTGAACCAGTAAGGATTTTATAACACCGCTGTAAATAGAGTTCACTTTGGCCTTGTTCTGATTAGGCACTTTCAACACACCATTTGTTTTAAGAGCGGCTGTTAATTGCTTTTGTTCAATAGTGCCCAGCTCAATACCAATACTTTTTATCTGCTCGTCGCTAAGTACAGCCAAATTTGGGTTGGCATGTTCGTTTGTATGTACTTCCTCGGTTTTTGCAGCTTCTGCATTTCCTTTGCTACCGCAGGAAACAAATGTTACTGTGGCTGTAAGAATAGTTGCTATTAATAAAAACTTCTTCATCATTTTATATTTATTGGTTGATGTAATAATTGTATTGAATGACTGAATGATTATACGCATTGAGGTTTTCCAAATAGTTTTTTTGTATCTCAATAGCCTGCGTTAAGAACTGCGACAGTTCTGCAAAACTTATTTCACCGGAACGGTAAGCCAGTGAAGCGGCTTTTATAATTTCTTCTGCTTGTTTTAATCCGGTGCTTTCATAAAAGAATAACATGCTTCGGTTCTTTTCTACTTCCTGCTGAATCTGTAATTTTTGAGTATTGAGCACCTGTGCTTCATATTCATATTGCTTTTGCTGTACAGCCATATCCGCCTGCGCCACTTTCACTTTGCTTTGGTAGGCTTTTACACCAAACATTGGGAAGGCTGCTGTTACAGAAAAACCAGTGAACGGGTCTTTGGCTCCCCATAACCGTTGAGAAAAGAAGCGGCCTGAAAACTCTGGCTTGTTTTCATTCTTCACTACATTAATCCCGGCATTGGCAATTTTGATGTTTTGAGATTGCAGGGCTAATAAAGGGTGTGCACTGTCACCAGCAATACCCGGCATGGTCAATTTTTCTAATGGTATCATTTGTGGCAACAAAATATCTGTAGTGTTGAGCAACTGCATTAACGATTGTTGTTGTATCTGCATTTCTTTACCCA
The DNA here is from genome assembly GCF_000814325.1 of Flavihumibacter sp. ZG627. Lineage (GTDB taxonomy): Bacteria > Bacteroidota > Bacteroidia > Chitinophagales > Chitinophagaceae > Flavihumibacter. Next base: position 139,701 of record NZ_JPHF01000007.1, on the reverse strand, counting down.
TCTGTTGCAACAATGCCTGCAATTCTCTCATCCGTACATTGGCAGCAATACTGTCAAGGCCGGGGCTGTCGCCGGTTTTTACTTTTAAAATAGCAGCAGCATTCAACGATTTATAGATACTGTCTAAGCGGTGATACAACTGCTGTTTATCCTGTAAATACCAAAGCTGGTAATAAACAGTTCGTACATCTCTTTTCAACTGCACATCAAGAGCGGCTGCACCCAAATTGTAATATTTCAACTGTTCCCCGTACAAATTCTTTTGTGCTTTATACAAGCCCGGCCATGCTACTGATTGAGATATGCCAATTTTTAGAATGCCGGTGTTATCACCTGGCCGCATATCTTCATTCTCTGCAAATACACCTGTTTTGGGTAGTGCAGTCGCTGTTTTAATTTGTGCTTTTCCTTTATTTACCTGCTGAGTGTTTACTTCATATTGCAGGTTGTTTTTGGCAAGTGCAATGGCTTCATTGCTGTTTAATCTTTTTGTTGCTGGTTGTTGTGCCTGTACATTGTTTGATAAGGCCATCAGTGAAACAATTAGAATTGTAGCAGCAACTGGTTTCACTTTTGCTTTTCTTTTGGTTGAAAAAATAATGTAGAGCAATGGCAATACCACCAGTGTTAGAAAGGTGGCTGTTATCAATCCGCCAATAACAACTGTTGCCAAAGGCTTTTGCACTTCTGCACCTGCGCCGCTTGACAATGCCATTGGTATAAAGCCTAACGCCGCTACTGCCGCCGTCATTAATACTGGCCGTAACCTGATTTTTGTTCCTTCTTTTACTCTTTGCATAATATCTTTCATGCCGTCTTTCTCTAATTGGTTGAATGTGCTGATGAGTACAATACCATTTAATACTGCCACACCAAACAACGCAATAAATCCAATGCCTGCCGAAATGCTGAATGGCATTCCTCTTATCAGTAGTGCAAATACACCACCGATAGCACTCATGGGAATAGCAGTGAAAATCAGTGAGGCCTCTTTAATTGAACGGAAGGTGAGGTATAACATAAAGAAGATAAGCAACAATGCAAGCGGCACTACAATCATCAGCCTGGCAGATGCTTTCTGTAAATTTTCAAATGTTCCGCCATAGGTATAATAATAGCCTGGTGGCAGTTTCACTTTATCGTTTAATTTTTGCTGTGCTTCTTTCACCACACTTGCCACATCTCGGCCGCTAACATTAAAGCTTACATAAATTCTCCGCTTGCCAGCCTCCCGGCTTATTTGTGCAGGGCCGGTTTTAAATGCTATGGTTGCAATTTGTGATAAAGGGATTTGATTTCCATCTTTCATTGGTATATATAGATTACTTACATCTTCTAATGAAGAACGGTGTTTACTGTCCAAGCGAACTACTAAATCAAACTTTCTTTCGTTTTCAAAAACAACTCCTGCAACTTCGCCTGCAAAGGCGGTACTGATAACATGGTTTACATCTTCAATATTCAATTCATAACCTGCAAGCCTTGCCCTGTCGTACTCAATTGTAATTTGTGGTAAACCATCTACCCGTTCTACCTGCGGCTGCGTAATACCTTTTATGGGATTGATAGCTTTGGAAACCTTATCTGCATAAGCAACGAGTGTATCTAAATTTTCTCCAAATATTTTTATAGCTACGTCCTGCCGTATGCCTGTCATCAGTTCATTAAACCGCATCTGTATGGGTTGACTTGGTTCTGCGATTACACCGGGAATGGTGGAGAGTTTATCTCTCATCAAATCTGCCAGCGCATAAAAATCTTTGGTGGTTGCCCATTCACTTTTAGGTTTCATTATTACCATGAGGTCTGATGCTTCCGGCGGCATCGGGTCTGTGGCAATATCTGCAGCTCCTGTTTTTCCCACTACCATTTTTACTTCAGGAAATTTCAGCAGCATCCGTTCTGCCATCATTACCGTTTCTGAAGTTTGCGATAAAGAAGACCCTTGTGGCAATACAAATTCAATGGCATAATCGCCTTCTTCTAATGTGGGTATAAACTCGCCACCCATATTTTTAAATATGATAACAGACAGAATCAATAACGCTACTGCCATACCTACTACTGCATATTTAATTTTTATTGCCCCTTGTAAAAGCGGTGCATACAGCCGCTGAAAGAAATCCATCATCTTGTCAGACAAATTTCTTTTATGGCTGGTGTTTTTTGAAAGAAACAATGCACTCATCATAGGTATATATGTAAGCGACAATAGTAATGCGCCCAATATGGCAAAGCCAACTGTTTCTGCCATTGGCCTGAACATTTTTCCTTCCACACCCTGTAAAGAAAGAATAGGCAAATACACAATAAGAATAATGATTTGCCCAAACGCTGCAGAACTCATCATTTTCTTTGCACTGCCTTCCACTGCTTCGTCCATTTGCTGCTGCGATAGTTTACCTGTGATTTTTTTTGCGCCCAGAAAATGCAGTGTTGCTTCTACAATAATTACTGCACCATCTACTATCAAACCAAAATCAATTGCACCAAGGCTCATCAGGTTGGCACTTACACCAAATAAATTCATTAATGCCAATGCAAACAATAAGGATAAAGGAATAGCAGACGCCACAATTAAACCGGCCCTGAAGTTTCCTAAGAATAAAACGAGAATTAGTATTACAATCAATGCCCCTTCAACCAGGTTTGTTTTAACTGTATTGATGGCACGGTCAATTAAATTGGTGCGGTCTAAAAATGCTTCAATCTCCACATCTTCCGGTAACGATTTTTTTACCGTTCTCATTCTTTCTTTTACCAGTTCAACAACAGAGGCACTATTTGCCCCTTTCATCATTAGCACAATGCCGCCTACCACTTCTTTTTCCCCATTGTAGGTTAATGCTCCGTATCGGGGCGGAGAACCAAACTGCACTGTTGCCACATCTCTTATTAATACGGGTATGCCACTTTGTTGTTTGATAACGATGCTCTCTATATCTGCAAATGTTTTTACCAAACCAACACCCCGGATAAAGTAAGCATTTGGCTTTCTGTCAATATATGCGCCACCTGTATTTTCATTATTTTTTTCAAGGGCAGTAAATATTTCGGGGATGGTTACATTCATGGCTTTTAGCCTGTCGGGATTTACAGCTACTTCATATTGTTTATTAATACCACCAAAGCCAGTAACCTCCGCCACTCCGGCAATACCGGTCAACTGGCGACCGACAATCCAATCCTGCATGGTACGCAAATCCATAGCAGAATATTTTTGTTCGCTGCCCTTTTTGGGATGAATAACATACTGGTATATTTCTCCAAGACCAGTGGTAACCGGGCCCAACTCAGGATTGCCCATCCCTTTTGGAATTTGTTCAACCGCTTCTTTCAGCTTTTCTGAAATAAGCTGCCTTGCGAAATAAATATTCATTTTTTCCTTGAAAACGATTGTTATTACACTTAATCCAAAACGGGAGAAAGAACGCATCTCTACTATACCCTGTATATTGGACAAAGACCTTTCAACCGGGTAGGTAATAAATTGTTCTACTTCCTGGGCTGCTAAAGTTGGGGCACGGGTAATAACTTGTACCTGGTTATTGGTAACGTCAGGCAAAGCGTCAACCGGTAATTGGGTGGCACTCCACAAGCCCCATACAATGAGTGCCAATGTCATTACACCAATGATGAGCTTATTTTTTATACTGAAATGAATTATTTTATTAAGCATGTCTTGTTTCTATTTGGTTACATGCCTGTAGAAGTGAACTATCCTTTGTGCAATGGCTGCTAAAAGAATGGCACAACACAGTACTATAACAATGATTTTAATTACTCTTAATACTAAAGGCTGTTTTGCCTTTTTCTTTTTTTTACTATTTACCATTTATGCAATGGTTAATGAATGACAAATGCCATACATGCCATTAAATGGCTATGCAGCAAATTCAATAAGGGGAGTAATTAAGATAATTTGGGAGGTTGCCAGATGCAATTATGTGCTTCGGTAGTAAAGGCTACATTATAGAGAGGGAATTTCTCAGATGAAAGCATTACTTTATTTACCTGTGCTTTGGAAAAAGGAGAATAAAATGCCGATGAAGCACAACAGGAACAAGTGCAAAATGGAGTACAGGCTTCTGCATCGTGCCGGTGTTGCTGGTGATTGTCAGTAGCTGAAATCTTTGCTTCTGCTTTTGCATTACATTCCGTGCTGTCACTGCATGGAAGACATGACAGGTAAAGCAGGAAAAAAGTCAAAAAAGAGAATAAAAATTTCATTGTTGCAAAAGTAACGGGTTATGTTGCAAATTCTTATAGAATAAGAGATTAAAATGGAACTATGGTTGCAAAAATCAGAAAATCAGGTTGTTTTTCCTTATTCCCGCAACAAGCCAAAATACATTAAAGGGCAAGATTCGCTACTTTAATTTTCTTGTCCTTTTCATCCGTCCATGCAAAAACTAAATTGTTACCAGATTTTGTCATTTGGGGAAATCCACTTGACCTCGATTCTGCAGAAGAAGCAATTGTTATAGAAGCTTCTTTTTTACCATCCGTGTAAACTTTTACTGCTTTTATCACAGAACCTTCCATCCAACTGACCATTGCACTTTTATCATCAAGCATAACAACATCTACACGGCCAATCCCTTTTCCTTCATCAATACGAACAGGAGCATTAAAGGTAGTACCTCCGTCTCCAGAGAAAATGACATTCACCTGTGCTTTTTGATCAGGAGACGAAAACCATGCTACCGCAACAGTATTACCCTGTGCAGCAATCCTGGGGCCATTGACAGGGCATCCTTTAATTTCCCAGTTGTCTGAAAATATTGGTTCGGGTTTTGTCCATTGACCTTTTACAAACCGGACAATAGAGATATCTCTTATTTCTGCTTCTGACCTGTCTCTATAAACTACAACAGGCCCATTTGCGGTGATGACAGCACTTGTCTGGCAACAATCACATACCCGGTTATCTAATTCCCATTCGCTGGATTTTTTTCCCTGCTTATCTACTATTGCGCCACGTATTGTCATCTGTCCATGATGTCCCTCTTCATGTTTTCCTTCGCCTTCCATTGCAGCATTCCTTCCATCGAGCCATGAAATAAAATAGTTGTCTTCATATGGAACTATCGAAACAAAACCATGCTCTGCTTTTTCCCCATCATCATGAAGGATTTTTGGAGTACTCCATATCTTTCCCTGGTCAGCAGAAGTAACCAACTTTACGTCGTATGTGTAGGTGCCCTTTTCACTTTTTTCTAAAAAATGTGCAACCATACTTTTGCCTCCATCGGTAGCCAATTGAGGGTAATCGGCCCAATTCACAAACCAGTTATCACCTGAACTTATCATAACAGGTTCAGACCATTGCTCATTTTTTAATGCAGAAAATTTCAATAAGCTTTTCTCCTTTGTTTTCTCTATCCAGGATAAATACACCAACCCATTTTTATCAGTAAATAAATACGGTTCTGCGCTGACTGAATCAGCAGGCGATGAAAGATACTTTAAGTTACTGTCAGCAATATCTGCCGATTCATTTTTTTGACTGTCAGTTTGTTTTGGCGAATTCTTGCAGGAAGACAACGCTACGATAAATAATAAGGCAATTACTAGTTTATTCATTTTTGTTTACAATTTTAAGTATCATGTCAATATTGTTCTTTTCGTCCCACTTGCGATAACCCGATTCAGAAAAAACAAGATCCCCTTCAGCATTAAATATATAGGTTGTTGGCAAAGCCTGAAAACCTAACTCTTCGCTGTTTTGGATTTGGCAATAATTGAAATTAAAATCATGAGCTTTTCTGAATGCTTCAATTTCTTCAATTGCTTCGCCGGAAGCTATTAAAAAAACAATTTCTTCTTTATTCAAAATATTCTGTGCTTTTTCAATCGTTGGCATTTCTGCAATACAAGGCTTGCACCAGGTAGCCCAAAAATTAAGAAATATTGTTTTCCCTGCATATTGTTTTAAGCTGAACGAATTACTTTTTAAGTCTGCTAATTTTATTTTCTCAAATGTCGTATCTGGCAGAATAGTAACCTGCTTGTCTTTATTCACTTCTTTGCAGCTTATAAACAACAAAACAACTGTGAGGCTTAATAGCCGGAGAGCAATCATCTTTTGTAGTAACATATTTGACATTATGGATGGTGTAAGTTGTGAACATGATGTAAAGAATCCATTGTATGGTGATGACAAATATGATGTCCCGGATGATGTTCACAGTTAACGTGGTGATGATTGTTGGTTATGGTAACAAGTGAATCATTGAGGTGCCCGGGATATTGGGGATGATGATGACCATGGTGATTAATAGTAGGATCATAAGGTACCCATTGATGGCTATGGTCATCATGAGTGTATGTGCCATGATGATAGACATTGTGGTGATGCCAGAACAAGGAGTCATGATGATGATAGACGCTGTCCCAATAAAGACGCTGCGTATGATTCGGAGAGGTCATAAGGCTATTCACTGACTGTTGCATAGCAGATAATTCCCCCGTCATAGCAACAGAAGCAGAAAGATCATCTTGCTGAATAGTTTCCTTGGATTCATTTTTATTACAAGACAAAACAAAAACTGCTATAATTAAAACGTAAATCGGTTTCATATTTTTTTGTTTGGTGTAGTAATATTTTTCAATGAGTTGAATTCAGCATATTATCTAAAAGTCTTGAAATGAAAGATAGTTTTTATAATTGATTCCTTACAGACCAGGTATTTCTTTATCACCGTTTTGTTTTGATTTTGAAATCATTAGGATGACACCAATCAGAATAAAAGGAATACTTAGTATTTGTCCCATATTTATTACCATAGTATTTTCAAAAGTCTCCTGGTTTTCCTTTACAAATTCAACTAAAAATCTTACAGAAAACAGCATTATCAGAAAACTTCCAAAAACAAAACCTTGTTGTACTTTTTCTATTTTCTTTTTATATAGAAACCAGAGAATACTAAAAATAATCAGGTATGATATGGCCTCATACAATTGTGCAGGATGCCGTGGAATCATATCAACTCTTCCAAAAATAAAAGCCCATGAAACATTGGTTGGCTTACCAATAATTTCGGAATTAAAAAGATTACCAATACGGATAAAAAAAGCGGAGAGGGCTACAACAATCACAAGCCTGTCCATTATCCATAAAAATGATTGTTTATATTTCCAGCAATACCAAATAACTGCAATAATTATCCCAATGGCAGCGCCATGACTTGCCAATCCCTGGTATCCTGTCAATTCAAATTTTCCATTTGTAATACTGAATGGTAAAATAATTTCCAACAAATGATTTTTATAATAGCCAAATTCATAAAACAGTGTGTGACCTAACCGGGCTCCGGCAATTGTCCCAATAAAAATATAGACTGATAACTTATTCAGCAGTGAAAGGGAAACGTTTTCCTTTTTATAAATTTTTGAAAGCAACAAATAGCTGAAGTAAAAGGCAAATACAAACATTAAAGAATAGTACCTGAGTGCAAACCCGCCAATCCTGAATATCTCAGGATCTATATTCCATGTAATATAAAGTATCATTAACAATGATTTATTTAACCTTCAACATACTTGCATTAATAGCTACCACAACAGTACTCACACTCATTAAAACAGCTCCGGCAGCAGGACTTAACAATATTCCCATTTTGTATAACACACCCGCAGCTAATGGTAAAGCCACTACGTTGTAACCAGTTGCCCACATTAAATTCTGAATCATCTTGCTGTAGGTGGCTTTTCCAAATAAAATCAAACTCACAATGTCTTTAGGATTGCTGTTTACCAAAACGATCCCAGCTGTTTCTGCGGCAATATCACTACCGCTGCCCACAGCAATACCAATATCGGCTTGTGCCAAGGCAGGTGCATCATTTACACCATCACCCGTCATGGCTACAAATTCTCCTTTGTCTTGCAACTCCTTTATCTTTTCTAATTTCTGATGCGGCAACACTTCTGCAAAAAAACTATCCATGCCCAATGTTTTACTTACACTTGCTGCTACTTTATTATTGTCGCCTGTCAACAGTATTGATTTGATATTATTTTGTTTCAATGTTTTAATGGCCTCTGCTGATTCAGGTCTTATCTCATCCGATAATGCAATGTATCCTGCCAATTCATTATTGATAATTACAAACACAATCGTTTCCATGTCGTTAGCTGTAAAGCCTTCTGGAACAGGAATATTATTTTCCTTTAAATAACCCGGACTGACAACCAAAATTTTTTTGCCTTCTACTGTTGCTTCAACGCCTTTACCTGTAATCGCATTAAAGCTTTCCGTTGCCGGAATTGTGATTGATAAGTCTTTAACTTTTTGCAAGATGCCTGTTGCAATGGGATGCTCAGATTTTTGTTCCAATGCAGAAGCCAGGCGAATGATTTCATTTTCATTCAGGTCTTTTTGGAGTGAAACAATTTTTGATACCTCAAATTTTCCTACCGTAAGTGTACCGGTTTTGTCAAATACAATGGTGGTGATTTTTCTTGCATTTTCAAATGCTGTTCTGTTTTTAATCAGCAGCCCGTTTTTCGCAGATAAGGCTGTTGATTTTGCAACGACCAACGGTACTGCCAATCCTAAAGCATGGGGGCAACAAATAACAATTACTGTCACCATTCTTTCCATTGCAAAAGCCAAAGATTGACCTGTAAAATACCAGTGTAAAAATGTTCCAATGCCCGCAATAATCGCAATTGCTGTTAGCCACTTTGCAGCCTTGTCTGCTACCAACTGGGTTTTAGATTTTGATTTTTGTGCATCATCAACCAACTTTATGACCTGTGAGAGATAAGAATCTTTCGCCCCATGCGATACGGTAACTTTAATAGAACCGTTTCCATTAATAGAACCCGCAATTACTTTATCTCCTTTCCCTTTCTCCACCGGTTTTGATTCGCCGGTAAGCATGGATTCATTCAGATAACTTTCTCCTTCTGTGATTATGCCGTCAGCTGCAACTTTTTCCCCTGGCTTGATAAGTATAATATCACCCTCTTTCAGGGTTTCAGTTTTTACATCAGTCACTTTTTCACCATCTACTACGTGAGCATCATCTGGCATTAGCTGAACCAATAATTCAAGTTCTCTGGAAGCTCCGGCAACTGATTTCATTTCAATCCAATGTCCTAACAGCATTATTAAAATAAGTGTTGCCAGTTCCCAAAAGAAATCCATGCCCTTTAATCCAAACACAGTTGCAGTACTATAGATATATGCTACTGAAATGGCAAAACCAATCAGCGTCATCATGCCGGGGTTCTTTACCCTTATTTCACCCACCAGCCCTTTCAGAAAAGGCCAGCCGCCGTAAAAGAAAACAACAGAGGCCAAAGCAAGTAATACATATTTTGAACCGGGAAAACTGATATGAATATTTAACCAGTGCTGAATCATTTCTGATAGCAGCATAATGGGAATGGTTAATACCAAAACAACATAAAACCTTTTTTTAAAATCAGCAATACCTGATGCATGGGCTTCATGTCCGTTATGTGCCCCCGGTTTAGTAAGTGGTACGAGTGTCATCCCACACAAAGGACACTTGCCGGGATTATCCTGTACTATTTGCGGATGCATGGGGCAGGTATATTTCCGGAAGCCTTGTGAGCTTTGCATCTCTACAATAGACATAACATGCTTTGTATGGGAAGAAGAGGCCTGCCTTTTATGATCGTTGTGTTGATGGTGCGCATGAGAATCTTCCTTCTCTTTTGCATCAACAGGAATGAGTGCCATTCCGCATTTGGGGCAGTTGCCGGGTTTATCTTGTACAATTTCCGGATGCATAGGGCATGTGTACTGTTCTTTGTTGTGATGATTATGTTCCATAAAACATTTTTATACGTTATCTGATAATTCAATAATGCCATGTTAAGCCAATTCCCCAATTATAATCACTGTCATAGTTTGTGCTTATTGAAAGAGGCTTGGCTATCATATACCTGAAACCGACAGCATATTCCCTATCAGTATTTACCCGGAAATCAAAAAAGAAATTGTTACTAAGTGGTATGTCCCTTCTTTCCAATTGGAGTCGCAACTTACCTGTATGGTCTATCCGCCATTCAGAACGTATAAGCATTGGTAATAAATAGTAAAAACCGGCATCAAAAACCCGGCGATTGTCTTTGCTGTTGGGTTTATTGGCTAAAGGAAGTGTCTTGTTTTTCCGATAGTCAACCCCTATATAGAAAGCCAGGTATTGTTTTTTGTCTATATAGCGGAGCAGATGTGTTTCTGTTTCATAATTACCGTTCCAGCTTGCCCTTCCTTCAAATTCCAAAGCGTTTTTATTGTTAGAAATATTGCCGGACAACCAGGTGCCCTGAGAGTGAACAGATAAATCGAACCAGGGATAAAGTATATTGTCTTCTTTTTTTAATTCTTTGTAACCGGTTTTGGCAAATTCATTTTGCTCACTTCCTTCATAGCTTACAATACGGGCCATGCCAGCCATCATGTGGTAAAGGATGTGACAATGAAAAAACCAATCTTTCTCTTCGTTTGCTTCAAACTCTATTGTAACTGTCTGCATTGGTTGAATGTCAAACGTATGTTTCAGTGGTGAATAATCGCCCTGGCTGTTGATAAAGCGGAAGAAGTGGCCGTGCAGGTGAAGCGGGTGACGCATCATAGTATTGTTTGTCAGAACAACCCTTACTTTTTCACCTTTGTGGATTAGAATTTTATCAGCCACCGATAAAGTTTTAAAATCAAATGACCACACATATCGCAACATATTCCCCGTAAGTGTTAATTTGATTTCTCTTGGTTTCAAAGTAGAATCCAAAGTGGTGGGATGCAGTGCCCGCAGCATATTATAGTTGAAATCCCCGGGCATACCCATACTCATACCCTGCATATTGTTCATATTCATGCCATCCATGTTCCCCATATCCTTTTTTGCAGGTATGGTATCTGATGGCATTTTCATTTCTTTCATGTCCATGCCTTCCATGTTCATACCATTCATATTCATGCTGCCCATTTCCCTCATCATTTTAAAATAGTCAAGTTTGGGAATATCAGGTGCATTCATTATAGGGCCATTTCCAAAATAACCTGATGAAAAACCTACTACATCCCAGGAGGTGGCTCTTAATTCGGCTGCACCGGTTTCAGGAACAGTAATTAAAACATCATACGTTTCTGCAACTGCAATTTCTAATTTGCTTACAGAAACAGGAGTAACGTTTATTCCATCTGCCGCAATCAGCCGCATATAACTCATTCCATATTGAAGTGTAAAATAAGAGGAAGCGGAACCGTTGATAATGCGTAGCCTTATTACCTCGCCGGGCTTTGCATCTTTGAAATAATTTTTTTCCTGCCCGTTCATCAGGAATTTATTGTAGTACACATCTGATACATCCATAGCAGGCATACGTTGCCATTCCTGTTTTAATTTGTCTTTAAATGATCCGGCAGCAATGGCTTCGCCATAGCTTTGCAATGCCCCTTTTTTGATGGCATACCATTCGCCTCCACGTTTCAGGTAACGCATTACCTGGTGAGGGTTTTCGTCCGTCCAATCTGATAATAGCAAAACATATTCTTTTAGTTCAGGTTCTGGCTGGGTGGGGTGAATTACGATTGAACCATATAAGCCGCTTTGCTCCTGCAGCATAGTATGAGAGTGATACCAGTAAGTGCCACTTTGAATAAGTGGAAAGGTGAAAGTATAAGTTTCGTCGGGTTCAACCGGGGATGTGGTTAGGTAGGGGACGCCATCTTCTTTATTGGGCAACAATATACCATGCCAGTGAATAGAGGTTTCCATCTTCATCAGGTTGTGTACACGGATGATTGCAGTATCGCCTTCAGTAAATTCAAGAATGGGTGCTGGTATTTGTCCATTGATAGCAATTGCGTGGCGATGCTTACCGGTAAAGTTCACCATCGTATCGGTTACATATAAATCATACTCCACTTTTTTCCCCGTATAAGCCATTCCTGATTTAATCTTTGCTGATTGCAATGGATAATTGTATGAAGTCATTTTTTGGATCACCGAATCTTTGCCCGTACTCTTGTGCATGGAGTGGTTGATTTGGCCCATACTGCAAAAAGGAATCAACAATAAAAAAAAGAATAGCTTTTTCATTGTGAAATGTTTTATTGTTTAACCGGCTTTTTTGCTTTTTTCCGGGCAGGGTTATTGTCCGGGAAGCGGAATGTGTCCATTGGATTTTTCATCGGCATATTCATGTTTTTCATATCCTCCATTTTCATGGTGCTGTCCATGCCAGGCATATCCTTCATGTCTTTCATATTCTTCATAGTATCCATACCTGGCATATCCTTCATGTCTTTCATCTTGTCCATGCCGGGCATATTTTTCATATCTTTCATTTTATCCATCCCCGGCATATTCTTCATGTCTTTCATGTCCTCCATTCCCTTCATGTTATTCATACCTTTCATTGTATCCATTCCAGGCATATTCTTCATCCCCGGCATAGAATCGTTCATGTGTGTATCGTTCAAGTGCGTCGTACTGTCTCCATTCATGTCCATGCCTTCCATATCTTTTTCATCATGACCGGCACCATGGTCTTTCATTAAATACTTGCCCATAGGTCCCACACCCGCAACATGTGTAAGTTTTGCCCCATGATGCCCCGCAATGGATAGGAAAATAGCAGCGATGATTGCGGCAAGCAGAACGATTAGTTCGTATAGTCTCCTGTTGATCTTAAAGAAAATCCCGATACTTTTAAGTAATAAAGTAATACCTGACATCCACAAGGTTAATTGAGCATATTTCTCATGCTCCTCAAATATTTGCATAGCGGCCTTTGGTGCATCGGCAGAAGGCATTGCGTGAAAAATGGTACTGGCCGCAAGCGCAGAAAAAAATGCGGCTGCCATTATGAATAATGTAGCCCAGCAGATTTGCCGCCAATGGGGCTTCCATACAACCATTATCTGGAAGGCTGCTGCCAGTAATATTAGTACAATTGGGAAATGCACTACAAGGGGATGGAGCGATGGAAAGTCTTTAAACATAAAGTATTTTTAATACTGTTTAATAATTAGCCACTTTCTCCAGGCTGTCAACTTCGAATTTTAAATCAAGGCTTAAGTATAATATCAAAACTTATTTTCAGTTTCTCCCATACAACATCAATTGTTGTTTTTCCAGTCTTCTTATCCGTTATAAAATATTGTAGCCTCTCGGTATGTGTATTTTTCTTTGGCTTTATTTTCAGTCTTACTACATCATCCTTTTCATCATATTCAGTTGCTAAGTGTTGTTTCCATTGTTTATTGATGATAACTGTCCATTCCGATTTTCCGGGAATAGTAAAAATGGCATATTTACCGGCAGGGATTTCTTTACCTCCAACAACAAACGCTTTGCCGATTTCAAGAGTTGTTGCATCGTGTGCTCCTGTTACCCATACTTCACCATAAGGAACAAGTCCACCCCATATTATTCTTTTACGAACACCGGGAGAATGATAATTGATTTTTATACTGTCGCCATGAATTACTGCAACGGCCATGGATTTAATACTTTTCTTGCTGGTATCTTTTACTAAATTGGGATTATAGCAAACCTCTTCCTTCTTTTGTTCTTGTGCTGTTACTGTAAACGCTGTTGCTATTATTAAAAGCAGTAAATAAAATTCCTTTTTCATGATGTTATTTATTTGTATTTATATTTTTTCCCCACTGATTATTTGTACTTCTCCAAACATGGTTTTAAAACGGGTTTTAATGGCCACATTTTCAAACCCGGCATCCGAAATCATTTCAGGTAATAACCCTCTGGCATTTGCGTCTGTTGATTTAAAACCGTCCAGCCCCCTTATTATATTAAAAAGCGTTCTTTGAACCCATGATTTGGAACGCCCAAAGTCGGCAATAAGCAACTGACCATCTTTATTCATAACCCGGAATATCTCTGCCAGCATAGTTTGTTTTATATCTGTATCAAGATGATGAAAAACAAGGCAGGATATTACTCTGTCAAAAGCATTACGCTGAAAGGGCAAATGTTTTCCATCATAATCAAGCAAAAAAATATCCAGCTTTTCTTCTTTTATCTTTTTTGTTGCTTTATCCAATATCTCTGTATCAATATCAATACCTGTTACTTTTGCCTCCGGCGATGATTGTTTTGCCATGATAGTTAATGTAGCAGTGCCGCAACCAAAATCAAGCAGCTTTGAACAGGCATAGATATTCGCATTTGAAATCAACACCTGTTTAATTTTTTTCTCAGGCATAGTAATGCTTATAAAAAAATCATACAATGGCGTAAGCCATTTGAATCTGAGTGCAGGTATGAATTGTTTCTGCTCCACTATAATATCTTTATTTTAAAGTGATACTCAAATTAAATTCGATTTAAAGCGAAATGATCAATTGGTGGGTGCGGAAACCCTGCTCCAGAAATTGTTTCATTATAAATAAGGAAACCAAAGCAGGGCTCCGACCCATGTGGTTTTTCTTTTTTAACTATCAATATGTTTATTCAAATTCTTTCTTCTGTTGCTCTTCCAGATATTTCTTTAGTGCTTTTTTGCCAAATAGTTTAAACACAACAGGAGTTACAATCATGTCTAATAAAGTTGAGCTAACTAAGCCGCCCAAAATAACCGTAGCAACCGGGTACAGAATTTCTTTACCAGGAGCCGTAGCATCCATTGTTAATGGTATCAACGCAAAAGCTGCAACCAGTGCTGTCATTAATACTGGCACTAATCGTTCTAACGAACCACGGATAATCATTTTGTCGCCAAATACTTCACCTTCATGCTGTACCAAATGGATATAATGGCTTATCATCATAATTCCATTTCTTGATGCAATACCTGTGAGGGTAATAAATCCAACCATTGTAGCAATAGAAAAAACACCTCCTGTAAGTATTACTGCTATTACGCTGCCTATTAATGCCAATGGGATATTCAGCATTATCTGCAAAGCAATTCGGCTGCTTTTAAAATGGCTGTATAGGACTAAGAAAATACCTGCCACCGAAAAAATACTAAGAATGGTAATCAGCTTTGATGCTGATTGCTGACTTTCAAACTGACCGCCCCATTGCAGGTAGTAGCCTTCTTGTAAAGGCAATTCCTTTTTTACTGTTTCCTGCATTTCTTTTACAGTGCTGCCGAGGTCACGGCCCTGCACATTTGCAGAGATAACAATCCGGCGCTGGGTGTTTTCATGGTTTACCGCATTAATGCTGTTCTCTATTTCTATCGTTGCAATTTGTTGGAGCGGAATCAAGGAGCCATCAGAGGCTGCAATTTGTGTATTGCGGATAGCCTCTATATTTTTTCTTGTACTGTCGTCTGTTCTTAAAACAATATCAAAACTTTTTTGTCCATCTAATATCTGGCTTACTACTTTGCCATTGTAAAAAACTTCGAGTTCATCAGCTACCTTGCCCACTTGTAAACCGTATCGCTGCACAGCCATGCGGTCAAGCTTAATCATAAGCTGGGGAACCATCACCTGATTTTCTACCTGTACATCCACTACGCCTGGCACATCACTGATTATCGCCTTTAACTGCTCTGCATTGGAACGCATCGTTAATAAATCGTTTCCAAAAATTTTGATGGCTACCTGAGCTCTGACGCCTGATAGTAAATGGTCAAGCCGGTGCGAAATCGGTTGGCCAATATTTATGGATACCCCTTTTATAACAGATAAATTATTTCTGATTTCTTCTAATACCTTTGCCCTGCTTCTTCCTCCTGGTTTTAGCGAAACTTCAATTTCAGATGAACTTGGAGGTTCAGCATGTTCATCCAGTTCGGCTCTTCCAGTACGGCGGGCTGTCAGTGCCACCTCTGGCACTTTCAAAATTTGTTTTTCTACTATTGTTCCCAGCTTATTACTTTCTTCCAATGATGTGCCAGCGGGGGCTACCATATTAACAGTAAAGCTGCCTTCATTAAAAGGAGGCAAAAATTCAGTTCCAAAAAATGGTACAATACTAATGGCTGCAATTATTAAAGCGATTGCAACACCTGCTACAAGTTTTGTTCTTTTTAATCCCCAGTGTAATAATTTAAGGTCTTGCTTTTTCAACCAGCGAACAAGCCCACTGTCCGGTTCATGTGCTGCATCTACAGAAGTATCCTTTTTTTTCTTTCTCCAGAATGCAAGATTAATATGCTTCAAATGGTTTTTCTTCTCTAATAAATAACTACATAATGCCGGTGTGACTGTAAGAGACACCACTAACGATGCAACAATTGAAGTAATGTAAGCAATACCTAATGGTGCAAATATTCGTCCCTCTATCCCCTGTAAATAAAACAGCGGAATAAATACTAAAACCACAATAATAGTAGCATATACAATTGAGTTTCTCACTTCACTGCTGGCATCATATATAACTTTCAACAAAGGTTTGGGATTGTCGCTGACCCAGTTTTCTTTCAATCTTCTGTAAACATTTTCAACATCTACAATCGCATCATCCACTAACTCTCCAATGGCAATTGCCAGTCCGCCAAGTGTAAGTGTGTTGATAGAGATATTGAAGAATTTAAAAACAATTGCGGTAATGATAAGGGATAAAGGAATTGCTGTAAGTGTAATGACAGTAGTTCTGAAATTAAGTAAGAACAAAAACAAGATAATAATTATGAGTATAAACCCATCTCTTAATGCCTCTTCCACATTCGTAATAGAGTTAACAATAAAATTCTTTTGTTGGAAAACATCTGTGTGAATATGAATGTTTTTGGGAAGAGATGTTTTGATTTCTTCAATTGCCTTTAAGGCCTCATCTGTTACGGTGAGTGTGCTGGAACCTGGTTGTTTTTCAATACTGAGAATCACCGCCGGTTTGCCATTGAATGAACCATCACCTCTTTTAATCGGCCCACCGAATTTTACTTCAGCAACTTGCTTTAAAAGTATTGGGGCTGCATTCCTGTTACTTACAACAGTATTGGCCAGATCCTCTAATGTATTTGCACGACCAATATTTCGGATAAGTGTTTCTGAACCTTTATTATCAACAAAACCACCGGTTGTGTTTTGATTGGTTAACTGCAATGCATTGTCAATATCATCAATGGATAAATTGTACTGTCGCAGTTTTTCACTTGAAATCAAAACCTGGTACTGCATTCTTTCTCCACCAATCGGTATTACCTGGCTTACACCTTTTACACTCATCAGTCTTCTGCGAATAGTAAAGTCGGCCAGTGTCCGCAAATCAGCAGGCGAAGTGGTATCGCTGGTTACAGCTATCATCATAATCTGACCCATGATGGAACTGATAGGGCCCATCACCGGCGTAATACCTTTTGGCAATTGAATGTTCTGTAGTTTCTCAGCCGTTAATTGCCTTGCCCTGTACACATCGGTGTTCCAGTCAAATTCTACAAACACCATCCCCAATCCGGGAGATGCAACAGAACGAACCACTTCCACACCAGGTGCACCATTGAGTTGTGTTTCCACCGGAAGATTTACCTGGGCTTCAATTTCTTCAGGAGCCATACCATTTGCTTCTAAGAAAATAGTTACCCTTGGCCTGTTCAAATCAGGCAACACATCTACCGGAAGATTTACCAGCGTAAATACACCGTACACCATCAGCAATGCAGCCATTGATACCACCAGCATCCGGTTCTTGAGCGAAAAAAGAATGAGTTTGTTTAGCATAAAAACTTCTTTAAATATTCCGGCTTCTTAATAGATAGTCAGATTCAGGAATTGGAAATAATCATGACAGGTAGTTTACCTGTCATGATTATAAAACACAAGATTAATGTCCATCATGACCAGCTTCTTTACTGTCATGGCCTTCTGTAGTTTTTTTAATTTCATCTGCGGTTCCTTCTTTTACATTCATGGTAAAATCAACTGTATGCACTTTGCCGCCGCTTTGAAACTGAATCCAGCCACGATAGATACCGGGCATTTTAAATGTAGTATGCAAATCAAACTTGCCACCGCTAACATCAGGATGCACATGCAAATATTCTTTGTCACTAAGACTAACAACCACCATGTGTGCTTTTGCACCCAAATAGTTTTCCAGCGTATTTACATCAATCTCTTTACCGTCTTTCATCAACATTCCTGAAATATGCATTTGTGCACCGGTAATTAATTTACCGCCGGTTGCATTCAGCATTACAGTAAAATTGTCTGATTTACCAGTTAGCTTATCGGTAGTGTAAGTAACAGCAGGCTTTGGTGTGCCTTTCACATTTACCGAAATTTTTTCAACCTGGTGACTGCCACCACTTGGCAGATAATCAGCAAAAAGGGTGTAATCGCCGCCATTATCAAAACGGGTTTCATTCTTGCCCGGGCCATTAGTATAAGCCTTCCCACTTTCTAATACTCCTATTTTATAAGAACCGTCAGCCTGGAGATCCGGATGAATATGTTCAAAATAGCTGAGGTCGTTGCTTACAACGATCAGGTGTATTTTCTTTTCATGCTGCACATCCAGCGCCACAGCTTCATTCTCCTTGCCAACTACTTTAGGTGTAAATAAAAGAGTCGCTGATTTACCGGATTCTAATTGTGCCGGAGTAGAGGCATATTGCATTTTATAAGTAAGGCCGTTATCTGTACCATCAAAATGTTCCAGTTTCATACCGCACACCGGACAGTTACCCTCTTTATCGTAAGTCTTCCCTTTTTCACAATTCATCGGGCAACGATATTTGTGTGCATGTGCTGCAGTGTCTGTGCCTGTTGTTGTTGTATTTTCTTTTGATGTTGAGGCGTTGTTGTTACAGCTTACTGCTATTATACCAATGGCAATAACTGCACTAAAGGCAAAAAATAGTTTTTTCATTTCCGTTTATTTGTTTTTTAATGTTGATGATTATGATTGTCTGCTGCTTTTGTAGGAGGTTGGGGCTTGAACTTTACTGACACTGTTTTACCACCGGTTTGAAATGTAACTATGGCGTTAGCAAAGGTTGTGGCTTTAGGCTCCTTTGCTAAAAAACCATCGCCGCTGGATGTAAGCGCCACCGTTTTTGTTGTTCCATCTGCAAACTGTAGCAATACTTCACCTGTTACACCTTTACTGATCGTGGTCTTTCCGTTTGCATCTAAGAGATAGAAATACAGTTTGGCATCTTTGGCAACTACTTCACTGTGGTAGCCTTCTGTTGCTGATTCAACGCTTCCTCCATGCGGACCCGCAGCATGTGCATGTCCTTTTGCATTATGCTGGGCAAATATTTGCGAAGACATTAGCATCGCAAAAAAAAGCAGGGAGATAGAGATTATCTTTTTCATGTAGTTTTAAATTTTAATGGAGTAATTATTAATGCTGATGATTGGGTTGAACGCCATCATCTTTTTTCTTTCTATCATAGTGGCAGCAACCGGGAAGCTTTTCATACGCTTTATCATCACCGGTAAATTTTTCTGTATCGTACCCGGCGGCAGCAATGGCTTTTTGAATTTTTTCATTCGTTGTTAGAGCAGGGTTATACAGCAAGGTGAAAACTTTTGTCTCTCTGTTCCATTCTGCTTTTTGCACACCACTTACGTTAGCCGCTTTTTCAATAGTTTTTTTACACATGCCACAATTACCCCAGACTTTAAAAGTGTCAGTTTTTACATCCTGCGCTTTTGCTGCACTAAGAGCTATTGTTGCTATCAGCAGCAGCATGATTGATTTGATTTGTTTCATATTCGTTTGATTTTGTTTTTTAAAGAATTAAAATTTGAATACAATACCGTTTGGTTTTTTACCAACTGGAATGTCTTTCACCTTTGCATGGGTGGTTGTATTGATTACGGATACGGTGTTAGCTCCCTGATTAGTTACATAACTATAATTTCCATAGAATGCGATAGCATGTGCATCTGCACCAGTTGCAAACTCGCCATGTTTCATCCATGTATTAGCGCCCATATCCATATAGTAAGCTACCTTGCCGTCTGTTGCATTACTTACCCATAGCTCGTTTGTTGCAGAATTGTAAGCTGCATAACCTGGTTTGAAATTGAGCATAATGGTTGCTACATTAATGTTAGTAGCCACATCAATCACCGAAATACTTTGCCCGTCTTCATTGTCTATAAACATTTTACCGATGGAAGAAGGCCATGCACCAACGGGGTTCATATCAACATTGATTGTGGTAATAATTGCCTTTGTAGAAGGATTGATCACGGATACTGTGTTATCCATACCATTGCATACATAAGCTTTTGAACCATCGGCACTGAATGTTACTTCTGCAGGTTCCATACCTACATTGATAGTATTTTTCAACGTATAGGTAGTAGCATCATAGACCAATACTTTACCCGCCATATCCATCAACGAGGTCCAGATTTCTGAGCCATCAGGCGAATACACTGCATTGTGATTCATAGTTGGTACTTCAAAGTTTTTTAAAACTGTTCCTTTTACCGCATCCATTACAACTACTCTGCCTTTCATACCCGGCATACCACCAGTGTGTCCTCCACTTAAGTCCATACCTGGCACACCAATAGTCATGTGATGCATGTCTGCATTTTGGTGATGATAAATATGGTGCGGCCACATAATCATGTTGCTGCCGCTTCTCATCAGCGTAATGCTGTCTGAAAGTGTGTTGTTGCTTAATTTAATAACAGAGATCGTACTGCTTTCTCCATTCACTATATAAGCAGCAGGGTAATTGATATTTTTTACCCCCATAGCGTCCATGTCATGTTTCTTTTTACATGAAGCAAAAGCGATAGCTGCAATGGCTATCAAACTCATAAACGTTGTCGTTGCTTTCATTTTGTTTGGTTTTTGACATTTGAAATGAATATTATTTCGCTTTTCTGAATGACGAATGTGTTTGTACAATTTTCCAGCCTTCTTTAGTTTTCCTTAATACAGAAGTAGCTACACCCTGGCTTTTGATTTCTTTACCATCTTTTGCAAGAATGATAGTGTAGATATAAGTTTCTGTTGAGAAAGCGTAGTCGCCTGTTACAATCACATCTACCTTATAATCGCTAAAGGTGAAAGATTTAAAATCTTTCAGTTCGGGTCCCAGGTGATGCTCCAGGTAATGCCCAATGGTGCCTTCATCTTTGGCCTGTTCAAATACTTTCGAATCTTTTACAAACAGGTTTACTACACCAGCTGTGTCCAGTTTTTCAATTGCTTTTTTGTAGTTGTTCAATACATTTTTTACCGCTTCTTTGTCGTTTGTTTGTGCAAAGGCTGCTATAGCAGGTGAAAGCAGCAGGAACATCATTATTAATTTTCTCATGTTGTTTGTTTTTTAATTATTGGTTTAAATACATCATTTTCATTTGATACACATTTGCTGTAACAATCCTTTCACCATCCTCAGTTCCTTTAGTGACAACAGTAAATTTGTCATTGCTTTCTCCCTTCACAATAAAGCTGATACTATATTGCTCTGCTTTATCTTTTATAAAAATGGCCGGCTTACCATTTACTTCTGCAATGGCTTCGTTGGGTATTACCACCTGTCTTACGACACTACTTCCGGTCATCCGCACATTTATATTTTCACCAATTTTAAACTGGCCTTTGGGATTGATAAGTTCAAAAACTACCTTTTGTGACTGATTACCGGCATTAACAGCTTGTGCTGTGCTAACCATTTTTAGTTTGTAGGTAGCAGTATCAGTGTTGCTGGTAGTGGTAAATGCTGTAGCTGATTTCATTTTCTCAACATCCGCAGTAAATACCTGTGCTTCTACAAATACCTGTTCAAGATTGGTTATTTCAAACAGCGTTTCGCCGCCATTCACTACTGCGCCTATTGCATAATTAAAAGTGCCTACCACACCGCTAACAGGTGATGTAAGAGTTATTGCTTTAGTATTGCCGGTATTTCTGCCTGTATTAGCATCAAAGAGGGCTTTGTTTCGCTTAGCACTTTCGTACCGGGCTTTTGCCTCTGTTATATCTTTCTTGGCAGCGATATCCTCAATAGCTTTCAGTCTTTCATACTGAGCTTTGGCTGCTTCGTATTCTGCATTAACTGAGTTGCTTTGAGAAATGATACTGATCTGTGTTCCGGCATCCACCTGTTGTTCTATTACCGCCACTACCTGGCCCTTGCCAACCCGTTGACCAGGTGTAACCCTCAGTGAAATTATTTTACCTGCCTGGGGTGATTGTATTACAGCTCTTCCTTGTGGTGCAGCTGTTACAGTTCCCAATAAAACAGATGACTCGTTAAAATCTCCCGTACCGATCTTTTGGGTTTGTATATTGAAAAGAAATTGTGTTTCTTTTTCTACCATAAATATTGTGGATGAACCTCCGCTCTTTTTGGCACCAGCTTCATCGTGGCCATCGTGTGCAGACACTGAATTATAAGTGGCTGTTGGCAGAAGACAAAAAAGAATAATTGCAGTAGCAATAATTTTTCTGCTCCGGGTTTTATTGATGAAAAACATAACAATTAAACCAATAAGCAAACCTATCAGACCAAAAAACCAATTGCTGCTGTACCAGTGTGTATGAGCCGTATTTTCAGTTGCAGCAACATTGAGTTCTTTACCCGTTTCAATATTATTCAACTGAATTAAATCAATACCGGCATAGCTGTTTATGCTTACTACAAGACTGTAAGCTTTCTTTTCAGGGAAGGTTGTTTTCAATTCATAAATTCCTTTTTCTATTCTTGAAACAACAACTTTTAAATTTGGATTGCCGCTAACGGTTATATTCAGCGTTGCACTGTCGATCGGTTTATTCGTATCAAATTCGCTGATAAATAATTTCAGTATTGTTTCTTTGCCCGGAGTAATGGGGCTGTACCTGAGCAGTAACTCATACTTATCAGAAAAGGCTTCTGTAGAAAAATAGCTGGTTGATGCAGCGGTTGTTTTCTTTGCATCACCATGGTCTTCACCACCGTGTGCAAATGCCATTACAGGCAATGATAATAACAATAGAATAATTATTCTTTTCATAACTGACCCATTAAGTATTGATAATTGATGACACTTAGATTGTAATTTCTTACGGCTTCGAGATATTTCTGATAAATGCTGTAGGCATCGTTATTATTCCGCATGAAACTGATATAGTCTATTTCCCCGCTTACAAAAAACCGTTGTGAAGTTGTAATTACTTCCTGGGCCTTTCTCAAACCCGTTTGCTGATAATATTGTACCGATTGCCAGTTAGCATGTATTTCGCTGCTTGCATTAATAACCTGTGCAGATAGTTCCTGCTGCAAACCTTCCTGTCTGCTTTGTATAACCTGTTGCTCCGTTTTGGCAGCACTGATATTACCCTTATACTGGCCAAACCACAGCGGGATGGTAATGCCAAAGCGAAAACGGTTGTTCCATTTAGTATCCCGCTCACCCTGGTTAAAATAGCCAAATGCCAAACCGGGCAATGCTTTACTTTTTTGCAATGCTATATTTTGCTTTGCTACTGCTTGCTGTTGTTGTAATAATTGCACTCCCGGATTACCAAGTAAAGCCATTGAATCCGGAACGAATGGAAATGGAGCCTGAGTGATATTAATTACCAATGGCTCCACTATAATGGAATCTTTAATACCGGTCAGCCATTGCAACTGTGCTTTTATTGCTTTTGATCTTGTGATAGATTGCAGGTACTGGTTATGAATTTCTCCGTATTGTGTTTCAGCAAATGTCTGTTGCAGGTAATCTATCTGCCCTGCATTAAACTGGCGGATCGCAGACAACTTAATTTTTTCGTACAGTGTGTCTTGTATATACAATTGCTTTACCAGGGAATCTGTAAACTGGGCTTCGAGGTAGAGGGCTTTTATTCTATACTTCAAATCGGCCTGTGTAATTTGTTGTTCCTTTTGGGCTACACCAATTTGCTGCTTTTGCAAGCGATATTGGTTACTGTAAACAGTGGGGAACTCAAATGACTGTGTGATACTACCTGTGTAAAAATTGCCAGTAGGGCTTTCCCAAAAGAACTCCGGGTTTGGCAGGTTAATAGCTGACTTCAGCAATTGTTGCTGCTGCTTCACCTGCAACGAAGCAGACTGAATATTTTTATTATTGGCTAAAGCTTTAGTTACAGCTTCACTTTCAGTGAGCACTTGCTGTGCGGCAGCCGGTAATGCAATAATTCCGATAAGAAAAACTATGATACTATTTCTGAGCATAAAAAATGATTACGGTAAAACAAAAAACCTCAATTTGCTGGATGCAAAATTCAGGTTGATGAAGCTGTTAAAGCTTCACCTGTTTTACTGTAATCAAATCTGAAAACTCTGTATCGCTATACGTATATCAGGAGGAGGAGGATAAAAAAACCTGGCTTTGTATTTTGGAGGAAAGTCCTTATTTCCCTGTGCTAAATCAATTCCCAAAAATGTGCTTACAATTGCAACAAACGCCGACACATCAACACCAGCATTCACATTTTGATTGAGATTCTTATCTAAATTTTGAAATTTTTGCACATCATCGCTGCAACATCCACCAGGGCTTTTGGTGAACGACTTGCTATCTCCGGTTGGGACTTGTTTTGCAGGCTCACTATCATGCTGATGTTTAGTACCATCCTGATGCTCATGAGTGATAGTTGCTAACGCCTCTTTTTCATGCACATGTTTTTTACCATCTGCATGTATATGTATTTCAGTTGCTTCTTCAACAGCATTATGGTTAGAAGAATTGAAGCCCATATCCACACCCAAAGCACAGGCAAACCCTACCGCTGTATTTGATGCAAATACAATCAGCAGAAATAATGCTTTTAGTTGTATGGATAATCTACGTTTCATTTAGACGCTGTAAAAATAGGGCAATTCTTTGAATGACAATGCTTGCTGAAGTGTAAAGGTAACAGGGCTTATGTTTGGAAAGTTACAGAATTATGAAAAAAACTTATAAAATTGTTTTCCCGAATACGTAAACGCATTTCCCAATTGCGTAATAGCTAATACTTTGTTATACAGCAATTTGCAGCCTAAAAAACGGCTCATGAGAAAGAAAGGTGTTGTAATAGTTATTGCTCTGTCAATTTTTAGTGTAGCAAAAGCGCAAACAAAGGAAAAGGTACAAAATGCTGATACAGGCCATTTGAAGTATTTACCTGATGTAACTGTCGTTGGTCGAAACAGCAAAAGCGACTATCAGCAAATGCCGGAAATTGTAGGTACTAATATTTATGCTGGTAAGAAAAATGCGTTGATAGTGTTGGATAATGTACAGGGTAATGTAGTAACCAATACCATGCGTCAGGTACTTGCAAAAGTGCCTGGTATCCATATTTGGGAAAGCGACCCAAGCGGTATCCAAATTGGTATTGCTGCCCGTGGATTAAGCCCTAACCGCAGCTGGGAATTTAATGTGCGGCAAAATGGCTACGATATCGCAGCAGATCCCTTTGGCTATCCTGAAGCTTATTATAATCCACAACTACAGGCGGTGCAGCGCATTGAAATTGTTCGGGGGCAAGGTTCTCTGCAATACGGCCCTCAGTTTGGCGGATTGATAAATTATATTTTGCGTAATGGCAATGAGATCAATAAACCTTTTGAATTTGAAACACAGCAAACTGTTGGCAGTAACGGACTGTTTAATAGTTATAATGCGATAGGCGGTAAAAAAGGGAAAGTTCATTACTATACTTTTTTTGATCATCGCAATGGAAATGGCTGGAGAGAGAACAGTCAATACTATACCAATGCCGGTTATGGAACTGTAACCTACAATTTCAGTTCTAAATTTTCCTTAACTGCTGAAATTATGCGTTCACATATCCGTAGCCAACAGCCCGGCGGTTTAACAGATGCACAAATAAAACAGGATGCACAACAAAGTTTTCGCAGCCGCAACTGGTTTGACATAACATGGACAACGCCTGCATTAATCGCCAACTATCAAATAAATGAAAAGACCCGGTGGAATACAAAACTGTTTGGTACCGTCGGCGACAGAAACAGCGTAGGTTTTTTACAATCAATAACCACAAGGGACAGCATTAATGCAACAACTCTTAATTATAATAACAGGGTTGTTAATCTTGACCAATACAGAAACTATGGTTTAGAAAGCCGCATCATAACTGATTATACTATTGGAGAAATGAAAAATACTTTTTCAGGTGGCATTCGTTTATACACCGGTACTACCACAAGGCAAGCCGATGGTAAAGGAACTACCGGTACAGGGTATGATGTAACGGTTTCAGGCAACTATCCCAGGGATATAGAATTTAATTCTAAAAATGCAGCTGCTTTTGCAGAAAACATTTTTCGTGTTACAGATAAGTTATTGATTATTCCCGGCATTCGATATGAGTGGCTGGAGGGTTCTTCTTCAGGACGAAACGGATACACTTCCGGTGGTGCAGAAATAATTTTGCAAAATATTACACGCAGCCGCAGTTTCCTACTGGCAGGTGTGGGAACAGAATTCCATGTTACAAAAGCTACGGAAGTATATGCAAATATTTCACAGGCATATCGTCCTATTCAATTTGCAAATCTGCAGGCACCGCCAACAACAGATGTAGTTGATCCTGATTTAAAAGATGCCAAAGGTTATAATATTGACTTAGGCTATCGGGGCAAAGTGAAAAATTTTATTCAATTTGATGTAAGCGGTTTTTATTTACAATACAATAACCGTGTAGGCACTATTACACCAACAGGGGCTACTTACCGTTTAATTACAAATGTGGGAGCCAGCACCAGTAAAGGTTTTGAAGGCTACGTTGAATTTAATCCCATCAGGGCTTTTACAAAAAGTAAACATACGGATGTAATTATTTTCGGATCTTATGGATACACAGATGCCAAATACAGCGGCGATCATAAAGATGCCAATACAAAGGGAAAGAAGGTAGAAAATGCGCCTGCCCATATTTTCCGGGGTGGTATAACCGGCGGGTATAAAGGGTTTTTATTAACAGCACAGATAAGCAGTGTTGGAGAAACGTTCAGCGATGCGAATAATACGGTTGCTGCTTCTGCTAATGGAAATACAGGATTAATTCCATCTTATACTGTAACTGACTTAACAGCTACATACAAATTTGCAAAAGGGTTAAATCTTAAAGCAGGAATAAATAATTTATTTGATGAAAGATACTTCACCCGTCGTGCAGGTGGTTACCCAGGGCCGGGGGCTTTACCGGCAGATGGAAGAACGTTCTTTATATCAGTGGGGGCAAAACTCTAAAAGAAAAGCGGCAGAAATATTTACTGCCGCTTTTTTATTTATACCGCCTTCGCAATTTTTTCCATGATGTGATGACTTTCTCCAAACTTACAAAGTGCATCGCAATGATTGCGGAGTTCTGAAAACAGGATGTATTTAATTATTACATTGTTTTGTTTAATTGCAGGGCGGGAAAGTTGAAGGCAAACGTCCTTCTCTCGTTTATCAGGTACTATCAGGTAGAATACTTCATCACCGTCGGCTATGGTATAGCTTAAATCGGTCAGCCGCAGAATACCAGAATAAATACTGGTACTTTTTTCCACCTCAAAGGCAGCAATGACATTATTAGTTCCTTTCTGAAACCACAATACATCAATCAGCTTTACCGTATTTAATGTGTCTCTTTCCAAATTAATTTCAGGGAATTGCTGTAAACTTATAAATGAAAAACTGCTACCACAATGTGATTTGGAACGGTCGTTAGATGCAGCAATAACGTCATAGCCCAAAGCATTCCCAATTTTTAATAAATGATATTGCATTTCCGTATGCAGATTTTCTTCGTCTTTTTCCTGCTGCACACTTTCCTGACGCTTCTCTATTAGTTTTTCTAACTTTTTGCGTTCGGGTTCTGATAAATATACATCGCTTCCCAAAATCAGCTTCTGTGTTCCAATTTCAAACAATAAGCCTGCAATAGCTCCCAGATCGGATGATAATTCGGAACGGTGCTGGTTATTGGCATCAATCATTACTTCTCTCAGCTTCAGGTATTCATTCCAGCTACCTAATTTCTTTTTGTCTTTGTATAAAAAATTAAAGCCGTTAATGATAGCTGTGTTAAATGGAGGAATAATAGTGGGATGCAGAAAATAAAGAATGCTTGCTACTGCAGGTCCAAGCCCTTTTATCTTTAAACTATCAAGCCTGATAATTTCTTTAATGATCTGTTCTTCTGATTTTGCATTCAAACAGTTTTCTAAAAACTGTCCGAAAGCCTGCTTATTATTTTCGTTCTCATATATATCGGGTATCCTAAGTTTAGGCTTCCAGTAAAACGGATGAGATGCTCCTTCAAATACCTGCTTTTGCTCAGTGATGCAGGTAAGTACAAACTCAAGTGAGGAACCTTTGAAATCGTTCGGAAATTTTTTACTCTTAATATCCTCAATCACCTGCATTACTCCTCGCCGGATTGAACGAAAAGCTTTAAGCCTTTCTTCATTATTGATAAACCAGGTATTGTAAACCGATTGTTTATCCTCTTTGTATTGCCGTATGAGTTGGGAAGGATTTTCAGACATTTGACTACTTAATAAGTTAGCATTTTAAAAAAAATTACCGCTCCTTTAAACAGCGGTAATTTAAGTAAATCTTTTGTATCAGTTATAATATCCACTCAGCCGAATGTTGCAAATCTTGAACTTCTTGCCCATTCACAAACTGTTCTTGCTATATCCCTGGCTACCTGAATAAATGTTTTCATAATAAGAATTGCCTGTTCTAAAATAAGTCTGCACCTGGCTTTATTTTTTTACAGATTAAGCATATACATATCCTAATGCCAATGTGCTCCATACTTGTGCATTTGTTCTTGTCATAATAGGTGATGGCTTTAATATTTCTGAAGGATTAGGATGTGTAGCAGCGGGGTTTAACACCTGCCAGTCTGCAAATAACTTATCTATAAAACCATGATGTAACCAGAAGATTGGATCGGCAGGTGATGAAGCCGTTCCCATGGTTCCGCCTACTAAGCCATGCAGCCTGTTATGGAAAGGTGATGCTTCTAACTGAGAAGAAAAAGAAGCAAAAGCGGTATTCGTCATTAGGGCAGCATGCTGGGCTGCCGTTGGCAATAAAGTATCGTTGAATGAACCGCCTCGTGTAATTCCCCAACGGGTAAAGTCAGCACTGTTATTTAACTGAGGTGGTATATACCTGTCTTCTATCCAGTTCCAGTAAGGAATTGTTACCAAGGGATTGATAGCTATTAATCTTGCTTCCAATTTTGCCAGGTATTCCCTGTGCCATGTTAAAAAATTTACGCCTCCATGTGCACCCCACATGTGCCCGGCAGGTGTGGTCATTGCCTGCACATGTATTTGTACGAATTCCTGGTAAGTTGGTGCAGGTGTATCCGTATCGGCTAATGCTTCAATAGCATAAATAAAACGACTCCATTCTAATGGGGTAAGATTTTTTTGATTTTTCCGACGACGGTATTTTGGCCTGCAAAAATATTTATGCCAAAACCAATGTGGATTAAGTAAATCTTTATGCGAAAACTTTTCTGGAATAAACTGTAAATCTTCAATGTTGATTTTTAATCCAGGTGATTTAATTTTTTGTTTGCCAATTTGTTTTGGAGCTTCTTTTAAGAGCTGCTTCATTTGAACTGGGCTGATTGTCCATTCCTTTACACTTTTTGTTTTGCGGGGGAATAATTTACCGTGTGCCATGATATGAAAGGTTTAAGGTTTACTTTATCTTAATGCTGAAAAAGAATAAACGTCTCGTATTACTTATAGCGAAGAAGGGACTTCAAACGATATTACACTATTCGAAACTTAAATATACCACCGATGTATGAAGATATCAATACCACGAAAGTGGTATATTTTGTTTGTAGCAGGGTCTTCGCTTCCCTAAACATTCTCATTCAATGATAGCCGGTTACAGATGCAGTAGTAGTATTTTTTAGCATGATATAATTGCTTTAAAAATTCAATTTCTTCTATCAATTTTTTTATAGAAGTCAGAAAAAAATAAAAATAATCCCGTAAATGTTTCAAAAACACTAATCCAATAATATTTATGCCTGGTTTTACATCTTCATACCTTCCATTGGATTGGCTCCCTTTTTAAAAATATATTCGCTTTGCAACAGGTAAGCACCAGTTATTACTACCACATCGCCAACATTTAATCCGGATTTTATCTCTATTCTGTCATCACTTTCCAAACCAGTTTCAACCATCACACTTTTGTAGGTTTTGCTGGTTGTCTGTACCCACACTGTTGCACCCTTTCCGTCACGGATAACAGCATTGATAGGTAATGCAAGTGTTTTGCGTTGTGAACTTTTCAGTAATACATAAGCTGGCATGCCGGGTTTCAATTGATTGCCGGTGTTTGGAATAGACACACGAATGAGATTGATTCTTGTATCTGGGTTGATCTCAGGGTTTACAAACTCAATACGTCCTTTAATTTCTTTGCCTTCCATATCGGGTAATTGTACAGTGGCTGTTCCGTTCAGATCGATTTCTGCAAGTTGCGAAGTGTACACCTGTGCTTCTGCCCAGAGAGTAGAGAGATCGGCCAGCTTTACAATAGTTCCTCCTTCCATTACATAATCACCTTCACGAATATCGAGTGCAGTGATGTAGCCAGATGCCGTACTGTAAAACGTTGTAAGTGCTGAAGGTTTTTTTGTTTTCGCCAGTTCATTGATCTGGGCTTCACTCAATCCCCACAACAATAATTTGTTTTTGGCGCTCTGCAATAACTGATCGAAGTCGATAGCTGTTTCGGCAGCAAATGTTCCCTTCCGATCCAAAGCAAGAAGGTATTCCTGTTTGGCGTTGTTGAGGTCTTCGCTGTAGATCGCATATAACGCTGCTCCCTTGCTTACATAATCGCCCAGGTTTTTGAAATATAGTTTTTCAATCCTGCCCATTACTCTTGAACTCACAGATGATGTTTTCATCTGGTCGAAGTTGAGGCTGGCAGTTAATACCAACTGATCACCGATTGTACCACTGCGAATGGTGTCGGTTTGAATATTGCCCAATTGTATCTGCTGATCACTCAATTGTATTTCATCTTTCTTTTCCCCATTGCTTTTCTTAACTGGCGTAAGATCCATTTTACAGATGGGGCATTTGCCGGGTTTGTGTTCAATCACCTGCGGGTCCATTGAGCAGGTATAGTACACATCGCTTTCTGTATGCTCATGTGGTTTGCTCTTGCATGAAAAAAGAACAGAAGTTGAAAACAGAAGCATAAAAAGATGTCGCATAATTATTGGTTTACTTTAATAAAGCTTTCGCTGTCCATTAAATATTGAGCATTAACAGCAACCGAATCATTTGCTGTTAATCCGCTGATGATTTGAATATGTTCGTCATGCAAAATGCCGGTGTTCACTTTGTGTGCTTTAAACCCTCCGTTCACTTTTTGAAACACCACTTTGTCAAGCCCAAGTGATAACACCGCTTCTTTTGGCAACCAGTAAGCGTCTTTTGAATTACCATAGATGATGGCTCTTACCTGGCTGCCGATAGGAATTTTTAAACTGTTGTTATTAAAGTAAACTCTTGCTGTTAAAGTTTTACTCTCTTTCCGGTAGAAAGGTTCAATAAAATCAATACTTGCCCTGAAGTCTTTGTTGGGCGATGTTTCGGGAACTATTCTTACGCTGTTTCCTTTTTTAACCAACCCCTGGTTATCTCCAAAAATGTTTAGTAATGCCCATGCTTTATTTGGGTTGTAGACGATAAAAACCGATTGCCCTTTGTTTACATACATGCCTTCTTTTAGTGAAAGCTCTTCTGTTAATAACGATACATCTTTCATTCGTTCGGGTGATGGATTCATTGAAGCACCGGCTGATTCATGAATATGCCCGCTGTAATTACTGTACACCGCAATTGTAAAAGCAGTTTGTTTGCTTTGTACAACCTCTTGCAATTGCCGGCTGCTCATGCCTAGCAGTAATAATTTTTCTTTTGCTGCTTCAATCATCGTTTCGTTACCTGCATCATTTTTCAACAGGAACAATAAATTCTGTTGAGCCGTTAATATTTCCGGGCTATAGATATCCATGATGCGCTGTCCTTTACTGATCTTCTGGTAGCGGTAACGTACATACAGTTTTTCAATCCGTCCGTTTACTCTCGCTGAAATAGTCCCAACTTCTTTTGTGTCGTAAGCAATGGTTCCCAAAGCTTCTATTTCAATCTGTTCTTCTCTTTTTTCAATTGCAGTAACTGGAATGGAAGAAACCACAAATTCGTTGGTTGGTTTAAGTAAGGCATCCAGACCAATTTCAGTTGATGCTGTGCCACCAGTTTCTTTCTTGACCAAATCCATTCCGCAAATAGGGCATTGCCCGGGCTTATCCCGAATAATTTCCGGATGCATGGGACAGGTATATTCTACTGCTTCATTCTCATGCTCATGATTTTGCTGCATAGCAGGTTGCTTCATCTTTACCAATTCCATTCCACACTTGGGGCAAATGCCAGGCTTATCACTGAATACGGAATCCTGTGGCATGGGACAAGTATACATGTCTTTTGTAACCTCTTGCTGATGGTTGTCATGCGGGTTTTTGTTATTCTTGCAGGCACCTGCAATGAATACAAAGAGAATCGCTGTTATATAAATCAGTTGTTTCATTTCTTTTCAATTAACCGTTCAATTGTTACCTGCAGTTTCAAGGCCTGGTTGAGCAACTCTGTATATTCAAGTTGCGTCATATACAAAGTTTCCCATGCGTCATAAAGCATAAACAGTTCTTCTGTATTTTGTTCATAGCCCAGCTGCATGGTTTTGTAATTATTCTTCAATGCAGGGATAATGTTATCATCGTAGAGCTTCAGTTGTTTTCTTTTCAACTCCAGTTCATTGCGCATGCCATAAGCCATGCCGCTGTATTCATTTAGCATCATTTCCTTTTGCGATTGAAGGGCACTGGCTTTCCATTTCAAACTCTCCATATTTGCTTTATTCATTTTGGACGACCATTTGGTAAGCGGCAGTTTCATCATACCCATTAGTGAAAATTGCATGGGTAACCCTCCAAAGCCAAACATGTGTTCATAGCGGATACCGAATTGAGGTTTGAGATTTTTCTTTTCTGTTTCCTGCTTTAACCATGTAAGTGTAATGTCTTTATCAATTGCTTTCAGATCGCTTCGGTTCTTGTACAGAAGTGTGCTGTCAAATACAAGTGATGAGTAATCATTCAGTTGATAAGTAGTATCAATATCGAAATTGATCATAGCATTTCGACCCATTAATGAGTTGATACGGATGCGTTTTTCTTTGATGTCGTTTTCAAACATCAAACGCATGTTCTGTACATTACCCAATGCAGCTTTGGCTTTGTAATATGCACTGATTTTTTCTAACCCATTCTTATAACGTATCTCCGCATTTTTGATCATGAAATCAAGCAGCTTCTCGTTCTGATCAAGAATTGCCAGTTTCTTTTTCAAAATGATCCATTCATAATAAAACTGTTTTGCATCATTTATCAATTCGTTAAGCGAAGCATTCTTTTTTTCTTTCTCCACAGATGACATGGCTTGCATATACTTTGCATCGGCATTTTGTTTTTGTTTATTGGGAAACATTTGTTGCCCACCGATCATATACTGACCCATACCTTCTTTGAAGCTACCCATGCCATCATCCATTTTTTTCCAACGATTGGGATTGTAGGGCGTCATCCACAAACCGCTGCTGAATTCAGGCGGCATCCAGCTTTTTGCACCTTTTGCTGCTTCATCCATCGAGCGGATCTCATAGTTGTACATTTTTACAACAGGATGTTGAGTACTGATGCTGTCTGTTATCTCACGCAGGCTCATTACCTGTTGAGCCGAAATGGTTGAAACAGATAGAATAAACAAAAGCATGAACAGGATCTTCTTCATTAGTAATTAATTTAAGAACAACAATCTTTATCTTTTTGAACGGGCGGACATGCTACGGAACCAAAAGAACAAAACACGCAACAATCACCCTGTTTTGGCATTAAAATCGTTTTACAATTTTTACACTCATAAAAATATTGGCAAGCATCAACGGGCATTTCTTCCTCTTGCTGATATTTGCAATAAGGGCAGGTAATGGTTGATGTAAGTAATATCTTCATTGGTTATTATTCTTTAACATCAATCAAATCAATTTTACCGTTACGTTTTAATTCTCTTTCTTTTATCATTTCAAAAATTACCGGAGTGATCAGTAATACATAAATGGTTGATGAAATGGTTCCGCCAATTAATGGAATGGTGATTGGACGCATAATATCACTGCCCACACCTGTTGCCCAAAGAATGGGAATCAAACCAAACAACCCAACAGATACCGTCATCAACTTGGGACGTAATCTTTTTGCAGAACCTTCAATTACAAATTCACGAATAATGGCCGGTGTAAGTGTTGCTTTACTGTTACCATGTTTGGCCACCATGTTCTGCATGGCTTCATTGAGATAGATCGTCATCAGCATCGCTGTTTCAATGGCCATACCAAATAAAGCGATGAAGCCAACTGCAACAGCAACAGATAAATTGATGCCATAGAAATATACCATAAACACACCACCGATTAATGCAAACGGAACAGTGAGCATAGTTACTGCTGCTTCTTTAAAGGAATGATACGTGAAATATAACACCATGAAGATGATGATAAGCACAATGGGCAGAATCGTCTTTAAGGTTTGGTTGGCCCGAATCTGGTTTTCCCATTGCCCACTCCATTCAAGAAAATAACCTTTGGGCAGTTTAGTGATCATTTGGTTCAGCTTTGTCTGCGCTTCTTTAACGGTGCTGCCCAAATCCCTTTCACGTACGTTGAACAATACGGTTCCTCTTAGCATTGCGTTTTCTGAGTTGATCATCGGTGGACCATCACTCAATTTTATATCTGCCACTGCTTCTAAAGGAATGGGGCCGAAGTCCATTGTTTGTACCTGCAAACGTTTCAATGCTGAGAGATTGTTGCGGAAATCCTGCCCATAACGAGCATTTACAGAAAAGCGTTGGCGGCCTTCAATCGTTGTTGTGAGCTTCATGCCACCCAATGCACTTTCAATGACAAGATTTACATCATCAACACTCAAGCCATACCGACCAATCTCTTCACGCTTCACTTCAATATCGATGTATTTACCCCCGGTGATCGGTTCAACATACAGATCTTTCACACCATCAATTCCTTCCAGTTGCTTTTTGATGGTTTGAGCAAATGCATAAATACTGTCGAGATTTTGTCCGTATACTTTTAATCCCACATCGGTGCGGATGCCAGTTGAAAGCATGTTGATGCGGTTGATGATGGGTTGTGTCCATCCGTTGGTAACACCGGGTATCTGCATTTTTGCATTCAGTTCATTGATGATGCCATCTTTGGTCATGCCATTCCGCCATTCGCTTTTTGGTTTTAAGAGAATGATGGTTTCAATCATGCTGATGGGAGAATTATCGGTTGCAGTATTAGCACGACCAGCTTTACCCAACACATGTACTACTTCAGGAACAGTGCGAATGAGTTTATCCTGTACCTGCAACAATCGTTTTGCTTCTGAGTTGGAGACATCCGGCAAGGTAACCGGCATGAACAACAAAGAACCTTCATCTAATGGTGGCATAAATTCTGAACCCAGGCGGGTCATCATAACAATGCCCACAGTTAATGCGACTATATTGATACCAATAGTTGTTTTACGCCATTTCAAACACCATTTCAATATCGGGGTATAAATTCTTTCCAATGTTCTTGTAATTGGATTGGCGCTTTCTGGTTTTAGTCGGCCCTTCAGAAAAAAGGAAATCAATACCGGCGTTAACGTAATTGCTAAAAAAGCATCTATTAAAAGGATGAAAGTTTTAGTCCAGGCCAGCGGATGGAATAGTTTGCCCTCCATACCTGTAAGCAGGAAAACAGGAAGGAAAGAAGTAACCACAATAATGGTAGAATAAAAAACACCAGGGCCTACTTGTTTAGATGACTTTTCAATAATGTCATTTCTTTCTTCTGATGTCAACGGGTCTTTATTTCGTTTGAACCACTTTGCCATGTTTATACTTTGTCTGATGAATTAATTTTAGCTGTTTGTGACTCGCTGATATGCCGGTACGCATTTTCTACCATCACAATGCCATCATCTACCACAACACCAATTGCCAGTGCAATACCAGTTAACGACATGATGTTGGAAGAGATGCCAAATAGTTCAAGAAAAATGAAACCGGCGGCAACTGAAATGGGCAATTGGATAAGAATGATAACTGCACTGCGCCAATGGAAAAGAAAGATGAGCACTATTAATGACACTGCAATCATTTCCTCAATCAACGTTCCTTTTACAGAATCAATGGCTTCCTGAATTAAGGTGCTGCGATCATAAGAAGTTTTAAAGGTTACGCCTTCAGGCAGGCCTTTCTCAACTTCTTTCATTTTTGCTTTTACTGCTTCAATTACTTTATTGGCATTTTCATTATAACGCATCACTACAATACCACCTACAACTTCGCCTTTGCCGTCCATATCAAAAATGCCAAGACGTAAATCACCACCCATTTGAACAGAGCCAATATCTTTTACCCTTACAGGAATGCCATTGTAGTTACTCAATGCAATATTCTCAACATCCTCTTTGTTTTTTATATAGCCCAACCCCCGGATGATATAAGCCATGTCTGCCATTTCAAATTTCCTGCCGCCAACGTCATTGTTATTCGCTTTCACTCTATTCATTACATCCATCAGCGAAATATTATAATACTGCAACTTCACCGGGTCAACGACCAACTGGTATTGTTTTTCAAAACCACCGAAGGATGCAACCTCAGCAACACCCGGCACTGTTTGCAATGCAAACTTGATGTACCAATCCTGCAATGCACGTTGTTCGCCCAAATCCATTTTCGGCGCATCCAGATGATACCAATAGATGTGACCAACACCTGTTCCATCAGGTCCAAGTGATGGTGTTACTCCTTGCGGCAATAGACGTTGTGCAAAATTTAAACGTTCCAATACTCTTGTTCTCGCCCAATAGATATCAACGTTGTCTTCAAAAATCACATACACGAAACTCATACCGAACATCGAAGAGCCCCGGATGTTTTTGATTTTTGGGATACCCTGTAAATTGCTCACCAACGGATATGTTACCTGGTCTTCCATCACCTGCGGACTGCGACCCATCCACTCTGTAAAAACGATTACCTGGTTCTCACTCAAATCAGGAATGGCATCAATAGGGTTTTGCCTGACTGAGTAAATGCCATACGCAAACAGGCCGCCTGCCAGGAGCAGAACAATAAGCCTGTTGCGTAAAGCCAGCTCAATAAATTTTTGAACCATAACTTGATTTTAGGTATTCAAAGTAGTTACAACCAGTACTTAGTTAGTTTTCTCTTTTAAGTCCATGCCGCATTTGGAACACTTGCCTGGTTTATTGCTCGTAATATCTGAATGCATGGGACATGAGTACATTTTCATTACCTCTTTTTTCATTTTTTCTTTCGGTGACAGGTTAAGATCCATGCCGCATTTAGAACACTTTCCGGGTTTATTACTGGTAACTTCAGCATGCATAGGGCATGAGTAATTCTTCATTACCGCTACCTTCATTTGTTCTTTTTTTGAACGTTCCAGCTTCATGCCGCAAACAGGACAGTTACCTGGTTTCTTCATAGCGACTGTATCATGCATTGGGCAGCTATAAAGTGTAGCATGTTTTAGTGTGTCTTTTTTGCCTGCTTTTTCCTGGGCATGGACAGAAACGGTCATGATGGTTAACGCTGCCATCATCAGCATTTTAAAAGCTTTCATGTTGTTTGATAATTTGTTTTTTCGATTTACTTTTTAAGTCAGTCATCTCAATCTTGAAGTGTTACAATTTCATAGTTCGGTAATGACAACAATCTGGCAGTTTGTTGTAAACAGCGTCTTCAGCTTTGTACTTTTCGGTATCATTACCTACAGATGCTATGCTTCTTTGGGCTTTATCTCCAGCATCTTTTTTAAATACGCTGTACTTCAAAACAAGTATTTGTGTGTACTCATTCCATACAGCCGACTTCACTCCATCCACTGAATATGCCGCAGTTTCAATTCTTCTTTTATCCATGCCGCATGTACCGGATACTTTAATTTTTTCTGTTTTGATGCCAATGGTTCTTTCTGTTTTGTCGCTTTGTGCATTGGCAAATGACACTGTAACTACCAAAATGGCTACAGTAAAAAGCATTTTTAGCGTTTTCATTTTTTAAATTTTAAATGTTAGGAATATTTATTTGACACATAGAAATGCCAATAGCCCGACAAAAGGATTGTCCGGCTTCTAAAAAAATGTAATCTTTAAATCAGGAAAGTTCTGTGGAGAATATAAACAGCAACAGCATTACTTCGTGGAGGTGCATTGCTGACGGGGTTTTCTTCAGTTACGGAAGAAATTTGTATAGAAGGTAATTCAGCATATTCAGGAATAAAGGATGCTCCCATTATTCCCATCAACTGAAATGAAGATTCGACAATTTTCTGATCACTGCTATTCTTTACAAACTTAAGTTCATCCTTGCAGCAACCCTTTTCTTTGGCCTCACTGGTTTTCATTCCACAACTGCCACAGGTTTCGGATTCTTTATGACCCAAACCCCATTCTGCAAGCTTGCCCATACAGTAGTGCATATGCACGGTAGCACCAGCGGAAGTACTGATGTACAAGACTGCTAATATGACTGCTGCAAACCTTTTCATCTATATCAAAGTTATAATAATCTATTTAGATTTTTTCCTATTTCTGTTAACCCAACACAAAGGAATGAATTTAACTGTATTAGGTATATGACAAGTATCAGTTCGGCACATGAGTTCTGTAAGTAGGTCAACTATGATAATTATTTACAGCAATCCTTCTTTCTTACAAAGATCGCTTTGAATATTTTCCAGAAAAAATGTCCTATTGATTTTACTATGGTCATTACAGCATTGTTACTAACATAATTGCACTCATTCCAATCATAAGTGCATCTTCAATAATAGTGATGGTACTCATGGGCAAATTAAACACATCACCAAGGCAGGCACATTTTATTTTACGCTTATTTAAAACACTTTGTAAAACTCCGATAATGCTTACTGTCATCACCACAAAGGTAACAGAATTGGTAAGGATGGGATTGAAGCCGACAAGAAAGGCTATACCCAAAGCCAGCTCAGTGAAAGCATACACGTAGCCCCAGCCATTCCATTTTTTTGCAACAATATCATACATGCTGTAGCTCTCAACAAAACCTTTCAGGTTAAGCAACTTAAAAAATGAAAAAACTAAGAAAAACCCGGCCATAAAATGACCCATCCATCGCATCCAGATGAAATCTCCATGTATATATTCTGTAAGAAAAGTGACACCCGTAATATAACCGAATATCAACAAGATTGGTTTATAAGTCGCTATCCATGATCTTCCTTCTTCTTTTTCTATCGCTGAAACAACAGTATGAATTGGAGGATGCGTTTCTGATAATTGGTATTTAGGGTAATCGTTTAATGAAGCTTTCAAATCCTCAGTTGCTATATGCTTATCCATATCAATAATAGCTTCTCCTTTTGCTAAATCAATACGAACATTTTTAACGCCTGGTACTTTTGATAAAAACCCCTGCACTTTAGCCTGGCAACCGCCGCAGGTCATTCCGCTAATGTTATAAGTATGTGTCATAGTAATAATATCAATGACACAAAGTTCCCTCAACAGGGCCGTGACAATGTTATAGAATTATGGGAAATATTTATACCTATTTGTAATGAACATTATCCAGTGATTGGCGATGGGTATTACCAATTTTTTTAAAATGACGTGGCGTAAGGCCAGTCACTTTCTTAAACTGTGCAGATAAATGGGAAACGCTGCTATAACCTAACCTGTAAGAAATTTCACTAAGGTTCAATTCTCCATATACAATCCATTCTTTTACCTTTTCTATCTTTTGCAAAATAAAAAACTGCTCAATCGTGATGCCTTCAACTTCAGAAAACAAACGGGAGATATAACTGTAATCCTTATTCAATGATTTGCTTAAAAAACCGCTAATGCTAAAATGTTCTTCTACCTCGCCTGACTGCACTTTCTTGATCAGTAAGTTTTTTATTTGTTCAATTTGCTTCTGTTTCTGGTTATCTAATAACTCAAAACCCAACTTTTCCAGGGCTTCGTTAAGCAGTTGGATTTGCTTTGTTGTTGGAACTTTTGCAAGTTCGGCTTCTCCCAAACTGATATTATTGATCTGAAGATGTAGTTTTTCCAGTTCTTGTCTTACAACCAGGATACAACGATTGCAGACCATGTTTTTGATATACAGGATCATTGATACTATTTATTAAGGTGGTGAAGATACTAAGTCTCTCGTTCCAGTTAATTAGTTGAATTTCAACTCCTTTAATACCAAGAAGCTAAAGAAATCCAAAGAGTAGTCTTCCTGAGCTGAGCTATTAAAATAAATAAACAAATTCCATTACTATATAAGCTTTCAATCAGAAATATTAATTTTGAATCGGTTGTTCCATATTGTAAATCCGTGAACATAACATACCTGACTGTTATAGGGTTTTGATTAGTTGTCTTTTGCTAAATGAAAATACTTGAGTATGGAATTAACTTTATCCAATGGGAATCCCCTGAAATTCGAATCCGGATTACCTTCCGATTACTCCGGACCAATTCTTTGTGGAGCTACTTCATTTCAAGCCAAATCAAATCTTGCGGAGCTGGTTATCCAGGAATTGCACGGGGAGTATTATACGATTCGTTTTCTCATTGGAAAATTTTTGAAAAAAATTAATGCAAAGGGCTGGATACATTCCAACGGGCTGTACAGTTATTTTATGCTTAAGAATGGAACCCGCAAACGGATCAATACTATCGGGAACCTGCACATAAGGCAAGATCAATATGCCTGTTTCTTTACAGAATCTTCAGACTGCAGTGCAGTATTTGAAAAGACAAACGAATTCAGGGCACTCGATGTTTTTTATTCGCCAAAACTGTTAGAAGAACTGCTGCCTTATTTTCCCGAACTGAAGAATGTGTTGCTTTCATCATCAGGAATAATACTACCTGGAAAACCTTGCTGGAGCCTGCCCTGTATGAAAGAAATTATCAACCAAATTCTTAATTGCCCTTATGATGAAGCAACCAGGCAATTCTATTTTGATCTGAAGGTGAGGGAGCTTTTGTATCAATTACTCGAAACAGCATTTAAAACAAATCCTTCACAACAATCCTTTACGCCATTTGAAATAGCCCGTATTCATGAAGCAAGAGATATTCTTGAATCATACATATCTAAAAAACCTCCTTCTATCCGTTCTCTATCAAGAAAGGTAGCTTTGAATGAATATAAATTAAAGACCGGCTTTAAGCAATACTTTAATGCAAGCATTTTTGACTGGTTAATTGATCGGAAAATGCAACATGCCAGGCATCTTATCTTAACTACAAACCGACCAATAAAAGATATCTGTGCTATGGTAGGTTATCCTCGCACAACAAACTTCATTACTGCCTTTCGCAGGCGATTTGGAATGACCCCAGGCTCTTTAAGAAGATAATAAATACTTTTCGCAAAACTTATCGGTTCTTAGACAAACCTCTTTGTCAAAAAGTTAATTGATTATTACATGATCTTTATAGTGCATAATAATTGCACTATGAGAAAACTCCTGACTGAACAATTTTTAATAGAACTGACAGCATCTCTATTCATCTTACTTTTCCTTTACACTGGAATTAGTAAGTTAAAGGAACATGAGGAGTTTCAAATAGTATTATCAAAGTCACCTCTTTTAGCAACAAGTGCAATAGCCCTTTCATGGCTGCTTCCAATTGTCGAAATCATAACTTCTGTTTTATTGTTTTTTCCACGTACACGCAAGTATGGATTAGCAGCATCCATGTTGCTGATGGCATTATTTACTTTATACATTTCTTACATGCTGTTATTTACTACAAACCTGCCTTGTTCCTGCGGTGGTGTTTTAAAACAAATGAATTGGTCGCAACATCTTTTGTTTAATATCTTTTTTCTATTGCTAAGTATCCTGGCCTTGTGGCTCTCAAATAATAACAAACTCTTTATTGCAATAAACAGGAATAGCCGAACACCTGTAGAAGAAAGTAGGCATTAATTAATTCAATTAAATATTATTTTATGAAAAAGTATTTGTTGGGAACCATCGCAGCATTTTTAGCTGTTGGTTTTGTCTTGTTACAGTCTTTTAAAACTGAACCAAAGAATGCGAGTCAGAATCTTCAAACGACCTATGATTGGTATCCTGTTGGTGCGGATAATAAAATAAGCAGCACAACAGCAGTCTACAATGACATGCTCAAGGGAGATGTAATTTCTGTGGATGCCTGTAAAGACCAGGTGCTGCCAAACTGTTTATTCGGAACAAATGGAACGGTTACTTTGGGACAGGATATATCAGGACAACCTGCTTCGCAAAGA
Source organism: Flavihumibacter sp. ZG627 (assembly GCF_000814325.1). Taxonomy (GTDB): domain Bacteria; phylum Bacteroidota; class Bacteroidia; order Chitinophagales; family Chitinophagaceae; genus Flavihumibacter. The sequence goes on along the minus strand of NZ_JPHF01000007.1, from coordinate 97,356 downwards.
ATAAGACAACAGAATTAATTGAACGACTGAAATTATTAGGGACAAACAGATTACGATTTGTCCCTAATAATTAGTTTTTTTCTTTAAGAATAAGCACATCCATATAGATATATCTTTCAACAAGATCTAAATCATATCGTTTTAATGCCTTACGCAGCCCTTCAATTGTCAAATTCTCTAATTCGTCTTCTGTCATTTCAAAATCAATATTATCACTGTAGCCTGTGCTGTCAATAACTTTTATATCAAATCTCCAGTCACCGAACGCCCTGAATATACCAAACAGGTTTTGAAATGGTTTATTCCGGATAAACCGAACAGGAGGATTTTCTGGGTCGTTATCTTTTGTTTTAAGTTCAACGGAAAAGGTTGTCTGTTCTGGCTTTCCGCCTTTTGTTTTTAGCTTGTCTTTACCTGAAGTTCTAATTAGAACCAAGCACCGAACTTTTCTTTTTTCAATACTGACGGTCAAATTAAAATAGCGTCGTAAATCTTCCTGCATGATTTTGTATTTATCTTTTTTAAGAGCTTCAGGCAGTATTGATTGATAATAATACCCATGCTTTCCCCGCCATTTATCATAACCGGTTCCGGATAGATATTTATACTTTTCTATTTCTTTCACTTCAAGAATTGTTCTTCCATGTTCCCTGAAGCCATGCATTGCATCATTATCAGATTCGTTGAAAGCAAACTGATATAGATCTTGTATAGAACGACAGTCGTAAGGAATGTTATCTCCGGGATAATCAATGTGAAAATTCAATGTATCAGTTCCCTTTAGAATATGTGTACCATACTTTACATGGCTTTCAACGTCTTTCTCAAAAACTGTCTTCAAATATTTTGTATTTGCAGCCTTTGTATAGAGCATCGAGTCCCCCTTTAAGTGGCGATTTATTTTTTCAACTGTAACTTGATCATGCGTTATATAACATAGTTTACCGTTCCCATCAATCCACGCATAAAAAGGTACGCCTTGATGTGGGAGAATGTTATTTAAAATGGAATCTGTTGTTACTAGCGGAATATTTTTGGGAATCTTTAGTCTCTTTCTTTTTTCAAAAAACTCTCTTGTTTTTTCTTTAGAGTCCCTATTCACTAATATCACTTGTATCTGATTATTGAACCGTTGTTGAAAGGAGTCGATTTTTGGAAAGTTTTCGAGACATGGAGCACAATAGAAACTCCAAAAATCAAAGATTACAAGTTTCCCCTTAAAATCGTTTAACACGATATGATCCTTTTCATAATTGAGAACGTTGTAGAATGTATAATTTGGCATTGTTTGCCCAATCTGTAGCTCTTGCGAAATGCCTGTCTTGATTTGGATTGTAAACAGGCAGGCAAAGAGATATCTGTAAGTCAACTTCATAAATTAACTTTTAAGGTAAAAGAATGATGGTTGGATCTAATAGCCGGGATTCTGTATTAGTGAAGTGTTTATTTGAATTTCGGCGAAAGGAACAGGCATAAGAATATCTGTTTCCTGCCAATTATTTCCCTTTAAAGGTGCAAGTATTGTATTGGTAAGTCCGTATCGTTTTAAATCAAGCCAACGATTGCCCCACTCAGCAAATAGCTCAACCCGCCTTTCACTGATTATGGCTGACAGCAATGTGGCTTGATCGCTTGCTAATGTATTTGGAAGTCCGGCTCTCGATCTTACCATGTTCAAATCGGCAATTGCTTCAGCAATTCTATTCTGCCTGGCTCTTGCTTCTGACCGAATCAAATATTGCTCAGAAAGGCGAAGAACGATATTATATTCATCAACTGGGGTTGCAGTCCGTCGCTTATACTTAAACGGATAATAGTACTGGTTGCCATTAACAGTGTTTACTCCGAGCCAGTTAGTCTTGCGGAGATCGCCACTTTCAAACGCAATTTTAAGAGAAGAACTCAGAGAAAAAGTAGGTATACTGGTAATTGAAGATGGGATAAACAAACTGCCTTCAACTGTGTTTCGAGATTCATTTGCAGGTGCAATTTGCCAAATTGTTTCTGCACTAGTAACTTTAAATACATCATTCAGGTTAGCTGGCAAATTGTATCTGCCAGATACAATTACTAGCGATGATAATATCTCAGCGTTTGACCAGTCGCTATTGAAAAGGTATGCTTTCGCCAACAAAGCAGCGGCTGTTAATTTATTGGGACGTAGCCTTCCATTACTTGGATAATCTTCTGAAAGCAGGTTTACTGCATCAGTTAAATCGTTTATTATCTGCTGATATACCTCATTTACTGCAGCCCTCGGTTTGTGTTCATTTTCACGATAGTCGGAGGAAACAATTAATGGAACATCACCAAACAGGTTGACCAGAATAAAATAAGATAGTGCTCTTACCACCTTCATTTCTCCAATCAGTTGTTTTTTTGTGGCTGTTGAAACTCCAGTACTTCGCTGAAGATTTTCCACTATAGCGTTTGTCCTATATAGAACTCTGTAAGCCGAACCCCACATTTGCGAACTAACTATTGTACTTGTTGAAAGAACGGAGTTTTTAGAGAAAGCGTCATATTCCAATACCGGAGTTAGTGGAGTTAGTTCATCTGCGCATAGGCCGCCATAGACACTAAGAGTTCCGTTTGCAAAGGATGGAGAAACGGCTCTCATTTGCAGATAAACGCCATTTACCGCTGACAAAGCAGTTGCGTCGTTTGCAAATAATTGATCTGATTGAATAAGGTTGGGTGAGGCATCAATTTCCACAAATTTCTTGCACGAGGATTGAGTAAAAAATAAAATTGGGAAGGCGACTATTAGAATAAGCTTCAAATATATTTTGTTGTTCATTGCATTATCATTAAAAAGTTATATTAAGACCGGCCACTATAGTTCTTAAAGGCGGCAGTACAAACATGTTTTGTGTTTCGGGGTCGGCCCCTTCATATTTTGTTATAACAAAGAGATTTTGAACGTTTAAGAAGATCATACATTTTTCAGCTTTGATACTGTTTGAGAACTTAGATGGAATATCATAAGACACTGAAATATTTTTACAGCGGATAAAGGAAGCATCGGAAATATTTGCATCGGAAATTGGCAAGTAAATATTCATTTGTTTAAAAGCATCAGATGATGAGCTGGCAGTATATCTTTGAATGTTAGTAACGTCACCGGGCTTTTGCCAGCGGCTTAAAACAGCTACAGGTTGATTTACGAGGCCATAGCCGGGTGTATATATTGAACTATTATTACTTAGGAAATTGTATCCTTTTTGCTTTCTGAATTCGAAGAACACTGTTATCAATAGCCTCTTATACTGCAACGAATTTAACAAGCCACCAAAGAATTTTGGATCAGTATTTACATAATTAATCCTGTCGTTTTTATCCAAAAAACCACTTCCATCAACATCCTCAAACTGGTATAAGCCAGTAGCAGTTTTTACACCCAGATACCGGTATAACCTTCTTGTAGTGATAGATTTTCCTATTATGTAAGTGTTAGAGTAGCTGGATGTGGAGAGGCCCGGAAAAGCAAGGAGCCTATTGCGGTTTGCTGTAAAATTCAGTGATGTTGTCCATGTAAGAGTTTTGGAACTTATATTCTTCGTGCTAAGCTGAAACTCCATTCCTTGATTTTGGAGTAATGCGTCTAGGTTCTTTAAAACACTCACGAAACCTGTTTGGATAGGAAGCGTATAATTAATCAACTGATTATTGCTTCTGTTTCTGTAATAAACTACGGAGAGAAGTATCCTGTTTGATAGAAATCCCAATTCAATGGCAGCTTCAATTTTTTTATTCCTTTCCCAATTAAAATCAGGATTAAATAAAGCTGATGGATTGGTTACGGGAATACCCTGGTAAGTGTTCGGAACTGCTGTCCAAGTATCAAGATATTTATAGTCTCCAATTTGATCGTTCCCTGTAATGCCATAGCTTGCCCGAACCTTTCCAAAACTTATGAACTTAATTCGTTTGGCAAATATTTTTTCATTTGAAAATATCCAGGCACCACCGGCAGCACCAAAATTGGAAAAGCGATTGTTAGGCCCGAACCTGCTTGATCCATCTCTTCTTCCTGAGACATTTAAAATGTAACGGTCTTTGAAATTATAAGTGAGTCGTCCAAAAGCAGCAGTATAGCGATATAGAGCTACACTATTTGTTGTGCGTACTGTTCCTGCACCATTGATAGAACCAAGCAATATGTCATTAGCATAATTGAATGCTTGTACCGAAATAGCATCAGTTCTATTCTCTTGCCAAGTTGCGCCTAAAAGAGCAGTTATATTTCCCAGTTTTGTAGATTTATTATACTCAAACTGAGGTTCTGCAATCCAACTAAGTTGTGTTCGGTTGGCAAAGTTGGCTGATGGGAGACTGCCTGAATTCGGATCAATTGAGGTGCTTGGCTCTGAACTGGTTTCGTTAGCCTGCAGCATATTGTACCCAAGATTAATTCTTGCTTTCATACCTTTTATAACCTCATATCCTATTTCAATATTGGATATGAGATTTCTAAACCTCCCATTATAAGTCGTGTTTAGAGCAGCAAGCGGATTGGGTCTAAACACCACGTTGTTGAGCAAAACATCTTTTTCCTGCCAGCTAATTTTTCCCGAATTATCGTAGAGTCGTACGTTAGGAGGGAGATTCATAAAACTGGTAAGATCAATGATATTTAGTTTATTCTCATTTGAAAGATAGTTGCCATTCAATCGTACTGTTAACTTTTTATTATTGCCAGTATGATTTAGGCTGAAGTTTACCGAGGTCTTAATATCTCCATGTTCTGTTGGAAAGACGGTAGTTTGTCTTTGATAAGCCGCTCCAATGAGAAACTGAGTATTGGTTGAGCCGCCTGTTAATGAAATCTGTGCGTTGGTTATTTGTGCCGTTCCGCCAATGAGTAATTTTTTAAGATCAGTGTACCGGGTAGAATCCCAAACCATGATATCAGGTGCATACCCGGGGTCAGAAGGATCTGCACTTGGTATTAAACCATCATTTAAAAAACCTTCCCGCCGCATCTGGATGTACTGTTGAGTATTTAACATATCCATAGTACGAGTGACTTTACTTAAACCAGAATTTACATTTGCACTGAATCTTGTTTTACCTGGAACACCTTTTTTCGTAGTAATGATAATAACTCCGTTTGCACCTCTGCTACCATAGATCGCTGTGGCGTCGGCGTCTTTCAAAACTTCTATACTTTCTATATTATCAATGCTTATTAGATTGAAAGGACTCATACCTATTTCATCTGTAGCATTGGTTATTTGGTTTAAACGATTGTTGCCTGCAGCATACGGAATCCCGTCTATGATGTAGAGTGGCTCTGACCCTTGTAATATTGAATTTTGTCCCCGTAGTTGAACTTTTACTGCGGCACCATTAATACCGCTGCTTTGTGTAATAGCAAGACCTGGCACACGACCGGATAAAGCGAGAAGTGGATTTCCTACTGGTTGTTTGGTCAGTTCATCCGATGATACTTTACTAATATTCCCCGTATTAAGGCGTCTGCTTGTTTTTCCATAAGCCATCACAATGGTTTCATCAAGCTGCCCAATGGCAACTTTTAGTTTTATTGCAATATTTGTTAGTTTGTTTAATTCTATTTCTTCAGATTGGTAACCGATACTGGTGACAAGTAAGGTCTCGTTTTCATCAATGCCTTTTAGATTAAACTCACCCTTTGAATTTGAAACAGTCATCTTCCCTGATTTCTTCGCTGTAATTGTTACTCCCTCCAGCGGTTCTCCACTTTCACTAACAACTCTTCCTGTAATATCTATGGGATTTGTAACGGTAACACTGCTTTGAGTTGGAATCGTTTTCGTTTGCACAACGATGTATTTATCTTCTATAACGAAAGAAAGCGGTTGATTGCGGAAACACTGTTCAAGAACATCTTTTAAAGAGCCGTTGGTTACCTGGTAGGTAATGGGGCTGGTGTTTTTAAGTTGTGCCCTTGTATATACAAAGGAGTAACCGGTTTGCCTTTTTATTTCTTTAAAGGCTTTTTCTAACGGAGCGTTTTGGAGAGATAAAGATACTGTTTGACCATAGCTTCTTGCAGAAGCCTGAAGGCAGGTGATTACGGTAAACAGGATTAAAAGTTTCATAGTTAGTATGCACTTTAGTCTTTCTCCCGCAGTAATAATTTGCATAGCTTTGTAATGTTTGGGTTTCTGAATTCAGTTGATAGCCTCAGTTGATAGTAAGGGTTAACCCAAACTCCGCCGGCAGTGCTAGTAACACTTCCGGCTTTTTGTTTGTATTAACCGTTGGTTTTATTTAATCGTCAGGGTAATACATAAATCGTTTTGTTTTCAATTTTAAAATGTACATATCCGTTAAGTTCCAGCAAACGCAAAAGCTTTGACAACGGTTCGCTCCGCAATATGCTTGCATTGAATAATTGTTTCACATCTCCTTTGTACACCACTTTTGCATCATACCATCTTTCTACCTGTTTCATGATGGATTCAATCGTTGCATCATGAAAAACAAAGAGCCCGTTTTTCCATGCTGTTATTTCTTCTGTATCAATTCCGGTTCTTTTGGTTATTGCGTCTGTTTTAACAATCGCCTGTGTTCCCGGTTCAAGATTTTCAACACTATTATTTTTTTCAACAGCTACTTTTCCTTCCAATAAGGTTATCTCTTTTTCTGTTTCATTCGTATAAGACATCACATTGAAGTGAGTGCCTAACACGGTAACGGTTGAACCATCCTGCAGCACTACACGAAACGGCTGCTGGTCATTTTTCACTACTTCAAAATAAGCTTCACCATCAATTTCCACTTTGCGTTCATTGGAAGCAAACCTCGATGGGTACATCAATTTTGTTGCCGCATTCAGCCATACCTTAGTTCCATCAGGCAGTGTAACATGGTATTGCCCACCCACCGGTGTGGAGAGTGTATGAATAGACGGGGTTTCATCAGTACTAACACCCGCATCATACACTAACTCTCCAGCGGCCGGTTTGTTCACATGAGAGCCTTTACCAATTTCAATTATTCCGTTGTTAGCCGTTGTTAAATCAATAACGGAACCATCAGAAAGGGTCAGTGTTGCACGGTTGCCACCAGGCTTTAACTGAGTGGTATCAGAAACAGCTATGTTATTATCACTCGTACTGCTGTTTCCTGCAAAGCGATAAATAATAAATACACCAACAATAAGAATAACACTTGCCGCCACCATCCATACAGGACTTAATTGAAACTTTTTTCGGGGTATATCAAATGCGCCTTTTTCCTGCAATGCTTTATACGATTGTTCCGTTTGCACTTTATCCATCCATGCAAGATTGGCTTCAAGGTTTTGTTCATCAGTCAATTCTTCAAAGAGCCGCATATTATCATCGCTTTCGTTCACCCAATCATCCAGTTCATCATGCTCTTTTTCTGTAATCGTATTCCTGATAAAACCTGCTATGAGATAGGCAATACGGTATGCCGGTTGATCCATATCGCTGTAAGGATTTTGTTTCATACTATTAAGTTACTCTGTCTTTGAATAAAAAGAAAGGTCGGGGCAGAAACGTATAAAAAATTAAAAAAAACTTTAATGATCTGAAAGCTGGATGATTGCAGAAGAGAAATTATACTTTTATCTGACCCGAAAAAAAAGATCTTACAATCCTAATTTAACTATTGTGCATTTTTTGATTTTTTCCGTATTTCTATTATTACCAAAATCATAAGTATTCCAAATAGTATTCCCGATGAACCAATTGTCCCAAAATTTAGCCCACCTTTGTCAAGTGGTTTTGTAAGTAAGTCCCCAAAAGTTGCACCAAACGGCCTCGTCAAAACAAAAGCTAACCAAAATAAAATAATGTGTGAGATTTTTGTAAAAAAGTAAGCAAAAATTATTACGAGCAATAAACTGCCAATTAAAAATGCACCACCCGAAAAACCAAGCCCTGAATTGTCTGCTAAAAAATCGCCTAATGCTGTTCCTAATGTGTTTGAAATTAATATTGCTGTCCAATAAAATATTTCGCCTCTTTTGGTTAGTATATCTGTTACCGATAAAGATTTTTCTTTTGTTTTCCAAATGATAAGTGTAAAAACTAAGAGAGAAATTAAAATTAAAGAGCCAGTAGCATAGCCTAAGCCCAAAGTCCTGTCCATAAAATCTGACATAGTAGTTCCTGCGGTACTTGTTGCCAGTATTACAGTCCAATAAATTACGGGGTTATACTTTTTTGAAAACAATTGAACTGCAAGTGTAACAAAAAAGAAACCTAACAAAATAGCTGAACTGATAGCATAACCAACCTTCATCGTTTGTGCTAATAAATCCCCTGCGGTTTCGCCCAGTGTAGTTGCACAAATTTTCATTACCCAAAATGAAACTGTGATTTGTGGTAATTTATTTATGCTACTCATTTACGTAGTTTTATTTCATTCTCTATATTCTTCAATATATCTAATTGTTTCGCCTGACTATCAAACAGCGTTTTTATTTGTGCTTCTAAAAACAAATCAAATTTCTGATGCAAATTTCTTACTTCTAATTCTGCCTTAAGATTTATCAGATAATCATTCTCACTTCTCTTTCTGTCTTTTTCTTCTTTTCGGTTTTGGCTCATCATAATTATAGGCGCTTGCAATGCAGCAATAGCAGATAATACTAAATTCATAAGAATGAAGGGATAAGGATCAAAATCATCCCTTTTAGGGGAAAGGGTATTGAATAAAACCCAAACAGCAAGTATAACTGAAAAACTAATTATAAATTTCCAACTGCCACCAAACCTTGCAACTTTATCGGAAACACTTTGGCCCCTATTTAAAATTTCTTCAGGCGGATGTAAAAGATTTTCAACAATTAATTTTTCTTCTTCAATTGCTTGTTGAACTATTTGTTGAAGTTTGATCAATTGTTCGCTTTCTGATTTGAGAAGATTTACTGAATCGGGATTCATTTTTATAAAATTTATTTAACGAAATTAAAAGTGATGAGTAAAATAATAATGAAAATTCCAACCAGGGAGAGCATAAAAAAATAATCGGCAATTGTTTCAAACCGTTCTTCTCTGATTTCGTTTTTTGTTCGGATGGAAATAAATGAAAATCCGCATGAGAAGGTCAAAAGAAGAGAAATGATTGAAGTCAATTCGTCAATAATGAGCGTTTCGGTTAGATTTGCAATGCGTAGTGATGTAATTACAAACAGGCAAAATCCCAAGAGGTTTGCTGATGTGTTTAGGATGTGTTGAGATGTATTATTTGCCATCTTATGAAGGTAAATCTTAAACACACAATGTACTTCAATGAATTGTTGGAGTACAATTACTGCCTATTTCATTTGCATTTGTGAACAACTGAAGCCGATTGAAAAACTAATGATGAAGTTAAATTCTTTTGTTGAGATTTATTCGTTCGAAGCCAAATTGAAAAACAAAAGTTGAACCACGGCTTCCGTATGCCCCATTTTGAAAGCCCCGGTTGGCGGTTTGTTTTTTTGGGGGGATGATCCCTTTTGGTTAATTAAGAGTTTTAATTTTAGGCACCGCTACCCCTTTTATTAATAACCAAAAGCAAAATATCCATTCTCCAATTGCACAGGGTATAATAATGGCAGGATAAATTAATTTTACCAAGTCTGGGAAAAGAAACCATATGAAGCTATTAGCGATATAACATATACCGCCAATTAACAGAAGTATTCCTAAGAATTTTTTAAAGAGCCGTGACTGATAAATCAAGAATCCAAGAATAATCAGATGAAAGCCAAAAAATAAAAGACTGATGTTATATCCTGTACCATGTAACCTTATAGACAATAATGCAAATGCATTGAGTTGGGAAGATGTAAAAACATCAAGGTAGTTTGAACCCTTCAAAAAGGATAATGCCGCATAATGAGTCAAAGCGGCAACACTTAAAATAATTATACTTGAAAGTCTGAATAAAGTCGAAAGTAAGGATAAATTCCTGCTGGTATCTTTAAGTAATATGTAGAGAATTGTCGTTACTCCTATATCACAAACTAACATCAACAATTCACTGACAAAACCGAATCGGTACCAAAATTCAGAAGCCAGGATGTTTTTTGCAGTAGTTGTTGCATTGTCGTAGTCAACCAGGTTGTCACGAACAAAAATTTGAGCAATGAGTCCAAAAATTATGATTAGTAAATAAAGGAACCCTGCGATTCTTGCAATTTTTACTTTTGAATCCATTTTTACTTTAATGCGATACGTATAATTGAAGGATTTGTTACAATTTTAGTATTTCAGGACGTAAGAATCTTTTAAAAATGACCGCCAACATATAAATTTACACAACCCTCATTGATTACAAAAAATTTTAAGGTTTGATTTTTTTTAATTGCCATATGCACTTTTTAGACCTTCCTATCGGCAGACAGGTTGTGAATTGCACAATTGCATTTTAAATCACATGAATATTTCAGTATTTGTGCTTTCTCTTAGGCCGAAAGTTTAGCAGAAATAAAATAACAACAGAAACTGTTTGAATTTTTTACGAAGCACAGTGAGTCCTTGTTTTTTTTGGTTTCTTACAGTACCCGGAGTTACATTTAATTCGGCAGCAATTTCAACACTTGATTTACCCTCCAGGTAATACATAGTAAGCACTCGCTGGCTGCCAGGTGTAAGTTCTTTTAAAGCAGAACGGATCAATCGGTATGTTTCTGTTCTTATAAGATGGTTATAAGGTGTATCATAATTAATGTCTGGTTCAGTAGCAAACTCTTCTACACTATTTCGCTTTTTCTCCTTTCGTAAGTAATGCATCGCATCCCTGTAAACTATTTTATACAGGTATGCACGTATCGCACCATAACTATCGAGCTTATGGTGCATCTTCCATATTTTAATAAACGCACCTGAAGCAATTTCTTCGGCAACAGAAAAATCCTGAATCCACTTATTCGCATACAGTGAAAGTGCGGGGAGAAACTCACGATAAAAAAAAGCAAGCCCCTGTTCTTCTCCTTGATGGAAAAGCAGTGCCATTTGTATTTGTTTAATATTGTTCCTATGCTCCAAGACAAACAGTTTGATTACAAATACTCATCTATAGATGATTGTACAGAACATTTTCATTGTTGAATTTCACCGCTTACTAATAAGTAAGTGGCAAAATCTAAAATTGATATTTATGTTATTGACCTTGTGAAAGAAAAAAGGATTGAAAAAAATCTTTCACAGGCTGACCTTGCTTACGAACTTGAAGTTTCCGTTGGTTTTATAGGGATGGTTGAAAGCCCCAATTACTCAACTCATTATAATCTTAAACATCTAAATGACCTTGCGAAGATTTTAAAATGCAGCCCGCAAGATTTTCTCCCTAAAAAGCCCGTATGAAATATTTTTATTTGTCCTTGAGGCTCTAAATTACATAAGTTTTCTCAAATACTCACCTATAGATGATTGTATTGCGTAGCACCCTTGGTGATCTTTATAATCACCAATAGGTGATTAATGCGGACAGAATTGGATCAATATATTATCGACCGTATTCGGGAAAAGCGAATGGCTTTAAAAATGAGCCAAGAAGCTCTTTCCGAAAAAATGGGATTTAAATCCAATGCTTTTGTTGCTGCTACGGAAAGTCCTCGATCAACCAAAAAGTATAATCCTGTTCACATGAACAAGGCTGCGGTAATCTTTAATTGTCCTCTTTGGGATCTGATTCCACAACATCCTATCATTGATAACAAAACAATTAAGCCATTAGTAAAGGGCAAAGACGCTAATACAAATTCATCGCAATAAATTTCAATGAAAAACAATTGAAATATTTGAAAAGCTTTTGCAAAAAGAAAGAGAAAAGTATTAGGAGGTAAAGAAGAGTAAAAAGTGATTACTAATTATAGATGATAAAATAAAAAATCCCCGCACTTGCGGGGATTTTTTATTTTATCAAAAACTATTAAACCTTATCTTATGAAATATTCGTTTCTGAATTAACATTCAATAGTGAAATATCTTATTGCATTCAGTCATTTTCTTCCGATCAAGCCTGCCAGATTATACACTCTGAACGGTTTTGAAGGTGCTGTTTGTGAGTATTATATACTCACAAACAGCACCTTGGATTATAGGAATGTTACAATATTTTCCAAAAATGTAACATAATAGATTTTAAAATGTTACAATTATTTGTAAATTTGTAACAAATGAACAAGGCGCATACATCCATAAATAACTATTTATCAAAGGTTAAAAGGGGTTCAATCCTCTTTCCGACTGATTTCCGGGGCATGGGAACAGAGGGGGCTATAAAAATGGCCTTATCCCGGCTGGTTAAGGAAGGAAAACTTAAGAGAGTGGCGCATGGCATATACTATGTGCCCAAAACCGACCCGTTATTAGGCGAATTACATCCGGGTGCAGAAAACATAGCCGAAGCCATTGCACAAAAAGAAAAAATACTGATAAAACCCTCCGGAGCCTCCGCTCTTAATAAATTGGGGCTAAGTACCCAGGTACCAATGAGGTTGGTATATATCACTAATGGCTCGCCCAGGAAGATAAAGATCGGGAGAACGACAGTTGTATTCAAAGCCACCACCAGTAAAAAACTGGCCATGGAAGGCCCGATAAGCGGGTTAGTAATACAAGCCCTTGAAGAGCTGGATTTAACGAACGTACACCCTGAATCTGCAAAGAAAATAAAGAACCTCTTGATGAAAGAAAATGCAAGTAAACTAAAACATGATCTTGCATTGGCACCGGCTCGCCTGCACGACTATATCATGAAACTATTAAACGAAAAAGATAATGACAGGATGGTTGAAACTGACAGATGATCAACGAAGGGAAACATTGGACCAGGTACAGCGAGTGACCGGTATAAATGTAAAAGCAATTGAAAAAGACTGGTGGGTAACATTGGTTTTAAAAGCCCTTTTTCAAACAGCAATGGCCGGGCATTTCATGTTCAAAGGAGGAACCTCGCTAAGCAAAGGCTGGAAGCTGATTCCACGTTTTTCAGAGGATATTGATATTGCTCTTCACCCAAATGCTTTTGGCAGAGATTATTTAGACAATCCCTCGCATTCATACGTAAAGCAATTGAAGCGGGAAGGTTGTGCCTTCACCAGCACCACCATCAAAGACGCATTGCAGCAATCATTGCTTTCTTTGGGAGTACCAGAGGGTATGCTGGACATAATAGCTGAAGAAGTAAAGCCGACCATGCCCGATAAAGACCCGCAATCGCTTTATGTTAATTATCCATCACTTTACCAACCTAATCCTTACCTGGCTGATGCAGTAAAAATTGAATTCAGTGTGCGGTCGCTTGCCGAGCCATCTGAAATAATACAAATACATTCTTTACTCAATGAATATTTCCCCAATCCGGCTTATGCAGAAACCCCGTTTGCTGTGAGAACAGTAGTGCCAAGGAAAACGTTCATTGAGAAAGTGCTTTTGCTGCATGAGAAATTTGCCAATCCTGCATTGTCAAAACTTCAGGGAGATCGTATGTCAAGACATTTGTACGACTTGGTTATAATGATGGAAACAGCAGTATTGAATGAAGCGTTAAACGACAAGAAGCTTTTCAATTTATTATTGCAACATCGGGCTGGCTATATACGTGTAATCAATTATGAAGGAATGACTGTTGAAAGCTTAGCGTTCATCCCTTCTCAGGATTTGATGGAATTGTACCGGCAGGATTATGAGTTTATGCAGGCCAATATGATCTATAGTGAATCTCCTGATTTTGCAGACCTCTTGAAAAAATTAAAATGGCTCAATGGTAAATTCAGAGTAGCTAATGAACATCTAAGCCTGGAACAGTTAGCTGAGGAGGGTTTACAGCAACTACAGGCCGACTGGGAGCATGAACCAGATAATACCCTTTTACAAACAGTGGTGGTAAAGGTGATAGATCCTTATTTGCCTTCTGGACCTGCGAATAAAGCAGTTAATTATGTAGTTCGATTTCTAAAAATCAATGGCAAGTTGATATTTGAAGATATCGCTATTCAAAACAAAACTCAATAGCAAGAAGAGAAAAGGAAAATAGTGATTAATTGTTCCAATGTTTCATCAACTCGAACATATTACAATAGAAAATTTCAAGTCGATCCGGTATTTACAGGTTAAAAATCTCAATCGGATCAACCTATTTATTGGCAGGCCTAATGCTGGCAAGTCAAATTTTATTGAAGTTTTGTCATTGTTTTCTATACCATTTCTTACAGAAAATGTTTCAAAGAAATTACCAACCTTGTTAAGGATTGAAAAGGAAACCGAATTATTCTATAATGGAAATTTTGAAAAGGATGCGGTTGTTTCAACTAATATAGGAAAGTGCAAACTGAGCTGTAGCCCAACAGAACGTTTAAAAATTGATATTGATTTTTTGAGCAAGTCTTTTCATTATGAAGTTGATGATAGGCTTGTTGTAAAGAGTGTTTTCAGGAATGAGTATTTTGAGCCACTGGTAAAAAAATATGTATTTAAAACTGGTGTTAAATATAGTAGGTCACATTCAAAATATTTGATTCCACCATTTGGGTTCAACTTGTTTAGCATTATCCAGCATTATGCTGATTTGAAACAACAAGTACATGAACTCTTCGAAGAATATAATCTGAAGATTGCATTTGACAAAGCAAGCCACACATTTAAGATTCTTCAGTTGAATAGAAACAATGAGATAATGCTGGTTCCCTATAGTTCAATTGCGGGCACTTTGCAAGAAATTGTTTTCTACAAGACAGCAATTGCTACTAATAACAACAGCATCCTCTTGTTTGAAAATCCCGAGGCACATTCGTTTCCACTTTATTTGAGGCATTTTACCAAGGATATGATTTATAAAAAGGATAATCAATACTTCATTACAACCCACAGCCCGTTTATCTTAAACGATCTGCTAGAAAATGGTCGTGGTGAACTTGCTGTTTTTGTTGTTCACTACGAAAGTCATGAAACGATAGTGCGAAAACTGAGCAGCGATGAACTGAATGAGGTTTATCAAAACGGAGTAGATTTATTTACCAACAATGAGAGTTTCGTTTAACGGATAGGACCAATGCAGAATCGTAGAAAAACGAAACCCGATAGTTTGACCTAAATCAGGGACTACCGGGAATGGTATTTACTAAAGTTAGGCAAAGCAGATCAAAACATCTAGGCTCTCTTGAGGTTCGCCTCAACCCTTCGAAAATATTTTTTGTACATTTCTTGAAAGAACTAATCTATGACTCCTTCTGAGTTTCATGAACTTGATGGCGATGCACAAATACTTGAAATTTTTCATCATGCCATTGAGCTTGCCGTACGGGAAGATGCAGAACACAGGTATCACTTATACCAGCTACATAATTTTTATGTAGATGAAATATGGCATAAAGAAGATTGTGTGAGGTTGGTGATAAAAACATTTACTTCTGTTAACTCGGCCATGCTGCGGCCTTATTTGGATAAGATTGATATAAGTAAACTTGAGAGATAATGCATCTTGGATTCTATATGACCAATCACCTGGATTATGTTTACCTTTTGAACAGAGGGAGCTATAAAAATGGTTCTAACTTTTGTTGAATCCTTCTTTGTTTTTAGGACGCATATTTGCAGATGCGGATGATCAAAGTAAAGGATTAAATAAAAAGAAACCGCTATTCATTAAATAGCGGTCTATTATAATGCCCTGCTTTCAAAGGGGTTCTCAATAAAGGTTGTTTATTCTTCTAATAAAGTTAATAAACAGAAGCTGAAAATGCAAGGCTCTAAGAAAGCCGTATAGAAATACGGCTTTACCATTACCTGATTAAGTTTTGAACTCAAATCCTGTATAAGTTACAAAAAAGAAAGCAGCTTATAAAAGCCGCTTTGATGAACGGAACTGCTACATTCCGTGTGGGTTCAATTGTAAACCCAAAACAAAATTTCATTGCCAAAATACAAATTCTATTGAAATAAGCAAGCGGGCATAGGAAGCTATCAGACTATTGACTCTTGGCAGAATTAATGAAGGAACATATTGATTATGCTATCAAAGACACTCCAAGAAATCTTTTGACCTAAACTATGAGGAGAAAAGTATTCGATATTTTTTGTACATTTCTTAAAGTACAGTCTATGATTCCCTCTCACCCTTATCAGCTTGATAATATTGAGACGATAGTAGTCTTTTGATAAAACGATCATTAATAATCCTGATTTTGCTTCTTTTATTTGTTGCCACTGCAAAGAGTTAGTTAATGATTTAAAATACTATAATACATGCGAATTGAAAAGATCATAAAACTGGCAAAAACCCCAAATCACATCAATAAATACCTTACTCATTGGACTGGAAGGAACAAGAGCCGTATAGAGGCGTTTGATAAATTGTCGAAAATTGTGAACTCTTGTGAACTAAAGTTTTCTTGTAATAGAATTTCCTTCCCGTCAACTGATCTTACTATAAACACGCAAATGATTTGTTTTACTGATACTCCTATCAAACAATCGGCTGATCATTGTAGCAGATACAATTACTTTGGCATCAGTTTCAACAAAGAGGCCATGATAGAATACGGTGCAAACCCGGTTTTATACCTGGTTGATAACCGGCAGCCACACCAGGGTGGATTAAACGAAATACGACCACGAGATAATGAACAGTTAGGTTTGGTTAAGTGGATTGACAGTATGCTTCAACCTTACGATACAAAACAATTTTCTGATGGTAACTGGGCAGAATTTTATGAAAGAGAATGGAGGATTAACAGAATTCTACCTTTCGATTGGACTGCAACCGCAGAACTTCTTAAAGGATCGCATAAAGAATACGCATTTGAGGGAACAATCCGAAAAGTAAAAGATGCGGAGGAATTTTATCTTCCTTTCAACAAGTCGATTATTGAAAATATTATTGCTCCATTGAGCTATAAAGCAAGGGCCAGGAAACTAATTAAAGACAACAACCTGGATTGCGAACTTATTCTGATTGAAGAGTAAGTGCAAAAAGGCGGTTAAAGTTTACATAAAAAACTGTTGCTTTCATTGCAATTAATTTGGAAAATATACTTCTAATGTGCATCCCTTACCTGGAGCGGTAATAATATTCATACTTCCTGAATAAAGACCAACCCTGTTGCTAATGTTTTTCAAGCCGATTCCTTTACCTGTCTCATTTACATCAAAACCAACACCATCATCGGATACTGCTATATAAAGTTCTTCAGATTTCTTTTTTACTGTAATTTTTACATTATTGGCTTGGGCATATTTCAAGATATTAATCAACTGTTCTTGTATTATGCGGTATATCATCAGTTCTTTGTTCTTTTCAACAGTTTGTTCGTTGTAATTATCATCAATAAAAAGTTGTACAAAATTATTATTTGGATGGTTGACACTTTTAATAAGTCCTTCTAAAGCATTTTTTAATCCATCTTCCCCAAGTGAAGGTGCCACAAGCGAATGAGACAGTTTCCGTATTTCACTCATCGCTTCATCCAGGTACTGATGGCTTTGCCCAATGAAATCTTTTTCACTATTTTGATCAGACTTTGCCATACCCAGATAAAGTTTTACAACAGATAAAATCTGGTTAATATTATCGTGCAATTCCTGACCTAACTCATTTCGTTCTTTTTCCTGTGCCAGGATTGTTGTTTCTGTTATTAATTTTTGCTTTTCAAGCATTTTATTTGCCAGCTCCTCTTCCATCTTTTTCCGCTCGGTTATATCTACCATAAGACCGCTAAGCTTTATCGGTTCTCCGTTTTCTATTTCAAGCGAAACAATATCACGAAGCCAAACAATACGGCCATTCTCAGCGATCATTCGATATTCAAACTGATGTGGTCTTTTTTCGAGCGTACATTGCAGACAATAATTTACTGCCCAGTCACGATCATCATCATGAATATGATCGGCCCAGAATGTAGGCTCATTAATCCACCTCTCAACAGGATAACCTAATAATCGTTCCGCCTGCTTGCTGATAAAACTAAATGCAAATGTTTTGGGATCTGCTTCCCAAACAATTCCATCCAGGCTGTTCATCAAAGCCGCATATTTTAATTGCGATTGTTGAAACTCTGTTTCAGCCTTTTTTTGTTCAGTAATCTCGGCTACAAGGATAAATAACCCCTCTGGCACAGGTTGCACACTTAATTTAAACCAACCCTTACTGCCATCAGGAAATGCAAATTCAGTTTCGAAAATTTCCTGTATTCTGTTTTGCATGCAGTTGTCCAGTATGTTAAAAAGGGGCGTATGTTCAATTCCTGGAAATTTTTCCATCAAGGTATATCCCAATAATTCTTCTTCCCGGGAATGCCTACTTTGTCTAATCAGCGATGTGTTAGCAAATAAACAGCGCCATTCATAATTTACAATCAGGATACCTTCCCGCATGTTTTGCAGTAAAAAACGATATTTCTGTTCTTTATCAATTACAAGTTGCGCTTGCTCCAGTACTTGTTTCTCAAGCTCCAGGTTAAATTGTTTGATTTTATCGTCCTGTAGCTTTCGT
Organism: Flavihumibacter sp. ZG627; assembly: GCF_000814325.1. Lineage (GTDB taxonomy): Bacteria > Bacteroidota > Bacteroidia > Chitinophagales > Chitinophagaceae > Flavihumibacter. Next base: position 78,912 of record NZ_JPHF01000007.1, on the reverse strand, counting down.
TCAGTATAATCAATAACAGTAATACGGATTTCAAATAATTTTCCTTCGGCATCTTTAACTGCAACGGCACTGATCAAAACCGGCAGTACTGATCCATTGCTGCAAATAAGTTCTGCAAGCAGATCTTTTACTTCTTCTTTGTCCAATCGTTGATTGTAGTGGGTCCAAAAATTGTTTCTGTCATTTTCATTGAGAATATCCTGAAAGCGCATTTTATTAACCACATCTTCATATTCATAGCCTAACCAGTTAAGTTCTGTTTTGTTAATTTCAAGAATATAACCGTTTGGACTTACAGTATGATAACCACAGGGCGCATTGTTATATAAATCAAGTACATGTTCAGCTGCTTTTCTCAACTTTTCATCGGCAATCTTTCTTTCCTTAATTCCCCTTAGTTCAAATCTGTTAATCGATTTTGCAGTAAGCCATATTAGAAAACCAAAAATAAAAATGAGTGCCGTTACCAAGAGAGAGATTCCGATAATAATACTGTAGTATCCTTTAGAAGCTGAATCCAAAATAAAGAATCCGAGCATGAACGGAATTGCGATTGATGCCGGTAAAAGTATGCGTGCTGCCCTTGCACCTCCATAAGGACCGGTAAGTTCGGATACAAATCCATGATCACTGTTTGAAAACAGAATAGCCAGTGAAATAAAAATAAAACAAAGACCCGTGTTAAATGCCATTGGTAGAAAGGATGCTATTCCATAAAATGTTGTTGCGTCATATGAATAGCCAATTATCGAAAGCAAGGCAATGCCAGTCACCAACAATGAAAGATACTGCGCAATCGAAATTTTGCGAAACGCCAAAAACAATAATGCGGAAGCCGTAAGTAAAAAAGAAGCTGCTGTGTTTGGAGCCATACTGTTAGGCATTCCATTGAACGTATTTAACTCTACTTTCCTGCTATATAATAAACGATCGATCCCGGTGTCAAAAAGCTTTAAAAAAGCAAGAAGCTTAAGTACAGAAATAAAAAGAACTATAATTATAAAGACAATTGCCGTCTTCTTTAGAATCCGGTTCTGTGGTTTATGAAACAGTAAAAACAAGGAAAGCCCTGAAAAGATAAACAGGACTGCAGTCATAGGATTCATGGCCACCGAAGTAGGCAATAATTCTTTAAGAAAATTATTATCGAATTGCCAACCTGTAATAACTAAACCACTTATTACTATTACAAAAACTGAGGCAGTTTTAACCGAAAAAATGCTTGGCAGTTTCATTTTTTTATACTGAATGATTAAGAATGCGAATGACTATAAAAGGGCTGCTAAATGGCCAAACCAACTGAAAGGTCCGGCTGATGCAACATGATTGTCGAAGTTTTACACACGAAAAATGCGACAATATTAAACGAATTAGAGTTGAGATATCATGTATTTATACTACGTAAATTTCCGATACGATTTTTTTGTAGATAGTTATCGTTCATTTCTCTCTATCTAAGTCCATGATTAATCGACAGGAAGGTTTTGGGGACTTTTAAGATGACGTAGAAATGACATCGAAAATGCAAATAGTAAAACAGTGAACAAATGCTGGTGTATTAGGGGGTCAGCATATTTTGCAAAGCTTCTCGCAATAAATCAGGATGATCGAATTTATTTAGGTAAGCATTTGCCCCGCATGCTTCTATTTTTTTGTGGTTCCATTGATTGTGTTTGAATGAAAAAATTAAAACTCTGATTGAAGGCCAGGTTTGTTTTATTTTGAACGTTGTGTCAAAACCATTAAGCCCCGGCATATTAATGTCAATAACGCAGGCATTTGGCAACTCAGATGCTTGTAGTTGATTTAGTAAGTCATTGCCGTTTTCAGCTTCAATAATTACTGTATATCCAAAGGATTGAATTAAATCTTTTATTGCCAATCTCATCATTTTACTATCATCAGCAATAGCAATGGTGATTTTTTGGGGGTTACTCATCTTGAATAGCTTGGAGGCTTTATTTTCCATCTGCAAATGAAATTCAATATCAGATGATTTCTTGTATGGTTTTGCACTGAAATCAAGTAGATTTTTAGGCAGTCATCAGCGACTAATATATTACTAGAAATAGGGGTTTCTGTATAAAACTTGTTTACGTCTTCCTGTATCACTACTATCACAATTGAAAAATTCGAAATAATACCGTTCGCAAAACATTTCTGCTTTTAAGCAAAACATTTTCAAATCAAACGGAATGAGTTTTGAGATTCAATAAGGAGGAAATTTGCCTCAAAAAATAGTATTATGAGAAAAGCAGGTATTGAAGATAAGAATCGAATAGTTGACATACTTTCTAACGCTTTTGATGATAACAAAAGTGTAAACTATATCATTCAACAGGATGCTAAAAGAAAACAACGAATCAGGAACCTGATGGCATATTCTTTTGACCTCTGCCATTCTTTCGGTGATGTGTTTATGTCGGAAGATAAAAAAGGTTGTGCCTTGATACTTTTGCCCGACAAAAAGAAAACAACTCTTCGTTCCATTTTGCTGGATACTAAACTTGCAGTATCAGCCATTGGCCTTGCCAATATAATAAAGGCAATGAAACGTGAAGCTGCGATAAACAAAATTCATCCTGATGGGATAACTTATTACCTCTGGTTTATTGGCGTTGATCCAACAGATCAGTGCAACGGAGTTGGAAGTAAATTATTGGAGTCCGTCATTCAGGAGGGGCTTTCTCAAAAAAGAATAATCTGTCTCGAAACATCTACCATAAAAAATCTGCCCTGGTATGAAAAGCATGGATTTGAAACATACCTGGATCTTGATTTTGGATATACGCTATACTGCATGAAAAGAGGTTAAGATAATTGTTGAGCTATGTTATTGCCAGGAACAGAAATGCATTGGGTCACCTTCGGGTTTGTCTGCGTGGAGCTGGTAATATTTTTCTACCTGCTTATTCACCATTTTGCAAGACCGGATAACAGAACTATAAGTTTAGATATCTCTCTCATAGCGTTACTACTTGTTTATAATATTACTGGTGGATTACTTCCGGACCCGAATTTACCGGGCTCCTTTTTTGTTCAGGAATGTATTGCCTATGCAACAGGTTTTATTACACCTGCCTACTTCCCTTATTACGTGTACAAAGCCTTTGGGTTGGAGAAAATGGAGTTCCATGCCAGGCGTGGAGTCGTTTATTTTCTGGTGCTGCCCTATTTATTATTTGTAACTGTATTTGCCATCAGCAACGATCTCGATCATGCAAAAAACATCCTGGTTATTCCGGTGGTTTATGCACTTTGGGTATTGGCTTCGTTGCAAAAATCTATTCGTTATAAGTACAGTTATTCACTTGCATCCCGTGATGTAAAAGAGGAAGCCGGTGTACTCTTTTTCAGTTTAACGCCATGGGTCGGTTTACCTTTTATTGCTTATTTCAACCTGAGCCAATCAGTGGAGGCTACAGTAACCAATACAGGTTTTTTGTTGCTGCTTGCCCTTCATGTAAAACAAACAGTGGAACAAGTAAAGAACGAACATAAGCGGTTAATTGCCTCGGAAACCCAGCTTTTAACATGGAATGAGCAACTGCAGGAGGAAGTAGATAAAAGAACCAAAGAACTTGAACGTATAAGTGCCGAAGAAAGGATTCTGCAAAACTGCTACACCTATCGTCTTACCGTGAGGGAAAAAGAAATCGTTCTGTTCATTTGCCAGGGCAATTCATACAGGCAAATTGCCGAAACGTTATTTATAGCTGAAAGAACTGTAACGAAACATGTGCAGAATATTTTTGATAAAGTAAAAGTCTCTAATAAACTCGAATTACTCAACAAACTGGGAGCTACAGCTGTTGGGCAACCTTGTTAGCTACAGTTTACTAATAAAATACGCTGGTTTACGTATTAAAATACTCAGGTTAACGTACTATAGTTGGTTTGTCATTTGCCCTTTGCATTCATAAAGTTTTGTTATGGAAACAGTGACGAGTGTAAACGGTCATTCAGGTGACCTGATGTTAGGGCTGCCATTGCTCAGTCAATATTCAGAAAATTCATTGCATAATAGACTAACTGTTCAGCAAGCGCTGTGCAAATGGTATGGTTTATTTAAAACCAATAGTTACCGTAAAGAATTCACTGGAAGCCTTTTTGAGAACACAAAAAATGAAGGTATTCTGAAAAGCCTGCAGGCCGATCTGGAATTGATACCTGGGTTGTTGATGGATGAGCTAATTAATAATACTACCATTTCAGACAAAGGGCAATACATAAGATTAGTACAGGCATTGTTGATTAACCTGTCTGACATCTTACCGGAATCGGAAATGCATGAGCAATTGTGCAATGAAGCGGAAACAGTATTACAATTTATGCAGAATTTCCTGTACCAGCATTTTGATTTTGATTTCAAGGTTTCTGTGTACTACTTGAAACATTTGCAGGATAGCATAAGTCTCAAACTGGAATACTGGAAAATCAAATTGTTTCAATCACCGATTATTGATGTGTTGCAAGAATGCATCAATGAAAAGTTTACAACGCCTGAAAACTATCTCAGCTTCCGAAAGGTCAATTATCTTAAAAACATATTCCGCCAGATTGAATGCTCTACCACTGTCATTAATGAAGTGTTTATCCGGGAATTGCTTATTAACTACAATTTTAACTCAACAGGTTTTATTGATTATGAAACCAGTCTTATCAAGAGCAAGCTAAATGCTGAAAATAGTATCGATGAAAATATTGCTTTGTTGAAGACTGAACAGTTTCGGATAGCCCAATTAAAAGACAGACCAGGCGCTGGCTATGAATTAAACCAGCCTGCTGTAAAAAAACAATTGACCGATTGGGTAATTGAGAAAATAAGAAATGAAGAACTTACTAACCTTAAAAGAAAGGACAAGGATTTGCAAATAGACCCTGAATCTAAAATTCAGACTTCGTTATCTGTTGCAAAATTGGCTGTATTGATTCGCCTCCTGGTAGCCGATAAAATCATTATCAACAAAAGTGTGGCACCGATGCTTCGTACAATTGCTAAACTGTTTACCACTTTGCAAAAAGATGATATCTCGTTTGGCAGCATGGAAACTAAATATCATGCACCAGATAAAGCAACATTGAATATAATGAAAGAGATGTTGCAAAAATGGGTGGGGATAGTTGGGAAATTATGATATAACATTCACTCTTTTTGTATGGGTAAGCACTACCTGTCTTACCCGATTTTAAAAACTTTTGGGCATGTATTTGTATTAATACTCTAAACAAAAGAAGTTTACTATGCTTAGTTCAATATCATGGGGCCAATACCTTTCAGCAATTCTTATTTCCCTGATTTGCTATTACGCTTATGTCGGGTACAAATATTTTCATTGGGAATTACTGGCACTTATTGGCATAAAGAAAGTGGAGCCAGGTGCTACTCCTATTGCAGTTGCTGATCTTAAAAAACAATTTGTTTCGGAAAGCCATTCGGATTACTTGCCGAAAGAAGTAACTGACACTGATTTTACCCCCGTTATAAACGCATTTGAAGACGAAGTAAAAGCCTTTTTACAAGAAGCCGAAAACGGCAAAGACAAAGCTTCCTTACTAACCGCCCTGCAACAAATATGTCAGAAATATCCAGTATTGAAAAGTTCAGACAATAGCGATGAATTGACCCTGTTCATACTAAAGGAAGTTGAAAAATACAATTCTGAAATTATTAACGTACAAGACATTCAGCAGCTTTGGTGCTGACGAAAGTAATGCTTCATTATCTGCGGGCAGGAAAATCAAGTGCGATGGGTTAGTATAATGAAGCATTCTTTCTTTTATTCATTTCTCAAATTAATGTGTGTATGAAAACAGTGATTGAAAGAAGAAAATTGATTTATGGAACAGTTTCTTTTCTGTTGCTTCTGATTACAGTATCAGCGTTGGCCCAGGATGGCAACGCAGGTATAAACGAAGCTAACACGAAAGTAAGAAGCTATTTTGCTGCTGGTGTAAACCTGATGTATGCTGTTGGGGCTATTGTAGGGTTGATTGGAGCTGTAAAAGTGTACCAGAAATGGAATAGCGGCGACCATGATACCGGTAAAGTTGCAGCTGCATGGTTTGGGAGTTGTGTATTCCTGGTGATAGTAGCCACCGTTATCCGCTCATTCTTTGGTGTATAAAACCATTGCATATGAAAGAAATTTTAATCGGCAAATTATTAGAGTATATCAGGGATAATAACCCGGATATACTTTTTGCATTGGAGGCAGAAGATAAACTAAGATCCTGGCTATACGATAAAGCATACAGCGCAGAGCCATTAATCCAGCAGTTAAAAAATGACAAACAACCTGATTATATCATTGAGGAAACATGCCTGAATGAAATGACGAGGGACTTGCGGCCTTCACGGTACAATTACATCCTGAACATTCTGGAAACGGAATTTGAAAGAGATTATGAACAGCTTCTTCAATCAGGATTGATTCAGCATGAGATTATCAATATGATTAACTACTGCAATTCCATTTTTGATGATTTACGATTCACAGAGGAAAACGAGGATAACCAATTTATCCGCTATGCCATAACCGGTGCAGTAAGTGAATACCTGGAAAGTAACCGTGTGAATGAAACTGTGAGCAATGAGTTACAACAGTCTGCAGAAACTTAAAGACAATATCGAAGCTATTCGGATTTCTTTGAACTGGTCAGAAGGAATGGTGTTGTCTTCTGACCAGATTTCTGCATTAAAGAGGTATTCCGGTTTTGGTGGATTGAAAGCTGTTCTGTTTCCAAAAGCTGTTAAAGAAGAATGGAAGAAGCTAAATGCATCGAAGGAAGATTTAAAACTTCATCCGCAGATAATGGAGCTGCATGATCTGTTGCAGCAAAAACTTACAGACAAAGAATATAAAGATGCAATTGATTCTATCCGCAATAGCATTCTTACAGCTTTTTATACACCCGGCTTCATTCCTCAAACGTTGTTTAGCATATTAAAAGAAAGAGGTATTGAGCCAACTGCAATGTATGAACCCAGCGCTGGTGCCGGTGTGTTTGTAACCGAGGCCGCAGCAACATTTCCATCATTGAAAACAATCACCGCAGTTGAGAAAGATCTTATAACAGGTAAAGTATTAACTGCATTAAGTAGTTCTTTATCTGTTCCCACCACCATTGAGATAAAAGGCTTTGAAGAAACGGCTTCTTCAGAGAATGGGCAGTATGATTTAATTGTGAGCAATATTCCCTTCGGGAATTTTAAAGTGCATGATGATGCGATAAATGACAGAGGACTAACAGATAAAATACATAACTATTTCTTTGCAAAAGGACTTGATAAATTAAAGGATGGCGGGCTGATGGCATACATCAGCACGGATTCCTTTTTAAATAGTCCGTCTAATCAATCAGCAAGAGAATATTTATTCAGCAATTCCGATTTTGTCAGCCTGAATGTAATGCCGGATAACCTGATGAAGGATACAGGTAATACAGAAGCTTCCAGTCATTTGCTGATTGTGCAAAAAAATCAAAACAAACAATCTTTAACAGAAGAAGAACAGCAACTGATAAAATCAGTTGATCAGGGAAATGAATTTGGTAATTACTCTCTCAATCAATACGTCGTTCTTCATCCTGAAATAATTCTTGGCAACCAAATTAAACCTGGTAAGGACCAATATGGCAAGGCGCATGAAACGGTGTGGCAAACCGGAAACATTAAACTCATAGTGCCAAAGCTTGCCGATTCAATCAGCAAAGGGATTGACAAAAGATTTAATGCCGATCATTTCAACAGGCAAATAAAACAGATTGATAAGACAAAAGGAAGACAACTCACTTATACAGCTATGCCCGACAATAAGCCGGATAACAGTTCGGTGCAGTTGGGTTTGTTTGATAGTGGGTCTGCTACAAGTATCAACAGGGCTAACGCCTATATCAATCCTCTTGATTCGACAGTGGTTGATAAAAAAACAGCCAGAATTTTAAACATCATCCGGCCAGTTGACAAGCCAGAGCATGAATTAATTGTTTTGATGACGGCCAAATCAACCGCATTCAAACAATATGTCTATAAGCTTTACTCTAACGCCGAAGAATTACAGTTTTCAGCTAACTGGATGAATGCTGGCCTACTCCAACATGAATTGACAGGCTTAACCAATACACTCAAAAAATATAACCAACAGTTTTACAACGATGGTGAGACTGTGTTTCATGTTTCGTTGGGAGACGATGATAAACTGGATACATTACATAACGCTAATCCTTTTTACAAAGAAGGAACGCTGATTGTATATAACAACCGTGTTGGCTTTGTTTCCTATACAGCATCGGATGATGATAAACCGGTCTTTATGCCCAGCCTGCATGATAAGAAAGACCTGGGGTTTTATCAGCAATACAGCACCATAAGAGATATGTACCTGGCACTTTCCGAAAAAGAAAATACAGGAACTGCTGCAGATGAGAATGCGAGAAAAGATTTGAATGAAGCTTATGAAGCATTGATTAAAGGCTTTGGTCTTTTGAATTCACCTGCCAACAGGCAACGCATTCTAAAAGATGAAGCATTTGGATTACCCATGCTTTCTTCTCTCGAACGAAAAGACGGCGAACAATTCGTAAAGGCTGATATTCTCACACAATCATTATTGCCGAAACAGGAAGTCTATACAACCGACAACCCTTTAGAAGCCCTGGCGAAAAGCCTGAATGATAAAGGCAAGGTGGATATAGAGTTTGTTGCTGCAGCCACAGATAGTTCGGAACCTGAAACCATAAGTGCCTTAGGCAATCATATTTACATTAACCCTGCTAACAATGAATGGGAAACAGCCGACCAGTTTTTAAGCGGTAATGTGGTGAATAAATTAAGGGTTGCTTCTGAAGCAGCAGAGAAGAATCCAGACAATCTGCAAATACTGAAAAGCCTTACCGCTTTACAAAAGGTGCAGCCCGAAATAATACCTTTTGAATTACTCGATTTTAACCTTGGCGAAAGATGGATACCGGAAAGCTACTATAACAGCTTTGCTTCTCATCTTTTTGAGATGCACACCGATGTCAGTTATTTTCCTTCTGTAGATTCTTTTAAAGTAAAACCAATTAGCAGTAATGCAAAAACCAACCAGGAGTATGCAGTAACTACCAAGAGTGGTAAAACTACTTATGGAGCTTTGCTGTTAGAACATGCGTTGGAAAATACCACACCGTTCTACACTTACGAAGTTGATTTGGGTGATAAAACCATCCGGGTGCCGGATAATGAAGCCATTCAGTTGGCACATCAGAAAATAGAATCTATCCGAAATGGCTTTATTGAGTGGTTAAAAGAGTTGCCAGCAAATGACAAAAAGGAATTAGAGACCTTGTATAACGATACATTCAATTGTTATGTGTTGAGAGAATATGATGGCAGCCATTTACAATTTCCAGGTCTTGACAAGAGAAGGTTAAGTATTGATGATTTGTATAGTTCACAAAAAAACTCCGTTTGGCGTATTGTGCAAAATCGTGGCGCATTGATTGACCATGAAGTGGGCTTGGGAAAAACATTGACGATGGTGGTTGCTTCACATGAAATGAAACGACTGAAGATTGTAAACAAGCCAATGATACTTGCACTTAAAGCTAATGTGCGGCAGATAGCAGAAACGTACAGAAAAGCATACCCCAATGCAAGAATATTGGCACCAGACGAAAATGATTTTACCCCTGCTAAGAGATTACGGCTATTTCATGAAATAAAAAATAATAATTGGGACTGCATTATTCTCACTCATGACCAATTCGGAAAAATTCCTCAAAGCCCTGAAATACAAAAACAGATTTTTGAGACAGAGCTGGATAATGTTGAGAGAGATTTACATACACTGAAGGAAATGGGTGGTGAAATTTCCCGTCGTATGTTGAAGGGACTGGAGATACGAAAAACAAATCTTGCTGTAAAACTGCAGGAGTTAAGAAAAAATATAGAAGAAAAGAAAGATGCAGGGATCAACTTCCGGGAACTCGGAGTTGATCATTTGTTTTTAGATGAGGCCCACAAGTATAAAAATCTTACTTACACTACACGACATGATAGAGTTGCTGGGCTGGGAAATAAAGAAGGAAGTCAGAAAGCACTGAATATGTTGTTTGCTGTTAGGGAACTGCAAACAAGGTTCAATAGTGATTTATGCGTAACCTTTTTATCAGGTACACCTATCAGTAACAGCCTTACAGAAATGTACCTGCTCTTTAAGTATTTGCGTCCAAAGGAAATGGAACGGCAACGGATTGAAAATTTTGATGCCTGGGCTGCTGTATTTGCAAAGAAAACAACCGACTTTGAATTTTCTGTAACAAATGAAATTATTGCGAAAGAAAGGTTCCGCCATTTTATAAAAGTTCCCGAACTGGCATTGTTCTATAATGAGATTACTGATTATAAAACAGCCAGGCATATTAATTTGGATAAACCTGAAATTGATGAACAGTTAATCAATATACCACCAACCCCACAACAACAGGAATTTACAAAACGACTGATGCAATTTGCCAAAACCGGAGATGGTGAATTAATTGGGAGGCCAAGACTGACAGATGAAGAAGATAAAGGTCGTATGCTGATTGCAACGAACTACGCCAAAAAGATGGCGGCCGATATGCGACTGATAGATTCCGGTAAATACGGTGATCATCCAAACAATAAAGTAAATGTTTGTGCAAGAAAAGTAGCCGAGATGTATGAACTGAGCAAAGAGCAAAAGGGAACACAAATCATATTCAGTGATATTGGTACACCTAAACCGGATCAGTTTAATATTTATGATGCACTGAAAGAAAAACTTATCAGTGATTTTAATATTTCTTCTCACCATATCACCTTCATACATGATTGGACAGATAAGCAAAAGCCAGAACTGTTTCGTAAGATGAATAACGGCGACATTCGAATTCTGTTGGGCAGTACGGAAAAAGCCGGAACAGGATTAAATGTACAGGCCAAAGTAGTAGCTATGCATCACCTCGATATTCCATGGAAACCTTCTGAACTGGAGCAAAGAGATGGTCGTGGTGCAAGACAGGGAAATATTATTGCCAAAGAGTTTTACAATAATAAGGTGAAGAATTTTATTTATGCAGTTGAACAATCTCTCGACAACTATAAATTCAATCTTTTGAAGAATAAGCAAACCTTCATCAGCCAGATGAAGAACTGCGAACTGAATGTGAGAACAATTGATGAAGGAAGTATTGATGAAAAGAGTGGTATGAATTTCTCCGAATATATCGCCATTCTTTCAGGTGATACTACGTTGCTGGAGAAATCAAAGATGGAAAAGAAGATAGCGGTATTAGAAAGTCTTCGAAATGCCCATCACAAAGAGGTATTTCGTTCGAGATTCAAGCTGGAAAATTTACAAGAGGAAAAAGGAAAGGTTATTCAAACGCTTAACAAACTTTTGGTTGATGAAAAATATTATAGGGGTCAATTGACTTATGATAAAGAAGGAATAAAATTCAATCCAATTAAGATAGAGGGATTGAACAATGCTGATGCAGAAATTATCGGCGCACATCTTATCGGGCTTTATACCGGATGGAAGCCACAGATTGGTGAAGACGAATACAAGAAAATCGGAAATCTCTTTAATTTCGACTTATACATTCGCAGACAGAAAGAAACTTATGAAGATAAAGGACTGTTTGAGTATAAATACAGTAATGTGTTCTATGCAGAAAGTAAACAAACTGGCATAAAATACTCCTGGAACCAGGGCCATATTAATATTGATAATCCAAAACTGGCGGCCCGCTATTTTCTAAATTCTATTGACCGGGTAGAAAGCCTGAAAGAGAAATATCAAAAGATTTTGAATGAGCTGGAACAAAATATACCCATGCTGGAAAAATTAGTGTCAAAGCCTTTTGAAAAAGATGATGAACTGGCACAATTAAAAAAGGATGTATCAAGATTAGAAAGGGAGATTACGCTGAAGATACAGGAGAGTCAGATGAAACAGCATGAGGCTGCTGAAATAACTATCGAAGCACCGGTAGTAAAAATGGAGCCTGGCATATCCCAAAACACTAAGAGTCTTTTGCCAAAGAAAAAACAAGATGATGTTAAAACAAGAGGGATACGGATTTGATGGATGTAGTCCTACCCATAGACTTTTCGGCTCCGCCATATTTTGTTAATGTTGTGGTCTGCAAGAATTACCACTAACGTTAAAGCATTGGCGATGGGGCGGCATTCAATGAACGTCCAGTCCGGAGCCAAATGCAGAATAAATGTACAATTGTTCATTTATTGTTTTGTCGCTCAATAGAACTGGTCACGATGGAACAAGAGCCGATTAGCGATTTATAGCCGATTGCTTTTGCGTCCCCCCGCCATATTGCCAATGTAATGTTGGGCGCAGTTATGAGTTTATTACGCTAACTCTTTGTTTAACACTTCAACTGCAAAATCAATTTGCTTTTCATTATTGAAAACATGGATGGAAAACCTAATTCCGTTAAACCCAAATTCTTTATGTGTTGGACGGATGCTTAACTTATACTTGTCGAGAAGCATTTTTACAAATGTAGCTTTATCAAAACGGTCCGGCAGTAGTAACGTAAGCATTGGGGAAGCAAGGGGTCCTCCAGAAGGACTTAGAATAGTTGCATTTTTTAAATCTTTCAGTTTTTCGTACAGGCGACCCCTTAACAACAAATTATATTGTTCAATTTTATCGATGCCAACTGAATTAAGATATTCGATTGCTTTTCCCAATCCTAAAATACAAGCCAGATTCACTACACCATTACTATCATTATAAGTATTATAAGATTCCTCGAATTGCATCGGACGAATTATATCCTGCGCTTCTTTTGAGAGATATAATAGTCCTGTTCCTTTCGGACCCATCAACCATTTATGGCCGCTAGTAGCGTAGGCATGACATCCCAGATCTTTTAATTTCACGCCGATAGCTCCCGCTGCCTGCGCACCATCCACAATACATAGAGTTCCATTGTTTCTTGCTAATGACGAAATTTCGGCAATAGGCATTCGAAGTCCTGTTGACGAAAAAACATGACTGACACTGATGAGTTTTGTTTTTTTCTTGAGATTATCTTTTACTCTTTTCAATATTAACTCACGATTATTTTCACCCGGCGGAATATTTATCTTATCAACTATAACTCCGTAATACTTGGCAAAATAATTCCAGCACAATAATCCTCCACCATGTTCCTGGTCTGTAGTGAGAATGCGGTCTCCCGCTTTTAGTCTTAACCCTTGTGCAATGGCATTCATTCCACTGGTAGTACTGTTGGTGATCAGCATTTCGTTAATATTACAACCAAGAAATCCTGCTGCAATTCCTCTCGTCTTTTCAGCTAATAATTCAGCACCGTTTTTTCCATAAAACTTCAAAGGAAAGGACTCCAATTCTTGCCACATCTTCAGCGATTCATTGATCGTTTCTCTACGGCAGGGACCAAGTGTGCCGGTATTCATATAAGTTAGCCCTTCAGCAAAAAGATATTCTCCGTCAGCTTGACTGCGGCTAAGTGATTTGATTTGAGCCTGGGCAGACAAAAAAGGAATTGTGTTAATCAAAACCCCAGTGGCAGCAGCAGACCCCAAAGTGGCTAAGAATTTTTTTCTATTGTATTTGTCAGACTTCGTAACTGCCATTTAGTAAATTTTATAACGTACGATATTTTAGAACCAATTGCGCCCAACTATTGTATTTCCGAATCTTGAAGATAAAACTTTCGCAAATAGCCTGAGTACGGAATGATTTACGAAATACCTTCTCGTTTGTTAGTCCTACCCCTTTTACCCACTCCAATTGACTTTTGGTGAACAATTTGCAACATCAGAAAGTATGTCTTCTTCCGTCTATCAAATCAACAAAGGCATCAACCGCAGCATTGAGTTCAAAGGGCTCAAAGCTCAATATATCTGGTACCTGGGCGGCGGCTTAGTAGTGTTGCTGATACTTTTTGCAATACTCTATATCAGCGGCCTGGGTATCTTCTTTTGTCTGCCGTTCATTGCTGCACTTACTACCGCCTTATTTATGCGTATCTATAAACTGAGCCGGACTTACGGCGAATATGGCATGATGAAAAAGATTGCCCGCCGTTCAGTGCCGGATGTGATAAAGAGTTATTCAAAAATGAAACTGAAAAAGATGTTGCTGAATGAAAAATCTGAATGAGATACTGCCGGTTTATTCTATTGAAAATAACGCCATCCTTTCAAAAATGGGTGATGTGACAGTTGTATTTGATGTGCAATTACCAGAACTATTTACAATGAGCAATGACGAATACGAAGCCTTTCACCATGCATGGATAAAAGCTATAAAGGTTTTACCAGTGAATAGTGTATTGCATAAACAGGATTGGTTCACTGAGGGAAAGTATAAGCCTTCGTTTATTCAGGAAGACAATAGTTTTCTTACCAGAAACAGCGACCGGTTCTTTAATGAACGACCTTATTTGGACCATCACTGCTATATCATGCTTACAAAAAAACCGGCAAACCGAAAACTAGGTTCTTCCATTTTTAGCAGCCTGCTCCGCAGAACAATTGTACCGGAAGAAACATTGCAGCCAAAATATTTTCATGATTTCATGAATCATGTGGGTCAGTTTCAAAAGATACTATCTGACAGTGGCTTTGTATCCATGAAAATGCTTCCGAATGAGTTGCTGGCTGATTTTGTTCTTCATTATCTAAATCTCGGTAATGATGGAGGTATTCTCCGGGATATTGAATTTAAACCTGAATGGAAGATTGGCGAAAACCATTGCCAGCTTTTTACAATGGCAGATGCGGAGTTTGTACCTGCGTTATGTGGTTCAAGAATAAACTATGATAAATACTCCACTGATAAAACAAAATTCAGCGTGGGCTTTGCATCGCCAATTGGTCAGTTGCTTTCCTGCAATCATATCTACAACCAATATGTATTTATAGAAGATGTACAGAAAACAATGCAGAAACTGGAAAGTAAAAGACTGCGACTTCAATCACTTTCTGCGTACAGCAGGGAAAATGCTATAAGCAAACAAGCCACGGATGATTTTCTGAATGAAGCCATTAGTGAACAACGGCTTCCGGTTAAAGCTCATTTTAATATTCTGGCATGGACAGACAACAGGGATGACTTAAAGAACATTCGTAATCTCTGTTCGTCGGCACTTACGCAAATGGATGCTACACCCAAATTAGAAACCGAGGGTTCCGCTCAAATATTTTGGGCAGGCATTCCCGGAAATGCCGCAGACTTTCCTATGAATGATACATTCGACACATTCAGTCCGCAGGCTTGTTGTTTTTTCAATCTTGAAACCAACTACCGTTCCTCTGTAAGTCCAATCGGCATCCGTTTGGGCGACCGTCTTTCAGGTAAACCTATTCATGTAGATATTTCGGATGAACCAATGGATAAAGGGATTTGCACCAACAGGAATAAATTCATTTTGGGGCCATCCGGCAGCGGAAAATCTTTCTTTACCAACCACATGGTAAGGAGTTACTATGAAAAAGGCACACATATTGTGCTGGTGGATGTGGGTCATAGTTACAAGGGCCTGTGCGATATGGTGAAAGGCTACTACTTCACCTATTCTGAAACCAAACCAATTAAGTTTAACCCTTTTTACATAGGTGAAGGTGATATGCTGGATACGGAGAAGAAGGAAAGTATCAAGACACTTTTACTGGCACTATGGAAAAAAGATAATGAAACTTTTAATCGAAGTGAATATGTGGCACTTTCGAATGCACTGCAATTATATTTTGAGAAAGTTGAAAATAATAAAAGCATCTTTCCCTGCTTTGATAGTTTTTATGATTTTCTGAAAGATGATTTTGTAGATGTGCTGAAGGGTGATAATGTGAAGGATAAAGATTTTGATGTATCCAACTTTCTGTATGTGCTAAGACCATATTATAAAGGTGGTGAATTTGATTACCTGTTAAACGCAAAGGAAAACCTGGATTTATTACAGCAACGGTTCATTGTATTTGAACTGGATAATATCAAGGATCATCCAATTCTGTTCCCTGTTGTAACCATCATTATTATGGAAGTTTTTATTTCCAAAATGAGAAAGCTGAAAGGTATTCGCAAAATGATCCTGATTGAAGAAGCATGGAAAGCAATTGCTAAAGAAGGAATGGCGGAATACATCAAGTATTTATTTAAAACAGTAAGAAAATTCTTTGGTGAAGCTATTGTAGTGACTCAGGAGGTGGAAGATATTATCTCATCGCCGGTGGTAAAGCAGGCGATTATCAACAACAGTGATTGCAAGATATTGTTAGACCAAAGCAAGTATCAAAACAAATTTGACCAGATACAGGAATTGCTTGGGCTAACGGAAAAAGAAAAGGCATTGGTTTTATCAATCAACAAGTCCAATGATCCGACAAAAAAATATAAAGAGGTCTTTATTTCTCTTGGTGGGGTGTTGAGCAAAGTTTATCGTACAGAAGTATCGCCGGAAGAGTACCTGGCTTATACAACAGAGGAAAAGGAAAAAGTGAAAGTACAGGCTTATGCTGCAAAGTTTGGCGGGGATATTGAAAAAGGGATTAAGGCTTTAGCAGATGAGATTATTCACTCTAAAAACTGATAGTATGAAAACAGCAATGCTTATCCTCTTTGCAACAGTAATTATCTATGGCTGCAACACCAGCAGCAAGGATGAAATCATCGAATTCATTCCCGGCACTTATGTTAGAACCGGGCAAAACGAATTCGGGAAGGAATTTGACACCCTTGTTATCACTATCCAAAATCCTGCAGCAAAGGAATTCAAAATTCAAAACCGCTGGCATTATATCAGGCAGGTAGAAGGCGAAGCCAATGTTCCTGAATATAAAGTGAAAGAAACATCAGGAATTTACAATGCAGAAACAAGATTGCTGGAAGAAGCGGAAACCTTAGATCATTACTCTTTTGATGTAAAAGAAAAAATCCTATTTAATGGAACGAATAAGTTTAAAAAAATAAAATAATAGTATATGAAAAGAATATTGGCAGTTGTGGGATTGAGTATGTGCTGTATGTTTTTGCCAATACAGGAAACCAAAGCGCAGGACCCAATTACTGAAATTATCAAAGCAGCAGTTAAAAAAGTAATCAAAGCAATCGATCTGCAGATGCAACGTTTGCAGAATAAAACAATTTGGCTGCAAAACGCCCAAAAAACACTGGAGAATAAAATGAGCCAGCTAAAGCTGAATGAGATTAAAGACTGGGTGGAAAAACAGCGAAAGCTGTATGATGACTATTTTCAGGAACTATGGAAAGTAAAAGCTGCCCTGGCTTATTATAGCCGGGTGAAAGATATTATTGAACGGCAGGTGCTAATGGTAAATGAATACAAGGGCGCCTGGGCTTTATTCAGGCAGGATAAAAATTTTACATCAGAGGAACTGGATTATATGTACAACATCTACTCAGGCATGATGGATGAAAGCCTGAAAAGCATTGACCAGTTATTTTTAGTGGTGAATGCTTTCGCAACACAAATGACTGACGCAAAGCGTCTGGAAATTATTAATACTGTTTCCGATAATCTTGAGCAGCAATATGTTGATTTGAAAGACTTCAATAATCAGAATAAAATGTTGAGCATTCAACGAGCAAGCGAACGAGGTGAGATTGAATATGTTAGACGGTTGTATGGAATTTCGAAATGAGATTTTTATACTTATCTCACGTTAGTAATTCATTATTGATGGAGTTCGGTATAGCATTTTCTAAAGTCCAGCTATCAATGTAGCCAATAAAAATAATTGATGATTAGTATTATTTCTGGCTAAACAAATTATGATAGCATTTTTTGCCAAATGCTGAAACGTCTAGTTTTATTGATGACAAACATCCAGACAAGTCAGTTCTTGTCTGCTTGTAGTACTTCATTTCGTAACTTAATTATTTCCTCTAAAGTAAAAACCTTGTATTTGATACCCAGATTTTTTGCGCCTTCTTCAACTGTCTGAGTGAAACCTGCGGCTTTTCTTCTTTCGTTTACGGCTAAGGGGTCTTTTATAGGCCAAATGAATGTCAAATTCTCCCAGATACCTGTTTTAGTATTCTTTACATCTATCCCTGATCCCTGCGTTCCGTAAACTTGCTCCTTGTCCTGAAACATTAACGACCGGTCAAGCATTATTGCATAAAGTTCGAAACGAAGCTCGTTGCTCTCAGCCGCTTCTCTAAGAACTGGTAGATATTTGTCTATCACTCTTGAATGTTGAATGATATAAAAAGCGACTTCATTTGTTGGCTTTCCAACCAATGAAATACCTGGATAACCGTATTTATTAATAATTTCTTCGACTCTAAAAGTATTCAGTGAATCAAGTTCTCCTTGTAGTTTCCATAAGTAATCGTTTAAATCTTCTTTTTTAATGCGGTAAACTATAGCAAGGGAGTCTCCTTTACCTCTCATGTTTGCAATCAAGGCTTGTCGATATTTCTGATCAAGAATTTGCAGACTATCCAGCTCTTTTTTTAAAGGAATGTTGAGCCGAGTCTGTGCATTTGTTGCTAGCGACTGAATAATAAGTAATAGAGAAGAGAGAACAAATCGCATCATGTTAAATTCGAATTAAACCTAATTCTCCGCATGAAGTAATACTATATTCAAATATAAGATTATTATCATTATTTATTTGAACAAGTCTGCTGTAAAGTCAACCTGTTAGCGGATAGGTTGTACCATCTGCCTTACCATTTAAAATACTCATTTGGAAAGATTTTTGGTTCATCTATTATTCTTTTAGTCAGAATAGTAATATGTGTCACATGGAAAAAATATTAATGATTTTACTAGTTCATCTGCTTGCTGCTTCATCAAAAGCCCAGACTACAGATGAATGGCTCAATCAAAGCTCTACACAAAAGAAATACCTGTTGCAGCAAATTGCAGCTTTACAAGTTTATCTCGGCTATGCCAAAAAAGGCTACAACATTGTAACCGGTGGGATTAATACGATTCGTAACATAAAAAATGGAGATCTCAACCTGCACCGGGATTTCTTTAACCGGCTCAAAAATGTAAATCCTGCAATCCGCCGGTATGCTAAAGTGCCGGATATAATTGCTTACCAGGTAAAAATTATCAAACAAACAAAACTTGTTCTTCAGCAAATCAGGGAAACAAAACAATTTACTGAAGCTGAACTGGATTATTGCAAACAGGTATTTGATACCCTTTTGGATGAATGTATAAAAACAATGGAAGAATTAATACTGGTTACAACATCAGGTGAATTGGAAATGAAGGATGATGAAAGGCTGAAACGGATTGACGGGTTATATGCGGATGTACAAGATAAATATTCATTTGCCTGCTCCTTTAGTGAAGATATGGGTTTGCTGGCTGTACAACGTTTGGGAGAGCAGATGGAAATCAATCGTTCTAAAATAATAAATGGAGTAAAATGAAAAAGCTAATTGTGATTTCGATTATGTGCGGCATGAGTTTCCAACTCAAAGCACAAAGCGACGAAGTGCAACAACTGTTGCTTAATATTGAAAAGCTGGCGCAGTTTAAAAAGATTTTGCAGAATATGTATAATGGGTATAAACTTCTGAATAAAGGATATACTGCTGTTAAAAACATATCGGAAGGAAATTTTAATATCCATAAAACTTTCTTAGATGGCTTGATGCAGGTAAGTCCAGCAGTTAAAAAATATAAACGGATTGCAGATATCATCAGCTATCAACTTCGGATAGCTAAAGAATATAAACTTGCCTTTAACCGGTTTAAAGAGGAAAAGCAATTTACTGCTGAAGAAATTGATTACCTCGGTAAAGTGTATAGCAACCTGTTTAATGAGAGTTTAAAAAGCCTGGACGAACTTTCGATGGTCATTACATCAGGTAAACTACGAATGAGTGACGATGAACGGTTGCAGGCTGTTGATAAAATTTACCTGTCTGTGGAAGAACAGTATTCTTTTCTAAAAGATTTTACTAATAATACCACTGTGCTTTCGCTGCAAAGAAAATCAGAGCAGGCGCAGATTGAAATGTCCCGAAGACTATACGGATTGAAGAAATAAAATTTATTCCACTTATAAAGTCGTGAGTATGAAATTGTGTGTAAGAATAATTTGCATTGCAATCGCTGTATTGCTTATTCCTCATTTTGCAGAAGCCCAGGGCATGGCCAATAGAATCCACAGCTTGCATGAAGTGCTCGAAAAATTATATGATGATATGATGCCGCTGTGTAGCCGTTTGATTGGTGTTGGTCGTGGTATCGCAGGCTTTGCCGCCACCTGGTATATTGCTTCAAGGGTGTGGGGGCATATTGCACGGGCTGAGCCTGTAGATTTTTATCCTTTGTTTCGTCCCTTTGTATTAGGCTTTGCCGTATTAATATTCCCTTCTGTCATTGCTATGATTAATGGTGTGATGAAGCCAACTGTAACTTCTACAGCAGCAATGGTAACAGATTCGGATAAAGCCGTAGCTCAGCTCTTGAAGATGAAAGAAGAAGCGATCAAGAAAACTGCTTACTGGCAAATGTATGTGGGTACAAATGGATCTGGCGACAGGGATAAATGGTACAAATATCACTATGGAGATAAAAGCGAAGGTTGGATAAAAAGCATAGGGAATGATATCAAATTTGCGTTTGCAAAATTCTCTTACAATTTTAGAAATTCCATTAAGCAATGGATGGCTGAAGTATTGAAAGTTCTCTTTGAGGCGGCAGCACTTTGCATTAACACCATTCGCACATTTTATTTGATTGTTCTGGCCATTTTGGGACCATTGGTATTTGGCATTGCCGTGTTCGATGGCTTTCAACATACACTCACAGTTTGGATTGCCCGCTATCTCAACATCTTCCTGTGGTTGCCTGTTGCTAATATTTTCGGCGGCATTATGGGTAAAATCCAGGAAAATATGCTGAAAGAAGATCTACAGCAGATAGCAACCAACGGCGATACTTTCTTTAGCTCAACGGATACTGCCTATCTCATTTTTATGATTATAGGAATCATTGGCTATTTCACTGTTCCATCTGTTGCCAATTATATTATTCATGCCGGGGGTGGTAATACATTGCTTTATAAGGTAACTAATATGATGAGCACTTCCACTCGTACTGTTGCTTCAGGAGGCGCTTCAATGACAAGAGATGCGCTTGGTAGTGGCAATAATAAAATTGCTAATAGCATGGCGGATGCAGGTGCATCAGATGGTTACTTTAAAGGCGGCAATAGTAACAATGGTGGAAGTGGATATATGAAGGATAAGTTAAGTGGAAAGAGTTAGGTAGGCCTACTTTCTTTACCCCAGCATATAGTGGTATTGGAATTTAATTTGCTTTCGGTTATATAGTGTTTAGAAAATGTGTGAGTGATGTTTCAGAAATCTAAAAATATTGACACTGCCTTCCGGTATATCCGTTTCTTTAGCCTTGCTTTTTTAATGGCCTGTGTCATCATCTCTGTTTTTATAGCTTACAAAAGCTATCAGCTTTCTTCCCAATCACAGAACAAGGTTTTTATACTGGCAAATGGCAAAGCATTGGAAGCCTATGCAGCCGATAGAAAAGACAATATTCCGGTGGAAGCAAGAGATCATGTAAAAATGTTTCATCATTTCTTCTTTACTCTCGATCCCGATGACAAAGTAATTCAGGCAAATATCACCAAGGCATTATACCTGGCTGACGCTTCAGCAAAGCAACAGTATGATAATCTGAAGGAGAATGGTTATTACTCCAATCTCATATCAGGAAACATTAGCCAGGAAATTAAGGTGGATAGCATCATCATCAATACAGATGTGTATCCGTTTTATTTCAGATATAAAGGTGAACAGAAAATTATTCGTCCCACCACAATTGTAACCAGGAGTCTTATCACAGAAGGTTATCTAAGGAACGTATCCCGTAGTGATAATAATTCACATGGTTTTTTGATTGAGAAATGGCGGACGATGGAGAATACTGACATCAATATTCAAAACCGGTAATATGTGGTTGTATAAAGGAAAGCAAAAAGAGAAAGAAACCGTAGACAAAGTAACTGTTTCTGATAAGGTAGCTGAAAAGATTGCAGGACTTGGTATTAAACTACAACAACTCTTTGCCGAAAAGATGAACAGATTTTTTATGAAAACAGATTTTAAAAGGTTAAAAATCATTCTGATAATTTTCTGCATCGGCGCAGGCGGTTACAGTATCTACCTTATTGCAAACAGTGTCATCAGTCCTGACAAAAAGCAAAACAGTTTTGAAATACAACAAATGGATGTACCAAAACATTTTGATAAAACCGGGGATGAAAATTTAATTCCTGAAGCTTATGTAGATGAAGAAACCTGGCAGGAGGTAAAGCAATTCAGGAATTACATGGACAGTCTGAAACAAAAAAGAAGGAATGAATACGACAGCATCCTGCAATCTCGGCCGGGTTTGATGGACAGTGTGCAGATGCTGGAGCAAATTTATTTATCACAAAAACAAAAATGAAGTGTATGAGCAATGTGCAAAGGTCGCAGGCCTTCCTGCGTAAACGAAAAATGATGCTGGTGTTGCCGCTATTGGTAATACCATTTCTTACAATGGCATTCTGGGCTTTAGGCGGTGGCGAGGGCAAAGAGGAGATAGCTGCAACAAAGCAACAGGGTTTAAATCTGAATCTTCCGGATGCAAAAATGAAAGATGATAACCTTACCGATAAGCTTAGCTTTTATGATAAGGCAGATAAAGATTCAGCCAAGCTGGAAGAGTGGATGCGGACAGACCCTTATTACAAACAAAATGAAGACACATCTTTTTTACCTGTCAACGAATTGGAAGTACTCACTCAAAACTCAGCTTCAAAATACAACCAGCGGCTCAATTCATCGCCGTATGAAGCAACTTCAAATAATCCCGAACAAAAGCTAATGCAAAAATTGGCATTGCTGCAAAAGGAAATTAATAAACAGCCGGAAGTATCAGTCAATGAAGACCCTGATGCAACGAATTACAAACAAGATGAAGAATTTTCCGGTGAAGTAGATAGGCTGGAAAACATGCTGTTCACAATGAATAAAACAAATAGCGGCGATCCCGAGATGGAGCAACTAAACGGTACATTGGAAAAGATACTGGATATTCAGCATCCGCAAAGGATAAAGGAAAAACTGAAAGAAAAATCATTACAACATAAACGGGTGGTTTATGCTGTAACTACTCAACCTGTATTGGCAAATGTTTCGTTGATAGATACAAATAAAAGCAAAACCAATACTGTAAATAAATTTTACGGCTTGGAGAAGTATAACTCAATTACTGAAGAAGGGTTGGCCATTGAAGCGGTTGTTCACAGTAATCAAACATTGGTAAATGGTGCAGTTATTCAGCTAAGATTGGCAACAGATGTTTTTATCAATGGAGTTTTAATTCCTAAAGGCAACCCAATAAATGGTACTTCCTCACTTAATAATGAAAGGCTTGAAGTAGAGATAACTTCTCTCCGCTATAAAAACATTTTATTCCCCGTAAAATTAGAACTATACGACATAGACGGTTTACCTGGCATTTATATTCCCGGTTCGATCAGCAGGGATGTCGCTAAAAATTCTGCTGATAACAGTTTACAGTTGATGGAACTCACCACGCTGGATCCTTCGTTGAAAGCACAGGCCGCCGCCGCCGGTATTAACACGGTAAAGAACTTAATAAGCCGGAAAGTAAAACAGGTAAAAGTGATGGTGAAAGAAGGTTACAAAGTACTGCTGAAAGATAAAAACACTGAGTCCGATTAATAACTTTTAAACTTTATAAAATGAAACGATTAGTGTGTATGATCTGTGCAGGTTGGTTATTCGTTTCTGCTGTGGCACAAACAAAATTGAATATCACAACAGATAAAACCACAAGCCTGGTATTTCCATTCGCTATTAAACATGTTGACAGGGGCACTTCATCAGTTCTTGCACAACAGGTAAAAGAAGCCCCTGAAATTCTATTAGTAAAAGCAGCCGCAAGAGATTTTACTGAAACAAACCTGAGTGTGGTAACAGATGATGGCAGCGTTTATGCTTTTACAGTTACTTACGATAATAAACCTGCTGTATGGGTTTATTACCTGCCTGTGAACAGAACCGCTACAATAAGCTCCTATACTAATGCCATATTGGACAATGAACGGATTACGAAAGGTATAAAAGACAAAAAGTATAATATGAGTGCCGGAGTAAAAGGCATATACATCAAGGAGAATACTATTTACTACCAGATATACATTAACAATGAAGGCGCTGTTGATTATGATATTGACCTGCTCCGTTTTTTCATTAAGGATAAGAAAAGAAGTAAAAGAACCGCTGTACAGGAATCAGAGCAGAAGCCATTGCACATTACAGGAAATTATAATAAAGTGAAAGGAAGCAACAACACCGTATTTGTTGTGGCACTTGAAAAGTTTACCATTCCTGATAAAAAGTATTTAGCTATTCAAATGATGGAGAAAAATGGTGGCAGGCATTTTCTATTGAAAGTTCGCAATAAGGATATAATGAAGGCACGGGTATTACCCGATTTAAAATGAAAAGCGAACATCCCATAGCTGATGAGGTGCTTGACCTGGTGACTATCGCTTTATCAAAAGGTGAGCATTATATGGCTTATAATAACAGCCTGTACTTTATTGACAAAGATGATGTTCATTTTTTCAACACTAAGGAAGAAGCAAATGACTTTTCTACGGCTAATATCAGCGACCGGGACAATTTCTCCGTCCTTCATTTCAATTCCCTTAAAGACGTTCTTGAGCAAATTCCATACGGCGAATGTATAAGCCATCAGTTAAATCTTGATCCTGACGCCAATAGTTTGCACAACAAAGATGGCAACGATTTTACAGATGCATTGATTGACCACTTTGAATCACAACAATTATCAGTATTCGATAAACAATTAAAAACAAATTTTATGAACAATGAAAATCTTCAGTATTTGACCGATAACATCAAATACATGGGCTTTGGTGAAACACTTAAAGCAGAGTTGGAAAGAAACATGAGTGAGGGTAAAGGAGAATTTCAACTTCAATTTAAAGCGGAGGTTAACAAGAAGCCATTTGAGGCAACGCTTAATTTCCGTAAATCTGATTCTACGGACATGTATTTTTTCAACAACTACCATGCTTCATTAGAAAAAAGCAATGGAGAAAAGAATGGGCAAACATTCTACCTGAATAAAGGTAAAGGGGTAACGGCGAAAGAAGCTTATAATCTGCTGGATGGCCGTGCTGTTCACAAAGATCTTGTGACAAAAGAAGGTCAACCATATAAGGCATGGATACAGCTTGACTTTGAGAACAAAGACAAGAACAACAATTTTGAGGTAAGACAATTCCATGAAAACTATGGCTATGATTTGAAAGCCGCTGTAGAAAAATTTGCAGTGGCCGAGTTAAATGATCCTGATAAAGCTAAGGCGCTGATGCAATCACTGGAAAAAGGGAATGTACAATCGATAACCATTGAAAAGGATGGCAGCAGCCACAAAATGTTTATGGAAGCAGATCCACAGTATAAGAAAGTAACACTATACGATTCAAATATGAAAATGGTGGCTAAAGAATCCCTGGAGCAATACAAATCTGGAATAGATAAAGGCAGCAAAGAAGTAAAGGAAGGCCAGGAAAATGATAAAAAAAAAGATTTGAAGCCAGTAACGAAAACTGAAAAGGAAAAGCTGGAGAAAAAGAATGGACAAAGCCTGCTACCTAAAAAAAGGGAAAGCAAAGGCAAAGGTTTAGGAGTGTCATAGTGCACCCCTAAACCATTTTTTAATATACAACAGCAGTACCATGAATATTCAGAATATAACGGCATTGGCAAGCCAATTACAATCTTTAGGGTTTGACAATTTTGGAAGTTTGCTCTTGAAAAGGATTTGTTTTAAACCTGATAATTTTTATTTGAACCACAAAATAGCAAAGGATAAGGAGCTATTGGAGTTCCGGTTTTATTTTGAGAGGCAAAGGGAAAGCGATGCTTATATGTTGCTGTATTATGATGTGACATTACAACAGAAAAATATCTTTGAAGAGTTAATGATTGCCGGGATTAACATAGCAGATCTTGAAAAGCAAATGACAACCATAAACTGGATGTCTGCATTTAATATTGATGAAAGAAAGAAATTGGACCCAAACGATAAAACAACCTGGGAAGTGGAGGCAAAAGTTGAATCTGTTGTTGAAAGTTTAGCCGCACTTGAACTGGATGAAAAAGGTAAAACCGTTGCAGCTGCACTTAAAGTGAAGTTTTGGTTTGGAACTCCATATCATGAAATCTTTGGGAGTATTTCCGCCGTAAAGAATAAGTCAGATATTAGTCAGCGGTTTTATTTTTCTGAAAATAGTAGTGGAATAACTGTTGATGAAGCCTATCGCTTTTTGCAAAATAAGTGGCTTGAAAAACAACTTCAGTTGAAAAAGAAACAAGCAGATTCAACTTCTGAAAGCGAAAATGACGAAACAAACAGCACAACAGGGAGCGGCTTGTTAAAGAAACGCCGGATAAATTCTTCTTTGAAAGGGAAACGAAACAAGACTAACCAGGATTAATCAGCATGGAACTGTTCCCGCCATTATCAGGGTTTTACCAGGCCATTGCAGATGATGCAAGAATAGGCAGTACTCATATAAGTATTTATATGGCTTTACTGCAACAGTGGAATATAAATGGCGGAAAGAATCCTGTGGAAATTGAAAGGATCTTAATTATGAAAGCCGCTAAAATAAATGCCCGGCATACATACAATAAATGTATTAATGAATTGCATGAGTTCGGGTATATTTTATATGAACCGGCACCAAACGGTTCTATAAATAGCCGGATATTTTTAAATAAGTGTGAAATGTAAAAGTGAGTTATGGCAGCAAATTCAGCAGTACCGATTTTGATCCCTTTTGAGCCAGAGGAATTCTGGTCTCAAATCCGACTGATCATTCGGGAAGAAGTGGAACGAAATAAAAAAGCACAACCCCAGGAGCCTGGCATTTTAGAAACACCAGGGTTGAATGAAAAACCGCTTTTCAAAATAGAGGAAGTTTGCAGTCTATTCAAAGTTACAAAGCCCACTATTTACGACTGGATAAAACATGGAAAACTAAAGCGTGTAAAGATCAGGTCAAGGGTCTATTTTTTAGGCAGTGATATTAGACAGTTGATGCAGGCTTAGCCTTTGGTGGCAGTGGGTTTCACTGCCTTTTTTGTGCACAAATAAGTCTTTGAATTCAGGGTAATTCCAGTGCTAAAAAACTACCTTTAGAGTGATATTTATCAAGCTGAATAAAGTGAGATAAAGTACAGTAAAGTTCTTCGTAAAATTGGGTTTTTATAGACCAAAAAATAGACCCAAAAAAGGAAAACCCGCTACCAGAGCGGGTTTTAACCATATACTTGCGGACCGGACGGGACTCGAACCCGCGACCTCCGCCGTGACAGGGCGGCATTCTAACCAACTGAACTACCGATCCGTTTCCCTAATTTACAGCATTACTACCGTGTTTTGGGATTGCAAAGATAAAGGGAATTGCCACTTACAAACAAAACTTTTCCTAAAAATTTTTCAACCCTTAATTTTACACCACAACCAATGCTTATGCCGGAGAATAAGAACAGACAATTCCTGGAATTTGAAAAACCGATCAAAGACCTTTTTGATGATATTGAGAAGATGAGGCAAACTGCCGAGAAGAATGCCAAGGTTGATATGAGCGGGCCCATCGCCGACCTCGAAAAGCAGGTGATCGAAAAAAGAAGAGAGATCACCGAAAACCTCAGTAGCTGGCAAAAAGTACAGCTTAGTCGCCACCCCGACCGTCCCTATACCTTAAAATATATCTCCAAAATGACCACCAATTTCGTGGAACTTCATGGAGATCGCAATGTTAGAGATGACAGGGCCATGGTAGGCGGATTCGCTAACCTGGATGGTGAAACAGTTATGTTCATCGGCCAGCAGAAAGGTATCAACACCAAAATGCGCCAGTTGCGGAATTTTGGTATGGCCAACCCAGAAGGCTACCGCAAAGCCCTCCGCCTTATGAAACTGGCGGAGAAATTCAACAAACCTATCGTTACCCTCATAGACACTCCCGGCGCTTATCCCGGCCTCGAAGCTGAAGAAAGAGGTCAGGGAGAAGCCATCGCCCGCAACATATATGAAATGATGCGGCTTAAAGTTCCTGTAATATGTGCTATCATAGGAGAGGGTGCCTCAGGTGGAGCCCTCGGTATTGGCGTGGGAGACAGGGTGTTCATGTTGCAGAATACCTGGTATACCGTCATATCTCCTGAAAGCTGCTCTTCCATCCTCTGGAGAAGCTGGGACCAGAAAGAAAAAGCCGCCGAAGAACTCAAGCTTACGCCTGACCATATGCATGAATTCGGACTGGTCGATAAGATCGTTCCCGAACCCATCGGAGGCGCTCACTGGGATTATGACCTGGCCGCTGCAAATCTCAAACAGGTGCTTATTGAAACATTGAATGAGCTCAAACAGATCCCCGCAGAAGAGCGGGTTCGCCAACGTATCTCGAAGTTCGGAAAAATGGGCTTCTGGGATGAATTACCGGCATAACCGGATCGAGATCCTTCAATTATTTAAGCTTAAAAAACTACTGTTTCATGTCGCTCAGACAAACTTTACGCGGTACCGGGGTAGCCCTGGTCTCTCCTTTTACCAGTTCAGGGAAAATAGACTACCCTGCCCTTGAAAGCCTGATCAATTATGTTATTAAAAATGGTGTTGAATATGTTGTGACCCTCGGAACAACCGGTGAAACGCCAACCCTTTCCAAAGAAGAAAAGATCGATATCATCAATTTCACCTACGAACAGGTTGATGCCCGTGTTCCCGTGGTGGTAGGTGTTGGCGGAAACAATACCCATGAACTGGTTAAAGACCTGGAAATACTGCCGCTTGATAAAGCCACTGCCGTTCTCAGTGCAAGTCCATATTATAATAAGCCTTCACAGGAAGGTATCTTCAAACATTATGAAGTACTCGCCGCTGCATCACCGCGCCCGGTGATCCTCTATAATGTTCCCGGCAGAACGGGGCGTAATATGGAAGCCTCCACAACACTCAGGCTGGCCCATGAAGTGCCCAATATCGCCGGTATAAAAGAAGCTGCGAATAATATGGTGCAGTGCATGCATATCCTGAAAGATCGTCCCGACCACTTCCTGGTGGTAAGCGGTGATGACGACCTGGTGATGCCTCAGATCGCCTGCGGAATGGATGGTGTTATCAGCGTGGCGGCTAACTGCCTGCCCAGGAAATTCACCGATATGATAAGGGCTTCTCTTGCATTTGATTTCCATAAAGCAAAGACCCTGAATGACTCCATGCTGGAGGCCTATCATCTCTTATTCGCAGAGAACAACCCTGCCGGTGTTAAGGCATTCTTGTCGGAGCTGGGATTGATCAGCAATCATCTTCGTCTGCCAATGGTTCCCCTGAGTGAAGAACTAAGGGAAAAGGTGAATGCTTATCTCATGAAATGAACGGTTTCATCCTTACACTGTTACTGATATATGCTACATCGGCTGATAGCCTGGGGAATACCCATGCGGCACCGCTTTTGAATGATAGCACCATTCGCCAGATGTTTGATACTACCTTTCATATCCCACAATTAAGTCGCACCCGCACTGTCCGGATCTGGCTGCCCAAAGATTACAGCCATTCCAAAAAAAGGTTCCCCGTGCTCTATATGCATGATGGACAGAATCTTTTTGATGCTGCAACTTCTTACGCGGGTGAGTGGGGACTGGATGAAGCAATGGATACCGCCACCAAACAGTGGATCATAGTTGCCATTGATAATGGAACGGTGATGAGGATGAATGAATATAATCCCAATGACCACGAACGTTTCGGCAAAGGGGAAGGGAAGGCTTATCTCGATTTTATCGTCAATACGTTAAAGCCGGCCGTTGACAAAAAATACAGGACCCGGAAAAGCAGAAATCATACAGCCATTGCCGGTAGTTCCATGGGCGCCCTCATCTCTTACTATGCAGGTATATGGTACCCCGGAACATTTGGAAAAGTGGGAGTGTTTTCGCCTTCATTCTGGATCGCACCTGAAATAGACAAGCATACAATTGAGGCTGTGAAACGCAATACACATGGGCGCCAGGATTATTTCTTTTATGGTGGGAAGCAGGAAGGAAAGGAAATGGTTCCTGATATGGAAAGGGTTCATTCAATTTTACGGGAACGTATTCATGCACAGAAGGAGAAAAGTTTCCCGATCATCGTTAATGAAAATGGAAAGCACAATGAAGCCGCCTGGCGAAGCCAGCTCCCGGCATTTATCGACTGGCTGAATAAATGATCATAAGCGGTAACTCACACCTTCCAGAGCAAGATATGTATCGGGGAATAACTCCCTTGCCTCTTCCAGGAACTGGTCGAGCTTTTCATATTTAGAACTGAAATGTCCGATCAGTAATTTACCTACTCCTGCTTTGCTGGCAATAGATGCCGCCTGGTGGGTGGTGCAATGGAACCTTGCATTAGCTCGATCAGCCAGGTCTTTGAGATAAGTGGTCTCATGATACAAAATATCAGCTCCTCTTACTTTTTCAACCAGGCTTTCATCATAGCAGGTATCGGCAGAATAAGCATAACTCTTTGGACGGGGTGCAGGGTCAGTAACCGTTTCATTCAATACAACCCTTCCATCTTTTCTTGTGTAATTTTCACCCCATTTAAGTCTGTCGAAGAATATAGCGGGAATTTCGTGGTGGCGGGCCAATTCAGGATTTACTTTTCGCGGAGCCTTCACTTCTTCAAAACGAAATCCCCAGCAAGGGATGCGGTGGCTTACCGGAAAGCAACTCACCTGGAACTTTTCCTGCTTCGCAATTACGCCTTCACCTTCCAGTGCATGGAAATGAAGTTTATAGGGAAGTGATGTATCGGCAACTCTCAACTGCATCTCGATAAGTTCCAGAAGGGGGGCAGGGGCATAAAGGTTAAGATCGATCTCGCGACCCAATAGCCCCATACTGGTGATCAAACCGATCAATCCGAAGTAGTGATCGCCATGCAGGTGTGATATGAAAATATGCTGGATACGACTCCGCCTGATCTTGTACTTGGCCATCTGCATCTGGGTGCCTTCCCCGCAATCTACCAGGAACAGGAATTCATCCAGCGTCACTACCTGCGCGGTTGGATGCCTGTCGAATGCAGGTAAGGCAGAGTTATTTCCTAATATGGTTACACCAAGCATAGCACTATTTAAAACAGCGGATCTTCATCATCCAGTAATTCACGCTCTATTTCTTCCATCTGAACAATATCCCAGGCTTCTGATTCAGTAGGTGTTGCACTCATGATCTCCAGCAATTGCTCTTTATCAAGCCATTCTTCTACCTCAGGCTTCAATTCACAAATAACGAAAGATGCATTATTCTCATAATAAGATTGCTGCACTTTGATCAACGTTTCGGCTGCCTCGAGATCAAGAGATGATACCTTTCCCATATTTAACACAACGTTTTTAACGTCATTTTGGAGAAAGTCATCTAAACGATTCTGCAGGTCTGCTGTCATATTAGCAGTAATATGCTCGTCAAGCAACGTTATGGCATGGAATTTTTCCTTGGTATCAATTTTGACCTGCATACGCGTAAAATTATGTGACGATTTATTCGTTCTTTGAGTGCTGGGAGGGCAAACCTAAACTCAAAAATATTCGTTATTATTGTATAACACACAACAACTTATAAAATGGACAACAATTTTTCAGCCCAGGTAAAAGAGATCATCTCGTTCAGCAGGGAGGAAGCGTTGCGATTGGGGAATGATTTTATCGGTACGGAGCACTTGCTGCTGGGACTGATAAGAGAAGGTGACAACACCGCTGTCCGTATTCTAAAAAGTTTCAATGTTGACCTTTATGAACTCCGCAAAGAAGTTGAACTCGCGGTAAAAGATAAAACAGGAAAGAATATTGCTAACATCAATAGTCTGCCGCTTACCAAGCAGGCGGAGAAAGTGATTCGTGTAACGGTACTTGAAGCAAAGGCACTTAAAAGTCCAACTGTAGAAACCGAACACCTGATGCTATCTATATTGAAAAACAAAGAAAATATTGCTACCCAGATCCTCAACCAGTTTGATGTGGACTATGATCTTTTCCGCAATGAATTAGGCGTGGTAAAAAGCAATGACGTAAGAAGTGAATTCCAGGATGAGAATGAAGACGACTTTGATGAGGAAAAGAAATACAGTCAGCAAAAGGCAAAGGCAACGGGAGCAACAAAAAGCAAGACACCGGTACTTGATAATTTCGGAAGAGATATCACCCGGCTGGCAGAAACAAATGCACTCGATCCTATCGTAGGACGTGAGTATGAAATTGAGCGTGTATCACAGATCCTTAGCAGGCGTAAGAAAAACAACCCTATCCTTATCGGAGAACCTGGTGTTGGTAAGACGGCTATCGTTGAAGGTCTTGCACTTCGTATTGTACAGCGTAAAGTATCGAGGGTATTGTTTGATAAAAGAGTTATATCGCTCGACCTGGCAGCGCTGGTTGCCGGTACCAAATACCGCGGACAGTTTGAAGAAAGGATGAAAGCTATCATGAATGAACTGGAGAAGAACCGTGATGTGATCCTGTTCATTGATGAGATCCATACGATAGTAGGTGCGGGTGGTGCAAGTGGTTCACTTGATGCATCCAATATATTCAAGCCCGCCCTCGCAAGAGGTGAGTTGCAATGCATTGGTGCCTCCACGCTTGATGAATATCGTATGTACATCGAGAAGGATGGTGCATTGGACCGTCGGTTCCAGAAAGTGATGGTAGATCCGCCAAGTGTGGAAGAAACCATTCTTATTCTTAACAATATCAAATCGAAATACGAAGATTATCACAACGTCAATTATTCTGATGATGCTATCAATGCCTGTGTGAAACTGAGCGACCGTTATATGACGGACAGGCTTCTTCCCGATAAGGCAATTGACGTATTGGATGAAGTTGGTGCACGTGTTCACCTGAAGAATATCAACGTGCCCGAGGAGATCCTTGAACTCGAAAGAAAGATCGAGGACGTGAAGAATGAAAAGAACCGTGTTGTGAAGAGCCAGAAGTTTGAAGAAGCTGCTTCACTGAGAGATACGGAAAAACGTTTACAGGAAGACCTCGAGCGGGCCAAATCGCAGTGGGAAGAAGAAAGTAAGCATAAGCGTTTCCCCATTAGCGAAGATGATATTGCTGAAGTGGTGAGCATGATGACAGGTATCCCTGTTAAGCGAATGGTTCAGGCAGAAAGCGAGAAGCTGAAGAAGATGGCTACTGATATGGCGGATATGGTTGTTGGACAGGAAGAGGCGATCCAGAAAGTGGTGAAGGCCATCCAGCGTAACCGTGTTGGATTGAAAGATCCTAAGAAGCCAGTGGGTACATTTATTTTTCTCGGACCAACCGGTGTTGGTAAAACCGAACTCGCCCGTTCATTGGCACGTTATCTTTTTGACAGTGAAGATGCATTGGTGCGGATCGATATGAGTGAATACATGGAGAAGTTCACGATCAGCAGACTGATTGGTGCCCCTCCCGGATATGTAGGATATGAAGAAGGTGGTCAGCTTACCGAGAAGGTTCGCCGTAAGCCATATTCTGTGATCCTGCTCGACGAGATCGAAAAGGCACACCCCGATATTTATAATATCCTGTTGCAGGTACTTGATGATGGACAACTGACCGACGGCCTCGGTAGGAAGGTAGACTTCAAGAACAGTCTTATCATCATGACCTCTAACATTGGTGTACGCCAGTTGAAGGATTTTGGGGAAGGAGTTGGATTTGCCACTTCAGCGAGAACCGCCAGCAGTGATGAGAATAATAAGGCGGTTATCGAGAAGGCATTGAAGCGCACATTCTCACCCGAATTCCTGAACAGGATCGATGATGTGATCGTGTTCAATTCACTCACCAAGGAGCATATCTTCCAGATAATTGATATCCTGCTGGCCGGAGTAATGAAGCGCCTGAAGAATCTTGGATTCTCTCTTGAGCTTACAGAAGAAGCCAAGAACTTCATTGCAGAAAAAGGATATGACCAGCAGTTTGGCGCAAGGCCTCTTCACAGGGCGCTGCAGAAATACCTGGAAGATCCTTTGGCAGAAGAGATCCTGAATATGACGATCAAGGATGGTGATATACTTATTGCCGACCTCGATAAAGAGCAGAACAAGATCAGGTTTAGTCTTAAGGAGTCTTCGCCTCCGAAAAAGGAAAAATCAGAAGCATAGTTATTGAATATACAACATCAAAGGCCGTCGATGCGACGGCCTTTTTTGTTTTACTATCTTTGTAAAATGGCACCGAAGAAAAAGATAATCATTACCATTGATGGCTGGAGTAGTTGTGGCAAAAGTACCCTTGCGCGGCAGCTCGCAAAAGAACTCAACTATGTATATATCGATAGTGGCGCCATGTATCGTGCGATCACGCTGTACTTCTTAAGAAACCATATTGACTGGACCGATACTACAGAGGTAGAAGAAGCATTAGCGAACATACAGCTTGATTTTCGTTTCAATGAAGTGAGTGAACAGTCTGAAATATTCCTTAATGATGAGAATGTTGAATACGTAATACGTGATCTGGTTATTGCAGAAAAGGTGAGTGAGATCGCTGCTATCAGGGAAGTGAGGACATTTGCCGTTAAGCAACAACAGGAGATGGGCCGGAAGAAAGGAATTGTTATGGATGGACGCGATATAGGCACGGTTGTTTTTCCCAAAGCTGAATTGAAAATATTCATGACGGCAGATAATGCAGTGAGGGTGGAAAGAAGATTTCGTGAGCTGTTTGAAAAAAATCCTAACATAACGATTGAGGAAGTAAAGAATAACCTCGAAATGCGTGATTATATTGACAGCAACCGCGAGGTGAGTCCCCTTCGCCAGGCCGATGACGCGCTGGTTCTTGACAATTCAAAAGTTACCATGGAGGAACAGCTCCGCATTGCACAGAAATGGGTGAAAGAAAAACTACAATAAAAAAAGCCCGTTTCAGTTGAAACGGGCTGGAAGCAATGTTAGTTTTGGTTATAGTGATTATCTCAGGAAAAGCATCTCCCTGTATTTAGGCAGCATCCAATGGCTATCGTCCACCAATAGTTCCAGTTTGTCGACCCTGTACCTGATAGAATCAAAGTAAGGTGCTTTAACCTGGCTTTCGTAGGCGATTGCTTTTTCCCTTGTATTTTCAATTTTGTTACAAACTTTACGAGCTTCGATGAGTTTCTCTACGAGATCACTCAGTATGTTGATATGCTCGCTGATCTTTTCAAGGATCTGCAATTGGTTAGCATAGCTGCTTTCTTTCAGGCCGATCTCTTTTAATCCACTGATATTGCTGATAAGGATATTCTGGTATTTGATTGCTGCAGGCAATACATGACTGGTACAAAGTTCACCCATGATCCTCGCTTCAATTTGTACATGCTTGATGTATTTCTCGAGTTCGATCTCATGACGTGCTTCCAGTTCTACGTGTGTAAGAACATCATTGCTCTCATAGAGATTCTTGGTTTTGTCGGTAACCATTGCATCAAGTGCCAGCGGGGTGGTCTTCACATTTGGAAGTCCACGGCGACCAGCTTCTGCTGCCCACTCATCACTGTATCCGTCACCTTCAAAAAGAACCTTATCACTCGCAACAATATATTCGCGGATCACATGCATGATAGCGATCTCTTTCTTTTCACCTTTCTCGATCAGCCCGTCAACATCCTTCTTGAATTGCTTAAGGGTTTCCGCCATGATGGTATTCAGAACGGTCATCGGGTTTGCGCAATTGGCAGAAGAACCAACGGCACGGAACTCAAACTTATTACCCGTGAAGGCAAAAGGAGAAGTACGGTTACGATCGGTATTGTCAAGGAGCAATTCCGGAATGCTGCGATGCAGGTCGAGCTTTAAGATGGCCTCATCCTGCTCATCGAATTTTGCACTCACTCTTTCCTTTATTTCTGACAATACATTGCTGAGGTAACCACCAACAAATACTGAGATGATAGCAGGAGGGGCTTCGTTTGCACCAAGACGATGGTCATTTCCTGCAGATGCGATGCATGCACGAAGAACATCAGCATAATCATGAACCGCTTTGATCGTGTTCACGAAGAAAGTCAGGAACATGAGATTTGTCTTAGGCGTTTTGCCGGGAGCAAGAAGGTTAACACCGGTATCGGTTGACATGCTCCAGTTGTTATGCTTACCACTACCGTTGATTCCGGCGAATGGTTTTTCGTGAACCAGTACACGAAGTTTGTGACGACGCGCAACACGATCCATTACGTCCATGAGCAGGGTGTTATGGTCAACAGCAACACTCACTTCTTCAAAGATGGGGGCACATTCGAACTGTGCCGGGGCAACTTCATTATGTCGTGTACGCAGGGGAATACCCAGTTTGTAAGATTCGTTCTCGAAATCGCGCATGAAGGCATAGATACGCTCGGGGATGGAGCCAAAATAATGATCCTCCAGCTGCTGTCCCTTTGCAGGCGCATGACCAAAAACGGTTCTTCCGCTAAGCACCAGGTCGGGCCTTGCATTGAACATGGCCTCATCTATCACGAAATATTCCTGCTCCCATCCAAGGGTTGCAGAAACGCGGTTTACATTTTTATCGAAGTAATTGGCAACATCAACAGCATGCTTATTGAGGGCTTCCAGTGATTTGAGAAGCGGCGCTTTATAATCAAGTGTTTCGCCGGTATAAGAAACAAATATGGTTGGGATACAGAGTGTGCGGCCATTGCCGATCTCCATGATAAAGGCCGGAGAAGAAGGATCCCATGCAGTATAACCACGGGCTTCGAAAGTTGCACGGATACCACCGCTGGGGAATGAGGAAGCATCAGGTTCCTGCTGGATGAGCGCGGCACCATCAAATTCTTCAATGGCGGTACCATCTCCTTTCAATGTGAAAAACGAATCATGCTTTTCGGCTGTAGTTCCTGTTAATGGCTGAAACCAGTGCGTGTAATGCGTTACACCTTTTGTTTCTGCCCACTGGCGGATACCTGCTGCAACCTGGTTGGCAACATTGCGGTCAATTTTCTTTCCACCGCGAATGGAGGCGAGCAGACTTTTATAGCCTTCATCACTCAAAAAGGCCCTGGCCTTCTGGATGGTGAAAACATTCTCCCCAAAAATCGCAGTAATCTTGGCAGATCCCGAAACTTCCACTTCTTTTCCTTCATTGATGCCTTCTAAAGCACTGAAACGTAATGACATTAAGAATTAATTTTAGCTATTGAAAAAAATGATAATCTCAGCTTTTTGAAGGACCCTTAACAGGGTTTTCAAAAATTTCCTCTAAGTTGAGTAAAAAAATGATGCAAATCATCCTTTTCGTGCAGAATAAATATCAGAAACCTCTGTTTTTATAAACATTAATTAATTTATAATGTGAAATTTTATGCCCCCCGGCCGCCAGACTCAGCCAGATCAGCAGGCATAATTCAGGGATCGCCCTGTAGCGCACCAGTGCACCGGGGAATGGAATGGTATAGCCTATGAAGAGGCAGGTGAGGAGGGCGGTGTAGGCGAGCACGGCCGCCATAGGGTAAGGGGCAAGGAGAGCCCTGCCGGGGTAACGACGTGCAATAAGCGTCAGGAATAATCCGAGCAGAACCAGGTTCTGGACCACCATCAGCAATTGAAGGGCGCCGCTGGCATTCCATGGACGCGGTTGCAGAAAGGCATTGTCGGCTGCCATGGGCAGCAACTTTATAAATGATGCGGGAGATGGTTCCAGCCGGTGGAGGCTGACCCTTGTTTTTCCTTCCAGCGTAAAGAATGAGGCTTGCTTTTCCGCAACCATTTCAGGCAGGTTGAGGGGGGAGGGCAATAATCCGCTCAGGAAAAATATCACCATCGCGATCATATGCACCGGGACAAATGCTTTTACCTGGGGCTTTTGTTTTTTCACCACCAACCACCAGGCCACAAGCGATGGGATGATGACGGCTACCAGCGGCGCGCGGATGAAACTGATTCCTGCCAGTGCCAGGATGGTCAGCATCAGGTAACCGGCTTTGCCCCTGGCCAACCATTTTCCATATATATATATAAGGAGTCCGAAAAAGAAGAATAGCCAGGCATCCGATCTTATGCCGCTAAGCCAGAACAGGGTGGGGGGATAAAGAAAGATCAATATGAACAGCCATCGCTTAAGTTGGGGCCAGGCAGCCAGGCATGCCTGGTAAAGCCAGAAATGTCCCCAGAAACTAATACCGCTGAAGGCAACCACATTAATATAATAGTTGCCGCCCGATATAAGGTTTACTATGGCAAGGGGCTTGATGATGAGGGCCTGCTCCATTTTCATCTGGAAAACTGCCAATCCCCCTGCCCAGCCATTCTCTGATACAAGTCGGAATATATCTACATCTTCAAAAAAATAGGCAGGACGATTAAGGAGTTTATCGAGTTCATTCATGCTGTCGCCATTGATGAACCAGGTATCATCGCCGCCATAAAACCGAAGGAAGACAAATCCATAAAGTGAACCCATGATGATCTTTGCTGCCATGGCAAGAAGCAATTGCTGTAAACTGAAACGCGGCTCAGCTTTTCGGGTGAGCCATCGCGTTAGCAACAAAACAATGATCAAAACAATGAAGTAGCGCAGGTATATATCCATCCGGGTTTCTTGATTTTCCTTTTCAAATCTATACATTTGGCTTTAATGTGGCCGAATGCAAGTTGAAACAGACAGATCCCTCCTTATCGCTTTTGTTTCCAATAACGGATGGTCCGTTTATAATTTCAGGCTCGATGTGATCCGGAGCCTGCTGCAGGCCGGGCATCGTATCCTGGTTTTATGTCCGGAGGATGCATTTGTTGACAAGCTCCGCAAGGAAGGATGCCAGTACCAGCCCCTTCACTTTGATAACCGCTCGATTAGTCCGCTGGCCGATATTCAATTTTACCGGGAGGCGAAGAAATATTACAGGCAATACCGTCCCAACCTGGTATTTCATTTTGTTGCCAAACCAAATATTTATGGAACCATGGCTGCCACGGCAGCAGGCATTCCTTCCATTGCAGTGGTAACCGGACTTGGATATGCATTTTCGCAAAAGAATATTCTCTATTATATGGTGAAGCAATTGTACCGCAAAGCACTTAAGGGTGCCCGTGAGGTTTGGTTTCTGAATAATGAGGATGCGGGATTCTTTACACGTAATGGTATTACCGATATAAAAAAAACGCGTGTGCTACCGGGTGAAGGCATTGATACCGAATGGTTTTCACCTCTTTCAAAAAGCG
Organism: Flavihumibacter sp. ZG627; assembly: GCF_000814325.1. Classification (GTDB taxonomy): domain Bacteria; phylum Bacteroidota; class Bacteroidia; order Chitinophagales; family Chitinophagaceae; genus Flavihumibacter. Next base: position 39,579 of record NZ_JPHF01000007.1, on the reverse strand, counting down.
ATGGTGGGGATGATGATTTTTGTTTCCTGATGGCAAGCCGTCTCTTAAAAAGCAAGGGTATCGGCGTATTTGCTGATGCCTGCAGGTTACTGCGAAAGAAAGGGTATAAGTTCAGATCAGTATTGATCGGGTCAGTGGAAGCCCATCATCCTGATTCCATTTCAATGGAAGAGCTGGCGCGGTGGGAAAAGGAAGGTCTGCTCCGTTATGAGGGATTCATGGATGATGTAAGGCCATGGCTTTCGGAGTCAGATTGCTTTGTATTTCCCTCCACCTATAACGAGGGTGTGCCGCGCTCCTTACTGGAAGCGGCCAGTATGGAACTGCCGATTGTTACCTCCGATTCAAGGGGCTGCCATGATGTGGTGAAGCATCTTGAAAACGGTTTGCTCTCAAAGCCCGGCGATCCTTTTGACCTTGCCTTAAAGATGGAGGAACTGCTGCTTATGACTCCATCCGTTCGCATGCGCATGGGTAAAAAAGGAAGGGAGCTGGTAAAGGCTCAATTTGATATCAGTATAATAATCGCCCATTATAAACAGGCCGTGGCCGGCATTGAAGGGCATCAATAATTTTCGCATTCACTGCCTTACCTTACCTTTGCGCTTTCTTACACCATCCGCAAAAGCAACATGGAAGTAACCGTTAAAACCGCGCAACAATTACGTCTTACCGCCGAAGAATTTGAACTGATCAAAGAGAAACTCGGCCGAACCCCTAATTTTAATGAACTCTGCGCCTTCAGTGGAATGTGGAGTGAACACTGCAGCTATAAAAATTCCATTAAATGGTTGAAAACCCTTCCAAGGGAAGGTGGCAAAATGCTGGTAGCAGCAGGAGAAGAGAACGCCGGACTCATGGATATGGGGGATGGATATGGCGTTGTTTTCAAGATCGAGAGTCATAACCACCCATCGGCCATTGAACCATTCCAGGGAGCTGCAACCGGTGTGGGAGGTATTCACAGGGATATTTTCACCATGGGGGCAAGACCTATTGCCGCTTTGAATTCTCTGCGTTTTGGTAAACTCACGGAAGGTAAAACCCAGCACCTCTTAGGTGGCGTGGTACATGGCATTGGCCATTATGGCAATTGCTTTGGTGTTCCTACTGTGGGGGGCGAAATATATTTTGAACAATGCTATCATACCAATCCACTCGTGAATGCCATGAGTGTTGGAATTGTAAAGGCGGGCGGTACAGTAAGTGCCACTGCTGAAGGACTAGGCAACCCGGTTATGTTTGTGGGTTCTGCTACCGGTAAGGATGGAATAGGCGGAGCCTCATTTGCATCTGCTGATATCACTGCCGAAAGTACCGAGGAACTGCCAGCGGTACAGGTTGGTGATCCCTTCCAGGAAAAAAAATTACTCGAGGCCTGCCTTGAGGTTATAACAACTGGCGCAGTGGTGGGCATGCAGGATATGGGTGCTGCGGGCATCATCTGCTCTACCGCTGAAATGAGTGCAAAAGGTGGCGTGGGAATGAGGATCGACCTTGATAAAGTACCTACCCGCCAGCAGAATATGAAAACATGGGAACTCCTCCTCAGTGAGAGCCAGGAGCGCATGCTCATGGTGGTTGAAAAGGGCAAGGAAGCATTGGTGGAGAAGATCTTTGAAAAATGGGATCTGCCCTGTTCAGTGATAGGGGAAGTGACTGATAACGGACTCCTCGATTTCTATATGCATGGTGAACTGGAGGCTTCCATCCCGGCTTATGAACTGGTACTTGGCGGCGGTGCACCTGTATATGACCGTGCATATGAAGCGCCGGCATACCTCGAGAAGATCGCTTCTTTTGATGCTGCGAAAGTGCCGGTACCTGCCGACCTTAAAGCAGTGGCATCCCAATTGGTTGAGATCCCCAATATAGCTTCCAAGCGCTGGATCTATGTTCAGTATGACAGCATGGTTGGAACTGGAAATACTTCCACCAATGCTCCCAGCGATGCAGCTGTAGTACTGGCAAAACCAAGCAATAAAGCACTAGCGGTAACAACAGATTGTAATAGCCGCTATGTATATGCCGATCCCTACAAAGGCGCCATGATAGCAGTTGCTGAAGCCGCGAGAAATATAGTGTGCAGTGGCGGCGAGCCACTGGGTGTTACCAACTGCCTGAATTTCGGCAACCCTTACGACCCTCAGGTCTACTACCAATTTGTTCAGGCCATTAAAGGAATGGGTGACGCATGCCGCAGATTCAATACCCCGGTTACCGGCGGTAATGTGAGCTTTTATAACCAGAACCCCGATGGTCCGGTGTACCCAACACCTACAATTGGAATGGTTGGATTGCTGGATTCTGTCGACAATAAAATGACGCTTGATTTTAAGCAGGAAGGTGATGCTATTTACATTATAGGAAATAGTTCAGACTGTATCAATAGCTCTGAATACTTAAATAAAATAGTGGGTGTGGAGCATTCGCCGGTTCCGCATTTTGATATAGAAGAAGAATTTGCCCTTCAGCAAACGATCAGTGAATTGATCAAGGACAAACTGATTGATTCAGCACATGATATCAGTGAAGGTGGACTTTTCATTACGCTGGCAGAAAGTGGATTTAATCGCGATCTCGGATTCAGCATCGATACTGACCCCGCCATTCGTAAGGATGCATTCCTTTTCGGGGAGGGTCAAAGTCGGGTGATCGTATCCGTTAATCCGGAACGTCAGTCGAAGTTGGAGGCCGCAATCGCTGGAAAAGCTTTCAGGAAGATCGGAACTGTAAGCTCGGGCAATATTACCATTGATGGGGAAGACTGGGGCGATATTAATTCCTGGAAAAAGAAATATGATACTGCCATTGAAAGATTGCTGGCAGGCCATGATGCCGAATTTGCAATGAGCCCTATTTAATAATGGCGTAAACTGCCTCATATATGAATACAGATTCTGTTATTGTCATAACCGGTGCCGCGGGTTTTATAGGTAGTTGCCTGGTTGGTTATCTTAACCAGAAAGGATTCAATAATCTTTTGCTGGTGGATGATTTCAGCAGGGATGACAAGGCCCCCAATACCGAAGGGAAATCATTCCTTGAGAAAATCCCCCGGGACCATTTCTTCGAATGGCTGAATGAGCACAAACCCAGGATCGATTTTGTATTTCATATAGGAGCAAGAACCGACACCACCGAATTCAATTATTCCATCCACCAGGAACTGAATGTGGAGTATTCCCAGAAGATCTGGAACTACTGCACCATCCATAATATCCCACTGGTATATGCCTCATCTGCTGCCACCTACGGCGGGGGTGAACTTGGATACGACGACAGTCATGAGCTTGTTTTCAATTTGCAGCCGCTGAACCCTTATGGCGTTTCAAAGAATGAATTTGATAAATGGGTAATGCATGAGGAATGTCATCCCCCTTTTTGGGCGGGACTAAAATTCTTCAATGTGTATGGCCCGAATGAATATCATAAAGGAAGGATGGCAAGTGTGATCTGGCATTCCTTCAACCAGATCCGGGAAACCGGGAAGGTGAAGCTGTTTCGCTCCCACCGCCCCGATTTTAAAGATGGTCAGCAGCTCCGTGATTTTGTTTACGTGATGGATGTGCTGAAGGTTTGTGTGTGGCTGATGGAGAACCAGCCCAAATCAGGATTGTACAACCTGGGAACCGGCAAAGCGCGCGCATTTGAGGACCTCGTTAAGGCAAGTTTCAGGGGAATTGACCGTGAGCCGGTAATTGAATTTATTGATATGCCGGAAGACATCCGTGATAAGTATCAGTATTTCACCGAAGCAAACATGCAGAAACTCAGGGCGGAAGGTTATTCCGAAAACTTCTATTCTCTTGAAGAGGGGGTGGAGGATTATGTGAGAAATTACCTTGTTCCGGGTAAGTACTTTTAAATCATTATATTTACAATATGATTGCTGCCATCACTCCGAAAGAGTGATGGCATTTTTTTAAACCTATGTGAGATGAGTAAAAAAATTGCCATTATTGGTGGCGGAAATCTTGGTATATCAATAGCGGAAGGCTTATTGGCCGGTGGATTCACAGATGCCGGCAACATTACTGTAACCCGTAGAAATATTGCTCTTTTACAGCCTTTACAGCAGAAAGGCATACATGTAACGAATAATAATGTGGAGGCGGCGCAGCAGGCCGATGTAATTCTGCTTGCCGTTAAGCCATTCCAGGCTGCGGAGGTTGTTCGTGAAATTGCCGGGGTGACCGGAAAGGAAAAAATGCTCATTTCGGTGGTAACTGGGGTGACCATAGCAGAATTGGCAAAGGAGCTCAATGGCGAAACTGCCATATTCAGGGCGATGCCCAATACGGCTATAGCCATTCGGGAAAGCATGACCTGTGTGGGTTATACCCGCGCGGATGCGGCCCAGGTGGAATGGGTGATGGCATTGTTTAACCAGCTGGGACGGGTTGCCATCATTGATGAAAAGCTTATGGATGCGGCAACGGTGCTGGGTGCCTGTGGCACGGCCTATGCAATGCGGTATATCCGGGCCAATATACAGGGGGGAATCGAAATAGGCTTTGATGCGGCAACTGCCAGCCTCATTGCTGCCCAAACAGTGAAAGGAGCGGCGGAACTATTATTACAGAAAGGTACCCATCCGGAGCAGGAGATCGATAAGGTGACTACTCCCAAGGGCTGTACTATAGCGGGACTTAATGAAATGGAACACCAGGGGTTCAGTTCATCACTCATTAAGGGGATAGCCGCCAGCTATGATAAGATACAAAAGGGATAATTTTTATGCATCTACCGCATAATACATGAGAAAAAACGTTATTAATAATATATTAATGGGTAGATCGTTAATCTAATATGGTAAATCCGACAGGCAGTTTTTGCGGCTAGGCCTAATTGAGGTAATTTGCACCGCGTTGGACTTACCACCATTGAACTACAGATATGAAAAAGAATATTAGCAGTTGGATTTTACTATTAGAGATTATAGCCATCGTGGCTATGCATGCCAATAAGGGAGGCAGCGAAAAGATCAAAGACATCCTTTTAAAGAGAAATCATACTGGTCTGATCAAAGCAACACCTATCATCCAGGCATCTGTAAATTAGGATTATATAATTAGCAATAATCACCAAAAGGAAAATAGGCATCCGGGAAACCGGGTGCCTATTGTATTTAAGGGAGTATTTATATTTTAGCTCAACTTCTTTCACGGATAAAGGCCAGTACTTTCTTGTAAGCGTCTTCGGTTGCTTCCTTATTGAAGTTGGGATTACTCGGATTCGCAAATGCGTGGGTAGCGTCATAGCGGTTTAGCAAAAGCTTCTTGCCGGCTTTATTCATGTTTTCAGCGAATTCATCCACCACCTGTGGACTCGGCCATTGGTCCTGGTTGGCGAAGAAGCCCAGGATATCTGCATTCAGCGTTTTGAGTTTTTCAACATCCTTTTCAGGCTGGCCATAATACATTATTCCCCCGGCTGCCTGCTTGCCACCCAGTAATGTTGCCTGCAGGCTCCATCCGCCGCCAAAGCACCATCCGATGGTAAATACCCGGGCATCATCGCCTGCATATTTATAAGCACCTCTTATGATGGCTTCAGCCCTTTCTGACTTTACCGACTGCATCGTTTTAGCTGCATCCTCCCTGTTGGAGGCAACCACATTGTCATACAGATCAAGGGCTATCACATTTATTCCAAGGTCGCGGCCAAGTTTTTCTGCTTCCTGTTTGATATAGTCGTTAAGTCCCCACCATTCATGAACCACGAAAAGGTAATTCTTAGTTGGTGTTGCTGATCTAACCTCCCAGGCATGTGCTGTTTTACCATCGGGTGTAGCATAATTGATGTCTTTGCCCGCATCAGACTGGTATTTAAAGGGAAGGGGCTCATCATGGCTCATACGGAATGATTTGCTGGAGGCATTCTGTGCAAATGATTCTGTTGCCATTGCCGCACAGCAGGAAACTGGTTCCTGGGCACTGGCAGCCTTTATGAATAAAAAGCCGGCAACAAAAAGAACGATTTTTTTCATATGAGTAAACTTTTTAAGATTACAATCCAGTGGCCTTCTTGTTCAATTATTGCCAGTGAATATGCTGATCGGCTATACAGTTTTTTTCCACAAGGCAATTCCCAACTTGGGTGGAATGGGGAATACTGTATCTTTGCATGACCTCCCGGATATACATATTCCATTTTTCCGCAAGGTCAGTATTCAGACTGGAGAAGCGGTTCAACATTAAAACAAGGATGTCAGCAATAACCTAAGCTATTATGGCTTGGGAGTTTATTTTTTTTGAAAAAATTCAAAATATGGCCAAGTACATTTTCGTAACAGGAGGGGTAACCTCATCATTAGGTAAGGGTATTATTGCAGCATCGCTGGGGAAGTTGCTTCAGGCGAGGGGATTGAATGTAACGATCCAGAAATTTGATCCTTACATCAATGTTGATCCCGGTACACTTAATCCTTATGAACATGGCGAATGTTATGTAACAGAAGATGGTGCTGAAACCGACCTTGATCTTGGTCATTATGAAAGATTCCTGAGCATATTTACTTCACAGGCCAATAACGTTACTACCGGTCGCATATACCAGACCGTTATTAACAAGGAAAGGGAAGGAGCATACCTTGGTAAAACCGTTCAGGTTGTACCACATATCACTGACGAGATCAAAAGGAGAATGTTATTACTTGGTCAGCAGGGCTACGATATTGTTATAACCGAAATTGGCGGAACAGTTGGTGATATTGAAAGCTTACCTTTTATTGAAGCGGTTCGTCAGTTGCAGTGGGAGTTACCCGAAGAGGATTGTGTGGTGGTTCACCTTACATTGATTCCCTACCTCCGTGCGGCGAAGGAACTAAAGACCAAGCCCACCCAGCACAGCGTCAGGATGCTTAGCCAGGAGGGTGTACATCCCGACGTACTTGTATGCCGCACCGAAGAATCACTATCCCCCGAAATAAGAAAGAAGATTGCGCTCTTCTGCAATGTGAAAAAGGAAGCAGTAATTGAAGCAGCGGATGCCCCTACTATTTATGAGGTTCCATTGGCGATGATGCGTGAAAAGCTTGACCTTATCTGCCTGAAGAAGATGAATATCACTAATTATTCAGAACCTGAGCTCGGTAAATGGAAAGAGTTCCTTGATAAGCTTAAGTATCCCAAGAGTAAGGTAACCATCGGGTTGATCGGTAAGTATATTGAATTGCAGGATGCTTATAAGTCGATCCTCGAAGCGTTTGTACATGCAGGTGCGATGAATGAATGCAAGGTGAATGTGGTGAATGTTCACAGTGAATTTATCACGGAAGAAAATGTGGAAGAAAAACTTGGTCATCTTGATGGATTGCTGGTTGCCCCAGGGTTTGGGCACAGGGGTATTGAAGGAAAGATCACAGCGGTAAAATATGCACGCGAAAATAAATTGCCATTCTTTGGAATATGCCTGGGCATGCAGATGAGTGTGATTGAATATGCAAGAAATGTATTAGGTTGGAAAAATGCTCACAGTACCGAGATGGACCCGAATACAACCCATGCGGTTATTGATCTTATGGAAGGTCAGAAGGCAGTTACAGCCAAGGGAGGCACCATGAGGCTTGGTTCTTATCCCTGCGAAATCAGGGAGGGAAGTCTGGCGCATACCGTATATGGCAGCACATTAATTAGTGAAAGGCATCGTCATCGCTGGGAATTCAATAACCAGTACCTCGCAGATTTTGAGCAGGCGGGTATGATTGCGAGTGGAAGAAACCCGGAGAGCGGATTGGTGGAGATCGTGGAATTATCAGGCCATCCATTCTTTATTGGCGTACAATACCATCCTGAATTAAAGAGTACGGTGGAGAATCCTCAGCCGGTTTTTGTACACTTTATTAAGGCAGCCAAGGAAAATGCAGAAAAAAGAGAAGGTATCCGGAACCCACTGTTACAGAGTGAAATGATATAAATAAAAGGCCCGCGAGGGTCTTTATTACCCTATCTTTGCACGTCAAAAAACATACTACATGCAGAGCATGGATAGAAATACGATCATTGGTTTTGTGTTGATGGGAGTCCTACTTTTTGTTTATCTCTTCATTTCTTCCAAAAACAGCCAGGAGCTGCAGGTCAAGAAGCAGCAGTACGAAGATTCGGTAGCAAAGATAGAATTAGCAAGAAAGAAAACTGCCCCGGTAATAACTGACATCGTAAATGCGGTAGCAACAATTGATTCAACAGCAACCGGATGGGCACGAGCAGCAGCCGCGGCAGAATCATTCCAGGACCTTGAGAATGATGTATTAGCCATTCGCTTTACCAACAAAGGCGCCCAGCCTGTTCAGGTGAAGCTGAAAAAATACAAAAGATCCGATAGCAGCCAGGTTACCCTGATTCATGATGGCAGCGATAATATAAGTTATGCAGTTAATATTGGTCCTAACCAGACTGCCCAGGCAGGAGAACTGTTTTTCCAGCTAAAAGACATTAAGAAAGATCCTTCCGGTAACCAGACGATCAGTTATGAAGTGACCGGTAATAATGGTGAAACTATCGTTCATGAGTATGCGTTGAAACAGGGAAGTTATCTCGTTGATTATACCATTCGCCTGAATGGCGTTAACAGCTTGCTCACACAACAGCAACTGAACCTGAACTGGGTGGTTGATGCACACCAGCAGGAAAAAGATGTGAAGTACGAGAGGCAGCAATCTCAGTTGGTGATAATGGAAGATGGTGAGTATGATTACTTCAATCTGTTTTCAAGCGACCAGGAGAAATTCGAAAAGCCTGTACATTGGGCAAGTATAAAGCAGCAGTTTTTCAATACCACACTTATTGCTAAAGACAAGTTTGATGCTGCACAGGTTGATTGGACCAGTGCGGGTGAAGACACCACCAGCCTTATTGTTGCTGCCAAAGCAAGTTTCCAGAAAAAACTGACTGGTGATAATACTGCCGTGATCCCCCTGCAATTCTATTTTGGTCCCAATGATTATAAGATCCTTCGGAATGTAGGTGTTGATGATATGGATAAGATCGTTAACCTGGGCCAGGGTTTCTATGCATTTGTGCGACCAATCAACCAGTTTGTGGTAATGCCGGTATTTGATTTCATTAAGAAATTCATCGGCAGCTTTGGAATAGTGATTGCGTTACTCACATTATTTATTCGTCTGATCACTTCCCCGCTTGTTTACTCCAGTTATCTCAGCGGTGCAAAGATGAAAGCGCTCAGGCCGGAGATAGATGCGTTGAAAGCAAAACATGGTGACGACCAGCAAACATTCGGAATGGAGCAGATGAAGCTTTTCAGGGAGGCCGGCGTGAATCCATTGGGCGGATGTATTCCTGCATTATTACAGATCCCGATCTTTTTTGCGCTCTATAGTTTCTTTAATGCTAATGTGGCGCTTAGGGGTGAACGTTTTCTCTGGGCCGAAGATCTTTCAACGTATGATGTAATAGCCCGGTTACCTTTTTCTATTCCACTTGGATTTGGAGATCATATCAGCTTGTTCACTTTACTGGCTGTTATAACCAGCTTCCTGATATCATTATACAACATGAATATGACGCCGGACCAGAACAATCCGATGCTCAAATACATGCCGTATATCTTTCCGGTTGTAATGTTATTCTTTTTTAACAGGTTGCCTTCAGCGCTTACCTGGTACTATACGGTATCAAACGTAATTACGCTGGTATTACAGTTCATTATTCAGAAATACATCATCAATCATGACCAGATAGTTGCCCAGCTCGCACAAAACCGCCTTAAACCCAAGACCAAATCGAAATGGCAGGAGAAAATGGAGGAAGTGCAGAATTCCCAGAAGCGGGTGCAGAACATGCAGAAAAAAGGAAAGTAGGTCAATTTCGATGGGCTTTCTTATTTTAGACAACCTGAAAGGTTTAAAAATCGTCTGATACCGTAAGATCGACCATGAAAAAATTATTAATAGTCAGCTCCCTGTTTTTTACAGCGCTGGCTTCCGAAGCTCAGAAAAAAACTGCTGACTTAACTATCATCTACGATGCCGTCATTACCACCGGCAGTGTTGAGCCCCGGCTGGCTGATGCTTTTGACGGCGCAACCACCACGGTTTACCTCAAAGGCCACCACAGCAGGTCGGAGATGGTAAGCGCACTTGCAAAGTTCACCACAATACATGACTCACGCACAGGCGCAGGGGTTGTTTTGCAGGAAGTAGGGGGACAAAAAGTGCTGATCCGGATGACTGCAGATGATTGGAAAGATAAGAACCGGAAATATGAAGGGATTCGTTTCACGCCAAGCTCCGAAACCAAGATGCTGGCAGGCTACCTTTGTAAAAAGGCAGTTGCTGAAATGAAGGATGGCAGCTCTTTTGTAGTCTATTATACAGAAGATATCATTCCCGAAAATAATGATTACAACAGCCAGTTCACAAATTTAAAGGGATTACCGCTTGAATATGAACTTACCCAGGGAAAGCTGAATATCAGGTATGTAGTATCACAAGTATCACTGAATCCCGTTCCGGTATCAAAGTTCGATATACCAAAAGCTGGTTATAGGGAAATGACCTACGAGGAAAGTAAAAAAGGAAGAAAAAATTAATCGATCACTTATTGAGTTTCACCTTCAGGCGAAGTAACTGGAGATTGTCCTGTGTAGCCCCTGCTTTGCTGATAGTTACCCGGTGATTATAGGGCATGATATAGGTGGTATTACCCTTCTGGTAGGTGATGAGGGTATTAAAAGTAAGGTGACTGGCTGATTTTTCCTGTTTGAAGATCATGCTCCCCTTGTAAGACGGACCGGCTTTAAGCGTAAATCCTGAGCTGGTCTTGATAGGAACGAAATCTGCAGTGAGGTTTGAGCCTTTGCGGTTCTTTTTCTCCCCACCCATACTTGCGAAAGCAAAGCAGGCGAACCCCAGGAAAGCTGTTGCCACAAACAGCTTTAAGCTATGTCGGGCAATTCTTGTATGGAGATTTCTTAACATCGTGACAAAAATAATAAAAATATTTGCTAATTCCGAAACCGTTTATCACAAACTTTAATATGTATTTAACGGATGGTGATAAAAAAAGTTACAATTAATTGGATGTTTTTTTTGAATAGCCTATATTAGGATAACCTATAGTAAATGAAAGAATACCCCTTTCGCCAGGATAAAGAGGATATTGAGGAGTTGCTCAGGCAGTATAACGACAGGAAATCCGGCCGTTCTTACTCCTTTCTGGATGAGGAAGCCTATGAAAAGATAATTAATCACTTTGACCAGGCCGAAGACCTGGCACAGGCGCTTGAAGCCAGTGAAATGGCAGTTGAGCAGTTTCCTTATTCTTCCACCTTATTGATCCGAAAAGCAGATATACTGATAGCATCCCGCAAATACCAGGATGCTCTTTCCATTTTAGACCTCGCTGAGCTCCTCGACAGTACAGACATCAATCTATTTATTCTGCGCACCGATGCTTACCTGGCGCTCGACCAACAGGACAAGGCCGTTGAATTACTGGAGAATGCCCTGAATTATTTTGAAGGGGAGGAGCGGATCGAACTACTTTTCGAACTGGCGGATGTTTATGATGACTACGAGCAGTTCGATAAGATATTTGATTGCCTAAAGCTTATCCTGGAACAGGAACCTGCAAACGAAGAGGCCTTGTACAAGATCTGTTTCTGGACTGATTTCACCGGCAGAAATGAGGAGAGCATTCGCCTGCACCAGAAGATCCTCGAAGAGCTGCCTTATAATGAACTTGCCTGGTTTAACCTTGCCGCCGCTTACCAGGGACTTAAACTATATGAGAAGGCAATCGATGCCTATAAATTTGCCATCACCATTGACGAAAAATTTGATTATGCCTATCGGAACATGGGAGATGCATTTATCCGCATGCGTAAATTCCGGGAGGCTATTGAAGTGTTGGAAAAAGTGCTTGAGCTTAGTCGCCCTGAAGATGTAATCTATGAAGCTATTGGTCACTGTTATGACCGCATAAAGAATTATGGCCAGGCCAGGTTCTACTACAGGAAAGCGGTGCACCTCAATCCGGATGATGCCAGGCTTTATTATAAGATCGGTTGCACCTATATTAATGAAGAGCTCTGGGCACAGGCTGTTAAACAGCTTGAAACGGCTATGCAGATCCAAAAATCGGTACCCGAATTCAACCTCGCCATGGGCGAATGCAAGATCCAGCTGGGTGAAACCCGCGATGCCATATTTTATTTTTCCAATGTTGTGAGGGCAAGGCCAAAGAGCACCACAGGCTGGGAAGCGCTTATACGTTGTTTATACAAAGGCTCTTTTATGGAGGAGGCCCTTGAACAGGCAGATGCAGCCCTCCAGCATACTGAAGGCAAGCCCCTTTTTATATACTATAAAAGTGCAATATTGTTTGCCCTCGGCAAATCAAGGGAAGCGCTGATATACCTGGAAAGAGCCATTCAGAAAGCACCTAAACAGCTGAAAGAATTTGTTGCACTTCATCCCTCTGTATTGCAAAATCAGCTTGTTGTTGATGTAATTGCCAGGAATAGGAAAGGTAGCCGTCCGTAATATGCGTCCCGTTTCCTATTTTTGCGCGGCAATTCCTTAAACAAAAGCAAATGAATTTCAATTTAACGCAGATCCCTGAACGTGTTGCCAAGCCGCGAATGAAAGGGATTACAATGGTAATGGATAAGGGCCTGAGTATTGAAGAAAGTAAGAATTTCATGAGTATTGCATATCCTCATGTTGATATAGTGAAGCTTGGTTTTGGAACTTCTTATGTTACTCCCAACCTCCGCGAAAAGCTGGAAATTTACCGTTCTTATGATATGCCTGTTTATTTTGGCGGTACATTGTTTGAGGCATTCCTGATAAGAAACCAGTTTGATGATTATATAAGTGTTTGTAAAGATTATGGCATCAGCTATATGGAAGTGAGTGATGGTTCCATAACCATCCCGCATGCCGAGAAATGCGGATATATTGAAAAACTAACCAAGCATGGTACCGTATTAAGTGAGGTAGGAAGTAAGGATGCAGCACATATCATCCCTCCCTATAAATGGATTGAACTTATGCGAGCTGAGCTGGATGCGGGTTCTACCTATGTTATTGCTGAAGCCCGGGAGGCTGGTAATGTTGGTATCTATCGCGGAAGCGGGGAAGTTAGGGAAGGTCTGGTGCAGGAGATCCTTACACAGATACCCGAAGAAAAGATCATCTGGGAAGCGCCCCAGAAAGCCCAGCAACTTTACTTCATTGAACTGATTGGCGCCAATGTTAATCTGGGTAATATCGCCCCTGCAGAAATGCTTTCCCTTGAAGCAATGCGGGTTGGATTAAGAGGCGACACTTTTCATATGTTCCTTGATAAAGAAATGGCCTGATGCGCCAGTTCGGCTTAATAGGATACCCCCTTGGTCATTCTTTTTCCAAAGGATATTTCACGGAAAAATTTAAAAGGGAAGGCATTGATGCCACATATAATAATTTCCCGATGGCATCAGTGCAGGAAGTTCCTGCATTGATGCTTGCCAATCCTCTTTTGGAGGGGTTCAATATCACCATTCCACATAAAGAAACTATAATTCCTTATCTCCATTCCGCCAATGATGTTGTGAAAACTATCGGAGCCTGCAACTGCGTTAAAATTCAGGATGGTAAAATGCAGGGATTTAATACCGATGTTATCGGCTTTGAATTGTCATTGAAAAAATATCTCCGGAAAGAACATGCTAAAGCCCTTGTATTTGGAACAGGTGGTGCTTCCAAAGCTGTTCAATATATACTCTCAAAACTTGGAATAGAATTTATAATTGTAAGTAGAAAGATGGAGAGTAATGATGGCACCATCAATTATGGATCTCTTACAGAAGATTTGCTAAGAAGTTCAACCCTTTGGATCAATACAACCCCTGTTGGTATGTATCCCAATGAAGATTCGATACTTCCGCTTAACTATGAAGCAATAGGAGCCCGGCATTATTTATACGATCTTGTTTATAATCCGGCTGAAACCAGGTTTCTTAAAGAAGCCAGGCAAAGAGGTGCAACCATCGCAAATGGTTATGACATGCTTATCATCCAGGCAGAAGAAAGTTGGCGGATATGGAACAGCAACGAATAATACATTAAGATGCTCCCAGCGTTCTGATCAATTCTTCTGGGAGGGAGGTTACTTTTTTCTGCTCATAGTTATAACAAACCATTCCTGTTTTAGCGAGGGCAATGATAGAGGATTGATCACCACTAATTTTTTCCAACTGATAAAAGATATCAAATCCTACCCTTGTAAATTCTGCAGCAATAATTTTCACCTGAAGCCGGTCGCCATAAAATAATTCATTCTTGAATTCAATACCAACATCTGCCATGATAAGTGAAGCCCCGGCAGCATTCATTTCAGTGTATCCTGCATTCCTGAGAAACAGCATGCGGGCTTCGTGAATCAGGGTGAGGATTTTATCATTACCTACATGTCCGCCATAATTCAGATCAGTGATCCTCACCGGCACCTCAGTTGTGAATATAAACTTCCCGGGCATGCTTAACCTTATACGGGCCATGAATTAAATTTTTAAAAGTTAGATTTATTAATCCTGTTGAATAAGATCACTAAAGCGCAGCAGATCAAATAAATTATTGGGATCTGGAATATAGGGAGAGCGGTTTATACGCTGTTGTAAAGTATTGAGCATGCTGGCATTGGAAGCATGCTCCTGCTGGTTGATCAATGAATAGTATAATGGGGCGAATTTGGTCGACATCCTGACCTTTTGACCATCTCCCTGTCTTAATATGATATAACCTTCTTCGTTACTCTGTACCGGAAGCATTGACTGTGAAATTGTTGGCGGGTGAGGGTAGTTCACAGAGATTTCCGGATTGCCGTTTACGTGCCTGGCCGCTGGCTTGTTTCGGAGTGAAGAATATTGTGGTTGTCGCCTGGTTTCCCTTCTATCCGGGGGCGCTTCGTTTATATGTATCAGTTGGGGAGTTTCTTTTATATCTCCATCGGCAGCACGAGTTACTACGGGTGAAGTAACCTGAGGTCCTGAATTATTTTCGATCGGCACAAGCGATGCGGTGGCTGTTTGTGAAGTATTTTCAAATGGATTCCTGTTGAAAGCCCAGATGAGTAGTCCAATTAAAACCGCTGCTGCACCATATCTAATCAGATAAGGATATAATGGTCTTACAGGAACAACAGGATTGAGGGGGATGGATTGTTCTGATTCGGGTTCCGACCCGTGTAGTTCCTGCATTACCCTGTTCCAGATTTGAGCGGGAGGTGTTGATTCAAAAGCTATCAGTCTTGTGCTGATTGCCTTTTCCGCATTCAGTTCTTCCAGCTCACCCGCAATTTTTGTCCATGCATCAGGTGGTGGACTCGCCTGCCAATCATGCATTTTATCTCGTAAAGGATCATTCATCAGCTGGTGGTTATTTTCTTGTTACGCCTAAATGTTCTGCCACTTTTTTCTGCAGTATGGATTTGGCCCGTGCTAGTTGCGATTTACTGGTGCCTTCACTGATGCCGAGTATCTCACCGATCTCCTTATGAGAATACCCTTCAATCACATACAGGTTGAATACCGCCCTATAGCCTGGTGATAATTCCTGAACCAGTTGCACTATATCTCTTTCCGCTAACTGGTCCAGCACCGAAACCGAAACATCCTCGATGCCTACTTCCTCCTTTTCAGAAATACTGTTAAGGTGAACTTTCCTACGATAATGTTCAATGGATGTATTGACAAAAACCCTTCTGAGCCAACCTTCAAATGAGCCTTCATTCCTGAATTTCTCCAGGTTTCTGAAAACTTTGATAAATCCCTCCTGGAGCAGGTCCTGGGCGTCATCATTATTTCCCGCATAACGCAGGCAGATAGCATACATTTTCGGAGCAAACCGCTGGTACAGAATCTCCTGTATCCTGGGGTCTCCGGCAATACTTCCTTTGATTAAGTCGTAATCCGTAATATTTTGGTTGCCTGATTGCTCCACTTTTTTTTATTTCTTGGGTTTTCGATCGCTTAAGACCTTTTATGCAGGAAAGCGATCAACAGATCCATGGCCTTGCGCCTGTGACTGAATGTTTTTTTCTCTTCCATGCTCATCTCCCCAAAGCTTTTTTCACCGCCATCCGGAACAAAAACCGGATCATATCCGAATCCGTTAGAACCTTTTGGCCGCATAAGGATGGTTCCCTCGCATTTTCCCTCAAAAAAATACTCCTCACCTTCTAAAATTAAGGAAATGACCGTTCTGAATCGGGCATGACGGTTGGGATTGTGTCCCAATAGTTTCAGGAGTTTATCGTTGTTTCCCGAATAGCCTTCATCTGCTTTGGCAAAACGGGCAGATCTTACCCCCGGGGCGCCATCTAAGGCATCCACTTCCAGACCAGTATCTTCACTAAAGCAGCTTTTGCCGGTCAGCTTATAAATGGTCTGGCTTTTCTCAGATGCATTTTCCCGTAATGAATCATGTGGTTCGGGAATATCAATCTTTATGCCTGCCTCATGCAGGGTTATAAGATTGAATCCGGCGGGAATGATCTGCCGGATCTCATTTATCTTATTAATATTATTGGTTGCAAAGATCAGATCCATACACTAAGGTTTAATTAATTGAAGGATTCCATCCCAAAGTTTTTTCTTAAGGGGCTTTACGGTATCACTAACCTGGTTCAGGGTTTCAATGGGAGGGGCCAGCATGTACCCGAATTCATTTGTTTTTTCAGCTATAAGCGGGGTTGGGGAGGGAAGTTCGGCATTCAGTGAATTGTCCCCAAAACTCACAATCACAGATGGTTGCAGTTGAGAACGGAGTTCGGGCAGACTAATGTCCTGCTTTGCAAGGTTCACAATTGCTACATCAGCCGCATTTAACTGGCAGGCTTTCAGCAGGTTAGCTAAAAAGGTAAATGACTCATCAGGAAGATGAAGCTGTTCGGGATAATTTACGAGTATAACGAACTGCTTACTGTTGTTCCCCAGGTATTGAAGCGGGGGCATTGGCGCCTTCACTTCTTTAGCGATCCTCTTTTCGGGTGTGGTTATAACCAGTGAATCCTTATAAAGTGCCTGTAATAATTCACCGGAAAGTTCTATATCATTGATTGACATTGGTGGATATGATTGTCTGTTGCAGGCAAATTACCCAGGTTATCAAGCTACTAACAAGTGTTAGTAAAATTCTTCCAATGGTTTGGCCGCCCGTATTTTTCGTTGTTACTTTGCAGCAAATGTACCAATTATGATTGCAGCTACCGATATTCCGGTTACTAAAGTTGAACGGACCCGGCTCAATGATATCCCTCTGAAGAATATCCCTTTTGGAAAGTATTTTACGGATCATATGCTTGAGGCCGAGTTTGCTGATGGCGAATGGAAATCGGTTTCCATCAAACCCTACCAGCCCCTGCAGATGGACCCTTCGCTTGCGGCATTACATTATGGCCAGGCTATTTTTGAAGGAATTAAGGCTTATAAGGATTCAGAAGGTAACGCCTATATATTCAGGCCCTACGACAACTTTAAGAGATTTAACAGGTCGGCAGAGCGCATGAACATGCCTGCTGTTCCGGAGGAGATTTTCATGGATGGTATGCGCAAACTTATAGAATTGGACAAGAACTGGATTCCTCAAATGGCCGACCATTCCCTTTATATCCGTCCGGTGATGTTTTCGACTGATACCATGCTGGGGGTAAGACCTTCTTCTACCTATAAGTTTTTGATCATCCTGAGTCCAACCGGACCATATTTTGCTGCCCCGATGAAGATCCTCGTGGAGGAGGCCTATACCCGTGCTGCTCCTGGTGGGGTGGGTTTTTCCAAGAATGCAGGAAATTATGGAGGTAGTATGCTGGCAGTAACCGAAGCGCAGAAGCAGGGATATGACCAGGTGCTCTGGACCGATGCGTTTGAGCATAAATGGCTTCAGGAGGTAGGGATGATGAATGTTTTCTTTGTAATTGATGGTAAGGTGGTTACTCCCTCGCTGGAAGAGGGAACGATACTCGCGGGGGTTACCCGTGACAGTGTTATCACGGTATTAAAGGACATGGGGCTGGAAGTTGCGGAAAGGCGGATCAATATAGATGAATTACTTGAGGCATATGGTAAGGGAAAGCTTCAGGAAGCCTTTGGAACAGGAACTGCTGCAGTGATAGCCCTGATAAAAGAACTGAGGTACAAGGAGTTTTCCATGCAATTCAATACTGAGGAAGCTGGCATTGCCAACGAGGTAAAAAGTCGACTTTCTGCCATCAGGGGGGGCATGGCTCCCGACCCTCATCAGTGGATGTATAAAGTTTAGAATTTTTATTTTGTTTTATCGGCAATGGGTTTTACCTTTGCCGTCCCAAATAAATAAGGTTTAGAATGCCTACAATTCAGCAATTAGTAAGAAAAGGTAGAGAAATAATCAAGGCCAAAAGCAAATCCAGGGCTCTGGATGCATGCCCTCAGCGTCGTGGTGTGTGCACACGTGTTTACACAACTACTCCTAAGAAGCCGAACTCAGCCCTCCGTAAGGTGGCAAAAGTTCGTCTGACGAACAAGATTGAGGTTATTGCCTATATCCCGGGTGAAGGTCACAACCTGCAGGAGCACTCAATTGTGCTGATCCGCGGTGGTCGTGTTAAAGACCTTCCGGGTGTACGTTACCACATTGTACGTGGTAGCCTTGATACAGCCGGTGTAAAAGACAGGAAGCAGAGCCGTTCTAAATACGGTACTAAGAGAGATAAACAAGCTGGTAAAAAATAATTATAAAATAGTTCTTCGATGAGGAAAGCACAAGCCAAAAAATTACCGCTGGCACCCGATGCCCGGTATAACGATAAACTGGTTACCCGTTTTGTCAATAATATCATGTGGCAGGGCAAGAAAAGCGTAGCCTTTGAAATATTTTATGACGCGGTTGACAAGGTGAGCAAGATCACTAATGAAGACGGTTATGAGATCTGGAAAAGAGCAATTGCCAATGTAACTCCGGCTGTTGAAGTTCGTAGCCGCCGTATTGGGGGTGCAACTTTCCAGATACCATCTGAGGTTCGTCCTGACAGGAAGGTTTCTCTGAGCATAAAGTGGCTTATCCGCTTTAGCCGTGAAAGAAATGGTCGCAGCATGGCAGATAAACTTGCCAATGAGATCGTTGCTGCAGCAAAAGGTGAAGGTGGTGCGTACAAGAAGAAAGAAGATACGCATCGTATGGCCGAAGCCAACAAAGCATTCTCACACTTCCGTATTTAAGGGAAATATCTACTTTTTCATATGGCCGGTCCTTTTCAGGACCGGCTTTTTTGTATGCATCAATTTCCAGCGATTACGTATATTCATAACTAATTTATCTCAAGCAAAATGACTACCCGCAGAACCTTTTTAAAGCAGGCCGGACTGATTACACCGGCAATGCTTTTGCTTCCTGATGCACTCATGGCAGCAGCCAAACCTAAGAAAGTAGGTCTTCAACTTTACACTCTTCGCGAGTTGATCAGTAAAGATCCACGTGGTGTGATCGAAAAAGTTGCTGCCGCCGGTTACAAGGAAGTAGAACTTTTCGGACTTAACAATGGAAGTTTCTTTGGAATTCCTGTACCTGAATTTGCCGCCTTGCTTAAATCACATGGACTAAAGGCCATCAGTGGTCATTATATGCCAGCTAAATTCCTGTTTTCCGATACAGGGGAAGGCACCACTGAAATCAATGATATGCTTGGTCATGCAGTTACCATGGGCAATACGTATTTTACCATTCCATGGCTTCCTGCAGAAAAGAGGTCAAGCCTTGATGATTACAAAAAGATTGCAGCCAAACTAAATACAGGTGCTGAACTTGCGAAAAAGGCCGGCCTCAAGTTCGCCTATCATAACCATGATTTTGAATTTAAATCTTATGATGGCACAACCGGGTTCGACATTTTAACCCGCGAAACCGATAAGGACCTTGTTAAATTTGAATTGGACATATACTGGGTCGCATTTTCTGGTATTGATACCGTGTCATTATTCAATCAGCTTAAAGGACGAGTACCTCTATGGCATGTGAAAGATATGGATAAGGTGAACCGCAGTAATAATACGGAGATTGGAAATGGTACGATTGATTATTCTGCCATATTTAAGGCGGCAAAAGTATCCGGCATGAAGCATTTCTTTGTTGAGCAGGAAACCAACTACGTTCCTGATCCAATAAGCAGTGTAGAAGCCAGTATTAAATATATCAAGGCTAAGTTGATCTAAGGAAATTGTAACTTATAAAAAAGCCCCCGTGATCAGATCTCCGGGGGCTTTTTTATTCAGGGAAGGAAAATTATAATTTCCTTATTTTAATATTTCGGAACCATACATTGTCTCCATGGTCCTGCAACGCAATTCTTCCGGAACGGAATCGCCCAAAATCGGGCATATCCCTAAATTTACTTCCGGCAAGTAATGATTTCCAGGATTCATCCCATAAACTGGTAGTGACGATAGTTTCACCATTCAGCCTGAGTTCAAGTTTATTATTATGCTGAATGATTTCTGCAAGATTCCATTCACCTACTGGCCTGACTGTTTCTTTTGAAGAGGCGATCAGGTCATAGAGGTCACCAGCTCGATGTTTGTGGATCTTCGCATCAGGATGACCGTTATTGTCAAGGACCTGCATTTCAGGCCCCGTATGCCATACATACTTGTATTTAGCGGGGTCATCCTGTATATTAAAGATGATACCACTATTACCGTTAGGTGATATCTTCCATTCCAGTTTGAGGTGATAATCGCCAAACTCCTGGTCTGTAACTATATCTCCTCCATCGCCGGTTTGCCATCCGCTCTTATTGGATGCGTCCAGATGAAGTGTGCCATCTGTAACTTTCCAGGCTGCTCCCACGGTGTTTTTTCCATAGGTATGCCAGCCGTTGGTGGTTTTGCCGTCAAAAAGAAGCTGCCATCCTTCCTGTTGTTCCTTTGTGCTGAGTGAATTATCGGCTGTCATTTTTTGAGAAGTTGAGCAGGCACCTAATACAAACGATGAAATGGCAGTTAAAACTAAGTTTCGCATCATCTTATTTGGTTTTTAATGAGAGGATGTATCTTACCATTGTTTTGGCATCATCCTCTGATAGCTGTGGATGCGCTGTCATAGGCACTTCACCCCAAACACCGCTACCTCCCTTAATGATCTTGCCTGCAAGGTCAACGATGGTGGCATCATTTGCTGTGTATTTATTTGCCACATCCTGGTAAGATGGCCCGATAGATTTTTCATTGACCTTATGACAGGTTAGGCAGTCGCTACCGGCAATAAGTTCAATTCCTTTTTCCTCGTCTGCATTTACAGCAGGGGTTTCAGGAGCTGCCTCTTGTTCAGTAGCAGTAGTTTCCGTCTTCTTTTCTGAGTCAGTGCCTCCACATGCAAAGCTGAGTGCGCTGATGCCTGCGATGATAAAGATCTTTTTCATGTTGTTTTTTTGTTTATTGAATTCCAAGGATTCTCTTGTTGAATGCTTCGTCTGAACCAGTTCCTGCAAAATCATCAAATGCCTTATCAGTAACCCTGATTATATGGTCCTGGATAAAGATAGCACCTTCTGCTGCTCCATCCTCCGGATGTTTAATGCAACATTCCCATTCCATAACTGCCCAGCCCTTATAATCATATGCGGCAAGTTTGCTGAATACCGATCCAAAATCAACCTGTCCATCACCTAATGAACGGAATCTGCCTGCCCTGTTTATCCAGTTCTGGTAGCCTCCATAAACGCCCTGCCTTCCTGTTGGATTAAATTCTGCATCCTTTACATGGAACATGCGTATCCGCTCATGATAAATGTCAATGTATTCCAGGTAATCAAGACACTGCAATACGAAATGTGAAGGATCGTACAAGAGGCATGCCCGCGGATGATTGTCAACTTCTTTGAGGAACATCTCATATGATATTCCATCATGAAGGTCTTCTCCCGGATGGATCTCATAGCATAGGTCTACACCATTTTCATCAAATACGTCAAGGATAGGGCGCCACCTTTTTCCCAATTCACGAAAACCAGTCTCAACTAATCCCGCCGGCCTCTGTGGCCATGGATAAACAGTATGCCATAACAGCGCTCCGCTGAAAGTGGCATGGGCATTGAGTCCCAGGTTTCTTGATGCCTGTGCTGCATACAACAGTTGTTGTACAGCCCATTCAGTACGGGCAGCTGGATTTCCACGAAGGGACTCGGGTGCGAAACCATCAAAGAGTTCATTATATGCCGGATGCACTGCAACCAACTGACCCTGGAGATGCGTGGATAATTCAGTAATACTCATTCCGCATTCCTCTACTATACCCTTTACTTCATCGGCATAGGTCTTACTTTCTGCAGCCAGTTTAAGATCGATACAACGACTGTCCCAACTGGGTATCTGTACGCCTTTAAAACCCAGGGCCTCAGCCCAAAGGCAAATAGACCTGAGGTTATTGAATGGTGCCTTGTCGCCCAGGAATTGAGCCAGGAATATACCGGGACCTTTAAGTGTTGTCATATAATTCTTTTATGTTGATTTTTAGACTTCAAAAGGAGTCCATTTCTGATCCGATTGTGAACTCCTAACAACGTTCTCAATAAATGCCATTCCCCTTATCCCTTCTGTTATGCCAGGGAAATCGAGCCATTCCTTTTCAGGATTGCCCCCCTCCAGTTTTGTCCTGAGGGTTAATGCGAAATTGCGGTAGAGGTTAGCAAATGCTTCAAGATATCCTTCGGGGTGGCCTGCAGGGGTGCGGGTTCCAAACCTCGCATAACTGCTCAGGTAAGGATTGCCGGCACGTAATACCTGCGTGGGCTCATGAAGCCATTTCAGGCGTAATGAATTAGCATCTTCCTGGTACCATTCCAATCCCCCCAACTCACCATAAATCCTGATCTTGAGATTATTCTCTTCGCCGGCAGCAACCTGTGTTGCATAAAGAAAACCAGTTGCTCCCTGCTCAAATCGAAGCAAAACGGCACCATCATCATCTAATTGTCTTCCAGGCACTACTATATTTAATTCTGCACAAAGGGCGGTAACCTTTAAGCCACTTACATATTCAGCCATATTAAAGGCATGGGTACCTATATCACCCATGCAACCTGAGATACCACTGCGTTTGGGATCGGTGCGCCATGCAGCCTGTTTGTAATTGGATCCTTCCCTGAATTCGGTTAACCATCCCTGGGGATATTCTACCTGAATCTTCCTGATCTTCCCCAGCTTGCCGGCAGCAATGATTTGCCGCGCTTCCTTTATCATCGGGTAGCCGGTATAGGTATGCGTGAGACAGAACAGCATTCCTGTTTTTTTAATCACCTCCTGCAATTGAATTGCTTCAGCAAGTGTAAAGGTGACAGGCTTATCGAGCACCACATGAAAGCCATTTTCCATGGCCATACGTGCAGGCGCGAAATGCATATGATTGGGAGTTACAATGCTTACAAAATCCATCCGGATATGTTCCGGTAATTTTTTTTCAGCAAGTATCATTTCTTCAAAGCTCCCATATACCCTGTCGTTCGGTAAATAAAGTGAAGAGCCGCTAATCCGTGATTTTTCTGCATCACTGCTGAATGCTCCGCAAACCAATTCTATTTCACCATCCATTATGGCAGACATCCGGTGCACTGCACCAATAAAGGCATCCTTGCCGCCACCAATCATCCCCATTCTAAGTTTTCGGCTCATCCTTTAAGATTTATTTCATGAAGCTGATACATTCTTTCAATTCCTTTTCTGTATATGCCATTCCATATTGCTTGAGAACATCATCAGGAACTCCATTCCACTGATTGGGCGTATTACCCATATATCCGATATCTTTAACGCCAATAGGAGAGGTATAGAATCCTGAAGCTGTTAGATCGCGCATCAGGTTGAAAAATGCTACGCCCTGTTGCATTCCAGGTGCAGCTTTCTGAGGATAGGCGATCTGGTCAACCATAGAAATTCTTTCTTCCTCACTACAATCCTTAAACGATTTATCAAACTGGCGGAAACATTGCATGTCGAGCCAGCGTAATCCGCCCCGCATCGGTGTTTGGTGGTAAGGCATATCCTTCACAATGAATTCTATGAAATCGGGAACACCTGCTTCTGAAGCGCTTCCACTTACTTCATCTTTTGGAATAATTATATCAGCTAAAATTGTTATGGTAGCCATTTCATGATCAGTGAAAAATTTCTCTGCAGTGATCTTTTTATAATGCGCCTCTTCCTCCTTCATGCGGTCAACCTTAGGACCTGCCGCTGTATCAGCTGTTTTTACTGTATCCTTTTTATCTGTTTCCTTGCATGCATCAAGCAGCATGCCGGCAGAAAGTGAGCCCAGTGCAATTGCTTTTATAGATTTCCTTCTGTCCATATAATATATTGATATGGGTTAGATATTTTGTTTTTTCAACTGGTCAATGATGTATTCACTTGCTCTCATTGACAAGGCCAGGATTGTCCAGGTAATATTTTTATCAGCCTGCGAAACAAATGGCGCGCCATCCACAACAAAAAGATTTTTGCAATCATGGGCCTGGTTCCACTTATTGAGTGCCGATGATTTCGGATCGTTACCCATTCTTGCAGTTCCGGCTTCATGGATAATTTTACCAGGTGGGTTGAGACCATAATTATTAGCTGCACTAGCATCATCACCCCATGTAATGATTGCACCCATCTCGTGCATGATCTCCCGGAAAGTTTCTTTCATATGCTTTGCCTGGTTGATTTCATGATCACTCCATTTAACATTGAAACGTAGTACAGGTATACCATATTTATCTACAACATTGGGATCTATCTCGCAATTGTTTTCGCGGAAGGCTACAGCTTCACCGCGACCTGCCATGCCCACGCTGGCGCCATAAAAGTAGCGGTAGTCCTCTTTCAGGGAAGCGCCATAGCCACCAGCTTCCTTTTTCTGGCCATTAACTGCATATTTACCATTCTGGAACTGGATACCACCGCCAAAGCCATAGGCGGGCTGGCCCATTCCGCCCCAATATTCAATATGATATCCACGTGGGAAATCCATTTTTTTATTGTCAAGCCACCAGGGAGAATAAACATGCATCCCGCCAACACCATCTTCATTATATCTTTTACGCCCCAGTAATTGTGGTAAGAATCCACCCATTTCTGCTCCGGTAGAATCATGCAGGTATCTTCCTACCACATCACTAGAATTGGCAATTCCATTTGGATGACGTTGTGATTTTGAATTAAGCATGAGTCGCGAAGATTCGCAGGCACTCGCTGCAAGTACCACAACCTTGGCCTCCACCTGATATTCGAGCATGTCATCCTTATTGACATATGAAACTCCGGTAGCAAGGCCTTCTTTATTAGTGAGTACTTCCCTTGCCATTGCATTCGGGATAACATCAATATTACCTGTTGCCATTGCCGGCTTGATCAGTACTGACGATGAAGAGAAATCGGCATACACCTGGCAGCCCCTGTTACATTGACTGCAATAGAAACAGGCACCCCTGCTATCATTGATCTTTTTTGTGAGAATGGAAAGTCTTGATGGAATTACTTTAACACCTGCTCTTGTTGCTCCGTTTTTTATAAAGAGTTCATGAAGCCTTGGCTTGGGCGGTGGAAGAAAGATACCATCGGGTTCATTCTCCAATCCCTCATTGGTTCCGAAAATGCCGATCAGCTGGTCAACCCGGTCGTAATAAGGCTTTATATCATCATACCCAATTGGCCAGTCTTCACCCAATCCATCAATACTACGTCGCTTAAAATCTTTGGGTCCAAACCGAAGGGAGATCCTTCCCCAGTGATTTGTACGACCGCCTAACATGCGCGCCCGCCACCAGTCCCATTCAGTACCGGCAGCTTTTGTATATGGTTCCCCATCAATTTCCCAGCCCCAGTAACAGGCGTCGAAATCACCAAATGGTCTGAAGCGTGTACTGGCGCCCCTACGCGGTGATTCCCAGGGATTTTTCAACTGGGTAACATTCTTGGCCGGATCGTACATAGGACCCGCTTCCAGAAGGCAGACCTTTAAACCTGCATTGGCCATAATATAAGCGGCCATTCCACCACCGGCACCCGACCCCAC
Organism: Flavihumibacter sp. ZG627; assembly: GCF_000814325.1. Taxonomy (GTDB): domain Bacteria; phylum Bacteroidota; class Bacteroidia; order Chitinophagales; family Chitinophagaceae; genus Flavihumibacter. Next base: position 13,547 of record NZ_JPHF01000007.1, on the reverse strand, counting down.
AATAATAACATCGTATTTTTTTGGCTGTTTTTTGATCTGCAAATCACCCATCGTTAGATATGAATTGGAAATGAAGTAAAAGAATTAAAATTAGGTATTAAACCTATTCAAAATCAGAAAATTCACCAGCCTCCCTATTTGATAAAAAAAATGAACAATCGGTTAAAATAGTGCAACAATAGGGGTGAATCTGATCTTTTTTTTGCGAGTACAAATATTAGTGTCACAAATACACACGAATCCCATAAATTTATAATCGTCTATAGAGCAAACCAACGATATGCAAGCCAACATTAACCGTAATCAACTATTCGTAGCCAGCTGCCTCTCTTTGTTAGTAACTTCTTTGTCTTTTGGTATCCGGGCAGGGATACTGAATCGACTGGGCCAGGAATTTCATTTGGATCCTCCTCAACTTGCCTCCATTGCTGCAACAGCTTTCTGGGGCTTTCCCCTTGCAGTTGTAATTGGAGGGATGGTAGTAGATGCCATTGGAATGAAAAAACTTCTGATCGTAGCATTTATATTCCACCTCGCAGGAATTGTGCTAACCATTTTTGCCGGTGGTTTCTGGTCATTATTTATTTCCACCTTACTGATTGGTATAGCAAACGGTACTGTAGAAGCAGCCTGTAATCCGCTGGTGGCAACACTTTATCCGGAAAATAAAACTACTAAGCTCAACCATTTCCATTTATGGTTTCCGGGAGGAATTTTCATTGGTACCCTTATAGTATTCCTATTCGATAAACTCGGCATAGGATGGCAGATACAGGTAGCAATGATGATCCTGCCAACACTAATATATGGATACCTGTTTTCGCGGTTAGACTTTCCCGTTACCGAGCGTGTTGCCGCAGGGGTTTCAACGGCTGAAATGTACAAGGCAGTAGCCACACCTTTATTCCTCTTCATGTTCATCTGTATGTTTGGCACAGCTATTACCGAACTTTTTACCGGACAGTGGGTTGGAGTACTCCTTAATAATGTTACAGACAATCCAATTCTGATTCTAACCATTACCACGGGCGTGATGGTTGTAGGTCGTGGTCTTGCTGAACCAGTAGTACATCGCTTTTCTCCGCAGGGAGTGTTACTGATGTCGGCAATCATGGCTGCAATCGGGATTTATATGCTTAGTACCATGAGTGGTAATTCCCTTTATTTTGCTGCCCTTATATTTGGTATAGGCGTATGTTATTTCTGGCCAACCATGCTGGGTTTTGTAGCGGAGAATATTCCAAAATCTGGCGCGCTGGGTCTTAACCTTATGGGTGGAGCTGGTATGTTCGCTGTTTCAGTTTATACCTTATTCATGGGAGGTTTTTATGACAGGCTTTTGATGAAACAATTGCCGGAAGGCGCAGCTCTTGATACCTACAGGTCGGCGGCGGCGGGATCCAGTGAAGCTGCCCAGTATGCAGCGGCACAACTCTCTGCCGGACCGGATGTTTTAAAAGCAACTGCCGTGATCCCCATCATTTTGGTTGTAGCCTTTACAGGGCTGGTAATTTATATGCGAAACAGAAAAAAAGTAACCATAGCGGGTGCCTAAAATAGAACTATGAAACCAGAAAATACAAGAAGGTATGCCATGAAAAAAATCCTGGCAGCAGGTGCTGGCGTGGCGCTCTCACCTATTTCATCTCTTGCATCCGGTTGCAGTGAAAAATCTGATAATTTAATGAAAGGTAATATTAATCATGCTGTTTGCAGATGGACCTATTCATTTCTTTCCCTGGACGAATTATGTAAGCAGGCAAAAGATATCGGAATAAAAGGCATTGATCTTGTAGGGCCAAATGAATGGGATGTACTAAAAAAATATGGACTCGAATCTTCCATGTGTAATGGTGCTGAGATTAACCTTGTACATGGATTCAACCACACAGAATACCATGATACTTTGGTGAAAAATTACACGGAGATGATTCCATTGGTGTCTAAAGCTGGTTATAAAAACCTGATCTGTTTCAGTGGAAACAGGGATGGCATGGACGATGAAACCGGCCTTAAGAATTCGGTGGGAGGATTGAAGAAGATTCTTTCCCTGGCAGAAAAGCATGGTGTTACCATACAAATGGAATTGCTGAATAGCAGGGTGGATCATAAAGATTACATGTGCGACCGTTCGGCATGGGGCATTGAACTCTGCAAACGACTTCAAACCCCAAATTTCAAATTGCTCTATGATATCTATCACATGCAGATCGATGAGGGAGATATCATGAGATCCATCCAGAACAATCACCAGTACTTCGGCCATTATCATACAGGTGGGAATCCTGGCCGCCATGAGATTGATGAGAGTCAGGAACTTTATTATCCTGCTATCATGAAAGCAATTGCTGCTACAGGCTTTAAGGGTTATGTGGCACAGGAATTCATTCCGGCTGCAGCCGATAAAATTGCATCATTGCGTAAAGCTGTGCAATTATGTGATGTGTAATTCAATATTAACTACAACAATCAAACAAACCACAAATAAGAAATATGGCCGAGAATACTTATGATGCCATCGTAATTGGCTCCGGAATTAGCGGAGGTTGGGCCGCTAAGGAATTAACGGAAAAAGGGCTTAAAACATTGATGCTTGAAAGAGGCAGAAATGTTGAGCACGTGAAGGATTATGTGAATGCCAACAAACATCCCTGGGATTTCCCTCACCGTGGAGGCCGCACCCAGGAAATGATTGCGAACTATCCCGTTCTTAAACGTGATTATCCCCTCAATGAAACCAACCTTGATTTTTGGGTAAGTGATAAGGATTGTCCATATACAGAGATAAAACGATTCGACTGGTTCCGCGGATACCATGTTGGTGGACGTTCGCTTACATGGGGCAGGCAGAGTTACCGCTTTAGTGATACTGATTTTGAAGCTAACCTTAAAGACGGCCACGGTGTTGATTGGCCTATTCGTTATAATGATATTGCTCCATGGTACAGTTATGCCGAAAAGTTTGCGGGGGTAAATGGATCTAAAGAAAACCTGGCTATCCTTCCTGATGGCGAATTTTTGCCAGCTATGGAATTAAACTGTGTTGAGAAAGATGCCGCCGCCAGGATCAAGGCACATTTTAAAGGAGAGCGTGCACTCATCATTGGGCGTAGTGCCAACTTAACGGCACCAATCAATGGTCGTTCCAATTGCCAGTATCGGAATAAATGCTGGCTGGGTTGTCCATTCGGCGCATACTTCAGTACACAATCGGCAACTTTACCTGCAGCAATGGCAACTGGTAACCTGACCTTACGGCCATGGTCAATCGTAACTAAGATCATTTACGATAAGGATACAAAAAAGGCTAAAGGTGTTGAAGTGCTTGATGCAGAAACAAACCAGACCTATGAGTATTTCGCTAAGATCATTTTCCTGAATGCATCTGCATTGAACTCAACATGGATACTCATGAATAGTGCAACAGATATCTGGCCTGATGGTTTGGGTAGCAGCAGTAATGCACTTGGACATAATCTCATGGATCACCACCTCGGTGTTGGTGCGAGTGGAATCGTTGAAGGTTATGATGATAAATATTATTCAGGTCGAAGGCCGAATGGATTTTACATTCCACGCTTCCAGAATGTGGGAAATGACAAACGTGATTATGTGCGTGGATTTGGTTACCAGGGCTCTGCCAGCAGAAGTGGCTGGAGAAGGGAGATCGCTGAACTTAATATCGGCGCCGAACTTAAAGAAGCGCTCTCTGAACCTGGCGGCTGGACAATGGGTATGGGAGGTTTTGGTGAGATATTACCTTATCATGAGAATAAAGTAACGCTTGATAAAACAGTTAAAGACAAGTGGGGACTGAATGTACTTGCCATTGATTGCGAGCTGAAGGAGAATGAAAAGAAAATGCGCAAGGACATGATGGATGAGGGAGAAGCAATTCTTATTGCTGCAGGGGTTAAAAATGTACGTAAATGGGATGGTGATGGAACCCCTGGAAGAGGTATCCATGAAATGGGAACTGCTCGTATGGGAAGGGATCCAAAGACATCGGTTTTGAACAAATGGAACCAGGTTTGGGATGCACCAAACGTTTTTGTAACAGATGGCGCGGCTATGGCCTCCGCCGCTTGTGTGAATCCTTCATTAACTTATATGGCGTTAACAGCAAGAGCTGCTGATCATGCCGTGTCTGAATTGAAAAAAGGTAACCTTTAATAATTATGCCCGGCGATTCAACACAAGTGAATATCAATGGCTCTGCAAAAGAGGCCAATACCTATGACGCTATTGTTGTAGGCAGTGGGATCAGTGGGGGATGGGCAGCCAAAGAACTCTGTGAAAAAGGACTCAAAGTAGTGATGCTTGAAAGAGGGCGACCACTTGAGCATATAAAGGATTATACAACAGCCAATAATCACCCCTGGGAAATGGCACATCGTGGTAAGGTCACTGACCTGCAACGAAGAGATTATCCTGTGATTGCACGTGGCTGGGCGCTGAATGAGCCCGTGATGGAATATTGGGCAAATGAAGAAGAAAATCCATACACGGAAATTCAACCCTTTACCTGGTGGCGTAGTTACCAGATGGGCGGGCGTTCTTTATTGTGGGGAAGACAAAGCTATAGACTGAGCGATCTTGATTTCATGGCTAATGCTAAGGATGGACATGGAATCGACTGGCCTATCCGGTATAAAGACATTGCCCCATGGTATGATCATGTAGAACGTTTTGCAGGTATCAGCGGATCGTTGGAAGGCATTCCACATTTACCGGATGGACAGTTTCTCCCCGCAATGGAATTGAATTGTGTGGAAAAAGATGTTGCAGCGAGGATTAAAGCTCATTTTCGTGACCAGCGCCGGTTGATCATTGGCAGAGTTGCTAACCTGACTGCTCCCATTGAAGGCCGCAGCAAATGCCAGTTTCGAAACCGGTGTTGGGAAGGTTGTCCTTTTGGTGGTTATTTCAGCACACAATCTTCTACTTTACCTGCGGCACAGAAAACAGGTAATCTCACTGTAAGACCCTTTTCTATTGTAACGAAACTTGTTTATGATAAGAATAGTAAAAAGGCTACTGGTGTAGAAGTGTTGGACGCAGAAAATAATAAGACTTACACCTACAATTCTAAAATTGTATTTCTGTGTGCTTCGGCACTGAACTCTACATGGGTGCTGTTTAATTCTGCTACAGATATCTGGCCGGGAGGGTTAGGCAGTAGCTCAGGAGAGTTGGGGCATAATGTTATGGACCATCATTATAATCTGGGTGCGAGTGGCAGGGTTGAAGGATTTGAAGACAAATACTATTATGGACGGAGGGCAAATGGTTTTTATATTCCCAGGTTCGTAAATATTAATGGCGACAAAAGAAAATATTTGCGAGGATTCGGCTACCAGGGTGGTGCAAGCAGAATGGGTTGGAGTAGGGAGATAGCGGAAATGTCAGTTGGAAAGGAATTTAAAGACGCCCTCACGGAGCCCGGAAACTGGACAATAGGTGCAACGGGATTTGGAGAAATATTACCTTATCATGAAAACAGGATATTATTGGATAAGGAGCGTCACGATAAGTGGGGGCTGCCGGTATTGGCGATGGATGCAGGGCTTAAGCAGAATGAAATGGATATGCGGGAAGATATAAAAAATGAATTGGTGGCCATGCTGGAATCAGCGGGAGTGAAAAATGTTCGCACTTATGATACCGGACATGCCATGGGGCATGGTATTCATGAAATGGGAACAGCGAGAATGGGTCGGGATCCTAATACTTCTGTACTCAATGCATTTAACCAGGTTTGGGATGCAAAGAATGTATATGTAACAGATGGGGCAGCTATGACATCATCAGCCTGCCAGAATCCATCATTAACTTACATGGCTCTTACAGCAAGGGCTGCTGATCATGCTGTGTCTGAATTAAAAAAACGAAACTTATAACTGCAATCAATAACCGAAAAACTGAATTATTATGAATAGAAGAGAAGCCGTATCTGCGGTAGCGGTGTTACTGGGCGGAACTATTGTTGGTTCAAATATGTTCCTTACCGGTTGTAAAACTGCTGATAAGAAAGCTGGTCTAACCGACTTTAGTACTGATCAAATTGCCTATCTGGATGAGGTGGCAGAAACCATAATCCCTACCACTGATACGCCTGGAGCAAAAGCTGCTAAGGTAGGTGCATTCATGAAGGTGATGGTAACAGATTGTTATACCGAGGCCGATCAGAAAGTTTTTGTGGATGGGATGGCTGCGCTTGAAACAGCCAGTGAAAAGCAATTCAGCAAGGGCTTCATGAAGCTTGATGCAACACAGAAAAAAGAACTGTTGACAGCCCTTGATAAAGAGCAGAAGGACCATCATTCTTCCAAGAAAGCAGAAGATCCTGCTCATTATTTCCGCATGATGAAGGAGCTGACGCTATTGGGATATTTTAGTTCAGAGATCGGTGCTACGCAGGCATTGAGATATGTTGCAGTACCTGGCAAATATGAAGGCTGCATTCCTTATAATAAAGGAGATAAGGCCTGGGCAACTTAAAAAAGCGGAATAGTAATAGAAAAGCCACTGCATATGCGGTGGCTTTTTTTATTTCGGGGTTGAATAAAAAAATCAACTTGGGTTTTCCGATTCTGACGATGGTGTTTCAACCATTGGAGACTCCACCATTGGAAGAGATGGTTGCTCAACCGGCGCTGCGGGCTTTTTAGAACGGCTTGATTTTGAAGAAGCTTTTTTAGGAGGTGCTTTTTTTGCCGGAGCAGATTTAGCTGCCTTTGGAGCGGCCGCTTTTTTTGGTGCAGCCTTTTTAGCGGCTGCTTTCTTTGGCGCTGCTTTTTTAGGTGCCGCCTTCTTAGCCGCTGCCTTTTTAGGTGCTGCTTTTTTTGGTGCTGCCTTTTTAGCCGCTTTTTTCATTGGAGATTTCTTTTGAGCTGCTTTTTTTACTGCTTTTTTAGCCACTTTTTTAGCTGGCGCTTTTTTAGCAACAGCCTTTTTAGCTGGTTTTTTAGCTATAGCTTTTTTTGCTATTGCTTTCTTTACTGCCTTTTTGGCCGGAGCTTTTTTGGCGGCCTTCTTTTTTGTGGGCATATTAATGCGTGATTTTGAGTGAGAAATGGGTTAATAAACTTTGATTTCTAAATTTACATCGCTTGCACCTATCTACCAATATGTCAGTCACTTTTATGTATAGTTTTTTTAAATGGTGGATAACCTGTTGGTTTCTTAAAACCCATCTGTTTTACTGCCTGGTACTAATTTCTTTAACTTATTAACAACGCTTATAATTTCATTACTAATACCTACCTTTGCGCTCCAAATTGGGATTGGTGACGATTTTCGTCAGTTTTTCCTATTTGACCGGCTCCTTGCCGGAGATGAAAAAGGCTTAACATTTTAACATACAACAATGGCAGACTTAAGATTTCAAAGAAACTTTGGTATTGCGGCCCACATTGATGCCGGCAAGACCACAACTACGGAGCGTATCCTCCGTTACACCGGTATGATTCACCGAATTGGTGAAGTGCATGACGGTGCCGCTACTACCGACTGGATGGAGCAGGAAAAAGAAAGGGGTATCACCATTACCTCAGCAGCCGTTAGCTGTCAGTGGAATTTCCCAACCAATAAGGGTACTGCGGATGCCAATACAAAGAAATATTCTTTCAACATTATTGATACTCCGGGCCACGTTGATTTTACTGTAGAGGTAGAACGTTCCATGCGCGTACTCGATGGACTGATCGCCCTGTTTTCTGCCGTTGATGGTGTGGAGCCTCAGTCTGAAACTGTTTGGCGTCAGGCAAACCGCTATGGCGTTCCCCGTATTGGATTTGTGAATAAGATGGACCGTTCTGGTGCCGACTTCCTCAACGTAGTAAAGCAGGTGAAGGAAATGCTTGGTTCAAAAGCTGTTCCCCTTCAATTACCTATTGGTGCTGAAGATGATTTTAGAGGAGTTGTGGATCTCATCAAGATGAAAGGGATCATCTGGCATATGGAAACAGAAGGAATGACCTTTGATGAAATCGAAGTTCCTGCTGATATGTTAGAAGAAGCACAGGAGTGGAGAGCCAGCCTCGTTGAAGCAGTAGCTGAATATGACGACAAATTGATGGAGAAATTTTTCGATGATCCTAATTCCATCACTGAAGATGAAATGCATGAGGCAATCCGTAAAGCAACCATCGACCTTAGCATCGTGCCGATGATGTGCGGATCTTCATTTAAGAATAAAGGTGTTCAGACAGCGCTTGATGCTGTTTGCCGTTACCTGCCTTCTCCTGTTGATATTCCTGATACCCAGGGTACTGATCCTGATTCAGGTGAACCCGTTTTCCGTAAGGCAGATCCCAAGGCACCATTTGCTGCCCTGGCATTTAAGATCATGACCGATCCATTCGTTGGACGCCTGGCATTCTTCAGGGTCTATTCAGGTCATCTTGACGCCGGTTCTTATATACTTAATGTTAGAAGTGGTAAAAAAGAGCGTATCAGCCGGATCATGAAAATGTTCGCCAACAAGCAGAATCCGATCGACTTCATCGAAGCTGGTGATATCGGAGCGGCGGTAGGTTTTAAGGAGATCAAGACCGGAGATACACTTTGTGATGAGAATCATCCGATCACCCTTGAAAATATGTTCATCCCTGAACCGGTAATCGCTGTTGCAGTAGAACCGAAAACGCAGGTTGATGTTGATAAGATGGGTATGGCCATTGCCAAACTTGTTGAAGAAGATCCGACGCTTAGGGTTAATACAGATGAAGAAACAGGGCAGACCATCCTTCGTGGAATGGGTGAATTGCACCTTGAGATTATCATAGACCGGATGCGTCGTGAATTTAAAGTGGAAGTTAACCAGGGTGCTCCGATGGTTGCTTATAAAGAGGCTTTCTCCGGTCGTGTTGAACACCGTGAAACCCTTAAGAAGCAAACAGGTGGTCGTGGTAAATTCGCTGATATCGTTTTCGAACTCAGCGCGGCTGATGAAGAGTGGCTGGCAGCTAATCCTGGTCAGGGATACCAGTTTGTGAACGATCTTTTCGGAGGTTCTATTCCACGTGAATTCGTTCCTGCAATACAGAAAGGATTCCAGCTCGCAATGGTAAATGGTGTACTCGCCAGTTATCCTGTTGTGAACATGAAGATCCGTGTATTTGATGGTAGCTTCCACGCGGTTGACTCCGATGCGATGTCATTTGAACTTTGTGCAAAGCAAGGTTTCCGTGAAGCAGCCCGTAAGGCCAAACCAGTTCTCCTTGAGCCTATCATGAAAGTTGAGGTTGTTACGCCAGACCAGTACATGGGAGATGTAACAGGTGACCTTAACCGTCGCAGGGGAATGATGGAAGGAATGGATAGCCGTGCAGGTGCACAGGTTATTAAAGCAAAAGTGCCGCTGAGTGAAATGTTCGGTTATGTAACACAGTTACGTTCCCTTTCTTCAGGTCGTGCTTCTTCTACCATGGAGTTTTCTCATTATGCTCCGGCACCTAATAACATCGCTGAAGAAGTGATCGCTAAGGTGAAAGGAAAAGTGAATGCCTGATAATTATTCAGATTATAGCAAAGCCATCCGAAAGGATGGCTTTTTTTATGCCCAGGCTTTACTGATTCCAATATTTAATATGTGTTGTTTATGCATTTTATCTCTTTAGTACTAGGGTTATGTCAGGGTTATGCCAGCGTTATTCTGGGCTATAAACCCTAAGAAAACCCTAGGATAACCCTAGGATAGAACAAATGTGACCCAATTTCGAAAATGACTTTAAAATGTAACAGCACAGCCTTATTATTACCCATGTTGACGGGAAGTATTCAAAACAAACAGGCCGCCTCAGTTTACTGAGGCGGCCTGTTTTAATTAACTATCAAATGTTTGATCAGAGTTTGATCGAGTAAAGGTCGTAGCTGATGGAGGGCAGGAAATCATAAGCGATCCAGATATATCCTGCATCTCCCCAGGATGTACCCCATTGGTTAACGGCTTTATAAGCTTGTTTAGCATCATCATAACCAACAATGGTCATAGCATGCGGGCCATAGAATGTTGTAGAGTAGCTGTTCCAAATAGTACCAGCTTTATAATTGTAAAAGTTAGCATCCGCAGTAAAGGTCATTATTAAAGGATGTTTGGCTGCCAGCATTTGTTTCATAGCAGTACGATCACTTGCTAGTACACGAACATATGAACTGATGCGGTAATTGGCCGCTTCCGCAGTTTGAGTAGTTGTTGGCAAAGTAGTACAGCCATCACTGGAGGAATATGGCATGGTACTCCAGGTACAGCTTCCTTTGTTCACCAGGAAATTAAGTGTGGTGATAACTGCCGATCCGCTGGCACAACTACTGCTCACCTTTGTTTGGTTATAAACAAACTCCGGACTGAAAATATTGGAAGATAAACTGAAACTGGTAGCACCAGTCTTGTAATATTGTTCAATTGATCGTGCGTTATAAACGGCCGCAAAAGTAACGCAGGTTGACTCACTTCCCTGGTTAGCAACAGGAGGGGCGGGCATTATGAAACTCGCAGGAATTGTTGTTGGAGGTGGAGGCAGAACTTCGGGATCAGTGGGAACTGGTGCAGTATCGGGGCATCCATCTGTATCCTGGTAACCGTTGAAGGTTTCTTTCTGGGTAGGGCAGGAGTCATTTGTATCAGCGATTCCATCCCCATCTGCATCGGCAGCAGGTCTGGGTTTGCCACCCTTTGCTCCATTACCACCGCCTTTTGCACCCAATACTGCATCTCCGGTAGTAAAGGAATTAAATTTTCCAGCGGCATAATCAGCTGAAACTACTGCCTTCACTTTCATGATTTCGGCAGCATCATCGAAAATTGCTCCCAGTGATCTTTCAGATCCTGGGCCTTCGTATAGTGCTTCCTGCTGGTCACTAATTTCTTTCTGGCAGGAACTCAGGCTTCCCACAATGAGCAGTGAGATGCCTGCAAGGTTTTTCAATTGGATTTTTCGCATACGTATCGATTTTAATTATAGGGTTTATGGGAATAGCGCGCTAATCCCTTTAAATGGAACAATGTTTTGTTTGGTTCAATAATGTGCTTGGAAAAGGTCAAATAGAAGTCTTGAAAGGGGACTATTTCGTTTTTCACAGGCACTCGAATCAGTCTCACTCTATAACCAATAAATATGCCAATGAATTGCGTGAAAAAGGCCGCTAATATTGAGTTTTCATCATTTTCTTAAACCCTGAACCAGGGTCTGTTCTTCGGTGAATAGTATTACTGCGGATACTGATTTCTTAATGTACTGTTAATAAATATAAAATAAAAATAATACGAATGCTTTTCGGGTATAACTGGACGTTAGTGGTCATTCGTCGAAAATTGATAATCGTCAAGCAATTTATTTTTGGTTTTTTTCCACAATCTGTTAAAAATGGAAAATTGGGTTATTATTATTGAATTGCATCAATGTTGCAGAAATATATGTTTAACATACTATTGACAATGCAGGCGGCTTATTACTATATTTGGGTTCTATTCTTCTATCTCCTGATTAACCCTTGTCTACGTACCTTCTTGAATCTATTCTGTTGATCTCCTCTTAATGCCTTTTTTCAATTATCCTGGGTAAGCCATGCGCCTGCTCTGCGCAGTAGTATTTTTTTTCATACATAAAACTTATTGTATGGTCCCCATTTTTACCCAAAATGGTGCAGGCCTAAGAGGCGTGCATCCGTATGAGCGTACATCCACGCGATGTTGTTCAAAAACCCTATCAGGGAGTTCCGGCGCCGCTTTGCGGGTCATGCGGGCTTTCATTTTTAGTTTTCTACTGATATTTGCCGCGTCGTCGCTGTTTGCACAGCCGGCGTCATCGCCATGTACGGCTCACCGTTGGTATGCCGGTGATGGCTGGCGGAAAGTAGGAGGGGAGTGGATTGCAGAAGTTGCTGCATCTCCAAACCTGCAGCCTAAAGGAATTGTGCGATGTGCATCTTCGGCTGAAACAGAATCACAACTGGAAGCATTTGCGGGAATTTACAATTCAGCAGATTTTAACATTGGAACATTACCTAATGCTATACCGGGAGCTTTACCATGCTTTAGTCAGGTAACTGAAACCAGGGGCGTTCAGGTTTCGGGTCCAACACAGGGCGAAGAAATTGTTTGGTTCAATTTTGACATCCGGCCACTTGCCGGAACTTACCAGTTTCAGATAGTGACCAATGAATCAGTGGGTTGGGCTCTCTATTATGTTGATCCTGTTAATGCAGGTCCAACACAGCTGACTTCTGGAACAGTCTTTCCAAATTATACAGGTTATCCTGATGTTGGCAATGCAACACAGGCAAATAACCTTTCCGGAAATTGCGGGACTTTATTATATGCTGATTGCGGTTTAAGCGGTAACGGTTGGTCAACCATTACCGTTCCCTCATTTAAGAAGCCTACCAATTATTACCTGGCAATGTGGATGGCCGATCCTGGCACAGGAGTTGGTAAATCCAGTTTTCCAAACAGCATGAACCTTGTTTATAAATCAAGGTATGGCTGTGGTGGATCCACCTGTACGATCGAGAATGATGGATACACTACAGAGTGTGCAGAGAATGGAGAAACTTACACAGTTTGCTATAACGTAGTAGGTAGTGCAGGAAAGTGGGCATTGGTTGATAATGCAGCTGCAGGTCAGGAAGCATCTTTTTATTCAATTACTCTTTATAATCAGAATGATGTTCAGATCGGCGTACCAATTACAAGTACAGATCTTGGAACAACTCCACTTAATCTTTTATTGGGAATCATTCCCGATGGCGCGGTAAAAGCTAAGATTTGTGCCACTTATCCGTATGGTACTCCATCTAATCTTGCACTAGTTCCGGATGGAACTTATTCTACCGGTAATGATTATGTGCAGTGTACAGATGGATTGACCTTGCAGTCACCTTCTCCTGTTAAACCAACTGTGGATGCTTTAATCAGTACCGGAACAGGCGTCTCTGCTCCAACAGAAGGTAACACTTGTTATACTTTAAATATTCTGCAGAGTAATTCTGTAACACTAACCTCCACTGCAAGTGAAGGTGCAGATGTTAGTTGGTCATTCGAACCTAACCAGGGAGATGTAACTTTTGTTGATAATGGAGATGGTACTGCGTCATTCACGATAAACGGATTGGTGCCGCTTTATGCGAATCAATATACATTCACAGCAACTGCCACTTATGAAAATGGTTGCAGTTCAACAGACCAGGTTTGCTTAGTTATTCAAAGTGTTTTGCCAACCTGTTCTATAACTGGTCCTCCGAATGCATGTGAAGGCACAGCAAATCTTACTTACAGTTTCAACGGAACCTATGATGATTGGGATGATGATTTCGATTTCACCTGGTCAATCATAAATGAAGTTGGTGCTGATGCTACAATAGTTGGAGACGCTACAAATGTTTCAAGTATTGAAGTAAGTGTAACGGGAAACGGAACATACGAAGTACAGTTGACCATTTTAAGTAAGGGAGTTATTAAAATAGGACCTCCTCCTTGTCAGATTTCCACTACGATTAATCCAACACCGGATGCTCCTGGTGTAGCTGGTGATGATAATTGCGGT
>NZ_JPHF01000053.1 GCF_000814325.1 Flavihumibacter sp. ZG627 | reverse complement strand
GGTGGATGAGCTTAAACTATTGGGAATGCATAATTTCTTTACAGAATATGCCGCGTCAGCCATTTGCAGGTTATCCGATGATCCTGCTTCAGATTTGTGGTATATGGCGAAGCGGGTGGATGGGTTTCAGAAGATAAAAATTGTAAGAGTATTAGCAGAATTAGCGTTAGAGGATCCTATTAAGGAATGGCTATTGAGGGAAGGCCATATAGTTGAGCAGTCATCTTATAATTGCATGATTTGTGCCATGCAGGGCGGTTTACACGAAAAGCTAAATGATGACTGTATTGAGCGGTCTTTATATAAAGCAGGCTCTTCGCTGGTTAACGGAATGATGGATGAAGCCAAGGTTCCATATAAATTTTCCTACTATGCACAT
>NZ_JPHF01000052.1 GCF_000814325.1 Flavihumibacter sp. ZG627 | reverse complement strand
TAGGTGCCATATTTATTAAAGAGGTTGTTGTTTATCAACAACCTCTTTCTTTCTAAACTACTCGATTTCATTTGTTTTTTATTGCTCTTTGATCAGTTACCGTTATGACGGCTTTTGCTTCTGCGGAACTGAAAATTAAATCGGGATACCTGGTAAATTTGTTTGGTAAATATATTGGTGTGACTTAAATTTGTCGCCCGACTTTATCCAGCTCATTTACATTCTTCCAGAACATTTTTGAAAAATAATCAAAATAAATTTGGATTGAAAACAGAAAACCTGTTACCTTTGCAACCCCAACGATGATGATGGATATGTGATAAAGGATTGAGGGTTAATAAATTAGGATTAGTTTAAACACTATATTAAGATCTTTGAAAGTTTGG
>NZ_JPHF01000006.1 GCF_000814325.1 Flavihumibacter sp. ZG627 | reverse complement strand
TGGCGTCATAGCGGTAGTTATTGAGGGGCTGGTCATCGATGTGAGCCCATTATCCGAAAATGAGCCAATTCCGACCGGCTGATGAGCCAATTTTATATACGGATGAGCCAATTATTCGAGTTCCTTAGTCAACGGATCCTTTTCTACTTCCTCAGGGGCTATGATAACTTTTAGTTGATATTTTGCTCCTGCCCCCTTGCCCAGGCAGAAGAGAACACCCAGGTTGATCATTTCCTTCAAATCGCGGGTGGCAGTGGGTTTCGATACTTTATTAATACTCATATAGATAGCGTTGGAGAGGGTTTTGAAACGCAGCAGGTAATGCAGTGCGGCCTGGTGGCGGGTTGAGAGTTGGAACTTTTGCAGGTAAAGCAGAACAAGTTTATCGGCCGCGCGTTCAGAGAGCTTATCACTATGTTCTTTCATATATTCCTGTATCAGCACATTTTGCGGGTTCATGTTCCGCAATTTTTTATTATTCTTCATCCGCTGAATAAGCCGCTCTGTTTGTTCAGGGTCGCTCAAATACTTTTTAGCATAAGCCACAGCTTCTGCAAACTTTTGATTAGAAGCACGTTGTGCAGGAGAGAGCTTAACCTTACTCATATCTGGAAAGGAACTTAAATATGTTTTATTATTATAGGTACGGTATACATGTTCCTTTTTAATGGAGCCACTTGTTCCGTGGAGAAGGAGATTCTTTACCCTGGGCATAAGAAGTTTTTTTTAAATATATTAAAAAATCATCAACCGGGGATCAACCTGGGATCCTCCGGGGATCCTCCGGCATAATTTTAACCGAGGTAACACCGAGAAGGCACCTAGCTTGCACCAACCACCCTTATTGGCTCATCGGCCGGATTTTGGGGTTAAAAAAATAAAAAAAATGGCTTTCAACCCAAAAACCAACCAAACTACCGATAACCAAAGCGCTTTATGTAATACTAATATTTTTAGTATTTTTGGATCGTCAAAAATGCTTATGCCCTATTACCTGGTAACCATAATTACCCATAACAAAAAGAAATTCGAAGGCATCAAGGAGAATCCATCTGATGATATGGATTTCATGTACCGGCATTTTTATCACCTGGCTATTAACAGCCTTGGTAAGGAGAATATAATCGGCTATGACTGTGTAATGGTGAGCACGCTCAGCGTAGTTTATAAAGCTCACCAGAAAAAAAACCAGCGCGAACGGCCCCGGCGGTATGGAAACAATTAATTTGTACCTTCGCCACCCTAAATGCTTAGGAAAAGCAATACAATCAATTGGCACCATGCAGGTAATGCACTTACAAAAGCAGCTATCCAGTACTGCCTTTTACCGTTGCTTGTTATTTTCCTTCCGGCTGCAAATCTTGCAATTTCCTGGAAGGATAGTTTTGATTCAGGTTTTCGATTTCAACAGGCCCACTATTCCTATCATTTGCCTTTCGTGTCAGATCAGGTGGAAGGCGAGTTGGAGATCTCTGAAGAAGAAGATAAGGAAACAGATAGTTTTTCGGGAAACGACCTGCTATCACCACCAGCGCGTCTTTCTGTAGAAAGACATTACTCAAGGCTCATACGTAACCGCCTTATCAGAATCTCCACATCCCTAAAGCAACAGAAATCACCTCCCCTTTTCATTCTCCATCATTCATGGAAAGGCTTCCTTTCTTAATTTCATTTGACCATCAACCTTAGTAATTCAGATCCCAAAAGGATCCATTTATGGACGTAGGCCCATGAACAGGTCTTTGTGTGCCACGTTCGCCTTAACCAACTTTAATATTGATCTTAATGAAGAGGATACTCATTCTCGCAACCCTCGCTACCTTATTATTTCCATCTTGCAAGCATACTGATAAAGAAAAAGCAGAGATCACCAGATTCCTGGTCACCAGTCCATTAAGTAAAGACACCTTAATACTCCGCGAATATGTGTGCCAGATACAGTCCTCAAGTCATATCGAACTGAGATCGCAGGAGAAGGGATACCTGCAGAATATCTATGTTGACGAAGGCCAATTTGTAAGAAAGGGACAGCTTATGTTTCGCATCATGCCCCTGCTCTACCAGGCCGAAATGCAGAAAGCCCGCGCAGAAAAAAACTTTGCTGAAATAGAATACCAGAACACAAGGAGTTTGGCAGATAGCAATATTGTATCTGCCAATGAGCTGTTACTTTCACGCGCAAAACTGGATAAAGCCCGGGCAGAACTAGCACTAGCCCAGGCCCATCTTGATCTTACCGAAATAAGGGCACCCTTTGATGGCATCATGGATCGTTTCCATAAAAGGCAGGGAAGCCTCGTTGACGAAAGCGAGCTGTTAACAACCTTGTCGGATAACCGAAAAATGTGGGTTTATTTCAATGTTCCGGAAGCTGAATACCTTGATTATAGTCTCCGCAAGCGCTCACAAACTGAAGAGAAGGTGTCATTACAAATGGCCAATAAGCAATTGTACCCACAGAATGGTGTGGTTGAAACAATTGAGGCTGACTTTAATAATGAGACCGGCAATATTGCTTTCAGGGCCGGTTTCCCTAACCCCAATGGCATCCTGAGGCACGGCGAAACCGGAAATATCCTTATGCCTGTATCCTTTAAAAATGCACTTATTATTCCACAGAAGGCAAGTTTCGAAATACTTGACAAGAAATATGTGTACGTGATTGATAAGGACAGCACTGTACGTTCAAGAGAGATCACTGTTGGCGCTGAAATGCCACACCTCTATGTGGTAAGCAGTGGCTTACAGGCAGGCGACAGGATACTGCTGGAAGGACTGCGGAAAGTCAGCAATAATGAGCGCATAAGCTATGCGTTTGTTGAGCCTGAAAAAGTGATCTCTGAACTTCATGAACTACATGCCGAATAAAAAATCCATCAATCAAGAAACATGTTTAGCAAGTTTATACAAAGGCCTGTCCTGGCCATTGCCATATCCCTGGCGATCATCTTCCTGGGGGTGCTGGCCATAAAAACCAGGCCTATATCTCAATTTCCGGAAATCGCACCACCAAGGGTGATGGTCTTCATTGCCTACCCGGGTTCAAGTGCAGATGTTCTGGTAAAATCGACCCTCATTCCCCTGGAGCGTGCCATTAACGGCGTACAGGGTATGCAGTATATTATTTCGGATGCTACCAGCGCCGGTGAAGCAACCATTCAGATTGTATTTGAACCGGATACTGATCCCAATGCGGCGGTAGTAAATGTGAAAACCCGGGTTGACCAGGTAATGAATAACCTGCCACCCCTGGTACAGCGTGAAGGAGTTGTAATTACTCCAATCCAGCCGAGTATGCTGATGTACGTGAACCTTTATAGCAAGGATAAGAACGCCGATGAAAAATTCCTTTACAATTATGCCAATGTGCATGTGTTGCCAGAGCTGCAAAGGATCAAGGGAATGGGCCGGGCACAGATCCTGGGAAGCCGGCAATATGCCATGCGTATCTGGTTAAAGCCCGACAGGATGCGTGCCTACAATCTTTCCACCGAAGAGGTGATGGAAGCCATTAATGAGCAGAGTGTTATAGGCCGGCCTGGAAGGCTTGGACAAAGTTCAGGTAAAACAGCCCAGAGCCTGGAATATGTACTTACCTACAAGGGGAGGTTCAATATGCCCGAAGAATATGAAAATATCATTATCCGTGCTACTGCCGATGGAGAATTACTGCGATTGAAGGATATCGCCGAAGTGGAACTCGGAAGTGAATTTTTTGATATCTATTCCAACAAGGATGGTTATCCGGCAGCATCAATTGTATTAAAACAAAACTTCGGTAGTAATGCCAGTAAGGTTATTGATGAGGTGAAGCTGCGGCTGGAAGAACTGAAACAGGATTTCCCGCCGGGTATGGAATATGAGATCAATTATGATGTATCAAAATTCGTGAATGCCAGTATAGACAAAGTTATGCACACGCTGCTGGAAGCGTTTATACTTGTGGCGCTTGTGGTTTATTTGTTCCTGGGCGACTGGCGTTCAACGCTCATCCCGATTCTTGCTGTTCCGGTATCGCTGATAGGAACTTTTTTCTTTATGCAGCTATTCGGACTTACCATCAACCTTGTAACATTATTTGCACTTGTACTGGCCATAGGAATTGTGGTTGATAATGCCATTGTTGTTGTGGAAGCGGTTCATGCCAAAATGCATGATGAAAACCTTTCACCCTTTAATGCCGTTAAGCAGGTGCTTGGTGAGATCAGCGGCGCCATTATAGCCATCACCCTCGTTATGACGGCAGTATTTATACCAGTCGCCTTTATGTCAGGCCCTGTAGGCATCTTTTACCGGCAATTCTCCATCACCATGGCAAGTGCAATTGTGTTATCAGGGGTGGTAGCATTAACACTTACCCCGGTTTTATGTGCCATGATTCTTAAGAACACAAATGGTAGAAAGAGAAAGACTCCGGTTACACTTTTTATTGATTGGTTCAACCGGCGATTTGACCAGGTAACAGGGAGGTATACTCGCTTATTGACAAAGATAGCCGACAGAAAAATTATCACCTATGCCATTCTGTTAGTGTTTTGTGCTGCAACGGTTGGATTGAATAAAACGCTACCGGCAGGATTCATTCCCAATGAGGACCAGGGAATGATATATGCTATCATCCAGACCCCTCCCGGAGCAACGCTTGAAAGAACCAATGAGGTAGCACGTAATCTGCAGGAGATCGCGGAAGAAGTGGAAGGTATAAAATCAGTATCCTCCCTCGCGGGCTATGAGATCCTTACCGAAGGCAGGGGCTCCAATGCAGGAACCTGCATTATTAATCTGGATGACTGGTCTGACAGGCACCACAGTGTGAAAGAGATAATGGAAGAACTGGAAGAGAAAACAAAAGATATAGGAGCAGTAATTGAATATTTTGAACCACCCGCAGTTCCCGGTTATGGTTCATCTGATGGTTTCTCGTTGCGTATGCTTGATAAGCATTCCACGGTAGATTACCAGGAATTTGATAGGGTGAATAAAGAGTTCATGGAGGCCTTGGAAAAACGAAAAGAACTGGCTGGATTGTTCACTTTTTTTGCAGCCAATTATCCCCAGTATGAATTGATAATTGACAATGAGCTGGCCATGCAGAAAGGCGTATCAATTGGTAAGGCGATGGAAAACCTTGATATACTTTTCGGAAGTACCTATGAGCAGGGCTTTATCCGGTTTGGTAATTTCTTCAAAGTGTATACACAGTCGGCCCCCGAATTTCGAAAACTGCCCTCTGATGTCATGAACCTTTTCATTAAAAATGAAACTGGAGAGATGGTTCCCTATTCTTCTTTTATGACAATGAAAAAAACGCAGGGCCCCAATGAGATCACCAGGTTCAATTTGTATACATCATCCTCCATCAAAGGCGTTCCGGCCAGCGGATACACCAGTGGTGATGCCATCCAGGCCATCAGGGAAGTTGCAAAGGAAACGCTGCCGCAGGGTTATGATATTGCCTGGGAGGGTTTATCGTATGATGAGGCTGCAAGGGGTAATGAGGCCCTGTATATATTTTTGGTGGTACTGATATTTGTGTACCTGGTACTGGCTGCACAGTATGAAAGTTTTATACTTCCAATGGCGGTATTACTCTCACTGCCGGTAGGCATTTTCGGGTCATTCCTTCTTTTGAAAGTAATGGGGCTGGCAAATGATATTTATGCCCAGATGGGATTGATCATGCTGGTAGGATTGCTGGGAAAGAATGCCATCCTGATCGTGGAGTTTGCCGTGCAGAAACACCAGAAAGGTTCTACTGTACTTGAAGCGGCCATTGAAGGTTCGCGGGTAAGGTTCAGACCCATCCTGATGACATCATTTGCATTTATTGCAGGACTGATACCATTGGTTGCTGCTACCGGTCCCGGTGCCATAGGGAACAGAACAATCGGAGCCTCAGCCCTTGGAGGGATGTTGATTGGAACGGTATTCGGTGTAATTATAGTACCCGGCCTTTATTATATAGCAGGTAAACTCGCCGAAGGACGTAAACTCATCAGGGATGAAGATGAAAATCCGCTGAGTGAAGATTTTGTAGAAAATCAATCTGACCAGGCGCTGAGCAGGAAGATCAAAACATTAATAACCAGAATCAGAAACAGAAATGATAAATAAAAATATTAGCCTTTTTTTTATAGGGGCTTTGCTACTCTGCTGTTTTTCATCGTGCAAAATACCGGAGATGGCACTGCGAAAAGAAAACAGATATGTTCCGGAATCCTTTAATGCATCAGCAGATACCAGCAACCCGGCAGGTATTTCGTGGAGAGCATATTTTGGTGACCCCAACCTGTTAGAACTTATTGATACTGCCTTGCAGAATAACCAGGAGTTGAACATTGTACTTCGCGAAATGGAGATAGGCAGTAATGAAGTGATGGTAAGGAAAGGAGAATACAGGCCTTTTGTTCAGTTGATGGGCGGTGCGGGATTTGAAAAAGATGGCAGATACACCCGGCATGGTGCGGTAGATGAGCAGCTTACTATTAAAGAAGGAAAAAAAATTCCGGAGCCGCTGCCAGATATGATGATAGGTGCCTTTGCCAGTTGGGAAATTGATGTATGGAAGAAACTGCGCAATGCAAAAAAGGCAGCGGTGCTGCGATATTTATCTTCAATAGAAGGCAAAAATTATTTAACAACCCGGCTTATTGCAGAAATTTCAAGCAGCTATTATGAATTATTTGCATTAGACAACCAGTTAGAAATTATAAACCGCAATATAGAGATACAGGAGAATGCTTTGCATATAATTAAGCAGCAAAAAGAATATGCAAAGGCAACTCAACTTGCAGTGAATCGGTTTGAAGCACAGTTGCTGCACACCCAGAACCTGCAATATGCAATCCGTCAACAAATCATTGAAACGGAAAACCGGCTGAATTATCTGGCGGGGAGGTTTCCGCAAACCATTAAGAGAAATGCCTCCGACAGTATACAGTATGGAACGGAAACTGTACATGCAGGTATTCCCTCCCGTTTACTTGAAAACCGCCCGGATATCAGGCGGGCAGAATTGGAACTGGAGGCAGCAAGGCTTGATGTATCTGTTGCCAGGGCAAGCTTCTATCCTTCCTTCCGCTTAACGGCGGGTATTGGATTGCAGGCATTCAATGCAGCTTACCTGGTAAAGCCGGAATCGATTCTCTATAATTTAGCGGGTGACCTTATAGCGCCACTGGTAAACAAGAATGCAATCAAAGCAGC
Source organism: Flavihumibacter sp. ZG627 (assembly GCF_000814325.1). Classification (GTDB taxonomy): domain Bacteria; phylum Bacteroidota; class Bacteroidia; order Chitinophagales; family Chitinophagaceae; genus Flavihumibacter. Next base: position 199,060 of record NZ_JPHF01000006.1, on the reverse strand, counting down.
TTATGCAACGGCCAACGCCAGACAGGTGCAGGCGGTGTATGAATATGAGCGCACTATTCTTAATGCCCATGTAGAAGTGTTGAACCAGTTAAGCAGGATAGAAAACTTCAGCAAGAGTGAAGAAACTACATCCAAAGAAGTGGAGATCCTTACGGAATCAATCACCATTTCCAATAACCTGTTCCGATCGGCAAGGGCAGATTATATGGAAGTGTTGTTGACGCAGCGGGAAGCGCTGGAAAGCAGGATCGACCTGGTTGAGATCAGGTTAAAACGACAACTGGCAAAAGTCAATATATACCAGGCGCTGGGAGGAGGATGGAATTAAGTTGAATGTAACAGAGGTCATCTTCTTCTGTTTTGTTAAGGAGATGGCCTCTTTTTAAAAGCACCCTGCATGCAGCACAATATTATCGAATATATATACCTGGTATTAATTATCCTGGCACTGGTCATGATCGCCAATAAACTGCGACTGGCCTATCCTATTGTGCTTGTACTCGGCGGACTGGTACTCAGCTTCGTGGCAGCATTTTCAAGGATCACCATCGACCCAGAATTGGTATTCTTTATTTTTCTCCCTCCCCTGCTCTATGAAGCTGCCTGGCAAACATCCTGGAAAGAATTCTGGAAATGGAGAAGAGTGATCGCAAGCTTCGCCTTCCCCATCGTTATCATCACCTCCACCGTAATCGCCTTCGTTTCCAATGCCCTCATCCCGGGATTTACACTGGCACTGGGATTTCTGCTGGGAGGAATTATCTCTCCCCCCGATGCAGTATCGGCAACAACCATTATGCGACAGGTAAAAGTGTCTAAATCACTGTTAAGTATAATCGAAGGGGAAAGTCTGCTGAATGATGCTTCCTCACTCGTGATTTTCCGCTTTGCCCTGGCAGCCGTTATCACCGGGCAATTCAATTTACAGGAAGCAACCACTGATTTCTTCCTCGTAATCATTATGGGTATTATCATCGGCGTGCTGGTAGCCCTTGTTTTCTATGGCATCCATAAATGGTTGCCAACTACTACCAGCATTGATATTGTACTCACACTGGTTACCCCCTACTGCATGTATTATTTTGCGGAACACTTTCATTTTTCCGGTGTACTGGCAGTAGTGAGCGGGGGATTGTTTCTGTCGGGAAAACGGCATATCATCCTGAGTTACCGAAGCCGTATGGAAGGGGTAAATGTTTGGAGCAGCCTTGTTTTTGTGCTGAACGGGTTTGTTTTCCTGCTTATAGGTTTACAACTGCCCACCATTATCCAACAACTTGGTGAAACAACTTTGAGCAGTGCCATCCTCTATGGAGTAGCCATTTCAGTTGTCTTAATTCTTACGCGACTGCTATGCACCTTTGGGGCTGCACTATTCACGCGCATCATGAGTCATTTTATTACGGTAGCCGATCCTAATCCAGGCTGGAAAACACCACTGGTGGCGGGCTGGGCCGGTATGCGCGGCGTGGTTTCCCTGGCTGCTGCACTGTCCATTCCCCTGCTCACCAATGAAGGCAATCCTTTTCCCCATCGGAACCTCATTCTCTTCATAACGTTTATCGTTATACTAATGACGCTGGTATTGCAGGGAATGACACTTCCCTGGCTGATAAAGAAGATCAACCTGGAAGATAAATTTGAAACCATCCCGGAAAAAACCCAGGAACTGATCATTCAAAAGAAAATGGCGCTCTCCTCCCTTACTCTCCTGGAGGAGAAATATGAAAAGGAAAGATTGGAGAACAGTCACCTCATTAATTTGTACGAGCGACTAAAAATTGATCTTGACTTTTTCAGTCACCATCTCGCCGATACAAATCTTCCGAAAGGTAATACACAGGCACAGTTTCATTCTGTTTACCTTGACCTGCTGGAAGCACAGAGAAAATTACTTACCGATATGAACCGGAAGGCAGAATTTGATGAGGATCTTATACGGAAATATTTTTCGCTGATCGATATTGAAGAATATAAACTCCGCGAGAAGGGTGTATTCCCGCAAATCAAATAACAGTATCATTGCCAGCACAGGTAGTTGGCATATTAATATGTTTGATCTGATTTCTTTTGCAGTTTCTCGAGGGTGAACCTCAGCTTATCTTCCTGCCCGTCAATCCGAAAATTACGGGGCGTGAATATTCCTCCAAAGATACCACCTATTACACTGGTGGGTGCTGCAACGCCCACTGCATATACAACACCTCTTCCAATTGCACCCGGGTCGGGCCCCTCCTCATCATCGATCCCATACTCTGATTCATATGTTTCTTTCCCAACAAAATAACCACCAATCAATCCAAGTCCGCCACCCGTAGCCATCCCTCTTAAGAATGCCTTTCTCTTCACTTTTATTTTACTGATGCTGGTAATATGCACGGTATCCAAAATCATGTTTGCCCCTTCGTGCCGACGCTCTACTTGCAGAAATCCATAATCAAGAAATCGTATCCCCCTGAATGCTATTCTCCCTCCTTTGTCCTTAATGATCCAGCCTTTAAAAACATAATCCATCAAGGGAGGAGCGCCGGGGTAATAATCATTGTCCTGTGCTGCAGCAGTGAAACCCATCAGCACAAAGGCGAGGGGTAGAAAATATTTCATCATCCAAGGTTTAGGTATATAAAAGTTACAAATAATATATTGATAAAATCAACGGCGATTCCAGTGTTAACAGGCTTTTAAAATTACAATCCTGATCAAAAACATAAAAACCGTTGACTTTTCTCATGCTTTTCCGGTTGAAACATCGGTCACTTTATGGGATCAATATCAACCCTGTTAAATACCCTTATTATGGCTATCAAAATCACCGAAGAATGTATCAATTGTGGTGCATGTGAACCTGAATGTCCCAACAACGCGATCTATGAAGGTGGCGCCCAATGGTCAATATCTGACAAGACCTCTGTTACCGGAACTTATGTATTGATGGATGGCACCATTGTAGATGTGAAGGCACGTTTTCCGGCGCTGGCAGTAGACACCTATTATATTGTTCCCAACAAATGCACCGAATGCCAGGGCTTCCATGAAGAACCGCAGTGCGCCAGTGTTTGTCCGGTTGACTGTTGCGTTCCCGATGATGCCTACCAGGAAACAGTGGAGCAGTTGCTTGCCAAGAAGGAAGCGCTTCACCCCTGACAATACAGAATAAATTATCATTATGGATACTATAGAAAAGCAGCGTGAAAAGATCGTTGCAAAAAAAGAAGTGGACCATATTGTGGTTCGCTTTTCAGGAGACTCGGGTGATGGTATGCAACTTACCGGAATGCAGTTCACAGACACTGCTGCGCTCTATGGAAATGACCTCAGCACCTTCCCCGATTTCCCCTCAGAGATCCGTGCCCCGATAGGCACCGTGGCCGGCGTTTCGGGCTTCCAGGTGCATTTCGGCAGCAGGGAGATCTTTACGCCCGGCGACAGCTATGATGTGCTGGTGGCCATGAATGCAGCAGCCCTGAAAGTTGACCTCCCAAAGCTTCGCCGCGGTGGCATCATCATCGTTAATACACAGGGCTTCGATAAGAAAAACCTTGGACTGGCGAAATACCCGCCGGATGCTGATCCACTCAATGATGGAAGCCTTAGTAACTACACCATCCATGCCATTGATATCACCAAACTCACCAAAGAATGCCTGGTAGATTCTGGTCTGGGTACCAAGGAAGTGGAACGCTCCAAGAATATGTTTGTACTGGGATTGCTATTCTGGATGTTTGATAAGGAGATGGATCATACCATAAAATTCATCAACGATAAGTTCACTAAAAAACCAGAGATCGCGGAAGCCAATATCAAAGTGTTGCAGGCAGGATGGAACTACGGCGACAATACCGAGATCTTCACCACGCAGTTCAAGATCGGTCCGGCAAAATTACCTCCCGGCACTTATAGAAATATAACCGGTAACCAGGCAATTGTGGTGGGACTGCTGGCTGCTTCAGAGCAATCAGGTTTGCCACTCTTTATAGGGTCCTATCCTATTACTCCGGCTACCGATATACTGCACGAGCTTTCCAAATACAAGGCCAATGGAGTAAAGACCTTCCAGGCCGAAGATGAAATAGCCGGTATCGCATCTGCTATTGGCGCTTCTTATACCGGAAGCTTGGCCGTTACCACTACATCAGGACCTGGAATGGCGCTTAAAACCGAAGCGATGGGGCTTGCTACCATGCTGGAAATTCCGCTGCTTATCATTGATGTACAAAGAGGCGGACCATCAACAGGACTTCCTACTAAAACAGAGCAGTCTGACCTGCTGATGGCCATGTTTGGAAGGCATGGAGAAGCGCCGTTGCCGGTGCTTGCTGCCAGCACGCCATCCGATTGTTTCAATACTGTTTTTGAGGCCTGTAAGATAGCTGTTGAACATATGACGCCGGTGATATTGCTGAGTGATGGATATATAGCCAATGGCTCTGAGCCATGGCGTTTTCCCAATGCAGAAGACCTTGGAACAATCAGCAACAGCTTTTTGCAGAAAGCTAATGGTGCCGACGAAAAACTGCTGCCTTATAAACGCAATGAATTCTTTGTAAGACCATGGATAAAACCGGGCACCAAAGGACTGGAGCATCGCATTGGTGGATTGGAGAAGCAGGATGAAACAGGAAATGTTTCCTACGAAGCTGCCAACCATGAAAAGATGACCATGCTTCGCGCAGCAAAGATCAGGGCCATTGAAGATTTCATTCCACCTGCAGCGCCCGATACAGGTGCAGATCATGGCCGCCTGCTGGTACTGGGATGGGGATCAACTTATGGTGCAATAAAAACAGCAGTGAAAGAAATGCTGGCCGAAGGTGAAGACGTTGCGCATCTTCATCTGCATCATATCAATCCATTCCCAAAAAACCTTGGTGAACTACTCAATAACTATGATAAGGTACTGATACCTGAAATGAACAGCGGACAATTACTGCAGCTCATCAGGGCTAAATACCTGGTGCCTGCAACGGGACTGTCTAAAGTGCAGGGACAACCGTTTACTACTGCCGAAATAAAAGAAAAAATGCTCCAATTACTTAAAGCATAAACTATGGAAACGCTCACATTAGAAAAGCCTCAATCGCTTACAGCAAAGGATTTCTCAAGTGATATGGAAGTGAAATGGTGCCCGGGCTGCGGCGACTATTCCATCCTGAAGCAGGTTCAGACTGTATTCCCTGATCTTGGCATTCCCAAGGAAAATTTCGTGTTCATTTCGGGTATCGGATGCAGCTCGCGGTTCAGTTATTATATGGATACCTATGGTATGCATAGCATCCATGGCCGTGCCGCGGCAATAGCCTCCGGCGTAAAGGCCGCTAACCCAGAACTCAGTGTATGGGTGGTTTCGGGTGATGGTGACAGTATGTCGATAGGTGGAAACCATTTTATCCACCTGATGCGAAAGAATTTTGACATCAATTACCTGATGTTCAACAACCAGATCTACAGTCTTACCAAAGGACAGTACTCTCCCACTTCTGAAAAAGGAAAGATAACCAAGACCAGTCCCTACGGATCCATTGAAGAACCCTTTAATCCATCCGAACTGGCCCTGGGAGCCAAGGCAAGTTTTGTAGCGCGTACCCTTGACCGTGACCCTAAACATATGCAGGGCATATTGAGGCGTGCACACCAGCATCGCGGAACATCTTTTGTGGAGGTTTACCAGAACTGTCCGGTTTTCAATGATGGTGCTTTCTTTGCTTTTTCAGATAAGGAAACAAAAAAAGAAGAAGCGTTGCAACTGGAAGATGGCAAGCCGCTGGTATTTGGAAATGATGATGATAAGGGCATTATCCTTGATGGATTAACACCTGTTATTGTTGATCTTAAAGAGGGCGGCCGCGGCAGGGATGAATTGTGGATCCATGATGAAAAAGACAAGACCAAGGCAAACCTGATCGCAAGGTTTTTTGATACGGCCTTTGATGGCCATCATTTTCCGCGGCCCTTTGGCGTGATATATGCGGAGGAGCGCCCTACTTATGAGGATAATATGGCTGCCCAGATAGAACTACAAAAAGAGAAGAAAGGAAAGCAGCCCTTACAAAAGATACTGTCGGGAGATAAAACCTGGACAATTTTTTAGCGAAAAATGCTATATTACCGTAGCTGCCAGCAGGTAGCTGCCAAATAAAAAAGCTGCATATGGGTTCCGCTTCACTGATCGCACTGACCCTCGCTGCCGTACTCTTTTCTGCCGGCGGCATACTGATAGCAAAACTATTGGTGAAAGGCACCGTCAACCCCCAGAAGGGACAGGCCTATGAATGTGGAATTCCAACGAGCAGTTCGCCATGGAACCAGTTCAATATCGGCTATTATCTTTTCGCACTCATCTTCCTGATCTTTGACGTGGAACTTATTTTCCTCTATCCATGGGCGGTAGTTGTAAAAAAGATGGGGATGGTAGCACTTGTTGAGATCGTTGTATTTCTTTTCATATTATTCATGGGCTTTTTATATGCCCACAAAAAAGGAGCCCTCAAATGGATGTAAGAGAACAGATACGGGAAACGAACAAGGATTTTCCAGGACAGATCCACCCCGTACCCGGTGGAGGCATCGTGGTAAGCAAGTTCGACGACATTATAAACTGGGCCCGTTCCAATTCACTCTGGCCACTCACCTTCGCCACCAGTTGCTGTGGTATCGAAATGATGTCAGTAGCATCTTCCAAATATGATTTCAGCCGGTTTGGATTTGAGGTGGCGCGTGCCTCGCCCAGGCAGGCCGATGTTATCATCATTGCGGGAACCATCGTCAACAAAATGGCACCGGTACTGAAGCGGCTTTATGACCAGATGCCCGATCCCAAATATGTAATTGCCATGGGAGCCTGCGCCATCAGTGGCGGCCCCTTCTTCTACAATACCTATTCCGTTGTTAAGGGTGCCGACCATGTGATACCGGTGGATGTATATATACCCGGTTGTCCGCCCCGTCCGGAAGCCTTGCTGCATGCGCTGATCGCATTACAGGAGAAGATCAAAAGCGGGTTCACCAGGGAACAGATCCGCGGAGAAAAACCACAACCATGACCAAAGAATATTTCAGGGAATATTTTACTGCACTCCTTCCTACTGCCAGCTTTGATGAAAGCGGCGAATGGCTGAATGTGCAGATACAACCGGAGCAGTGGCGATCATTTGCCCTTGAGTTGCGGCAGAGTGAACTAAATTTTAATTACCTCTTTTGCCTTACCTGCATAGATTGGAAAACACATCTCACCATGGTTTACCATTTATCGTCTACTGTACACCGTCAGACGGTTGTAATAAAGGCAAACCTCAACCGTGATAGTCCGGAAATAGAAACTGTTTCTGATCTCTGGAGAACAGCGGAGTTTCATGAACGCGAAGTATATGATCTGTTTGGGGTGAAATTTTTGAACCACCCTGACCTTCGCCGGCTGATACTGGAAGATGATTTCTCCGGCTATCCGCTGCGAAAAGATTTTGAAGATCCCATCAACATGATCAAACTATAAAAGCGCAAGATGTATACCGAAACACAGATAGTTCATAATAATACAAAAACAACTGTTGACGGCGCGCTTGACGGTACCGGGGAGATGGTGATCAATGTTGGTCCGCAGCACCCTGCCACCCATGGTGTTCTCCATCTTGTGATAACCCTTAACGGTGAAACCATCAAAAAGCTTGAACCGCATCTTGGTTATATACACCGCTCCATCGAAAAGATGTGTGAGAGCCTCAGCTACCGGCAGTTCATTTATGTTACCAGCCGGATGGATTATCTCTCTTCCCATATCAACAACCATGCATGTGCGTTAACCGTTGAGAAGGGCCTGCAACTGGAGATCCCGCCTCGTGCCCAGGTGATAAGGGTACTGATGGATGAACTCACCCGCATTGCTTCCCATGAACTATGGTGGGGCGCTATGGCCATGGACCTTGGGGCTTTCACTCCCTTCTTCTATGCCTTCCGTGAAAGAGAGACCATCACCGATATCATGGAAGAAACCTGCGGGGCAAGGCTTACCATGAATTATATGGTACCCGGCGGTGTGATGTATGATATCCATCCGAATTTCCAGCGGAGGGTAAAAGATTTTATCACCCTGTTCAAGAGCAAGATTGACGAATACAATGACCTGGTTACCGGTAATATTATTTTTCAGAACAGGATGAAAGGCGTTGGGAAGCTGTCTGCTGAAGATGCCATCTCCTTCGGTTGTACCGGACCGGTAGCAAGAGGAAGCGGAGTAAAATCCGATATCCGGAAACTGTTTCCTTACGAGGTATATGATAAAGTTGAATTTGATGAGATACTGGAAACAGAGGGCGATTCCTTTGCGCGCTATATGGTCAGGATAAGAGAAATGCACCAGAGTGTACGCATCATTGAACAACTGATCGATAATATTCCGGAAGGAGATTTCCAGGCCAAAACAAAGGCAGTGTTGAAATTACCCAAGGGTGAATTCTATACGCGTGTTGAAACGGCGCGTGGTGAACTGGGTGTATATATAGTTAGTGAAGGAGGAACAACACCATACCGCATCAAGTTCAGGTCTCCCGGCTTCTCCAACTTATCGGCCCTTGAGCATATGGTGGTGGGAAGCAAACTCGGCGACCTGATGGCAACCATGGGAACACTAGACCTGGTTATACCGGATATAGACAGGTAAACAAAAAAACAATTTAGCGATGTTCAGTTTAGAAGGCCTGACCAATTCTCTGCAACAATGGCTCAACGCGCATTTCAGCAGCACCTGGGTGCTGGTGATCGAAAGTCTGCTGGTGATATTGCTTGCCATTACCTTGTTTGCGATACTGGGATTGGTGCTGGTACTCATGGAAAGAAAGGTGGCAGCTCATATGCAGATCAGGCTGGGACCAAACCGTGTTGGTCCGATGGGAATGTTCCAGACCACTGCCGATACCCTTAAGCTGATCATGAAAGAAGGTCTAACCCCTGATGGTGCTGATAAATTTCTTTTTAACCTCGCTCCTTTCGTAGTGATGATCGTGGCCATGCTGCTGCTCGCCCCTATTCCTTTTGCGCAAAATTTCCAGATTTGGGATATCAATATCGGGGTGCTGTTTGTGTCGGCGGTCTCCTCCATTTCTGTGATCGGAATCCTGATGGCGGGATGGGCCAGTAATAATAAATACTCCCTCCTCGGTGCCATGCGAAGTGGTGCACAGATCGTGAGTTATGAATTATCAGCGGGACTATCTATTATAACGATAGTTGTGTTAACCGGCAGCCTGCAGCTTTCTGATATCGTTTCATCGCAACAGAATGGCTGGTGGATATTCAAGGGGCATATACCGGCATTTATCGCATTCGTGATCTTTATAATTGCTGTAACGGCGGAGACTAATCGCGCACCATTTGATATGGCAGAAGCAGAGTCTGAACTAACGGCAGGATTCCATACAGAGTACTCGGGGATGAAGTTTGCGCTTTTCTTCCTGGCAGAGTATATCAATATATTTATTGTTTGTGCCATCGGCGCAACGCTGTTTTTGGGGGGATGGATGCCTTTGCATATTGGCAACCTGGAAGGCTTTAACCATATCATGGATTATATCCCTTCTTCTGTCTGGTTTTTTGGCAAGGTCTTCTTCCTGATATTCCTGATCATGTGGTTCAGGTGGACCTTCCCCCGGCTGCGGATCGACCAGCTCTTAAACCTTGAATGGAAATACCTGTTGCCGATCAGTATGCTGAATCTTTTGCTGGTAACGATAATGGCAATTATGGGATGGCATTTTTAATGCTTTCAAAAAACGCTCATGTTTATAAAAGAATATATATCGGACATCTATCATGCGGTGAAATCATTGCTGACAGGGATGAAAACTACCGGAGGTTATTTTATACGTCCCGGTGAGATCATCACCCAGCAGTACCCCGAGAACCGTGCTGACCTGAATCTCTCCGAGCGGTTCAGGGGTGAGGTGGTAATGATCCACGATGAAAACAACGAGCATGCCTGTACGGGTTGTACGGCCTGCGAACTTGCTTGTCCCAATGCCACCATCAAGATCATCACCAAGTTTGATGTATCGCCTGATGGAAAGAAGAAGAAAGCCCTCGACACTTTTGTGTACCACCTTGAGTTATGCACGATGTGCAATCTCTGTGTGGAAGCTTGTCCCACTGATGCCATTAAAATGGCGCAGAACTTTGAGCACAGTGTTTATGACAGGAGCAAACTGACCAAAAAACTCAATCAACCAGGATCAAAAATAAGGGAGGGAGTAGAATGAATGCAGCAGCTATAATATTTTACATCATTTCGGCCTTTATCCTTGGAACAGGGATACTAGCTGTTACCACCAGGAAGATCTTCCGCTCTGCCATCTGGCTTTTGTTCTCACTGATAGGCATAGCCGCTTTGTATTTCTGGATGCAGGTAGAGTTCATTGCCGCCGTGCAGATAATTGTTTATGTAGGCGGCATTGTGGTGCTGATCATTTTCTCCATCTTCCTGACCCAGCGTTCGGGGGCACAGATGGCGGCACCTGCCGCGAAGCGGAATATTTTTGCCATCCTGGCCGCGCTTTTTGGATTTGCATTTTCCTACAACCTGATCAGCCAATATGAGTTCCCTGCTTCAGCAACACAGCCATTTGTGGTGAATGTTGCCGATATAGGAGAAAGGATGCTAAGCCTTAGCGAACATGGTTTTGTACTACCCTTTGAATTGGTGAGTATGCTGTTGCTGGCAGCCATGATAGGATGTATCGTGATCGCCATGAAAATTCCGGAGAACAGGAAGGGAAGGATCATCTCCCCGCCCGATACATCAGAGATACAGATCAACCCGGTTCCTGAACCCCAAAAAGAAGAAGTACTATGAGCAGCATTCCTTTAACGCATATATTGTTTGTGAGTACAGCCCTCTTCTTTATAGGGATGTATGGGCTCTTCACGCGGCGTAATATGATCACGATGCTGATGAGTGTTGAACTCATCCTGAATAGTGTGAACATCAATTTTGTAGCCTTCAACAAATACCTCTATCCCGATAAGCTGGATGGCATTTTCTTTTCGCTGTTCATCATCACCATTGCTGCGGCAGAAGCGGCGGTAGCCATTGCCATTATCATTAACCTCTACCGGAGTCACCATTCCATTGATGTGGAAGATGCAACCGAAATGAAATACTAGTATATGAGTACTTACCTGTATATCGCTTTGATTCCCCTGCTGCCACTGGTGAGTTTCCTGTTGCTGGGACTATTCGGCAGGAAATATTTCCGATCATCGGCAGGGGCCCTCGGAACAATGGCCCTTGCTGCCAGCACCATCATTTCTTTCGCGGCAGCTTACCAGTATTTTTTTATTGATGGAAAAGCGGATGGTATTTACCAGAAGATCGTGCCCTTCAGTGTTAGCTGGCTACCTTTCAGCGAGTCGCTTTCCATTGACATGGGGGTATTGCTTGATCCAATATCTATAATGATGCTGGTGGTGGTGAGCTTTGTATCGCTGATGGTGCATATTTTCAGTCTGGGTTATATGAAAGGAGAAGAAAGATTTAGCACTTACTACTCGTTTCTTTCGCTTTTTACTTTTTCTATGCTGGGCCTGGTACTCTCCTCCAATATATTCCAGATCTATATGTTCTGGGAGCTGGTAGGTGTATCGTCATTTCTGCTGATCGGATTTTATTTTGATAAGCCCACTGCTGTTGCGGCAGCAAAGAAAGCATTTATCGTTACGCGGTTTGCAGACTTCGGATTTCTTGTTGGCATTCTGATACTATCCTACTACAGCAATACGCTTGATTTCCCCACACTGATAGAAAAGCTCAGTGATCCGGGTTCAGAAGCATCCCTTGCAATCAGTTCTGCAGGATTTTTAGGGATATCGGCATTTACCTGGGCGCTGGCATTGGTGTTTATGGGTGGTGCGGGTAAGTCGGCCATGTTCCCTTTGCATATCTGGCTGCCCGATGCCATGGAAGGTCCAACCCCCGTTAGCGCATTGATCCATGCCGCTACCATGGTAGTGGCGGGAGTTTACCTGGTAGCAAGATTGTTTCCTGTTTTCTCCACCAATGATACCGCGCTTACACTTATCAGTTATACCGGTGTTATATCGGCCCTGATAGCTGCCATCATCGCCTGTACCCAAACCGATATCAAGAGGGTTCTGGCCTATAGCACCATGTCGCAGATAGGATATATGATGTTCGCGCTGGGACTTAACCCGGAAAGTGGAGATAATAATCTGGGATATATGGCTTCCATGTTCCATCTCTTCACCCATGCGTTCTTCAAATCATTATTGTTTTTGGGAGCCGGAGCAATCATTCATTTTGTCCACAGCAATGATATGCGTGATATGGGGGGACTCAGAAAATGGATGCCCCTCACCCATGCAACATTTTTGATCGCCTGTCTGGCCATTGCAGGTATCCCACCCTTTGCCGGATTTTTCAGCAAGGAAGAGATATTACTGGCGGCATATGATTCAAATATGATCATCTATTTTATTGCCCTGATAACCGGAGCACTCACTGCATTTTATATGTTCCGATTATATTTTTCCATATTCTGGAACAAAGACTCCACCCATACGGCAGATCATGGTGAAGGGCCGCTAAGCATGAAGGTACCCCTGGTAATTCTGGCGATCTTCACGCTGGTAGCGGGACTGTTGCCTTTCTCTGAATATATCACCGCAAATGGTGCACCCATCGAAACCCATATTAACCTGGGGTTCTCTATAGCGCCGGTGTTACTGGCCATTACCGGAACCATACTTGCGGGATGGCTTTATAAAACACCGGGAGATAAGCCTGCAAAACTAGCCGCCGCTTTGGGTGGATTATACCGCGCCGCATACCACAAATTTTATATTGATGAGATCTACCTGTTCATTACAAAGAAGGTGTTGTTTAACCTGGTGGGGAAACCTGCAGCCTGGTTCGACCGCAATATTGTGGATGGTACAATGAATGGGATGGCTGCAGTTACGGCAAAGATCTCCTGGCTAACGAAAGGGATCCAGAACGGAAGGGTTCAGAGCTATGCCCTCTGGTTCTTTGGCGGCGTAGCGGCACTAAGTGTACTATTCATCTACCTGTGGAAATAAAATATAACCATGAACCTCACATTACTCATATTAATTCCCCTGCTCACTGCTGTGGCCATCCTTTTCAGTAAGGAGCTGAAGCAGGTAAGAGCCATTGCATTGGGAGGAGCGCTAATACAACTGTTGCTGGCATTTGTCTTTCTTTATTTATACCTGCAGGCAAGGGCTGGCGGAAATAATTCGCCCATGCTGTTTGAAGACAACTATGCCTGGTTCACCGCCCTTCATATCAATTACCATGTGGGTGTGGATGGCATATCACTCGCCATGATCCTCTTAACTGCCCTTGTGGTGGTTGCCGGAGTGCTGGTATCGTGGACCATGGAGAATATGAATAAAGAGTTCTTCTTTTTACTGTTGTTGCTAAGCCTTGGCGCCTATGGATTTTTCATCTCCCTTGATCTCTTCACAATGTTCTTTTTCCTGGAGCTCTCCGTGATTCCAAAGTTCCTGCTGATCGGCATCTGGGGCAGCGGTAAGAAAGAGTATAGTGGAATGAAACTTGCGCTGATGCTGATGGGTGGTTCGGCACTGGTGTTCATTGGACTGGCCGGACTCTATTTCAATACGGCGGTTGCAGGTGGCAGTTATACATTTGACCTGATGGAAATTGCTGCACTGGATATTCCGGTTGATGTACAGAAAATATTCTTCCCCTTTGCCTTTTTAGGCTTCGGCATATTTACCGCCATCTTCCCCTTTCATACATGGGTACCCGATGGACATGCTTCCGCGCCTACCGCGGCATCCATGTTCCTGGCAGGCATCTCTATGAAGCTGGGAGGCTATGGTTGCCTGAGGGTGGCAACATTCCTGATGCCGGAAGGTGCAGAAGCATGGAGCTGGGTCATCATTTTATTATCAACCATCGCCATCATTTATGGTGCATTTGCCACCATGATGCAGACCGACCTTAAATATATCAATGCCTATTCTTCTGTGAGCCATTGTGGATTTGTATTGCTGGGCATCGGCATGCTAACACAAACATCCATCACCGGCGCGGTGTTGCAAATGGTGTCGCATGGATTGATGACGGCCCTTTTCTTCGCCGCTATTGGCATGATCTATAGCAGAACACATACAAGGCAGGTGGCGCAACTGGGCGGACTATTGAAAGTGATGCCCTTTATTTCATCGGTATTCGTGATTGCAGGTTTATGTTCACTGGGCTTGCCCGGCTTCAGTGGATTTGTTGCTGAGATGACCGTGTTCATGGGCTCCTGGCAGAATCCCGATCCATGGTACCGGCTGGCAACCATTCTCGCCTGTGCTTCCATTGTGGTAACTGCTGTATATATATTGAGGGCAACGGGTAAAACCATCATGGGGCCAATAAACGATAACCATAAAATGATTGGAGATGCCGGGTGGAATGAGAAACTGGCGGCATTACTGCTGATATCCGGAATTGTAGTGATAGGCGTAGTTCCATTCTGGTTGAATGATCTGATACAGCCCGGAACAACATTGATCATGACCAAATTTTTCAAGTAAGCGAAAATCCAACGCGATGAACGATCTATTGATTATAATGAAACAGGAGCTTTTGCTGACCCTCATCATCTTTGTGTTGCTTACACTGAAGATCGCGAAGGATATGGACAATGGCGCTTTCCTGAACCTGGTTAACCTGCTGCTGGCAATCAACTTTGTAGTGGGATTTTTGGGAGGTATGGAGGGAATGCTCTTCAACGAAATGTACCATACCAATTCATTGATCATCCTCGAGAAAAATATACTTAACCTCGGAACCCTTATTATTTCGCTGCAATCATGGAGCTGGCTGAAAGACCATAAACATGTTGCGGAGTTTTATATTCTTTTGCTCTGTACGCTGCTGGGAATGTTCTTCATGATATCGGCAGGCAACCTGCTGATGTTTTACCTGGGCCTTGAACTATCTACTATTCCACTTGCGGCCATTGCAAATTTTGATCTTGCCAAAAGGAAGAGTTCAGAAGCAGCGATGAAACTTATTATTTCTTCTGCCTTCTCATCGGGGCTGTTGCTATTCGGTATTTCGCTGGTATATGGAAGTACCGGAACATTAGGCTTTGCGGGCATTGCAGCCAGTTACAGTGCCGATCCGATGCAGTTGTTTGCCTTTGTATTATTGCTGGCAGGCTTTGGCTTTAAAATATCTGCCGTGCCATTTCATCTGTGGACGGCCGATGTATATGAAGGAGCACCGGTAGCGGTCACCTCCTATCTTTCTGTTATATCAAAAGGAGCCATTTTATTTGTTCTGGTGCCGGTGTTGTATACAGTATTCAAGCCCATTGCAGAGAGCTGGTACAATATGCTCTACCTGTTATCGGTAGTGACCATTATTGTAGGAAATCTCTTTGCCATCAGGCAGGAAAACTTCAAACGATTCCTGGCCTTTTCTTCCATTGCGCAGGTAGGTTTTATTCTGGTAGGCATAACCGGTAGTTCGTCGGCAGGCAGTAGTGCAGTTGTATATTTTGTGCTGATCTATATCTTCTCCAATCTCGCTGCTTTTGGAGTGGTATCGTTTGTAAGTGCCACTACGGGCCGGGAAGGGATAAGTGATTATAAAGGATTCTACAAGACCAATCCTGTTTTGAGTTGGGTACTGGCCATTGGGTTGTTTTCCCTTGCCGGCGTTCCGCCAACAGCTGGGTTCTTTGGTAAGTTCTTTTTGCTGCTGGCGGGTGCGGGAAAAGGCAACTATATTCTTTTAACGATCGCTGCGCTGAACATGATCATTTCCCTTTATTATTACCTGCGAATTGTAAAAGCGATTTTCATGGACAGCAATGATCATCCCATTGAAAAACTTTCGGTACCTGTATTTCCAAAGCTTGCTTTATACCTCTGCATGGCGGGGATAGTATTCACAGGTTTTGTGCGTTATGTGTATGATTATATTCAATCACTGAGTATTGGCTTTTAAAAAGATCCTATGGCTATCAATAAAAATCATGAGTTTGAGGAACTGAATGGCATCAAATGTGCCATCGTGGAAAAGAATGCTTCTAAAGAAAGGCTGGCATTTCTTAAGCCATTGCTCGAGTTCAATAAGTTTGAAGTAGTTGCCATTCCAACGCCGGTGAAAGCGGTAGATGCGCCACCGCCAGCACCGGAAACCTATACCATTGGCGTTACCAATGTAATGTTCAATCCTATCAATGCCATTTTCGGGCGACTGCTGAAAACACCCGATGGCCATATTGTTACCCTCGCCTACTGGCAGCAGAAAGAGGCCGTATCAAATGATGAGATCCCTTATTACGACAAAGCATAGTTGCTCACTAACCCCCGTTCAATAAAAAAAGAGGCTGTCTGGTTAGACAGCCTCTTTGGTTCAGGGCCTTAGGGGAATCATAGGGAAGTAAGTGTGCGAAGGCGATCCCATTTTTCCTTCTTGGCTTCATCAGCCTGCTTAAGGAATGATTCGGCCAGTACAGGGTCCTTAGCCCTGATCATCTGGAAGCGGTTCTCATGGTACATGAATTCAGCTAATTCCATCGTTGGCTCTTTTGAATCAATTACAAATCGTTGTCCCTTTGGCTTGGAAGGATTATAGTGGAAGAGCGGCCAGTAGCCAGACTTAACGGCATTTTCCTGCTCTTCAGCTCCATGTCCCATATCAATTCCATGGGCTATGCAATGCGCATAGGCAATGATCATTGATGGTCCGGGGAAAGCCTCGGCCTCCAGTATGGTCCGGATGGTATGACTATCATTGGCTCCCATCGCAATTTGTGCTACATAGGCGGTGCCATGGGCAATGGCCTGCAGGGCAAGGTCTTTTTTACCGGTACTCTTTCCATTCACAGAAAATTTGGCACTGGCACCTATGGGGGTTGACTTGGATTTTTGTCCGCCGGTATTGGAATAAACTTCTGTATCCATCACGAGGATATTTACATTCTCCCCGGTTGAGAGTACATGATCGAGTCCGCCGTATCCAATATCATAAGCCCATCCATCACCACCAATGATCCACATTGATTTTGCCGCGAGGAAATCGGCCAGGTGCATCAGGTTTTTGGAAGCAAAAGTTGGATTGGCAGAAAGCACCTGCTTAAGTTCTTTTATACGTTCGAGTTTGGCTTTAATATCGGCTTCTGTAATTTCCGGTGCATTCACCAGTTCATCCACCAGGTCTTCGCCGATCTCTTCCTTCATCTGGTGCAGCAGTGAAACGGCATTATCACGTTTACGGTCATTCGCCATTTTAATACCCAGACCAAATTCGGCATTGTCTTCAAAGAGGGAGTTGGCCCATGCTGGTCCGCGGCCCGCCTTATTCATGGTCCACGGTGTTGTTGGAAGATTGCCACCAAAAATAGAAGAGCAACCGGTAGCATTGGCAACGATCATTCTTTCGCCGAACAATTGCGTGAGCAATTTGAGATAAGGCGTTTCACCACAGCCACTGCAGGCGCCGGAGAATTCAAACAGCGGCTGGAAGAACTGAGATCCTTTTACTGTATTGCGGTTCACCCTTTCGCGGGCAACTTCAGGGATGGTAAGGAAGTATTCCCAGTTTTGGATTTCTGCTTCCTGGATCCCACCTTTCTCATAAAGGTTGACTGCTTTATGATGTTCGTCGGTTTTGCTGGTGATGGGACAAACAGCAACACAGAGATTACATCCGGTGCAATCTTCGGTAGAAACCTGGAGGGTATAGGCCTCTGTTGTTTTATCCCACTCCTTACCTACCGGGTCCATATGTTTGAAGGTGGATGGCGCTGCTTCAAGCAAGGTCTTATCATAGATCTTGGCGCGGATGGCAGCATGGGGGCAGATCATCACACATTTATTACACTGCGTGCATAAAGATGTATCCCAAACCGGAACAGCATCTGCGATATTTCTTTTTTCCCACTGCGTGGTACCGGAAGGAAATGTACCATCAACCGGGAAGGCACTAACAGGCAGGTCGTCGCCATTACCGGCAATGATCTTACTCAATACATCTTTCACGAAATCGGGTGCTGCATCGGGCATCATGCCTTCAAGCGGAACATTACCAATTTCAAATCCGCTGTAATCGATCTCGAATAAATTGGCCAGGGTCTTATCAACGGCTTCATAGTTCTTCTGAACTACTGCTTCTCCTTTTTTCCAGTAAGATTCATAGATGGCTTCCTTGATCTTAGCGATGGCTTCTTCGCGGGGAAGGATATTACTGATGGCGAAGAAACAGGTTTGCAGGATGGTGTTAATACGTGATCCCATACCGGCCTCACGGGCAACAGCATGCGCATTGATGGCATAGAATTTCAGTTCCTTTTCTACAATCTCTTCCTGGATCTTGCGGGGTAGTTTTTCCCAGAGTTCTTCTTTATCATAAGGAGCATTCAGCAGGAAGGTAGCGCCATGCTCTGCATCTTTCAGGATATCGTAGCGTGTGAGATAATTGAAATGATGGCAGGCAATGAAATTGGCTGAATTGATCAGGTAGGCACTCTGGATGGGATGTTTACCAAAACGCAGATGCGATACCGTTAGAGAGCCGGATTTTTTAGAATCATAAACAAAATATCCCTGTATATAATTATCTGTTTTGGTTCCGATGATCTTGATAGAGTTCTTATTGGCACTTACTGTACCATCGGCGCCCAGTCCAAAGAACAGTCCCCTGAACAGGTGTTGTGCATCAAGGGAGAACTGCTTGTCATACTCGAGGTTGAGGTGTGTAACATCATCGTCGATACCAATGGTGAAATGTTTTTTAGGAGATTCTTTCTGTAGCTCGCTGAAGATGGATTTAACCATGGCGGGCGTAAATTCTTTAGAGGAGAGACCGTACCTGCCGCCGATGACGCGGGGATTAAAATCAGAAGCTTCGGCATTCAGGGCGTTCACCACATCCATATAGAGCGCTTCCCCAATTCCATTGGTTTCTTTGCTGCGATCTAGCACCGCGATGGAAGAAACTGTTTGAGGAATAACGGAAAGGAAATCTTTGATAGAGAATGGGCGGAACAATCTGATGATCAATACACCGGTTTTTTCACCACGGCTGTTAAGATAGTCGACCGTTTCCTTCACTGTTCCTGATCCGGAGCCCATGATAATGATCAGCCTGTCGGCTGCTTCATGGCCATAATATTCGAAGAGTTGGTAGCGCCTGCCGGTGAGGGTGAAGAGCAGGTCCATTTTTTCTTTAACGATCTCGGGTACACGGTTATGGAAGGTGTTGGCTGCTTCCCTGTTCTGGAAATAGACATCGGGGTTTTGAGCAGTACCGCGAATGGATGGATTATCGGGAGAGAGGGCTCTGCTGCGATGGGCATTCACGGCATCAATATCTATCATCTCTTCAATGCTTTCATCTGGAATAACTTCCAGTTCTCCGAGTTCATGGGAGGTACGGAAGCCATCAAAAATATTCATGAAAGGTATCCTTGCATTAAGGGTGGCTGATTGGGATATCATAGCCATATCCATCACTTCCTGGGGAGTATTGCCGAATAACATGGCAAAGCCCACTGAGCGAACGGCCATTACATCAGAATGGTCGCCGAAGATGGAAAGCGCATGGGTGGCCAGTGTTCGGGCAGCAATATGAAAGACGGCGGGCGTAAGTTCACCGGCAATTTTATACATATTGGGAATCATGAGCAATAAGCCCTGTGAGGCTGTGAAGGTGGTGGCAAGGGTTCCACCCTGCAGTGCACCGTGAACAGCGCCGGCAGCGCCCGCTTCGCTTTGCATTTCCATTACGCGGGGAACCTGTCCGAAAACGTTTTTCATGCCTTTGGCACTCCATTCATCGGCCCACTCACCCATGGTAGATGAGGGTGTGATGGGATAGATGGCACAAACTTCATTTGTTTTATAGGCTATATAGGCCGCGGCTTCATTTCCATCCATAATGGAAAGTCCTTTTTTCTTACCATTGGTAAATGTTGCCGGAGCCGGAATTGCAGCTGTTTGCATGTCTTTCTGGTTTGAATTATTCTGAACCGGAAAGCTAGCCAACTCCGGAACCGCAAAGCATGACCTGGATCAGTTCCAGGACTGTTATTTGACGGTTCGGGTAATGATAATTATAAGGTAAAGGAGTCTTAGTCCGAATTAGCCATGGGCAAAACGGGGCTGGTTATTGCCAAAAACAGTATTTATGGCCCGGTTTAATATCAGCAGGAGATCATCATAGGTATTTGGCTTCACGAGGAAGTCGACCGCGCCTGAGTTAATACTTTCCTGGATATCGCGTTCAGCGCTGGAAGTACTCAGGATGAAAAAGGGGATATTCCTTAACTGCACCATTTTCTTACTCATCTTCAGCGCGCCCAATCCATTGAGCTTTGGCATATTGAGATCGGCTATGATGATACTGGGGAGTTCCTCAGCGGGCCTGTTGGAGAGCCCTTCCATCAGTGCGGTACCATCACTAAAAAAGCTCAGGTCAAAGCTCTGATCAATATCCTTCAGAACTTCCATTATGAGGAACCTGTCATCTTCATCATCATCGGCCACAAAAATTCTAAAAGGTTTCATCCGGTGTGTTTAGGTGAAAGTTAGTGGTACAAATATCGTAGATACAGTTCTACATTGTTAAACAAAAGCTTTGCCATATTCTGTATTCACCCTTGAATATACAAATAGTACCTCAATAATTTTTACACAATTTGGTGGTATGCTGTTTGGATAAGTCCTCCAAATAGCAGTGTATGAAAAAACTAACATTTCCGGCAATTACAGCCATATTGTTTATGGGCTTGACCATGCAGGCGGGATGTGGTGAAAGGGCTGACACGAAAGTTGAGGTGGACAGTGGACTAAATGCCCAGGATTCACTGAATGCAGCAAAATATGCCCAACCTGCATCAGACTATCCCCAGCGTAATCCGCTTTCTAAAACCGGCACGGGGCCCGATTCTTTACATACAAGTATGGATTCATCCTCCAGATCGGTGGACAGTGTCAGGAAACCCAGGAATTAAATTCTCAATTTTTACCTCATGGAAGCACAATACATTTATGAATCAAATGGCCTTACCTTACTGGAGGCCCGCGTCCTTTTCCGGTTGGCCAGCCGGCGTTTATTGGATGTGAACAACTGGCATAAGGTATATGGTGAACCCTCTGCCCGTTTTTCCTTACTTACCAAAGATGGGGATCCGGTGGAAGGGCCGGCCGCCAGTGGTAATTATTTCAACCTGCCCGTATCACAAAAGGGAAGTATGGAAAGTAATAATACGCTCTATGCGGAATTTGAATGTATCAGAAGGTCGGTTGATAAACTGACCGATGAAGAATCTATTTCTATTAAGGTGAGGGCAACTCCGAAGCCAGGCAATGCATATAAACTTCAGATGACCCCTCCTTCTGCCAATTTTATACTACACCGGAAGGGTAATGTTATCAGTGCATTTTTGGTGGCGTTCACTGATTTCACCAAAATGCATTGGAAGAACCTGACGGTGGGGTTAATGAACCATGTATCAATAAGCTGAGTTGCTTACTTATACCTGGAGGGAGTATAATTTGATTTCATTTGACTTGCCCTTCAACTCAACATTGCCCAGGAATTTTACCTGGAAATCTTTCAGGTCACTGAGTTTCAGGAAGTCTTCTGAGAGAAGGAACTTTTCATTAAAATCATTGCAGGCCGACCTGATGCGGGCAGCCGTATTCATGGTATCACCACTCATGGCAAGATCTTTCTTTACCAGCCCGATTTCGCCTATCGTTACCATACCAGTATGAATACCACAGCGGAATTCGGGATTGATCCCATATTCACGACGGTAATGATCACCGTCTTTCTGGATAAGTCTTCTTGCGTCTACGAGCGATCGGATACAACGCTTTACATTTTTGGCATTGGTTGTCCAGGATACAACTATCTCATCCCCCACATACTGATAAATGATGCCCCGGTTTTCAACTAACGCAGTGGAAAGGTCAAAGATAAAATCGCGTATAAAATGGAAATATGCCTGGTGCCCGAGCTTTTCTGCAATGGGGGTTGAATCTTTAAGGTCGATGAACATGACGATCCTGTTCTCCTGCTGCGGTGTTCGGTATCTTCCTGTCAGGATCCGGAAGAAGGTGCCGGGTGCATATTTTTCATACACTTCATACATCACCAGTGTTCCAAAATAAACGATTAACCAGAACACAAGTTTAATGATAAACCAGTTGGTGCGGAACATGATCATAACTGCTGCCGGAACCGCATTGAAAAAATTTTCCTGGTCGTTGTACATGAGGTGGATGGTTCCGATCAACAGGCAGTAAATCAGTACAAAGCCAAGAATGAGTAAGCTGCGGTATAAAAACCGGATGAAAAAGCCTTTAGAGAAATAAATATTACGAAGCTTATACACCATCAAATATGCTGTGGCAAAACTCAGGAAGAATACCACAACTGTTCGCCATAACAGGAGGCCCGGGTCAACAAGATGGGGAGCTATTTTTGGAATAAAAATATCATCAAAGGTCATTACCAGGAACAGCATATCAACAAGGGTCCAGAAGCAAGCCGTTATCAATACCAGCCTGAAACGGTAACGCTGCAGACTATCGCTGAAAAATTTGAATATATCAGGCAAGGGATTGGCTTTCTTTTAGGTAGTTATATATGGCGGTCTGTGAATTGGTACTGGCATCCGGTGTTGGGTAATAAACATTACTGTTCAATGCATCAATTTCTACAGCCCGGTAATTGTCGGCCCATTGGATACTAAAATAGTCAATTAGCTGTTTACTGCAAGCGGGATCAGATATGTTGGCGCATACTTCTACCCGCTTATGAAGGTTGCGGTACATCCAGTCGGCAGAGCCCATATAAACAATAGCATCCTCATCAGTACCAAAAATAAAGATGCGGGAATGTTCAAGGTATCTTCCAACAATCCTTTTTACTTTGATATGATCCTGTAAAGCGGGTTGCCCCGGCACCAGGCAACAGATACCTCTAACAATCAATTGAATCTCCACACCAGCCGCGGCAGCTTTATAAAGTTTCGCGATCATCTCTCTTTCTTCCAGTGAATTGACCTTGATGCGTATCAGGGCTTTCCGGCCTTCTTTTGCTTTTTGAATTTCTTTGCTGATCAATTCATCAAAAGCATCGACCATATTAAATCCAGCCACCAGCAATTCTTTAAAGCCGGGTTTTTCTGTGCCTGGTTTTTGTTTACCGGCCAGGTATCCAAAAAGCTTGTGTAACTCATCCCCTATTTCTTTCTTAGAAGTAAGCAATACATGATCGGTGTAAAACCTTGCTGTTATTTCATTGAAATTACCGGTGCTGATCAGGCAATAATCCTGGGTACCGGTTGATGTTCTCATCCGGATGAGCGCCGTTTTGGAATGTACTTTAATGGCTGCGGAACTATAAACGATCTTAACGCCGGCTTTTTTTAGTTTTTTGCTCCAGGAAATATTATTCTCTTCATCAAATCTTGCTTTTAGTTCAACTACGGCTGTTACCTTCTTGCCATTTTGTGCGGCACTGATCAATGCATTGGCGATATGTGAGTTGGCTGCAATGCGGTATATGGTCAGATAAATCTCCGTGGTATCGGGATGAATGGCGGCCTGGTTGAATAATGCAAGTACAGGATTGTAGCTCTGGTAAGGAAGATGCAGAAGGATATCTTTCTGACGGATGGCATCAAAAATATTTCCACATTCCCAGTTGGCACCTGATCGTAACGGAGTCTGTGAAACTGCTTTAAGTTTTTTTCCGAAATCAGGAAGGTCCATCAGGTGCTTGAGGCTATGGTACCTGCCACCGGGGAACATCTCTTCTTTTTTAAGGCCGAAAGTATGTCGCAGTTCTTTGCGGATATCTTCCGGCATGGCTGCTTCATAAAGAAGCCTTGATGGCATGCCGGTTTTTCGTTTGCTGATCGTCTCTTCCAGTTTTTTAAGCAGGTTGCCGGTGAATTCATCTTCCAGTTCGAGATCTGCATTCCGTGAAAGCTTGAAACTATATGCACCTTCTGAACAATAGCCAGGGAAAAGACAATAAAGATTTTCCCGGATCACATCATCAATGAAAGCGATATGGTCCATACCGTTTAGCCCGGGTAATTCAATAAAACGACTACCATCTTTGGATGGAATATTGACAACGGCCAGATGACCTGAACCATCCTGTTCACTTTTCAAATTGATGATCAGGTAGAGCTGGTCATTTTCCGGAACGAACCTACTCACATCCCCTTTATACAAAAAAACCGGGCGTAAAAAAGACAGTATTCCCGCGTAAAATTTCTCCTTTATAAATTCAATATGTTCCGGAGCAAATGATTCTTTATAATAGAGATGGATACCCTGCTCCATTAATTCTGGTAGGATCTGTTCCTGTAAAATCTGGCCATAGTTCTGGAGCTGGCCGTTTATTTTCTCATACATGGCATGCTGGTTGAGTTGAGCAGCCGCGTTGCTATCATTCTCTGTAAGCGTTACCGGAAGCTTCCTCGCGGCCATTATCACGGGATAGCGCACACTAAAGAATTCATCCAGGTTGGAGGAATAGATAGAGAGAAACTTTATGCGTTCATATAGGGGAAGGTCTTTATTGGTGGCTTCGCTGAGCACCCTTTCATTAAATCCAAGCCAGCTTTCGTCTCTGCTGAAATATTTCATTTTAGGTTGTTCTTATAGGGGGAATTGTGGCGTATTGGCAGATGCATCGCCCGCCTGTTGTTTCCATAAAATTGCTATGATAAAAGCAATGACCGAAACGATGATACCAATCATGAATACATTATAGGCAAGGCGGATCAGGCGATATTTTCTTCCCAGTATCACACCCAGGTAATAGATATCATCAACTACAGAGCCATAAATATAATTGGGATCTTTCATCATAACGCTCATGGCCCATTTGTAGTCTTCATGCGATGAGCGGTAGAAGTTTCCGAAGAAGAGCAGGTTGGTTTTCTTGGAAAGAACATCTTCTTTAATGATAGCACCCTGCGACATTTTGGGTCGGGTACTTAGAATAGCAACAATTATTGTTACCACTGAAGATGCAAGGAATATCAGGGTTGGGATGGTGAGGTGAGGATCTACTTCCAGCCTGCGGAGCAAGACCGATAGAATGATTGAAATAATGATAGCATTTACTGAGATGAGGATATTCGCTTTACCATCGGCCATGGCACTGAGTTCCATATGGTTCTCTGAAGTGAGGCGTAGCATGGTCTGGATACCCTTATTGATAAATGACAGCGAGGTTTTATCATTTTCACCGGAGTTAGCCTGCTGCTTTCCGGGAACAAAAGAAATCTTTGATTTCTTACCACTTTTATCAATCACAGCAACCTCTTGCTCATCTGTATCTGTTTTTTCAACATTGCCTGCAAACTTTTTGATATTCTCTTTCAAACCGGCGTCAAGTTTTTCCTGGCAATACTTTGTAAAATAAAAATGGTCTTTCAGGAATTTTTCAGTGGTTTTCTTCCATCCCTTTGCTTCATATCCATGCGTTTTACGTATTTCACGTTTAAGGTTGCGATTGTTCTCAAAAAATTTATCTGTAGCCAGCTCATACATATCGGCATCGCAGAGTATTTCCTGCACGAGGTTTGTGGGATGGCGGGGAATTTTTGTAGCCAGAATACAATCGGCAATTGCATCAACCATTTCCTGCAAGGCTTCTTCAGCAGTAATATAATCAGTGAAGAAATTCCGCATCAGCTCAACACTTTTTTCTTCATGGTTTTCCGGTTTTGTCAGGAGGTAACCAGTATCATGAAACCAGGCGGAACAAAGTAGGGTGCAATGGTCTTTTTCTTCCAGGTTATAATGCGTTGACATTTCCTCACAGTAACTCGCAACGCTTGCAGCATGTTCAAGATCGTGATAATATAGTGCGCGGTCTTTATGGGTTTCGTACAGATTGGTAACATATTTCTGTACATTCTCGATGATCAGGTCGTATTTCATATTAAAATGTAAAGTTAAGTTTGGTTCCCAGTGTCATATTGATCATCCTGTCTTCTTTGGAGAAGCCCATCAATGCACTCACCATGATCATATCAAAGGGAAGGAAATAAAAGCCACCGCCATAGGAAGGATGCCAACGCCTCGACTCTTCTCCTTCATACCAAACACGGCCAATTTCAGCAAATCCTATAGCGCCAACTGTTCCCGGAAGGATATAGGATTTCAAATTGAACAGCCTGAGCCTCATTTCCATTCCGGTATTCAAATAAGAGCCACCTGCAAACCTGTTCTTACGGAATCCACGAAGGTAGTTATTCGCACCCAGGGTCATCGCCTGGAAGAATTCATAGTCTTTTGACAATATCTTTCCACCACCTACCCTGAACACGCCCACCACTCTTGGTTTTCTTTGTACGCTGGTATAAAGGGTAAGGTCAGATTTCAGGGCCGTATAGTTCTTTGAATGAGAACTCATCCCCAACTGGCTGGTAAATTCAGTAGCCCAATCTACCCCCCTTGTTGGGAAGAAATCACTATTCAGGTTATTGATCAGCAATCGCAGGGTACCCCCGGCATAAGCTTTATTGTTGTGTAACCGCACGCTGTCCAGTCCCACTTCAGCAGGGTACTCCAATATTTTACCAACATTGTCTTTTTGGTTGATCCAGTAATGATTGAAAGTTGGTCCTGCCAATACCTGTAATAAATTTCCGAAATATTTCTTACGAAGAAATACATTTCCGGTAACCATGTTATAGCGGGTGCGGTAATAACGAATATGTTTATCCTGGTCGTATTTAGTGTTATTACCTAATCCAAAGAAATTATTCAGCGTGGGATGTACGTAATCACCTTCTACTATGAGGTCAGCATTTTTAAATGCATCTATAAAACTTCCCCGGTAATTCATTTGATAAGCTCCGTTTGACACGGCATAGAGGAACCTGAATTTCTGGTCATACTTGTAAGGCTCTTTCCGGAAACCGTGCTTCTGTAACCATAGTCCCGTCCCGATCATAAATCCATCTTCATTGTTAAATCCAAGCTGGATGCGGGGGTACTTTGAAATGGGATATTTGAATTCGACGGTTTTGAAGGCATTTACCTCAGGGTTGTCTGAGAGGCGGAGCTTTACATTGCCATCATCAAGAACACGGTTTCCCTCGGGTTTAAAATCGTAGATGAACACACGCGATCTTCCTTTAATATCAAATGAATCTACCCCCTTTCCGCCTATCAGTCTGAAGGAAATTTTACTTTTAACTTCGGGGTTTACCACAAAAATATCGTCACCATTGAAGCCATATATCCTGACGTCTTTTGTAATTTTCGGATCAAAGGTTCTTGTGTAAGTAGTGTAAATTGTATCACCATCTTCTTTAGTATGGTAAACATTCACTTTTATCTTTCCATCAGCTTCTTCAATCTGAATGGTTTCTTTAAGGTTTGTACCTAATACATTTACATAGGAGGCCAGGAAATCGTAATAATCAAGCGCTTCTTTATGGAGAATATCACGTCTGCTTTTCAGGGTTTCCTTCATAATATCACCACCAAAGGCAACTACTTCTTCCGGCATTTTATTCACAGCCGAATCAAGCACTGCATCGGTAACCTGTTTCTGTACATACTGGCTGATACTATCCCATTGCTGACGGTCGAGCTGGTTGAGGAAAATGCGGTCAAAGTCGCGGGCAGAAAATGCCAGGTATTCTTCTTTCGGCATTTTCTTAATAAATCCTTTCAGGAAAGGCATCCTGTTACGGGACAGGTACCATGGTAATACACCATCAGATTTGAACATGGCAATATCACGATCGCGGGGAATAGGCCTATAAACATCGTCATTTGTCTTAACCCATTTCCACTGGTCAAAGTGGCGGTCCCAATCAGCGATAAGCATATCCAGCAATCTTGCTTTCAGGGTAGTGGGCTGATCGATACTGTTCTGTGGTTCTTCAATAATTTTAGTGATCACTTTCGCAGTACTCTTGTCGTCATCAATTTTATCAAGTGGGTTCGTTTTTTCGAGGAAGGCGATCTTGTCTCCCATCACTCCGCTATATTGGCCGAGATAAGATGTTTTGGGAATATAATATAGCTGTGGACTTGTTACTGTTACTCCAATTGCCTGGGCAATAGGAGGAACCACGAGCGGCGCATAGGGATGGGAGGCGGAGATCATGTCCTGCACAATATCTTCTCCAAAAGTTCCTCTCAGGTTAGATGGAATGGCCTTGCCCGGATCTTTGTCGATTGTCCTGAGCTTGTATTCAACACCATTCTTATCAATTAGATTGAGGCTCTTGGTTTGCTTACCACCACCCATACTTTCAACATCAAAACCGCGGGGATCCTTACGCACATTGAATACTTTCATTTTAACGGGTGTACTCCACTCCTTCCGGTAATTGGTACCCAGCATCCAGCGCTGCATCGGCTTTGGATTATTATACAATTCACTGGCAATTACCAGCACAGAATCCGGACCATCATAATAAACAACTTTAGCAGTTCCACTATCGGTTTCTGGTTTGTTCTGAACAGTGAAATTCAGGAGGGCACCCTTATGTGCCATATGAATGGAATCAGGTTCCACTTCATAGAAATTAGAATATACATTCTTATTTCTGGCCACTTCCAGAACAGCAAAGCCAAGCTTTGATGAAGTAAAGGTTGAATATTTTGAATTGGACACGCGGGTAGTTTTGCAACCGGCACCACTAACAATATAATAATGGGCTGTATCTTTTATCTCCTGGAGATTGTGTTCATGCCCATGTACAAAAATAACATTGGGATGCTTTTTCATAACCCCTTCTATGCTATTGATCATTCCATCATACTCAGGATGTTTCATATCCTGTGGTGTACCAAAAACACTGCGTGCTATAGGATAAACCGAACCCAACAGAGGTAAGGGTAAATATAAATTCTTATTAAGATCAGTAAAGGGGAAAAGGTGTTGCTTCCAGGTGAAAAAACCCCCATGAATACCATTACTACGGAAAGGATGGTGGGCAGCAAAAATGATCAGCTTTTCTCCGTTCTTTTCAACAATATCCTGGAGTTCGTTTAATACATCTTCACGGGTCTTAGTGGGACAATCCGATTCGATAGTAGGTTTGGAATTGGTATGGATCCACCACTGGCTGTCAAACAATACCATCATTACATCTTTATTGAGTTTGACGGCAACAGGCCCGGGACAGCCATCTTCCGGTTGAAAATGAATTTTAGGGTCATTCAGAGATCGCACATATTGTTGCTCACGCACTACGGCATTCCAGCCGTTTGGACTTCCGTTGTTCCAGTCGTGGTTACCTGGAATCATAAAGACACTTGCTCCCGTGTTTTTCGCCACCAGCAATTGTGAATCAAGCTGAACTTTAGCTTCCATATAGGTGAGCATCTGTTCATCTGGCAGACCATCTTTATATAAGTTATCACCAAGATATAATACGGTGGTATTGCTATCCAGTTTAATATTCTTCTTTACAGCGTCTACCACCGGCTGCCTGCCATTTACCAAAGCACCGGCATCTCCAATCAGAACGATTCGGGTTGTTATGCTATCTTTTTGAGCTAACAGCGATAAAGGGAAAAAATAGGCAGTTAAAATGATTAAATACTTCCTCATGGTTTTGCATTATAAGAATAGAAAAGAACATTGCCTGTTCCTATATCAGCAGCTTCGTTGGATATAAACATATCTCCTTCCTTACTGAAACTAATTCCTTCTGGTTGTTTATAATGTTGTTCGTTTACTTCGTAGGCTTTTAAAGGGGTGCCGGATCTGTCGGCTACAACAATCATTTTATTAATTGCAGATACAATAAAGAGCTCACCGGTTTTGGGATGTAAAGCAGCGGCGCTTGGTTTAAACCTCATCTTTTTTTTGCCCACCATACCGGCGATTGATTTTACATCAATCATAAAACCTTCGGCATATACCTTGTTAAGGGGATCAAATTTAATTGCAGTAAGGGCAGATTTTTTATCTGATTCACAATCCTTGCAGATGAGGTATAAATTCTTATCGGATGGATCATAGTAAAGAATCTCATATTCGCCTTTAAATGTTTCAGGTATCTGTGATTTTGTGACTGACAATGAATCGTAAGCGGCAAATCGAATAGTAAGGATGCTGCCATCACTTACCAGCACATAAAAGGTACTGTCTACCAGTACCACATCTTCATAATCACCGGGAGGACCAAACTTCCACATGCCGGAGGAATCTGGTTTGTTGAGACGAATTTTATGAAGGAAGCCGAACTCATCATTAATGGCAAAAAGAGAAGTGTCCTTATCGTAAAATGCGATTCCGGACACTTCTGAGAGTGATAAAGGGAGATTGATCAACAAGGGGTTTTCCAGATTAAATCCGTTGATGCTATACATAACACGACCTTTTCCGGGCTTTTCTTTTTTTCCTTTTTCATCATTTTTGTGTTGGCAGGAAAAATGTAAAAGGCTTAACATAAGGGATATAAGTCCTATTATGTAGTTTAATGGATTAATATGGTTGGATGAAAATTTCATGATCCAAAAAAATGGCCTTCACAGGCCATTTAAAGTTTAAAAAGATATTTAATTAGTCCTGTTTAACTTTCTTGCCGTCTTCGTCTATCTTGGTCTTCGTATCGCCATCCTTGATCTTTATATCGCCATCCTTTTCAACTTTCATTTTGTAATCATCGCCTTTGATCTTGTATTCATCTTCATCGGCTTTGATCTTCATATCACCAGAGAGGATATACTTTCCTTCGCTGGTACGAACGATCTCTCCATTTACAACTTTTCCATTGGCACCATACAAAGTATCATTGGACCTTGTGTCTACATAGAAAGTAACGGGCTCGCCGGTTTCTGCATTAACCATTTTACCGGTTGCATCGTCTTTCTTTACTTCGATTGACTTTCCTGTTTCCAGGTCTACATAAGTAGCTTTTGAATCACTGCAGGCCACAAATAACAGGGAACCTGCGGCGATTGTAAGGAAACTAAAGATTTGCTTTTTCATATTGTAATGATTTACTTGATTAAAAAAATAATGGGTATAGATTAACTTGATTTATTACCCTTGAGCATACCGATCAGCAGGAGAATGAATACTGCTCCTCCTACGATCCAAACCCATGGTTGCATGTACCAGGTTGGTTCTTTTTTAATATCGATATCAACATCGAGACCTTTATCCTGGGCAAACAAAACCAGGCTTGTCAGCAATCCGGATACACCAAGAATGGAGCTTTTAAAGATGTTTGAGATTTTCATTGTTAGTTGTTTTACCCAACAATAAAAAGAATCAGGCCTATTCTAATTTATGCTCTGTTAAGGTACAAAACCGTAGAATATAAACCCCACCTAAGAGTTTTTAACGCCAATTTGAGTCCATTGAGGAAATGTTTGCACAGTAGTTATATGTATTCCTGCTCGGCAAGGAGGATGTTTTCTATTCCCGCGAGTAATGCATCTGGGGTAAATGAAATGCTGCTGATACCCTCTTCCACAAGGAAACGAGCGAAGGAGGGATCATCGCTGGGTGCCTGTCCGCAGAGTCCAACGGGTATTCCTGCTGCCCTTCCCCTCCTTATTACCAGGGAGATCATTTCTTTAGCGGCAGGGTCCTGCTCATTAAAGAGGGCGGAGATAATAGATGAATCGCGGTCTATGCCCAGCGTTAACTGGGTAAGGTCATTTGATCCGATGGAGAACCCGTCAAAGAGTTTTGCAAATGCAGCGGCCTGGAGCACATTACTCGGAATTTCTGCCATCATATATATTTCAAGGGCAGGATCTATTTTCCGGTCGAGCCCAAATGCTGCCATTACTTCCAAAACCTTCTCTCCTTCCAGTACGGTTCTGCAGAAGGGTATCATGAGCTTCAGATTTGAAAGGCCCATTGTAGTTCTGACCTTCTTCACCGCTTCACATTCAAGCTGGAACCCCTCCCGGTAAAGATCATTATAGTACCTTGATGCACCCCGGAAGCCCAGCATTGGGTTCTCTTCATGGGGTTCGAAATATTTTCCCCCCATAAGTCCTGCATACTCGTTTGTCTTGAAATCACTCATCCTGAGAATAACCGGTTTGGGAAAGAAAGCCGCGGCTATCAGGGCAATGCCTTCGGCCAGTTTATCTACAAAATAATCACGTGCTTTTTCATAGCCTGTAGTAAGCCGGCTGATCTGCTTCCGGATTTCATCGTCTTTTACCTTTTCAGGATTTACCAATGCCATGGGGTGAATCTTTACTGAATGCGTGATGATAAATTCCATGCGCATCAATCCCACCCCGTTATTTGGATAGAAAGAAAGTTGAAAAGCTTTTTCCGGGTCACCGAGTATCATCATCACTTTAGTATGAAGGGGCATATCAATGGCAGAAAGGTCAATAGTTGTTTCTTCCCAGTTAAGTAGTCCCTCGTAAATGAAGCCTGTCTTGCCTTCGCAGCAGGAAACGGTGATCTCCTGACCGTCCTGAAGTTTTGAAGTAATATCATTACAACCAACTATGGCGGGAACGCCGAGCTCCCTGGCTACAATGGCGGCGTGACTGGTTCTTCCGCCTTTATTGGTGATGATGGCAGCTGATTTTTTCAGGATGGGGTCCCAGTCCGGACTGGTATTATCCGTTACCACAATTTCGCCTTCCTGCAGTTTGGATGCCTGTGAAGGATCCGATAAAAGGCGAGCCCTGCCTTTTGCTATTGATGAGCCCACGGCTTGTCCACTTGCAAGAACTTCAGCATGTTGCCTGAGTTTATACTGCGTCATATGGGCAGTATTCTGTTTTGACTGAACAGTTTCGGGCCTGGCCTGCAGAATATAGATACGGTTGTCTTCACCATCTTTAGCCCATTCAATATCCATGGGCCGGTTATAGAGTGATTCAATATCAAGGCACCATTTACCGAGTGTTATGATCTCTGATTCTGGGAGAACAAATTGCTGCTGCTTTTCGGATGGAGTGATTTTCTGGATAGTACCCGTTATGCCGTTTTCATCTTTTTCATATACTAGCATGATACCTTTGTCGCCTTTCTTTTTTTCAAGTATAGGGTTGAAGTTTTTCTGCAGGGATGGTTTAAAGAGAAGGAACTCATCGGGGTTAACAGTGCCCTGCACAATTGTTTCACCGAGTCCCCATACCCCGCTGATATGAATGATATCCCGGAATCCTGATTCGGGCTCGAGAGTGAAGGCTATACCTGAAGCGGAGAGGTCAGACCTTACCATTTTCTGGATACCGGCGCTTAATGCCACCTGGCTGTGCGCATAATGATGGTGCTCGCGGTACTTGATCGCGCGATCGGTGTACAGCGAAGCATAACATCGTTGAACAGCTTCCACTACTTCCTGTTCGCCGGAGATGTGCAGGTAAGATTCATGCTGCCCGGCGAAACTTGCCTCGGGCAGATCTTCAGCAGTAGCACTGCTTCTCACGGCAACTTCTTTTCGGGTGCCGGAAATCAATTCGCGGTAGGACTGTGCAATTTCGCCACTCAGGTCGGGGGGCATTTGCGCCGCAAGAAAAAGTGAACGGATAGCAGCGCCGGTTTCTCCAAGGTTATGATAATTGGTACGGTCTAAACGGGCCAGGGCATTAGCAATCGGCTTTTCCAATGCATTATAGGAAAGAAAATAACGGAATGCCATCGCAGTGGTGGCAAATCCATCCGGCACCATGATACCCGTAGAAGATAATGACCGGATCATTTCTCCGAGGGAGGCGTTCTTACCTCCCACCAGGGCAACATCTGTTGCTTTAATATCCTTAAATGGTATGGTAAAGCCTTTCATAGCTTTTCCACAATCTAACCTAATATTGACCCATAGCCGATGATGACTGTCACGTGCATGGGTGAACTTTCTCAATTCATCGCGGCAAATGCTCAACCCATACATATTACTACCTGCTGCAGTTTCATTTTGCTTAATTTTCCAGCTAAATTATAAACCTGATTAACCATTAGAAATTATCAACATGAAAAAGAAATTCCTTACTGCAGGAGCGTTGGCGGCATTGTTAATAACCGGTATAGTTGCCTGTTCCGACAGTTCCGGCAATACTGCGAAAGTTGCTGATGCACCGGCAGAAGAGATGCTAACCCGGGGAGAATACCTGGTGAATACCATTGGTTGTGATGACTGTCATACGCCAAAGAATTTTGGTCCGAATGGTCCAATACCGGATATGGCCAATCGCTTTGCGGGTCACCTGGCCGACAGGCCAACTGGCCCTATTGATACTGCCGCTTTATCAAAAGGATGGGCTTTATTCGGACCTGAACTAACGGTGGCCGTTGGTCCATGGGGAGTTAGCTATGCCGCCAATATCAGCTCAGATAGTACAGGTATCGGAGCATGGACATTGGAGCAGTTTACAAAGGCACTCCGCGAAGGCAAGTACAAGGGACTTGATAATAGTCGCCCGATGCTTCCACCCATGCCCTGGTATAATTTTGCGAAACTGAAGGACGATGATATTGAAGCAATTTTCACCTACCTGAAAGCAACCAAACCAGTTAAGAATGTAGTTCCAGCTTATAAGCCATTAAGTGCTTTATAAAAGAATTTGACGGAAGCTCTGCATTGGCAAAAACGCGGATGAATTGTAAAGGTAAGGCTAAGGATCAGCCTCCTTTGGAGGTTTGTGTTGAATAAGTGCTCTCAAAGATCTTGTCGGCATTACCCGCCTCAAAGCCTTCGCGCCGGTGTTCGCGCTGAACCTGGTGGAGGGGAAGATGGGCAAATTCATCCAGCAATTTCCTTTCGGCAAATTCAACATAAGAGCCTGCAATATCTCGCTGCTGTCCATCCGTAAAAACAGCCTTTACCATTTTTGCAACGGTGGACGACTGGGCCAGCTTTCCATCCGGACTGGTTTTAATTACACCACCAGAATCATTAAGTTTGAACCCGTTGCGCAGAAGAAATGCATTGAAGCCTTTCATGGTATCATACCCAGTCGGGAGATTGTGAACGCTAACAGTAAAATGATTCAGGTAATAACGATTATAGATGACCCAGGCGGCATATTCACTTTCCCTGGAAAGCGTTTTAAAATCTTCCCATGTTGGAGTTCGCCAGAGGCCGCTGTGCAGGAATTCATCAACTGCTACCGGGTCATTCAGATCAATATTATCAACCGGATCTGAGGTTACCGTATCTGTATAGGAATGAATTATCTGCCGGGCTTCGGCAGATAATTCATTTACCCTTAATTCACTGATGAAAATACGTGGGAACTCAGGTGAAGGGGGTGCATACCAGTAGGCGTCAAGTTTTTTCTCAGGGAAAAAATAGTGATCCCTTTTCTGGTAACCAAAATGCATCCATATTTTTTCAAGGGAGGCTATGCCCAGGTGGGGAACACCCATTGTGCGGAAGGCAATATGGTCATTCTCGATTTCATTGGCATTGGAGATCATTCCCTCCTGAATCATGGCATCAATTACAGCCTGAACATCAGGCACCCTTTCCTGGTAGCGGCGCATTAATCCCGATAATACTTGCTCTAACCCGGTATAATCCCTTTTCATCTTCAGTTTATTAATGTTGACTTTGATAGAGGCTTCCGTTCTTGGTTTTGATGAAGGCTTCATAGGAAATTTCTTCCTGCTTGATAAAGCCCTGATTTGCCAGGGTTCCGTTGGCAACCATCTCCACCACGGCAGCAACTGAAGCGGCGGTAGTCCAGCTGATAGCACGCCACTCTTTTCCATGGATCATGATTGGATGATACGCATGATAGAATTCTTCCCTTGCAAGCTGGTCATCCTTCCATCCTTCCACAACAGCATATACATATACAACATCTTCACGAACCGGTGGTTTTGCTTCGGTTAAAATTTGTTCCACCAGTTCACGCTTTTCTTTCAGAATCAGTTCATATAAGAGGAAGCGCATGAGTTTGGCATGACCGGGATAGCGCATGGTTTTGTAGTTGAGGGTATCTACTTTTCCCGCCAGGGTTTCGCACATTGTACCCAAACCGCCACTTGTGCTGAAAGCCTCGAACTCCTGCCCTTCTATATTGATCATTTCAATGCCTTCCAGGGAGGGAACCATTTTTCTTTCACCGTTATGGATCACTTCAGAATCATTGATATATTCATTGATAACGCCGGCAGGCGACCAGGTGAAGGAGTAACCCATGAGTCCGTTGGGATAACGGGGAAGAGCTCCTACCCTCAGTTCCACATCGCGGAGTTTGGTGAAGCGGTTATAGAGGTCGGCTCCCACTATACCGATAAAGCCGGGGGCGAGGCCACACTGGGGTGCCATCACCCCTTTAGATGTTTTGGCCATTTCGCGGATTGCCGCAGTGGTGGGAACATCTTCTGTGAGGTCAAAATAATGGATCCCGAGTTTATGAGCAGCTTGTGCCACTGGCAGATTAAGGTTATAGGGAAGACAGGAAACAACAGCATCCTGCTTAGAGAGAAAAGCCTCCAGTTGGGCGGTATCTTTGATAGAACCCGTTTCCACTGCAAAAGAAAGATCGGTAGCGGGCTTGCTCTGGTCAAAGCCGGTTACGATAAAAAGATCGCTTAGCAGGGTTCCAACCAAAGAACCAACCTTGCCAAGTCCAACGACAGCAACGTTTTTCATTATTTATATGTTTAATATGTAAGTATACGAAATACAAAAACAACAGATATGACTTATCACAGAAAGTAATGAATCATTTCAAGGGAGAGCTTTGAGAGGGTGCTTGTCAGGGAACATTAGCACAGGCGGACCGTAAGAAGGCCAGATATGCACCGAATATGTTTACAATTCCGTTCATGCCTGTGAATAATGTACTTTTGTTTTACGGCATCGAAATTAAGGGTTTTGAGCAAAAAAAACCCTTTGGTTCAATTATATTTTACTACCTTTGCCAACCTTTAAAAAAGGTACTCATGAGCAGCAGACGGGAATTTGATATTGCTTTTGTGGGGTTGAAGCCCGGAATTCATGAGTTTGAATATTCAGTAACGGATAAGTTCTTTGAGAACTATCAGCAGGCGGACGTTCGTAATTCAAGGGCTCAGGTAAAATTGAGTCTGGATAAGAAGAATGGTTTCATGTTGCTGAAGTTCGAGATCGGTGGAACGGTGGAAGTGAATTGTGACCGGTGTGGAAGCACTTCATTACCCTGGACCCTTTTCGATGAGTTCAATATAGTTGTAAAGCTGGTGGAGAACCCTGAGGAGATGAATGGACAGGAAGAGGATCCTGATGTATATTATATATCGAGGGGAGAAAGTCACCTGCATGTTGCCGATTGGATCTATGAGTTCATTGTACTGAGTATGCCAATGCGCCGTATGTGCGCGGAGGAGGAAGCCGGAAAGCAGCCTTACTGTAACCAGGAGGCGCTGGAAATGCTCCGGAAGATGGACACGGAAGAGACCCACACAGATAATCCGATCTGGAAGGGACTGGATAAATTTAAGGACCTGGGAAATTGATTTTTGTATATAATAAACTGTTGAGATATGCCAAATCCGAAACGCAGACATTCACAGCAGCGTAGTGCCAAGAGAAGGACGCATTACAAGGCCGCTGCAGCTACCCTGAGCACAGATAGCACAACTGGTGAACTGCATGTACGTCATCGTGCACACGTGAGCGAAGGAAAATTGTTCTACAAGGGAAAGCTGGTGGCTGAGAAATCACCCATCAAGAAATAATTAACCTGTATACAATTGTATAGTTTGCCGGAGATGAAAATCGGTCTGGACATGATGGGTGGAGACTTTGCGCCGCTGGAAGCGGTGAAGGGTCTTCAGCTTTTCCTGTCGGAACACCATTCTCCGGCAAATATTGTTTTATTCGGTGATGAAGCTCTTCTGAAGCCATTACTGGAAGAATATGGGATCGCCTCCGAAAAGGTTTCTATAGTGCATGCCCCTCAGGTGATTGGCATGCATGAGCATCCCACCAAGGCGTTGAAAGAAAAGCAACAATCTTCCATTGCAGTAGGATACTATTATCTTGCCAATGCTAAGATCGATGCGTTTATCAGTGCCGGCAATACCGGTGCCATGCTGGTTGGTGCACATTACAGTCTCAAACCCATTGAAGGGGTTTTAAGACCCACTATTTCCACCATTATTCCGAAGGAAGATGGTAAAACAGGTTTATTACTGGATGTAGGTCTTAATGCAGATTGTAAGCCGGAACATCTAAACCAGTTTGCGATTTTGGGTAGCCTTTATGCCACACATATTCTTGGTGTGGAGAACCCAAGAGTTGGATTGGTGAATATAGGGGAAGAAGAAGGGAAAGGTAATATACTGGCACAAGCAACTTATCCCCTCCTTAAAGAAAATACCCAGATCAATTTCATTGGCAATATTGAAGGGCGTGATATACTGGTTGACAAGGCCGATATCATGGTATGTGAAGGTTTTACGGGTAATATCATTCTTAAGTTAGCCGAATCATTATATGAGGTAACCAGCCGGAAGAATATTCAACATGCATACTTCGACCGCTTCAATTTCGAAAATTATGGTGGTACTCCAATTCTAGGCGTTAATAAACCGGTTATTATCGGTCATGGAATCTCCCATTCCACTTCCTTCAAAAACATGCTACGACTTGCTAAAAAAATGATCGGGACCAAATTGCTGGAGAATATGCAGGATGCATTCCGCCAGGAAACCCCGCAGGATTAAAAAAGGGATCCCGGTCAACTTTATCGGTAAAACCGAACCAGCCAACCAGGATCACCAGGTTATTATTTTATATTAGTTATTGACTTCTTTTGTAATCCCTGTATTCACGGCCCTGTTCAACACGACCAGATTTCCGGTCGCTGGAACGTCCGATCGTATATCCGGTACCTGCTCCAACCACGCCACCGATAACTGCACCACGGGCAGGCTTTTTCCGATCAATGATGGCACCGGCGCCAGCACCAGCCACACCACCAATTATAGCGCCTTTTGCAGCATCACTTACTCCTGTAGGTTTTTGTGGAACTCTTGCCGCACTTTCATTATTGATGGAGTAGTTACCACTGTTAGATGAGCGATAATTTGAGCTTTTCTTGGTTGTAACTTTTGCACGCTCCACCACAACTGGGGCAGGCGCGGCAGCTACTTCTTTTTCTTCGGTTGTACCTTTTGTACCGCAGGCGGCCAGAAAGGCAATTGCTGTTATTGAGTACATTAACTTTTTCATGGTACTTATTTTAATAGTTGAATACAATCGTAGTAATTCAATTAGCGGGCCAACTACCTTTAAAACAGATTTAAGGAAGACAACTTAACATTTCTACAGACTTCTCTTAACGCTTCATAAACAGTTACCACAGGGCAATCAAAAACTATATTAACTTTCCTCTTAATAATAGTGCACGTATAATTAAATATGCAAAATTTTCTATCGTGGTTCCAGGAATTTTACCAGCAAACAAGTAAACCTTACCTGCTTTGTTGTACGCTATTTGCTGCCCTGTTAATCATTCTCAATTATAGATGGGGTATAGAACCAAAATGGTTACACAATCTTCCTAACCGTCCTATTAAATTCCTGGGATATTATTTTGTTTACCTCATAGCATTTGCTATACCCTACATGTTATACTATCTTTTTGATGGCAGTATACGCCCTGGCCCCTTAATAATTATACTGGTGATACTGGCTCCAGCAATTTTTGCAATCAAGGTAACAGCCGGAGGCTGGAAAGAGTTGATACAGGGATGGCATCCGGGTCACAAGGGATGGTACCTATCCATCATAACTGACTGGCCGCTTCGATTATTGATCACTGCTAGTTTATTATTTATCATTTATAGTTTTCTTCCCTCATCAGCAAATAAAGGGAGCGGGTTCCTGAACGCACATGGATTAAGTTATTCTATTCCCTCATGGGGCCCCTATATAATGCTGCTTTCATGTATGATTCCACTGGTGGCATTTGCTGCAACACAATCCGATTTCCTGAATACCTATCCTAAACTTAGAAATATTTCTTTCCTTGCACCGGCCGGGCCATCCTGGTGGCAAAAGTTGCTATATGAACTCTCCTATGGCAGTGATTTCTTTACCATTGAAATTTTTTTCAGGGGGTTCCTGGTTATTTTATTCAGCCGTTATGTGGGGCCGGCAGCAATATTGCCAATGGCTGTATTCTATTGTTCCATACATTTTGGTAAGCCCATGCTGGAATGTATTTCTTCCTATTTCGGGGGAATGATACTGGGCATCATTGCCTGTTATTCTCACAGTATCTGGGGTGGAATAATAATACATCTTGGACTGGCCTGGATGATGGAGATTGCCGCCACGGTTGCCATAACTTTGCGTCATCATGAATATTGATATCAGCAGTGAGATAATATTCCGTACTGCAAGAAGCGGGGGCAGTGGCGGACAAAATGTGAACAAGGTGGAAACCATGGTAGAGGGAAGGTGGCATATTGATGGCTCCGCTTTTTTTAATACCGAACAAAAGCTATTGCTTCACCAGAAATTAGCTAACCGTATAAAGGGGGAAGGTTTTCTGCAGGTGCGATCACAGGCCGACAGAACACAACTGGGAAATAAAGCGATCGTCATCAGCAAAATGAATGAGCTTGTTAAAGAGGCCTTCCGGAAAAAGAAATCAAGGATAGCCACAAAACCAGGTGCGGGGGCTAAAGAAAAAAGAATTGAACATAAAAAGCAAAAGGCGCAGATCAAACAATTGAGGAAAAGACCAGGCCTTGGCGATTAGGTTAGAATAAACAAATAAAAAACGACCCCCTGGTCGTTTTAATAAACTTCTCACCTGTAAGCCGGATTCTGTTCCTGTTTTGGTTTTACCCATAACAGGCCGCTACCATTTATCTGGCCGCAACATTACTATTGCGATCTATCTGCCTACCCTCCGGCGTTGGCCCTTTCGGAACCATCGGGCGAGCCGCCCTCAGCCACCGGTTTACATGGCATTTCAGCATACAAGGTTTACCCCCAACCGGCATTACTGCCGGCTACCGTAGGCTCTTACCCTACGTTTTCACCCTCACCTGTTTCGCCAAAGCGAAACGGGCAGTTATTTTCTGTGGCACTTTCTGTGAACGGTTGCCCGCCCCCCGGCCGTTAGCCGGTGTATTGCCCTATGCTGTCCGGACTTTCCTCGTTACATGAAACATGTACCGCGGCAGCGCGGTGAGAAGCCTGTAAAGATAAGAAGAACTCAGTACTGAAAGTGGATCTCGGTTGCTCCATACCCATAACTGGGATGGTATTGGTTCACGAAGTATTTCACCTGGCTACGATGGCGAAGCATATCATGGATCTCATCGCGAAGCCGTCCACTTCCAACCCCGTGGATGATGGTGAGCATAGGCTGGTAATGTGCCAATGCGAGGTCAAAATACTTCTCAAACTCCTGCATCTGCATTTGTAAAATTTCAAAATTACTCATGCCCTTCCAACTATCGGTAAGCTTCTCCATATGAAGATCTACTACTGTTCGGGCAGGAGGAAGATGCTGGCGGGCCTGGGAGGCCTCATAGATCTTATAACCGGCAGCAGCAAGTTTTCCCAACTCCATTTTTTCCTCTTCCACCTTTGCCGGGTAATCTTTGAAAAGCTGGTAGGAAAATGTTGGCTCACCTTTCTGCTGTATCTCCTGGATCTTCATGAAAACCTGCTTTGGTTTCAATTTTAATGAAGCCTCAAAAAAAGGAGCCTTTTTCTTATCGGGGGTAAGTAATGAAAATTCAAAATGGTATGACGGACTATCATTGAGATCCGCAAAAGGGATATCGTGGAGATAGAAATCCTGGAAGGCAAGAATCTCATTCCGCAATTCAAAATCTGTATCACCAAAATACTTTAGCTGATAAGTGAAGCTGTATCCTGCATCATTCTGGTTGTGAAGGTGGATCTTAAGATTTGAAACCACTTCATCACCAAATTCATCCGCTTCAAATTTCGGAATAAAGGTGATCCAGACCCCATTGGGATCGCGGCGAGGTTTCTGAACGATCTTCTCTTTTGGTACCTGGTCAATGAAAGTTTTTGGTTTGGGCTTTTCCTTTACCAGTTTTTGTTTAGAAAATTGTTTGAAATAGGGGAAATCAAGTTGGTCAGTATATGCCGGGAACTTAACCCCCCGAACATCCACCATCACCATCTTTTCATTAATAATTTCCACCACTTCCCCATCCTCATTGGTGAGACGTACCACCACCTTATCTCCAACTTCAAATTTCATGTGACAAAGATAAGGTCCGCAAATGGTTTATAGATTAGTTGCCAGCTTACTCTTCCGGTAACCATACAGGAAGTAGAAAGCAAGGCCCACAGCCATCCAGATAAAGAATACCAGCCAACTCTTTGCAGGGATCTCGATCATGAGATACATACAACATAGCATACCTAAAACCGGGATCAGCGAATAGTTACGGAGGAAGGAAAAAATTGCCATCAACCAGGAGGTGAGCATGAAAACAAGGAATAAAATCTCCTGGTATCCTTCATCGCTGATATTACTAACTGCTTCGGCTATACGATGGCGCCAGAGCCAGGTAAAAGCAATCACAACAACTGGTATTATGAATTTTGCATTAATGTAAGGAAGGTTAAACTTTCCGGGTTTATTGGCAATCCGGGGCAGCAGTAAAACACCACCACAAACCAATACAAAAGCAAACAGCGTTCCTATACTGGTAAGGTCGGTCATCAGCTTATCATCCGCGAACAATACCGGGATACCTACCACAAGGCCGGTTATGATGGTTGCAAACCAGGGAGTCTGGTAACGGGGATGGATCTTTGAAAATGATTTTGGCATGAGTCCGTCGCGGCTCATACTCATCCAGATCCTTGGTTGCCCGATCTGGAAAACAAGCATAACACTGGTGGCTGCGATAACGGCGCTAATGGAAACGAAGGTTCCAATCTTCTGCATATTGATCTTGTCAAAAACAAATGCGAGCGGATCAGTAACGCCTTCAAATTCTTTATAGTTAACCATCCCTGTTATTACCAGCGTTGTTATTACATAAATGACGGTGCAGATAATAAGGGAATATATCATACCCCGGGGCATATCGCGCTGTGGGTTAGAGCACTCCTCTGCCGTTGTTGATATGGCATCGAAGCCGATATAGGCAAAGAAAACAGCAGAAACCCCTTTTAATACACCTGTCATTCCATTTGGAAGGAAAGGCGTCCAGTTACTGGTTGTATCTTCTGAAAAGATTATCCATAAACCAACTGCAGCAATCAGTAACAACACCACGATCTTCAAACCAACCATGAAATTGGCAGTATTCTTACTTTCCTTAATACCAATATAAGCGAGCATGGTAACCAGGATCACGATAAGGAAGGCAGGCAGGTTCACAACAAAAGGTATACCCATGATTTTGGGAGCGGTTGCATACACCATGGCATCGGTGGGCTCACCTGCTGCCAATGCGGACTGGTAGGCCGACTTCGCAGTTTGATAACCTGTTGTGAGGTATGCCGGAAGGTCGATGCCCAGCACATTATGCAGAATATTATTGAAATAAGAACTCCAGCTAATGGCAACAACAATATTACCAATACTGTATTCAAGGATAAGTGCCCATCCCAGGATCCATGCGATCAGTTCACCAAAGGTTACATACGAATAGGTATAAGCGCTACCGGAAACCGGAACACGCGACGCAAATTCAGCATAGCAGAGTGCGGTAAATCCACAGGTAACTGCGGTTATAAGAAAAAGAAATATGACTCCCGGTCCGCCATTGAAAGCGGCTGATCCTATGGTAGAAAAAATGCCCGCCCCAATAACTGCAGCGATACCCATCATGGTGAGGTCGCGAACATTCAATACCTTTTTCATTCCTGACTCATGACCATCGGATAGTCCCTGCTCATGGTCGCGTATGATCTTATCTATGGATTTTTTTCTGAATAAAGAAGTCGGCATGCAGTTGGTTTAATTGGCCAAGATATGTAATTATTGGATCAGGTAAGAGCGTGTAAGAACGGTTTTTTTACTCAGTAATCGCGTTGAACAAGGAAATGAGCCAGTTTCTTAAGGGGCTCTTTGCGCTTACTCAATACCGCTATATCATCAAGGTGTTGGAGGGCTGTATTGAGGTATTTATCCTGCAATTCCCTTGCCCAAACATCTACTCCGCAACTCCGGAATATGGATAATACTTTCTCCACTTTATCGGGGGGATTTGAATCTGAGAGTGATCGCAGTTCGGCACGCTGGCTTTCACTGGCCGATTCCATAGCCCTGATCAAAAGGAATGTTTTTTTATTAGCAAGTATATCACCACCTACCTGTTTACCAAACTTGGCTGGATCACCGAAGGCATCCAGGAAATCATCCTGCACCTGGAAAGCTATACCCAGATTCCGGCCAAATTCATATATATGATGGAGGTTGCCCTCTCCTGCTCCTCCGAGTATAGCGCCCAATTTCAGGCTGGCGGCTAATAGAACCGAGGTCTTCAATTCTATCATATTAATATAGGCATCCAGGGAAACATCATCTGCTTTCTCAAAATCCATATCCAGCTGCTGGCCCTCACAGACCTGCCTGGCAGTACGGTTGAATAATTGGATGATCCTGTGAATGTGTTCGCTACGGATCTTATTGAGGTAATCATAAGATACAACCAGCATAACATCGCCCGCAAGTAATGCAGTGGGTTCACCATATTTATAATGAACCGTTTCCATACCCCTTCTCAGGGGAGCTTTATCCATAATGTCATCATGAATGAGTGTGAAATTATGGAAGATCTCAATGGCATTGGCCACATGCCAGGTATTTGGATTGATCTCATCGAACAGTTCATTGCCCATCAGGCAGCAAACAGGCCGTAT
The DNA here is from genome assembly GCF_000814325.1 of Flavihumibacter sp. ZG627. Taxonomy (GTDB): domain Bacteria; phylum Bacteroidota; class Bacteroidia; order Chitinophagales; family Chitinophagaceae; genus Flavihumibacter. The sequence goes on along the minus strand of NZ_JPHF01000006.1, from coordinate 154,250 downwards.
CCTTTTTCCTCCCAGGCCCAGGAAATATTCAGCCGCACCATATAAGGATGCAGGATGTTCCGGAAAATGTGATTGCTGAAAACGCGATATAAAATCTTTTGATAATTCTTCAAAGGAGTGCATAGAGGTATTATTGCGAAGGGCTAAAATAGTATATTACCATCTAATTGAAGCCCCATGTTCGAAAGCGCCATTGAAAATGTATCAAAGTTCACCAGGCCACTGCATACAATAGCCCGGTATCATAACGGTATGATTGTTCCGGGGGCATCCACTTTCTTTTTTGTAAATGATAAGGGCGCTGCCATTACCTGTAAGCATGTGGCCAATATGATCATTTCAGCCGATAAGATCAACAATGCCTATAACGAATATAAATCAGAGAGAAACCGGCTCGCAAAAGATAATAAATACCCGCAATTCCTGAAAAACCTTGATAATAAGTACAAGTATACCAAGGAGACCATGGTTCAATTGAAAACCAATTTCCGGAACAGCTTTGACAAGATAGCCAAGATCGATATACATATGCATGCCACGCAGGATCTGGCCATTCTTGAATTCAAGGGATTTGAAAAGACCTTTTACAGTGGTCATGCCATTTTCAAGCGCAACAATACCGGTATTAAACAAGGCAAATACCTTTGCCGGCTTGGTTTCCCTTTCCCGGAGTTCAATAATTTCAAACACAATACTGAAACAGATAATATTGAGTGGACAACAGAGGGAAAGCAAAATTCACCCATCTTCCCGATCGATGGGATTGTAACCCGCTTTCTGGGCAAACCCCAGGGTGGACATACAGGAATTGAGCTGAGCACACCCGGGTTAAGGGGACAAAGTGGTGGTCCTCTTTTTGACCGGGAAGGCATCATTTACGGAATGCAGTTCGCAACCAAGCATCTTCACCTTGGGTTTGACCTTAATGGTAAGGAGATCATTGATGGAGGACATAAGACACAGGTATCAAACCATCCCTTCCTGCATGTAGGATTATGCGTACATGTGGCCATCATCAAAGATTTCCTGAACCAGCACAGTATTCCTTTTACCGAGGGGGATTAGCAAGGAAATTGTCAGCATCACGGTAGGCTTTTATGAGAGCCAGTTCACCCTCTTTACCTTTACCGGCATTGCCATGCTCCATGCCAAGAATGCCCTTATATCCCTTTGAATGGATATGCCTGAAAATATTGCGATAATTCATTTCACCCGTGCCCGGCTCATTGCGGCCGGGATTATCGCCAATCTGGAAATAAGGCGTTTCAGACCAGGTTTTGTCAATATTTGCGATAATGTTTCCTTCGTTACGCTGCATATGGTACATGTCAAAAAGAAACTTGCAGGATGGGCTTCCCACAGCCTGGCATATCATATAGGTCTGATCAGTATGGCGAAGGAAAAGATCGGGGTTATCACTCAGCGCTTCCAGCACCATCACCAGTCCATGCGGTTCAAGAATTTCAGATCCTTTTCTCAGGGCATTAATAACATTGGCGGTCTGGTATTCATGGGAGAGGCTTCTCTCATAATTACCCGGAACAACCGTCATCCATTTAGCACCGCAACGTTTGGCCACCTCAACTGCTTCCTTGCAATCTTTGATCATGAGGTCAATAAACTCCTGTTTCCCTGACGTGAGGGAGGTCTTCCAATGCCAGTTTTGAGATGTTATAACAAATACGCCCATGCGCATTCCAAGTTTCGCAAGGGTTTCACCAATCTTCTTTTGTTGATCAACCGACCGGCCCATCATTCCATTATCTTCAATGGAACGGAATCCCATACTGTGGGCAAATTTGATCTGTTCAATAAAATCATCACCGCCATGGTTTTTGAACATCCCATCATGGAAAGCATAATCGAGGTTAAAAGGTTTTTCTGATAAACTACTTGTGTCCGTTTTTCCTTTTGCCGCTTCTGCCACAGTTGATGTGAGAAGTGCACCACCGGCAAGTAATGATTGATGAACAAAATCCCTTCTTTGCATGGCAATTAAATTTGAGTCTTAAATTTACCGGAATCCAATCCAAAAAATATAAAATATTGCTCCTTAAGATAATTTTGAACGCAGGATTGTTAATATCCTTTTATAACCTCCAGGCGCAGCCGAAAAAGTTTAGCTATTCTGCCAGCAAGATGGGATCTCCCTTTAATATCATTTTGTATTCAACTGACAGCTTACTTGCCAACCGGGCTGCAGATGATGCATATAAAATGGTGGATTCACTGGTTTATATCTTCAGTGATTATATTGACAGCAGCGAACTGAATCGCTTATGTGTGAGAGCGGGTCAGGATCAAGCTTTTATTGCCTCCCCTGCCCTCTTTGACATTCTGGAGATTTCAGTTGATGCATCCAGGAAAAGCCAGGGAAGTTTTGATATTACACTTGGTGCTCTGACCCGCCTTTGGCGTAGGGCCCGAAAAGAGAAGATCTGGCCATCAGAAAACCAGGTACAACAGGCCCTTGCAGTTAGTGGTTACAAAAAAATAAAGCTGGATAAAGCAACACGCTCGGTATGGCTTACCCAGAAAGGTATGCTACTTGACCTGGGAGGTATTGCACAGGGATATATTGCACAAAAGGTGATTGACAGCCTTCGTTCTATGGGAATATCCTCAGCGCTGGTGAATGTAAGTGGAGATATAGTAACATTAGGGAGCCCTCCTGGAAAAAATGGCTGGACCCTTGCCCTGGGCCTACCTGAGAGCCGCGAAAAAGTACTGGAGCGCACCATCAGTGTATCAGGAAAAGCTGTTACAACTTCTGGTAATGCTTTTCAATTTATGATACATGAAGGAAAAAAATATTCACATGTACTTGATCCACAAACGGGGTATGGTCTCACTTCGGGCCGCACAGTCACCGTTATTGCTGACGATGGTATAAAGGCCGACTGGCTTACCAAGGCATTCAGCCAACTCTCCTTTTCTTCTGCCAGGAAACTCGCGAGAGAACAAAATGCAGAATTCATCATATCAGAATACAGAAATGAAAAAATACGCAAACGATTGAGCAGGGGCTTTGCCTCATTCTGGACAACTGTAAAATGAACACTTACCGAAAATGAACTAAATTGGTTTTTTAAACAAGCAATTTTGAAAGAGCTATTTTTATTTATTGGCGGCTCCCTGGCAACGCTCACTGTTGCCGCCCAGAATCCCGTGGATTCATTCCGTACCTATCAGCAAATCATTCCTGGAAGTTCAATCAGTTTCACCATGGTACCCATTACTGGCGGATCCTTCACGATGGGATCGGATCCTACAGAGAAAGGTCATGAAACAGATGAAGCACCCAGGCGACAAGTAAGTATATCACCCTTCTGGATGGCGTCTATGGAAGTAAGTCGCGATGCTTTTGATGTTTTTTACAAAGATGAATCTATCAGCCAGAATTCTGATGTGGATGCTATCACAAGGCCAAGTCCGCAGTATATAGATTTTAGTTTAGGAATGGGAAAAGAGGGAGGCTATCCTGTAAATAGTATGAGCCAGCAATCTGCTCTTATGTATTGCCGCTGGCTCTATAATAAAACCGGTGTTTTTTATCGACTTCCTACAGAGGCAGAATGGGAATATGCCTGCCGGGCAGGGAGCAATGACAGCTATTTTTTTGGCTCCAGTGAGAAAGAGCTTGACCAGTATGCATGGTACAACGCCAATAGCCAGAATAAATTCCATAAATCGGGAACAAAGAAACCGAATGCATGGGGACTTTATGATATGATGGGGAATGTTGCCGAATGGACCCTTGACCATTATTATTCTGACCCTCAGGAAGGCCTGACTGATAAAACCAAAGACCCAAAAACAACGTTTAATGCTTCCCGTTATCCAAAAACGCTTAAGGGTGGTGGCTATAATAGTGAAGCAATTGAACTGAGATCAGCCAACAGGATAAAATCTGTTGCCGCATGGAACCGCCGTGATCCGCAGATACCAAAAAGTCCCTGGTGGCTTACCGAAGGCAGCTTTATCGGCTTCCGGATTATCCGTCCACTGGAACAACCCTCGCCTTCTGCAGCAAATGCATTTTTTGATGAATACCTTCAGCATTAACTTAGATCACCATAAACAAACAAGCAAGATGTCTAACGATGCCAAAAACCGTACAAATTCCCGCCGGGAATTTGTAAAACAATCCAGCCTCCTGACAGGTGGAATTATTGCAGCCCCACTCATGTCACATGCCAATTTTTTTTCCGGAAGTGAAGATACTATTAAGGTAGTATTGGTGGGATGTGGCGGAAGAGGAACTGGTGCCGCTATCCAGGCGCTTCTTTCGAAGCAGAATGTTAAGCTGGTAGCAATGGCTGATGCATTCCGCGACAATATTGATAATTGCTATAAAAGCATTGGGGAAGAGCTAGCTGATAATGCGGCTGTGCTTGCAAAGATCGATGTTCCGGAAGAAAGAAAATTCACAGGATTCGATGGCTATCTTAAAGCCATTCCGCTTGCTGATGTAGTAATACTATGCACTCCTCCCGGATTCCGTCCCATTCATTTTGAAGAAGCCATCAAACAGGGCAAACATGTATTCATGGAAAAACCTGTTGCCGTTGACCCCACTGGTGTTCAGCGAGTATTAAAAGCAGCAGCTGTGGCAAAGCAGAAAAAACTGAATGTAGTTGTAGGTCTTCAGAGACATTACCAGAACTCTTACCGCGAACTTTTCAAACGTAAGGACCAGATAGGTGATATTACTTCTGCCCAGGCATGGTGGAATAATGATGGTGTATGGGTAAGGGGGCGTAAGGCTGGACAAACTGAAATGGAATACCAGATGCGCAACTGGTATTATTTCAACTGGCTATGTGGTGACCATATCACAGAGCAGCATATCCATAATCTTGACGTTGTAAACTGGTTCAAAGGAGCGTACCCCGTTAAGGCACAGGGTATGGGAGGCAGACAGGTACGTAAAGGAAAGGATCATGGAGAGATATTTGATCATCACTTTGTAGAATTCACCTATGCCGATGGCACTATTCTGAACAGCCAGTGCCGTCATATCCCGGGAACTATGAGTCGCGTGGATGAATTGCTGATCGGAACAAAAGGTAAAATACATTGCGGAGCAGGTATGGTTGCTGACAGCAAAGGCAAAACCCTGTATAAGTTTGATTCAAAAACAGAAAATAATCCATACCAGACTGAGCATGATGAATTATTTGCTGCTATAGCTAAGGGTCAATACAAATTTGAAGATGCTGAAAATGGGGCTCATAGCACAATGACCTCTATCCTTGGCCGAATGGCAACTTATAGCGGTCAGATCATTGATATGGATAAGGCGCTTAACAGTGGGCTGGATATCATGCCCAAAACATTTGCCTGGGATGCAGCACCCCCGGTATTGCCAGATGCAGATGGATTCTATCCTATCGCGGTTCCAGGTAAAACAAAATACATTTGATATAAATAACTATCTTGAACAATGCCCTGTAGTGAAAGCTGCGGGGCATTTTTAATGGAGACCGATGATAATAGACCTTATACGTGAAATATGCCTTTCACTTCCTGCAGTTACAGAAGATATAAAATGGGAATCACACCTATGTTTTAATGTGGGGGGTAAAATGTTCCTGATCAGTTCGCCTGATGAGGTGCCTGTAAATGCAACTTTTAAAGTGCCTGAAGAATCATTTGAGGAATAAACTACCTGCAAAAACCCGGAAGGAACTGGGTGTGTAGGCAAAAAAAAAGGGCCAGTATAGAAATACAGCCCGTTTTATAATCCAATATCCTATGAAAAACCTACACTTATAATTCAAACTCCGGGCCAGCGGTTCTCTTGTATTAAATGGCTAAGAATGATAGGATAGTCGCGGAATTTTTTACCTGAATGTGGAAAATCATGCTCGATGGCTTCCCCATTTTTCTACTTTGAGCAGGTTGATTTTTCTTATATTGAATTAATTCTAATACCAACCAACCAGAATGAACAGACGAAATTTTCTATGGAACGGGTCACTCGCCGGTCTCTCGGTTTCCGCTTTTTCTTTGGGAGCATGCAAAGAAAGCAAGAAAGGGGCTGAATCCAGTGTTAAGGATATCGCATCCCCTCAAGATAGCTTCCCCTTAATGGAAATCACCATCGAGGATTTACAACAGAAGATGAAGGAAGGTAGCATGACCGCCGTGTCCATAACGCAATTGTACCTTGACAGGATCCTGCAAATTGACAAATCGGGGCCAAAATTAAATTCCATAATAGAAATAAACCCTGATGCTTTATCCATTGCAGCAGAAATGGATAATGAAAGAAAAGCCGGTAATATAAGGGGTAGCCTGCATGGTATTCCCGTTTTGATCAAGGATAATATAGATACGGCAGATAAGATGCAGACAACGGCCGGGTCATTGGCATTGGAGGGACATATAGCTAAGGAAGATGCATTTATCGTAAAGCAACTGCGACTGGCCGGTGCCGTTATATTAGGTAAGACCAATCTCTCAGAATGGGCCAATTTCAGATCCACCAGTTCCTGCTCGGGCTGGAGTAGCAGAGGCGGGCAAACAAAGAGTGCCTACCTGCTCACTCATAACCCTTGCGGATCAAGTTCAGGATCAGGAGTTGCTCCTTCTGCAAATCTTTGCGTTGTGGCTATTGGAACAGAAACAGACGGATCAATCACTTGTCCTGCTGCTGTTAGCGGAATCGTTGGACTTAAGCCAACCGTTGGTCTGGTGAGCAGAACTGGTATCATTCCCATTTCCCATACGCAGGATACAGCAGGGCCTATGGCCAGGACAGTACGCGACACGGCAATTCTACTGGGGGTGCTTACAGGCATTGATGAAAACGATGAAATAACCCGCACCAGCGAAGGAAAAAAATTAGAGGACTATACCAAATTTCTGGATACAGAGGGCCTGAAAGGGAAAAGAATTGGTATTGAGAAAGAATTGCCAGGAAAGAACCATTATATGCATGCTTTACTTGCGAAGGCTAAGGATGTTCTGCGTTCGAAGGGAGCCGAAGTAATAGAGGTGAGCTATCTGAAGCGCATCAATGATCTTGGCAATGATGAGTACAATGTTTTGAAATACGAGTTCAAGGCTGGCTTAAATAAATACCTCGCGAACGCTAATGCTAAGATCAAATCACTAAAAGAAGTTATCGAATTCAACAAGGCGAATGAAGATCGTGCCATGCCATATTTTAAACAGGAAACACTGGAAGCTTGTGAAGCATTAGGCACACTCGATACTAAAGAATATAAGGATGCTTTAAAAAATTCACACAAGGGATCGCAAGTCATCATTGACGGGATACTAAAAGAACACAAGCTGGATGCCATATCGGGATTAACAATGGGACCGGCCTGTAGTATTGACCTCTGGTATGGCGACCGGTGGGGTGATGTATTCCTTACTGCACCTGCAGCTTCTTCGGGATATCCGCATATTACAGTACCCTGTGGAATGGTTTACGGATTGCCCGTTGGTCTTTCTTTTTATGGTCCGGCGTATTCAGAACCTACCCTCCTTTCTCTTGCCTATTCCTATGAACAGGCAACAAAAAACAGGCAACTTCCAACCTACAAAACACAATTAGAATCTCTGTCCTGATTAACCCTGAAATAATACTCAAATGTCAACTCTAACGATCATTATAATAGTAATTGTATTGATGATTCTGCTAGTGGTTTTCTTGTATAACAAGCTAACCAGGTTGCGGATACTTGTGCGTGAAGGATGGAGTGGAATAGGTACTTTCCTGCAGCAGAGGAATGATCTTATTCCCAATCTCGTGGAAACAGTTAAAGGCTATGCTTTACATGAAAGCAGCACGTTAACAGAAGTTGTAAAGTGGAGAAATAAAAGTATGCAGGCCGGAACGCCGGCAGAGCAGATCGAGGCAACCAATGGTATGAACAGGGCGCTGGTAGATTTTTTTGCATTAGCGGAACAATACCCCGACCTCAAAGCCAGCCAGAATTTTATCAACCTGCAGAATGATCTGACTGAAATGGAAACCAAACTGAACCAGAGCCGTCGTTATTATAATGGTACAGTTCGCAATTACAATCAGTCTGTTGCAACTTTCCCCGGAAATATTGTTGCAGGAATATTCGGTTTCAGAGAAGAAGTATTCTTTGAGGAAGAACGCACGGCCACTGCAGTACCTAAGGTTAGTTTCAGGTGAAGTATGAACATACTATGTCATATTAATTTCCTCCGCTGTCTTTTAATGGGATGGCTATTGACAACGTCAGTTTGTGCGGGTGCGCAGTTTGCCAATTCAGAAATATCAGACAGGTTTATCAGTGCGGCCGATTTTGATAGCATGATCCTGGAAAAAGCCATAATAATTGGCGCCAAAAGATCTCTTAGTGCAGAAGAGATCAGGATGAATTACCCAAAATCAAGGAGTCGCTTTTCTGAACTAATGCAGGCTCTATTACAAAACCCGTACACCCATCTTGATAATAATTACAGTGAAACTTCTGTAGGGAGCAGCGGTTTTCAAAAAGCGAGACAGGCTTATCTTTCGGCAGCAGCAGAAGCCATTGAAAGGGCATTTGAATATCCCGACAACTTTTATCCTCTTTTCATAAAAGACAATAGCGACCGTATCCTTTCATTTCATTCCGAAATAAGGATTGAAAAAGACGGAACGATCAAAGTGAGTGAGTTTATTAGTGTATATAATGGAAATGGCAGCAATGGCTCAGTTAATGATGATATACAAAGAGGCATTGTGCGCGATTTCCCAACACGATATCTGAAACCTGATGGATTATGGACACGAACAGGCTTCCACCTGAATGCTGTACTTAAAAATGGTGCACCGGAACCATATATAAGCGAAGCATTGTATAATGGAAGCCGAATAATGATTGGTCGCAAAGACCTGTTATTGCCAGAGGGGAAGTATGATTATCGAATTGATTATGAAACAAGGCGTCAGCTTATTTTCCACCCCGACAAAGATGAATTTTATTGGAATGTAAACGGCAATGGATGGGTTTTTTCTGCTGACAGCATATCCTGCAGTATTCTTTTTCCGGATCAGTCCAGGATTTTTGAATGGAACTGTTATACAGGGATACAGGGATCTACGGAAAAGGAATGTTCAGGAATGCTGGAGAATGATAGGTCTATCCTTTTTTGGGGAAAGCGAAGGTTTGAATCAAGAGAAGGTCTGACAGTTGCTGCAAGTATTAAAAAGGGTGTATTGCTACCGCCCGGCAAGGCAGATAATTTTATTGATCTGGTGCTAAGTAATTACATAATCCCGGTATTATTATTACTGTTCAGTGGTTTGTTTTTGTTTTATTACAGAACATGGAAACGCAGGGGCCGTGATCCACTTAAAGGCACAATCTACCCCCAGTTTGAACCTCCTCCGGCATTTAGTCCAGCAGATACGGGTTATTTATTGGAACAGCAGTTCGGATCGCATTTGTTTGCTGCAACACTTGTAGATGCAGCGGTTCACCGGCAACTTGAAATTGATGTCAATAAAAAAGGAAAAATATTTCCTGTAACAGAATACCGGTTCAATAAACCTGAATTAGAGGGAAAAAAGGAAACCCAAAATATGCCTGCTGACCGATATGGATTTAATATTGAAGACATTTATGGGGAAACAGCTTCCAAAGGAACGTATAACAGCAAACTCAAAACACTTAACACAAAACTGGAAGAATCATTAAAAAGTCGCTTCCTGATCCGTTCCGGGAGAAAAAATAGTTTCAAAGGCATGTTTGTACTTAACAAAGGTTATTTATGGCTGGGTGCGGCTATACTGGTGTTGGCAATTATCCTTGCCTTTATTTTCAATACTGCTTATTTTTCTTTGCCGCTTGTTTACTTCAGTATAATGATGATCATATTGATGATAATTGTGCAGCTTGTATTCTCCAGGATCATGAGTGCATATACCGAAGAAGGTCGGAATATTACTGATCATATAGAAGGGTTCCGCATATACCTGAAGGAAGCAGAACAAAATATTTACAATCAACTAACCCCTCCCGAAAAAACGCTGGATCTGTTTGAAAAATACCTTCCTTATGCCATTGCATTAAAAGTTGAGAATGAATGGGCATCCAAGTTTGATAAGATGCTTCAGGATGCAATAGCGGGTGGATACAAGCCAGCATATTTTCATACGGGAAGTAATTTTGGAAGAAGTTTCACCATGAGTGATCTGAGCAAGAGCATATCATCGGGATTAACTGGCACTATTTCATCAGCCTCTACTCCGCCCAGCAGTAGTAGTGGTGGTTCAGGAGGTGGAGGTTCCAGTGGTGGCGGGGGCGGTGGTGGCGGTGGTGGCGGATGGTAGCTTCTATTTGCCTTTCTGACGGAATGCCTTGTATTTACCTAATGGTTTTTTCTCTGTTAAGGGAGGTTTGCTGCCGGCTTTTTTTGTTGCTGCTGTTTTTGTATTGGATCCTGTTTTCGCCGGTGTTAAAGCCTTTTTAGCTGCCTTTGCTTTCTTTTGAAAATCAGCTTTCTTTTCAGCAACAGCATTCCTGCCGGGTGATGATTTTCTGCTGGTGCCTGCGTGTTTGGTGGAATTGGATCGCTTTGATTTATCAGCCCCTACTTCCTTTTCGCCGGATCGGTTAAAACTACCTTTCTTTTTAGAGGTTGTTGATTTTGTAGCGGGCTCCCTGAACCTGGCATTCTTAACGGCCTGGCCTGAAGAATCTTTAACCGATTCCTTTAACAAAGTGATTTCAGCATCACTGAGATAACGCCATTTGCCAGGGGCTAGTTTGTCGATGCGAACATTCATGATCCGGACACGTTGTAATCCCTCAACATTATAACCAAGGAACTCACACATCCTCCTGATCTGGCGGTTTAATCCCTGCGTTAGTACGATCCGGAAACTTTGCCTGCCGGTTACTACAACCTTACAGGGGAGAGTAACCGTTCCAAGCATTGGAATACCTGCTGCCATCTTTTCCGCAAAACCAGGTGTGATAGTCTTATTGACCCTAACAATGTATTCTTTCTCGTGAGCATTGCCTGCGCGCAGGAGTTTATTGACGATATCGCCGTCATTTGTCAGAAATATTAGTCCCTCTGAATCTTTGTCAAGCCTGCCGATCGGGAAGATCCTCTTGGGGAAATTGATATAACTGATAATATTCCCTTTAATATGTTCCTCGGTGGTAGTTGTAATTCCAAGAGGTTTATTGAAAGCGATATAAATCAGTTTTTCCCTGTTATCAATGGTAATGAGGCTGCCATCTACCTCCACCTGGTCGCCGTGCTTGTAGCGGTTTCCCAGCCGGGCGGTTTTATTATTGATCAATACTCTTCCTGCTGTGATAAGTTCATCGGCTTCCCTGCGCGAACAATATCCTGTATCACTGATAAACTTATTAAGACTGATTGACTGGTCCATTGCACAAAGATACCGTCAACGGCGCTGATTCTATTCATTGTTTCGGCTGAGCCTGCTCAATCTAATTTTCAGCAGTGTATTATTTCTTTTTCCTGCTTTTTTTTGCGACTCTTTGCAGATGTTCTCCAGATCCTGTATCTTCTTTTAATGCGGTGGTGATGACCCATTCATAATCGAGCTGGCGTTTATCAAGATTAGCCGCTACTACCCTTATGCGAATTTTATCGCCCATACGGAAAGTGCGACCACTTCGCCGGCCAGCAAGCATATAATCTGTTTCCACATGGCGGAAATCATCGTATTCAGACAAGCTGGCAATGCTTACAAGTCCTTCACATTTATGTTCTACTGTTTCCGCCCAGAAACCAAAAGAAGAAACGCCACTGATGACTGCATCAAATTCATCACCCAGGAAATTCTGCAGGTATTCCACCTGTTTGTATTTGTTACCTGCGCGTTCTGCTTCCATGGCAGCACGTTCGCGCTCACTGCTATGCTTGCATTTCTCTTCCATCTTTTTATCAGGCTGCACCTTGCCATCCAGCAACTCCTGCAAGACGCGATGAACCAATACATCGGGATAGCGGCGGATAGGTGAAGTAAAATGACAATAGTGTTCAAAGCCCAGACCATAGTGTCCGATATTCTTAGTGGTATAGATAGCTTTCGCCATAGTGCGGATTCCCAATTGTTCCAGCACATGTTGTTGCGGCATACCCTGAACTTCTTTCAATAACTGGTTAAAAGACTCTGCAATTCTTTCAGGTGATTTCGTATCAAAACTATGTCCGAATTTGCGGGCGAACGCAGCAAAAGGAACAAGCTTTTCCTCATCCGGTTGGTCATGTACACGGTAGGCAAATGGGATAGCTTTCTTGTTTTGCTCGGCCTTCGTAACATGTTCTGCAACCGTCCTGTTTGCCAGTAACATGAACTCCTCAATTAGCTGGTGTGCCTCCTTGCTTTCTTTAACCATGATCCCAATAGGTTTACGGTTTTCATCCAGTTTGAACCGCACCTCCTGCGAGGAGAAATTGATAGCACCCTTTTTGAATCGTTGCTTGCGGAATCGTTGTGCAAAATCATTGAGTAGCAAAACTTCTTCTTTATAAAGGCCATCACCGCTTTCAATTATCTCCTGTACTTCTTCATAAGTGAACCGATGATCGGAATGGATGATAGTACGTCCAAGCCAGTAATCTTTCACATCACCCTTACCCGATAGCTGGAAAATTGCTGAAAAGGTGAATTTATCTTCATGTGGCCTGAGTGAACATAATTCATTGGAAATTTTTTCGGGCAACATAGGATTAACGCGGTCGGGAAGGTATACAGAAGTTGCGCGTTGATAGGCCTCCTTATCCAGGGCGGTATCGGGTTCAACATAATAACTCACATCTGCAATATGTACACCAATCTCATACCCGTTTTTAAGTTTTCGGATTGAAAGGGCGTCATCAAAATCCTTTGCATCCACAGGGTCAATGGTAAATGTTAGAACTTCCCTGCAATCACGTCTCTTCTTGATTTCGTTGGCAGGAAGCAATTCAGGAATGCGGGCAGTTTCTTCAAGAACATCTTCAGAGAATGCCATTGGGAAACCATTTTCCATAATGATCTCTTTCATGGCCAGATCATTTTCTGCCTGTTCTGCCAATACTTCCACTACTTCACCGGTTGGTTTTTTATTAAGCTCCCACTGAACGATCTTTGCTATTACCCGATTGCCATTTTCAGCCCCATTCAGATTAGAAAGTGGGATATAAATATCCGGCATGGGTTTATCACTATCTGAAATAAAGAATGCAAACGACTTGCTTATTTCTATACGCCCCATGAATACATTTTGTTTGCGGCCCATCACTTCGGTAACAACTCCCTGCATACGGGCGCTTCTTCCTGCCGACTTCGTAATCCTGACGCGAACTGTATCACCATGCATGGCAGTATTGAAATCATTGGGCCTGATCAGGATATCCTGCTCAAGCTGGTCCACAATTACAAAGCCCATACCACTCCTGGTAATATCGAGCCTGCCACGAAATTCATTTGCTGAGGTGGATTTAGTTTCTGAACCGCCACGTGATTTCTTTCTGGAATCCTTCTTTTTACTCATCATTTTTTTATTAGGCACTTGCAGAAAATTGCTTAATAAATGTACCGATTAAAGCTGTAAAGCGAGCATCATCATCAAACAAAAAACGCATCTCGATCGGTATAACAAAAAATGGCAATGCCTGTAATTCCTGTTCAAATTTTTTCAATCGTACAGCATCTTTTTCGGTAGTCAGGATAATCTTATGCTTTGTATCCATTTCTTCAAACCTGCGCCTGATCTCATTCAGGTCATCAATGGTGAATATATGATGGTCTGTGTATACCAGTTGTTCATAAGTGCCCGCCACATCAGTAAGCAGGCGTTTAAGTGGTTTGGGATTTGCAATACCCGTTACCAACAGCACTTCAACATCATTGGTGATCTGGTAATTACTGCCATGAATAATATGATAGAGTTGACCATAACGGATGGATGAAAAAAACAATTGCTGATTCGGCAATAGTGCAAGTTCCTTTTTGATCTCGTAAGCTTTTGAATCATCAAGATCAGCAGCACATTTTGTAACCACCACAATATCTGCCCGTTGCACACTGCGTCTTTCATCCCTCAGGTCACCTGTTGGCAGGTACCAGTCGCGGGTATATAAATTGTTATAATCAGTTAAAACAATATTTAGTCCGGCTTTAATAGCGCGGTGCTGGAAAGCATCATCCAGAATAATTGCCTCGGTGTCAGGACGGTCATGCAGCAATTGAGGAACAGCAAGTACCCTTTCCTCACCTACTGCAACTGCCACGTGGGGAAATTTCTGGTAGAACTGCATTGGTTCATCACCGATTTCAAGGGCAGTGGAAGAAGTATTGGCCAGCGCATATCCTTTCGTCTTTCGCTTATAGCCTCTGCTAAGTGTTGCCAGTTTGTATTGGGTGCCGAGCTGTTGAAGCAGATATTCCACCATAGGCGATTTGCCGGTACCTCCCGCTGCCACATTACCCACACAAATGACAGGGAGTGCAAAAGAGGATGAAGGGAGTATATTTTTATCGTAGAACCAGTTACGGATAATTATGGCCGCCAGATATAGCAGTGAGAAAGGGAATAAAATGATCCTAACCGGTTTGAGCAAGGGAAAATTAAAATTCATAGATGGCATCAGGTGTTAGGCAGTAATTTAAAGGTACATCAAATTGGTCCACACCTGGTATTGCCGGCTCCGCTTCAAAGTATGAAAAGCCGATACGGATAACATCTTCCCTGCATCTTTCCAGGTATCGGTCATAAAAACCTTTGCCATAACCAAGCCTGTATCCCTTAGCGTCAAAGGCAAGTAAAGGCACCAGCACCAGGTCTATTTCGGTTGGAGAAATATATTGGCCATCCACAGGCTCTGCGATACCATACCGGTTCCTCCGGAATGTGCTTTCCTCATTTACCAGAAACGCCTCCATTGAATGGTCTGTAAAATCACAAACGGGATAAGCGATCTGAAGGGACGGAATTCTGAATTCCAGGAAATCCGTAAAGAGGAAACTATTTATTTCTCCCCGTTCAGGCAGGGGCCAATAGGATAAAACAGTTTGAACATGTGGAGCTATTTCGAGCTGCTGAAACAAAATCAGGATTAGGTCATCAAACCTATTTCGTTCGCTAGCGCTGAGGGATAAGCGCTTTTCTGAATAATATTTTCTTAATGCTTCCTTTGTCATATAAGTTGCATTAATGCAGGCCGGAGATTTGCCGCCTGTTCCCGTATAAACCATGCGTTGCAGTCAGCATTAAATGGAATGGATCCAATGATGGGAAATCCGCTCCACGCAACAATCTCCTCTTCATACTGCATATACTGGTCATTAAATACCCATCCCATCACATCAATGTTATTACTTTTGCAATATGACGCTGCCAGGAGTGAATGATTAATGCTACCGAGGTAATTCCTGCTAACCAGTATAACTCTCGCATTCATATGGTGAATGAGATCTGCCATGAACTCTGTTTCATTTAATGGTACAAGTAATCCACCTGCACCTTCAATTACTAGTGGCCTCTGAGTATGGGGCATCAGCTTTACAATTCCTGCACAGGTAATCCTGATATTTTCCTCACGTGCAGCAATATGCGGTGATGCAGCCATTTGCAAAAGGTATGCTTCTGGATATATGATATTAGTCCCTTTAGTTATTCTGGACGAAACCCATTCCCGGTCTGTTCCGCCTTCAATACCTGCCTGCACAGGCTTCCAGTAATCCCCTCCTATAGCTTCGGTGATGATGGCAGCAACAACTGTTTTACCTATTCCCGTGCCGATACCCGTTATAAATATGGGTTGCTGCATGGTATCAGCGATTTATGAAGAATGAAAATAAGGTTGTTCCGTAATTCCGCTCCTGAACAAATTTTTCGAAGTCGGCATAATTATTACGCGGGGTGTGTTCCAGCACAAACATTGCACCTGGTTTTAACAGACCATGCTCAATGATCTTTCGCGGGAGATCATCAATTGTAGCGAGTGCATACGGTGGACCAGCGAAAATAAAATCATACTGATCATCACAGGTTTCTATGAATTTGAAAACATCCATTTTGATCACTTTTACACCGGTAAGTCCAAATTCATTTGCTGTTTTCTTGATAAATTCGTGCATAACCGGATCCTTTTCAACAATGGTCTGGTCTGCAGCCCCACGCGAAGCCAGCTCAAAGCTGATGCTACCTGTTCCCCCAAAAAGGTCAAGTGTTTTGAGTCCTTCGAAGTCAATGTTATTCTGTAGTATATTGAAAAGTCCCTCTTTAGCAATATCAGTGGTTGGTCTTGTATGTGGCATTTTTGCCGGTGGATTGACCTTTCTGCCACCAAGCCTGCCGCTGATTATACGCATGTGGCCATTTGTATGAGCGGGGTGAAATAATGTTCTGGCTGCTCCTGAAACAATGCCTTGTCGAGCTGAACTGAGTCGGGAAGCTTCACCGTATAGAGGTTCCGGATATATTTAAATAATTCGAGATAGAGTGCCGATTGAACATCTATCCATCCATCAAGTGTTACATGGACCGTTTCGGGCGACATATTAAATTGCTCGAGAGCTGATAAAAGAAAATAGCTGATATCTTCCGGAACATGGTATTCATATTGCTGGAGAAGAAGCCATTCATCGCGGCGGATTGCCATGGCTACCCTGTTGGTTTCAAACATCAGGTATGCCTGCCCGATAGCAGGGTCTTTAGGAAGCCCGTCGAGCCATTTGATCCAGAGGGAGAAAAAGTGCCGGTGCCTCACTTTATAATTGGCATCTGAGAGTGCATGATACCAACTGGTTGGAACACGATAAATCACATAATCTTCCCTTCCTGCAACCAGGTCGGTAAGAGTGGTGCCGCGGAAAAGATCACCATACTGTAGATCAAGTAATTCTTTGCTACTCTCCTCATGAAACACGGCAGCTGGAATAACGGCAGCCTGAATTCCCTGGTGCACTACAACTATCTCTGACCATGATTGCAACCACTGGTGGTTTTCCCTTAGCCAGTCTACCAGGGCAAAGTCCAGCTCCACTGCCGACCTGTCAAATTGGATAAGGCGATACAATAATGGATGTTTCTCCTGGTCAACTACCAGCAGCCTTAGTCCTTCTTCCAGTACCTGCAACATCAGTAAACATTGCGAAGGGTCAGAATGGACACCTAATGTTATATCAAATCTTGTTGAATGAGACATATTGATGGCTGCAATAATACGCTATTTTCGGGCTAATTATGTCTTCTGCAGCCCCCGCATCAGACCTTCGTTTAACCACCAGCAACCGGCAGATACTCTATATCGCATTGCCGATAAGCTTTTCCATTTTTGTACCGCAGATCAACTTTATAACCAATAATATATTTTTAGGGCAGCTAGGTGAAACATCTCTCGCAGCTGCCGGCATCACAGGAGTATATTATTTAATATTTGCGGTAATTGGCTTTGGTTTAAATAATGGCCTTCAAGCTATTATTAGCCGAAGGGCCGGGCAAGGCCGCGTGGAAGAGATCGGCAAACTTTTTATCCAGGGTGTATACCTTTCCCTGGGCATTGCTTCAATTGGTATAATTATTACCTATTTTTTTGCACCTGCATTATTGGGAAGCACACTCCGCTCTCCTGAAATGACCAATCAATGTATTGAATTTCTTCAGATAAGGATCTGGGGGTTGCCCTTCCTTTATATCTACCAGATGCGAAATGCCTTGCTGGTAGGAACCAACCAGAGTAAATTACTGGTTTGGGGAACGCTGGCTGAAACGCTTGCCAATATTGTGCTCGACTATGGACTAATTTTCGGCCATCTCGGGTTGCCCGAGTTAGAATTTAACGGCGCCGCCATTGCCTCAATCATTGCTGAATTCCTGGGTATGTTCGTAGTATTTGCCGTTATTGAATGGAAGGGAATCAGCAGGCAACTTTCACTCTATCGAAACCTAAGATTCAATCCAAAAGAAAGCCGTCTTCTTTTCGAGCAGTCATCACCGTTGATATTTCAGTATGCAATAAGCGTTATCAGCTGGGAATTCTTTTATGTTTTGGTAGAGCATCATGGCTCACGTGATCTTGCCATATCAAATACGATGCGAAATATCTTCGGCATCTTTGGCGTATTCACCTGGGCCTTCGCAGCTACAACCAATACCATGGTAAGCAATATCATCGGCCAGGGCCGTTCAGACCAGGTGGTGGCACTTGTTGGAAGAATTGTAAAACTAAGTATGATGCTTGCTTTCACGCTTTGCCTGCTGCTGAACATTATACCGGAAACCTTCCTTTCGCTTTTCAGCAGCCAACCTGAATTTATCCGCGAAGGCGTTCCGGTTCTCAGGGTTGTATCGGTAGCGCTGTTCCTGATGTCATTTGCAAACATCTGGCTCAATGCAGTTACAGGTACTGGAAATCCCGGTGTTAATCTTAAGATTGAAGTGTTTGCCATCATAGCATACAGCATATATGTTTATCTTGTTCTGGAAGTATATCGCCTGCCAATAACCATTGGATGGATGGCAGAATGGATTTACTGGAGTATATTATTCATGCTATCGTTTATGTATATACGTAGTGGAAAATGGAAAGGCAAACAAATATAACCGGCTTAACGGATGAGCAGGTGCTCCTTTCAAGGCAGGCCAATGGTACCAATATTTTGGTGCGCAAAAAGGAGTATGCAATTTTCCGGGCTCTTCGTGATCTTGCAAAGGAGCCCATGGTAATACTGCTACTGGCCGCGGCCACTATATACTTCATCAGTGGCCAGGTGGGAGATGGAATATTCATGGGGGTTTCTATTTTACTGGTTGCCGCTATCTCGCTCTACCAGGATGCCCGCAGCAGGACTGCTTTAGAGGCCCTGCACAAACTAACACAGCCAAATGCAAAGCTCATTCGCAATGGGAAAAAGATAACCCTGCCTTTAGGTGAAATTGTATTGGGAGATATAATGATAATTGATGAAGGAAGTTCTGTTCCGGCCGATGGAGTTATTCTGCAAGCCAATGATTTCAGTGTTAATGAAGCTATCCTTACCGGTGAATCAATGCCTGTTGCCAAGAACAATCAAAGTTCAGATATACAGGTATACCAGGGAACAACAGTAGCCACGGGATTAGCTATTTGCGAGGTGACAGGTATAGGCATCAATACTAAGCTGGGACAGATCGGAAAAAGCATGGAGAGTATTGAAGAAGAAAGGACTCCCCTGCAGGTCCAGATCAGCAGCTTTGTCAAAAAAATGGCATTATTCGGAATTGTGGTATTTGCAATAGTATGGGCCATCAATTACAATAAATCCGCTGATATCCTCGACAGCCTTTTAAAATCACTCACACTGGCCATGAGTATTCTTCCGGAAGAAATACCGGTAGCCTTTACCACTTTTATGGCCTTAGGTGCATGGCGATTAATGAAAATGGGGATCATCGTAAAACAGACTACAACAGTAGAAGCATTAGGAAGCGCCTCCGTGATCTGTACCGATAAAACAGGCACCCTTACCAATGGGCAGATGAGCCTGGCCAGACTCTACACTTTGGTTGATGACAAAATTGTTGATAGCGACGGTGCTGCATCAGAGCACACAATAGCTTTGATAAGAACAGCCATGTGGGCCAGCGAGCCTTTTCCATTTGATCCCATGGAAAAGGCATTACATAAAGCCTATGGAGAAACTGCCGCCGTTAATGAAAGAACTTCCTTTCACATGGTACATGAATATCCATTGGGAGGACAGCCACCGATGATGACGCATGTCTTCACAAATGATGAAGGAGAGCGAATCATAGCAGCAAAAGGAGCTCCTGAGGCAATCCTTTCTGTATCGACCCTTTCAGAGGAAATATTAATTCGTATCCAACAAGTTCTGGATAAGATGACACGTGAAGGTTATCGTGTACTGGGAGTGGCAGATGCAATTTATGAAGGAAATGATTTCCCCGCAGAACAGCAATCCTTTCAATTTGAATTCAGGGGATTAGTTGGATTTTATGATCCGCCAAAAGAAAATATTAAACAAGTACTGGATGATTTTTATTCGGCTGGATTAGATGTGAAGATCCTCACGGGCGATAATGCCGCCACTACCGATACCATTGCAAGACAGGTTGGTTTGAGGCATCCCGAAATGGCAATAGATGGTGGTGCATTGATGGATCTGCCGGCTAAAACCTTTGAAGAAAAAACAAGAAATTCCACCGTTTTCACCAGGGTTTTCCCGGAGGCAAAACTCGCTATTATCAGAACGCTTAAATCAGCCGGTGAGATTGTTGCGATGACTGGTGACGGTGTAAATGATGGTCCCGCTCTGAAAGCTGCACATATAGGTATTGCAATGGGCGAGAAAGGTTCTGAGATCGCTAAAAGGGCTGCATCACTAGTACTGATTGATGATGACCTTGGAAAGATGGTTGAAGCGATCGCTATGGGCCGTCGCATATATACTAACCTTAAAAAAGCTATCCGGTATATCATTTCCATTCATATACCGATCATTCTGACCGTCTTTATTCCATTGGCTCTCGGATGGATATACCCGAATATTTTCACACCAGTGCATGTTATATTTCTGGAGCTCATAATGGGGCCAACATGTTCCATTATTTACGAGAATGAGCCTGCCGAGCCAGGCATTATGCAGGAGCCTCCCAGGCCATTCCAGGAAACATTCTTTAACTGGCGGGAGCTCACCACAAGTATAATCCAGGGACTTGCTATTACTGCCGGAACCCTCTTCATTTACCAGTATGCTGTAAGAATTGGAATGGACGAAGCGCTCACCCGTACCATGGTATTCATTACACTTGTATCGGCGAATATATTCCTGACTTTAGTGAACAGATCTTTCCATCACCTCATCTCCACCACCATACAGTATAAGAACAACCTTGTTCCATTGATTATTTTTATCACTATGGCATTAACGGCAGCACTCCTGCTGATTCATCCGCTAACGGAATTCTTTGAATTCCGCACACCCGCTATTTCTGAATTGGGAGTAGCCGCAGCAATCGGGTGTATATCTGTTGTTTGGTTTGAAGGAATCAAAATATTTCTGATAATGCGAGAAAAACAAAAACATGATACGCAAGTACCAGGCTGAAGATTTCCAACTCTTAAAAAGTTGGGTATCTGATCCTTTTTTACTTTTTCAATTTGCCGGACCGGCCTGGAAATTTCCCTTAATAGAAGACCAAATCCGGCAGCACCAATTATTATATCCCTTTAAGCAATTGTATATGGGATGCGATGATAATGGAGATGCTTATGCTATGGGTGAGATCATCACCAATGAACCACATTCTCCCAGGCTGGGAAGATTGCTGGTTGGGGAAAGAGCCTTAAGAGGCAAAGGCCTGGGAACAAAATTTATTAGTGAACTAATTGATGAATGTAAACGGCTGCACCAGGCGGAGATTATCTGCCTTTTTGTAATGGAAGGAAATGATGCTGCAATACATTGCTACCTTAAACTCGGATTCAGATTTAGCGAGGAAGAGATACCCGATATGATATATGAAGGGGTGCCAAGAAAGATATTGAAGATGATCCTTGAAACCAGGTTATGAATTTAATTTCTGGCTGATAGTTTCCTGTAATCTCCGCCCCTCCTGTTTAACCCTTATATCATCCTGGATCTTAACAGGTAAATTGTTGAGTGTTTGTAATAAGGATATCGCTTTCCCCTTTTGGCCCACCTGGTTGTATACTTTAGCGAGTTCAAGGTAGTTAAGATTGAATGCCGGATTTAACTGACGGCTCTTTTCATATGCATTGATAGCATCCGAATAGCTTGCTTCGGGAAATTCGCCATAGAAAACTTTTACAGCTGTTCTTTTAAAAATGCCCAGATGGGAAATTTCATAATACCATTTTCCCAAAACATGATATCCACGGAAGTCGTTGGGTGCAAGTTGTACCGCACGGTCAGCAAATGTTTTGATGTCCTTTACATAACTGATCATATCCTTACCGGAAGAAACAAGTGCAAGCCTGCCCATGGCAACCGACATCACAAAATTAGCTTCTGCGGAATTCGGATCCAGCTTAAGTGCCCTTGCTGCAAAGGCACGGGCAATCTCATAATGCCTTGCCTGGATTTCTTTTCTTTTATGGCGATGACCAATTTTAGAAGCGAGTTCACTTGACCGGCAAAGCGCAACAATGCTTGCAGGTTGCAATTTGACTACCTGCTGATATTTCTCAAAAGCAAGTTCATCATTCATAGCTGTTTCCGCCTTCACAGCTTCCTGCATAAGAACCTGCCAGTCCTGCGAAAACGCTATGAAAGGCAATAAAAGAAATAGGGTCAGGATCTTCATCATCATAATCACTTATCAAAATTCATGCTCATGCTGATTCCCAATTTCCCTTCGAAATTTTCTATGGGAACATTCAGTTTGAAAATACTGATACGTATCTCCCGTACCTGTTTATATTCACGGGCAATTTTCCGCATAATACCATCCGCCAGTTGTTCCAACAAAGGGGTGGCAGTATTCATCCGCTTGCGAACCAGGTTATAGAGATCAACATAATTGATCAGATTCCCGATATCGTCATAGCCTCCTTTCTTTACCTCGTAACCAACGTCAAGATTCACCTCGAACCTGTTACCAGTCTTATCTTCTCCATCATAGAGACCATGGTATCCATGAAAGATAAGGTTATGTAAATGAATGGTCGTCATAATAACGGAAAGGGTTATACATGTGCTGCTGCAGACAGGAAGCGCTCTGCATCCAGGGCGGCCATACATCCGCTTCCTGCAGCCGTTACCGCTTGGCGGTATATCTTATCCTGAACATCTCCGGCCGCAAATACACCTTCTATATTCGTTTTAGAAGTACCAGGTACTGTCTGAATGTAGCCGGCTTCATCCATAGTCAGCCAGCCTTTGAATATATCAGAATTGGGCTGGTGGCCGATGGCAACAAAAAACCCACTTACCGGGACTTCTGTTTTTTCGCCAGTGAGATTATTGTGTATCCTTACTGCCTGAACTTTATTATCGCCCAGTATCTCATCTGTTTCGGAGTTCCAATAGACTTTAATATTAGGTGTTGCTTTCACTCGGTCCTGCATCACCTTGGAAGCCTTCATTCCATCTTCCCCTTTCCGAACGATCATATGAACCGTACTTGTCAACTTAGAAAGGTAAAGTGCTTCTTCCGCTGCTGTATCTCCAGCACCAACAATAGCCACTTCTTTACCGCGAAAGAAAAATCCATCACATACTGCACAGGCGCTAACCCCAAAACCATTCAGTCTTTGTTCGCTTTCCAAACCCAGCCATTTTGCGGATGCGCCGGTTGCTATGATTACAGCATCTGCTGTTATCTCTTTTTCCTCATCAATTGTTACTTTAAAAGGACGATTGCTGAAATCAACCTTTGTAGCCAGGCCAAAGCGGATATCAGCTCCCATTCTTACCGCCTGCTTTTCAAAATGCACCATCATCTCAGGCCCCTGTACTCCGTCAGCATAGCCCGGATAATTTTCTACCTCGGTGGTTATGGTTAACTGTCCACCTGGTTGTATGCCCTGGTATAATACTGGTTTGAGTGCTGCACGTGCTGCATAAATGGCTGCTGTATAACCTGCAGGTCCTGATCCGATGATCAGGCAGTGCACATGTTCTGTTTCTTTATTCTCCATACTTGTAGATTGCTTTTACGCTGTTTCAGAATTTGCAAAAATAGCTGGAATTGTGTTAAGATGATGTGACCAAAAGCACCCATACATCCTGATCTTCAACAATCGGGATTATTTGGGTATGATAAGTCTTTTATACTGTACCGCATAACCCCCAAAATAGCCGAGAGCCCTTCCGGAAATATTGCCAAGCACACGGGTGGGAGAAGAAAAGGGATTGCCAATACTGCTATAGTTGAATTCCATGGTTCGCCAAAAATCAAAGCTGGCCTTGTTGATATTGGTGAATTTTATAACTACCGTATCGCCGCGGGCAAAAAATGAATAATCCTCAAAATCGATATCGGCATTACGATCCACGCCCTGTTCCACTTCCGTATCATAGGTGGTTCCATCAACGATCTGGTCATCAAAAACAGAATTAAGACCGGGATTGAAGTTCCCGCCATTTACAGAAGTAAAGAAACGGATATAATTTCCGAATCCAGGTGGGTCTGTAACCCTTGCCATCAACACAACTTTTGTTGTATCAGGATTATTGGGAGACGGTTTCCACCAGAGTGAATCAACGGTTTTAGAGAGGATCGGGATTGTGGTTTCTGCAGAATACAGCTTACCCTCAACGGTTATTGTCATCTGGTAATTCAACCCCTGTTCTCCAACAAAGGCTGTTGCCAGATCAGCTGAATCAATACTGTAATAGTAGATCGTGCTGTTACCTGCAACCAGTGAATACTCCTTAAGTGAATGCTCCTGTATACCATTAGAAATTTTAATATCGGCATTTCTTACAAAGGAGGACGCAAGTATCTCCTCATTGATTTCACTGAAGTAATCAAAGCTATTGGTGAGAATAACTACCGGAGGTTGATCTGTTTCAATAACTGCATCAACCACCAGTTTCGGTTCTTCATTATCCAGGTCAAATTCAACTGTCTTCTCGCAGGCCAGTGCCAGTACCAGAACCAGCAAAAAGCTTATATGTTTTATAAACCGAAAGATCATGGAAGAATTTTATTGCAATAATAACAAGGATGGCGGGAAAAGGTTAGGTGCTAAAAAGGTGCCTGGCATTTATCATGACAGGCACCTTTACTATATATAATGACAAGCTAGCCTGCCATTCTTTATTTTATCCGAGGTATGCTTTCAGCGCGTTGCTGTAACGTGCTTTCTGCAGGCGTTTGATTGCCCTTTCCTTTATCTGGCGGATACGCTCTTTGGTAAGATCATACTTCTGCCCGATCTGCTCAATGGTAACTCCATTTTCGCCATCAAGACCGAAATAAGCATTTACGATCTCTGCTTCGCGGGGACTCAGAGATTTAAGTACCCGGCGGATCTCATTGCGGAGAGAATCCTGCATAACATCCTCATCAGTATCATCGCTTCCTTCCAGCAAATCGCCCATGGCTACATCTTCTGCCTCGTGCACGGGTGCATCGAGGGAAGTGTGACGGGTATTGCTCTGGAAGATATTATTGATCTCGGTTTCGCTCATTTCCAGGATCTCGGCAAGTTCTTCAGTAGATGGCTCACGCTCATGTTCCTGTTCAAACGCCATGTAGGCTTTGTTAGCCTTATTATATGTTCCGATCTTATTCTGGGGCAGACGTACAAGACGACCCTGTTCGGCAAGAGCCTGAAGGATTGACTGACGAATCCACCATACAGCATAGGAAATGAATTTAAATCCTTTTGTTTCATCAAAACGCTGTGCAGCTTTGATCAGACCGAGGTTACCCTCATTGATCAGGTCACTCAGGGAAAGGCCCTGGTGCTGGTACTGCTTAGCCACAGATACAACGAAACGAAGGTTAGCCTGAACTAATTTGTCCAGCGCGCGCTGATCGCCCATCTTGATCCGTTGGGCCAGAGTAGTCTCCTCTTCCGGGGTGATCATGGAGATCTTGGAAATTTCCTGGAGATACTTTTCTACCGCTTGGGAATCACGATTGGTAATCTGTGTAGCAATTTTAAGCTGCCTCATGCCTGTCTTTAATTTAATTTATAACGCTCTAATGACGCTTACGGTTCGCCGGAGGTTGCAATAGGAAGGTGTAGGAAGGCGAATTCGGTCCACGAACTGTCTGCAAAAATAATCACTGGCGCACAGATTTCATAGCGTCTGTGGATAATTATCTGCTTTTTATAGATAAATATTCAATTGGTGTGCCATCAAACCCTTAAGGGGACTAACGCAATCGATTTCGGTTAATATTTTACCAAAGTTCCATCCGGACTGTGGACAACTAGCTCTTTCTTGCTCTGTGAGGCTTCCACCTTTCCCACAATGCGGCCTTCTATGCCCAATGCTTTTCCCGCTTCTATCATTTTACCAGCATTATGATCACTGGTGAATACTTCAAGCCGATGTCCCATATTAAATACCTGGTACATTTCACGCCAATCTGACCCGGAAGCCTGCTGTAACAAATTAAACACTATAGGAGGCTCGAAAAGATTGTCCTTAATGATCCGGAAGGGCTTAGGTAAGTATTTGAGACATTTTGTTTGTCCCCCTCCGCTGCAATGAACCAATCCATGGATATCATTAAAATATTCTCCCAACAGAACTTTCATGAGGGGTGCATAAGTGCGGGTAGCGCTCAATACCAGGTGACCGATATCAGTAGTTCCGAAACCTGGTATTTCAATGGCATCCGTCAACCGGTGCTTGCCTATATATACCACTTCATCCGGCAAGCCGGTATCAAATGATTCGGGAAAATCCTTTGCATATATTTTAATAAGGGCGTCATGTCGGGCACTGGTAAGTCCATTGCTTCCAATTCCGCTATTGTATGCATTTTCATACTTTGCCTTACCGGCACTGGCAAACCCCACTATAACATCGCCTTCTGTTATCAGGTCATTGGTAACCAGTTTTTTCTTAGGCCAGCGGGCTGTCATGGTTCCATTCACTGCAATGGTCCGCACCACATCCCCCACATCAGCAGTTTCACCCCCCAGGTAATGGATGTTGACTCCATAGGTCTTCATCTCATCAAAAAATTCCTGGGTGCCTGATATAATAGCTTCCAGCACTTCACCAGGAATAAGTCTTTTATTCCGGTCGATGGTAGAAGAAAAAAGAAGATTATCATTAATACCTACACAAAGAAGGTCATCAATATTCATTACAATCGCATCCTGGGCAATACCTTTCCAGATTGAAGTATCCCCTGTTTGCTTCCAATATAGATAAGCCAGAATGCTTTTGGTTCCCGCCCCATCGGCGTGCATAAGGTTCACCCAGTTAGCATCTCCCCCCAGATAGTCAGGATAGATCTTGCAGAATGCATGTGGATAAAGGCCCTGGTCCAGCTTTTCCGTTGCCTTATGCACTTCTTCTTTCTGGGCCGAAACGCCACGTTGCGAATAAAGACTCATGGTAATTTATTTCAAAGGGCGAAGGTGCAACAAAAAGGGCAAAAGGGCAAAAGGGGGTATTTCCCTTGTGCATTCCATTCATTGGCTTAGTTTTGCCGACCCCATGCAGGTACACAGAAATATTGAAGATCTACCGGTATTCCGGAATGCCGTGGCAACCATCGGCACATTTGATGGTGTACACCTGGGTCACCGGAGTATTATTGCCCAATTAAAAGCCATTGCAGAAAAGGTGGATGGCGAAACAGTCATCATTACTTTCCATCCCCATCCACGCCGCATTGTGAGCGGGCAACAACAACCCATACTCCTGCTCAACAGTTTACCCGAGAAGATCCGCTTGCTGGAAGCGGCAGGCATTGATCACCTGGTAGTTGTACCCTTTACAGCAGCATTCGCAGCGCAGTCTCCTACCGCCTATATTGAGGACTTCCTGATTAAATATTTTCATCCTCACACGGTCATTATAGGTTATGATCACCGTTTTGGGAAAGACCGGGGTGGTGATTTTCATCTGCTTGAAAAATATGCTGCTACCAATGCTTTTCAGCTAGTGGAGATTCCGGGAAAAGTACTGGATGAAGCTACCATAAGCTCCACCCGCATCCGCCAGGCACTGCTAAAGGGTGATGTAAAAATGGCTGCTGAACTGCTTGGCTATCCTTATTTTTTTGACGGAGTGGTTGTAAAGGGTAACCAGTTAGGCAGAACACTCGGGTACCCAACTGCAAACCTGCAGCTCACAGATAATGAGAAATTAATACCTGCCAATGGAGTGTATGCAGTAACAGCAATGATCAATCGAAGTTCATATGGCATCCTCAGGGGGATGATGAATATTGGTGTTCGGCCTACTGTAGATGGACTGAACAGGGTTATTGAAGTGAACCTGTTTGATTTCTCATCAGATATCTATGGCGAAACAGTGGAAGTGCACCTGCAGGAACGCTTAAGAGCCGAACAGAAATTTGATGGATTGGAAGCCTTGAAGCTGCAGCTGGCTGAAGACAAGCAGGCCAGCTTACATCATTTTGAAAACCATCTCCCTCATTAAAGAAGAGTCTTCTGTTCCACTGTCGTTAATTCCAATAGCCCTGAGGTTATATTCATGCAGCAGAAGCAATATTCTTTCAATTCCTTCATAACCGTAACGATTAACCGTACTGATATAATCTTTTACAAAAAAGGGTGACGTGCCTATGGAGGAGGCAATCATTTTTTCATCCTTGCTCTCCACTCCGAACAACATAAATGCCTTACTGAAAAATCCATACAGCGCAGGAAGTACCATCTGTATTGGTCCGGCCTTAGGATTTGATTCAAAATAATTGATGATCCGGATTGCCTTTGCAAGATCCTTCCGGGCAATGGCATCCTGCAATTCAAAAACGTTGAACTCCTTGCTGATACCAACAAACTGTTCGATATCATCTTCCGTTATGGTTTTGGAATTTCCAAGATTCACCAGGAGTTTATTGATCTCATTATCTATACGGCTAAGATCATTCCCGATATGATCTACCAACAACAGCACTGCTTTCTGGTTGATCTGGTAGCCCTTTGAAGAAACAAGCTTTTCCGTCCAGCCCGGCAACTGGTTATCATACATTTTCTTCGTTTGCAGCAATTCGGTTTTTTCCTTTAGCAGTTTACCGAACTTAGTTCTGCTGTCAAACTTCTTTTCTTTGTGCGCAACCACAAAAACCGTTGAAGTAAGCGGCTTATTGATATAATTCTCCAATTTATCCAGATCCCTCATTTGTTGCGCCTCCTTCAATAATACAACCTGTCTTTCGGCAAACATCGGATAGCGCATACAGGCATTTACCACATCAGCCCAGTTTGCTTCCTTGCCATAGAAAATTGTGAGATTAAAGCCGGCTTCCGCCTCTGAAAGTAGGTTATGTTCAGCTTCCCTTACCAACTGGTCAATATAGTAGTCCTCTTCACCTTCGAGCCAGTAAACAGGTTTGAATTGCTTTTTTTTCCAGTCGGACAGTATTTTTTCTACAGACATTCGCTTTTGTTCAGAATTGCAATAATAATTGAAAGCTGGGGAAAAAGTTGGAAATTAGCGTGGCATTGCATCTTACCCTCCTGAGAACGACAAATCTTCTACTAAAAAAAAAATTGGCACGGTTTTCGAAAAGCCTTCATTAACCGTTTAAAAAAAACCTTAATAACCCATTCATTAACCATTTCTAAATTAAGAAAAAACAAATAGCAATGAGCACATCAAATTATCCCTCAGCAACCCCCACGCAAGAACCTAAGAAAGACTATAAAGGTCTGATCATTGCACTACTGGCAGCTGGTCTGCTGGGAACATGGGGTTACTTATTGTACAACAACAATAAGAACGAACAGAACATTCAGCAAAAAGAAGCAACCATCGCTCAGGTAACAGATGAAAAGACAGAACTGCAGCGTAACTTCGATGCTTCCCTCGCCCGTTTGGATTCAGTTACCGGCAGCAACAATGCTTTGCAGGGTCAACTGACAGACAAAAACAGTGAGATCGGAAAACTCAAAACTGAGATCCGCAGCATCCTGAACAAGCGTAATGCAACACAGGCTGAATTGAATCGCGCCAAGAAACTGATCTCTACAATGAACGAGAAAGTAGCAGGACTTGAGCAGGAAGTTGCCCGTCTAACTACGGAGAATACCCAGCTTAATACTGACCTGACAACTGAAAAAGTTAAGACTTCACAGTTGACTACTGATCTTACTACAACTACTACGCAGAAGCAGGAACTGGAGAAAACTGTTGATATCGCATCTACATTAAATGCCTACAACATTTCTATTACTCCAATCAATGAGAAGAGTGGTGGTAAAGAGAAAGTAACATCTACTGCAAAGCGTGTTGACAAACTGGTTATCTCTTTTGATGTTGACAACCGTATTGCACCTGCAGGAAGCGCAGAAGTTTATGTTCTCGTAACTGGTCCTGATGGCAAGCCTGTATCTCAGGAAGCACTTGGTTCCGGTACATTCACTACCCGTGAAGAAGGTGACAAGCCTTTCACTGCAAAGGTTCCTGTAAAGATCGAGACTGGTAAGAAAACTCCTGTTGAGTTTGCATGGAAGCAGGGTTCTGATTTCCAGCGCGGAAACTATAAGATCGAGATCTATCACAATGGTTTCAAGATCGGTGAAGGAACTCGCGAACTTAAAAAAGGTGGCCTCTTCGGTTAATCACGATATTTTATCCAACAATCTCTTGAATAGCACACAGAGCCCTACTTCGGTAGGGCTTCTTTTTTTACAACAATGCCCTGAGTGCTGCCCTACCTACATGAATGGTCCGGTTTTCTCCTGGCCTACGACCTTCATACTGAATATTCAACTCAAGGTTTTTTCCTAATCGTTTTGTAAGGTCAAGACTCCATAGTAAATTCTTACCGGGTTGTAATCCATCCAGCATGATATAGCTGATGGTTGAATTGGTAGAGTAAGGATACTCAATAGTATTATAAGTGAATTTTCCCTGCACGGAGGCATTCTGCAGGAGATTATATTTTATATCGGTATTGAAAGCATGGGAAGTATATTTTTCTGCTCCACCCATCTGGTTATTTTTATTGCCATAACGATATCCTCCCACGATCCGGAAGTTTGCCCCATAGGTAAATGTGAGGCGAGGCTCAAGGGAATATTGTTCTATATCATAGTTCCTGTTATCAAATTTTATATTGCCGGTTGTAAGCGTAGTGTATCCGTTTTTTGCAGTGATATCTGCTGTGAACTTCCGCGTTAAATTCCACCTGCTTCTGAGGGTCCACTCCTGAAGTGACCTGCTCTCCAAACCATATGTCAGCAAAAGTTTTCCACTGTTCCTTGTATTGCTGATATCAAATCCCCATTTAGTTCCCGAGCGGTTAAAGGCCAGACTGTTTACCCAAACACTGGTGAGGGTGATCAGCGTGCTGTCATAAAGTGAATTACTGAATGGATTGAAATGAGAAATACCATCTGCAAGCTCCTTACGAAACAACTGAAGGGACGATTGAAGATTAATCCGGGCCGCGAATTTACCCAGGCCGGATGATTGCTGCGGATCGATCATGGCCCGCGGATTCAGCGACATGCTATAATTAAAACTATTATAGGCTGCTTTTACAAATTCATTGGTTGGCGTGAATATCCTGATATAACGTGCCTGGTCCTGGAACAGCGCTACTTCAAATTCATTCAACTGTTGAACACCATCATTGTCATAATCAAACCATGCATATTCTCCCTGACCGGCAGGTACTTCCAGGAAAACAAAATCCCTTTTTTGTTCCTGCCCTGCACCCAACTCATATAACATATTGCCGGTTAGCATTCCTTTCCACTCATTAACTATATATTCTATTCTCCCCAGCAGGCTCTTGTCCGAAACAGCATTACTGTTTGTTTTCTGAAAAACTTCTAAGGTGCGGTAGGTGGTATTGACTTTCAACTGGTGGGCCGGATTCGAAAAAATTGATGCCCCCAGTGAAAAGTTCTGGCTTCGGTCTGTCCTTATAAGGTCTTTACCAATGGGAAGTTTATCACTTCTTGTATAGTAGCTCAGTATCCAGTTGTTCTGTTTAGTGGCATCAGACTGTAGATAGAACTTCATAATGTCAAAGGAAAAACTATAAGGCGTAATACTATCGGAAGATTTATTTCTTGCCTCATTATGTTCGAGTGCATAGTTTATGCCGAGCGTATAATTGCGGAGGGAGGAAAATGTTTTTGCAATATCTATTGATGGTCTGAAAAAATATCCCTTGTCGGAAGCTCCGGAAGCATTTGTAATACTTATCTGGTTATTGAAGCGCCAGCCATTGGTTTGATGAAGGTGAAGAAAACTATTACGCAGGCCCCTGAAATCATCACTCCGGTTATAACCGGTTAACTGATACCGGACCTTGTTGTCTTTCTGGTCTAACAATTCAACACCACCGCTATACATGGTTTCGTCAGCTGGATTAACCAAAATCGGGAGTCCCCAATCGCGGGTGAACTCCACATTCCTGAGACGTTCAATAGGCCTGAAACTTCGTTCCACCCATTCCATAGAACCATCCGTTTGCACACGGAGGCTTTTATTAATAGGTATCACCTGCCTGGCAAGCAGACGTGCAGCGAACCCTTTATCATTTCCTTTATCCTTAACCGAAAATGTATTGATATTATAGTTGCTCATTCCTATATCTGCACTCACCGTGGTTTTTCCTTGAATAACATAATCTGCACCTACTGTTAACACCTGTTGTTGCTTTGGCGTTACCAGAAATGTTGCCGCTTCATACCTGCCATTCGGCCTTCCATTTAAAGGCTCCACCCACCTGAAAACCTTGCCATTGGCAGCATTCAGATCAGGAAGGTAATTTCCATTTCCCTCCCCTACATCAACAAAACCGAGATTGTATCTTGCACTATCGGGATTGGTTGAATACACATAGATAGAATCAGGAACGCCATTAACGAGCACTTCAATTCTCTTATAGAGAACTTTTCCAGGTGAGAAAGTATCAATTTCCGCTACCGGG
Source organism: Flavihumibacter sp. ZG627 (assembly GCF_000814325.1). Taxonomy (GTDB): domain Bacteria; phylum Bacteroidota; class Bacteroidia; order Chitinophagales; family Chitinophagaceae; genus Flavihumibacter. The sequence continues at coordinate 121,719 of NZ_JPHF01000006.1, read as the reverse complement.
AAAAATGCGCGCTGGATGCTGTCACCAACTGATCCAAGAAATTGTTTCTGCCTTGTATCGAGGTTCTGATTGATGGGTGAATTTTTTGCATCATTATTAGAGAATGCTCCCAGCCTAACCTTAATTCTTTCTCCGAAATTGGTTTCGTTGGCGAGGTAAAGATTTGTATTAAGATAATTCCGGTCGGCATACTCAAATTCCACCTGTATCCTCCGGTCCTTATTAATCATACGGTTAGGGGTAAACGTTACTTCGGCAGTATTGTAATTGATAACATAATCACGGTCCTCTCCTCTTTGCAGCAATTCGCCATCAATGAAAACCCTTTCGGTTCCTGCAAGTACTACAAAATAGAGTTCATTGTTGGCACCGGTAAGCCGGTATGGACCCTGGTTGCCTTCAAGTCCATCGAATACATTACGTGTGAATTTACCTTTGGCAATGGACCCGCTCACCATGGTACTATTAGTTATATTTTCTGCTATGCGTGAAGTATTTTCAAAAGCAGCGCCCTGTAATCGTTTATAAAAATTCAGGAAGTAGTTCCTATTCTGACGGATATCAATATCACCCATACTAAGCTGCCAGCCTTTCTTTTTGAACTGAAGGAATATTCGGTCAAACTCATTGAGCTGCTGCGTTGTTCCATCGGGTTGAATCGGAATATTATTATCTGTGATAGCAGCCATGATCTCAATGCTATCTGCCAGGAAACCATTCAGCTGCATATTAAGGTTTGAGCTCACCACAGCATCCTGTGCATTCCCAAAGGAGATCCCTCTGCCGAAACTGCCACTATAACTGATGTTTCCAAAGTTGAAGAAATCTTCTGCGGGCGTCTGCCTTCCTGGTCCGCTGATGGTGGCTCTTGTAATATAGCTGTTCACCAGGCTGTCGAAATCAAAGACCCTCGCCTTAGCATTGAGTTTATTTGGGAGCACCCGGTATTGTACAAGTACTGAATCAAAAGGGAGTTGTTGATTCCAGCGTAGGATACCATTCAGCCAGTCGATCGTATAAAGGGAATCTGCAATACCTGTAATCTTTAGCGATCCGGGAACAAGACTTGAAGAATCCACTGTAATGGAACCGCTGGCAACCGGAATCTTTTTCTGTCGAAGGTTGGATAGGCTTTTACTGCCGGTGGCAGGTATCTGTCCGGCTGCGCTAAAAGCAGTGGTTAGGATAAAAATGCATATCAACAGCCTTCTCAACAAGCCCGTGGTTTTCTATTAAGCGCGCTAAAGATAGCATTTATTGCCTGCGCCTTCTTACCAAACCATTACGGCATTCCCATACATCTCCTCCCGGAGTTGTTTTACACGTGCATCCTCGAGGTATTCATCAAATGTCATGAGTCTATCAATAATACCTGAAGGTGTTAGTTCAATAACCCGGTTTGCCACTGTTTGCATAAAAGTGTGGTCATGCGAAGTAAGCAGAACGATACCCGGAAAATTCTGGCAGCCTTCATTGAAACTCTGGATGCTTTCCAGGTCGAGGTGGTTAGTGGGTTGATCGAGCATGATCAGGTTTGGATTCTGAAGCATCATGCGGCTGAGCATGCAACGTACTTTTTCACCACCACTCAGTACATTGGTCTTCTTCATGATATCATCTCCGCTGAATAGCATTTTTCCAAGGAACCCACGGAGGAAAGGTTCATCAGCATCTGTTACATTCGGTGGAACAAACTGGCGAAGCCAGTCGAGCAGTGAAAGCTTGTCGGTAAAGAACTCATTATTCTCAATGGGCAGATAAGCACTGGTAATAGTGGTACCCCATTCAAACTGTCCCTTATCTGCCTTTTTATGATTGTTGATGATCTCGAAGAAACTGGTCACCGCAAGAGGGTCGCGGCTCAGCAGAGCGATCTTATCTCCTTTATTTACACTGAAGCTGACTTTATCAAACAACAAACGCCCATCTACTGAGTAGCCAAGTTTTTCGACGTTAAGTATCTGGTTACCCACCTCACGCTGGGGCTGGAATATGATTCCGGGATAACGCCTGTTGGATGGTTCTATCTCTTCAATGGTGAGTTTTTCAAGGGCTTTCTTTCTGCTGGTTGCCTGCTTCGACTTGGAAGCGTTGGCGCTGAATCGGGCAATGAATTCCATCAGGGCAGCACGCTTCTCCTCTGTCTTCTTATTCTTATCATTCACCTGGCGGCTCATCAGCTGCGAAGACTCATACCAGAAAGTATAGTTACCGGTAAAGATCTTTATCTTCTGGCGATCAACATCTGCCACATGGGTACAAACTGCATCGAGGAAGTGACGGTCGTGTGATACCACCAATACAATATTTTCATAGTCGGCCAGGAAATTCTCCAGCCAGCTGATGGTCTCAATATCCAGGCCGTTGGTAGGTTCATCGAGCAACAGGATATCCGGGTTTCCAAAAATAGCCTGTGCCAGCAACACCCTTACTTTAAGGTTACCGGGAATATCTTTCATCAGGCTCTGGTGAAATTGCTCGGGCACACCCAATTCTGAAAGCATGCTTCCCGCATCACTTTCTGCTGTATATCCACCCATTTCACCAAACTCACCTTCTAATTCGCCGGCGCGCATGCCATCTTCTTCAGAAAAATCTTCCTTAGCATAAATTGCATCGCGCTCCTGCATCACCTCCCACATTTTCTGATGCCCCATCAATACCGTATTGAGAACGGTAACTTCATCATAAGCAAAGTGGTTCTGCTTAAGCACTGCCATACGTTCCCCCGCCCCAATGGTCACAGAGCCTTTGCTGGGTTCTATTTCTCCTGAAAGGATCTTGAGAAATGTAGATTTTCCTGCACCATTGGCACCAATCACTCCATAACAATTGCCTTTCATGAAGTTGAGATTCACTTCATCAAAGAGAACACGCTTACCAAAAGAGAGGGTTACATTATTAACTGAAATCATATTAGTCTACCTTTTTCGAGGCGCAAAGGTACAACAAAATTGAGGCGATTTTGCTTATTTTTCGTATCTTATAACAGCAATTTTTCGCATATGAAAAAGGTATTGATCGTTGTGCTCCTGGTAGCACTGGGCGCTGCCGTTGCATTTGCGAGCTTACGGAGCAATTCCAAAAAATCAGTTCCGGAAAAGAAGGTAGAAAAGAAAGAGACCATTAAGCAGGAAAAGAAAAAAGAATGTAAGCGCACCTGCCTGTTTGGATGAGGTAGAAACTGCAACGACAAAGGTCTGAAACCGAATTGATAGTTCCGTTTCAGACCTTTTATTTAGCTGGGCCAATCTTATTATTTCTCGGATACCAGCCCTGCACCAAGGTATTCCTGGTTAAGGCGGGCAATATTGCTAATGGATATCTCTTTCGGACATACTGCTTCACAGGCCCCTGTATTGGTGCAGGCTCCAAATCCTTCCCTGTCCATCTGCGCAACCATATTAAGTACCCTGTTCTTGCGCTCCGGTCCACCCTGTGGCAGTAATGCCAGGTGGCTCACCTTGGCAGAAAGGAAAAGCATGGCTGAGCTATTCTTACAGGCCGCAACGCAAGCACCACAGCCTATACAGGAGGCAGCAGCAAATGCCATATCCGCTTTGTCTTTTTCAATGGGTAATGCATTGGCATCCACAGCATTACCCGTATTCACCGATATATATCCACCAGCCTGCATGATCCTGTCAAATGATGTACGATCAACCACCAGGTCCTTGATCACAGGGAAAGCATTGGCCCTCCATGGTTCAACTACAATGGTATCGCCATCTTTGTAGGCTCTCATGTGCAACTGACAGGTGGTATTGGCATGCCATGGACCATGGGGCTTGCCATCAATATACATGGAGCACATTCCACAAATTCCCTCCCGGCAATCATGGTCAAATGCAATTGGTTCCCTGCCTTCGCGGATCAGTTCCTCATTCAACACATCGAACATTTCAAGGAAAGACATTTCAGAAGAGATATTCTTAACCTGGTAGGTCTCAAACCGTCCTTTTTCCTGGCTATTCTTTTGCTTCCACACTTTTAGTGTGAGGTTCATATTATAATGTTCCATATCGGCTATGGTTGATGTTTTAATTATTTATAAGAACGTTGGGTAGGTTTGGCCACTTCAAAATGGAGTTCTTCCTTATGCAGTTGCCACTGGTGTTCTCCTTTAAGTTCCCAGGCTGAAACATAGGCGAAGGCAGCATCATCACGTTTTGCTTCCCCTTCCTCTGTCTGGCTTTCTTCCCTGAAATGACCACCACAACTTTCATTTCGGTCGAGGGCATCAATGCACATCAGCTCTCCGAGTTCAATGAAATCGGCGACCCTGTTTGCCTTATCAAGTTCGGGATTCATTTCATTGATATCACCTGGTATGCGCACATCAGACCAGAATTCTCTTTTCAACTGGCGAATCTCTTCAATCGCCTGGGTGAGTCCCTCTGCATTCCTGGCCATGCCACATTTATCCCACATGATCTTACCCAAACGCTTATGGAAGCTCTCCACAGTTTGCTTGCCCTTGATATTTATCAACTGGCTGATGCGGTCGGCCACATTCTTTTCGGCCTCCACAAAGGCGGGATGGTCGGTTGGGATGGCATTGGTGCGGATCTCATCGGCAAGGTAATTACCGATAGTATATGGTATAACGAAATATCCATCTGCCAGACCCTGCATAAGGGCGGAGGCACCCAGGCGGTTGGCTCCATGATCTGAGAAATTAGCTTCTCCCAATGCATATAAGCCAGGTACAGTAGTCATCAGTTCATAATCAACCCAAAGACCTCCCATTGTATAGTGAACAGCAGGATAGATACGCATCGGCACCTCATAAGGATTTTCACCGGTGATCTTCTCATACATATCGAAAAGATTACCATATTTTTCTTTTACTACCTCTTTACCAAGTTCAGTGATCACCTGTTGGGTAGCACCCTGGATATTCCGCTTGTTAACTTCTCCTTTGCCATAACGCTCAATGGCATCAGCATAATCGAGGTAAACAGCCTGGCGGGAAGAGCCTACGCCGTAACCCGCATCACAACGTTCTTTTGCAGCCCGGCTGGCAACGTCACGCGGAACGAGGTTACCGAAAGCCGGATATCTTCTCTCCAGGTAATAATCTCTTTCTTCTTCAGGAATATCAAATGGCTTGCGGGTATCATTTTGTTTTTTCGGCACCCAGATCCTACCATCATTACGAAGCGATTCTGACATGAGGGTTAGTTTGCTCTGGTGATCGCCACTTACGGGTATACAGGTTGGATGTATTTGTGTAAAGCAGGGGTTTCCAAAATAGGCACCTTTCTTATGAGCTTTCCATGCAGCGGTTACATTACTTCCCATAGCATTTGTAGAGAGGTAAAACACGTTGCCATATCCACCTGAACATAACAGCACGGCATGACCGAAATGGCGCTCGAGTTTTCCATTTACAAGATTCCTGGCAATGATGCCGCGGGCTTTTCCATCTATTACTACAACATCCAGCATCTCATGCCGGTTGAACATCTCCACATTTCCAAGGGCCACCTGCCTTTCAAGGGCCTGGTAGGCTCCGATCAATAACTGCTGGCCAGTTTGTCCGGCAGCATAGAAGGTACGCTGAACCTGGGTTCCGCCAAAAGATCGGTTGGAAAGCAGCCCACCATATTCGCGTGCAAAAGGAACCCCTTGTGCAACGCATTGGTCAATGATATTGGCACTCACTTCTGCAAGGCGGTGTACATTGGCTTCACGTGCACGGTAATCGCCTCCTTTTATGGTATCATAGAAAAGACGAAAAACCGAGTCACCATCATTCTGGTAATTCTTTGCAGCATTGATCCCTCCCTGTGCTGCAATAGAGTGCGCGCGACGCGGAGAGTCCTGAAAACAGAATGCTTTCACTTTATAACCTAACTCACCAAGTGCGGCAGCAGCAGAAGCACCGGCCAGACCGGTTCCTATAATCACCACCTCAAGCTTTCTTTTATTAGCCGGATTCACCAGCTTACAGTGCCCTTTGAAATCGGTCCATTTCTGATCCAACGGGCCTGCAGGAATTTTGGAGTTGAGCATAAATCGACTATTAGATACTTTAAGTATTGAAATTAACAGTGATTGTTATCTGATTGCATTTTTGTTGACCTTTTGGCCTACTTTACCCATCCCAGGTACATAGCAACAGGCATCAGTGCAAATACAAGTGAAACAATAATGGAAAAACCATAACCTATGCTGGTGAGCAGCTGGTTGTATTTCCTGTTATGAACACCTACTGTTCTGAAGGCACTCTGGAATCCATGGGCGAGATGATATGCAAGAGATATACATCCCAGCACATATAGGATCACGACCCATGGCTGCGAGAATACCATCTTCATTTCTTCAAACATATTGTGCATCTCCACACCATTATATGTAACGGGTTCCAATGCATGGGTTATACGAGCCTTCACCCAGAAATGCGATATATGTATTACGAGAAAAAGCAGGATTATAGTTCCGAGTAATCCCATTGACCGGCTATACCATTTACTGCCCCTCTCTCCCAGGTTAACCGCGTATCCTACAGAACGTGCGCTGCGGTTTTTTAGTTCAAGCATATAGCCCTGAACTATATGGAGTATTATACCTGCGAACAAACCAACTTCCATAATGCGGATCAGGATTGTTGAACCCATAAAATGGGCTGCCCTGTTAAAAACAGAACCATTGTCATTTTCATTAAAGATCGGCAGATCAGCAAAAATACAGGCATTGATAGACACATGTATGATCAGGAAGGTTATTAGGAATAAACCGGTAAGCCCCATTACGAATTTCCTGCCTACTGAAGAAGTAAAGAATTCAGACCATTTCATCCGTAAACTTTTTTGTTGAAAAATTTGCACAAAAATAGACATTGATGGCTTCCCTTTAACAATTACCTAAAGTTTTTGTTGGATACAAAAAAATGGCCTCCAAATGGAGGCCACTACATAAGCAATTGGTTGGTTCAGTTTACCACTTATCCACCTCTTCATCAATACCGGGAGTAGGCTCAACAGTATTCTCGTTGTTCACAACGGGCGGTACAACAGCAGATGCAGTTACAATAGCATCTGCTTCAACACTGCTTTCTACCATTTCTCCGCCTTCTTCGAGGTTGTCGTGGTTATATGCATCAAAATCAAAATCTGGCATCAGGTCAGTCTTTACATAATCTACAGCTTCTGTAAGGGCCTTCAGGAATTTGTTGAAATCTTCTTTATACAAAAAGATCTTATGCCTGTCATAACCATTATCATCAAACTTCTTACGACTCTCAGTAATGGTCAGGTAATAATCATTGCTTCTTGTAGCTCTCACATCAAAGAAATATGTCCTTCTTTTACCTGCTCTGATGCGTTTACTATAAACGCTTTCCATTTTTTTGTCGTTGTTCTCGTAACCCACAGTTGTTGTTTTTACAATTATTAATTTCGTTAGGTGCGGAATTATGTAGGAGCAAATATAGGGTTGTTTGCGAATTAGCAAAATTTTACCAAACTTTTTAATGCACTAAGTGTTTCCTCCTATTCAGCCTCCATCGCTGCTTTCCTCGGGATCGTCCTGCTGGTGTTCATATAGATATGTATAATAACCATCATTTCGTAGCAGCTCATCATGCGTTCCCAGTTCCACGATCTTTCCATCTTCCATTACAACGATCTTATCAAATGAGAGGAGTGAAAATATCCGGTGGGTAATGAAAATGGCCGTCTTATTTTTCAGGTAATGGTCTAAGTTAGCAATAATTGTTTTTTCTGTTTTAGCATCCACGGCACTGAGGCAATCGTCAAACACCATGATATTCGGTTCCTTTATAAGCGCACGGGCAATGCTTATCCGCTGTTTTTGTCCGCCACTTAACGTTACCCCCCGCTCTCCCACAAGTGTTGAATATTGTTTTTCAAATCCGTCAATCTCTTTATCCACGCTTGCTGCAAAAGCCGCCGACCTCACCGACTCATGGCTTGTTTGCTCCAATCCAAAACCAATATTGTTTTCAATGGTATCACTGAACAGAAAGATATCCTGGGGCACATAACTTACCTGCATCCTGAGATGCTGCAGATCCATGGAACGGATATCAGTTCCATCAAGGCTAATGATTCCCTGGGCGGGATCATACATACGCAGCAGTAATTGGGCGAGCGTCGTTTTGCCCGATCCCGTTCTGCCGATAATGGCTATTTTTTGTCCGGGTTCTATATCAAGGGTAAAATCAGAAACAGCCGTGATTCCTGTATGTGGATAGGTAAAGCTGACATTCTTAAATTGAATTCTTCCACGCACAAACGGACTCAAGGCATTCACAGGCTGGCGGATCAGTGATTCTGTATTAAGGAATTCATTGATCCTTTTCTGAGATGCTGCCGCCCTTTGGATCATACTGGCGGTCCACCCTATTGCACTCACTGGGAATGTCAGGATATTGATATACATAATGAATTCTGCCAGCGTTCCTGTTGTTACATTACTACCTGGCTGCATCGCATATATACCTCCAACAAGTATTGTTATCAAAGTACTGAGGCCAATCATGAGCGACATTGATGGAAAATAAATAGCTTCCACTTTCGCAAGCCCGATGGCATTACTGCGATAGGCCTCACTGTTATTCTCAAAAAACAATTGCTGCGCCTTCTCCTGAACAAAGGATTTTATGACCCTTATCCCAGAATAGGATTCCTGTGCCGTGGTAGTGAGGTCTGATAATAATGATTGGTTCCTCTCACTTTTCTTGTGAATGATGGTGTTCACATAATATATAGTGATGGCAAGCAATGGCAGGGGCGATAATACGAGTACGGTAAGTTCAGCGTTGGTGCGCATCATATAAAAAACACTGAAACTGATAGTGAATGCAAGGTTGATGAAATACATGATTGCAGGCCCTGTATACATCCTCACCCTGCTTACATCTTCTGTGATACGGTTCATCAGGTCGCCCGTGCTGTTGCGCTTATAGAAGCCCAGGTCCAGTTTCTGGTAATGGCTGTAAATTTCATTCTTCTGGTCAAATTCAATATACCGGCTCATTACAATATTGGTCTGCCGCATGAGGAACATAAAGAATCCACTGAGTATAGCCACCGCAAGTAATGTGAGTCCGCAAAGAATGACCAGATTGGAAAAACTTGACTTCTCAGTAATACCAACAAGCCATTGTACAATGGGATCATAACCATGAACCATACGGGTGGCCTTGTAGCCAGGTAATTGCTTCTCCACTGCATCCACAACAAACCCGGTGATCTGGGGAGCAAGGATCCTGAAATAGTTGGAGAGGATGATGAACAATATACCAAGTACAAGGCGCCAGCGGTATTTCCAAAAATATTTATTGAGTGCAGACAGATGCTTCATGGATTTGCGAAGGTAGGGAACTTGTTTAATGCCCAAGACAGTTCATAGCAGGAAGCACATTTCCTTCAAAATCAAACAGGGTGCAATTGTCCCATGATGAGCCCTGCCCCCACTGGTCGCGTAAACGGCTGCTGATCCAGGCTGGTTCCCAATACATGACGCCTTTCCCGCCTCCTTTCCGGATGGCATCAACCAGATCACATAGGTAACGCTGCTGGCCCTCCGGGCTGGCAGGATACTGTTCAAAGGCATCAGCGCCGGAGATGACGTTAGGATACAGGTCAGCATTTAACGCCGTCCATGGATAGGCAGTTTCCACAACCATAACTTCTTTGCCATACTTATTCCTGATCGCTGAAATGGTATCACTGATTGCTTGCATGCTGGTAACTTCTGACCATTTAAAATAATGGGATAATCCAATAATATCGAAGTCGTTTACTCCCGCCGCAGTAAGATTCTTTAACCAGTGGAAAGCATTCTGAAGTTGTGCAACATGAATGATTATACGAGGTTTTATGGAAGAGGTTTTTGAAAAATCCCGCACGGCATCAATACCACTGTTTAACAGTGATGCAAATGATGACCAGTCGTCATTACTTACTTTCCCTAACGGAAACATGATCCCGTTATTATTCTCATTTCCCACCTGCACCATTTCAGGAACCAGGCCAAGCAATTTGAGCTGATTGAGAACAGCAAGCGTATAATTATACACAGAATCTTTTAAAAGAGGCAATGCTAATCCCTCCCAGGCTTTTGGAACTGCCTGTTTTGCCGGGTCAGACCAATCATCGGAATAATGAAAATCAAGGTTCACCATCATTCCTGCCTGACGGGCTCTCCTGATAGTCTTAATTACATCAGCAAGGTCACTGTAAGTTTTTCCACCATTCAGTTTCTTCGTCCATTCCGGGTTATGCCAGAGCCTCACCCTTACTGTACTGGCCCCATGCTCCTGAAATATTCTGAAGGGATCAGCTTCAATGCCCTTCACCCTGAATTTCCCGCCATGATCCTCCACCTGGTTAACATAGGAGAGGTCAACACCTGAAATAAAGTCAGGCACAGAAGCTTTGGGAATGGTTGTTTTTTTTTCTGAACTACAAGAAAACAGCAAACCGAGGAGTATGATAAAAGCAATCCATTTTAACATGTATACGAAGTTATTAAGATGTGATAAGTGAAAGGCAATTAATTGAAATAGTTGTATATTTTACCTTTATTCCACTTAAAAAAAATCACATGCAATCCGATCGTCGACATTTCCTCAAACTAATGGGTGGGCTTGCCATTGGCGCTACCGGTGTTTCCTGCCTCAATACAAAAGCAGCTGGTACTGCTGCCGGAGTGAACGGTTCCTTTTTTGAAATTTCCCTTGCTGAATGGTCTTTGCACAAGGCACTGTTTGCCAAGCAGCTCGACAACCTTGATTTTCCTGCAAAAGCGAAGAATGATTTTGGTATCAGCATTGTAGAATATGTAAACCAGTTTTTTAAGGATAAGGCACAGGATACAAACTACCTCAACGAATTACTGAAACGTTGCAAGGACAATGGTGTACGCAATCACCTCATCATGTGTGATGGCGAGGGTGAGATCGGTGCTGCCACCAAAGAAGACAGGCAGAAGGCTGTAGAGAATCATTACAAATGGGTTGAAGCCGCTAAATATCTGGGTTGTTCCACCATCAGGGTAAATGCAGCCGGCAAGGGAAGCAGGGAAGAACTGGCCAAGACTGCCGCTGATGGACTATACCAGTTGGGGGAATTTGCTGAAAAAACAGGCATCAATGTTATTGTTGAGAATCACGGGGGATGGTCTTCTGATGGAAGTTGGCTGGCTGGTGTTATGAAACAGGTGAACCGAAAAAATGTTGGAACACTTCCGGATTTCGGAAATTTCTGCATTAAAAGAGATCCTGCAAACTGGCGTACCTGTGTAGAGGGCTATGACCGTTATAAGGGTACACAGGAGCTGATGCCCTATGCAAAAGGGGTAAGCGCCAAAAGCAATGTTTTTGATGCCGAAGGCAACGAAACAGAAACAGATTATTTTAAGATGATGAAGATCGTTAAGGATAGTGGTTTCAAGGGAATTGTGGGTATCGAATATGAAGGGGATGTTCTGAGCGAAGATGAAGGTATCCGTAAAACCAAAGCCTTGCTCGAAAAGGTGGCACAGTCGATGGGTTAATAAATAAAATTATTCAAAATACAAAGGCTTGTTATGGTGACTATCATCACATAACAGGCCTTTTATATTTTGCAGATTGCATTCAAAAAACATGAAGCATTTCTGGGACCAGCGATATGCAGAGAATGAAACAGTTTATGGTTATCAGCCCAATCAATACTTCAAATTATTTATTGACCTGCATAAGCCGGGCAAAATATTACTGCCGGCTGAAGGGGAAGGAAGGAATGCCCTTTATGCTGCTTCCAAAGGATGGCAGGTTGATGCTTTTGATTTCAGCGAAGTAGCCAGGGAAAAGGCATTAAGCCAGGCTGAAGCTAATGACGTTGTTATCAACTATGAAATAAAAGATGTTACTCAGTTTGTTGCAACGGAGCAATATGATGCCGTTGCTTTGATATACCTGCACCTCCCTCCCTATATTCGAAAAAGCTTTCACAGGGAGATTGTAAAGGCGCTTAAGCCTGGTGGATTTTTATTGCTGGAAGCATTTGCAAAAGAACAGGCGACACTCGATAGTGGCGGTCCACGTGATCCGGAATTGCTTTATGATGCCGCCTCTATCTGTAATGATTTTCAGTTCCTTCACCAGATTAGTTGCGAACAAAAAGAAATTATATTAAAAGAAGGAGATTATCACCAGGGTAAGGCTGCTATTCTTAGAATGCTGGCACAAAAGTTATAATCACTTATCAAACCGGATATGCCACATCCCTCTTAGCTCGCCTACTAAAAAATCTTTTGCCATGTCGCCGGGGTATAACGAATCTATTACTGTAACAAGGGATGCCGGAATATCTTTTCCTGCAACTCCATGACAGTTGGAGCATAGAGGTTGAAGAAGAATTGGTTTATAATAATGAATAGCGCTATCTGTAACCACGGTTTTTGAAAAAATACTGTCTCCATTTGCAATGGCAGTTTTGTATTGACTCCATGCAGTGCTGTCAGGATTTTTCAACGCATTGGATGGATTGCGGAACTTTTCAGCCACACGCATAACCGTTATAGAATCTGTATTGTACTTGCTGGTCAAAGGCATTGCCTGCTGACGGCAGAAGGCAATTGCTGCAGCAGGGCCATCGGTGGACATTGAGGCCTGCAATGCTGTACGAAGATGATCAAAGCTTATAGCAGCAATACTATCACCTACCTTGATATAATCCGTTGTGTCGGCCACTTTTTTTTGTTGGTCGCAGGCTGATAATAAGAACAGAATAAAACTTATAAATAATAGTTTCCTTATCATGGTAACACAAATTATTTACGCTGGGAGAACATCCAGGCTAAAAATTCAGGTTCTGCAAATGCATTGTCCCAACTGTTATGGTTCACACCTGGGTATTCTGAATATTTTACATCAGCATTCAAGGCCCTTAGCCGATCTACCATTTGGCGGCTCAGTTTAGCATCAACCACTGAATCATCCGCCCCATGAAAAACCCAGAAAGGCACTTTGGCTGTTTTTTTATTGTACGATGCCGTATCTCCACCACCACATATAGGAGCTGCAGCAGCAAATAATTTTGGCTGCCGGTAAACCATTTCAAAAGTGCCCATCCCTCCCATCGACAATCCAGTTATGTATACTTTTTTCTTTTGAACACCAGCTTCCTGAATAAGCTGTTTGGTCAGTTCTGTAACTGATCGCAACGGAGCGGTCATCTCCGCACCATAATTGAAATTAATTTCAAAGGGCTGCTTTTCCCTATTCACTTTTACTGCTGCCCAGAAACTATTTTCGGGGCATTGGGGAAAAATAACAATAGCAGGATACCTGCTTCTGTTGCTATCAGCCAGAAAAAGTTTTGATCCATGGACCAACTGTTTTTCATTGTCATTTCCCCTTTCACCTGCTCCATGCAGGAATAGTACGAGTGGATATTTTTTGGCTGGATCATAATTTTCCGGGTAAAGAATCCTGTACGGGAGGCTATCCCCTTTACTGGAGATAAATAGTTTTTTCTCAAATAGGTTGGTATCCTGGGCTATGGCTCCTGTAATAAAAACAAAGCTCAGGAGGAAGGCAATAATTAATCTTTGCATGGCAATATCTATATATACCATTAAAGATAATGCAATCATAAGCTTACGCCACGCTTCCATGGAATGAAATCATCCTGATTCAGCAAAACTGCTTTTGGTATAACTTCTCCGCTGGCAGCACGGATGCAATATTCCAGTATTTCTTCTCCCATTTGCAGGATCGACTTTTCGCCGGTTATGATCGGTCCGGTATCAATATCTATGATATCAGGCATTCGTTTAGCGAGAGCAGAATTGGTGGAGATCTTGATGGTGGGACAAACAGGGTTGCCAGTTGGTGTTCCCAATCCGGTGGTGAACAGGATCAGGGTAGCCCCTGCGGCAGCCTTACCCGTTGTGGCTTCCACATCGTTACCCGGGGTACAAACCAGGTTGAGACCAGCTTTAGTTGCCTGCTCTGTATAATCAAGCACATCCACCACGGGTGAGTAACCGCCTTTTTTTGCAGCACCTGTACTCTTAATTGCATCAGTAATCAGTCCATCCCTGATATTTCCGGGAGAAGGGTTCATATAAAATCCGGAGCCGGCCTGGTGGGCAAGTGAGTCATATGCCTGCATCAGCTTAATGAATTTCCGGGCTGTAGGTTCATCTACACTCCTGTCGATAAGGTCCTGCTCCGCGCCACATAATTCAGGGAATTCTGCAAGTAAAATCTTTCCCCCGAGCGCCGCTACCAGGTCTGAACAATATCCAACAGCAGGGTTAGCCGAAATTCCACTGAAGCCATCACTGCCACCACATTTAACACCAATGCATAAATGATCGAGGGTAGCGGGTTTCCGCTCCTGTTTGTTTATCTCTATCAGCCCTGAAAAAGTTTGCCGTATGGCTGCACTGATCAGGTCCTGCTCTGTTCCCGATTGCTGTTGTTCAAATATAAAAAGCGGTTTATCGAAAGATGGATCAAGCTTCTTTAATTCCTCCAGGAAATCTGAAGTCTGTAAATGCTGACAACCCAGGCTTAACACAGTTATACCACCAACATTCGGATGGTTGGCATATGCGGCCAGTAATTTTCCCAATATACCGGCGTCCTGGCGTGTTCCGCCGCAACCTCCTTCATGGTTCAGGAATTTGATGCCATCCACATTTGGGAACAGTCGCTCCTGCCTGCTATCAGATGAAGGCGCAAAGTTTATTGTATCAACTCCCTCTCCTTTCTTTACTGCTTCAACCAATTGCCTAGTATATCGTTTATACTTATCTGTTATACCATACCCGAGTTCATTAACAAGCGCTTCGCGTATCACATCCAGGTTACGGTTTTCACAGAAAACGGTTGGAATAAAAAGCCAGTAATTGGCTGTACCCACCCTGCCATCTTTACGGTGGAATCCATTAAATGTTCTGTTGCTAAAGGGTGATACGTCAGGTGCTTCCCATTCATAATCCGATCCATGATAATCATAGGGCTCCGCGGCATGCTTCAGATTTTCAGTAGTAAGACAGCCCCCTGCTGGTATTGTTCCCTTAACCCTGCCCACCAGTACACCATACATATAAACGCCATCGCCGGCATTAAGTTCATTGAGGGTGAATTTATGTTTTGCCAGAACATCATCCTGGAGAATGATCGATTCGCCCTCATAAACAATAAGGTCGCCTTTCTTTAAACCGGTGAGCGCCACCAGCACATTATCTTTCGGATGTATCTTTAATACTTTTTGTTGCATATTGCCAACTTAATCATTGATAATTTTATCGAGGTGAACATAGCCACCATCTACATGGATGAGCTGCCCTGTTGTATGGCTGGATCTTTCTGATAAAAGGAAGGCAGTCATATTCGCGATCTCTTCGGGCGTGGTCATCCTGTTCTCAAGAGGGATACGTGCATTTATTTTCTTAAGCTTCGCCTCCGCATCCGGTAGTGAATTGATCCATGTTTTGTATTGCGGGGTCCAGCATTCAGCTACAATTATTGCGTTTACGCGAATACGGTATGGCAATAACTCAACTGCCCATTCGCGGGTTAGTGCATTTCTGCCACCATTAGCGGCGGCATAGGCCGATGTGCCCCCCTGCCCTGTTTCAGCAGTTTTGGAACTGATATTTACAATGGATCCCTTCGAAACTTTAAGTGCCGGCAATGCATAATGAGCAATCAGGAAATAATGCACCAGGTTGCGATGCATTGATGCCATGAATTCTTCATAGGTACCTTTCTCTAAGGATACCCCATCATTTTTACCGGCATTATTTACCACCCCTTCAATTCTTCCGAACTTTTTCATCACCTCATCTACTGCCTTTTTACATTCTTCCGGAATAGAAAGCTCCGCCACAAACTGCGCAGCCTGCAAACCTGAATCATGTAATGTTGCAACCAGCTTTTTATTATCTGTTTCATCTCTACCGATAATAACGGGGATAGCTCCTTCCTCTGCCAGCAACTTTACAATACCTTCACCGATCCCCTTTGCACCACCCGTAACGATAATGACCTTATCTTTTAATTGCAGATTCATATTCAATTTTTTATGCCATAAAAATCTTGTGCATTCCCACCAAAAATTCCTGCTCGCTCATCTCCTGAAAGTTTTTTAAAATTTTCTTCCGTAAGCTTTACCACTTCGCTGTATCCGGCAGCCAGCAGGCATACAGGCCAGTCGGAACCAAATACCAATCGGCGCGCACCGAAAACTTCTAAGATCGTATCAAAGTAGGGAGTAAAATCACTTTCCTTCCAATGATGCCAGTCCGCCTCTGTAACCATACCCGACACTTTACAATAAACATGTTCAAGTTCATGGAATGGTTGAATTTCTTTCTGCCAGCTTTCAAAACCGCCACCCCTGATATCAGGTTTTGCAAGATGATCAATGATAAAGGATTGGTTATCCAATTCACGGCATAACTGGTATGCATAGCCCAACTGGTCATTATTGATCAGGATATCATACCTGTATCCGTGTTTCCCTAACAATTTGATTCCCTGCTTAAATGGTGGTTGCAGCATCCGATCACGAACAGCTTCCCCCTGCAGTATATGTCGGAATCCACTGAGTTTTTCAAAGGATTTATAATAGGGCAGTCTTTCTTCCAAAGAAGCACTCTGAAGATCAATCCAGCCAACAACTGATCGGATGAATGAATGACCGGAAGCTAACTCAAGCAGGAAATGCGTCTCGGCTTCTGACTGGCTTGCCTGCACCGCTATACAACCGTCAAACCCGGCTTCAATCAATAAGGGATGTAGATCTTCAGGCAGAAAATCTCTCCTGATGACACTCATCTCCGGGGTTATCCAACTGTCACGATTTTCATCATAACGCCAAAAATGCTGGTGTGCATCAAGCCGAAGCATATGCTATAACATTTTGTCTTGAGGTACCTAGTCCATCAATACCCAATTCCATAATATCACCTGGCTTGAGGTATACCTGTGGGTTCATACCCAGGCCCACACCGGCTGGTGTACCGGTAGATATAATATCTCCCGGAAGCAATGTCATAAATCTACTTACATAGGCAACCAGGAAGGGAATATTAAAGATCAGGTTAGAAGTTGATCCATCCTGCATCAGTTTGCCATTTACGGTAAGCCATAACCGAAGATTGTCCACATTCTCAACTTTATCTTTTGTTACGAGCACCGGGCCTAAGGGTGCGAAGGTATCACAGCCCTTTCCCTTATCCCAGGTTCCACCCATTTCGAGCTGGTATGCTCTTTCACTGATATCATTATGGAGGCAATACCCCGCAACAAAATCCATCGCTTCTGATTCTTCTACATAGCTTGCCCTTTTGCCTATAACCACTGCCAATTCTACTTCCCAGTCGGTTTTTTCTGATCCTCTGGGTATGATCACATCGTCATAAGGGCCACAGATCGCAGTAGTGGATTTCATGAATACAACTGGTTCTGCAGGTGGTGTGGCATTGGTTTCTTTCGCATGATCTGCATAATTAAGTCCGATGCAAACAATTTTTGAAGGCCTTGCAACTGGTGCTCCAATCCGGCTACCGGCTGGCATCGGCCTCAGCATATTCTTGTATTGGTCCATCATCCAGGCAAGGTGGGCAATACCACCATTCTCAAAAAAGCTTTCATTATAATCGTGTATAAAGCCGGAAACATCATAGAATTTATCCGCTATCAACAAACCGGGTTTTTCCTTTCCGGGTTCTCCGAAACGTATCAGTTTCATATCTTAAGTATTCAGTGTTAAAAATCCACCATCAATGGGATAATCTGTTCCGGTAATAAAGGATGCTTCATCTGAACAGAGATAGATCATTAGGTTAGCAATTTCTTCCGGGTTTGCCATCCTTCCGATGGGTTGTGATTTAGCAAGTTTATCGAACATCTCTTTTTCTTTTCCTGCATAGTTCCTGGCCAGGAAGCCATCTACAAAAGGAGTATGAACCCTTGCCGGAGAAATGCAGTTGACGCGAATATTGTCTTGCAGGTAATCCCTGGCAGCAGAAATGGTCATGGCATACACAGCTCCTTTTGTCATGGAATAGGCAAAACGGTCTGCCAGTCCAACCCAGGCAGCAATAGAACACATATTAAGCACAACCCCGCCGCCATTTTCCTGCATCATTGGGATAGCTGCAAACATGCAGTTATAAACGCCTTTTACATTTACATTAAAGAGGCGGTCAAAATCTTCTTCCGTAGTATTGGTTACACGGCCTATATGCGAAATGCCGGCATTATTTACCAACACATCTGGTTTACCAATCTTTTGAAATACATCGAGGAGTTTCTGGTGGTCACTAACATCACAGTAATGTATATGGGCAGGATGTCCGGCTTCAATCATTTCCTGTTTGAGTTCTGCCCAACCGGGTGCCTGCAATTCAATAATGTGCACAGTTGCGCCATTCTTTGCAAAGGCAAGGGAAGCAGACCTGCCTATACCACTGGCACCACCTGTAATAACAACCGTTTTATTAGTATAATCAAACATCATTTACTGTTTTCAATATTATCTATGTCCGCCACCTACTGTAACAGGCATTTCATCCCTTGAACGCGACCAGGCAAACCAGCCCACAATCATGAAACAAATCATGGGTATTACGTAGGCTAATTGAATATTACCACCTGTGAGATCAGAAATTTGCCCCATTAACAGCGGCATAATAGCACCACCTACAATTGCCATCACTAATAGTGAAGAAGCCATGCGTGCACCTTTTCCAAGCCCGGTTATTCCAAGTGCAAAAATGGTGGGGAACATGATCGACATAAAGAAAGGTACAGCCATCAAACAATATACAGCGAATGGACCCTGACTATTTGTTGCGACCACAAGTAGAAGAGTACTTGCAACAGCGTAGAGGAAAAGCAATTGAGCCGGACGGATAAATTTCATCAGAAATGTTCCTGTGAACCGGCCAACCATAAATCCTACCATGGCAATAGAACCCAGCCAGAATGCAGCCTGTTTTTCAGGGAGATCGATCACGTATTTGGAGAACCTTATAAAAAAACTTCCCACACAAACCTGTGCCCCAACATAAAAGAACTGGGCTATAACTGCCCAGAGTACCTGTTTGTTGCGAAGAATGGCGAGCGAGAATTTTGTATTGCCTGATTGTTCTTCGGTTGCATCACCTTCTCCTTCAGGTAATTTAACCAGGTAGAAGATCGTGGTGAGAACCAATACTACTACAGCGATAACGAGGTAAGGCATGCGGATGGCATCGGCTTCTGATTGAAGATAAGCATTGAGGGTTCCGCTAGCATGCATATTGCTCAGTTCAGCCGGACTATGCTCAATGCCAGATAAAATGAATTGTCCACCGATGATAGGTGCAAGGAATGCCCCCACTCCATTAAATGACTGTGCGAAATTGAGTCGTTGGGTTGCGGTTGCTGGATCTCCCAGTTTGGTGATATACGGGTTAGCTATAGTTTCAAGAAAAGTGGCACCCGCGGCAATCACAAAAAGCGCCACCAGAAAAAAACTGAAACTCCGGCTTCCTGCTGCTGGTAAAAAAAGCAGAGCACCGATTCCATAAAGCAGAAGTCCGAAAAGAATGCCTTTTTTAAATCCAAATTTATTCATGAACCATCCTGCTGGTAAGGCGATGGTGAAGTATGCGAGGTAAACGGCGGAATCAATCAGTGCAGATTCAGTATCTGATAGCTGGCAGGCCTTTTTCAGATGTGGAATCAGGATGGGGTTGATATTATGCAGGAAAGCCCAGAGAAAAAAAAGGCTGGTGACCAGTATAAAGGGAAGCAGGTATTTATTTTGGCGCGGCATGCTGGTTAGTTTTTCTTTTAGCCCTAAGACTATGGAAAATTAACCATCCATGCAATGGCTAACAACGTCAAATCCATCAATTTATCAGTCGAAATTAACTTAGATCCGAAAAATATATTTTGGTATTTATTCCCAAACCCTAATTTTGCGCCCGGAGAGATGGCAGAGCGGTCGAATGCGGCGGTCTTGAAAACCGTTGACTGTTACAGGTCCGGGGGTTCGAATCCCTCTCTCTCCGCTCATAATTAGCGCAAACTCAATACAGATAAGGGTTTGCGCTTTTTTATTCCATTCAGGGGGTAATTGTGGGGGCAATGTTGCAGGTTGACTGTTCGGATAGTATATTTAATTAAACCTTATAATATGTACACAATTACAGATATCATTCAGGCGGCGGCGGCTATCATTGCATTGATTTGGGCAGGCTTCACTTATTTTAATTCTAAGAAAATTGACGAATTAGTTGACATAAATAAAGAATTAGCAAAGCAAACAGTAATTTTTGAACAGGATTTGCAATTGCAAAGGTCACTTACGATCCAAGATAGAATTCCATATTTTATAAGAGGTGGATTTGCAAAAGGGGAACAGGAATTGTATCATACCATGAACTTTTCAAATATAGGCCAGACTGCAACAAATATCTCTTATAAATTCCCCCAAGGATATTCAGAAAAAATTAAGCATCAGAAAAACTGTGAAAAGCAAAGTAAGCTAACAATATCCTTAACCGTGCCTAAGGAATTATTTCTAGAAAACTATCAGGTGAAAATCAATTATGAAAACATTTTAGGCTTACCCATTACGCAAATAGTAAGTGTATTCCCTGCCGAAAACAGGGCTGAGATAGAAAGGCCACAAGATATTCTCTCATTAAAAAATACTTAAATGGAAACACAACTAATTGAACTTAAAAAATTCTTTGATAAACAAGTGGATGGATATATTCTAGGTGATTTGGAAGTTCTTATGAAAATAGAACCCGATGCTAATTATAATAAAGGTTGTGCAATACCTGCTGCAATGGTAATATTATCCGCATCCGAATTATTTGGAACATTATTAACCCCTAATCCACAAGAGAAGGAGGGCGCAATTTATTTAAAGAGATTTATGGAAGATTACATGCCACAAATTAGCGTACTAGATAGAGATTCAATAGTGTACAATTATCGGCATAAAATAATGCACATTTTTTTTCCGAAGTTTAGTGGCAAAAAAATGTATGGTGTGACTAAAATCCCTAACCAAAACATATTAATCGCCAAAGATTCTGTGTATCGCAATTTAAACCTGGTATTGTTTAATGAATATTTTCAACAGGCTGTAAGCGACCTAAAAACTAAAATATTTCATGAGAAAAATGAAAGTATAATAAATACAATATTTTCCAATTTGTTTGACGATAATATTGGAACGACAACTTCAACAACTAATCAAACCACAATTATTTCATAATTACAAATCATATATTTAGCGATTTTCAAGACTAGGCCCCTCCGTTCCTTTCTTTCGGTTATACTGCTGCGTTGGTTGAGGGCTTCGCTTTCTGCTATTCTTAGCCTGTTGGTAGTCTTTAAATTCGTCGCTTAACTCACTAATCATATAACATTGATATCCGGATAAATTAGGCTCATTCTGCTTTGCCTTATTCAGGAAATGATTAAAAGTATCGTCTATGCTCTTTAGGTGAAATTGCCGGATGCCTGAAACAAGTTTTCCCGCTGCTGTTGTATATGTTATTTTATAGAAAGGCATAACAGCAAGGTATAAAAAACCCCAGTATAGAAATACCGGGGTTAACTCTCAATAAAAAAAAGAATGACCAAAGAAAAATTATAGCGGATATGTCGGTGATCCGCTGAATGCGCCTAAAATATGATTATACTCACCATTAGCAGCAAACGCAACACGCGCCTCACATCGGATCGTAATCATGTTTGTTTGTACGTTAGTGCCATGCTGTTCAAACATATTAATTGATATTGGCTCCCTAACCCCGAACAACATACGCGAACCATCCACAACACTAAAGTTTGGTGTTTCCTGCGCCTGCGAATCAATAACAGGAACGCCCAAAATAGAGATCCCGCCAAACGCATTTACTGAAATGTAATTAGGCAGGTCAAACTCCCCGCTTCCACTTGCTTTATTTAACAAGAGGCCAGCCAACGCGCTTGTATGCACGATAATGGCAGTAGGGGTGCGCCCGTATCCTTTTAACTGGATCATGGCTGAAACGATCTGTTCAACATCATTGGTGCTGGATGGCGTGGCGGCTGGTGTCCAGTTGCCAACATCCAATAAACCTTTCAGGTTAGGACTTGTGCCGTTACCCTGCATTAGTTGCTGATCTTCCTTTTGATAATACAATTCAATTAGCCGGGTGTTAAGCCATCCCTGAAAACCTACATAATCCAAATCCATCAGCATTTGACGGCTTATGTTAACGATTGCGGCAATGGTTTCTGCTTTGGCGGGTGTTTCACTCAAAGCAAAGTCAAGCGTGGGTTTCTCCGCGCTCTCCGCTACCGTACCAAATCCCCCTACTTGCCCGGTTTCCTGGATGATGGGCAAACTTGAGGTAATCATGGGCTGGTTAGGAAATAACGTCCTTAACCTCACCGCCTGATTAGGCTCTGATACCAGCCGCGCGGGTGCTGAAATAGACGCGCCCGGACCAGTAAGGCTAGCCCCTAAGGTCATGCTCTTAACCTCCGGTGTGAACTCCCTTGTTTTACCTGACCTGAACGCCTCGAATGCTTCGCGCTGCCCTTCTAAGGAAATAGACGGTTCAACCGATCCACCTCCGCCATTCAATGTGTTACCCTTCGCCCGGATGGTCTTAATTTCTGCCTCCAGCTTTTCAATGTTCTGTTTCATCTCCGCATGTCGCTCGGTTACCTTTGTACCTAGCTGTTGAACGGCATTTAAAATTTCACTCATTATAAGAATAGTTTGTGTGACTGCTGTCACGTTTTATTAGTATTGGCTGGTTAGCTGCTCATGATCAGGGAGTGCTAACGGTATCCGTTTAAAAGAACTTTGCCGGGGCTGCATGGTACGGGTGCTGCTTATTTTTTGGCTCCCGCATCAAACCCCATGTTATACCGTATTCAGATAGTAAACCTTTTGTTTGCCGTATTGGCTCTGCTGGTTCAACCTCTATTATTTCGGCCTCCATTGGCTTAAATTCGGCTCTTTCAGGTCGCCGCAATACTTTACCCTTCCTTCGCTTATTAGGGGCTAGAATAGGCTCTTTTGGGGCTTCTGTACGTAGTTGATTATATAGTTCAGCCGGGTTATCTAAAATGGGGTCGCATCCGTCCGCATCCTGTATAAATAATACCCGATCTTCCTGCCTTACATTGGCCTCACGCCAAAGGTTAAACGCCTCCTCATTGTATTGCTCACCCTCAACTGAATAGGTAGTGCCGGAAATAGTGTCCTCTACAGTAACCATAAACGATTGAGGCGGCAATAACGATAAGGCAGACAATGTGCCGTTAATGATCTTCCTTAGTTTGCTAACCTTATCAGACTGCTTTGCCACTTGCTTTTGATTGTACGTCTTTTGCAATTTGCTCATAGAGCCTGTCTATATCGGTTGCTGATAATCCCTCTACAGGAACCTTAGGAAGTATGTAAGGCAATAGCGTGGTTAAGAACTCATATTGATCCTTTGGAGAAAGTTTTGAGTAGAGGTCTTGCATTGACCTTGCAGTCATATTGCGACCTAAAAAACGTTCTATTCTGCCCTTAGTAGTTAGTACAGAATATTTAGAACCTTTCGGCCTCCCAGCGGGGTTACCACTTTTGCCGACTGCAAATAATTTGCTCATAAATGGAACGGATTAAAAACAATGTAAAGTTACGATAAAACTGGCATTAATTGCCCCCTATATTACCCCCTGTTCAATAATATTTTACTGTTTTGTTAACTGATAAATAAGCCTGAATTGATTTTAAGCTATTCTGTATCAATTCAATTTACAGATACATTAAGATTTGAACCCTTTTATATTTACCATTTACCTGTTTATTTACCTTTAATTCAATGATAACGGTATCTTCTTAGAATCGGTGGCGAATGCTTCAACTGCTTGCCCCTGGCAGTTAGCTGTATAAGCTATTACCATTGTATTTAGCGTTATGATCCCGGCTCCCGGCAATACGTTTGCGTACTGGTGTACATATATTAGGCGTATCTCTTTTGGTAACGTGTTGAATTTATCGGGGGTCATATCATTATCTAATAACGATCCGTCTTTACTTATTTCCATAATATTGATTTAATTATTTGTTTGAAATAGGATTGAGGTATCAGGAACAAATCATAAGAATGTTTTGTGTGATCCCTTAAACAACCATTATCCGCCCAATTAAGGTGATACCCGTCAACTATGCCAGTAAACCCGGTAGAGGTTCTCTTAAACCTGTTTACTTTTTTTCCGGCTCTGGTTATTACCCGGCATGATCCGGCCTCCCATGCTTCAGGGGTGAATTTGTATTTCATTGAATAATTTTTGATAATAGTTACTAATAGCTTTTGCTTCCGGGCTACTTAGGTCCATCGGTTCGCCATCTGCATCAAATAACAAATCCCCGGTACTGCCATCTCCGAAACGGACGAAAACCATAATACAAGCACCTGTATGTGTTTCTGAAAGTATTGCATCTATGTACATTTTAAAATGGTTTTAATTGCCCGGCCCTGAAACAGTCACGAGCGCATTGAATGTATTTAGGTTCATTGCCGATAAATTCGGCGTTGCGGTTGATCGCTTCAATAATTTGATCTAACCCCGCATCCTTACCCCCTAGCGTGTATGCCCAATGCTGAACGGTTGCCCATCTTCGCCCCTCTTGTACTGTTTCAATTTCCGCTATTGCTTTGCGAATTAGCCCCGCATTATTACCGGATGGATAGTAAGTATTGCCAAATGATTTAATAGCCTCCTTTGGCTTACTAGGGGGTATTTTTAATGCTTCGGGGTTATCCCTGATAAGCATATTTGCATCGTAGGAAATAAAGCGAAGATCCTGGGGGTTGCGTCCCTTACTAGTATCTGCTTTTATTCCATAACCCTCAAGCACTTTAAAACAATGCTCTGCATATTCTTTTAACCTTTCCGGCTCCGCAATATTAGCTAACGCATAAAACCCGTCACCGCTTACTGACTTGCCACAAAAGGCTATAAAAGGCAATGAGAATACACAGTTTTTTAATTCCTCAAGATCATACTCCCATATATCATAGGGATCAAAGTCTAATTGCATTAATCCTGACCGGGATATAATTTCTAAACTCCCTTTTGCTTTTGACTTTAATAAAGCTGCCGGGGTAAAACATTGCACCCGATTTTTTAACGCTACCTGTTTAGTCTTATAGTCAGGTTCTTGCCTGTCTAGTTTTCTGATAGCTGTTATTGTTCCAATATCGTTAGCGCATTCTGTAAGTAATATTTGGCGAAGGGTTGCAGCCCTCCCGGTGTTATCTGTCACCGACCTGTATAGTGATACCTGTTTTTCTAACCACATACATTTTTAGTTTTAATAGTTACGCTATTTACGCTACTACCCTATATATAGGGTGAGTAGTAGCGTTACATACATCAGGCTATTAATAGCGTTGTTTTAGCGTTGTTTTAGCGTTATAGCGTTAGCTGGTAACGGTCATCAGGCCGCTTGTGTATAATTCCCCATCCATCCCAATCCTGTATTGACTTTCGGGCTGTAGAATCCCCTTTTGAAGTTTTGCGCATGATTGCGCTTTTTAGTTCTGTATAGGTCATTGAATTGGGAGCGGGAATAACTTGTTGCGCTAATTTTAGAGCCTGATCCCTTTTTAGCGTGTCTTTAGCGTTCTGCTTCGCTTCTTTAATCTGATCCAAATCCGCTGTTATAAACATTTTGAAATTTTCAGACCATGTAAATGCCGTTGATAGCTTAGGATTATTCCTATTCTTTCCATGCTCAAAATCGCTGGTTATTATTCTAGTGTCACCTTCCGCCGACTTAACCAGTAAAACGCATTCTGCCTCCCTGCATATTTCCGATCCCTGATGGCCTCTAGGCTTATTTGAATTAGGGTTAGGGTGTAAAGTGGTAACAATGGAAAGGTTATATTTTACCGTCATTTCCCTGATCCATATCCGGGATTCAATCGCTTGTGCTAAATCGTTGGTATCGCTCACCAAATCGCCTGCACCGTCAATAAGTAATAAAGAACATGGATTATCTTCTACCAGCTTTTCTATTACGGTCATTCTTTCAGCAAGTCTGGGAATTGAACGCAAACCGGCAATAAGAATATTATTTGTAGTTGCCCCTTCCGGTATTCCTGCCCTCCTGCACATCCGGTAATAACTATTCCATACATCCGTATTAGTCCGCTCATTGTCAATATAAATTACTCCCCTGCAATTAGGATCAACTTCAAAGCCTAAAGCATCGCAACCCGGATTAAGATAACTAGCAAGTATAGCCTCCATGATGCTACTTTTTCCGCTTCCTGGGTTAGCTATTATGCCTGAACTATTTTGATGAGTAAGAATACTGCAACCGCCTAATTTTAGAACGGCTGGCACGTCTGCTGGCTTGTTATTCCATGTAGGAATATAAACCTTGTCCAATACGTTAACGCTAGGTAATTCAGTATAATCCATATTGCCATAAAACCGCTCCGGGTCTATGTTTGGAACTTCTTTTTTTGTACCTTTGGCCTGTTGTTCCGCTTCATATCTCTTTAGTGCCGGGTTCGCCAATCCGGCATTTATTTTGTCCGTCATGCAGCACCTCCCCTGTTTTCGAGTTGCTCAACAACTTTTAGCCAATTATAGCGGCATGATGCTCCTAGTTTTATTACAGGAATACGCCCTTTCTTTTCCAGCCTTATTGCGTGTGCCTCTGTAATGGATAAACGCTTACACAATTCAAACCTGTTGATTAATTCGGGCTTTTCTATTTCGGGTTGACCTTTCAGACTGGATATTTTTAACTCCAATTCATCAAACCTTGTCAGTAGAATGTCAAACGGATTTTGCATAAAAAAGCAATTTGCGGTTAATGGCAAATTGCTAATTCATTGGGGGCATACCCCCTGAAACCCCCTGTTGTAATATCTATAAGCGGCTATATGCTTCTTTATAGGTCTTCAACTTTTGTTCAGCTAACTCTAAAGCATAATTAGCCCCTTCCTTACTTAATTCTGAAATAACACACTCTAAAGCTTCTTTATATGTTCGCTGCTGGTTTGTATGATCGGGTACATTATCTCCATTCTCTAAAAACTTGTTCCATTGGGTTGAAATTGTCTGATCCGATAATCCTGATAATTCCTTAATAATTATACGGTGGGTATCATTCAAATCTTTCCCCCTAGCCTTTTGATAATAATACGTATACATTATCCATGTATATGCAGTCCAGCTTTCTTTTCCTTTTGCATCAGTGCCAATATAGATTTTATTCAATGCGGCATTTAATCCCCGGATTGCATTTTGTTTTGTCATAACCACTTGATATAAATCTTTAAAAAACCTAGCTGAATGCCCTATATTTTTATTGTAATTACTACAATAGAATCTTGATAATATCTCACTCTGTAATATATGCCGGGGAAGCATATCCGGTTGATTATGGAACTGCATTAGATTTTTATTGGCCAAATAATCAAAAGCCCTATCCAACTCCTTTATTCTTTCTTTTATTCTGTTAAAGTCAAGGCGGCTTAGATTTTCTAAATCAAAATAAATAGAATCCATCATTTCTAAAAGTTCATCCCAATATATATAACTATCAACTGCAGTAGTTTTGGTATAATGATGAAGGTCAAGGAATCCACCTACCTCTTCAATTCTTAGGCTTTTAATTTCTTTTAGAAAATTTACTATTCTTTGCTCCATATTTTTGAATTAAACGGCTTTTAATTTATTGACCTTTCCTCCCCATGCTTGTGCCATTGCGCCCTTAGTACTTTCGTCTGTCAGGTTCATATATCTTTTGAAGCTTGTGTAAGACTTCCAGCCCCCAATTTTCATAACATATTCAGCACTCATGCCAGCCTCTATTGATAAGGTAGCAAAAGTTTTGCGCCCGCAATGAAACCTGATTAACTCATGCTTAGGATATACGTTAACGATCCGCTTCGCACCATGCTTTCTAACTATCTCAACTGGTTCGTTAAACCCTACCCAATCGCATAATTTCTGCAAATGCTCATTGGTCCGCTGGTTGCTTATAACAGGCAAAGGGGTGGGAAGGTGCTTATACTTCTTAATGATGGCTATTGAATACGGGTTAAGGGGGATTTTAGCTTTGTTGCTGGTCTTTATACTGGTCAGGTCAATAAGATCCTCTTTTATATGCTCCCGCTTCAATTGAAATACATCTGAATACCTTAAACCAGTAACACATGAAAATATAAAAACGTCCCTTACCTGATCCCATGCAGGCCGCTTACTTAAATCCAGGTTCCATAGTGTTTCAAATTCTTTTCGGGTCAGGGCAATGACTTCGCCTGGATTATCCCGGCTAATTTTAAACCCCTTATACTTATCGCTTACCTCGATCCCCTGCTGCCTTGCATAGTTGAGCAATGTTTTCAGGGTGCTTAATTGTTTCGCAATAGTGATATTATTTAGTGCCGGTTCCTCTTTACCGTTTACCTCTTTTGTAAGCCCTATAAGGTAGTTCTGAAACTTTTGGAAAAAGGAATAGTCAATATTCTCAAATGTCACCTTATACCCCTTATCAGTTTCAAAGCCTTCCAAATGCTCCTTAACGGCCTTATAAACGCTTAGGGAGCCTTTCACCCGCTGGGTGGTATGGTCGGCTATATAATTGTCTATAAAGGCATAAACCTCCTTACTCGTTGCAGCCTTCTTAACCATTTGCTTGCCGTCCCTTTTGGCCTTTAATTCGCTTATTACGTCCTCAATGGTATAGGGTTCCTCATTGATCCGGTAGCGTTCCTCAATGCGCTCTATTTCCCGCTTAATGTCAGCAAGGCGGCTGTTGGTTGCTTTAACTTCCTTAGCGGTCAGGCTTAGATTTTTGTCATATACTGCCTGCTGGGTTTTTTCATCCCAATTGCCCCCTAATAATTTCTCCCCTGTTGAGTAATACAGGCGTTGCCCATGCTGTTGATATACTAGGCGAAGGGGTGCAAGTCCTGACTTCTCCGCCTTCTCTTTTCTGTACTCAAATCTTATGGTTGACATAAAAAATACCCCTTTTTTGCTCCCTGTCGGGGGTTCAGGTTTAAAACTCTCTCCAAAGATACGGGGGGGCAATTTAGGGGGCAAAATTTATTCTATACTCAGCTATATAAAAATATACACAGTACAATATTAGTACTGTTTATCAATAAGTTAACTGTATAAAAATATTTCCAGTAATTGTTTCAGGGGGTTGGGTTCGAATCCCTCTCTCTCCGCTTACGCCAGCTGAAGCTTTTGGTTTCAGCTGGTTTTTTTATATGTGGAATATAGAAATTACGGCTGACGGAGACGGACATAGTCCGTTGACATAACATATGAGGGATAAAACTGGTCATGTCAAGGAATTGATTGGGATCATTATAAATGCGTTAGTACTGATTTTTTCGTAAATTATAGTACTAAATCAGCATACCATGGCAACTGATAATCCGAATCTTGCAGCCGGTATGGAAGAAAATCCTCCGGCAAATCCTGCCACAAATGATGAAGCAGGTAAATCCATTCAGCAAAAGGACAATCCACCGCCTAAAAAGAAGCGAAATTCAGCCCTGGCCGCTGCGGCAAGGGGTGAAAGCGCGGTAAATCATTTCCGGGCACACTCAAGGCGGGATGTTCAGGGATCCAGTGGACTTTCCAATACTGGACCTTTCGTGAGTTATGATAGGGAAACCTGAAACTCAATCTTGGATTGTAGGCTGTTTCAGTCCCAATACAATGGGACGAAGAATTTTTTCCAGGTCATTAACATTCAATGGCTTGGTGATGAATTTTATTGCCCCAGCCGCCATAGTTTCCTCAATATCTTTCGATTGTGAAGAGGTTGTATAGATAATAACCGGGATGCTTCGGAGAAGAAGATTCTCCTTTAATTTCCTCAGGCATTCCTTTCCATCCATCCGGGGCATATTAAGATCCAGGAATATCAGGTCGGGTATGAAAGTTACCCTCGACAGTTTATCCAATGCATCTCTCCCATTATCGGCTGTGGAACACTGGATTGTTGGGTCGATAAAAGATAAAACCTCCTGGAATATTTCAGTATCATCCAGATCGTCATCAACCACAAAAATCCTTATTGTTCTACTCATGTAAGGGGGGATAATTATTGGTAAGCGTCAAAAATATAAAAATAATTTTTATAAATAATCAATAAACCAGCAGCTTATTATTCCACTTATGGAAAGAGTACCTTATGGAACTCTAAAGGGGTGGTCCCCATGTGGTCCCCATGTGGTATCCATATAATCCCGTTTCAAAATGTTTAAATTTTAAAATCCTAAGAACTTCTGCAGTCCGAAATCAGTAATAATATATGTGCGGGGAAATAGTTCTACATAATAAATGACTTTTGAATATTTGAATGTACCAAATATGAGAAATTGCCCCCCAGTTATTGGTGGAATAAATTTTTTTTACCTGATTTGATCCTTTTCTAAATAGGCAATGTCTATACAGGAAAATCATAATATTATCTCAATAAAACACGGATTTCCGGATTGAGGTGTATTCTGGCAAGAGGATTGGTAAACCCTGTTTTATGGATTCACTCAACATAAAAGAAACCCCGAATAATCATTTTATAGTTGCCATAGGCGCATCCGCAGGTGGATTGGAAGCCATCCACGAATTCTTTGACAATATGCCGTCAAACGGCAACCTCAGCTTTATCATTATTCAGCATTTATCTCCTGATTATAAAAGCCTTTTGGTTGAACTGATCGCAAAGCACACCCATATGGAGGTTCTGGAGGCTGACCATATGATGGAAGTAAAAGAAAACTCGGTTTATGTAATTCCCAATAATAAATTGCTTACAATACATCAGGGAAAATTAATCCTAGGTGAAAAAAGTGTAGAGAAAGCTCCCAATACAGCAGTGGATACTTTGATGCGTTCGCTTGCTGTGGACCAAGGCTCTAAAGCTATTGCAATTATATTATCAGGTACAGGTACTGATGGATCAAAAGGTATTGTAGAGATCCACAAAAAAGGGGGGCTTGTAATGGTGCAGGATCCTTTAACGGCGAAATTTGACGGCATGCCAAACAGTGCCATTGCAACAGGCGTAGCAGACCTTATTCTTACCCCTGAATTAATGCCGGAAGAGATCTTCAATTACATAAATGAGAAGCCTCAGCCTCTTATTCTTGATGGCAAACCAACCGAAGAAATGTTACCCGAAGTGATGATGCTGATAGAAAAAAATTGCCAGCAGGATTTCACAAACTATAAAACTCCGACAATCATCCGACGAATAACGCGAAGGATGGGAATGCTTGGTTATCAGGATTTTGAAGAATATTTAAAACTATTGCATAATTCCGCTGATGAGTGTAAGTTTCTGGGCAAGGAATTCTTAATAGGTGTAACTAAATTTTTCCGCGATAAGGCAGGTTTTAATGCCTTACAAAATGATGTTTTGCTTCCCCTCATCAGAAAAAAACAAGAGGGTGAAGTTCTGAAGATCTGGATCGTTGCCTGTAGTACAGGTGAAGAAGCTTATTCAATTGCAATTCTTATAGATGACCTTTTACAGAAGGAAGATAAATACCTTGAGGTTAAAATTTTTGCTTCCGACATTGACCAGGAGGCCATAGAATATGCATCACGGGCAACTTATGAACCATCTAACCTTCTGGAGATTGACCCTTCCCTTATTGAACGTTATTTTTTCCGGGAAAGCGACCGCTATGTTGTACATTCAAGGATACGTAAACAAATAGTTTTTGCACGACATAACGTACTCAAAGATCCTCCATTTATTAAAAATGATATCGTGAGCTGCAGGAATATGCTCATTTATATGAACAATATCCTGCAAAAAAAAATAATAACGACTTTTGAATTTGCATTGAATACAGGTGGGTATTTATTTCTTGGACCTAGTGAATCGCCTGTAAATATCAATGACGGCTTTAAAGAATTAAATGGTAAATGGAAACTCTACCAAAAAGTTACTAATGATACCCGTTTTAATGCGGAAAGACTTCCATCTGCCCAGTCATTAAAAACGGGTAAGGAAATGCAGTTTATTTCAACTGCAAGGGAAGCAGTATTACTGAAAGATCTTACAGATGATTTCAGGGCTGTTCTTACCGAAAAGTATGGCTTTGCTGCATTGTATATTGACAAGAACTTTGAGATAAAAGAAGCTATCGGCGACTTCAGGAAATACCTGTCATTACCCGACAGGATCACTTCGCTGAACCTTATGAAAATGGTTGGGAAGGATCTTTCCATAAGTCTGAATGCAGCCATAAGAAAATCTGTAAGGGAAAATGCGGAGGTAGTCCTGTCCAACTTCAAAGGTGGAACCAACACTGATAAACCAATCAATATTTTTGTTCGTCCATCAGCAAGCACCAATAATGTACTGGTGTTGTTAAGCGAAAGCCATGAGCTTCCCCATATCCGCCATACACATGAGAACATTGACATCCCGGAAGCAGGTGCTGCCAGTTATATAGGAGAATTGGAAGAGGAATTAAAAGAGACCCGCTTCAATCTTCAGATGGCGGTGGAGAGCCTGGAGACTTCTAATGAAGAGCTACAGTCGAGTAATGAAGAATTATTGTCAGCCAATGAGGAATTGCAAAGTTCCAATGAGGAATTGCAGAGTCTGAATGAGGAATTACACACGCTTAATACCGAGCACCAACTTCGCATTCGCGAATTGGTAGAACTGAATGATGATCTCAACAATTATTTCAGCAGTACTGAAATTGCCCAGGTATTTGTTGATGGGGATTTTCGAATCAGGAAATTCAACCCTGCAGCCATTAAGATGATCAACCTGATTGAAAGTGATATCGGACGCCCCATTGCACATATCTCAACAAACATAAAAGATGGAAATAATTTTCCTGAGGATATAGGCAATGTTATAAAGAACAAACAACTTCTGGAGAAAGAGGTCCAGTTAATTAATGGCAGAACTAATCTCATGCGAATTCTGCCTTATGTTCGTCAGGATAATAATGTAGATGGAGCTGTAATAACCTTTATCGATATTTCTAATGTAAGGGAATTAAACACCATCATTCACAGTGTATTCAATGCCACCCAGAGTGCTGTGATGGCATTCAAGGCAGTAAGAAATAAGGAAGGCGAAATAAAGGACTTTGAATGGATAGCGGCCAACTATGCAAGTGATGAGCTTCTTCAACAGGCGAATGAAACATATATGGGTCAATCGCTTCAGGCTGTGTTTCCCCAAGTGTTAAAGAAAGGATTTTTTGAAAAATGCATCCGCGTGATCAGCAGTGGTCAATCTTTCCAGATGGAGATGCAATTAGATCTTAGAGGTGAAACAAACTGGTTTGATATCATTGTGACCCCTATGATGGATGGAATACTTATAAGTTTAACGAATATAAATGAGAAGAAGAAGAGCGAAGAGAAACTAAGGAATAATTATCATGAACTAATCAAATCCAAGGAAAGCTACAGGAGCCTGAACCTTGCCCTGGAGCAGAAAGTTAAGGAGAGGACTCATGACCTGGCACAAAGTGAAGAGCGATTTCGCCTTATCTCCAATGCCATAAGTGATGCAATCTGGGATCGCAACCTTGTAACCGACAATATATGGTGGAGTGATAGTTTTTACAAATGGTTTGGTTATCAAAAAGGACCTGAAACAAATACTATTAATTTCTGGCTAAATGCTATACACCCGGAGGACCAGCAAAGAGTATCATCAGCTATCAATGATGCAATAAGAAAAGGAGAAGATTACCACATTTCATATCGCCTGAAAAATTCCGAGGGCATTTATATCCTAGTATCTGATAAGGGTACAGTTCTCAAAGATGAAAATGGCAGGCCTTACAGGCTTCTGGGAGCCATTACGGACAGAACCGCAGAAGATATTGCACGCCAGAATGAAGTTCTCAAGGCATCCAATTCTGAACTGGAAGAATTAGTACAAATCAGGACTGCTGATGTAGAGGCCCAAAAAACAATACTTCAGAATCTGTTTATGCAGGCACCTGCCATGATATGTACATTAAGTGGGCCGAACCATGTATATACCCTCGTGAATCCATCCTACCAGCGCTTATTTGGCAAGACAAGTCTTGTTGGAAAAACATTTGAGGAAACATTGCTGGATGATGATGGTCATAAACTTCTGTCACTCGTTGAGCAGGTGTATAGAACAGGGGAGCCATATATAGGAAAAGAGGTTAAACTAAATATTGCTTCGGAATCTGGATTAAAGAGAGAAGATATCTATCTCAACTTTATCTACCAACCCACCAGGGATGAGAATAATAAAATTAATGGCATTCTGATCTTCGCTTATGAAGTTACCGAACAGGTTAAGGCAAGAAAGGCGATCCAGGATGCCAATGATGAATTAGTAAAACTGAACCAGGAGTTCAAGTTTGTAACTGACTTCATGCCGCAGCTGGTATGGGTAACACTACCCGATGGAAATCATATCTTCTTTAACAACGGATGGTATGAGTATACAGGCCTCACTGAAAGTGAATCAATGGGTAAAGGATGGAGTAAAGTACTTCACCCTGAAGATCACCCACGTGCGCTAAAAGTTTGGCATACTGCACTTGAAACAGGTGATGCCTATGAAATTGAATACAGGTTTAAAAGATATGATGGCGAGTATAGATGGTTCCTTGCCCGTGCCCTTCCCATGCGCGATGACAATAACAATATTGTAAAGTGGTTTGGAACCTGTACTGATATCCATGACCAGAAAATTATGAATGATGTTCTCGAAGCAAGGGTCATTGAAAGAACAGAAGAATTGCAATCCATCAACACAGAGCTGGAAGCAAGAAATAGTGAGCTTCTCCAGTTTGCATCAATAGCGAGCCATGACCTAAAAGAACCGCTCAGGAAGATCACAATGTTCAGTAACCTGGTAAAGGACCGTCACAGCCAGGCTTTGCCGATCGGTGCACTTCAGTATGTTAATAAAATCATTGAGTCGTCTACAAGAATGGCAGCTTTGGTGAACGATCTGCTTTCCTTTACAAAACTGACGGCAGACAGCAGCTTTGAAAGCATTAAACTCAACACGGTAATTGCAGAGGTTTTAAGTGATTTGGAACTTGTAATAAATGAGAAGAATGCAATCATAGAAGTTGATGATATGCCGGTAGCTGATATAGTACCCGGTTACATGCGACAGGTATTCCAGAATATCATAAGCAACTCACTAAAATTCAGTAGAGATGACCGGCAACCACATATCCGTATAAGTTGCACTAAAGTGAGCGAACTTTCATTTACTAATGCCTTTGATAAAAAAGGAAAATTCTGTAGAATAACTATTAAGGATAACGGGATTGGCTTTGATAATGAATATGCAGAAAAGATTTTTACGATTTTTCAGCGATTGCATTCGAGGCATGAATATGAGGGCACTGGAATTGGATTGGCCATTGCAAGAAAGATAATTGCAAAGCACAAGGGTATCATTACGGCCTACAGTAAGGAAGGAGAAGGTGCGAGTTTCGTGATCGTATTACCGCTTGAACAAAAGGTTGATATACCAGACGCTTTAAAAATAAATTCTTAACTACTTAAAATGTGAAACGCAGCGCCTCCAGCGCTGCGTTTATGTTATAGAAAGTTTATCTCCAAATTGCTATACTTTTACAAATATTGGTAACAAAAAAGCTGCAGGTATGAGAACATTGTCGGGGTTAGTAGTGGTACTTATTTTTTTAACAGCATGTACTGCAACTGTAAATACTGATAATTCAGAGCCAACACCTGAGGGAGGTAAGATTGTAATTTACCAGGTATTTACCCGTCTGTTCGGCAATAAAGATACTACCTGGAAGCCATGGGGAACGATTGAAGAAAATGGCGTTGGCAAGTTTAATGATTTCACTGATACCGCCCTTGCCGCGATTCGCCAGCTGGGTATCACCCATATCTGGTATACAGGTGTTCCGCATCACGCAGTGATCAGAGATTATTCAGGTATTGGGATCAGCCACGATGATCCGGATGTTGTAAAAGGCCGCGCCGGATCACCCTATGCTGTGAAGGACTATTATAATGTAAATCCAGATCTGGCAACAGATCCAGCCAAAAGGCTGGAAGAATTCAAATCATTAATTGAACGCACGCACAAGAACGGGATGAAAGTGATTATTGATATTGTGCCCAATCATGTGGCACGACAATATATTTCGTTGAACAAACCCGATAGTGCAGAAGACTTTGGTGCAAAGGATGATCGGAATGTGGAATATCATCGGGATAATAGTTTTTATTATATACAAGGTGAATCATTTAAGGTTCCGGCAAGTAAAGACAGTTATAAGCCATTAGGCGGGGCTGCACATCCTTTGAGTGATGGAAAATTTGAAGAGATACCTGCAAAGTGGACGGGAAATGGCAGCAGGCTTTCACAACCTGATGTGGATGATTGGTATGAAACCATAAAAGTCAATTATGGTATAAAGCCCGATGGTGTTAAGGATTTTGACACGCTACCAGCTACTTATGCCTCGCTTCCGGTAGAGGATCATAATGCATTCTGGGCAAATAAAAAGGTTCCGGCAACCTGGAAAAAATTCAGGGAAATTGCTTTATTCTGGTTAGATCTTGGGCTTGATGGTTTCCGTTTCGATATGGCAGAAATGGTTCCAGTTGAATTTTGGAGTTATATGAATGCTGCTATTAAGATGAGAAATAAAGATGCAACACTTATTGCGGAGATATACAACCCATCAGAATACAGAAACTATATCAAACAAGGTAAAATGGATTATCTCTATGATAAAGTTGAAATGTATGATACGCTAAGGAACATCATACAGGGTAAAGGTAGTACTGATAACCTGGTAGCATTGCAAAGGAGGATGGCTGATATTGAACATCATATGCTTCATTTTCTTGAAAACCATGATGAACAAAGAATAGCCAGCACTGGTTTCGCGGGTGATCCTGACAAGGCAAAGCCAGCTATGGTAGTTTCTACTTTGATCAGCAGTTCACCTACCCTACTTTATTTTGGCCAGGAATTGGGTGAAGAAGGTAAAGAGGATGCAGGATATGGTAATCCAACCCGTACCAGTATTTTCGATTATATAGGAGTACCAACACATCAGAGATGGATGAATGGGGGGAAGTTTGATGGCGGACTTCTTACTCAAAAGGAAAAAGAACTTCAAAAATTTTATAGTTCACTCTTAAATTTCACTAAATCTAATAATGTACTGATGGGTGATTATGAAGAGATTCACCGGTTTAATCGCCAACAAAACAAATCTTATTCGGACAAACAATTTTCATTTGTGAGATGGACAGCAGATAAGCAACTGATAGTATTTTCGAATTTCAGTGACACAAATCGATTCACTGGTGAATTGCTTTTGCCGGATTCTATCATCAAAAAATGGAAGCTGGCTAATTCAAGCTATGACCTTAAGGATGAGCTGACAGGAAGAACCGCCACCTTGAAAATTAGAAATGGCCTAGGATACATTACCATTGACAGCGAACCATTAGAATCAATGGTGTTTTCTATTGAATAGATTTTTCAGTATTTAAATATTTTATTGCCCACCATAACTTCCTGTGACTTTTCATCAAACACAGCTTTTTCTCCGGTTCTGGATGCAGCGGTTGTCATGATATTGGCTATTGAGTGATAATATCCGGCTTCAACTGGTGCGTTCGGCTGTTTCCTGCTTCTTATACATTCCATCCAATTCAGAACATGAGCAGATGTTAGTGTATCACCACCTGTATTCGCAGAAGCTACAACCTGGCTGGTTGTATCAGCCAGATTTAGTTCGGGTAAAAGGTTAGGAGGTATATTCATTGCAGCTGCGAAATTTTCTGTGAGTCCACCTTTCGGTGAAACCTTGTTGGTGATCAGATTCAATTCTCCTCCGTTTGAATAATATATTTCAGCAGGTCTTTCTTCGCCATTGTGCATTCTTGAACCAAAAGTAACCTGGAAGCCTGTGGAAGCATCATTTGCCGGCCCATAATCAAATACGGCTGTAAGTGTGTCCCAATTTCTTCGGCCATCTTTCCACATATAAATGCCCCCATTTGCCACAACACTTCGTGGATGCTTGAGTCCGGAGAACCAGTGAACCGTATCGATCTGGTGGCTCATCCATTGACCCGGTATGCCGGATGAATAAGGCCAGAACAAACGGTATTCAAGATATTTTCTTGGATCCCATGCTTCAAATGGACGGTTCAACAGGAAACGATTCCAATCTGTGTCTTCTTTCTTTAATGAAGCAACCAGGGCGGGTCTGCGCCAGCGACCAGGCTGGTTAACATTCCAGGTAAGTTCTACCATTGTTATAGCACCAAATTTCCCTTCCCTGATAAACTTATCAGCAGCCATATAATTTGAACCACTTCGGCGTTGTGAACCTATCTGCACGATGCGGTCTGATGCCCTGACGGCTCTCAATGCGGCTCTGTTATCTTCCATGGTTTCTGCAAATGGTTTCTCTACATAAGCATCACAGCCTGCCTTAATAGCTTCTATGGCATGGCGGGCATGTTGAAAATCGGCAGTACTGATCATTACGGCATCGATATTTTTTATAGCATATAATTCATCGTTGTTCCTGCATGCTGTAATATCATGGCCCATTTTCTCCTTTATAAGTGCAACACCTTCTTCACGCCTGGTTTTCCAGAGATCGGAAACTGCCACCATATCAAAGTTTTGCTGTTTGAAATGATTCATAAAACAAGGCAAGAGCGAATGGCGGAAGCGATCTGAAAATCCAACTACTCCAACTCTTACCCGATCATTTGCTCCAATTATGCGTGCATAACTCTTAGCACTGAATCCTACGGAGGCTGCATAAACCCCAGCGATTGCTTTTGCAGAATTGGTAATGAATTCACGACGATTGGTAGGCATATCGAATTATTTTATAATGAAAATTAAATGATATTATTTGACTTATTCAATCATATAGATGGATATATCCAGGGAGCGCGATAATTTCTTTTCAATAAAGCTGAAGCGCCTTTATCATCCAGGATCATTTCCTTTTCAGGGTCCCAGCTGATGCTCCTCCCCGCTTTAGCCGAAATCATACCCAGCAAACTCATATTGGTAGAACGGTGACCTATTTCAATGTCACAAACAGGCCGGCGTTTCTGTGAAATGGACAATAGAAAATCGGCCCATAGTTCCTTCACATTATGATGATCTACTGTATGTAGAACAGGATCAGCATGAATCAATGATTTTTTCTTATCGGCCGGATAAAAAGTCCATCCATCCTGCCAACCCATATGGAAAGTTCCTTCCGTTCCATAAAAATAACAACCCACATTGGCTTTTTCTGCTTCGTTGGCGCCATAGAGGCGATGTTCCCACACTGCATTGAATGATTCAAATTCATAATTGACCAACTGGGTGTCAGGTGCATCGGTATTATCTTTCTTAATTCTTCGGGCAGAAGAAGAATATATTTTCCTGGGTCCCTTTTCTTCCGTCCACCATAGAATCTGATCCATCCAATGAATGCCCCAGTCGCCCAGTTGACCATTGGAGTAATCGAGAAACTGGCGAAATCCTCTTGGATGGATTGCAGCATTGTAAGGACGCAAAGGAGCAGGTCCACACCATTCATTCCAATCCAGTCCTTTAGGAGCTTCTGAGTCTGGAATCATTTTTCCGGCATCACCACCATAATGTACAAAAGCCCTCACCATTCCAATTTTACCGGCCTTACCAGATTTCAGAAAATCCATCCCCGAAATATTATGAGGAGATACACGGCGATGTGTTCCAACCTGAACCACCTGGTTGGTTTCTCTTGCTGCACGCACCATAGCCTTCCCTTCATTGATGGTATGGCCAATGGGTTTCTCAACATATACATGCGCACCAGCCTGGAGGGCAGCAATGGTAATAAGTGGATGCCAATGGTCGGGCGTTGCAACGATCACAATCTCCGGGCGCTCCTTTTGAAGCATCTCACGGTAATCCTTATAGGTTTTAGGCCGATCTCCATTCAGTTTATTTACCTCCTCTGCCGCCGGATAGAGATAACGGTCATCCACATCGCATAATGCCACAACTTTAGATTCCCCGGCTACGATTGCTTCCCGCAGGATGTTCATCCCCCACCATCCGGATCCAACCAAAGCAGTTCGGTATTTTGCATATTGGGTAAAGGAAGGGAATACAGGCATCGAAGAAACCAGCACGCCCGCTGAGGACATTTTCAGGAATTTGCGACGATTCATTTGCAGATTGGTTGATTGTACCCTAAAATACTTAAAGCTGGAGATATATCGTAAATTCATTATCCCATAATCCACCGCCATGTTTCAATCGAATATTCCATTTCATAGATCAATTCTACGGATACTCTTCAGCGTTACAATAATAATCTCAGCCTGTAATTCCCCCAGGAAGGCAACATATAAGACCATCGGATCCATT
The DNA here is from genome assembly GCF_000814325.1 of Flavihumibacter sp. ZG627. Classification (GTDB taxonomy): domain Bacteria; phylum Bacteroidota; class Bacteroidia; order Chitinophagales; family Chitinophagaceae; genus Flavihumibacter. The sequence continues at coordinate 81,274 of NZ_JPHF01000006.1, read as the reverse complement.
GAAAGAACAGACCCTGCACTGGAGGAAATCATCAGTAATGATGCTATTGTAGAAATAATTGCGGATGGATTTGAATGGAGTGAGGGACCATTATGGGTTGATTCCCACAAAATGCTGCTATTTTCTGATATACCGCGGAATTCTATTTACAAATGGACAGAAGCTAAAGGCAAGGAGCTATATCTGCAACCAAGTGGCTTTACCGGAAGTGGTGAAGGAGGAAGAGAACCCGGATCAAATGGATTATTACTCAATAAAAAAGGACAACTGGTATTATGCCAGCATGGTGACAGACAGATTGCGCTGATGGATGCGCCGCTTGATGCACCACGTGCAGATTATATAACCATTGCAAACAATTATCAGGGGAAAAAATTTGACAGCCCGAATGATGCTGTATATCGGAGTAATGGAGATCTTTTTATCACTGATCCGCCTTATGGACTTCCCGGTTATATTGATGATACTACAAAAGCCGCCCCTTACCAGGGTGTATATAAAGTTGCCGTAGATGGAACTGTAAGCCTTCTTGTTGATTCAATCAAACGTCCCAATGGTATTGCCTTCCTCCCGGGTGAAAAAACACTGATTGTTGCGAATTCTGAAGCACCTGTACTGGGATGGTATGCATTTGATATTGCAACAAATGATTCATTGATCAATCCACGTATGTTCCATGATGCAACAGAAGCAGGTAAGACAGACAAGGGTGGTCCGGATGGATTAAAAGTTGATTCCCGTGGGAATGTTTTTGCTACAGGTCCGGGCGGTGTTTGGATCTTTGATAAGAATGCAAGAGTTCTTGGGAAAATCCTTGTTCCGGAAGCATGTTCAAATGTGGCCCTCGCCGATAATGATAAAACCTTATATATCACAGCGGATATGTATGTTCTGCGTGTAAAAATGCGCTAAAATGGTGGGTGACATGAAATGATTAAAAAGGTTTAATCACCCCTTCAGAAAAAAGTCATACTTATCGTCAATTTAACAGCTAACAGAATCCTTTGTTAATAGGATTGTACCTAAGGGTAAAACTGGCACAATGGTCCCAAATTTGGACTTCATGTCATATATTTTTTTAAACACTAAAATCTAAGACATGAAAAAAATTATCTACTCAATGATCGTTATTGGAGGACTGGCAGCCTGCCAGACCATTGAAAAGCCTGGTGAAGAAAAGGCTGCAGAAAATCTGACTACGGAAACACCTGTGGAAGAAACAGTGAAGCCAACAGTTGCCCGAAAAGCTTCTAAAAGAACAAGCAGAAAAGTAAACACCGATTATTCTCCAGCGCCGCAGAAAACCGGCAGCTACGAGATACCAAGTGAAAATGCTGCAATGGAGCCAGCAAAGAAGAAGGGATGGAGTGATGCTGCAAAAGGAGCTGTGATTGGAGGTGTAGTTGGCGCAGGTGCAGGTGCTGTAATTGACAAAAACAAGCGTGGCCGTGGTGCTATAATTGGTGGTGTTGTAGGAGCCGGTGCGGGTTATGCAATTGGCCGCTCACGTGACAGAAAATCGGGAAGGGTTCAATCAAGCGGTGGACTGATTCCGTCACGCGGATTGATACCAACAGGTGGACTTATCCCTGATGGTGGTTTAATTTCCGGAACAACATTCAATAAATAACTAATACGCCTATACGCTAAATTTTACTTTTAATTCTAATGAAAGGGATGGACGAATGTTCACCCCTTTTTCATTTACCATAAACACTTTGATTGTATTTATTGCATAGGTATCGGGTTGTTTCTCCGGCAGTTCCGGTTCCAATAATCTTGCCATCAATTAATTTTACGGGCATCAGATGTTTCGTTGTACTGGTAATGAATACTTCCCTTGCTTTATAAATCTCTTCTTTATTAATATCACGCTCTTCCACTTTCATTTCCCCTGCGGCAATCTCAAGAACCCGGTGCCTGGTAACCCCTTTTAGTATATTATTAGCAGGGGTTATCAAAACATTGGAAGAGGTGACCATGAAAATATTTGCACGGGGACACTCGGTGATACAATCATCATAATGGTATAGAACATCTGCCGCCTGCGCCTGACTTATTTTATCCTGAAGCCATACCGCCATGAGGTAATCTATTGTCTTCACATCAGGTAATTGCCGTTGATAGGGGAATGTAATCAGGCTGATTCCTTGCTCGTGAATTGAAGTGGGAAGGTTAAGGGGTTGCTCTGTGACTATCAGGTTAGGATGGCTAATAGTATACCCGTCGGGTGAATATCCACCTGTGAGGGTAATTCGAACACCAGATTGAATTAAATTATTTGCAGCAATAAGTTCGGCGATCTTTTCCCGTAAAATATCTGCAGGCATAACAGGCTGGAGTCGCATCCTGGCGGCAGAACGATAAAAACGATCAAGGTGATTATCCAGGAATACGGGGTTGCCGTTAATCACTTTGAAAAAATCAAATATTCCATATCCTCTTTGCAAAGCAAGATCGGAAACATGGATGAGTGCCTGGTCAGCAGGAGCAAGGGCATCATTTATAAGGGTTAAACGATTCATTAGCGTTGAAGACGATTATATTTTTTTAAAATCGGTATTAGTATGGTGGGAGTTAATGCGTCTACCACCTTTCCTTTTGCTTTTGTGGTGGTTGCCATGAGCATAGAATTAATTATTGCTTCTTCAGTTGCTTCAATGGCTGCCATGAAGACAGGCGTTGTATAATCATTATGTAAAACGACCAATGGCAGGTCCTTTTCTTTAGCGTCATGAGGAATACGATTGCCTTTGAAAGTGGAAAAGGCGATAACATAATCTCCACTTCCATTCGATGCTATTCCACCTGTTTTTGCTAATCCCAGAAAAGCCCGTTTGGCCAATCTTTCCAGGTTTCTGGCATCAAGCGGGGCATCGGTTGCAACAACTATCATACAAGATCCATCAACATTATTCAATAACTGGTTGCTAAAAGAAAACCGACCAAGTTCTTCTCCCACCGGTACTCCATTAACCTGAAGCACACCTCCAAAATTTGATTGCACCAACACGCCCACTGTATATCCTCCAAGTGTTTCCGGCAATTTTCTGGAGGAGCTTCCAATACCGCCTTTAAATCCAAAACAAACCGTACCTGTTCCGGCTCCTACGGCACCCTGCTCTACTTCACCGCTTTTAGCAGATGCAATAGCTTTAATGATATCTTTTCTGGTGAGATGTCTGCCCCTGATATCATTCAGCCAGCCATCATTTGTTTCTCCCACCAGTGCATTAACGGATTGTATATTCTCATTTCCAGGCTGAAGAAGTGTATAGTCAATAATAGCCTGCATGGCATCAGCTACTGCCAATGTGTTAGTTAGTAAAACAGGTGTTTCAAGGTTACCCAACTCGTCCACCTGAGTAGATCCGGCAAGTTTTCCGAATCCATTTGCTCTAAAGATTGCAGCAGGAGTCTTACTTTGAAATAAATTATCCTCATGAGGAATAATGGCGGTGGCGCCTGTGCGCACTGAGTCACCTCTAACCAAGGTAATATGACCAACTTTAACTCCTGCTACATCTGTGATAGCGTTCCAGTTACCTGGCTTCATAACACCAATATTTATACCGAGTTCGCGGGCAGTTTTACCGCTCTGCGCAGTGGCATAATTTACGGAAAGAATAAAAATAGCAGCTACTATAAGAGAACCGGCTGACCTCCTCATTGATGATGTTTTTACTAGTGTTCCTTAATGACGCGGATGAAGTAATTTTGCTACCAGCCCCGTCCATCCTGTTTGATGTGAAGCCCCTATTCCTTTACCATTATCACCATTAAAATATTCAAAGAACAGGATATAATCTTTGAAATAAGGGTCTTTATTCAAAAGTTCAAATTCCCCTGCCAGTGGTCGTCGGCCATCTTTGTCCATCCGGAATATTCTGACCAGTCTTGCTGCAAGCTCATCAGCCACCTGGTCCAGAGTCAGGAATGTTCCGCTTCCTGTTGGATATTCCACTTTAAGTGCATCTCCATAATAATAATGGTACCGCTGCAATGATTCAATCAGCAGATAGTTCAGTGGGAACCAGATGGGACCTCTCCAGTTAGAGTTGCCACCAAACATGCTACTATCAGATTCACCCGGGAGATATTTTACGCCAAATTTATTTCCCTCCACCTCTATTTCAAATGGTTTTTCCTCATGGTATTTAGATAGTGCCCGGATACCATAATCGCTAAGAAATTCTGTTTCATCAAGAACCCTGCGCAGTATGGCGATAAGTTTTTCGGCCCTAATCAATGATAGCAAATGCTTAGAATCTTTTAGTGTACTACTCCATTCAGAGATCACGGTTGCATATGATGATTTATGCTTCAGGAACCACTCCAGCCTTTGCACAAATTCTGGTATTTGTTCGAAGAGACTGTGATCAATTACCTCAACTGCAAAAAGCGGGATTAAGCCAACCATTGACCTTACCCTTAATTTCTGTTCTGACCCGTCGGGCTTTTTAAGAACATCATAAAAGAACTGGTCTTTTTCATCCCATAGCCCGGATTCCCGTTCACCGAAGCTATTGACGGCCTTGGCTATATAAACAAAATGCTCAAAGAACTTCGTGGCCATGTCGGCATACACATGATTATGGGTTGCCAGTTCCAATGAAATGCGAAGGAGGTTGAGGCAATACATGGCCATCCAGCTTGTACCATCACTTTGCTCAAGATGTCCCCCACCGGGAAGAGGCGCACTGCGATCAAAGACCCCGATATTGTCCAGCCCAAGGAAACCTCCCTGGAAGATATTGTTCCCATCATGGTCTTTCCGGTTAACCCACCAGGTAAAGTTCAGCAGTAGTTTATGGTATACACTTTCGAGAAAGGCTATATCTCCTTTACCATCATTATTGACCTTATCAATTTCATATACCCGCCAGGTAGCCCAGGCATGAACTGGGGGATTTACATCTCCAAGATTCCACTCATAAGCTGGAAACTGACCATTGGGATGCATATACCATTCTTTGGTTAGCAGCAGCAGTTGGCTCTTGGCGAAACCAGGATCGAGATATGCAAGAGGTATGCAGTGAAAAGCAAGATCCCATGCAGCATACCAGGGATACTCCCATTTATCAGGCATGGATATGATGTCGGCATTATTAAGGTGGGTCCAATCGTGGTTGCGACCCCATGGACGATGGAAAGGTGCAGGCTTTTTGGGGTCGCCATTCACCCATTGTTCTACATCATAGTAATAAAATTGTTTGCTCCAAAGCATACCCGCGAAGGCCTGTCTTTGGATCATCCTGTCTTCAGCCGAGAGTACAACCCTTTGTTTATCAGCATAGTATTCATCATTCTCTGAAATACGACGCCAGAATACCGCATCATAATCATGGAATGGATGATCAAGTGCATGTTTGGAAAGCCTGAGCTGAAGGGTGAGGGTTTCACCTGCCCCTACTACTAGATTATAGTGTGCAGCGGCCTTAGTACCAGATTTCGACTTATTGAGAACAGTTCGCTTCCTGTTTACAACATAATCATTGATACCATCTTTTGCTACTGGTTGTATACCTTTCTTGCCATAGAGTCTCTTGGTATTGGTTTCATTTTCGCAAAAGAGAAGCTCATTATTTCCGTTACAATAAAGATAATAATGTCCTATGCGTTGATGATGAATTTTGATATATCCAGCGCCTTCCGCTTCCATGGTGGGTTTGTAATCATCACGCCCCCATGCCCATGTATTCCTGAACCAAATAGTTGGGAGTACAGAAATAGGAGCTGCTTCTTTATGACGATTTGCAATTGATATCTTAATGAGAATATCAGTTGGGTCTGCTTTTGCATATTCAATAAAGACATCGAAATAATCGCCTTTGTCAAATATTCCAGTATCAAGAAGTTCATATTCCGGTTCTTCCCGGCTACGCTTATCATTTTCCTGGTAAAGCTGATCATATGGAAATGCTCTTTGTGGATACTTATAAAGCATCTTCATATAGGAGTGTGAGGGGGAACAATCGAGGTAATAATAAAGCTCCTTAACGTCCTCCCCATGATTTCCCCGGGGGCCGGTAAGTCCAAACAACCTCTCTTTCAGCCAGGGGTCTTTTTTATTCCACAATGCCAGTGAAAAACAAAGATTCTGATGATCATCGGAAATACCGCCAATGCCGTCCTCACCCCAGCGGTAGGCATAACTCCGGGCCATATCATAGGAAACCGCCTCCCAGGTATTGCTATCCTCGCTGTAATCTTCCCGTACAGTACCCCATTGGCGGTCTGACACATAAGGTCCCCATTTCTTCCAGAGCGGATCATTCAGTCGTTGCTTCTCTTCATTCATCAGCTTGCATTTGTCATTTCGGTCAAGCCCAAAGATAAGGACTGGGCAACTTTCACATTATCCCAATAAATATGTACCTTAAGGCTTAATCCTAAAGCTTCTGTATGAAAAAAGTAGCAGATATACTGGCACGCAAAAACCGCCAGCTCATCAGTGTTGTGCCCTCCACTACTGTTTTGGATGCATTAAAGATCATGGCAGATAATAACATAGGCTCTATCCTGGTTACGGAAGATGATCAATACAAAGGCTTATTGACAGAAAGGGACTATGCGAGAAAAGTGATCCTAAAGGGTAAATCTTCCACTGATTCCATGGTTTCAGATATCATGAGTACTGATCTACCAAGGATTAGTCCCGATAGTTCAATTGAAGAATGTATGCAACTGATGTCGGTCAATAATATCCGTTATCTACCGGTATTTAATGATCAATACCTGGTGGGTATAATTTCAGTGAATGATGTCATTAAAGCAGTTATAGCAAACCAGGCAGAAACGATCTCCCATTTGCAGTCTTATATACATTCTTAGCAGAAAGATAAGCAGTTTATTACCCTGATCTTAAAAGGCAGCCATTATTGTTTGAGGAATTCAACTCTTCTGTTTTGTGCCTTTCCCTCAGCCTTTGCATTATCTCCAACAGGTTGTGAAGCTCCTTTTCCATCTGTCTCTATCCGCCCTGCTTCAATTCCGAAATCATTAACGAGGCTGGCTTTGACCGCTGATGCGCGTTTTTTGGAAAGTTCCATATTATTCCCTGCATCACCATCACTATCAGTGTGTCCTATAACTTTAACCTTAACAACTCCATTCTCTTTAAGTACAGATGCAAGATCCTTTAAAGTACCGTAGGATTCGGGTTTGATCTTATCTGAGTTAACATCAAATAGAATTCCGGTTGTTGAGTATTTTCCTTCATTTATGAGTTTATGGCGTGTATCAGGAGCACCAACCGCAAGCCTGAGGCCGCTTATGAGATAATGATCGGCCTTGTCATGATAGCCACCCAATGTAAAAAGCAATGCATTCAATTTTGTGGAGGGAGGAATTGCTTTTGGCAGATCAAACACCTTTTCTTCGTCAACATAGATCCGCATCCGCTGGTTCTGACGCCACATTGAGATATGGGCTATATTATCTGTTTTGGCATGAAACTGGCTCACATCAACTTCATTCTTCATGGATTCCTTACGATTCTCGATCCAGAAAAATTCAAGGCGCCCAGATCCGTTTCCAGCACTTGTTGGGTGGATTGAAAATCGCGCCCCCTTATTACCTGAGCGGATAAAGCGACCCCAGTTCTCGAACTCGGAAGGCTCATTAAGTTGAACCATATTCACCATTAAGGCAGTGGAATAAAAACTAAAAGGATTGGTGCAAATGAGATCAAATTCCAATGTAAAATTCTCGGGAAGGTCTTTAATGAATTCAGGATGGAATACTCCCTCTTTCGGAAGTTTAAGCCAACGTACATCACTTCCCTCAACAGTCACAACCTCACCCCCGGCATTTGTGTTCCAATGCAGGGGAAAATCTCCGACAGCATCTTTACTAAAGTCCTCATATACTACCAGTTTCTCACCGGCAACGAAATCAAATTTGGAATATGACTTGAAGGATTTTGTAGAAGTTCCCTTTGAATCAGTAACAGCTCCAGTTTCTTTTTCCTCAGTTTTGTCGGGATCGCCGGCTTTCTTCTTCGATTTATCATTTTCCTTTGCAGAGGTCTCCTTGTTTTTTGGTTTTCCATCCACTGTTTTACCAATGGCATCATCAACTTTCTGGTTGGCTTTCTGTTTCAACTTCCATTCAGCTCTTTTCTGGAGATCTTTAATAAGTTGAGAATGGACCGGGATGGTGTAAATTAAAAATAGAAGACTTGCGATTGAAATCCGGATAAACCATTTCATAGTAACTGTTTTAGGTATAAGGAATGCCTACAGTTCAGAGCTACCCGTTTTTCTAAGGATGTGGTAAGATAAAAATTTTATTCCCGTATATGAAATTAAAATAATCTATGTTACGCCATTATTCAATTACCGGCTTTTCTATAACCGCCACGAGGTCCTTTATGTCGACCTGCATAGGAAGAAGCCCGATCTTAACCACTGCGCGTTTTCCCCTTAATTCAATCACTTCGCCAACCTGGTGGTTTCGCCTCATCTTTACTTTAATTCCCACCTTTATTTCACCACCCACCTCATCAAATTTTGAATCAATTTTTTTCTGAAGTTTATTTACAACCTGTTTCTCGTCCTTTTTGAAAAGCAATGAGAACATTTCTTTCATCACTTTTTCCTTATCGGAAGTTTTTTTCCACTCTATCAGGATCTGTTTCATCTTGCGATCCATATCCTTGAGTTGCATCATTTTCTCTTCTGAGATACGGTTCTGTTCTTTAAGCAGTTCAACTTGCTGGCGGTGTTTTTCTTTATCAAGCACCTGTTCCATTTCTTTTTTCAGTCGCTCATTCTCTTTCAATAATTTACTGAGTTCCTTTTCTTTTAGCTCAAGTTCGCGGAGATCCTGTTCAGTTCGGTTGAGAAGGCGATCGAGGCTAAAATGATCTTCATCCACCATTTGCCGGGCACGTTCAATCAAACGTTTTTCGAGCCCTATCCGCTCTGCGATTGAAAAAGTATAAGAGCTTCCTGGTTTTCCGATGATTAATTTATACAGGGGCATCAGGTTTTGCTCATCAAAAGCCATGGCGCCATTAATTATTCCGGGTGTTTTATTTGCCATTACCTTAAGGTTCAGGTAGTGGGTGGTAACTATACCCATTGCATGTTTACGCGCAAGTTCTTCCATGATCACTTCAGCAAAAGCGCCACCCAGGTTGGGGTCGGAGCCACTCCCGAGTTCATCGATAAAGAATAAGGTTTTACCATTGGCCGTTTCCATGAAATGTTTCATGTTCTTGAGATGGGAGCTGTATGTACTTAGTTCAAATTCAAGGCTCTGGGTGTCACCAATATGTATCATCAACTGTTTAAAAATGCCGAAAACCGATGAGGGATGAACAGGTACAAGTAATCCTGCCTGCACCATCATTTGGTTCAGGCCAATGGTTTTCATGGTGACTGTTTTTCCTCCTGCATTCGGGCCACTAATTACTAGTATCCGGTTCCTGTCGTCGAGGGTAATACTGACCGGTATGGTAGGTTTCTCCAATCGCTTATTATAAATATAGAGCAGAGGGTGGTAAGCATTCACAGCGTGGATATGAGCTTTATCCACTACCATGGGATATTCGCCGTTATAGTCCTGGGCGAGCCTTGCTTTTGCGCGTATAAAATCATATTCTCCGGCAACCTGAAGATAGGTCTTCAATAATTCAGCATGGCCCGATAAATCAGCAGTCAGAGCCCAGAGTAGGCGGTAAATTTCACGTTGCTCTTCGTTTTCAAGTGAATAAACTTCATAGTTGAGTTCTATGGTTTCCTCAGGTTCAATAAAGGCAGTTCTTCTTGTATCACTTTCACCATGAAGGATTCCTTTGATCATTCTTTTTTGTTCTGCAAACACGGCCAGCACCCGTCTTCCATTCAGGAAAGATTCCTCGATATCGGCCAGGTATCCTTGTTTATTGAGTTTCTGAACTACCCTTTCAAAGACCCGGCGCAGGTCTCCTCTTTTTTTGTATAGGCTAACCCGGATGCGGCGTAATTCCTCCGAAGCATGATCCATTACCACACCCTGATCATCAAGAATTTCATTTATCCGATCTTTGATCTGTTTTTCATAGTAGGTGCCTTCCAGCACCAACGCAAGTCCGCTGTAAGCAAGGCGGCGTTCGTTATCGAACCATCTGAAAATATTCTGGATATTTTCAGCGAGTTTGCGAATATGAATGAACTGTTCCCCAGATAATACAGCCCCCGGAATCCCCAATAATTTAAGTTCCTTGGCCAGGTTAAGAATAAAGTCGTTGGGGAAATATACTGAGTGTTGTAATAATTGCCGGAATTCATGGCTCTGCCGTAGTTCTGTTTCGATGAATGACAAACGTGTATGAATCCGCAATCCGAGGCTTTTTTGCTTTGCATATTCTGTTTTGCAATGCTGCTCGAGCAGGGTCCGGATCTTTTCGAATTCCAGCTGTACGATCGCCGATTCAGGAAATAGTTTCATAATCAAGTAATCCAGGTAAGCGTTAATTACCCGGACCGGCAAAGTTAGCGTTATTTCGATTTCGGAAAGGCAAAGCAATACCAAAGAAGGTTGAGGAAAACCAAGTATGGGGAACTACAATAAAAAAACCGGACGCATATGCATCCGGTGAATAAACTATCTTCTTTTTTTCAACGATCGTAACTAAATGTGTTCATCACAGTTACTTCACCATCCAGGAACTTTACTTTTAGCCAATCCCGCATTCCTTTGATAATAATGATATATGCATTTTTTTCATCAATATTAACTTCAGTAACCTTGTCGAGAACATATCCTTTGAATTCATCCTGAACAGACTGGGCAACATCCTCTGGCAATTCTGTAGCGGGATAATATTGGATTATATAATCAAACTGTCCCCTGTCATTCATGCTGGTACGGATGATTCTATTACTCTGGTTAAAATAGAATTTAGTTTTTTTACCTTCCCTGTACCAACTAGCATTAGATGCACTTGGGAAAGCTTTATCAAATTTCCGGAAGAGATTTTTGTCTAACAATACCAGGGCATTGGCAAAACTTGTCATTGGGGAAACTGAGGAATCGTCAAGGATTCCAAAAGTGCTGGCTGGAGTGCTGCGCAATTCGGGGTTTGCATTTACAACACTGGTTGATGTTACTCCCAGCAGGAGTATCGCGGTCGCGATAATTGCAATTTTCTTTTTCATAACAAAAGGTTTCGATGTGGTAATTAAGGTTTAGAAGCACAACCCAAATTTACCACTATCAGCCACACTTACCATGGTCATCTTCCCCGGAAAAGAGGGGTATTTTCCCCACCAATAAATTGTTAAGAGATCTTCTTCGGCCTGAGTCTCGCACGGCTTTTATTGAAAACATTCTGGTTTTTCATGATGCCTTTACGCAGTAATTTCTGTTTTTCTTCCGGCAGCTTTATAAAATCCTGGCATTCTCTGCTGCAACATCCGTCATAAACTGAGGCACATTTGCTACATTGAATGAAGAGCAGGTGACAAGCTTCATTGGTACAATTAACATGGGTATCGGCCAGTTCACCACATTGGTGGCAATGGGCCAGCACTTCCTCACTGATTCTCTCTCCCATACGGTTATCAAATACAAAATTCTTCCCCCTGAATTTATTTTTCAATCCTTCTTCCTTAACCTTATTTGCATAATTGATTATACCGCCTTCAAGGTGAAATACATTTTTGAAACCTTTATGCAAAAGATAGGCACTTGCCTTTTCACATCTTATTCCACCTGTGCAATACATGATGATATTCTGCTCTTTATGCGCCTCCATCATTTCTGCAGCCATTGGTAATTGCTCCCTGAATGTATCGCTGGGTACTTCTATTGCTCCATCAAAATGACCCACTTCATATTCATAGTGGTTTCTCATATCAATTACTATGGTTTGGGGATCTTCCGTGAGATTATTGAATGTGACGGCGTCTACATAACGGCCTTTACGACGCATATCAAATGCAGGGTCATCAATTCCATCTGCTACAATCTTATCACGCACTTTTATTTTCAGCACCCAGAATGATTTTCCGTCATCATCCACAGCTATGTTCAGACGCAAACCATTGAGTTCAGGAATGGAGTACAGGTATTGGCGAAGCGCGTCAAAACCGGATGAAGGAACGCTTATCTGCGCATTGATCCCTTCATTAGCAACATAAATCCGACCAAATACTTTCATTGCATTCAGCTGGCTATAGAGTTGATCACGGAACTCCTGCGGATTCTCAATAAAAAAATATTGGTAAAAGGAAATAGTGGTCCGGGGTTCGGACTCTTCCATTAAACGTTTTTTCAGCTCCTCCTGGGAGACACGATTGTGTAATACGGGCATCTTTATTTGAAATTTTAAGGACACTTACCTTGTGAACAAAATTTCCTGGACGGATGCAAAATTAATAAAACAGTTTGAGTTTACAGGCCAATAACTTTTATTGCCTTTGATTATTCATTGCCCATCTTGCAAGGCTTCCGGTAAGAGCACCTAATCCCCCCACCAGGGCGCCGATTAAACCTGTAAGAAGAATCAGTAGAAATGGATTATCCTGCTTCAGTATTACCATTGATACTTTAGAAGCCAGGATATCTTCGTTAGCGGAACTTATAGACCATGCCATGATGGTCCAAAAGAGAAAAAGGGATAGAAATGCCGCCAGGAAAGCTTTTCCGGGGTGTTGGCAAATGAATACTGCAACAATAAATGCTGCCACTGCAATAATCCACCAGGGTAAGAAAAGACTCAGGGCAAAGCTAAGAAGAGCTGTCAGGAGAAGGGAGATCAGGAATTTCATCTTTACTTGTTAGTTGTTTCAAAATTGGTCAGGCTGCTCGAAAACGCATAGTCCAACGGATTCTTTTATCCTTATTTTCTTCTTTTTTCATCATCCAAAGTTCATAGTATTTACCTCCCGCCCAGTCATCAATAAAATTATCATAATAACGACTGCCCGGATTACCGCTTTGTCCGCCCGGATAAATTCCATAAGCTTCGATACCATCAGTCATGTGCACAACCATACGCCAGCTCGGACCATTATCACGGTTGGTTGCATTAATTATTCCTTTTCCCCCACCTACACGCACATGCAATCGGCTAAGCGGATCGATGACTTTGAGAAGATGTGTGATACGGGTATCTTTTGCCTTCTCCCACTGTCCTCTTCCTTCCCGCTCAAGCCTTGACAGGGAATCGCTTGCTTTTTTCAGAGAAAGTGCAAGCATATCCTCAAGCGACTCTTTTGCAGGAGTGTTGATATCATCAGTGAATTTATAAGCACTGTCATTTTTCAGAGATTCAACCAGGGCATATTCAGATGGCCAGGGCAATGGAACGCCGGCCAATGTAAATTCGTCATTCCAGATTAGCTGTTGTAATTGCTGCCACCATAATTCGAAAACAGTTGCACCCATTGATCCAATCTCATTTCTAAGGTCCCAGCTTCTGAAGGTTTCAAAATATTTACGTGCTGTTTCATCAAGTACATTGGTATTAGTACGAAGCAGAATTTCCCTGGCAAATTCAGCCTTCACATTATAATTATCGCACTGCATCTTCATCATGTCCTCAGGCGTAATGTGGGAAGCACTATCAAGCATCCTGTTGATTATATATCCACGGTAAACTGGAAATACATTTCCTGTATAGTAAGGATAGCTGCTATCGGTAGAAAGCTGGTTGGCACTGCTCACATATCCCCGGGGGGGATTAACCATATGGGGGTTTTCAGACTGAGGAATCATTGCCTTCCACATATAACTACTGTCTGTACCTGGCATAATAAAATCTCCCTGCCGCCGCCATTTTGCGGGGAATTCACCCTGTTGCCAGATACCGATATCACCACTTCGGGAAGCAAAAATGCAATTCTGTCCGGGGCAGCCCAGGTTTCTGATAGCAGCAAGATATTCTTCATAATTTTTTGCATGATTAAGACCATAAAAAGCAAGGCCATCATTACTGCTGTCATGTGCTTTCCATCTCACAGCGAGATTACGAACTTCCCTTTCTGAAGCTTTGAAAGTATGGTCATACATAACCGGACCGAAGTGAGTGTATACAACAGTGTCTCTCAGGAGTGACTGCCCTTTAATGCGAATGATCTCCACTCGTTTGGTGGATGGTTTCCATTCGCCATTATACAGATATGCATTATTTCCCTGGTCCTGGAACTGTATCTCATAATAATCTTTCACATCACGGCCAGCATTTGTAAATCCGAAAGCAATATGTTCATTGAATCCAATGATCACATTTGGTGAGCCTGGAAAGCTTGCCCCATAGGCACTAAATTCCGGAGTAGTTAGTTGCATTTCGAACCATAAGGAAGGTAAGTTGAGACCCAGATGTGGATCATTTGCCAGGATCGGGCGGCCACTTTTTGTTTTGCTTCCAGCTACAGCCCAATTATTGCTGCCATTTTCACGAGCGGGTTTAAAGGGATCGGAAGCAGTGAGACTATCATTGCGAAAAGAATAATACAATGAATCCGCATTTGCAGGTGGCGCTAGATCTACTACAGGTTTTACTGGATAAGGATTTTCAATTGTATTAGGAACTACCGGTTTAAGTGAGTCTGACAGAATATTAAATATTGATTCAAAATCAGCTTTAGAAAAATTATCACGTGCATTGGAGAATTCAAGATCATCTTCCCTTCCTGCAAGATCATAGCTCATGTATTTCAGGAACAATGCTGTTTTAAATGGTGTCCACTTTTCAGGGTAATACCCAAGGAGTTTGTATTCAAGAGGCAATTCTGCTTCGGTCATCTGATCAATATATGCATTCACTCCATTAGAGTAGGCCTCATATTGTGCTTTGGAAGCAGGTGATTTTTCCATTTCCTCCATTGAACGTTCCGCGGCATACACCATACCCAGCCGCCTCATGCTTCGATCATACTGAAGAATTCTGCTATCCGGACCCTCTCCTAAAATTTCACTAAGCCTACCTGCAGCAGCGTGGGTCTGGAATTCCATTTGCCATAATCTGAATTTTGCATGCAGGTAACCCTGAACGAAATAGAGATCATCTTCCTGTTCCGCAAAAACGTGTGGTACAAGTCTTTCGTCTATATATACATCTGTATTGCCTTTTAATCCACGAATACTAATATCACCATCAAAGGATTCATCAACTGCCTCGGCATTCTGCCATACCCCATGCTGCGGGCTCAGCAGTTTACCCAGCGGGGCTGGTAAAACCTGGCTACCATTCAATAAGTATATTAATCCGATGGTAAAAAGAGCGGCACCAGCCAGGAAGATTAATCTCATTTGATCTTTATTGCTTTGGCTAAAAATAATATTAATTTCTATTTAACAGGTTTATGGGTAAACTTCCTGCTGTTTTTGATGTCATATTTATGAAACCCTGTTCATCATTTATAAACGCATCATTATGAAAACAAATTATACCAAACAAATTTTAAGCAGCAAAACTATATTGGGATTGCTTTTTGTGATACTCCTGGTTCTATTCATGATGAAATAAGTTATTGCAGGTGTCCGATAAGCATTTCGAGTTCCTGCGGAGTGTTATAAGCGTGCAATACAATCCTTAAACGCTCCTTCCCCTTCGGTACACTTGGATACATGACGGGCCTGACATCAAAGCCGGCATCCTGAATTTTCTCTGCCAACAATCGTACCGTATAATTACCAGGTACTATCACTCCCTGAATGGCAGTATTTGAATCCAGTTTTTCATGAACAAGTACAGCATCACGAAAGATGCTAATTAGTTTATGCAGGTGCATTCTTTCTTTCCCCATTTGCGGAAAGCGTTCATAAGCATATTGGATACCAATTAAACTAACGGGAGGCAATGCTGTAGTGTAAATAAACGATCGTGCAAAATTTAGCAGGTATTCCTTAAGAATCGTACTCCCAACTATTGCCGCACCATGTGCCCCGGCAGCTTTTCCATAAGTATATATTCTGGCCATACATTTAGCATGTACATCAAAACTCTGACAGCAGCCTTCTCCCCTCTCTCCAATTATACCAAGGGCATGGGCCTCATCAACAACCAGGTGAGCCCCATAACGATCACACACTTCCACCATTTCTACTAACGGAGCAATATCTCCATCCATGGAAAAAACAGATTCCGTTACTACAAAAATCTCTCCTTCTCCTGCATCATTTAAATGAGCTTGCCGGGCATTTTTAAGTTTGCTTATCAGTGACTCTATGGAATTGTGTTCAAAAGGCCAGGCAGTTGCATACCCCAGTCTGATACCATCACGAATGGATGCATGAGAAAGCTTGTCATAGAGTATATAATCACCTTTTTTTCCAAGAACTGAGAGAAGACCTGTATTAGCATCATAGCCTGAATTAAACAAGAGGGCGGCAGGGGCATCATGAAAGCTGGCAATCATAGATTCAATATTTTCTGCCATCACGCTGTTTCCTGATAACAACCTGGATCCAGTACTGCCATGCGATAATCCTTCCAGCAATAATTGCTGTGATTGATAATAACCATTATTTCGGGAAATACCTGCCAGGCCAAGATAATCATTGGAACAGAAATCCATCATCTCCTTCCGGAGGGAGAGTTTTCTCAAAGCACCCTCATTCTTCCTTTCTTCAAGTTTCTTTTCAAGAAATGCTTCTTTCATCCGGAATATTTAATTTACCGCCAAATTAAGGCTCATAATGGAAATGACTGAAAATAGCGATGTAAAAAATATCCTCGGACTTCAATTACCTACAGATCCCAGATGGGTTGACCTGGCTGCCATTTCATTAGAAGCCGTATTAACCGATCATGCCTATTGTGAACAAAAAGCTGCCACCACCTGCATTTCACTTATTCAGAAATACAGTGACAGAGAACTGATGGTAAGGGAACTAGCTCCTATTGTGTCAGAAGAATGGGGGCATTTCAGGCTTGTTCTGCAGGAGTTGAATAAAAGGGGATTGAAACTTGGAAAACAGAGAAAAGATGAATATGTAAACCAGCTGCTAATTTTTCAAAAAAAAGACGGACATCCGGAGGACCGGTTTCTGGACAGGCTATTAACTATGGCTCTAATTGAAGCCCGCAGTTGTGAACGATTTAAGAGGTTAAGCGAAGGGCTGGGTGATGAGTACCTTAGAAAATTTTATCGCCGTTTTATGGAAAGCGAAGCGGGCCATTACAGGCTATTCATAGAACTCGCAGAGCATTATATTGACAGGGAAAAAGTCCGACATCGATGGAATGAATGGCTCCGGCACGAAGTGGAAATAATGCATACCCTTGAGATCAGGGGTGACCGTATTCATTAAAATCATAAATAAATTTTCATGATTAGTTTGAATGATACCTATCAACTTTTTGAAGAAACAATTCTTCGTGCTAATATTCGCTACCTCTTAAAAGCCACACATATAATTGCATGTTTACGTGAAAAATCTCATTATGTTCATCAACCAGCTGACCTTACTAATTTAAATTACGTAAACCTGATTGATGAGTACAGGCAAACACTTGAGCATACAATTAAGTATCTATCAAATAAGTTGGGTGAAGATCCAATAAACGAAGAAGACCACCTCATCAAAGCGTTTCATCAACTAGTGTTACTTGAACAATTAGAAACAGACTTATGATGCCTTGAAAAACTCAATCTCATCCTGCAATAACAAGTACGGATGCTCTTGTTGCAGCTGATGTGCTTTTACTGCAAAATTGTGAAGAAATTGCCGGTGGGCTTGTGTTTGAGGTTGAAAGGGTTTGTGGCGCCTTGCATTTACGATTTGCTGTATCTGTTCCATGATATCTTGTGAAGGCCCTGAAATATAATGTTTTCGGAATGCATCAAGAACAAATTCAGTGGCCTGGTAATTGGGATGGGCAAGATCAATATCATAGAATCTATAATCACGCAACACGTCAATCACCAGCTCATAGGCCGGGAAATAATAGAGCCTGTTGAATTTATTGACAAGATGATGCACCGATTCCAGTAGCCTTGCCTTACTCCTGTTATTATCGATAACCCCGTCACGTAAATGACGCACAGGACTAATTGTAAAAATTATCTTCAGATCAGGATTAAAGTGAAATAAGCGGTAGAGCGTATTATCAAGAGCGGTTACTATTTCATCAATTGTGCACATATGCTTTCGAAACCACTGGGAAGGGGCCCGATGACAATTTGCCACCGGACTTTCTGAATCAACGAGCCTGTAAGAAAAGGCGGAACCAAGGGTAATAATCAGCCATCGGGCAGTTTTAAGATGTGCGTTTGCCCGATCCTGAGATTCATTGATAAGCCTCAGCACTTCAGCTTTATTTGTTCCTGAAAACTTTGAATGATGGCTCCAACTCTGCCAGAGCTCATTCAACAGTATAAGGTGATCATCATTATAATGGCTGCGTTCAATATAACTGTTAAGGCTGTTACATACACTGATCGGATCAAAGAGAATTCCGTGGGGATTCTGAACTATATTGAATTTAAGATCTTGCAGTTTATTGCCAATATGTTCAGTGAAGCATGAACCGATCAGGAAGATAGGGTCTCTATATTCTATTGGTGTTTCCGGGCCTTTGATAGTTATATCTGCAATAAATTTCATGGCACATGGGTTAATTGAAAATTTCATTAGCAATCTCGGATGCTTCCTCAAGGGCCTGCATATTTAGCCCTGTGTTAAGTTTTTCCTTTTCGAGATACCAAATGAGGTTAGTTGTATCAATATTTCCAACCAACGCATTTCCTGCCATTGGGCAGCCTCCAATACCTTTCAAGGCACCATCAAACCGGCGACAACCTGCTTTAAATGCTGCTTCAACTTTTTCAAGCCATTTAATTGGGGTCGCATGAAGATGTACACCAATTCTTACTCCAATCATTTCCCTAATAAGTTGGGAAGTCAGATCAAAAACCTGGGTGGCAGTGGCCACACCCACAGTATCAGCCAGAGATATTGTATCAATTCCCATATTGGCCAGCAATGATGCCTTTTCAAATACAATATCGGCTGACCATGGATCTCCATAGGGATTACCAAATCCCATGGAAAGATAAACCACCAGTCCTTTTTTGCGATGCAGGCAAAGGTCCTGGATCTCTTCCACTATCTTCAGAGATGAATCAATAGAGCTATTTGTATTTCGTTGCTGAAATGTTTCTGAAACTGAAAGTGGAAACCCAAGGTAACGGATTGAATCATACGACACTGCTTCCTCAGCACCTCTTTTATTAGCGATAATTGCGAGAAGTGAAGATTTTGTAACACTAAGATCCAGTGCAGCAAGAACCTCCTTTGTGTCCGCCATCTGGGGAATCGCTTTTGGGGATACAAAACTTCCGAAGTCTATAGTTTGAAATCCTACCTTTAAAAGCGCATTGATATAACGAACTTTTTGTTCTGTGGAAACCGGGGAATGCCAACCCTGGATAGCATCCCGGGGGCATTCAACCAACTGTAAGGAATCAAACATGTAAAGCGATCATTTAGTCGCTACGAAATTGCAGCTTTTCTTTCATTAATTCTTGTTCGTATAGCAGTAAAGAAACGGCGGCGGTCTTTTTCTCCCGAATCGCTTATCAGTGTTGATTTACGGATGATATTGTGAAAATGTTTCGAGATGCTTTCATTGAATTGTTGGTCGCGGGTATTCAGGTAATTGAATACAGAATGCGTGAGATAAGTAACCAGCGTATCATTGAGTTTTACCTGTATGGTATTGTCACCAAGTATAAATTCATTAACATAAATCCTGTATGGGATATGTCGGTAATGTACCTTACCATCAGGACTCGTTTTGTAACCTAATTCAGCCTGGTATTCAATATGGTCGATACATTTTTCAAGATCCTGATAAACATCATGAATATCACTGTTAGATTGAAAGAGGTTAGAATCCTTATAGTAATTAATCTGCATAAGACTGGCTGAAATATTTTCAATATTCCATATTTCGGTACAGGGAAGTTGGGCATATGCATCGGCCATCTTTTCACCCAGTTTCAATAATTCATCATCAATAAGATCAAAGCTGAACTTATGACTCAGAAGTTCTTCATCCTGCGCAATAGAACGCCGCCAGAAATAAAGCTTAAATGCTGCCAGCCGGGGGTAATAAAAAAAATGAAAAATTGGAACATCCTTATTGAGATGAAAGATTTCCTTTTTCTCAAACGTATTCATGTATTGCAGATTACTAACAACCCCATTGAGGTATTGATGAAAGTTAAAATCCGGCTGACCTACATTCCGACCGGAGAAGATTAAGGTGTCAGACTGAAGGTGAAAAAGCTGATCCAATGAAATCTTGTACTTAAAACAAAGTTTCTGGAGTTCTTCAAAACTTATCGGTTTCTCCCCACGCAGTCTTCTATAAGCACTATCAGTACTAATATCCAGCAAATCTGCAATCTCTTCCACCAACGATACATGCGTAGGCAATTGAGATTTAAGATGCTGAAAGAACGCTACCTGAACATTGCCGTTTTCCATAACCAGATTTTGGGAATTTCTGCCAAATCACAATTTCACATTAGTAAATTCTACCAACTTCTATTAAATATACCTCCTTTTATTGCAATAATCAATTTCCGACTGCAATGAAAAACCCGGGCATTTACCGAATTATGCAATTCTTGTTTTAACGCTATGATAATCCCATTTTATACCGCTACTCACTCCATTTAGTTTTGGTATATGAAAATGACAATAACAACCATACTGGCGATCTTCATAATGTTTACCGGATTCGCCCAAAAGCAAGACAGTTCCTCCAGAGCAAGGAAAATACGTATCTACAAGTCGACCGTAATTGAAACCAATGGCAAGCTCGTGGAGGGTTATCTTTCGCGGGTAACTACTGATTCCATCTACATTCAGCCCTTTTCCACCTCTTTAAGCGAAAATTATGTGCTTAGTCCGGAACAGGTCCAATCCATGAAGTTCAAAAGAAAAGGAAGAGTAGGCAAAGGGGCCCTTATTGGCCTTGGAGCAGGAGCCATTTTTGGGACGGTATTTGGGTTTGCATCTGGGGATGATAATCCTGATCAAGATTGGATTTTTGCCATGACAGCCGAAGAAAAAGCTGCGGGCGGGGCAATTGTGTATGGTGTTCTCGGCGCCGTAGCAGGAACACTAATTGGTACCCTTACAAAGAAGACCTTTCTTATTGAAGGCAAAAAAGAAAAATTCCATTCAAATTATAATCGGCTCGCGGAATTGGCCATGACAAAATGAGCCATTACCTATTACCATTAAACCTTAAATTATGAAAAAGAATCTACTAAAAGTGTTGCTGGCACTGTGTTTAACATTGCCTGCAGCCTTAAAGGGCTGGACCCAGTATGTTAGGGGCAAAGTGTTCAATCAATACGGCAATGAGGCTCTTTCCAATGTTACAGTACTGATAAAAGGGACAACCACAGGCACCTATACCAATAACAGGGGCGAATTCCGATTACCAGTTTCCGGCTTCCCGGTTTCCCTTATTCTAAGTTCGATCGGATATGACAGCATCTCACTTGAGGCTATTGATACTGTACCGCTGCGCATAGAAATGGTACCACAACACTCAATGGGGCATGAGGTAATTATTTCAGCTACCCGGCAGCCTACACGTATACTGGAATCACCGGTATCCATAGAACGTTATGGCAGTGCACAGATCGTTCAATCACCAGCTTTCTCCTATTATGATATCGCAGCATTTCAGAAGGGCGTTGATATCACGACCTCCAGTCTAACGTTTAAAACTATAAGCACCCGTGGATTTAACTACAGTGGCAGCCCCAGAGTAAACCAAATTGTTGATGGCATGGACAATCAGGCGCCGGCCCTTAATTTTTTTGTGGGAAGTTTTACCGGGCCAACTGACCTTGATGTTGACAATGTTGAGATCCTGCCCGGCGCTTCATCTGCACTCTTTGGTCCAGGAGGTATGAATGGGACCATCCTGATCACCAGCAAGGATCCATTTGCCCACCAGGGCATAAGTTTTCAGGCCCGTAGCGGAGTGATGCAAGTTGATAAAAAACAACGTGAAAAGATTTCCCTTATTTCAGATTATAGTTTCCGAATTGCCAAAGCATTTAATGATAGGTTTGCCTTTAAGATTGGAGGACAGTTCATTAAAGGAGAAGACTGGCTTGCTGTTGATCGCACAAACTATGAAGGTGTGGGTGCTACGGGACGGGTAAAATCAGGTGACCGTAATTCAGACCCAAACTACAATGGCGTTAATATTTATGGTGATGAGACCTCCGTTGATATTCGTCCTTTTCTTGCGGCACTCAACCCTGGGGGTGTTCTGCCACCAGAGGCTGTGATGGTTTCGCGTACAGGGTTTGAGGAGAAAAGCCTTATAGATCCACAAGCTAAAAACACACGCATGTCAGGTGCGCTCCATTATCGTATTACACCTGCATTAGAGGCCATCGTATTGGGAAACTGGTCAAAGGGCAACACCGTTTATACAAGTAATAACCGATATGCCTTAAAAGAGATCATGATCAGCCAATACAAATTTGAATTGAAGCACCGTAACTGGTTTATCCGAAGTTTCACCACCCAGGAGGATGCCGGGGAAGCATATACAGCAAATATTACTGGCCAGTATCTTAATGAAGCGCTTAAACCCAGCTATGATCCAGCCAATCCAATGCAAAGCTGGTATCCACAATATACAGGGGCATACCTGCAGGCAAGGGCAAATAATCTTGGGGATAGAGAGGCGCACCAGGCAGCAAGGGCTTTTGCCGACCGTGACCTTGCATCACCTGGAAGCGCACAATTCGTTCAGGCATTTGATGCTATTAGAAAAACACCAATACCAGCTGGAGGATTATTTAAAGAAAAATCACAGTTATGGATGACCGAATTGCAATATAACTTTACGCATCTGGTAAAATTCGTGGATGTGATTGTAGGAGGCAATTGGAAAAAATACATTCTTGACTCCGATGGCACCTTGTTTATTGATACTGCGGGCCCCATAACCATCCAGGAAATTGGTGCATATGCCCAGATATCTAAAGACATGCTGAACAAACGGCTTAATCTCTCTGCTTCCGGGAGATGGGATAAGAACGATGACTTCAAACCCAGGTTCACCCCGAGATTCACTGCTTTAATCAGGGTGGCAAAGAATAATAATATTCGTTTCTCATACCAGACTGCATATCGCTTCGCATCAACGCAAGGAAAATACATAAGACTTAATGTAGGTGGCTATACTCTTTTGGGTGGTCTGCCATGGATACAGGATTATATGGAAGTGTCTAAGCATCCTGTTCATGAGCTTGTAGGTGGAGTGCCGAAACCTAAACCATATGTTTTCACTGAATTGAAACCAGAAAGTAATCAATCTTTTGAAATTGGTTATAAAGCCTTATGGAATGATGTATTCATGTTCGATGCCTATGCATACTGGGGACAATACAAAGACTTTCTTGGCAGAACCACCCTTTATCAGCCATCAAAAGGTTTAACTTATTCCATTGTTACCAATGGTCAGGATAAAGTAAAAGTTTATGGATTTGGACTTGGAATGCAGTACAAACTCAATGAAGCAAATAGTTTGTCTTTGAATGCTTACTCAGACGAAATTGGGGATGTTGCAGAAGGTTTTATTCCCTATTTCAATACGCCAAATTACCGGCTCAATGCAGGCTATATTAATACGGGAGTTGGCAAAGCCAAAAAAATCGGATTTGGTTTAACCCTTCACTGGCAGGACGCTTTCTTCTGGGAGGGTGAAATGGCTAGTGGACCTGTAAATGCTTTCAGTACTATTGATGCGCAGATCTCCTATAAGTTCCCGGCACTTAAGTCATTGATCAAACTGGGAGGCACTAATATTACCAATCATTACTACCGGAGTGGTTTTGGTAATCCAGCAATTGGTGCGGTCTATTATATCAGCCTTGGATTTGGAATATTATAAGGATCGTTGTTTCATGATCTCATAAAGGATCATTCCTGTAGCAACAGAAACATTCAGCGATTCAAAATTACCTGTCATAGGTATACGAAAACTAATATCAGAGGTTTTCATGAGTGCGGGATAGATTCCTTTTTCTTCACCACCCATGATGATGGCCGCAGGCTCCCTGAAATCACAATTGTATATGCTGGTTTCTGCTGTCATTTCGCTGGCAAAAACTTTTATTCCATTCAGGTGCAGTGTATCAACTGCCTTCATCAGGCTGTTCACACGGCAGACGGCGATCTGTTCAAGAGCACCGGCAGAAGTCAGGATGGCGTCTTCATTAAGGGCGCCAATTCCTTTGTCGGGGATGATGATTGCATGAACGCCGCAACAGTAAGCTGTGCGAGCTATAGCACCAATATTCCGCACATCGGTAATTCCATCAAGCATCAACAACAAGGGTATATCTCCGCTTTCAATGATGAAAGAAAGGGTATCCTGAAGGTCCTGGTATTGTACTTTGGCAATTACTCCTACGCAACCACCATGGTTACTTATATTAAATCCATTTAGTTTTTCAACCGGAACTTTATTGACCGGAACCTGATTTTCAGCAGCAAGTGCCCTCACTTCTTCGATCTCAGGACCATGAATAGTTTGTGAGAGGTAAATACGCTCCAGTTGCTTTCCTTCCTTCATGGCAGCAATCACCTTATCACGTCCAATGATAAGGGTATTTTTTTTAGGTCTGTGTTGCTGTTGTCGGAAGGTTCTCATTGTGCAAAAATATAAGAATTGTAAAAGCTGCCCCGAGGGCAGCTTTTTACTTATTTCAATCCAAAGGCCTTTTTAACCTTAGGAACATAATCCAGTTTCTCCCATGTAAATAGTTCTACCTTTTTTGTA
Source organism: Flavihumibacter sp. ZG627 (assembly GCF_000814325.1). Taxonomy (GTDB): domain Bacteria; phylum Bacteroidota; class Bacteroidia; order Chitinophagales; family Chitinophagaceae; genus Flavihumibacter. The sequence goes on along the minus strand of NZ_JPHF01000006.1, from coordinate 56,502 downwards.
ATTTCCTTTCCATCAGGAGAGCGGAAGGTCTTAGTTACTAGTTCAGGCTTTCTTCCCATATGTCCGTAGGCAGCAGTTTCACTGTAAATAGGTGTGCGAAGTTTGAGGCGTTGCTCAATGAAATAAGGCCGCATATCAAACAGACCTTCAACTTTGCGTGCTATTTCCCCATCAGTCATATCTACTTTTGCAGTGCCATAAGTATTCACATAAATACCCATTGGTTGTGCCACTCCAATTGCATAAGAGACTTGAACCAGTACTTCATCACAAACACCAGCTGCAACCAGATTTTTCGCAATATGTCGTGTTGCGTAAGCTGCAGAGCGATCTACCTTGGAGGGATCTTTTCCACTAAATGCACCACCCCCATGAGCACCTTTGCCCCCATATGTATCTACAATTATTTTACGACCGGTCAGTCCCGTATCTCCATGTGGACCTCCAATAACAAATTTGCCGGTAGGGTTAATATGATACTTGATCTTATCATTGAACAACTTCGCGTACTTTTTATATTTGGTCTTGATCCTTGGAATCAGGATTTCAATAATATCCTTTTTGATCTTTGCCAGCATCTTCGCCTCTGAATCAAAATCATCGTGCTGAGTAGAAATGACAATAGCATCTATTCTTACAGGGTTGTTATTATCGTCATACTCAAGTGTAACCTGGCTTTTCGCATCAGGACGGAGATATTTAATATGCTTATTTTCCTTTCTCAGGGCAGCAAGTTCCTGCAATAGTTTGTGTGCAAGGTCAAGTGCGAGGGGCATATAATCTTCGGTCTCATTGGTGGCATACCCGAACATCATACCCTGGTCGCCGGCACCCTGCTCTTCCTTCTTTTTTCTGTCAACGCCCTGGTTGATATCTGAGCTCTGTTCATGAATGGCAGAGAATACACCGCATGAATTTGCCTCGAACATATATTCACTTTTCGTGTATCCGATCTTGCGGATTACACCGCGGGCAATTTCCTGCACATCGAGGTAAGCTTTTGATTTAACCTCACCAGCCAATACTACTTGTCCGGTAGTTACCAAAGTTTCACAGGCAACTTTTGATTGGGGGTCAAATGCTAGGAAGTTATCTATAAGTGCATCGGAAATTTGGTCAGCCACTTTATCGGGATGTCCTTCAGAAACACTTTCTGATGTAAACAAGTAAGGCATTAATGATAGATTTAAAAATTCGGGGCAAATATAAGCCAGCAGCTTATAATTTGGAGTAAACAATATAGAGTCGCATTTTCTTCGCTTGATGAGCACCGCCGCTAACCACTACTCTTCCCGCGGCAATAGGGCCATTCAAGGCAATAAAACGGGTGATATCAGCGGTACCGGCAAGTGTTGGCCGGGTTATATAGGGTGCATACATCCTGAGGGCATAAGATTTTTCCTTTCTGGTAACTATACCCTGAACATATCGGCTGAGATCAAACTCATATCGATTGTTGGTAAGGAATCCTCCAAAAAGGGCCGGATTATATCCAAAGGCTGAATTATCCTGGGGCTCAAATGAGTTAGGTACAGTTAGGAATTTATTATTAGCACTATCAACTGCATCCAGGAAAAGGAGATTGGGTACTTTAAAGAAATTATCTTCAGGACTCTCAAGTTTTTCAGTAATGAGGGTTGCCTTAAATATCAGCCTGTTTGAGAGGGCATTCAGTCCGGGTATCTTGACGAGGGCATAGGATCCGGGTGAAGTCTGCAGGAATAACTTTTCCTGGTTACCGGTACCATTGACCAATGCATTTCCATATTCTGTTCCGGTAGGATCACGCTGAACCAGATTAGCATTTCCTGATCCTCTAAGGATGAAATCAGTAACAGCAGTATCAGCTAGCGCATTCTTTGTTGTACGGTAATAGAAGCTGAGCCTTGTATTGCCATCCGCCAGATTGAAATAAGCCAGGGCTCTTTTGATGGAAGATCCTTCATCTGCCTTTACCGCAAATCCTTTGAATTTTGTATTGAAAGCCGAATCGGTTTTGTAAGTAGTGGTATCATAACTCATAAGCCGCATCCCGAAGTCATTGGGAAGCTTTATCCTTAATTCACTGCTTGTAGTTATAGTGTCTTTTATTCTTATATACGTTAAACTATCGTTTAGTGTATTGAATAAAAGATTCTCCTTAGAGGCCAATAGGTCAGCCGTTAGAAAGGGGGCTGAATTAATGATATAGCCCTGCAATGAGTCCTTGAATGCTGCAGACTGATCTATTTCAAAAACACGGATCGATTGTATCGAATTGCTGTCACCATACAATGATTTGTACTTTAATGAAAGCACGACCGAGTCGAGACCAATAAGACTATCACGCGATTTACCGAATGGATAACTACCAAATAACTGCGGTTGCAATTTGAAATACATCTCACCGGTAGTTTTACCAAAGGCAGGGTCGTTTAGAATTCCTAGTGCATGATCCGATGTTCTGGTTACTCGGGTGCTGTCGGGTAGTTGATAAAGTTCAGTAATGACTTCGAGCGTGGTATCAAATACGTTTACATTGTCCACTGCGGGAATAAGATCTCCACCCAGATCAGTAGTTCTGATTTTGGTGCATGAAGAAATATAAAAAACGATAGCAATTAATAAGGAAAGGCTGTACAGGAGTTTCTTCACAAAAAACCGGTTAATTAGTCTAAAATTTTGGATGGCCAAAAAACACTACTTGGCAAGGTCGGTATACAGTTGTAAATAGTCTGTTAAATCAGACTCAGCATTGTATGCGAGAATCTTCTTGCCTTTCACTTTTGAAAATTCATCCGCAAGTTTCTTGTCAACTTTTTCTGCACCGAAACTGATTGCATCAGCATAGGTAGCACCACCACGAAACAAAGCAGCATTAGTACCTTCTTTGAATGGTTCAAGGTCTTTCTCCTTAACATTGGCATGGATAGCCGCAGCCTTGAGAAATTCAGGACCCAGCTTTTCCTTAAAGGTATTCTGGCCTATTGTGAAAACGGTTTTACTGTGACCAAAAACCGGCTCCTTTTTGTAAGCGGTTTTCAGGAAAAGTGGAATAAGGCTGCTCATCCACCCACTGCAATGAATGATATCCGGAGGCCATCCGAATTTCTTAACGGTCTCAAGCGCACCCTTACAGAAAAAAATTGTCCGCAAACTATTATCATCATACCAGGCCTCCTTTTCATCATGGAAAACAAATTTTCGTTTGAAAAGGTCTTCATTATCCAGGAAATAAACCTGGAGACGGGCGTTTGGAAGTGATGCCACCTTTATCTGCAGAGGGAAGTCATCATTATCTACGGATACATTGATACCAGATAATCGCACCACTTCATGCAAACGGTGACGGCGTTCATTTATGGTACCGAACCGGGGCATAATGCAACGCACTTCAAAACCATTGTCATTGGATTTGATGGCCAGCCTGTTCACGATCTCAGAAAACTCTGTCAGCTCCAGGTAAGGCGACATTTCGTTGGCAATGAATAAAATTCTTTTCTTTGTTGACATTTGATCGGTTACGATTGGTGAAAACAGCACTGATTTTTCAGTCAAATAGTTTGCAAAGGTATATTTTTTTAGCTGAAAAACCGGAATTAGGGCAACCCCAGATGTTAAAAACCTTCATTTATGATCCTGATCAAAAGGGCGACCGCCATATTTAAGGAACTGAGAGCATTAGCACTGCAGAAACGGACAATCGGTTTTGTTCCCACGATGGGAGCCCTTCATGACGGCCATCTTTCCTTGATGGCCGCTGCAAAACATTATAATGATATTACAGTTTGCAGCATATTTGTTAACCCTACCCAGTTCAATGATCCAAAAGACTTTGAAAAATACCCCATAACCTTAGAAAAAGACATTGAGATCCTGGAAAAAGCCGGGATGGACTATCTTTTTCTCCCCGAAGTGACAGATATATACTCCGATGGCATTGATCAGCTACCAAACTACGACCTTGGATACCTGGAGACCATTTTTGAAGGCAAATACCGTCCTGGTCATTTCCAGGGCGTGTGCCAGGTGATGAATCGCCTGCTTGAAATTATACCTGCAGATGATCTTTTTATGGGTCAGAAAGATTTTCAGCAATGCATGGTAGTCAAGAAACTTCTTCAGATAATAGCTAGTAAAACCAGGCTTCATACATGTGAAACATTGCGTGAGGCCGATGGACTTGCCATGAGTAGCCGTAATATGCGGTTGAATGAACTGGAAAGAAAGAAGGCTGTGCATATAGCCGAAGTGTTGGGAAGAATAAAGAAGACAGTAAATGCAGGCCCTCTCCTTCCTATTTCAATGGCCGCAACTGATTCACTTAACAATAATGGTTTCAAAGTTGATTATGTGGCGATCGCCGCGGCCGACAATCTGGAAGTATTGGAAGAGTGGGATGGCAAAAGACCACTTGTTGCGCTTGTTGCAGCATTTCTCAACAACGTGAGGCTGATCGATAATATGTTAATCCCTTAAATTCATTCCGGGAAAATATTAACTTGCGGAGCGTAAATAAATCAACTCCTCTTAAATGGATATTGAAGTTTTAAAATCGAAAGTTCATCGCTGTACCATAACAGAAGCGAACCTGCATTATGTGGGAAGCCTTACTCTTGATGAAGACATTATGGAAGCAGCAAATATGATTGAACATGAAAAGATACAGGTTGTGAATGTAAATACAGGTTCGAGGATTGAGACCTATCTAATAAAGGGCAAAAGGGGTTCAGGGGTTTGTTGCCTGAATGGACCGGCTGCAAGGCAGGGTTCAGTTGGCGATATTGTTATCATTATTTCGTATGCCCGCATGGATTTTGAGAAAGCCAAAGCCTTCCAACCTTGGATAGTATTTCCAAAAGAGGGGAACTTATTATAATGGCGGGGTAATACCTTGCTGTTATCTTTATAGGACCAAATCTTTCATATGAATAAAAAGATCAGCAGCCTTCTTCAATATGCAATATTCCTTGGGCTGGGGATCTTTCTGGTTTGGTGGAGCATTGGTAAGATAAGTCCGGCCGATTGGAATGAAATTAAGACAGCCCTTGCGGAGACTAATTACTGGCTACTAGTTCCAGTTTCACTCGCCTTATTGCTAAGTCATTACAGCAGGGCCATCCGCTGGAAGATATTGATGGAACCCATGGGGTATAAACCCTCAAACCTTAATACCTATTTTGCAGTACTTGTGGGATACCTAGCAAACCTGGCCGTTCCTCGGCTTGGTGAAGTACTTAAATGTACAATACTTGCACGCTATGAAAAGGTACCTGCTGATAAACTCATTGGAACCATTGTTGCAGAAAGGGCCTTCGATCTTATCTGCCTTGTAATAGTTTTTTTTATCACTATTTTTTCGCAGATAGATGTGATTGGAAATTTTGCCGGCGATATGGTTAATGACCTTCTCACCGGAGGTACTGGCGAAATAAACTATACCCGCATCCTGATGATTCTATCCATATTACTAATTATTGGAACCGGTTTTTGGTATGCTCTCTGGAAATATTCTCATATCGGGTTTATTAAAAAAATCAGGGTTGTTGTCAAAGGGATATGGGAAGGCGTTACCAGTGTGCGATATGTTAAAAATAAAGCTGGATTTTTCTTCCATACTTTTCTTATTTGGTTTCTGTACCTGGCAAGTATCCGCATCGGCTTTTATGCGATGGACCCAACCAGTGTATATGGTTGGCTCCCCTCCTTCTCAGTATTGTCTCTGGGTAGTGTAGGCATGATCGTTACACAGGGAGGTATTGGCGCTTATCCTATTCTGGTGCAGGAAACCATGGTACTTTATGGATTAGGGGAAAATATTGGTAAAGCATTTGGCTGGTTGCTTTGGCTTGCTCAAACTTTCCTCATACTCTTATCCGGAGGCCTTTCCTTATTATTATTACCAGCCATAAATGCTGGCAAGCGTAAACTAAGGGCCGGACAAGATATGTTACCGATTTCGCCATCCGACAATCAAAATATATGATGAATGCTGCCGTTATACCAACCAAGATTTTCAGGCTTCCGGATTTATTGAAGGCTGTGAACATTTGGAAATTCCTTGGTAAAAGGATCGTTTTCACAAATGGGGTGTTTGATATTTTGCATCGGGGTCATATTTATTCTCTCTCCCAGGCTGCACAGGAAGGCGATATTCTGATAGTTGGAGTAAATTCTGATGCTTCTGTTAAAAGGCTCAATAAGGGTCCAGAACGACCAATCAATGATCAGGATTCCCGTGCTGTTCTTGTTGCATCACTGATAATGGTGGATGCAGTAATTATTTTTGAAGAAGATACTCCCTTTGATCTCATAACAACAATACTACCCCATACCCTTGTAAAAGGAGGTGACTACCGCGTTGAAGAAGTTGTTGGCCACAAGGAAGTAATGGAGAATGGTGGACGGGTTGTGATCAACCCCATCGTGGAAGGTTTTTCCACGACGGGTATTGTCACAAAGATGCGATCATCCTGATATTTAGATGGTATAACTTACCCATTTCTCATTGCTGTCATTGCTTCTGACAACATTTTCGATAAATGCCATACCACGTATACCTTCTGCAACGGATGGAAATTCCACTATATCTTTTGCAGTTGTATTATTGAGCCTGGCCGAGAGTGCAAGCGTAAAGTTCTTATACAAATTGGCAAATGCTTCCAGGTAACCTTCGGGGTGCCCACCTGGAGTTCGGCAATTATGTTTTGCAAGGTCACTCAGGTAGGCAGAACCTGCCCTTAATGTTTCCATGGGTTTATCATACCATTTTAGCAAAAGACTATTAGGTTCATGTTGGTGCCATTCCAATCCACCATTTTCACCATAAATTCTTATTACCAGATTATTTTCTTCCCCTGCAGCTACCTGGGTTGCCATGAGCACACCACTTGCGCCATTACTGAATCGAAGTAATACAGCGCCATCATCATCCAAGGCGCGACCATCAACCACCACATTCAGGTTCGCACAAAGTTCACTTACCTGCAATCCGGTAATATATTCAGTAAGATTAAAAGCGTGGGTGCCAATATCACCCATCACACCACTTTTGCCCGATTTCTTGGCATCCGTTCTCCAGGCAGCACCGGCATTGCCTTCGCGCTCAGATAACCGGCTCAACCATCCCTGGCGATATTCTACATAAACTTTTCTAATTTTCCCCAGTTTACCTTCAGCAATTATTGACTTGGCTTCTTTCACCATAGGATAACCAGTATAGGTATGCGTAAGACAAAGAATCAATCCCGTTTCCTTTACTTTTTTGTCAAGTTCCAACGCCTCTTCAAGTGATAGGGTTATCGGCTTTTCAATGACAACATTGAAACCTTTATCCAGCGCCTTCATAGCCGGTGCAAAATGCGCAAAGTTTGGGGTAACTATTGTTACAAAATCCATTCGCTTATCGGCGGGAAGCGCAGCTTCTTTCTCTAGCATTTCTTCATAAGTAGAATATATTCTATCCTCTGCAAGGAACAGGGAACGACCACTGGATATAGCAATTTCTTTGTTGATGCTGAGTGCACCGCAAACCAACTCGATCTTTCCATCAAGATTGGCAGCATGACGGTGAATAGCACCTATGAAGGCGTCGCTTCCACCTCCGATCATGCCCATGCGTAGTTTTCGGTTCATAACGTTGTTGTTTAATTGGGCATTGAATATACTTAAAAACCAGAATTTCCATTTTCTTTGGTTGAACCAGTATAATCATTTACTTGTGGGGAGGGAAAATGCCAGATACTTATCACCTGATGGACTTCCAATTTTTCCTCCACCACAGGCTATCACAACATACTGAACTCCATCTACCATATATGTGGCAGGTGTTGCATAACCTGGTACAGGTAATGCCACCTCCCACAATAATTTACCTGAATATTTGTCGAAAGCTCTGAATTGGGAATCGCGTGATGCAGCAATAAAAACAAGTCCTCCTTTTGTGACCAGTGGTCCTCCATAGCCTTCAGTTCCTGTAACTGGTATTCCTTTCCTGGAGAGTTCCGGATATTCACCCACCGGCACTTTCCAGATTAATTTCCCCGTATTCAGGTCAACAGCATTTAGGGTTCCCCATGGTGGTTTTATGCCAGGATAACCGTTCCTATCAAGGAACCGATTGTACCCTGTCATCGTGTATGGCACTTCATCCAATATAGATTGGGATACGGGTTCTTTTGAAACCTGATTTGTTTCGCCTTTAAGCGAGCCATTTTCAGCATTTGGATTAAAATACTTCAGAACCGCATTTTTTTCCTGTTCTGTGAGATGTTTGAAGGAGGGCATCATATTTTTACCATTATCAATGGTTTTTCTCAGATCATCTTTCTTTAACCGCTTTGCAATATCTACCAGGGAAGGATAGGAAGGTCCATTCCCTTTAAGGTCTGGGCCATGGCAGGAAATACAATATTTATTGTAAACTGCTTTACCAGCATCAATTTTCATATGCGCATTACCGGTAGGAGGAACATCAATCATCGTTAATGACCAGGGCAGTTCGCTGCTATGAACATAAATAGTAGCGGATTCAGGATCCACAGCAGCGCCACCCCATTCTCCACCCCCATCAAATCCGGGGAAAATCCAGGACCCTTCTTTAGAAGGAGGAGTGAACATGGTACTATATTTTATCTTTCTATAGGCTGACAACAATTCCGGATATGTTTGAGGGTCAAGGTCCGATATATCTTCTTCAGCAAATTTTTGTCGGGCAAATGGTTCAGGCAATAAAGGGACAGGTTGTGTTGGCCATACTTCTTCGCCCGGTAGAGCAAATGTTGGGACAGGTTTTTCTTGTATTTGAAATAGTGGCTTACCATTTTCACGGTCAAACAGGAATATATACCCGTGCTTGGTAATCTGGGCTACAGCATCAATTTTTTTACCTCCGTGGGTAACAGTCAACAGGTTAGGATTGGCCGGCAGGTCCCGATCCCAAAGGTCATGATGCACTGTCTGAAAATGCCAGAGATATTTGCCCGTGGCGGCATCAAGAGCAACCAATGAATTTGCAAAGAGGTTGCTGCCTTTTCGGAATCCACCATAAAAGTCCCCGGCTATTGAACCTGTAGGGATATATACAATCCCACGTATTTCATCAAGTGACATTCCTGCCCAGCTATTTGCGCCGCCCAGCTTTTTCCAGGCATCTTTATCGGGCCAGCTTTCATATCCGGTTTCACCCGGATGCGGAATAGTATGAAATATCCATTTACGTTTGCCCGTTCGGATATCATAACCACGAATATGACCTGGTGCACCGTCGGCAGATTCTGATACACGGGAACCGATAATTAATATATCCCTGAAAACAACCCCCGGTGTTGTGTTTACTATAAAAGGGTTATAACTCCCAATTTCCCTGTCTAAATCTTTAGTGAGATCTATAAAACCATTTTCCCCAAAACTTCTAATAGGTTTTCCATCAGCAATATTGATAGCATAAGTTCGAGCCCCTGCACTATAAAGGATGCGTCTTTCAGATACATTATTCCCCTCCCAATAAACCAGGCCTCTGCTAACCTTGTAAAATGCGTAGGGATCATGGTTGGAGTTACTGTCTTCATTGGCTGGATCAAATATCCATTTCTCCTGTCCTGTTGAAGCATTTATAGCAAAAAGCTTCAGTTTAGGAGAGATGCCATAAAGAATATTATCAATTACAATAGGATTGCACTGGTTTTGGGAACGATTTGCAGAATCGTGATCGTTTGTACCATAAGTCCATGCTAATTGAAGTGCCTTTACATTGGCTACATTTATCTGATCATTAGAAGAATATCGCATACCATCAGGGGTACCTGCATAGGCCGTCCAACCGGTATAATCAGCTGCATTATTTACAATCTCACTGCATGATTGAAGTAAGATCAGACTTAAAATAAGTGATGAGGGAATAGTTCGCATGAAAAGAATTAATGGATGTAATACTTTTCTAAAATATTAAGAATCCGATTAATATAGGTTCTAAAAAATACTGCTAATTTACTTTATTGTTTTCCACAATATGTGGAAAAACATAATACTGGCTTAGGGTTACTATATTTGCGGCGCTGTATTAAGTGCAGGCAAGCAATTAGTTAAAATACATGTTTATGGAAAAGAAAGTGACATTTATTCTGCCTTCTGAGGCACTCGGAGAAGCAACTGAAGCTCTCCTTTTAGGTGATTTCAATAACTGGGATGTGAATGAAGGTATTGGATTAAAAGTACAAAAAGATGGCACCCTTAAAGCCACAGTGGCATTGGAAGCCGGTAAAACATATGAGTATAGATTTCTTCTCAATGATGGTCGTTGGGTGAATGACTGGTTTGCAGAAAACTATGTTCATAAAGCAGGATTGGCGGTAGATAATTGTGTGATTACTGTTCCTGAAGTTGTTGAAGCTGAACAGCAGGTGGCCATTAATGAGTCAGTACAAAAGCCAGTAAAGAAAGCGCCCGCAAAGAAAGCTGCGACGGAAAAGAAGGTTGCTACTGCTAAAAAGAAAGTAGAGAAGCCCGCTGTTGATGATCTCACTAAAATCGAAGGAATTGGTAAGAAAATCGCGGAACTGCTTATTGCAGACGCAATTGTGACCTTTACAGATCTTTCAAAGGCAACTCCCAAAAAATTAAGAGGTATATTAGATGCAGCGGGTAATAAATTCAAAGTGCATAATCCAAGCAGCTGGCCAAAACAAGCAAAACTTGCAGCAGCTGCCAAATGGAGCGAACTTGAAGCATTGCAGGATGAATTAAAGGCTGGAAAATAATTATAAAAATTATCAGGTGATTCGCTGCTAATGCCGGCGGATCACCTGTATAATTGCTCTACTTCGCGAACGATCAATTCGATCTCTTTGTCCTCCGTCACCGCATTATAGGGTTGTTTGAGGCTGCTGCCGAAAAAGAAGGCTACTGTCTGCCAGAATCGAGCAGAAAATCCTCCCCTGTATTCTTTAATCAACTCATAACAGTTATTACCAGTTTGCCTGTTGATTAACTTCATCAGCACTCTCCCCTGGTATACTGATAATTTGGTAAGAGGTTCCGTAAATTCTTTTTTTAATTCTTTTTCCCTGCTCTCCAGGTATTTTTTTCTTTGTCCGCCAGACATATTTGCCGTCTGACCATTAATATCATTAATAATGATTCCGGCTCTTTTGGCGTAGGGGTAAGTAACATACACAGCATTTCTGAGACGGGTCCACTTCGAATATCTTTTCCTCATGGCCGGTGGCATGGGAGCATCCACAAATACATATTCCATTAAGCCGGAGGGAAGCGTATCACCAGCTAAAACATAAATTGGTACTATGATTGTATCATTAGGGCCCCAACGTGGATTGAAAGGTAGTGGTCCTGGTTTCGGTTTCAATGCTGGTAGTGGAGCAGGATGAGAAGGTGATGGTTGGGGAGATTGCCCAAGCGCACCGATAACTATCAGCAACATCACCATCAAAGCAAGCAACCGCCCTTTTAAAAATAGATTCCTACGCATGAATTGAACAACTACTATCTTAATGCCTCATAAGACAATCTGGTCACCCGAATAGCTGTTAGTGGTTTGCTAAATTTTATTCACAGCCTTCAGCCTTCCCTGCCGGCTTCGGTAAACTACACTTATACCAAATCCAATTGTCATGAGAATAATGCCCAACCATAAAATATTTATTTGGGGGAATTCATAAACCTTGAGCGCAACAAATGGCACCATTCGATTGCTCTCTTTAACCTGTAGCTCTATTTTCTGATCTGCCATCACCTTGCTAAAACCCAAAGCAATATTCTGTGCATAAACAGTATCAAGTATATACCTGGCCTGATTCCCCTCTACATAAAATACCGGTTGGGCTGTAAAACGGGTTCCTTCTTTTGAATAAACTGTAATAGCAGCCATCAATGCCGTATCAGTGGGCTTAAACTGGTATTTTTTGTTAGAAGGGTTTGGTACAACCTTATCAAGAATAAAGAATCCATTTGAATAATAAACTGTATCCTTTACATTGACCGTGTAACTTTTGAATTGCGCAGTATCCTCACGTTTATCCATATCATCTGCATAGGTGATATAACTAAAAATATCCTTGTTCCAATAATGACGCGCATCCGGATTATTTGAGAATCCTTCCTGCCCTTTTGTATTTCGTATCAGGTTAGGATATAATGAAAATGATTCTGTACTGTCTTTCTTCATCATATCAACCTTATAATAGCTGATATTTCCCGTAGAGTTTGTGCTATCACTATTCACAAAGGTTGCCCAGTATTTTCCCATATCTGTGGCAACACCTTTTATGAGAGTAAGGTTTTCGAGAGATTTTTCTTTAGACCTCTCATCAAATTTGAGGTTTATACCTGTAGTATTATATGATAGCACCTGCTTGTTGGATGATGAGATCAGAATACCAACGAGGCTAAGCCCAAATCCCACATGTGCCACTGATGCACCGGCTGCTTTTAACCTGCCATTCAAACCGATCCATATATAGCTGGCATTAGCAACAACTGAATACACGCTGGCAAAGAATGCCAGATATAACGCTGCCTGGAAACCAATTCCTTTTTTATCATATTCAAGTCCGCTCACCAGGAAAAAAATAAGTGTAATGGCGGCTGCGATGGAAGTAGGAACTAATATCTTTTTTACCCACAATTGGGGAGCTGTTTTTTTGTATTTTAGGTATTGGGTGATTGCTGTTAGTAAGGCAATTACAATTGCAACAAAAACCTGGATCTTGTTGTAGGAGAATTCAATATCTTCAGGGGCAGCTGTAGACTGACCGGTAATTTTATTATAGATAGGATTGAAAGAAGTTTGCCAGGTAATAATTGCTGCACTAAGAAATAAGACTAGAGCACCAATAAACATCCAGAATTCCCTTGAAGATGTTTCCTCTTCTTTTACTATATGGGGGATCTCTTTAAATCTTTTGAAGAATAGAACAAAGGCGGGAATCAGAAATATCAATAAAAATATCAACAACTGGGCGTCCATGCCAAGCCCTGTAAATGCGTGTACTGAACTATCGCCTAAAACCCCGCTTCTGGTTAAAAAAGTTGAATACAGTACCATGCAGAAGCCAAGAATAAAGAACACCTTGGTAGCCCGAAGGGAATGCCCGGTAGCATTATATATAACCTGGGTGTGAATTCCCGCAACAAGTACCAGCCATGGTACCAATGAAGCATTTTCCACAGGATCCCATGCCCAATAACCACCAAATGTTAGAGATTCATAGGCCCATGCGGCCCCCATCATTATACCCAATCCAAGAATCCCAGCTGCAAAAAGACTCCATGGAAGTGCTGGCTTAGTCCATGTATAATCATTTTTCCATAGTCCCGCTACCGCAAAAGCAAAGGGAACAATTGAAGCTGCAAATCCAAGAAACAATACGGGTGGGTGTATTACCATCCAATAATTCTGAAGGAGTTGGTTAAGGCCCTGTCCATCCTGCATTTGTGCAAGGCTCAGATAATCGGCTCGAGCAAATACAGGAGCGTCTGCAAATTTTTCCCTTACCAGTAGAAAAGGATTGCTTCCTATGGAAGTGTCTCCTACATAAACCCCCAGGATAAAGGTTGCCAGGCATAGCTGCATAAATGAGATCACAGCCATTACCGGCGCTTCCCATTTTGTACCCCTGAAAATTAAAAGCGCACCTAATACTGCATGCCAGAGGGTCCATAGCATAAAACTACCCTCCTGTCCCTCCCAAATACATGCAAGGAGGTATTGTGTATTGAGGGAAAGATTACTATGGTTCCATGCATAAAAATACTCGAAGCTGTGCGATGAAATGATATAATAAAGTATTCCGAAAACAGTGAATACAGAAAGGAAATCGATGCCAAATGCTATCCTGGCAAGCTTTCTCCACCGAAGTTCATCGGCGGGGTCAATTGAGTTTGCGGATTTGAAATAGGATATGGTAGCAACTAACGACGACACCAATGCCAGTACTACAAAGAAATGCCCCAGTTGCCCGGGCAACAGGTTTTCACCGATATAATTCATGGGAGAATCAAATTAATTTGAACTCAGATTTTTCTTATTTACTTCAACATCTTCCTTATACTTGGAAGGGCATTTCATGAGCATCTCATCGGCTTCAAACTGGCCATCTTTCATACTTCCTTTCAATACGAGACGCTCACTTTTCTCAAAATCTGTGGGCTTAGCATTGTGATAGATCACAGGGGTTGAGTTGCCCAGCGTATCAATGGCGGTAAACCGCATGTAATTCGGGTTTTTAATGGCATCGTACTCTACGGGCTTGGTTTTGTCCAGTTTTGCAATGAGGTGTACAAATTTTCCCTCTTTTTCACGTGCAGAGGCAACCGTATCATAAGTTGTGAGATCGCCCATAAAGCTGATAAGCACCGCAATAGCTATTGCAATGAAAATCAAGATAATAATGTGTGTCTTTTTCATATTGCGCAGTGTTCCGCCGCAAAGTTAGTCCAAATTGACATTGGGTATTGATTTGTTTATACCATACAACCCTAACTTTTAATTTTGCATCTACCTGCAGCTGTCCTAACTTGCGGCCGTTTTTAATATACAGATATGGACCTCTCCCAGTTCGATGCAAATAGCCTAGGCAACCCCAATCATAACCTTTTTGGACTCCCAACTTCTGAGGAAGATGCGCGCCTGGTAATACTTCCCGTTCCGTGGGAAGTGACAGTGAGCTATAATGCAGGAACAGCAAGAGCCGCAGATAATATCTCCAAAGCAAGTCTTCAGGTTGACCTCTATGATGCCGACTACCACGATATATGGCGCAATGGTTTTTATATGCGAGAGGTAGATAAAAAGATTTTGTTAAAAAGTGATTACCTCCGCAAAGAGGCCGAATTGTACATTGATTATATTTCAAATGGTGAGGAAGTTGAAAGAAATAATTTCATGTGCCGCTCCCTTAAGGAGATCAATGAAGGAAGTAATTTCATGATCAACTGGGTACATGCGCAAACAAAAGAACTCCTTGATAAAGGCAAACTTGTCGCCTTGCTGGGTGGTGACCACAGTACACCTTTCGGTTATATCAAAGCACTAACAGAAAAACATGGCTCTTTTGGCATACTGCAGATAGATGCTCATTGCGACCTTAGAAAGGCCTATGAGGATTTCCGTTATTCGCATGCCAGCATAATGTTTAACGTTCTTGAAGAAATGCCGGGAATTGAAAAGCTGGTTCAGGTTGGGGTACGTGATTATTGTGATGAAGAAATAGATTATATAAGCGCAAGCAAAGGCCGGATTATAACCTATTTCGATAAGCAGATTAGGGAACGCATGTATGAAGGTGAAACCTGGAAAAAAATATCGGATGAAATTGTTGCTGGCCTGCCTCAAAAAGTTTACCTGAGTTTTGATATAGATGGACTAGATCCAAAATTGTGTCCCAATACCGGAACCCCTGTTGCCGGTGGATTTGAAGTTTCACAGGTGTTTTATCTTTTCAAAAAAGTGGTGGAAAGTGGCAGGCAGATCGTTGGGTTTGATCTTAATGAAGTTGGTGTAGGCAACAATGACTGGGATGCCAATGTAGGCGCCCGGGTGCTGTACAAACTTTGCAACATGTTTGTTGCTAATAATCTCTGAGCATGATTTATAAATATGTAGTAACCCTTGAAAATACCAGCCGAAGGCTGGTAGACAGGTTCAGTATATTATTAAGTTCAGCTT
The DNA here is from genome assembly GCF_000814325.1 of Flavihumibacter sp. ZG627. GTDB lineage: Bacteria > Bacteroidota > Bacteroidia > Chitinophagales > Chitinophagaceae > Flavihumibacter. Next base: position 40,841 of record NZ_JPHF01000006.1, on the reverse strand, counting down.
CTGTATTACTATTCCTTCTCCAATATCTCAGTTCTGATGATAAACGAATGATGCAATTAATCGGAGCTATTGTAATCGCGCTATTGGTTGGCATTAATATTTTTCGCCTTAAAAAATCGGGGAAATCTGTAACATACAGTTATGCCCTGTTTGTTACTGCCCTTACCTGGGCGAGCATGCCTTATTTTCCATGGCTCAGCGCCCTATTTCTAGTTATGGCGCTTGTAGAAAGACAGGCAAAGAAAAATCTGGAGATCGGTTTCAACGATGACAGGATTGTTTTCAACAGCATCCCAAGAAAGCAATATGATTGGGAGGATTTTACAAATATCATGTTGCGTGACAATCTCCTTACGTTAGATTTTAAAAACAATAAACTCATTCAACGCGAAACTGCTGACGAGGAGGAAGGAGAAGATGATTGCAGCGAAGAGGAATTTAACAACTATTGCCGGGAAAGGATTCATAAATTAGTATGATCGCTCCATCCCTCCATCTCTCCATCCCTCCATTTCACTAACTTTACCAAATGCTAGCACATGCCCCTTATCTCCTTTACTCTGATGGTAAAGGAAATATTTTTGAAGACAATACACTATATGCTACCGGAAGAAGCGGTTGGGATGTTTATCCCGTTCCTGAGGAAGATTGGATTGAATTACCTGAGGGTGGCAATTTATATGAACTTCCGGGAAGAAGAGGTATAGGTATTGATGTTATTACAGGCGAAATGCGCCTCTGTGAAAAAGGATGGGCAGTGGCAGCATTTATTCCTCCTGCACATACAGGATTATTCATTGCCGCATATGAAACTATGCCTGATGCACCAATCCTTCCCTTATTTTGTTATACCGCTGCAGGTTGGGTGGAAGGAAAATTCTTTGTACCTGCCATCCGCATCGAATCTGATATAAGACAGGAATGTGGGGGATTTAATGATAAAAAAATCGAAACGGGGGTATCGCAAATGTTGAAGGCATACCCTCATAATCGCCTGGTTAAGCATCTTGCAGAAAATTGCTGTAATACATATAACTGTCCCGCCGCTCGGAACTATTTTATGGGAAGATGGGAATGCCCCGTACCAGCTTCTCCGGCATGTAATGCCAATTGTGTTGGATGTATATCTTTACAGCCTGATGAAGAGCCTATTGTATCAACCCAGGACCGCCTGACCTTTAGGCCAACCCCTGAAGAAATAGTGGAATATACTGTCCCCCACCTTGAATCAGCACCTTTCCCTCTTATCAGTTTTGGCCAGGGCTGTGAAGGCGAACCACTATTGGTTTGGGAGACCATGAGAGATGCCATAATTGAGATCAGAAAACATACAGACAAAGGAAGTATTAATATAAATACCAACGGATCAAAACCTGATGCTGTAAAGGCCTTATGTGAAGCGGGATTGAACAGTATTCGGGTAAGCACAAATTCTGCGCGGAGAGAGGTATATATGCCTTATTACCGACCAAATAATTATGATTTCGATGATATTGTTGAAAGCCTGAAAGTGGTCAGGAGCTTTGGGGGATGGACCAGTATTAATTATTTTGTTTTTCCAGGCATGACGGATAGTGTTGCAGAATATGAGGCGCTAAGGGAGCTAATCATTGATACCGACCTCTGCATGATCCAATGGCGGAATTTCAATATTGATCCAGACTGGTACCTTGGTAAAATCGGCGCCACAGATACTGGTGAATGCCTGGGTGTTAAACAGCTGATGGAACTAATAAGCGAGGAATTTCCAAACCTGAAATTCGGCTACTACAATCCGCCTATGGAAAGGATCAGGGGTAGATTCGAACTGGATTTTGCCCATTAAGCCCTTGCATGACAAAATTGGAATCGGAAAAAAGCCCACGCAGACTTCTGCTTACCGGTGCAGCGCTTGCCGTGCTTGCAACCGTTATCTGGAGTGGTAATTTTATTGTTGCACGCGGCATCATACATAATATCCCACCAATAGCACTTGCGTTCTTCAGATGGCTGGCGGCTTCCTTATTAATTCTGCCTCTTGCATGGAAACAAATAGCTGTTGAATGGCCGATCGTAAGGCGTAATTTCTTCTATTTTTTCTGGTCTGCATTAACGGGAGTTTCGCTCTTCAACACATTAGTTTATATTGCAGGTCACTATTCCCCAGCTATAAATCTTGCGCTCATAGGAACCACCTCCTCCCCGGTTATAGCCATAATTCTTGCAAGGATTTTTCTGAAAGAAAAAGTGACCTTATTGCGATTTTCCGGACTTGCCTTATGCATTACCGGTATATTATATCTTTTATCGGCAGGGAGTTTACAACGTTTAATTGCATTGGAGTTCGGAAAAGGTGATGCGTGGGTATTATTGGGTGCTCTTGCTTTTGCCATTTATAATATTCTGGTTCGGAAGAAACCTGCCGGAATAAGTGCGCAGAATTTTCTCTTCACCATTTTTACTTTTGGCACCCTTATGTTATTACCTGCCTGGTTGTACGAATCCGCTTATAGTGCTCCGATAGAGTGGAATGGACATCTTATCAGTGTAGTGCTCTATCTTGGACTTGGCACTTCAGTTATCGCATTTTTATGTTGGAATGCTGCGATCGTAAGGCTTGGAGCTGCGCGCACCGCCCTGTTTGGCAACCTGATACCAATTTTCAGCAGTCTTGAGGCTTTGTGGATATTGAATGAGAAAATCACGATGATTCATATCACAAGTGGATTGTTAGTTGTAGGGGGATTGCTGATCGCCAATTTATCCCTTAAAAAAGGACGATGATTTTTAACAAATATTAGCCGCAATTCTCGCAACTAAGCCTGTTATTTGTACTTGTACGGCAAAGAATTGTACATTTACTATGCTAACCCGATCACTATGACCGCTGAATTTGAAGTACAGAAAAATCTGAAGGCAGGAGGCTATACAGCCGGCGTGATGCTGCTGCTGATGTTGATATTATTCTTCATCAAATTCTCTCTTCCAACAATTCCACCGCCTCCCATTGAAGATGGAATTGAAGTGAACCTGGGGAATAGCGATGAAGGATTAGGAGATGACCAGCCTATGTCTCCAGAAAGTCCGGCTCCAGCTGAACAACCTAACTATTCTCCTCCTGCAAATACTACTGCTGCAGATGATGCGCGTGATATTGAAACTGACGACAGTGATGAAGAGGCACCAACCGTGAAACCACCAGCAGTTGCAAATCCTAAGGCAACCAAGATTCCTGAAAAAGAAGTAGCCGTCAAACCAAGGCCGGCTGCAAAAACGCCCGTTTCTAATCCAGTGCCCGCCCCACCCAAACCGAAAGCAGTATTTAAAGGTGTATCTGGAACAGGTACTGGTGGTAATGAGGCCGACACATATAAGAAAGGCGGCAACCAGGGTATAGCTGGCGGGTCTGGAGATCAGGGAAAACCAGGTGGTGATCCTAACTCAACCAATTACGAAGGAAATGGAGGTACAGGTAAATCCGGAGTATCCATTTCCAGGGGATTATCGGGTCGTCGTATTACAAGTTTCCCTTCCTTTGAAGATGACTTTAATCAGAATGCAAAAGTTGCTGTTGATATTCGGGTGGATGCAGCAGGAAAAGTAATTTCTGCTGTTTATCAGCCTCGTGGTTCAACCACATCAAATAGCAATATGAAGGCCATTGCTGTACGTAAAGCAATGCAATTGAAATTCAATGCGGGTGGGGATGAACAGATCGGCACCATAATCTTCAATTTCAGGTTAAAAAATTAGCCTGTTCACTGTATCAAAGAAATCGCCATTTGCATTTGATGATGAATTAGTTTTACAGGGATGAATTACGCCCAAACTATCGATTACCTTTTTACACGACTCCCTATGTTCAGCAAACAGGGAGCAGGTGCTTACAAAAAAGACCTTCACAATATTATTGAACTTGAGTCCGCTAACGGCAATCCCCATACGCAATTCAAATCCATTCATATTGCAGGAACTAATGGGAAAGGATCAACCAGCCATATGATCGCCGCCATTCTTCAGGAAGCAGGTTATAAGACCGGACTCTATACCTCCCCCCATCTCAAAGATTTCCGCGAAAGAATCCGTATTAACGGGGAGATGATTCCGGAATCAACTGTTATATCATTTACAGAAAAAATGAGGCCCTTTATTCCCGTTATTGAGCCTTCCTTCTTTGAGATCTCTGTAGCCATGGCCTTTGATTGGTTTGCTTCATCTGAAATTGATATTGCCGTAATAGAGGTTGGACTGGGTGGACGTTTAGACAGCACCAATATTATCAGACCAATATTATCGGTGATCACTAATATTGGTTACGACCATATGAATATTCTGGGTGATACGCTTGAAAAAATTGCTGTGGAAAAAGCAGGTATTATCAAAGAATCTATTCCTGTCATCATTGGAGAAGTTATTCCTGAAACCAAGGAGATATTTGAAGAAACAGCAAAGGAGAAAAATTCACCCTTATTTTATGCTGAAAAATTGCAGGAGGTCGTGAACTGGCAATATGAGGACCACCGGCTATCCATCACTGTTAAGGAAAGGGGGCACGACGATGCGCAACATTATTATCCTGAACTTAGTGGCTTTTACCAGACAAAAAATATAAGAACGGTACTTCAGTCCATCCGTTTCCTTCAGCAGGAAGGATGGCATATTGAGGAGAAAGCAATCCATAATGGCCTCGCTAATACCAGGAAACTAACAGGGCTTCATGGGCGTTGGGAGAAAATCGCGGATGACCCCACTATTATCCTTGACGTGGCACACAATGTAGATGGCATCAAAGTGATTCTGAATCAACTGGAACTCACAAGTTTTACAAGGCTGCATATTGTTATAGGTATGGTTAAAGACAAGGATGTAACAAAAGTTCTTACTATGCTTCCAAAGAATGCAATCTATTATTTCACCCAGGCGCAGATCCCAAGAGCAATGCCAGCAGACAGGCTGCAGGAAATGGCAGATATTTTTTCACTCAAGGGTAAAATATACAACGAAGTAAACCTGGCATTAAAAGCAGCCAAAAATGCTGCATCACCTAAGGACCTCATACTGGTAAGTGGATCAGTTTATGTTGTTGGTGAAGTGATCCCCTGATTGTTGAAAGTAATCTGCCCCATTTTCAGAAGTGCATAGAAAATACAGTTAACATGAAGCGATTGCTTAATATCACCCCGCAAAAGCATTTCTTTTAAATCATCAATACTTATCTCCACAACTTCAATCTCTTCATTGTGATCAAGCATTTGGTCCTGCTGCTTCACTCCTCCCCTTGCAAGAAACAGTTCAGTATAGTTATTAAGGACCCCTGGATTGGCAGCAACCCTGCCAAGAGGCTCAATAGATTGAAAAGAATATCCAGTCTCTTCTAGCAATTCACGGTTCATTCCAATAGCGAAATCTTCTCCAGGATCAATAAACCCACCTGGTGTTTCGAGGATTACTTCCCCGATAGGATGCCTGTATTGTTTAACCATGATCACCCTGTTATCGGTAGTTAAAGCTAGTGCAGTTGCCGATGTAGGCAGTTCTACCACAAAATAGGGATCTACGATGGTTCCATCATCGCGTTGACATTTATCTCTCCTTGCAGTAAAATAGATATGATTTGAAATATAGTCTGACGAAAGCGTTTTCCAGAACATGAATAATTATTTTATTTCCATCCTTCCCTTTCCCTCAATCTGGTAATATGTGCCACGTGGTGCTTACCATGCCATGCATACATACCCAATAGATTCCACAGGGTAAATTCCTTTTTGTGTTCAGGATGAAAGACAGTTCTGCTATTATATGTGCTCTCATCAAGCTTTCTGATACAACTAAACCAACGTGCATGCAAAGCGTGAAGTAATGTAAGGGAAATATTAATCGGCAGATCAGATACATCATCAAGTTTTGCCCATGCCGCCTCATCATAAGGCTTGATAACAGGGTTCTGTTCTGTCAGGGAAAGTTTAAAGCGTATCAAAGCATTCATATGACTGTCGGCCACATGATGAACAACCTGCTGAACCGTCCAGCCACCATCCCGATATGGAGTATGAAGTTGGTTCTCATCCAGGTTTAATACCGCATGCTCTAATAATTGTGGCAGATACCGTATATCGTTAAGCCAATCATGTAATTGCCTTTCTGAATATGGCTGCTCCTCATATTTGCCAATAGGATAGCGCAGGTCTTCACTTGTATGCATAAAATAAGAATGAAAAAGCAAATCTACGTTATTCCAAAACCTGTATGCTTTAATGAGGAATGATTGTACTTAATTTTTCAATGCAAATAGTTGAGTATAATAAACAGTTCCTTTGGCGTCCTTTGAAACACCTATACCTGTGAGATTGAACCTTCCTTCGATATTCCGGCGATGCGGAGTGCTTTTTAACCATGTTTGAACCACTTCACGGGCAGAATATCTTCCGAAGGCAACATTTTCTGCGGAATTACTAACCCCACCAAGCCTTTTACCGATCCGGGCAACCCTGGTTTCAAAGCCACTGTGACCAAAAGCCACCTGTTTACTTGCCATACGCTGGCTGTGCAGTGAAGCCTCTGTTTCAACGATACTATTCGTTTTCAAGGGTTGTAGACCTTTAGTTTTACGATGTCGATTCACCTCAGCCAGTATACCCGCTTCAATGGAGGAAAGGGAAACCCTGGCAGGTGCTGTAGTTTCTGTTTTAGTGGTAGTACGGGTTGTGGTAGTACGCGAAGGCTTGCACGACCATAGAAACAGTATAAGTATAAATCCGGTAACAATTCTATAATACGGCATAGGATACTAATTTACTATGCGTCAGCAAGTATTGTACCATAATGAACTATAAGCAAGCTTCCAGTTCCTCCATCATTCCCTTACTGCCTACAAAAAAAGGAGATCGCTGATGAAGATCTGACGGTTCAATATCCAATACCCGCATTTCGCCATTGGTTGCCTTCCCGCCGGCAACTTCAATTATAAAGGCAAAGGGATTGCATTCGTACAGGAGCCTCAACTTGCCTTTTGGTTTATCAGACATTCCCGGGTACATAAAAATACCACCCTTTATCAGGTTACGATGAACATCGCTGACCATACTACCTATATAACGTTGCGTGTAAGGCCCGCCGTTATCCTTATTCTTCTGCTGGCATAATGTAATATATTTCCTTACACCTTCACTGTAGAGGAAAAAATTACCATGATTAACGGAATAAATCTTGCCGAACTCAGGGCATATCATATTGGGGTGACTCAGGCAGAACTCGCCAATGGATGGATCGAGTGTAAAGCCATTAACACCTCTGCGCGTGGCATATACAAGCATGGTGCTGCTGCCATAAATAACATATCCCGCCGCTACTTGTTTTATACCGGGTTGAAGGAAATCTTCTTTGGTACAGGGTTTTCCCAACTCACTTGTTCTGCGATAAACAGAAAATATAGTTCCGATCGATACGTTCACATCAATATTTCCACTTCCATCCAATGGATCAAAAAGAACGACGTATTTACTCTGATTACTTACCTCATCATCAAAGATCACTATATCATCCATTTCTTCACTACCAATACCCGCGCAGCTTATACCGTGACGAAGTACCCCCATCATTTGATTATTAGCAAAAATATCCAGCTTCTTTACTTCTTCTCCCTGCACATTAACACTGCCATAATCGCCGAGAATATCAACAAGTCCGGCTTTATTCACTTCCACATTAATCCTCTTGGCGGCAAGGCCAATATCGCGCAAAAGGCTGCTAAGTTCACCGGTGGCTTTTGGGAAATTGCGAAGTTGCTGAATGGTGAATTCATCAAGGGTCAGGACTTGCCTGTTTACAATACTCATATGTGCAATCGTTAGGTGCGCAAAGAAACAAAAAAAAGCAGATTGTAGCTTGCAGATTGAAGATTAGGCCCCAATTTCGCAATCATCATAGATAAGTTGACGGTTATCCCTAATAACCTTAACTGATCAATGTTTAATCAGTAATCTTAAACATATGCGTGTTTTTAAGTTCGGAGGGGCCAGCGTAAGTAATGTAGAGCGAATAAAGCAGGTAGCAGAAATTCTTAAACAGGAAGCAAATGATGAATTGCTCATCGTTATATCCGCGATGGGAAAAACTACCAACGCGCTGGAAAAGGTTGCTGAAAATTTTTACATGGGCAAAAAAGAAGACGCGCTTCAATTATTCAACCAGGTAAAGCAACAGCACCTTACCATTTCCAAATACCTCCTGGTTAAAGAATGGCTAAGCTGTGAACAACTTTTGAATAATTTTTTCACTGAGGTAGAATGGCTTCTGCATGATAAACCCGTGAGGGAATATGATTATTATTATGACCAGATTGTATGTGTTGGCGAAATGCTCTCTACTGCAATTGTAAGTGCCTATCTGAATGAATCCGGTATTTCCAATAAATGGATCGATGTACGTGATATAATCAGAACCGATGACAATTTCAGGGATGCTAATATTGACTGGGCATTCACAATCCAACAGGTGCAGCAACTTCTGCCACCCCTATATCAAAAAAGTAAAATTGTAATAACGCAGGGCTTTGTAGGAGCTACCGATGAAAATGAAAGTACTACTCTTGGTCGGGAGGGAAGCGATTATACAGCGGCTGTTTTTGCCAACATAATGGGGGCTGGAAGCCTCACAATATGGAAAGATGTAGTAGGTGTGATGAATGCAGATCCTAAACAATTTCCCGAAGCCCGGCTTATTCCTGAACTGAATTATGTAGAGGTGATAGAGATGGCATATTATGGTGCCCAGGTCATACATCCCAAGACAATCAAACCACTTCAAAACAAGGGTATTCCATTGTATGTAAAAAGTTTTCTCGATCCATTGCTACCCGGAACAGTAATACACGAAGGTGTTGTAAAAAAACTTCCGCCGATCATCGTAATAAAAGAAAACCAGGTAATGATTCAGCTCAGTTCAAAGGATTTTTCTTTTGTGGGTGAAAAACCGGTGGGCATCCTGTATCATCTCTTCGAAGAACTGGCACTAAAACCGACCATTACGCAGAATGGCGCAATCAGTTTTACCTGTTCGATGGATGACAGGCCAGAAAAAATTCAGCAACTCGCACACCAGGCTTCCGAAATATTTGATGTTACTGTAGAAAAAGGATTGAAGCTCCTAACCATACGCCATTACGAACCCACGCTTCTTGAAAAACTAACAGAAAACCATAAAATAGTTTTGCAGCAGCAGACCCCTGAAACAGTTCAGGTGTTAATGAGATAGCGCACTCACTACTGAAGTGGCAGACTTGGCTTCTACAACGATCGTTTGTTTTAACTTCATCGGTACATCCTTACCTTCCCTTATGGCAGGTTTCCAATCGGGCATCATTTCCAATGCGTCAAGGAGGTTCTCATTCAACAAATCATTACCGCCTTTAAGGATGCGGGGATTTAGTACTTTACCTTTCTGGTCTACAATAAATTCAACAAGTACATAGGCACTATGCTCCTCTTCATTTAAGAAAGGAACAAGATCGTTATTCAGTTTTTTCAGGTAATCTCGGAAAGCATCAGACCCACCAGGATACTCAGGAAGCTTATGAACAGTATTAGGAATTTCATTCTCGTTAAAAGGAACTTTCTTTCGGACTTTTTTCACAACGGGTGTTATTATAACATTCCGCTCTCCTATTGGTAAAGATTTTTTCACTTCTTCATCTGTCACGTATTCGCCTTTATTGTTAACCAAAATGACCGGAATCTTCTTATACTTTTCGAAATAATAAAATACCTCTTTCAGGCTGGTTGCCAGAGGGGTATAATCAGAAAAATCGCGTACATACCGGTTAAGGTATTCGGTACTACGTTTCACATTGAACCTGACAGGAAATATATGAACAGGAATAAAATCCTGGCCCTGGCTTTTTGCATGCGTGGCAAGAACATAAAGTTCTTCGATCTGAGCATCCATAATTGGTATGCAACCTGTAGTTACACAACTACCATGAATATAGATATCACCACCCGGCTGGATGGCATCACTCAGGTAACGATCGGAAGCATTCGGATAATTCAAACCCAATGAAAGATGAAATTCGCTGCGGGGATTAAATTCATTGATATGATAAAAGCCTTCTGGAACCTGGAAATCGCCTTCCATTCTTTTAGGACCAAGGGTTCCTGCCATAGCGCAGACCTTATAAGTTTTAAAATGCTGGAATGGTTTACCCGCTTCACCTTTAACCCAAACTTCGAGCTGACTGTCATATTTAAAGGATCGGAGATAGATATATTTGGCAGGCCACTGCAGTCCCTTTTCCCTGAATTGTTTGGCAAGTGTATCCTCTTTTTTACGGAGAATATCATTCACGCGGGGAAAGTTGCGCTGTGATTCAGCAAAGCCGGGCTGGTAAGCCATTTGTGACATGCCGGCAATAACAGCTGTAAGCAAACCAATAAGGAGGAAGATTCTTTTCATAGTACAGTCTGGATGGCACTAAAATAACACAAAGAATCGGTAAAACTGGCATAAAAATCCCCCTTCGAAGAGGGGGATTACAATAATAACCATTTGTTACAAGTTTCCTCTCATTTCCTGTTCGCGCTCAATGGCCTCAAATAAGGCCTTGAAATTGCCCTTTCCAAAACTCTTAGCACCCTTTCGCTGGATAATTTCAAAGAATAAAGTTGGCCTGTCCTCCACAGGCTTAGTGAATATCTGGAGCAGGTAACCTTCTTCATCACGATCGATCAAAATGCCCAGCTCTCTTAACGGCTGAAGGTCTTCATCAATTTTACCAACCCTGTCGAGCACTTCATCGTAATAGGAACCTGGTACTTTCAGGAATTCAACACCCCTGTTGCGTAAAGCAGTTACTGTTTCAATAATATTATTTGTTGCCAGAGCAACATGCTGGCATCCCTCCCCATCATAAAAATCGAGATACTCCTCCACCTGGCTTTTCTTCTTCCCTTCAGCAGGTTCGTTAATAGGAAATTTAACATATCCGTTTCCGTTTGACATCACCTTACTCATCAGTGCAGAATATTCTGTGGAAATGTCTTTATCATCAAAGCTGAGTATGTTTCGGAAGCCCATGATATTCTCATAAAAATCAACCCATTTATTCATCTGGTTCCATCCAACATTACCCACGCAATGATCAACATACAAGAGACCGGTTTCGGCAGGATTATAGTCTGACTTCCACGGCATGTAACCAGGAAGAAAAGTTCCTGAATAATTCTTCCGCTCCACAAACAAGTGCACGGTATCGCCATAAGTATGAATTCCACTGGTTACAACTTCCCCCGAATCATCTTTCATCCTGCGCGGCTCCTGATAAGAAATAGCCCCACGGCCGGTGGTTTCTTCCCATGCCTTTTTTGCATCATCTACCATCAGGGCAAGAACTTTAACTCCATCACCATGCTTATAAATATGATCGGCGATGGCGTTGTTGGCCCGCAAGGGAGTAGTGAATACAAAAGTTAGTTTATGCTGGCGTACCGCGTAACTGGCTGTTTCTCTTATACCGGTTTCAGGGCCTGCATAAGCAAGGCTCTGGAAGCCAAAGGCTGTTTTATAGAAATGGGCAGCCTGCTTTGCATTGCCCACATAGAATTCAACGTAATCAGTTCCCTGCAAAGGCAGAAAATCAGTAGCAGCGTGTTGCTGTAATTTGGTGAGAACGGACATGGAAAAATATTTGAGGATGGTTTACAATTTCGATCAGATCAAGGCGAGTGGTAAGTAAATTACTCGCCCTTGCCTCTTTCCATTGCCAGGGATTCCATCAGCAGGCAATAATGCTGGCGGAGATCAGGGAATAATTTATGGGGATAATCGGGAACCATAACTCAAAACTAACGAATGTTTGTATAATAATAGAGTAGCATCAAAGCCGAACCATTCCTTATTTTTGGCGCATGAAAAAAGTCGGTATCCTCGGCGGGGGGCAATTGGGTCGGATGTTATTACAGGAAGCTGCAAATTTTCCGGTGGAAACCTGGGTGATGGAAAATGATGCTGCCTGCCCGGCTGCACATCTCTGCCATCATTTTACACTTGGCGATATCCGTAATTTTAATGATGTATATGAATTCGGTAAACAACTGGATGCCATCACCATAGAAATTGAATCGGTTAACGTTGATGCCCTCGAGAAACTGGAAGCGGAAGGCGTAACAGTAATACCCCGACCATCGGCTTTGAGGATCATAAAAAACAAGATCCGTCAGAAAGAATTTTACCAGGCAAATGGAATCCCGACTGCAAATTTTGTAACAGTCCAAAACCAGTTGGAACTGGAACAACATATTGCGTTTCTTCCCGCAGCCCAAAAACTTGGCGAAGGTGGTTATGATGGAAAAGGAGTTCAGCTATTGCATAAACCCGATGAACTTCCACTTGGTTTTGATGCTCCCAGTATATTAGAGAAAAAAGTGGATATCGAGAAGGAGATCGCTATCCTTGTAGCAATTAATAAGAAAGGAGAAAGCGCGCTATACCCGCCTGTTGAGATGGTATTTGATCCTTACCTGAATTTACTCGACCTGCAACTGGCACCTGCAGATCTTAAAGAACAGCAGATATGGCGAATTGAAGCTATTGCCCACAAACTAGCCAAATCACTGGATTCGCCCGGACTCTTTGCAGTAGAACTTTTTGTAGACAGGAATGGCGAAGTTCTTGTGAATGAAACCGCACCACGCGTTCACAACAGCGGACATCATACTATTGAAGCACATTTCACATCTCAGTATGAAATGATGTGGAGGTTATTACTCGATTACCCGCTGGGCCCAACAGCAGCACTGATGCCATCTTCGCTCGTTAATCTGATCGGGGAAAAAGATCATAGTGGTCCCGTTGTATATGAAGGCTTAGAAGAGGTGATGGCGATGGATGGTGTTTATATTCATCTATATGGAAAAAAAGAAACCCGGCCGGGAAGAAAAATGGGCCATGTGACCATACTGGGAAATGATAAACATGACCTGGTCAGAAAGGCACACCAGGTGAAAAGAACCCTTAAAGTTATCTCCTGACTCCATTAGGATGCCAGGATTGCCTTTCATAAAGTCCAAATGCCACTCATATACTGTAATAAACCTTTCGCATTTAATTTGATTAAAGCCTTCAGGGCTAAACTTTCACAGCGTTAAATCTGTTAATTTTACCATTGTTCCAACCTTAATCAAGAAACACAGACAATGGCATTTGTACGATCCACGCCTATAATAGCGCTTATTCTGTTCGGAATCATCAGTATGGCTTCCTGTAAATCGAAGGATGAAAAAAAAATTAAGGCCCCTGTTTCCGGTGGCCCTCAGCGAACTGCACAACCCACGCGGGTTGAAGCCTATTTAGTAAAGCCATCATCGGTTAGTGAAAAGATAGAAGTTCCTGGAAATATTCTTCCCTATGAGGCAACTGAACTTCGTCCGGAAGTAAGTGGCCGCATCACACAACTCAATATCCGCGAGGGACAGAATGTTGGCAAAGGCACTCTGCTGGTAAAACTATATGACGGTGACCTGCAGGCGCAATTGCAAAAACTTAAAGTTCAACTTGATATTTATGAAAAAACAGCAGAGCGGCTTGAGGCACTTTTAAAGATCGATGGTATAAGCAAGCAGGAATATGATCTGAGTATTTTGCAGGTAAGCAATGTTAAAGCCGATATAGAATTAATTCGCACGTCAATTGCAAAAACGGAAATTCGTGCTCCTTTCAGTGGTCGTTTAGGTCTTCGCAGTGTGAGCATGGGTGCATATATAACTCCTGCCACCCTTATTACTACAATCCGTCAGGAAAACCAGCTCAAGCTTGAATTCACAGTACCGGAAAAATACAGCAGTAAGATCAGTGCCGGAAAAAATGTGGCGTTTACTATGGAAGGATTGAACAAAAATATCCTGGCCAGGGTTATCGCAACAGAGGAAGCTGTAACAGAAGATACCAGGAGTCTTCGCATTCGCGCGGTCATTTTGGGAAAAGATCCCAAACTCATCCCAGGTGCATTTGCAAAAGTATTACTTGATTTCGGTGAAGATAAAAGTGCGCTGATGGTTCCCTCACAGGCAGTGATACCACAGGCCCGTTTTAAAAAGGTTATTGTTTACAGGGGTGGTAATGCATCTTTTGAAACCGTTACTACCGGGGTACGCGATTCTACCAGTGTACAAATCACTTCCGGCCTGAATGTTGGGGATACTATCATCACCACCGGACTACTGTCGATCAAACCGGAAGGCAAGCTCGAAATAATCAAAATGAACCAGGAATAAGATGAATATATCTGAACTGAGTTTAAGAAGGCCCGTATTGGCCATAGTGCTGAATATTGTTATAATAGTATTTGGCCTTATCGGGTATAAATTTTTGGGTGTACGCGATTATCCGGCAATTGATCCACCAATTGTAAATGTGCGTACATCTTACCCGGGTGCCAATGCAGATATTATCGAATCCCAGATCACCGAACCGCTTGAGAAGGCTGTAAATGGTATTGCTGGTGTAAAAAACATTACGTCGAGCAGCAGCCAGGGAACAAGTAATATTACCGTTGAGTTCGAACTCTCTATCGACCTTGAAGCTGCGGCTAATGATGTACGTGATAAAGTGTCGCAGGCGAGCAGGTCGCTCCCTGATGACCTTGACGCACCTCCTGTTGTTTCCAAAGCAGATGCCAGTTCTGATTTCATCCTGGCCATGACGGTCCAGAGTAATACAAGAAACCAGTTACAGGTTACAGAATATGCAACCAATAACCTGCTTGAAAGATTACAAACTATTCCGGGTGTAAGCGGAATACAGATATGGGGTGAAAAAAGATATGCCATGCGTATATGGTTTGATCCCTCCAAACTCTCGGCATACGGCCTCACTCCCGCCGATATTCAAACGGCCCTCAGGGCCCAGAATATTGAATTGCCTTCAGGTAAGATCTCTGGCAATGCCACTGAACTTTCAGTAAGAACATTTGGTCTCCTTAATACAGAGGAAGAATTCAATAATATAATTATCAGAAATACGGGTGGTACTGATATCAGGTTGAAAGATATCGGGGAAGCAGTACTTGGCCCCGAAAACGAAGAAACGATATTAAAAGAAAGTACCATCCCCATGATAGCCCTGGCTATTATTCCACAGCCAGGGTCAAATTATGTGGCCATCAGTGATGAATTCTATAAACGATATGAACAGATAAAAACGGAAATTCCTTCAGACCTCACTACTGATATTGCCCTCGACCAGACGAAGTTTATAAAACGTTCCATCCTTGAAGTGGAGGAAACTTTACTGATTGCCATTATTCTGGTTATCCTGATCATTTATTTCTTTTTCCGCGACTGGATAATTGCCATCCGGCCATTGATTGATATCCCCGTATCGCTAATTGGCGCCTTCTTTATCATGTACCTGTTTGGATTCACCATCAATGTTCTCACCCTGCTTGCCATTGTACTTGCAACTGGTCTGGTTGTGGATGATGGTATTGTTGTGACAGAAAACATATTCAAGAAGATGGAAAAAGGAATGGGTAAATGGCAGGCAGCGAGAGAAGGTTCCAAGGAAATCTATTTTGCTGTTATTGCAACTTCCATCACACTTGCAGTAGTATTTCTTCCGATCGTTTTTCTTGAGGGATTCGTTGGACGGCTTTTCCGCGAATTTGGCATTGTGGTAGCCGGTGCAGTTTTGATATCTGCATTTGTATCCCTTACTCTAACCCCGGTATTGAACGTAAAATTAACACGGAAAAAACATAAGCACTCCTGGTTCTATAATAAGACCGAACCTTTTTTCAGGGGTATGGAAAATGGCTATCGCAGAACCCTTTCTGCGTTTATGCGTGTTCGTTGGTTCGCGTTTGTGATCATTGCGATATGTTTTGCCATCATCTATTTTATTGGCAGCAATATGCAATCGGAACTTGCTCCCATGGAAGATCGCAGCCAGTTCCGTTTATCAGTAACCGCACCTGAAGGAACGGCATTTGATTATATGGATCGTTATATGGATCGTATAGGGCAGTTTGTTCTGGATAGTGTTCCGGAAAAGAAAGTAATGATAACGGTAACCGCACCTGGGTTTACCGGATCGGGATCTGTGAATACCGGCTTTTTAAGGATGCTACTCGTGGATCCAGAAGAAAGGGTGCGCAGCCAGCAGGAGGTCGTTGACATGGTTAACCGAAATCTTCCGCGTTTTAATGAAGGACGCGCATTTGCCATACAGGAGCAGACAATTCAGGTGAATCGCCGGGGAGGACTGCCGGTACAGTTCGTGATACAAAACGTAAACTTTGAAAAGATCCGTGAAGTGCTTCCCAAGTTTTTGGATGAAGCCAATAAAAGTGTTGTATTTCAGGGCGTGGACGCAGATCTGAAATTCAATAAGCCTGAATTGAGGGTGAACATAGATCGTATGAAAGCCAGCCAGCTTGGCATTTCTATTGAAGATGTATCCTCCACACTCCAACTGGCATTAAGCAATCGAAGGCTTGGATATTTTACCAAGGATGGCAAGCAATACCAGGTTATTGGACAGCTTGCCAGGAACGATCGGGATGAACCAACGGATCTCAAAGCTGTGTATGTTCGTAACAGCAGAGGTGAAAGTATATCACTTGATAATATCGTATCATTTGAAGAAGAGACTACCCCTCCTACTATATATCATTTTAACCGATATAAGTCAGCAACAGTTTCGGCAGGCCTCGCACCCGGCAAAACAATTGGTGATGGTATCCAAGAAATGCAGGCCATTGGTAACCGCTTGCTTGATGATAGTTTCAGCACTTCCCTTTCTGGTTCTTCACGCGATTTTGCAGAGAGTGCAAGTAATACCAGCTTTGCATTTTTGCTGGCCCTGGGATTGATCTTTCTAATTCTGGCTGCACAATTTGAAAGTTTCATTGATCCTTTTATCATCATGATCACTGTTCCTCTTGCCATTGCTGGAGCACTATTATCTCTGTGGATATTTGACCAGACCATCAATATCTTTTCACAGATCGGTATGATCATGCTTATAGGACTGGTAACAAAGAACGGTATCCTTATAGTTGAATTTGCCAACCATAAGCGCATTGAAGGGCTCGGGCGCACTCCAGCGGTGATTGAAGCGGCCGTAAGCCGACTAAGGCCTATCCTGATGACCAGCCTGGCAATGTCACTCGGAGCACTTCCACTGGCATTATCACTTGGAGCGGCCTCCACCAGCAGGATACCATTAGGGATTGTTATTGTAGGGGGTATTATGTTCTCTCTGATACTAACACTCTATGTGATACCGGCAATGTATTCTTATATGTCAACCCGCAAAAGCGCGCAAAGCGAACTGGATTCAGCTGTTACAGTACCCGTATCAGCATAAACATATCTCTATGACTAGAACACTATTATTGTTTTCTCTTTTTTTTGGTGGTGTACAGGCAGTAATCGCGCAACAAACACTTACAGTTGACCAGGCGATTGCGACGGCTTTGAAAAACAATTATGATATCAGGATCAGCCGTAATGACTCCCTATCCTATTCAATAGATGAATCATATATCTATACTGCTTTTCTCCCGCAACTGAATGGTACTGCATCTAAAAACTTCACCCGAAACCAGGATTCGCTTGCCTACAGGAGCGCCTCCAGGAAAGACACAGCGGGTCTTTCAACATCAAATAGTTTGAATTTTGGCGTTCGGCTCGATTGGGTATTATTTGATGGTATGCGTATGTTCGCCACAAGGGACAGGATAAGGGAATTGGTAAAGTTTGGCGACCTTCAGGTGAAAGCACAACTCAACAATACGATCTCCCAGGTACTTGTGACTTATTTTAATATTGTTCAACAGAAACAACAGCTTAATGCCATTATAGAACAGAAAAGTATCAGCGAGGAAAGAGTTAAACTGGCAGACAGAAAGTTAATGGTTGGCCTTGGTGCAAAACCTGAATTGCTTCAGGCAAAAGTTGACCTGAATGCATTTACTTCCACTCAGTATAGACAAAATACCGTCATAGCCCAATTGAAAGAACAGCTCAATCAACTAATGGGAATCCAGTCTGGTGTTACTTATGATGTAGTGGATTCTATACCCATCAATGAGTCATTAACACTCGATGAGGTTTATAAGAATATTGACAACACCAATCCAGAGTTACAACTAGCCAAAAAGAACATTGAAATCTCGCATATAGGTTTGCGTGAAATAAGAGCAGGTTATTATCCAACGGTAAGTCTTAACTCGTCTTATAATTTTGCCCAGGTAAACAATACAAAAAACCTCAACCCTTTTGCACTACCCTACCGGCAATCAGGAGGTCTTGTTTATGGCCTAACTGCCAATATCCCCATATTTAACGGGTTTACTGTGAACCGCCAGCTTAAACAGGCAAGGCTGAATATATTCCAGCAGCAGTTGCAGTTAGACAACCAGCGCTTAATGATGGAGGTTGCTGTCAAAAATGCTTTCCGCGATTATGAGTTACAGAAGCAAAACCTGGTTCTGGAAGAAGAAAATATACTACTTGCAAAAGAAAATGTAAACATTGCCTTGGAAAGGTTTCGCCTGGGCGTAAGCACCTATATTGAGCTGCGGGAAGCACAGATAAGTTTAAATGATGGTTATAACCGACTCATCGCTGCCCGCTACAATGCAAAGGTGGCGGAAGTTGAACTTATGCGTTTGAAGGGAGAGATATTAAAGTAATTGTCAAGACCTTGGCGGGAAGAATTAATTATTAGTAAAAAAACAGTTCTTTTGTGCAAGAACTGATCAAAAACATGGAAGTACAACCACAACAACCAGTAGTCAATCCCTCATCAACACTAGTTGGAATTATAATGGGTTCCGATTCAGATCTTCCCATCATGCAGGCTGCTGCTGATATTCTTAAAGAGTTTGGGATAGGTTATGAGTTGACAGTTGTATCAGCCCATCGGACCCCAAGGAGAATGGTAGATTATGCCAGTACGGCCCGTGAGAGAGGCCTGAAGGTGATCATTGCCGGCGCAGGCGGAGCAGCTCATTTGCCTGGAATGGTTGCATCTTTAACCCCATTGCCAGTTATAGGAGTTCCAATAAAATCTTCTAATTCTATTGACGGATGGGATTCAGTTTTGAGTATTCTGCAGATGCCAAATGGAATTCCTGTTGCAACGGTTGCACTCAATGCCGCTAAAAATGCAGGTATTCTAGCAGCATCAATGCTCGGTGCTTATGATAAAAGAATTGGAGATAGTGTGGCTGCTTATAAGGCGGACCTTGAAGCTGAGGTAATCAAAAAAGTGAGCAAATTAAAGTCTGCCGGTCAGCCAAATGATTTTGACCACTAACTCTTTTGGGTGGTGGTTGCCAACTCTCTTTGCGTTGCCGGACTCTTTTCTCCCTTTACCCTGCAAAGAATAAATTTCTGTTCAAGCAAAAGTGAGTGATCATAAATATGGTTGAGAAACCCTGCACCATACTTCGCATACCAGGGCATGAAATTGTCCACTCTTTCCTGGAGTCCATTATTAGGAAATAATGTCTTTCTAATAGTTTCTATCTGCCGCGATTGGTCACTGAATTTCCTTTTTTCGGCACGCAGTAATTTTTTCTCCAGGTTCTGTAGCTGCTTTAACATCCGGGTTTCTAGTGTTGTAATATGCGTCAGGAGCGTCTTATCAACTTCTGCTCCAATCGACTTCAGGTGCTCATAAAATGCCTTTGTATCCCTTATCTCATTGGTAAGATGCACCTGCACGGCACTATCACGTTTAACCAGTTCATCCAAGAGCAACCTTTGCTCCCGGAAAAAATCTTCCGGCACAAAATCGAGTTTAGCTATACGCTCTTCCCATTGCTCTTCGATCAGTAAAAATGAATTACGCAGCACCTGCACAGGATAAGGTACTTTATAATGATGAAAAAGATCTTTTAGTTCCAGCCAGTATGCCAGTTCTCCACCCCCACCAACAAATGCAATATTTGGCATGATCATTTCCTGGTAAAGACCGCGAAGTATTACATTGGGACTAAAGCGTTCGGGATGCAGTTCCAACTCTTTCAAAAGTTCCTGCTCCGTAAACTTTATATCAGTATCCACTACATGAAAAATGTCAGCTTTTTTTTCAATCCTGTTTCGGATATCCTCGTGCAGGTAAAAAGTATTGATCTCCCGCGGATTGGCCTGTACCTTATAATTTTTTGCTAAACGGGCAGTAGTTTCAGCAACCACCTGCGAAGGTATATGCCGCAGTAAATCATCCTTAAAAACTGGCTCCATCTTTCTTTTCAATACAGCATCATCAGGAACCAGTACAACCAGCCCGAAAGAAGAAAATAATTCATTTACCAAACGGAATGTGGCTTCCTGTATACTGGAAGCCCCTATATATGCATTCCGAATAAGTTGCATAAGCTCTTTTCCATGGGGCTGAACAGATAATTCACCTTCTATACGGGCGATGAGTTTCTCGATACCTGTAGTTTTCATTCGGCCCACCGCTCCTTTCTGTTTGGTATCCCAAACCAGCTTTTCTCCATTCAAAAAGATTTTTCCAAGTTCTTCAAGGTCGGCATCTTCATTACCCAGGTAAAAAACTGGAACAAAATCATGAGCAGGAATAATTTCCCTGAAATGATCAGCTAATTTGATCACATGAATGATCTTGTAAATAAAATAAAGGTATCCTGTAAATATATTTGGCTGATGGGCTGTGCAAATAGTAAAGGTGTTGTTACTACTGATTCTTGCAATATTCAATTTTACCAATTCGGAAGTGGTGATGCCTTCATATTGTTTTTCCAGGAAACTTACAAGGGCCGCACGATCTGTAGGAAAGCTCTGCCTTGCAGCGATGGCTGCCCTTATACCCTCTTCTGAAACAGGGTGCTCATAAAAAGAACGAAGCGCTTCGCTTCCTGCTACATAATCAGTTACTATCTGGTTATAATATCCTGTCTGGGAATAATTTATTGCAGTGCTGGTACAGTCCATTATTTAAAAATTGTAGCGGATATGCGTCTTAACAGTGATGAACAATTAAAGTTATGAATTCTCTGAGCTTGTGGAAGGGTTTAACAATTCCACTACTAGTTAAAGCGCTGCGGGTCAAACGCAGTTATATCCACGGATAGTTGCTCTTCATTGGCAATTTCAGATACCAGCTTACCCGTGCCTGCCCCAAGACTCATGCCCACCATGGCGTGACCGGTAGCAATGATCAGGTTATTGAATTCAGTGCTCCTGCCAATATAAGGAAGGCCGTCGGCTGAACAGGGACGGTATCCATACCAGATATCATTCTCCGCCGGAAATGGGATCTGGAACTCAGGAAGATAAGCTTTCACCGCATCGAGTATTCCGGCCACACGTTTCATCCGGGGAGGTTCATCCAGACCGGTTATTTCCATTGTACCACCGAACCGGATCTTATTGCCATCCATGGGCGTGATGGCAACTCTTCCTTCCATCAGGATGGCGGGATGATTTAATTTATAAGGCGAATCTTCAAGTGTTACTGAATAACCTCTCCCACCCACCAGGGGTAGTTTAAGTGATAATTTTGAAGCCAGTTCCCTGCTCCAGGATCCTGTAGACAACACAACTGTATCGGCAGAATATACTCCCTTATCAGTGAGCACTTTTTGAATTCTTCCCTTGGTTTTTTCAAAACTTTTTACTTTTTCTCCCGTCTTAAAAACTACCCCAATATCACCCAGATATTTCTGCAATGACTGCATAACCCTATTCGGATATACATGTGCATCGGTCCGGAAATAGAGAGCGCCATTTATTTCTAACCTGGTTTGGGGTTCCATAGCCTTTACTTCTACAGCAGACAGCATCACTGCATCAATGCCAAGTTTCACTGCTTCCTCACAAGTGTGAATTGCATGCTGCTCCTTTTCGGGAGTCTTAAAATATTCCAGTATGCCTTTCTTTTCATAGGCCATTTCCAGTTCGGGAATTGCTTTCCAGCTTTCATAGGATCGCTGGCTTAACAGCGCTATATCCCTCAGTGGAATGGCAGCCGCTTCTACTTTTTCAGCGGTAGCACTACGGATAAATTTTATTCCCCAGTCTACCAGCGACCAGCTTAAACGAGGCTGAACATAAAATGGACTATGTGGATTTGTCATCCATTTCATACCCTGCCTGATAATACCAGGCGTTGCAAGAGGTATGAAATGAGAGGGACAGATATACCCTGCATTTCCATAACTACAGTTGTTAAGTTGATCTTCTTTTTCTATGACCGTTACTTCCCAACCCGATTGCTTAAGATAAAGTGCTGAGCTCAGGCCGATAATGCCAGCTCCGATTACAATTGCCTGCATAGTAATCAAATGTAAAACTCAAAACACAAAATTGATTTAAATTCGTAGGAAAGGATGCCGCTATATGGAAACTTATGGAAGGATATTGCTGATCGCGATGCCCGCCTTTCTGCTTCTCGTACTTTTCGAGAAATGGTATGGCTGGAGAAAAGGCTTTGATACTGTCCGCAATATGGACATGATATCGAGTCTGAGTTCTGGCATCACAAATGTGACCAAAGATGTATTGGGATTGAGTATCGCTATTATCAGCTATGGTTGGCTGGTGGAAAATCTTGCAATTGTTAGCGTGCCGGATGGCTGGATCACATATGTAGTAGCTTTCCTGGCGCTTGACCTCGCAGGATACTGGACCCATCGTATTGCGCATGAGTACAATTTCTTCTGGAACAACCATATCATCCATCATAGCAGCGAAGAGTTCAACCTGGCCTGCGCCTTAAGGCAGAGTATTTCTTCCATAGTAAAACTGTTTACCATTTTCCTCCTGCCTGCTGCTATTCTCGGCGTTCCTGAAAAAGTAATTGCAATCATAGCCCCCCTTCATCTTTTTGCCCAGTTCTGGTACCATACAAGGCATATTGGAAAAATGGGTTTCCTTGAAAAGATCATCGTTACGCCTTCCCATCATCGTGTACATCATGCACTCAATCCGGAATACCTTGATAAGAATTACTCCCAGATCTTCATTTGGTGGGATAAGCTTTTTGGAAGTTTCCAGGAAGAACGTGAAGACATTCCCCCTGTGTATGGGATCACCAGGCCCGTGCAAACATGGAACCCCATCCGCATCAATTTCATGCACCTATGGTTACTTATAAAAGATGCATGGCATACTGCAAACTGGCGTGATAAATTTCGAATCTGGCTGGCACCAACGGGGTGGAGACCACCAGATATGGAGGAAAAATATCCGGTTCATAAAATTTCTGATCCTTACCATTTTGAAAAATACGATCCTGATTCATCGCCTGCACTGCAGGCCTGGAGCTGGTTTCAGATCACAGCATGCCTCCTGTTCATCAGCTATCTTTTTGGGCATATAGCTTCAATAGGAATGCCTGCTATGTTTATTTATGGACTATATGTTTTCCTGTTGGTATATGCCTATACAGAGCTGATGGATAAACATTCTTCTGCCATAGTTTGGGAAACGATCAAGAATATACTGGGATTGGGTACCCTGTATTTCTACGGCGACTGGTTTGGGGCTTCCCGATATTCATCACTTGTTACGCCACTATTACTATTATATTTTGTAGTGTCAACCGGCATTGTTGCCTGGTTTGTTTACCGTCACCGCAGCACGGGTCCAGTCGTTGTTTAGCATTCTCCAAATTTGAAGTGGATTTGAATCCTGTAATGCTTCAGGAAGCAATGCAACGGGCCATGACTGAAAGCTTTGGGGCCGGCAGAACCTCCTGATGGCATCGGGACCAACCGCCGTAAACCGGCTATCGGTGGACGCTGGAAAGGGACCTCCATGTTGCATGCTCCAGCATACTTCCACGCCAGTGGGAACGCCATTGAAGATCAGCCTTCCACAGGTTTCAGCAATTGCCCTTGTGATAGAATCACTATTCTTTAATTCTTCTGGTGTAGCCATGATGGTAGAGGTAAGCTGACCTTCCATCTGCTTTATTACCTTAATCATCTCCGATTCATCAGAACACCTGATCACAAGCGTAAAAGGTCCAAACACTTCTTTATGTAATAATGAATTTTGAAGGAATTTTTTTGCGTCAACGCTGGCAACTGCTGCTGATCCTTCTCCATCACCAGCTACTTCAGAACTTGATCCGGCTACTTCAACACCCTGCTGTGACAATGCCAAAGCTTTATTTTTCGCATAGGCCTCAGCGATACCTGCATGCAACATTCTGGCCGGCATGGCATTTGTTATGGCATCACCCAGATATTTGATAAAACGCTGCAACGCATCATCCTCTATGCCTATGATCAATCCGGGATTGGTACAAAATTGTCCCACGCCGAGTGTAACTGAAGCAGCATACATCTCGGCGATATCCTTTGCTTCAGCAGAAAGTTTAACCGGAAAAAGATAGACAGGATTTACACTTCCCATCTCTGCAAAAACAGGAATAGGAACAGGCCTGGTTGCTGCCCAGTCAAATAATTGTTTTCCTCCTGTAAATGATCCCGTGAATCCTACGGCTTTAGTTTTAGGATGCAAGACAAGAGCCTTCCCAATATCAAACGAACGCCCATGTACATGCGAAAACACTTCTTTTGGCAGATCCGTATCAGCTATGGCTTTATGAATAACCGCAGCTACCATTTCGGATGTTTCTGCATGAGCAGGATGTGCTTTAACAACAACGCTGCAGCCGGCCGCGAGCGCTGATGCCGTGTCGCCACCGGCGGTAGAATAGGCGAAAGGAAAATTACTTGCTCCAAAAACAACTACCGGTCCAAGGGGAACCATCATCTTCCTTATATCAGGCCTTGGTGGAGTCCTGGTTTCATTTGCCGTATCGATCCTGGCATCAAGGCAATGACCCTGTTCACAGGCGTTTGCATAACTGTTAAGTTGAAATATGGTACGTGCTTTTTCCCCTCGCAACCTGGCCTCAGGAAGATTTGTTTCCCGCATAGCCACCTGTATCAGTTCATCACTGGTAGATTCAAGTGCTGAAGCGATATTGCGCATCAGGGCAGCACGTTTGGATATAGGTTGTCTTTTATATTCTTCATATGCAACCGCCGCCTTCTCCATCACTTCATTTAATTCTTCCATTGTTGCATCAGCAAATTGCTTCATGTATTCCTGTTTTGATTGACTATTGTTCGGGAATATCGTCAATTTCTTTTATTTGCTGCGCACGCTCACTGATCCAGTCGCCTGGAGGCCGGTACTGGTACTCAGGATCATCCAGTACAAGCACCCAATCCTGACCCCGGCCAAGTGTTGGGGGTGTGAGTTGGAGAAGACCCCGCCTGTAAACTGATATCCCCCGAACCATCAGGCCTATCCTCGGATCGTACCACCAGATCTTTATATCATCACTCTTCATGAAACTGGTATTCACCGTAATGGTTTTGCCAACAGGCAGGTAAACCATTGCATAATCATTATTCTTTCCCCGAAAAGCGGTGATGAAATTGTCACCTTCTTCCTGCCCCTCCTTAATAATTGATGGATCATAAACCCTTCCCATAAATGGGCGGCACTCTATCAGTTTGCGAACATAGCCTGCACTGAATGCTCCCGGCCGGTCAAGTCCATCTTTCCAATATAGACCCATTTGTCCGGCCCCGCCTGTGCCAGCGAATTGCCATACTGCCTGATTGCCATATCCTACACCAGAAGCACCGGCAAAAACAGAACGATAAGCCTGTTTCCGTACATCGTAATCAGTAAAGCTTTTACCTGCCGTATTACCAACAGGATGATCCTCAAAATTGATTCCCCCATCCAGGGTAGGTTTTGCTGAAGGCAGTTTGGTATCGCGTTCAACCCATTGCCATACCGGCAGGTCATTTTTTTCATTGCCGCCATGGATCATATTCAGGTTCAGCCATGTTTCATTATGCAGGTATTGGGAGGTACTTTTTTCACCGCTGGAGGGATAATAGGTGATAAATGCCTTATAGCTGCTACCTTCCTGTAACCCTCTTGCCATGGCCCGCCAGATAGGAAGCCAGTCGGAAGCGTCCTTCACCGGGGGGCGGTCACCACCCAATACCCAGATGATATTCTCATCGTTTTTATATCTTTCTCCAAGCCATCGCCCATAGTTATAAGCATTTCTGGATGTAAATACAGCCGGGCCGCTACCCCACCCTTCAGTTACTTTATCGCCCCATGTTGGATAGAGCGCAACAAATATGTCGCGTCGGGCAGCAACTTTTACTGTAGTATCCACCAGTTCAAAATATCTTTCATTGGGAGCATTAGGGTTCTCATCAACCAGTGGAATTGATCCATATCGGTTAAGTGTCTTCAGGCCATTGTTTTCGGCGAGGATAGCAGCCTGGATCACATTAAATCCTTTGGACTGCCGGTTTTTAAGATAAAGCCGGATCTCTTCAAAACTAAGTTTCTGGAAAATATCGAAGGCGGCATCACTGAGCCAGAAAAAGGGCATGTCTTTGGTTGTTTCCAGGAAATGCGCGTCGCCGCTAACCCGCAGTCGTCCATGGTTCCAGCCCTCCTGCGCATGTATTTGAATACTCCAGGCACACAGGATCATTAACATCAGGTATTGGATTCTCTTCATCTTCCTCAATTTAACGTGGCCAAGTTAATAATTATACCAGGCTTTGCTTATATTGAATTACGTGAAAACACCTAAAATATTGTATTAAATGCGTTCCGTTATTGACTCTCCCAACTTTAAGTCAGGTGCTTTCCGGAATCTTTCAGAAACATCCTTGATGGCAGAAGACGCCAGCTACCGGGAAATGTTCTGGGATTTTTTCAACAAACCCCCTGATTCAAGTCCGGCTGAACCTCTTCCATCCATCAAAACAAACCTGCAAAGCCTCAACAGCAGCGATCCCCTCATTATCTGGTTTGGCCACTCATCTTACCTGATACATTGCAATGGACTTAATATTCTTGTTGACCCGGTGTTCGACAGATCGGCTTCGCCGCTACCATTCCTGCTGAAAGCTTTTCCGGGAACCAATATTTATGAGACCACTGATCTTCCCCAATTTCACTACCTGATAATAACTCATAACCATTACGACCATCTTAATAAGTCCACCATTAAAGCTATGGCCCCTTCCCTGAAAAAAGTTATTGCACCATTGGGCTTATTCAGGCAATTGAAAAAATGGGGAATAGATAAAGCCGCAATAACAGAATTAGACTGGTGGGAAGATCATAAACCTGAAGATCATGTCAGGATCATCGCCACCCCTGCCAGGCATTTTTCCGGAAGAGGGATCAAACGAGGAGGCTCACTATGGAATTCATATTGGCTTTCCCTTTTTGGAAAATCAATTTATATAGGGGGTGATTCTGGATATGACTCTCATTTCAAAACAATAAGAGAAAGATATGGTGCCACAGATCTGTCTATTCTGGAATGTGGCCAGTACAATACCGCATGGCCTCATATTCATATGATGCCGGAGGAGGTGGTACAGGCTCATCTTGACCTTGGCGCAAAGGCACTGCTGCCGGTGCATTGGGGTAAATTCGCGCTTGCCTATCATGGATGGAAAGAGCCGGTGAACAGGGTGACTGAGGCTGCGAATAAAGCAGGGATCCTGATCACTACTCCCATAATAGGCGAACCGCTGATCATTGATAATATATACCCTTCAGCGCGCTGGTGGGAAATTTAAACGGAAGGCATCAGCGCACTTGCAAAGCGGGAGGCGCTTAAGCATGCTTGTGGCAAATAAGAAAAGTTTAATTTCTTTTTGCCTTAACCATTGCAGGAGTGATGAACTCCTTGTATTTATTCCCCCAGCTATTTGTTATATAATTTACCACATCGGCGATCTCTTCATCAGGCAGGTAACTCTGCTCAGGCATAAGGTTGTGATATACCTTACCATTTACTGTAATTTCCTCATGTTGCCCTTTGAGAATGATAGTGATAGCACGTTTCGGATCCTTCATCAGGTAATCCGCTTTAGCCAGCGGGGGAAATGCATCTTCAACACCCGCGCCATTTTCCATATGACAACCCTGGCAGTTTGCAGTGTAAACCTCCTTCCCTCTTGTTATACTTTGTGCCTTCGGATTCTGCATGAATGAACTTGCCATCAAAGCCAAAAGAACTACTAACCCTGACAAAATAAATATTTTCATAACCTCAATTTACAGATCTTACCTCTTACTTCTTACTTCTTACTTCTTACCTCTTACTTCTTACCTCTGACCTCTTACCTCTTACATTTCCACCACGTCTCCCTCCAGGTCATAATCAAATGCTTTTGTGATTCGCACCATTACAAATTCCCCGATGGGCAATTTCTTGCCCGTATTAATCACAACTTCGTTATCAACTTCCACACTGTCAAATTCAGTACGTCCAAGATATCGGCCCGCTTCTTTCTTATCAACGATTACTTTTAAAACCTGGCCTACTTTCTCCTGGTTTTTTTCAAGACTGATTTCCTGCTGTACTTCCATGATCTCCTGTGCACGCGCTTCTTTTTCTTCGGCAGGAACATTATCCCCCAAACCATGTGCACTTGTATTTTCCTCATGCGAATAGGTAAAAATACCAACCCTGTCGAAACGCATACGACGAAGGAAATCTTTCAATTCTTCAACATCCGCCCTTGTTTCACCTGGAAAGCCGGCAATTAGCGTTGTACGTATACATATACCGGGAACTTTTGAACGAATGTCTGCAATCAATAACTCCATTTCTTCGCGGGTTATCTGACGCTTCATTGCTTTGAGCATATTATTGGAAGCATGCTGCAAAGGCATATCAAGATAGTTGCAGATGTTTTTCCGCTCACGCATTACATCAAGCATCTCAATAGGAAACCTGGATGGATAGGCATAATGCAGACGGATCCATCCAAGTCCCTCCACATCAGCAAGTTTATTCAACAGTTCATTCAACTGTCTTTTCTTATAAAGATCCAATCCGTAGTAAGTTAGTTCCTGCGCAATAAGCATTACTTCTTTAACACCCTTCCTCACTAAGCCTTCCGCTTCTTTCACCAGTTCTTCAATTGGCCGGCTAACGTGCGCGCCACGCATCAGCGGGATGGCGCAGAAGGAGCAGGTACGATTACATCCTTCTGATATTTTAAGATAGGCATAATGGCGTGGAGTGGCCAACATTCTCTCTCCCAGTAGCTCAGCCTTATAATCAGCCTCCATTTCTTTAAGGATAAGGGGCAGTTCCATGGTACCAAACCATGCATCCACTTCAGGGATCTCTTTTTCCAGATCATCTCGGTAGCGCTGGCTGAGGCAGCCTGTAACATAAACTTTATCAAGTTTACCTTTTTTCTTGAGAGAAACCTGGTCTAATATGGTATTTACAGATTCTTCTTTTGCCTTATCGATAAACCCACAGGTATTGACTACCACTATATTGTGGTCAAGCCTGGTATTCTCATGTACAACGTTAATATCATTAGCCATGAGCTGTCCGCTCAGCACTTCACTATCCACCATATTTTTACTACAACCGAGCGTGATGATATTAACCTTGTCTTTCCTCAGTGTTCTAACTTTCATGCAATTCTAAAATTGGCTGCAAAGGTAACCAATTTCATTGGTGGGATCTACCTGATTGAATCATATTATAACCCATAAAATATAGAATATCATACAATTAATGACCTCATAAACCGTTATTGGGGAATATTTGGCACAATTTTTTTAACACCTCTTTCAAAACCACTGATATGAAAAAATGGATAATGGCATTGACTGTTGTAGCAGGAATGGCGTTGGCCCAGGATGCGAGCGCACAAGCAATGGGAAGTGATTACCGAACAGCACTCGGTGTGAAATTTTATCCGGGTGCATTAACCCTAAAGCATTTTACCGGTAATAACCGCGCATTGGAAGGTATTGCTTCTTTCTGGAGGCATGGTTTCCGTTTTACTGGCCTGTACGAAATTCATGGAGACATTAATGGGGCTCCCGGATTAAAATGGTATGTTGGTCCTGGTGCACATATTGGTGTTTACAACAAGGGCTGGTATTACAGGGATGACCGTAATAAGTATTATGATGATGGTGACATGTCATTTGGTATTGATGGGGTACTCGGACTAGATTACAAGATCAAGGGAGCACCTATCAACCTGAGCATTGACTGGCAGCCATATTTTGAAATCGCCAAGTATCCGCATTTCGGAAATTGGGGTGGTTTCGCAATACGTTATACTTTTTAATTCAGCGCCTGATAATGAAAAGTAAATGCCCCAGCTGTGGGGCATTTTTATTTATAAGATTATAAAGATTTCTATCCTAAAGAGAAAAGACTGTCTACAAATTCATGTTTATCGAATACCAGAAGATCTTCCATTTTCTCACCCATGCCGATGAATTTGACCGGAATTTTAAACTGGTTGGCAATGGCAAGCACAACACCACCTTTTGCGGTGCCATCAAGTTTAGTGATAGCTATAGCAGTAACGTCAGTAGTTGCTGTGAAGTGTTTGGCCTGCTCTAATGCATTCTGGCCGGTAGAACCATCCAGTACAAGTAAAACTTCATGTGGGGCATCAGGGATAACCTTTTGAACAGAGCGGCGGATCTTAGCAAGTTCTTCCATAAGGTGTGCCTTGTTATGAAGACGCCCAGCGGTATCAATAATAATTACTTCTGCTCCGCGCGATACTCCGCTTGCTACTGCGTCAAATGCCACTGCTGCGGGATCAGAGCCCATAGCCTGCTTAACAATGGGTACACCCACCCTCTCACTCCAGATAGTAAGCTGGTCAACTGCTGCTGCCCTGAAAGTGTCGGCAGCCCCGAGTAATACAGATTTACCAGCTTTCTTGAAATTATAAGCGAGCTTGCCAATGGTAGTGGTTTTACCAACACCATTTACACCAACCACTAATATCACATAAGGTTTTGATGGCAATGCAGATTGGAAAGAATAACTATTGCTTTCAGGCGCATCAACAAGGACACCACGGATCTCATCCTGCAAAATTCCGTTGAGCTCTGATGTATTCAGATATTTATCGCGCGCTACTCTTTTTTCAACCCGGTCTATGATCTGAACCGTTGTATCAATTCCCACATCAGCACTTACAAGTGCCTCCTCCAGACTGTCGAGTACTTCTTCATCAACGGTTGTTTTTCCTGCTACTGCCTTAGTGATCTTGTTGAGAAAACTTTCCTTTGTTTTCTGCAATCCCTGGTCTAGTGTTTCCTTTTCCTTTTTGCCGAATAGCTTATCAAAAAATCCCATTGCCTGTAAATTATTAGGATAAATAAATGTTATACGGGATAAAACAGAAAAAGCTGTCCGGTATAATACAGAACAGCTCAAAAAGAGTACCAATGGAACCCTTAATTATTTTTCACCCAGGAAATCCTTGATCTTCTCCTTGTGCACGATCGACTCCTTAAAGGTGTATGCACCAGTCTTGGGACTGCGAACAGCTTTGATGACTTTAGTCCAGTTCTTAGCTTCTGCTGCTGCCTTCTGGTCTTTGGTCTTGATCGCCGTTTTTGCTGCTTTTGCCATTGTATAATGAATTAGAAAATGAGTAAATCAGGTTGACGCGTCTTACTTGATCTCTTTATGTACAGTTACCTTCTTCAGGATTGGGTTGTACTTTTTCAACTCCAGACGCTCAGGAGTGTTCTTTTTGTTCTTGGTAGTGATATAACGGCTTGTACCCGGCTGACCACTTGTTTTGTGCTCGGTACATTCCATAATCACCTGAACTCTGTTACCTTTCTTTGCCATTGTTGATCGGTTTTATAGTTACCCGCGGTTAGGCGGACTACTCTAATTTAGATTTTCGCTCCTTTCGCTCTCAGGTCCTTCACAACTGATAAAAGACCATTCTTGTTGATAGTACGCAGTCCTTCTGCAGAAAGCTTAAGTGTGATCCACTTATCTTCTTCTGCCAAATAAAAGCGCTTCGTCAAAAGGTTCGGAAGGAACCTGCGTTTTGTTTTAATATTCGAGTGAGATACGCGGTGACCAGTGATCGGCGTCTTACCCGTAACCTGACATACTCTAGCCATGACTGTCAAAATTTAGGACGGCAAAGGTAGGAGAAATTCCCGTAATTAAAAATTCATTTCTGCAATTTTTTCCAGCCGCGCGGCAAAGATAATGCATGCTTCCTTCTTTTACCTTTTCTTATTATGCTTTGGTTACATATTCCGATTTCTCTATTCCCGATTCCCCATTGCCAGCTTTTGCCTAATTTCAACTATCCGCAGCCGCCCCCTTCAAGGGTTTTAAATGGCTGATAATGATTCACATGGATGGAAAAAGAAAAACAATTGCGAGGGATATCAGCTGGTTATCATTCAATGGCAGGGTATTGCAAGAGGCAGCCGATGCTACTGTTCCCCTTCGTGAAAGGATTCGTTTCCTGGGAATATTCTCTAATAACCTGGATGAATTTTTCAGGGTTAGGGTAGCCACCCTCAGGAGAATGATTGAACTGGGTAGCAAAAAAGTGCGCATTAATATGCACTTAGAGCAGGCCCCGGAAAAGATCCTGGAAGATATAATGATCACTGTGCTGCAGCAGCAGAATGAATTCAACCAGATCTGGGAGCAGATCAGGCGGGAAATGGAAAAGGAAAAGATCTTTTTCATCAACGAAAAACAACTTAATAAAGAACAGCGGGTATTTGTGAAACAGTTTTTTGAAGATGAGGTGAGGGTCAATACTATTCCGCTCATGATCGAACATATTCCGCAACTGCCATATCTCCGCGATAAATCCATTTACCTGGGAGTTTTGATGAGCAGGAAAAGCAGTCAATTTGAGCAGAAATATGCACTTATTGAAGTGCCTACCAAAGCACTTGGCCGGTTTGTTCAACTACCTGCTCCGGCTGGAGAAAAGCATATTATACTTCTGGAAGATGTGATCCGCTTCAACCTCCCGGCAGTATTTTCCTATTTCGGATATGAAAGATTTGAGGCATGGGTTTTCAAGGTTACAAAGGATGCTGAGATAGATATTGATAATGATGTAAGTACTACCCTGATCCAAAAAATAGAAAAAGGCGTTAAGAACCGTCGAAAAGGGAAACCAGTTCGTTTTGTATATGATAAGGAGATGGATGCAACACTCCTTGAATACCTGATGCGCAGGATGAATCTTACGCGGAAGGACAATCTCATACCCGGAGGAAGGATCCATAATTTCAAACATTTTATGGATTTCCCCGATATTTTTCAAAGGCGATCACAAAGGAAAAAGCCTTTCCAGCACCAATTGCTTGCTGGCACAGCAAGGGTTACGGATGTTATCCTTGAAAAAGATATCCTGCTCAGTTTTCCCTATCATTCATTTAACCCGGTAATTGACCTGCTCAGGGAATCAGCTATTGATCCGGATGTTGTATCCATAAAAGTTACAGCCTACAGACTTGCGGAAAATTCAAGGATAATCAATGCCCTTATCAATGCCGTTCGGAATGGTAAGCAGGTAACGGTAATGATTGAACTAAGAGCTCGTTTTGAAGAAGAAGCCAATCTTGAATGGAAAGACAGGCTGGAACTGGAAGGAGTGAAAGTACTTATCGGCATACCGAATATGAAAGTGCATGCCAAAGTATGTATCATTCGCAAGAGGATCCAGAACCGCACCATTCAATATGGATTTGTAAGCACGGGCAATATGAATGAGAGCACGGCAAAAGTTTATGGTGATCATTGCCTTCTGACCTCACACAGAGGCATTATGGCCGATATCAACCGGCTCTTCCTTTATCTTGAAAAACATAGGACACAACCTGATATTTTAAAAGGGTGTAAAACACTTCTACCCTGCCCACTTATTCTCCGCAGAGAACTACTTAAGCTGATTGATGCTGAGATAAGATTTGCAAAAAAGAAAAAGCCTGCAGGCATACTGCTCAAGATGAATTCCCTTTCTGATGAAACGCTTATTGAAAGACTCTATGAAGCAGCACGCGTGGGGGTCAAAGTTCAACTCATTGTAAGAGGGATATTCTGTATGTTTTCAGAGAGTAAAAAATATAAACGTCCCATCAAAGCTATCAGCATCGTAGATGAATACCTGGAGCATGCAAGGGTATTCATTTTCCACAACGGAGGCAAAGAGAAAGTTTATATATCTTCGGCAGACTGGATGGTGCGCAACCTCGATCACCGTGTAGAGATCACCTGCCCGATACTTGATGAAGACCTTAAGAAAGTGTTGAAGAATATGCTTTCCATCCAGCTTAGTGATAATGTAAAGGCGAGGATCCTTGATAATTCACTTCGCAATAAATATGTTAGAACAGAAGGCAATAAGGTAAGGAGCCAGGTAGAACAATACAACTACCTGCAGGCTAAACTGACGAAAATGATTTTGCAGGCCAACCCATTAACGGAACCTGTTATTTATTCAAGGTTAATTGATAAAACCGAAACAACAAATTGAGATTAGCCGCAATCGATATAGGAAGTAATGCCGCCAGGTTACTGATCACTGAAGTGGTACAGGATGCCGATGGTAAAGACAGGTTCAATAAACTAAACCTGGTAAGGGTGCCCTTGCGTTTGGGATTTGATGTGTTTGAAACACAGACCATCTCGCCTGAAAAAGAAGAACATATCATCAAGACCATAAAGGCGTATCGGGCGCTTATTGATGTTTACGGTGTTACGGAATACATTGCCTGCGCCACCTCGGCCATGCGCGATGCAAAGAATGCAGCGCCAATAATAGAGCATATAAAAAAAGATACCGGGATAGAAATCAAAGTTATCAGTGGCGATGAAGAGGCTTCCTTTATTTATGAGAATCATATTGCTGAAAACCTCGATAAGGATCACTCCTACCTATACATTGATGTAGGTGGAGGATCCACTGAACTAACTTTTTTCAGTGATGGTCAACTTGTATTTAAACAGTCCTTCAATATTGGCACCATCCGGCTGCTGAAAAACCAGGTGGAAGAAAAGAAATGGGATGAGATGAAAGACTTTATCCGCAGTAAGGTAAAAGGCTTTAAAGAGATCACCTGTATTGGCTCGGGCGGCAATATCAACAAGGTGTTTTCAATGTCTAAGAAAAAAGATGGTAAGCCATTGCCTGCAGAGCTGTTGAAAGATTATTACAAGGAACTGAGTAGTTTTTCCGTAGCTGACAGGATGCGTATCTATAATCTTCGGGAAGACCGTGCTGATGTGATTGTACCTGCACTTAGTATATACGTGAATGTTATGCGTTGGGCTGATGCCAAAGAAATCTATGTGCCTAAGATAGGTCTTGCAGATGGTCTTATCCATATCCTTTATGAGAAGATCAAAGGGGAAAAATTAAAAAGATCAAGGCCTGCGGCAAAGTCCTGATAAGTTTCATAACACATTTTAAATTCATCAAAAGTTTTACATGTCTGTTCATACCGAGGTAAAAAAAGTAACTACCAATACATTGCTCAAAATGAAAGCGGCTGGTGAGAGGATCTCCATGATCACTGCCTATGATTTTTCATTTGCCCGTCTTTTTGATGCAGCGGGAATAGATGTGATATTAGTAGGCGATTCGGCCAGCAATGTTATGGCCGGTCATGAAACAACGGTGCCTATCACTATTGAACAGATGATCTACCATGCGCAGTGTGTGGTGAGGGGAATTGACCGATGCCTGGTTGTTGTAGATCTGCCTTTCGGAACATATCAGTCGAACCCCGACATTGCCCTCGCCTCCGCTATCAGGATGATGAAAGAAACCGGAGGGCATAGCATTAAACTGGAAGGCGGTGAAGAAGTTGCT
Source organism: Flavihumibacter sp. ZG627 (assembly GCF_000814325.1). Classification (GTDB taxonomy): domain Bacteria; phylum Bacteroidota; class Bacteroidia; order Chitinophagales; family Chitinophagaceae; genus Flavihumibacter. Next base: position 5,161 of record NZ_JPHF01000006.1, on the reverse strand, counting down.
GAGAGCATTCGCCGTATAGTAAGGGCAGGAATACCAGTGATGGGTCACCTTGGACTTACACCACAATCGATCTATAAATTCGGAACCTATACTGTTCGTGCCAAAGAAGAGGAAGAAGCAGAAAAGCTAAGAAAGGATGCCCTTCTCCTCCAGGAAGCCGGCTGCTTCGCTATTGTACTGGAAAAAATTCCTGCACAACTCGCCAAAGAAGTTTCTGAAAGTCTGCATATACCCACCATTGGCATTGGGGCCGGTAAATTCTGTGACGGCCAGGTTCTCGTAATGCATGATATGCTTGGTATCAATAACGATTTTAATCCCCGTTTCCTGCGCAAATACCTCAATATGCATGACCAGGTGATTGGTGCGGTGCAGCAATATATTGAGGATGTGCGTAGTCATGATTTCCCGAATGAACAGGAGCAATACTGAAACCTAAAGCGTACATTTGACGGCTAAAAAATAGCCGTCATGGAATTTCTCAAAGCACTGGGAATAGAAGGTCTTAACAAAGGCACTTCTACAGGATCAGAATGGATAGAATCAAAAGGAGAAAATATCATTTCCTACTCCCCTGCCGATGGTAAAGAGATCGGAACAGTCATTTCAACCACCCGTGAAGAATACGACCAGGTCATTGAAACTGCCCGCCAGGCATTTCTGGAATGGCGTAAATGGCCTGCACCACGCAGGGGTGAGATCGTTCGGCAGATCGGCGAAGCATTAAGAGCAAACAAAGAATCACTCGGGCAACTGGTTTCCTATGAAATGGGAAAAAGTTTGCAGGAAGGTTTGGGTGAGGTACAGGAGATGATCGATATCTGTGATTTTGCTGTTGGACTGTCAAGGCAACTCCATGGACTCACCATGCACAGTGAAAGACCCAGCCACAGGATGTACGAACAATGGCATCCGCTTGGCATTGTGGGGGTGATCAGCGCCTTTAATTTCCCAGTTGCTGTATGGAGCTGGAATGCTATGCTGGCCTGGGTTTGTGGTAACGTTTGCGTGTGGAAGCCATCAGAAAAAGTTCCGCTATGCTCTATCGCCTGCCAGAATATCGTAAATGAGGTATTCAGTAAAAATAATGTTCCTGAAGGAGTAAGTTCAATTGTTAATGGAGGCCGCGAATTAGGTGAATGGTTATCCCATGACAATCGTGTTCCCCTCATTTCTGCCACAGGTTCTACCCGCATGGGAAAGGCCGTTGGTGCTGCCGTGGGTGCCCGTTTAGGAAAAAGCATCCTGGAACTCGGTGGTAATAATGCCATCATAATTTCGAAAGACGCTGACCTCGACATGTCACTAATTGGAGCTGTTTTCGGGGCGGTTGGAACAGCAGGTCAGCGTTGCACTTCAACCCGCCGGCTTATCATTCATGAATCGGTTTATGACAGCTTTAAGGAAAAACTGGTGAAAGCCTATGGCCAGTTGCGTATCGGTGATCCCCTCAACCAAAATAACCATGTTGGTCCGCTTATCGATAAGGATGCTGTAAAACAATACCTTGAATCAATTGACAAATGCAAAGCTGAGGGTGGCAACTTTATTGTTGAAGGTGGTGTAGTTGAAGGCCCGGAATTTGCAAGTGGATGTTATGTGAAGCCTTGTATTGCAGAAGCAGGCAACCACTTCAGGATCGTACAACATGAAACCTTCGCTCCTATCCTGTACATCATGAAATATAGTACCCTTGAGGAGGCCATTGCCTACCAGAACGGGGTGCCGCAGGGATTATCTTCGGCTATTATGACGCTTAACCTGAGAGAGGCAGAACTGTTTCTTTCACAGGGCGGCAGTGATTGTGGAATAGCTAATGTTAATATTGGAACCAGCGGTGCTGAGATTGGTGGGGCATTTGGCGGAGAAAAAGAAACTGGCGGCGGCAGGGAAAGCGGCAGTGATGCCTGGAAGGCCTATATGCGCCGGCAAACCAATACTATCAATTATGGAACCAGCCTTCCGCTGGCCCAGGGAATAAAGTTCGACCTTTGATAAAATGCAAAAATTATTGGATCGGTAAACTATTTTTTCAAATTAAGCGTCTCTTTGTATTAGTAAATTAAATATTGACTGCATGAAGCAATTTCTCCTACTCCCTGCCGGGATTCTTCTCGCCGCCCTCAGTGTGGGACAGGCATCCGGACAGGGCAGCACCGCCCCCGTGAAAAAAGATCTCCCTAAAGGCTGGCATCTTTCCGACAAGGAAAAAGATGGTTTTTATGGAATCAGCCTCGATAAAGCCTATGAATTTGTTAAAGGCAAGACTTCTAAAACTGTTGTTGTTGCCGTAATTGATTCAGGTATAGATACCCTGCATGAAGACCTTAAGCCCGTGCTTTGGGTGAATTCGAAAGAAATACCCGGTAATGGTATTGATGATGATAAGAACGGTTATGTAGATGATGTACATGGCTGGAATTTTTTGGGTGGCAAAGACGGCAGAAACGTTAAGAAAGACAGCTATGAGGCAGCCCGTGTATACCATAAAGGCAAGGCAAAATTTGACAAGCCCGATATGGATGCAAATAATCTCAATAAAGAAGAACAGGAAGAATATGCCATGTGGCTTAAGGCGAAACTGAAAGTGGAAGGCGATGCCGGTGGCGGCGGTGCTGACCTTGTTTTCATGAAACGCGCACTGGAAAGCAGCTTGAAAAATGACAGTCTGGTAAAACAAGCAATGGGTAAAACCAGCTATACCGGTAAAGACCTTGAAAGTTTCTCCCCTTCCACTCCGGAAGGACAGAAAGCAAAATCAGGTATGCTCTATATCCTGAAAGCTTTCAATATGATGGAAACCCCTAATACTGAATTCCTCGAAGGCTTTGAAGATTATGTGAGTGGTGAAGAAAGAAAGAAAGAGGCGATGGATAAGGCGCCCGAAGACTATCGCGGTGAGATCGTGAAAGACAATTATTATGATTTTAATGACCGCTATTACGGCAATAATGACGTGATGGCAAATACTCCCTTCCATGGTACACATGTGGCCGGAATCATTGCCGCAAAAAGAAATAATGGCCTTGGAATGGATGGTATAGCAGACAATGTTCGCATTATGGCCATCAGGGCTGTTCCGGATGGTGATGAGCACGACAAAGACGTGGCCCTTGCCATCAGGTATGCAGTGGATAATGGCGCCAAAGTGGTAAACATGAGCTTCGGCAAGAGTTTCTCCCCTGAAAAGAAGTGGGTTGATGAAGCAGTAAAATATGCAGCCAGCAAAGGAGTTCTCCTTGTGCATGCGGCAGGAAATGATGGTTCCAATGTTGATTCGGTAGATAATTTTCCGAATGCAATGCTAAAGCATCTGGGCGAGCGTGCATCCAACTGGATCACAGTGGGTGCCAGCAGTGATCCGCTAGCAGAGCCCCAGTTTAAAAGTGTAACAGCTTCCTTCTCCAATTATGGTAAAACAGAAGTGGATGTTTTCGCTCCGGGTACCAAGATCTACTCTACTATTCCCGGCGGTAATACCTATGGCAATGCACAGGGAACCAGCATGGCTTCCCCTGTTGTTGCAGGTGTAGCTGCATTCCTGCTGAGTTATTTTCCTACCCTCACCCCTGAGCAGGTGAAGATGGTGATCGAAAAATCAGCTACCACACCTGATATAAAAGTGAAAATTCCAGGTACAGATGAAATCACTGACCTGGCTTCGATAAGTAAATCAGGTGGGTTACTGAACGCATATGAAGCAACCAAACTGGCTGCTACCTTAAATGCTACAGCACCAACTAAAATCACTCCTAAATCAACCTTGAAAAAGGGCAATAAAGGATAGTGACCGCACAAAAAAATGTCATTCATGCCCGCCCACCGGCGGGCATGTTGTTTTAAAGGAGTGAATGCTGCAAAAACAGGTAATTCGTGCCATACGGGAGGTATCATTCGTGACAGTCCACCTGGGTTTTCCCGTACTCCCGCCCGGGTTTTTATAGGGTTTTCATAGGGTTTTTAAGGACTACCTAGGCATTCCCAAGGCACTCTCAAAGGACTTTGACCCGGGTCGTGTCTGATCCTAAAAAAACTATGTCTGATCCTAAAAAAACTATACAATTGTGAAGATTAATCCTCGTATTACTATACACCCTAAAAATCACGTACTTATATAGCTATACAGGGTGAAGTTTTAAGTACTATTATAGCTATACATCTAAAAACTCAAGTACTAAAATAACTATACAGGGGGAGATTTATTCATTGGCTGGTAAATTTTAGTAGGGGTTAAGGTTCTGGAGTTGTTTGCACTTTCTCGAACTTCTTCGCTTTCCACTTTCGCTTTAGTTTGCCAGTTACACTATGGGCACTGTCAGGAGTGAGATCTTCAATGCTGGAATGAGGTCTGCGATGGTTGTAGGAATAAATGGAACGCTCCACCACTTCACTGGCTTCCGCGGCAGTAGCAAAGGTCCGCTTCAGGTCATAGGTATTTTTTAATATTCCATTCAACCGTTCGGCCACGGCGTTCTGGTAGGGATCCCCGTTTTCTGTCATGCTGATATCAATATCATACAACTGCAGTTCTTCCACATAGGCATCGCAACAGTATTGGATACCCCGGTCGGAGTGATTAATAAGCCCCGCAGGCTTGTGGCGCAGATTGCCAATGGCCATTCGAAGTGCAATCAGGGAACCTTCGGCTTCCAGGGTTGGATAAAGACAATACCCAACAATCCTGTGAGAATAGGCGTCGGTTACCAGGGACAAAAAGCAGAATCGCTCTGCCACGCGTATATAGGTAATATCGCATACCCATAATTGTTCTGCTTGCAATACCTCCAACTCTTTTACTTTATTGGGGTATTTGCGGTAACGGTGGTTGGAGTCCGTAGTAGAGATATACCGTTTTTTGCGCTTGCACAACAGCTTGTGCTTGCCCCTGAGCGCATGCAGGCAACAGTTCCACAATGACCTGCTCATCATCCCACCGCTCTTGCTTATGCCATAGCATATCATAATACGCATGCCGGGTTTTACCAAACAGCTTACACAGGCGGCCGACGCCCACCCGCGTAAGGGATTGATGCAATTCCATTACTGTTTGGTGCCAAACTTTTTTCGGATGGGAAAATCATACTGCTGCTCGGCCAGGTCGATCATGGTTTCCAGGGCAGTAATTTTTAGCTTTAGTTCATTCATCTGCTGCAAGAGCACC
>NZ_JPHF01000051.1 GCF_000814325.1 Flavihumibacter sp. ZG627 | reverse complement strand
GAGTAGCTGATATATCGTGCGTGTCCTCATCCGATTTATCAGCATCTATAAACAGTATGGCTGATTCCTGAGGAGTTAAGTCTGCTTTGTAATTATAGATGCCATCATCCGGCAACAGTTCTGCAGCAGCATTAAGTCTTCCTTCCTCGCTTGTGTGCTGACGAAGAAAATGCAGTATCGACTCCTCCGTTCTCCATTCCCCTGAACCTGCGTATGCTTTCTTTCTTATTAGCTGCCTCAATTCAGCCCTGGTTTTATGGATCTTTGGGTCTGGCAAAAACTGATCGAGAATGCTCCTGGTGAAATCATCTTTCTCAATTTTTCTTAAACGATCAAGCGCATCCCTTATCTCAAGAGACCAGAATTTGCTTTTCCAGGAAATCAAAACC
>NZ_JPHF01000054.1 GCF_000814325.1 Flavihumibacter sp. ZG627 | reverse complement strand
GAGCAGTGAACACAGGTGTACTTATAGTATAAACATAATTCCAGATAGCTGTTACACCACTACAATCAGTATAAGTAAATGTATAGGTTTTGGTGCCAGTACAGATTACATCATCAGTTTCAGATGTCAATACCGCAGCAACAGTTCTGCCACAGTTGTCAGTAACATTGGGTGCAACCGGAACAACTTCTGCATCTGCCGGACAGTCAACAACTGATCCGCCATCTACAGAAGCAGTGAACAAAGGTGCACTTATCGTATAAACATAATTCCAGGTGGCTGTTACGCCACTGCAATCAGTATAGGTGAATGTGTAGGTCTTGGTACCAGTACATAATTCATCTGGTGTTTGATTACTAAGAACA
>NZ_JPHF01000049.1 GCF_000814325.1 Flavihumibacter sp. ZG627 | reverse complement strand
AAAAAGTGCTGGCAGCAACTCCAGACCACTCAAGAAGTTTTAAAATTGAAGGAGCCCTTTCTTTAAATTCATTTATTACTTCGATCGCCTGGACTGTTGAACAGCGCTTTTTTTTAAAAGTTCTGTTTTAAACTCAAGTTCAAGGGCCTGGTTGCCGATAATCTTTTTGAGTCGGGCATTCTCCTCCTCCAAAGCTTTGATCTGTGGATCAACTTTGTGATACTGGGGTTGAAGTGATGTAGGTCCACCTGAATCAAACTGGCGTTTCCATCGAAGAAAAACACTATGTGATAAATTGTGTTTACGTAAGGCTTGGGCAACACCAAGCTGATCAGCTTCATTCATTATCTGCAGCTTCTGATCTACAGAAAATGTGCGTCTTTGTCTTGACATAATCCTAAATTTAAGTGACTAAATTGATTTATTAATTTAGTCCAGCCATTTAGGGGGCTAAGACA
>NZ_JPHF01000048.1 GCF_000814325.1 Flavihumibacter sp. ZG627 | reverse complement strand
TTCATCTGCTGCAAGAGCACCTGTCGTTCGGTGTTTTCCATACTAGTTGCTTCTGATGCAACATAAACCACCGAAGCAACAGATAATTTTTTATTCTGAACCCACTGCTTTAATGCACTTGTGCTGATCTGGTATTTTTTGATGACTTCCGCCTTGGTTAGTGCGCCACTCTCCAATTCAAAAAGAGCCTGCTGCTTTACGTGCGAAGCAATACGACGGTCGCCCCAATCAACTTTCTTGCCGGTACCATATTTCAAGTGCCAATCCTGTAAGCTTCTTCGGCCTATTTTACCGTATTTATTAAAAACACCTTCCACAGACAAACCTGCTTCCAATTCATCAACCACCAATTTTATCAACTCAATCGGTTGACCCGAAGATGCCTTACCAGCTTTATTCAGTTTAAATCGCATTGTCAAATTCTCCATACAAACTTAAGTTTTAAGCTGTATAGCTATTTCAGGTGCATACA
>NZ_JPHF01000047.1 GCF_000814325.1 Flavihumibacter sp. ZG627 | reverse complement strand
AATCGTCGCCGTCAGCAGCGGATTGACTACAATCTCCATCGTACCTTCGCCCCTACAACCGTTGGAATTGGTAACTGTATAGGTAATTGTATGCGTTCCTATGCCTACCGCTGCCGGATCAAACACTCCCTCCTGTGTAACTCCGTTGCCAACCCAGGTACCACCAGCAGGAGTAGGATTCAGCTGTACAACGTCATCATTTATACATAAAGGATCCATAGTTGGCAGAATTACTTCCACATCTTCGATGTTTATAGTAATGCTGCAAGTCAGGGTTGTACAGGCTGTCTCCACGGTCCAGGTAATAATAGATACACCGGGGTCATAGTTACCGCTGGCATCTGTTCCGGTACCATTAGCAGTCGTTGCCCCTGTTACCTCCCAAGTGATAATAGCATCTTGTTCGCAACTGCTGTTCACCAGTAGTTCAGGAATGGTATAGTTACCACTTGCGGTGAGGCAGAAGGTTTGGTCTTGGGGGCATGAGATAGCAAGGGTTGCCGGCGTCAACGTAAAGGTCGC
>NZ_JPHF01000046.1 GCF_000814325.1 Flavihumibacter sp. ZG627 | reverse complement strand
GGTGCCTACAGTAGGACTGACGGCTTGTACCGGTTCAACGGGAACGATTGGACTTGAAGTAACAGGTGGTACGCCGGCTTACTCTTATAGCTGGACTGGTCCGGCTAGTTTCACTGCTGATACAAAAGATATCACTGGACTTGCTACAGGCATGTATACTGTTGTGATCACCGATCTCAATGGATGTATCACCACCCTTGATGTAGAAGTTGGTACGCAGGATGTGACGATAGATTTGACTGAAGTAATAACACCCGCGATCTGTACTTCTAATAATGGAGGTATTGATCTCAGCATCGCTGGTGGTACTGCACCTTACACTATTAGCTGGACAGGACCTAACGGATTTAACTCCAGCGATGAAGACATAACCAGTCTTGCAGCAGGAACTTATACCGTAACAGTTACTGATGCAAATGGCTGCACCACAACCAAAGACATTGAAGTAACGGTTGAAATTCAGACTATTGAACTTACAGAAGTAATAACTCCGGCGATCTGTACATCCAGCAATGGTGGCATTGACCTTAGCATCGCTGGTGGTACTGCA
>NZ_JPHF01000044.1 GCF_000814325.1 Flavihumibacter sp. ZG627 | reverse complement strand
AATGGATAGTAATCTCCGACCCTTTTCGGCTATACCTCCCTTTTCACTGGCAACCACTTTTAAGCCATCTCAAAGAACTGCTTACAACCCCCAAAATAACCCTTTCTTTTTTTCAATTGAAAAGAAAAAATCATACTCCTGCTGTAGGCTGCACAAGGATGTAACGGCTCTTCAAAGGTCACTGATAAGCACTTATGCGGTTGCGTTATACGCTGGCTGTTACAGAAGCTTATCAGTGGCCTTTGAGGAGCAAGCCAAAGCCGTTCCTATTGCCTGGATCTATTCTACTGCTGATCGGCTGCGGCAGCATTTTTTTTTACACGAGTCATTGTAAGATAATGCCAGCAACGACAGAGATGCAACGGCGGCACCCCGCGCCATGGCCCCGCCGATGGCTGGGCCGGGAGTGCGTAGCTTTAGCGGAGCACGAAGGCACAGCAAAGGCCTCTGGCGCCACTTTATTTGCCAGAGCGCAGCGGCGGCAACACTACAGATAAAGGGCGGCGGGGCCGCGCAGGGGGCGCACCCGCCGCCAGGCCCGCCGGACGGCTAGGCCAGTATAAAACTTTTCTTTGCATAGATAAACT
>NZ_JPHF01000043.1 GCF_000814325.1 Flavihumibacter sp. ZG627 | reverse complement strand
TTAAGATCTTTGAAAGTTTGGAAGCAACAGTACCGAGAGACATCGCGAGATGTTTGATAGGTAAGGTTAGTTTAGCGTAAGAAAAAAACGACAATTTTAGTTAATTCACTTTTTTTAAGAGTAGAATTTAGCTAGAGGTCAAACAACATTTACAATGGAGAGTTTGATCCTGGCTCAGGATGAACGCTAGCGGCAGGCTTAATACATGCAAGTCGAGGGGCAGCACAGGGTAGCAATACCTGGGTGGCGACCGGCAAACGGGTGCGGAACACGTACAGAACCTTCCTTCGAGCGGGGAATAGCCCAGAGAAATTTGGATTAATACCCCATAGTATAATGGTGTGGCATCACATTATTATTAAAGATTTATCACTTGAAGATGGCTGTGCGTATGATTAGGTAGTTGGCGGGGTAACGGCCCACCAAGCCTACGATCATTAACTGGTGTGAGAGCACGACCAGTCACACGGGCACTGAGACACGGGCCCGACTCCTACGGGAGGCAGCAGTAAGGAATATTGGTCAATGGACGCAAGTCTGAACCAGCCATGCCGCGTGGAGGATGAAGGTCCTCTGGATTGTAAACTTCTTTTATCTGGGACGAAAAAAGGCTTTTCTAAGTCGACTGACGGTACCAGATGAATAAGCACCGGCTAACTCCGTGCCAGCAGCCGCGGTAA
>NZ_JPHF01000039.1 GCF_000814325.1 Flavihumibacter sp. ZG627 | reverse complement strand
TGTCTTGTCCTGAAATAGCTTGTCACCCAACAATTTATTATGCAGGAAAAGAAAAAATCAAGACCGAGTCCATTAAGTCGAAATCCCCATGTTCGGCGAGATGAAAATGAGATACGCAAAATTATTGCGGAAATTGAATCAGGGAATATTGGAATCAGATCTGCCTGTTTTAAGTACGGGCTAAACAGGAATACGCTAAAATTATGGATGACCAAATTAAGTATTCGTACTTTGAGTGATAATAAGAAAAACATCATCACATCAAGTATGGCGGATGAACACAAGGAACAGGATCTGAATTGTCAGATTAAGCAGTTAAAAAAATCACTCGAATACGCGAAATTAAAAATAATAGGCCTCGAAACTATGATTAAGGTTGCTGAGGAAGATTTAAATATCAAGATCAGAAAAAAGGGTGGTACCAAACAGTCAAAAGAATAAGGCAGAGCCATCCATTTATTGGTTTAGGTAAGCTCTGTGCACTGTTTGGTGTAACGAGACAGGCATTTTACGAAGCCCAGTCTCATGAAATTAAAACTACAATAGCTCATTCTGTCGTACTGTGTTTAGTAAAGGAAATAAGAGATATTATGCCGATGATCGGCACTCGAAAACTCCTTCACATACTTAATAATCAAATTAAGCAACACGGAATTAAAATGGGACGTGATCAATTATTTGACTTGCTTAGATTCCATGGTTTATTAATCAGAAGACGTAAGCGTAGCGTGAAGACTACAGATTCTTATCATTGGTTAAAGAAGTATCCAGACCTGGTTAGAGAGTTGGTGACATCAACACCCGAACAATTATGGGTTGCTGACATTACCTATATAAAGACATTGGATGGGTACAATTATCTATCCCTGATTACCGATGCATATTCAAGAAGAATTGTTGGATATTGTCTTTATCCAAACTTAAGTAGTGTTGGCTCAGTGGAGGCATTATCAATGGCAGTTGAAGG
>NZ_JPHF01000005.1 GCF_000814325.1 Flavihumibacter sp. ZG627 | reverse complement strand
GAGTCCAAGGGCGATGGTAACAGGAACGATCTATACAGCTCCTATTTGTTCAATTGAGGGAGAAGATCTGACATGTAGTAACGCATCAACAAGCTTCACGGCTTCTGGTGGTGTATCCTACAGCTGGACTGGTCCTGAAGGATTTGAACCAACTACTGGTGCAACAATCAGTGGTTTGACAATTCCAGGTGAATACACAGTAGTTGTAACTGATGCAAATGGTTGTACTAGCACTTGTAGCAAAATATTGAATGTAGGTGGTGAACTTATCCTCACTTATAAGACATGTGATGTTACTTGCTATGGTGGAAAGAATGGTTGGATCAATTTAACCGTTGAAGGTGGTTCAGGTACATACACATATCTCTGGAGTAACGGTGCTACAACGGAAGATATCAATGGCCTGGCAGCCGGCGTTTATTCAGTAGAAGTTACTGACGCAAGAAGTGGATGTAAAGGAACAACAACAGTGGTTATTACACAACCATCTGAGATCGTTTGCAATTTCAGTCCATCTTCTAATATCAATGTTTATGCAGGTGGAACAACAAAAGTTAGCGTAAACCCAACTGGTGGCACTGGTCCTTACACCTACTGGTGGTGGATTGCAAGTGGTTCTGGTTCTATTGTTGGTGGACAAGGTACTAATGAAGTATCTGTGAAAGCTGGCAGCACTGTAGGAACCATTGTGTTGAAAGTTAGTGTTTATGATAGCAAAGGTTGTTGTAAGGTTTGTGCTATAAGTATTAAGGTGAACTCTTGTGTTTGTCCTTCTAAGCCTGTAGTACACTGTTCTTACACCCAGGGCTTCTATGGCAGCAAGAATGGTAAAGCCTGTACCCCGCAGGGTAATAAGGTTAATGCCGTTGAGCTGATCACACAGAGCATTAATAATATGCCTGGTCAGATCCTGTTCCTCGGATCTAATACTAAGAACTTCTCTGTTCCGGTTCGTCATGCTGCATTGCTGAACGGCATAATGCCTGGCGGTGGTCCAGCAGCAGTTCTTGGAAGTAACTATTCAGTTTACACAGTGCCTAAGAAGAATGGCAGGATCGATAATATCCTTTTGTCTCAAACAGTGACACTAACCCTGAATATCTTCATGACTCCTGATAAGAAATTGGGACAGTTCATGCTGCAGGGAGGTAAATATCTTGTAACACAAGCCAAGGATCCATACTCCGATTGTGGTGCTCCTAAGCCACAGAATTGTATGGTTAATGGTATGGAAACAAACAGTATCAAGAGCTGGTATATGCCTGCAAACGTTGTGAATTCGCTATCGTACAAATCAGTGTATGAATTGTACAGGTTGGCAAGCAGAACTTTGGGAGGTACACCATTGCCAGCCGGAGTTTCAATGGGAGATCTTGTTAAAGCGATAACCGTGATCAATGAAGCATTTGATGAGTGCCGCTTCTTCCTGAGATGGTCTAATACCGCGGTTAATTGCACTAACAATATCCTGACTGATGCTCCGATTGTAGCTGCTCCTGCTAACATCTTCGGTCTTGACGGATCTATCAGCACAGTTGGTGCTACCGTTAGCCAGCCGGAAGTAAGTGCAGCTACTGTTAAAGCATATCCAAATCCATTCTCGGACCGCGTTCAGTTCCAGGTAAGGGCAGTGGAAGATGGTAAGGTTACACTTGAAGTATTCAACCTTACTGGTCAGCGTCTCGCTTCTGTATTCGATGGCATCATGCGTAAAGGAGAGGTTCAGAACCTGATCTATACGCCAAAGCAAAACGTTACAGATGGAGTATTGTACAGAATTACTTCGAATGGTAAAACATTCACAGGTAAACTGATTCATAACAGTAAACCAGGAAATTAATACTTCCAATTCTTAACAACTCAAGGTTGCCGGATCATCCGGCAACCTTTTTTTATGTTTATTTCTTGAATTTATTCTTTTGTATATTGTCGTTAAACTCCGCTGGTGATGAATAAATTCTTCCTGCTTTTCTGCTTCGGCTTCGTATTTGTTTCACTTAATGCACAAACCGGATTTAAATGGTCGGATGATGGTAATGGTTATTACCAGATTGAAGAGGGAAATCTTGTATTATACCAATTACCAGGAATGGATAAGTCTGTTGTAATTGATAAAGTGCATCTGAAGGACGGCGATAAACCATTGAAAATTCAGTCGTACCAGCATAGTTATGATAAAGCGTCAATATTGATTTTTACAAATTCGGTTAAGGTGTGGCGTTATGAAACCAAGGGTGATTATTTTATCTATTCAATTGCTTCGAGGCAATTACAAAAAATTGGTTCAGACTTCCCTCCATCATCATTAATGTTTGCTGAGTTTTCCCCTGATGGGAAGAAGGTTGCTTATGTTCATGCTAATAATATTTATGCGGAAGAAATCGCAACAAAAAAGGTTGAGCAACTCACCAGCGACGGAACAAGAAAACTTATTAATGGAACATTTGATTGGGCATATGAAGAGGAGTTTTTTTGCAGGGATGGATTCCGATGGAGTCCCGACAGTCGGGCTATCGCTTTCTGGCAGATAGATGCGCGCGGTACAAAGGATTACCTGATGGTAAACAATACTGATTCTATCTATCCAACTGCAATTCCTGTAGAATATCCTGTAGCAGGTGAATCCCCTTCTCCTTTTAAGATTGGTGTTTTGGAGTTGGAACCAAAAGAATTAAAGTGGATGAATATCCCTTATGACCAGTCATTGGGCTCTTATGCACCGCGAATGGAATGGGTAAATGCCAATCAGCTTGTAGTTCAGCATCTCGACCGCAAACAGCAGCATTCAGCCTTGCTTCTGACTGATGTGAAAACAGGCGTTGCCACAAGTTTGTACAAAGAATATGACAGCGCATGGATAGATATCATGCCTTCCTGGGACCAGGATTATGCAAACGGAGGGTGGGATTGGCTTAATGGAGGCAGGGAATTTCTTTGGGCGAGTGAAAAGGATGGATGGAGACATATTTACAGGTTATCCGTTAACGGGGGAAAGGAAACGCTCATTACCCGCGGAAACTTCGATGTGATGGATATTGTACGGGTTGACGAAAAAGGGAACTATCTGTATTTCATGGCATCGCCTGAAAATGCCACCCAACTTTATCTTTATCGCTCTAGGCTTGATGGTAAAGGTCTTCCGGAGAGAGTAACGCCACGGGATCAGCCAGGAACGCATCGGTATGAAATTGCCCCTGGTGCAAAATATGCTAAACATTCATTTAGTAATCATTATATAAATCCTGCGGAAGAATGGATCACTTTAAAAGATCACAAGACCATTGGGATGGGAGAGTCGGTTGCCGGTAAAATCGCCTCCGCCGGTTCAGGCGATAAGCGTATAGAGTTTATTAAAATCCGAACCGCGGAAGCAGTTGAAATGGATGCCTGGGTGGCTAAGCCCACCAACTTTGATCCCGCCAAAAAGTATCCTGTCGTTTTTTATGTTTACACTGAACCATGGGGACAAACCGTAAAAGATGAATATGGTGCGGGCAGAAATTTCCTTTATAATGGCGATATGGCAACTGATGGATATATATATGTATCTCTAGATAACAGGGGCACCCCTGTGCCAAAAGGAAGGGCATGGCGAAAGATCGCTTACAGAAAAATCGGGCAGGTCAATATCAGAGACCAGGCCCTGGCCGCACGTGAAATATTGAAATGGACTTATATTGATAGTTCGCGCGTGGCGGTTTGGGGATGGAGTGGTGGAGGTTCTGCAACGCTAAATCTGATGTTCCAGTATCCGGAAATTTACAAAACGGGCATATCAATTGCCGCTGTGGGCAACCAGCTGACGTATGATAATATATACCAGGAAAGATATATGGGCCTTCCACAGGAGAACAGGCAGGATTTTGTGAAAGGTTCGCCCATCACTTATGCGAAAAACCTTCGTGGGAATCTTTTATATATACATGGTACCGGAGATGATAACGTGCACTATAATAATGCTGAAATGCTTTTTAATGAACTTATCAGGCATAATAAGCAATTCCGGATGATGAGCTATCCCAACCGCACCCATAGCATTTCCGAAGGAGAGGGGACTTACCTCCATCTTTCCACTTTATATACAAATTTCCTCCGCCAGTATTGTGAACCCGGAGGAAAATAAACTGCAAATGAGTACTTATTTATATGCAATCAGTTTAGGAATTGCCCTGAGCGCATGCTGTGGTTTCAGGGTCTTTCTTCCTTTGCTTGCAGCTTCACTCGCTGCATACTTCAAATGGATACCCCTTAATGAGGGAATGGATTGGATGGGTACCCTACCGGCCATCATCAGCTTTGGAACAGCTGCGTTGCTGGAAATCGGCGGTTACTATATATCATTTGTTGATAACCTTCTTGATACCATAGCTACCCCGCTGGCGGTAGTTGCAGGTACAGTGGTTGCAGCATCTTTCCTGCCAATTGGTGAACTGGACCCTTTGCTGAGATGGGGATTGGGCATTATTGCAGGGGGAGGTGCAGCGGGAACCATCCAGCTGGGAACAGGGTTATTGCGTCTTTTTTCAACAAAAGCCACAGCAGGTACGGCAAACCCGGTGCTTGCAACAGGAGAGAATCTGGCTGCTATAACAGGGTCGATAGCCAGTATCCTGATCCCTATTATTACAGCAATTTTACTGATGCTCCTGGTTTTTTATATCCTCTACAAACTGCTTGGGAAGGGGCTTCGAAGCAAATAGCAGCATAGTGCCAGAATTATTTTAGGTTTTTGTGCCCCAAAACCAGAAAATCTTACAAAATTCTTTTGCAGGAAAGAAAACTACCGTTACCTTTGCACTCCCAATTAAAGTTTTGGGATAATAGGTATGTCACAGCGAATCAGAATAAAATTACAGTCTTACGATCACAGTCTGGTGGATAAATCAGCTGAAAAGATCGTGAAAACAGTTCGTAGTACAGGTGCCGTGGTAACGGGTCCTATTCCTTTACCAACGCATAAGAAAATCTTCACCGTATTGCGTTCTCCCCATGTGAATAAGAAAGCCCGTGAGCAGTTCCAGCTTTGTACGCATAAGCGTTTGCTGGACATTTACACTTCTTCTTCCAGGACTGTAGATGCACTGAGCAAGCTCGATCTTCCTTCCGGTGTGGAAGTGGAAATCAAGGCATAACAGGTTCGGGTTTAAACCGGATCGCTGAAAAGCAAAATTAGTTCTTATAAATAACTGCCCTATCTCTCAATTCCGTTATAAGCGGGAGAAAAGAGCGCTGGGGTTGGGTGAAAAGGCAAATCCAAAGGAAATCCTTTATCATCCATTAATTAGTAAAAGTAAATATGAACAAGCCGTTCAGGGTTTGTTTACTATTGGTACTTCCATTGACAGCCGAAGCTTTAGCGTAGGCTGTCAGCAACCACCCGCTTACGCTAAAGCTTCGGCGGGTATAAAAGGAAAAGGTCAATAGCAAACGGGGATTGAAGTCCATCCTTCAGTTACGCATCGTCGTAAACAGTTGGATTGTCCTTTTAACCATGCGGCACAAATGGTAATTAAATGAAAGGAATTATTGGAAAAAAGATTGGGATGACCAGCATCTTCAGTCCCGATGGTAAGCAAACTGCTTGTACCATCATTGAAGCTGGTCCATGTGTAGTTACCCAGGTAAAGACAAAAGAATCTGACGGGTACAATGCACTTCAGCTTGCGTTCGGCGATAAGAAAGAAAAGCATGCAACCAAAGCCGAGGCAAATCACTTCTCAAAGGCACAAACCGCTGCCAAACGTTTCGTAAAAGAATTTCGCGATTTCTCAATAGAAAAAGCACTGGGTGAAACCATTACTGCTGAAATCTTCGCTGAAGGCGACCAGGTTGAAGTAGTTGGAAATACCAAGGGTAAAGGTTTTCAGGGTGTTGTTAAGCGTCATGGCTTCCATGGTGTGGGTGAGGCTTCTCACGGTCAGCATGATCGTCAGCGTGCCCCGGGTTCATTGGGTAACTCTTCAGATGCATCACGTGTAATGAAGGGTATGCGCATGGCCGGCCGTATGGGGAATGAGCGTGTGAAGATGAAAGGCCTTAAGGTCCTTAAAATATTCCCAGACAAGAATTATATCCTGGTTAGTGGTTCAGTTCCTGGCCACAACGGTTCTATCGTTTTTATCCAGAAGTAAACCATTTAATCTGAAGTACGATGCAAGTAGATGTATTAAATATACAAGGACAGAAGACCGGCAGAACAATTGAGTTGCCGGAAGAGATCTTCGGTATTGAACCGAATGACCATGTGCTCTATCTTTCTGTAAAGCAATTCCTGGCTGCACAGCGTCAGGGTACACATAAAGTAAAGACCCGTATGGAAGTGAAGGGTGCAAGCCGTAAGCTTCACCGCCAGAAGGGTACAGGAGGTTCGCGTAAGGGTAACCTGCGTAACCCGCTCTATAAAGGTGGTGGTAGCATTTTTGGACCTAAGCCCCGTGATTACAGCTTCAAGCTGAACCGTAAGGTGAAGGATCTGGCAAAAATGTCGGCCCTTGCTTACAAGGCAAAGGAAAATGCAATTGTAGTTATCGAAGATATTACCCTCGATACTCCAAAAACCAAAACTTTCACTGGTGTACTGAAGGCCCTGAACATTGCTGATAAAAAAGCACTGTATATCCTTCCGGAGAATGGTGAGAACCTTTACCTGAGCCTTCGCAATATTCCATCTATCAATGGAACATTGCTGAGCGACATGAATACTTACGATATCGTTAATGCCCAGGTATTAGTGATGAGTGAAAGTGCCGCTAAGGTATTCACTGAAGCAGAAGTAGAAGAAACCGCATAATTATCATTTTAATAAATAGAAAGAAATGAAACTTTCTGAAGTTTTGATAAAGCCGATTTTAACTGAAAAGGCAAATGCCCAGCAGGAGACCCTGCGTCGCTTTGCATTCAAAGTTGCAAGGAAGGCTAATAAGCTGGAGATCAAGAAAGCAATAGAATCCTTTTATGGTGTTACTGTTGTTGACGTGAACACTTCGGTTATCCCTGGAAAAAATAAGACCCGTTTTACAAAAGCAGGTTTCATCCAGGGCCGCAAGCCTGCCTATAAGAAGGCACTGGTAACCGTTGCAGAAGGTGAAACCATTGACCTTTACGGTGCGGCATAATTAGCAAACAAATTATAGTATTGCGACGCTGAAAAGTTCGCAGAAAAAAGAAAAGAAAATGGCATTAAGAAAGTACAAACCGATGACAGCCGGTACGCGTTGGAGAATCGGAAACGCGTATGCTGAGATCACATCTGATACTCCTGAGAAAAGTCTGCTTGAGGCAAAGACAAGAACAGGTGGACGTAACGTTCAGGGTCGCAGAAGCATGCGCTATATTGGTGGCGGTCATGCACAGAAATATCGTATAATAGATTTCAAGCGTAATAAGAAGGACATACCTGCAAAGGTTGCTTCTATTGAATATGATCCAAACCGTTCAGCTTTCATCGCACTGCTTAATTATGTAGATGGAGAGAAGCGTTATATCATTGCTCCGCAGGGCTTGCAGGTAGGTGCTGAAGTGATCAGCGGTGATACAGTTGCTCCTGAACTTGGAAATGCATTGATGTTTAAGTATATGCCTCTTGGTACTGTGGTTCACAATATTGAGTTGCAGCCAGGACAGGGTGGAAAGATCGCACGAAGTGCCGGTACTTCTGCACAGCTTAGCAACAAGGAAGAGAAATATGCGGTATTAAAAATGCCTTCAGGTGAGTTGAGGAAAGTATTGATCAGTTGTTATGCAACAGTTGGTGTTGCTTCAAACAGTGATCATAGTCTTCAAAGCATGGGTAAGGCTGGTAGGAATCGTTGGAAAGGCATCAAGCCACGTACACGTGGTGTTGCGATGAACCCGGTTGATCACCCGATGGGTGGTGGTGAAGGAAGGGCTTCAGGAGGTCATCCAAGGAGCCGCACCGGTAAATATGCAAAAGGTCTTAAGACACGTAAGCATAAGGGTTCTGACAAACTGATCATTCAGCGTAAGAATGGTAAGAAGTTAGCCAATTAATCCACATTCAACAACTACAAGCTAAAATTTAGATATGGCTCGTTCAATTAAAAAAGGTCCTTACGTAGACGTAAAACTGGAACAGAAGGTACTGGGAATGACCGAAGGCAAATCCAAGAAAGGTGTAATCAAAACCTGGAGTCGTCGTTCAACCATTACTCCTGATTTCGTGGGTCACACTTTTGCTGTTCATAATGGTAACAAGTTTATCCCGGTTTATGTAACGGAGTTCATGGTAGGGCACAAGCTCGGTGAGTTTGCCCCCACACGTAACTTCAAAGGACACTCAAGTAAGAAAATGTAATTCAATAACGATTCGGGTAGCCTGAATCAAGAATAGTATAAACATGGAAGCAGTAGCTAAACTTAAAAATTACCCCACATCACCCCGGAAAATGCGTTTGTTGGCTGACCTGGTGCGTGGAATGGAAGTAGAAAAGGCGCTGGCAGTACTGGAGCATAATGCCAAGCATCCGGCTGTTCCTTTGCGTAAGCTGGTGGTAAGTGCTATCAATAACTGGAAACAGTCTAACGAAGGTGGAGATGAATCTACACTGGTGGTTAAAACCATTTTTGTTGACGGTGCCCGGATGTTGAAGCGTATGCGCCCGGCACCACAAGGTCGTGGTTACAGGGTACGTAAGCGTAGCAATCACGTCACTGTAGTAGTAGATTCTAAATAATTCAATCGTATAAACTTAATATACCAAACAAATGGGTCAGAAAACAAATCCTATTGGTGCAAGGTTAGGAATCATCCGCGGTTGGGAAAGCAATTGGTTTGGCAGTAAGAAAGATTACTCCACGAAATTGATCGAGGATCATAAGATCCGTACTTACCTGATGGCGCGTATTAATAAAGGAGGTATCTCTAAGATCGTTATTGAGCGTACGCTTGGTAAACTGATCGTTACCATCCATACGTCCAAACCTGGTATCATCATAGGAAAAGGTGGTGGTGAGGTTGATCGCATCAAGGAAGAGTTGAAGAAACTGACCGGCAAAGATGACGTTCAGATTAATATCCTCGAGATCCGTCGCCCCGAACTGGATGCGAACATCGTTGCTGATACCATCGCTAAACAGATCGAGAATCGTATCAACTATAAGCGTGCAATTAAGATGGCGATTGCTTCTGCTCTCCGTATGGGTGCTGAAGGAATCAAGGTTAAAGTATCCGGCAGGCTTGGTGGTGCAGAGATCGCACGTTCTGAAGAAATAAAGCAAGGTCGTACACCGCTGCATACTCTGAGAATGGATATCGACTATGCCAACCTCTTTGCACAAACTGTGTATGGAAAAATTGGTATTAAGGTATGGATCTGTAAAGGTGAAGTACTTGCCAAGCGTGATCTCAATCCTAACTTCCTTGGTGGTAAAGAAGGAAGTATGGGAGACAGGAGAGAGAGCCGTGGTGATGACCGCAGAGATTTCCGTGGTGGTGGCGACCGCAATCGTGGTGGTGGTGGCGACCGTAATCGCGGTGGCGGAGAGAGAAGAGATCGTAGAAACTAAACAGTTTATGGTCAATGGTCAATGGTGAATGGAAGCCATGTGCCAGGCAACCATTTAACCATGATAACAAATTTGAACATTTTCAAATAGAATAAAAGATGTTACAACCTAAAAGAACGAAACACAGGAAGCAGCAGAAGATGCCTGTAAAAGGTAATGCAAAACGTGGTACCAGCCTGTCATTTGGTTCATTCGGTCTGAAGGCTTTGGAAACAGTATGGATGACCGATCGCCAGATTGAGAGTGCCCGCCAGGCGATGACCCGCTCCATGAAAAGAGAAGGTAATGTCTGGATCCGCATTTTCCCTGACAAGATTGTTACCAAGAAGCCTGCCGAAGTGAGGATGGGTAAGGGTAAAGGTAACCCCGATCATTGGGCTGCCGTGGTGAAGCCGGGAAGGATCCTTTTCGAGTGCGATGGTGTTACAGAGGAAATTGCAAAAACAGCAATGGAACTGGCAGCACAAAAGCTTCCCATCAAAACCAAGTTTGTGGTTCGCCGTGAACTGCAGGCATAAGATTATATAAATTTTAAATCGTCCATACGATGTCAAAGAAAATCGATTTCGTTACAAGCCTGAAAGACATGAGTCTGGAAGACCTGAAGGCTCGTATCCAGGAAGATGAGTTGCGCCTGAAGAAGCTGGAGTTTGCCCATGCAATAACGCCGCTGGAGAACCCAATGAGCATCCGTGATCTTCGCCGTGATTTAAGCCGCCTGAAAACGGAATTAACCAAAAAACTGGCCACTGCCTGATAGCAGCAACCAGGTGTACTCAACAAGCGAATAAGCTAAAACGAATAACAATGGCTGAAAGAAATTTGCGTAAAACAAGGATTGGTGTAGTAACCAGCAACAAAATGGAAAAGACCGTTACCGTTGCAGTTGAAAGAAAGGTGAAGCACCCTATCTACGGTAAGTTCGTGAAAAAGACCACCAAGTTCCATGCACACGACGAGAAGAACGAGTGCAGCATTGGTGATACTGTCCGTATCATGGAAACCCGCCCCCTGAGCAAAACGAAGCGCTGGAGGATGGTGGAAGTACTGGAGAAAGTGAAGTAATCCCTCTGTTTTACATTACTAATTGATAAACTATTAAAGATGATTCAGCAAGAAAGCAGATTGAATGTAGCTGATAACAGTGGTGCCAAAGAGGTGCTGGTTATCCGGGTGCTGGGTAACAGCGGACAGGATTATGCCAGGATCGGCGATAAGATCGTGGTCACTGTGAAAGATGCTATACCTGCCGGCGGCATCAAGAAGGGTACCGTTACAAAAGCGGTTATCGTTCGCACCAAAAACAAATTGCGCCGTAAAGATGGTTCTTATATCCGTTTTGATGACAACGCTGTAGTGTTGTTGAACAACTCAGATGAGCCTCGCGGTACGCGTATTTTCGGACCAGTTGCCAGAGAACTGCGCGACAAGGGATATATGAAGATTATTTCTCTTGCTCCGGAAGTATTATAATCGTACCTTTGCGCCCCGATTAGGGAGCATGGGCTAGTAACAAAAGTGATAAATAGATAAACAGAATCTACATGAGCACAAGATTCAAAGCGAAATATAACATTAAAAAGGGCGACACGGTAGTAATAATTGCCGGTGACGATAAGGATCTCAAGAAACCCCGCAAGGTTCTCGAAGTGATCCTCGACAAAGGTCGTGTATTGGTTGAGGGTGTAAACATCATCACCAAGCATACTAAACCTTCTGCCCAGAACACCAAAGGTGGCATCGTTAAAACCGAAGCACCAATCAACATCTCCAACATTATGCTGTGGGATGCTAAAGCTGGGGCTGCTACTAAGGTTAAGCGTTCCCGCGACAATGGTAAACTAGTTCGTGTCTCTAAAAAATCAGGGGAGGTAATTAAATAATGAGTACCGTTAAATATACTCCACGCCTGGCAGACAAGTACAAGAATGAAGTTGTACCTGCCTTAATGAAAAAGTTTGGCTATGGCACTGTTATGCAGGCCCCCAAGCTTACCAAGATCTGTCTTAACCGCGGTGTCAATGGCGCTGTGGCTGACAAGAAACTGGTAGACATTGCAGTAGATGAGCTCTCTAACATTACAGGTCAGAAAGCTGTAGCTACCATGTCAAAAAAGGATATTTCGAATTTCAAACTGCGTAAGCATATGCCAATTGGTGCACGTGTTACACTCCGCGGTGTGAAGATGTATGAGTTCCTTGATCGTTTGATCGCAGTATCTCTGCCACGTGTACGTGACTTTAAAGGTATCAGCGAAAAAGCTTTCGATGGTCGGGGTAACTATACGCTGGGTGTTACAGAACAGATCATCTTCCCGGAGATCGATATTGATAAAGTCAATAAGATCACTGGACTGGATATCACTTTTGTGACAACAGCTAATACAAATGAAGAAGCATACGAATTACTCAAGGAATTGGGTATGCCGTTTAAAAATATTAGAAAAGGCGAGAGCCAACAGTAAAAACAAAATAAGATGGCTAAAAAATCGATAGAAGCCAGGCAAAGGAAAAGAGAAGCCATGGTAGCCAAATTTGCAGAAAAGCGTGCTGCTTTAAAAGCTGCAGGTGATTACCAGGGGCTCGATCAACTTCCTAAAAATGCTTCTCCAGTTCGTCTGAAAAATCGTTGCCAGTTAACAGGACGTCCGAAGGGTTACATGCGTTACTTCGGTCTTTCGAGGGTAATGTTTCGTGACATGGCTCTTGCTGGAAAGATTCCTGGCATAACAAAGGCAAGCTGGTAAACTGGCTCAGGCTGGTGAGGTTCCTTGATTTTGTAGATATCAAATAGGATATCGCATTGTAAACCAATTATCAAACAACAACTCATTAATAACAATGGTTACTGATCCTATAGCAGATTTTCTGACCCGCATTCGTAATGCCCAGATGGCTGGTCACCGTATTGTGGAGATCCCTGCTTCTAACCTGAAAAAGCGTATCACCGAAATCCTGTATGATAAAGGATATATCCTGAAGTACAAATTCGAAGATGATAACAAACAAGGTGTAATTAAGATTGCACTTAAGTATGATCCATCAACTAAACAACCAGCTATCCATAGTTTGGAAAGAGTTAGTCGCCCAGGTCTGCGCCAGTATGCAAAGCCAACAGAATTTACCCGCGTTAAAAACGGTCTTGGTGTTGCCATCATTTCCACTTCAAAAGGTGTGATGACTGATAAAGAAGCCAGGTCGCAGGGTGTAGGTGGTGAAGTACTTTGCTACATTCATTAATAATATTGCGCACTGATAAGGTGCGCAATCATAATATAACTGGTTGCTGATACATTAAGTCGTCCTATACCCGACTGACCGATCCAGCCAGAAACAATAAACACAAACAAAACTTATTTGTATGTCTCGTATAGGTAAAAAACCGATCACCATTCCTGAAGGAGTTACTGTAACTGTTGGGAAGGATAATGTAATAGCAGTAAAAGGCCCAAAGGGTGAATTGAAGCAGACTATTGATCGTGATATCATAGTTGAAGTGAAAGATGGCGAGGTCCTTATCAACCGTCCTACTGACCAGATCCGCCACCGTGCCATGCATGGCCTGTACCGTTCTTTGCTGAGTAATATGGTAAAGGGTGTTACAGAAGGATTTAAGGCACAGATGGAATTAGTTGGGGTGGGTTTTAAAGCAGCCAATACCGGTAATCTTCTTGACCTTTCCCTTGGTTATTCGCATAATATCTTATTTGAGATCCCTAGTGAACTTAAAGTTGCCACCCTTACTGAAAAAGGACAGAATCCAAAGATCATCCTGGAAAGTATTGATAAGCAATTATTAGGTGCAGTTGCAGCTAAGATCCGCAGTATGCGTAAGCCTGAGCCATACAAAGGTAAAGGTGTTCGTTTTGTGGGTGAGGTTGTACGTAAGAAAGCTGGTAAGTCGGCCGGTAAATAATAAATAGTTCTAATCGCTCCCGGCAGTATCGGGAACTTAAAATAGAGAAAAATGGAAACGAAAGTTATCAGGAGACAGAAGATCCAATACCGTATCCGCAAAAAGGTGAATGGATCAGCGCAAAAGCCCCGTCTGTCTGTGTTCCGCAGCAATGCTGATACTTATTGCCAACTGATTGATGATGTAAATGGAGTTACACTTGCCTCAGCATCAACACGTGATAAGGATATCCAGGCACAAAAGGTTACTAAGACCGAAAAAAGTAAAATGGTTGGTGAAGCAATTGCCCGTAAGGCAAGTGAGCTTGGATTGAAAGAGGTAGTTTTTGACCGTGGTGGTCGCCTGTATCATGGCCGTATAAAGGCTGTTGCTGACGGTGCCCGTGAAGGTGGTCTCGATTTCTAATTCATCACCTGTTATAATAATATATTACAAATTAATTTCTGCAATAAATGGCACAAGTAATTTTAAACAAAATAAAAGCTGGCGACCTTGAACTGAAGGAGAAAGTGGTTGCTATCAACCGGGTGGTGAAAACAACCAAAGGTGGTAGGGCTTTCAGTTTCTCAGCACTCGTGGTTGTTGGTAATGAAGCAGGAGTGGTAGGGCATGGCCTCGGTAAAGCAAAGGAAGTTCAGGAAGCCATTACAAAGGGTATTGAAGATGCAAAGAAGAACCTCATTAAGGTTCCGGTAATGCACGGTACCATTCCTCATGATCAACTCGCTAAAGAGGGTGCCGCAAAAGTACTCATCAAGCCAGCTGCACACGGTACCGGTGTTATAGCCGGAGGTAGTATGCGTGCTGTTCTGGAAAGTGCAGGTATTACAGACGTACTTGCCAAAAGCCTGGGTTCTGCAAATCCTCATAATGTGGTGAAAGCAACATTTAAGGCACTCGCAACTTTACGTGAACCCATCCAGGTTGCCAAAACGCGTACTGTTAGCCTGAAGAAAGTATTTAATGGTTAATCTGTTGACAGAAACTCTGTTGACTAGAAACATAGACTAATGAAAAAGATCAAGATCACACAAGTAAAGAGTGCTATCGACAGGCCTGAAAGCCAGAAGCAAACGCTGAAGGCGCTGGGTCTTAGAAAAATGAATGCTTCTAAAGAAGTAGAAGCAACTCCGCAGATCCTCGGTATGGTTCGTAAAGTTGAACACCTGATCAAGGTGGAAGAACTTGCATAATTCATTTTAAAAGCGAGGGGTGATTCCCCGTTAAGTAAAAAATCAGAAAACGATGAAACTTCACAATCTTAAGCCTGCATCAGGCGCAACGCACAGCGAAAAACGTATTGGTCGTGGTGAAGCCTCCGGTAAAGGTGGTACTTCTACAAAAGGAAATAAAGGTGGACAAAGCCGTGCGGGATATTCCAGCAAGAGAGCATTTGAAGGTGGACAGATGCCAATTCAACGCCGTGTTCCAAAGCGTGGTTTTAATAATATTAACAGGGTTGAGTACAAAGTCTTCAACCTTGGTCAGATCGATCAGCTTGCTGAGAAATACAGCATTACAGAATTCAGTCTGGAAACATTGTATATCAATGGCCTCATCGGGCATACAGATAATGTGAAAATACTTGGTACTGGTGAGCTTAAATCTAAACTTACTTTCAAAGTAAATGCGGTTAGCGAGAAAGCCAAAACAGCTATCGAAGCAGCAGGCGGATCCGTTGAAATTGTAAAGTAATTTTCTTTATCTTGCGCGGACGCATTCATAAATGCGTCCTTTTTATTTGAGGCTCATTTAAATCTCAGAAAACCCGTGAAGAAATTAATTCAGACACTGAAGAATATCTGGAGCATTGAGGAGTTAAGGAGTAAGATCATAACTACACTGCTGCTAATCCTTATTTATCGTATCGGTGCACACATTGTTCTGCCCGGTTTAGACCCTTCCAAAATTGACCTTGACAGTGCCAAATCCGGCGCTTTAGGGCTTATTGATGCATTCGCAGGTGGAGCTTTTTCACAAGCTTCCATTTTTGCATTAGGCATCATGCCATATATTTCTGCTTCTATCTTTATGCAATTGATGACCATTCTTGTTCCTCAATTCCAGAAAATCCAAAAGGAAGGAGAAAGTGGCAGAAAGAAGATCAACCAATGGACACGTTATCTCACTGTAGCTGTTACTGCAGTACAGGCTGGTGCTTATGTTGCCTACCTGCGCCAGGTAAATGGTTCTGCAATGCTCGAAAGCTATGCGCCGTTTTTCTGGTTATCAACAACTATCATTCTCACAGCAGGTACACTGTTCGTGATGTGGCTTGGAGAAAAGATTACCGATAAGGGGCTGGGTAATGGTACCTCACTTATCATCATGGTAGGTATCCTTGCCCGCTTACCTCAGTCAGCTATCCAGGAATGGGCAGCGAAGAGCAACCGCGGTGGTGGCGGACTTCTAATCTTCATCATTGAGATCGCGGTACTGGTAGCTATTATTATGGGATTGATTGTTTTGGTACAAGGTGTTCGTAAGATCCCTGTTCAATATGCAAAACAGATTGTTGGTAACAAGCAATTTGGTGGGGCGCGCCAGTTCCTTCCTCTTAAAGTGAACGGAGCCGGTGTTATGCCTATTATCTTTGCCCAGGCTATCATGTTTCTTCCAACCTTGTTCTCTTATACAAGTTTTGAATCAGGTCAGGGTATTGCCAAAATTTTTGCTGATCCACGCGATGCCTGGCATATGGTTATATATGCAGTGATTGTAATTGCATTCACCTTTCTGTATACTGCCTTGATATTTAATCCGAAACAAATTGCAGAAGATCTTAAGCGAAACAATGGTTTCATTCCAGGTGTTAAACCCGGTCAGCCAACCGCTGATTATATTGGTGCCGTAATGGATAGGATTACCTTGCCTGGTGCAGTTTTGCTGGCGCTGGTAGGTATTTTACCCGGATTTGCACAGCGTATTGGAATAACCCAGGGATTTGCTTCATTCTTCGGTGGTACATCACTGTTGATTATGGTGGGCGTTATTCTTGATACACTGCAACAGATCGAAACACAATTGCTGATGCGTCAGTACGATGGACTCATGAAAACCGGTCGTATCCAGGGCCGTCAGACAGTTAGCACTACGCCTATTTAACTTTTGATATCTATAATATTGACCCGGCAAAAGACTAACTTTGCCGGGTTTTTATTTAGGGTGAATCAATATTACACAGTATGATTTATTATAAAACAACCGCCGAAGTAGAGTTGATGCGTGAGAGTGCATTACTTGTCAGCAAAACACTGGCAACAGTTGCCAGGGCTCTTAAGCCCGGTATAAGTACACTTGAAATAGACGCGCTGGCTGAAAAGTTCATAACTGAGAATAATGCAAAGCCTTCCTTCAAAAATTATAAAGGATTTCCATTTACCTGTTGCATCAGCGTAAACGATGCAGTAGTTCATGGTTTTCCCAATGACGTTGCATTAAAAGAAGGTGATATAGTTTCTGTTGATGTAGGTGTTTACAAAAATGGATTTCATGGCGACAGCGCATATACATTCGCTTTAGGCGCTATCAATGAAGATGTTCAGCGCCTTATGCGTGTTACCAAACAGTCATTGTACCTGGGTATAGAAAAAGCTGTTGCTGGCAACAGGGTTGGTGATATTTCCTTTGCCATACAGGAATTTGCAGAACGTAAACATAAATATGGTGTAGTAAGGGAATTAGTAGGACATGGATTAGGTAAAAGCCTTCATGAAGATCCACAGGTACCTAATTATGGAAAAAGAGGAAGCGGTGCAAAATTACACGATGGTCTTGTAATTGCGATCGAGCCAATGATCAACATGGGTGTTAAGGAAGTTTGGTATGAGGAAGACGGCTGGACTGTCAAAACAAAAGACGGCAAGCCCGCAGCTCATTATGAACATACTGTTTGCATAAGAAGGGGGAAGGCTGATATTCTGTCTTCATTTGAAGAAATTGAACTTGAAGAGAAAAACAATCCTCATTTATTTTATGCGTATTGATATAAGTGAAAATTAATAAGTCATAGTTCTACACTGGTATTAAAATACCGTTTTTGAACCTGGTCAGATAGGGTGTTTTCACTCCTGACCAGGTTTATTTTTTTTGCAATGTTTGTTCCAGCCAATAAATATGATGGCTGCCATTTTTCATTATAAAATAATCAGCAATGAACTGGAATAACCTGAAAGAAGAAGACTGTTTTGATGAGGACCCTACCTCAAATTTGCGCATCGAGAATGAGATTTCAAAACTCAAACTTCGGGCAGAGTTTGGAGCAACAATTAACAGTTATTCAGAATTGCCCCCGGAAGTAGAAAAAGAATTTCTTGAGATGATCCGGGAAGTGGAAACAAATGAATTGGTTGCGCCCCTGATCTCCGTTTATAATTTTATCGGGAGCCCATCATTTATTCCTGCTGCTTCTTTATCTGACCACTCTATAGCAGTTGAGCTCGAGAGGATGTTTCATTTATTAGGCGAACATGATCTTTCTTTAGTTGTACTGAAAGAATATGATCCCAGGATGATTTATCAGTTTATTACAGAAGAACTTTTCAACGAAGAGATTCGTGATGTTAGAATTCCGGGATTGGTTGGAGTTTTTTGTTATGAAGAATTTCATTCGCATCCCGAAATTGAAATTGAAATGCAGACTGCTTATTTCATGGATGGTTGGCAGCAGCAGAACTGGAATAATCCAGAATGTATGTTGGCCGATTACGCTGTAATTCCCGATGGAAGGATTCTTGAATACAAACGCTTTAGGGATAAGCTGTTAAATCAGGTTAGAAAATACAAAGCCATTTTATCTCTGAAATTTGAGGTTTCCAATATTTCATACGAGTGGAAAGACGGTGATTTTGGACTTGGTTACGCTGAAGGACATATTCGTTATGAAGGTATCAAAGAGGAAGGTAATTCCGAATTGTTTGAAGACGATTTTAAAATTTATTTCAGTAATACCGGTGACAACTGGAAAATTACCTTTTTCTTTCTGCCTGGCTTTGATTGGGACTGATGCAACAGCATTTGCCTTTATTTTTGCTGTCATGCAAAAGATTACGCTGGTTGTGGTTGGTGGTGGTGCTGCGGGTTTCTTCTGCGCCGTAAATGCGGCAAGGAAACTTCCAAACCTGAGAGTGATCCTAATTGAAAAGAGTAGTAAGCTTTTATCAAAAGTCAGAATCAGCGGAGGTGGGCGATGCAATCTCACCCATGCATGTTTTGAAGCGGGTTTGTTAACTAAAAAGTATCCAAGGGGAGAACGTTTTCTTAGAAAGGCATTCAGACATTTCTCACCTTCTGATACTATTACATGGTTTTCGGATCGGGGGGGTGAATTAAAAGAAGAAGCAGATGGCAGGATGTTTCCTGTATCGGATGATTCTGCTACTATTGTAGACTGTCTGTTAAGGGAAGCTAATATATATGGCGTTGAGATCCTGCTCAATAATGAAGTAAAATCAATTGAGAAGATCGGATCCAGGTTTATTATTAAAACCAGCAGACAGGAAATTGTTGCTGAATATTGCTGTATTGCCTGTGGGGGCTATCCAAAAGATTCCATGTTTTCATGGCTCACTAACACAGGGCATACTATTGAAACGCCGGTACCTTCCTTATTCACTTTTAACCTCCCGGGTAATGAAATTAATAGTTTAATGGGTGTAGTTGTACAAGATACCCAACTTAAGATCAGTGGAACTAAGTTGATAGAAAGGGGACCTGTTCTTATTACACATTGGGGTATCAGTGGTCCGGCGGTTTTAAGATTAAGCGCCTGGGGAGCCCGTCATTTGGCTGGTCTTAACTGGCATTTCAAGGTTATAGCTAACTGGGTGCCTTCGTATAATGAAAACAGCTTACTGGCATTTATTCAAAAGTATCGGTTTGAAAAGGCCTCCCAGAAATTAGGCAATCGAAATCCATTTAACCTGCCTCAACGCTTTTGGGAATATATCCTGGTTGCAAGTGGAACCGATGCTGAAACCCGATGGAGTGATCTGCCCGGAAAGGAACAAAATCGCCTGGTAAAAAATCTTAGTGCTATGGAACTGGCAGTTAGCGGAAAAACAACCTTTAAGGAGGAATTTGTAACTGCAGGAGGTATCAAATTGGAAGAGGTTGATCCGGATACAATGATGAGTAGAATTCATCCAAACCTTTTTTTTGCCGGCGAAATACTGGATGTGGATGGAATTACAGGCGGTTTCAACTTCCAGCATGCTTGGACCAGTGGCTGGATCGCTTCAGAATCAATAGCGGCAAGCGAAAATCAGGAGGTAAAAAAGGGTGATTTTATTGAATTTTAGCCTCCAAAAGCCAGTACAGAATTGGATTTTGCCTATCTTTGCAGCCCCGAATAAAACCATCGGGAATTTTTTATGTTTCAAAATCTTTTTGTAAAACAACTAAACGCTGATGATCAGGAGTCTGCAGCTGCACAAGCAGAGGCAACTACAGCGACAACAAATGCACCTGAGCTTGCGCCTGAGCCGGCACCGGAACCGGTTGCTGTAGCTACTGCCCACGACGATTTCGACTGGAGCATTGACAAGCGCAATGTATCAGCCTACAGTGCTGATGAGAAGGCAAAGTATGATAAAGTTTATGACCAAACCTTTGTCGCCATTACTGATGGTGAACTAATCAGCGGATTGGTTGTGGGCCTTACTAAAACAGATGTTGTTCTGAACATTGGTTTCAAGAGTGATGGTCTGATTTCCCTTAATGAATTCCGTGACCTTCAAGGCCTCAAAATCGGCGACGAAGTTGAGGTTATGGTTGTTGAGAAGGAAGACAGGCAGGGTCACCTGCACCTGAGCCGCAAACAAGCTCGCATTACCCGTGCATGGGAGAAAATTGTTGAAGTACACAAAACTGGTGAGATCGTTACCGGTACTGTTACCAGCAAAACCAAAGGTGGACTTATTGTGGATGTATTTGGAATGGAGACCTTCCTTCCAGGTTCACAGATCGATGTGAAGCCGGTAACTGATTACGATCAGTTTGTAGGTAAAACAATGGAATTCAAAGTGGTGAAGGTTAACGAAGCCATTAAGAATGCAGTTGTTTCACATAAGGCACTCATTGAAAGCGATATCGAAGCACAACGTGCAGAGATTATGGGCAAATTGGAAAAAGGACAGGTTCTGGAAGGTACAATTAAGAATATCACTGATTTCGGTGCGTTCATGGACCTTGGCGGACTTGATGGTCTCCTCTATATCACTGATATCAGCTGGGGCCGTATCAATCATCCATCAGAGGTTCTTAAGCTCGACCAGAAACTGAATGTGGTTGTACTTGATTTTGATGATGACAAAAAGCGTATCAGCCTTGGTCTGAAGCAACTTACTCCACATCCGTGGGATGTACTTGCTGAAGGTGTTTCTGAAGGCAATGTAGTGAAAGGAAAAGTTGTAAACATTGAAGATTACGGCGCATTCCTGGAGATCATGCCAGGTGTAGAAGGTTTGGTTCACGTAAGCGAAATCACCTGGGCTAATACCCCAATCAATGCGAAGGAATTCTTCAAGTTGGGTGATGAGTACGAAGCCAAGATCGTTACACTTGATAAAGATGCACGCAAGATGAGCCTCTCAATCAAGCAAATGACTCCTGATCCCTGGAACGAGATTGAAAACAAATACCCTGTTGACAGTCGTCATAGCGGACTTGTGAAGAACATAACTCCATATGGAGTGTTTGTAGAACTTGAGCCAGGTATTGGTGGAATGATCCATATCAGTGACCTCAGCTGGTTGAAGCGATTCAATCATCCTTCCGAGTATACCAAGGTGAGTGAAAGGATTGACATTATGATCCTCGGTATTGATAAGGACAACCGTAAACTACAACTTGGACATAAGCAACTTGAAGAAGACCCATGGAATACATTGGAAGATACTTTCGCTATAGGTACAATTCATGAAGGCACTGTTATCCGTAAGGATGATAAAGGGGCTGTTGTACAGCTGCCTTATGGACTGGAAGGATTCGCGCCTAACCGTCACCTCAATAAAGAAGATGGTGGCCAGGTAAACGCAGAAGAGAACAACCAGTTCATGGTTATTGAATTCGATCGTAATGAAAAGCGTATCGTTATCAGCCATACCCGCACCTGGGAAGCTGCTAAGGCAGAAGAAAGAGAAGCTGTGAAGAAAGAAGCTAAAGCAGATGCTGATAAAACTAAAAAGGCCGTTAAGACTATCCAGGGCAAGGTTGAAAAAGCTACCCTCGGTGATCTTGGTGTTCTTGCTGAATTGAAAAAGAAGATGGAAGGTGGTGAAGGCGAAAGCGCCCAATAATACATTCCAGAAAAAGAAGAGGCTGTCCCAAAAGGACAGCCTTTTTTGTTCTTATGCAGAACTGGTTTTCAAAGAAGGCCTGCCTTGATATAACTACTGAATAAGTAAACCTAGAAGGGTAACTGCTGATTTCATAAACATTCTCCTGAATAAGGCCAAATGATATTTAATCCCCCTTCGCTACTACGCACAAGTGGCAATCAAAGCAGGCATGTGTTTTTACTGTATTCCCCAATCACAGGGATACGGCCTGTTAGAATACATCATACATCGTCAGTACTTAACGCTCTTCAGGTTTGGGTCGGGTGGGTTTCAGGATAATGGACGGCGGTTCGGCCGGTCATTCGGTGGATATCAGAAAAAAAGAAAGTTGATTGACATTGGATTCACGGAATGTTCATAGAATATTGAAAAATAGTTCTGGACGGTTGTAATTGGACATTGGATGGTTTGAGGCTGCGATCCGTCAATCAACTTCAATACAAATGTACAGGCTATGCTACAAGGAGACAAGAGCGGAAATGCTGAATTTCACTACTTCGGAATTTACTTCCCCTTTCGTAGATCTACCAGTTCAGGAATGATAAGTTACGTTAGAAGTCTATCGTAAATATATTATCCCAACTCGTAATAGTATATTCCGAAACGGTATATTTACGTATTAATACCATAGTGAATGTTCAGGAATTTTCTCATTTTGCATTCCGTAAAGGTCACGCACCCGGCCTCCAATATCTCGTAAAATTCACCGTATGAAAAAACCAGACCCCAATAACCCAATTAAAGTTGCCATTGCGGATGACCATGCCTTATTCCGT
Organism: Flavihumibacter sp. ZG627; assembly: GCF_000814325.1. Lineage (GTDB taxonomy): Bacteria > Bacteroidota > Bacteroidia > Chitinophagales > Chitinophagaceae > Flavihumibacter. The sequence continues at coordinate 184,414 of NZ_JPHF01000005.1, read as the reverse complement.
GCAGGAGTAAAAACTGCTTTGTCGGCTAAAAAAGATGTGGAACTAATTGCCGAAGCAGACAATGGTATGCATCTTCTTAACCTTCTCAAGCATATTGAACCGGATGTGATATTGCTCGATATCCAAATGCCTATAATGGATGGGATTGCAACTCTACCCGAAATCAGAAAGGTAAATCCTCATGTTAAAGTGATCATTCTATCAATGCATAATGATCACTCGATGATATCAAAACTCATGGAGATCGGAGCCAATTCTTACCTTACGAAAAATTCCGATTCAGAAACTATCTACCAGGCCATTAAAACCTGCTACGAGCAGGAGTTTTATTTCAACGAGCTAACTAATAAAGCATTACTAACGGGGCTCCGTACCCGCAAGAATGAGCCGGAAGGATTGATAGATACCCAACTAAGTGATAAAGAGATAAGGATCCTTAAATTGATGTGTGAAGAAAAGACCACCAAAGAGATCGCCGATATAGTTGATATTAGTCCACGTACGGTAGAGGCTATACGCGACAAACTGAAAACAAAGACCGGCGCTAAATCAATGGCCGGGCTTGTTATGTATGCAGTCAAAAAAGGATTTGTACAGGAATCATAAAATTGAACAGGCACCTGATTAATCAGGTGCCTGTTTTCTATGGCTTGTAAACTTTTCCGGTACCACTTACGTTTTGTGAAAATATGGAGGGCTCTCCTTTGTAGTATATATTTCCAGTTCCGCTGATAGTACATTGAAGTGATTCAGTACTGCGCAATTCAATATTTCCAGACCCGGAAATATTTGTTGACAGATCATCCATATTGCCCTGCCATCTGATATCACCACTGCCACTGATATTCAGGAACAGATCCTGGTGGTTCCATTCTCCCGTACTTTCTATATTACCACTTGCATTATCGTGAAGTCCGGTGATGTCCGGACAGGATATCGAAATAACTACTGTCCTATGCTTTGGCTTTGTATTGTCTCGCTCATAATAAATCTTTAACCGACCATTCTGAACCCTTGTAGTGATCTCCGGTAATACATTGTCTTCACCAGTCATGGTAACTGAGCGCTCGGCCGCCTGTTGCAGCATTATCCGGAATGGTCCACTGTTTTCGATCTCCGTAAATGCGCCTACTGATCTTTCTTCTGTAATTATTTTGCCTGACCCTTTCAATACATTCTTTGTACAGGCAGTCATAGTAAGAATAAGGGCTAAAACCATTAGCCCGGAAATTCGGTTTAAAATCATGATGATAAGGTTGTATCACATTTGACTACATGTGATCCAAAAACGTTGCACCTCTATCAATGACCAGAGTCATCCCCGGCTTTGAGAACTGTCAGTGGTAAACAAGAAACTGAAAACGAACTTTATAGAAACCATAAAAAAATGAGCCAGCTTACAAAGTCAGTACTGGAGTTGCATGTAGACAATGAACTCTGGATGAATGAATTAAAGTTTTATAAGGATGAGATCAAAATTCTCGATAAATACCTTGTAGAAATAGCAGGTAAGAATAATACTAGGGATACAATGGTTGGATTGGAACAGTTGCAGAACAGAATGTTAAGACAACGTGAAGTGCTTGATGAATTGATGCACGACATCCGCATTGATGAAGATGCACTTACAGGAAATGTGCTACATGTAAATGATATACAGGCACAGAAGATGAAACTACCTGATCATCCTGAAGCACGCGACAGGGTTATCACTTTTAAAAAGTTGTATGCTGAATTCAAACAGGATCTGATGCAATTTATCGGGAAATGGATGTGAGAATTTCGGCCATATTAATCCCGGTATGACTCTCATCATAAATGCAGGCGCCATTTTCGATAATCAGGATCTGGGGTGATTCGTGCCACACATCAAAATCTTTCGCTATCTGGTCTGAAAGGGGCCGGTAACGTATAAGGTCGAGGTAATAAAAATCTATCTCTTCTGGAGAGTTAGATCTTTCGAGCCTCGACTTTGCCATTGAACTGATTGAGCACCGTGTAGAATGCTTGAATATTACAAGAGGCCGCTCAAATGATTTTTTATGGAGCTCCGCTAATTGGGCAGAGCTGCTGAGTTCTTTCCAGTCCATTTTATCACTTGTAACCAACCATTCCCGCTGACATCTTGCATCCGCCCTGTGAAGTGGTGCATGAAGTGAAACCAAGCGCTAGTACAACCGCCAGAAGGGTGATGATGAATCTAGTCTTCATATATTTCTAAATGTTTGCAGCACTAAGCAAATCCTATACCATACCTGGGGTATTTTTATTGGTTTAGGGTAACAAAGGCCTTTTTATAAGCTGTCAAACGACAGATGATGCAAATTAATAATAAAAAATCTGAATCTGCAAGGTTTCAATCATTGGTCAGGACAGATAAACGTACATTTGTACCTTATCTTAGGCTCATTAGAATAACTTTATCATGGCTTTACAACTTCAAAGACCGATCGCCTTTATTGACCTTGAAACAACCGGAACCAACCTGGGGACCGACAGGATTGTCGAAATTGCAATTGTTAAAATTGGAAAAGATGGCTCTAAACTGGTTAAGAGAAAGCTCATCAACCCGGAAATGCCAATTCCTGCAGGAGCTTCGGATATTCATGGAATAACGGACGAAATGGTGAAGGACGCTCCGCTTTTCAGGCAGGTGGCCAATGAATTGAAACAATTCCTCGAAAACTGTGATCTGGCAGGATATAACTCAAATCGATTTGACATCCCCTTGCTGGTAGAGGAGTTTCTCCGATCGGGACTCGATTTCGACATGAATAACAGGAGAATGCTGGATGTTCAAAGGATCTTTCACATGATGGAGCAGCGCACACTTAGCGCAGCATACAAATTCTATTGTAATAAGTCACTTGACGGCGCCCACAGTGCCGAAGTGGATGCTACTGCCACATGGGAGGTTCTGGAGGCACAAATGGAACGCTACCCGCAATTAGGCGATACTGTAGAATCGATTGTAAAATTCACCGGTGAAGACCAGGTTGTGGATTTTGCCCGGAGATTCATTTTGAGCAACGGGATCGAGATTTTCAATTTTGGCAAACATAAGGGCAGGCCGGTAGCTGAAGTACTTAAGGCAGAACCACAATATTATGATTGGATGATGAAAGGTGATTTTCCTTTACATACCAAACAGAAACTCACGGAAATACTTAACCGAACGCTTCTTAAGAAGAATTAATTAAAGCTAATTTAGCAGGTCAATTTGCGTAGTGGAAAAGATAGTTATCATACCAACCTATAATGAGAAGGAAAATATTTCCAGTATAATAAAGGCAATATTTGACCTCAATCAGGATTTTCATATCCTCGTTATTGATGATGGTTCCCCTGATGGCACTGCATTGATCGTTAAAGATCTTCAATCAACTTATCAGGGCATGCTTTTCCTGGAAGAGCGTAGGGGTAAACTGGGCCTGGGCACAGCTTATATCCATGGCTTCAAATGGGCGATCCGTAAAGGATATCAGTTCGTATTTGAAATGGATGCCGACTTTTCCCATAATCCCAAAGATTTGCAGCGTTTATATGAAGCCTGTAAATCAGGAGGTGCCGATGTTGCGATCGGTTCAAGATATGTAAAGGGTGGTGGTACAGTAAACTGGCCATGGGATCGGATCGCATTATCAAAAGGTGGAAGTCTGTATACCCGGATGATCACCTGGATGCCGGTAAAAGATACTACAGCCGGATTTGTTTGTTATCGCAAAGAAGTGCTTGAAGCCATCAATCTTGATGGTATAAGGTTTTTAGGGTATGCATTCCAGATAGAGATGAAATTCGCGAGCTGGAAACTTGGTTTCACTATTAAAGAAGTCCCGATAATTTTTGAAGACCGTAAATATGGAGTTTCAAAAATGCATAAAGGCATTGTTAAAGAGGGAATTCTTGGAGTGCTCAAATTGAGATGGGAGAGCCTTTTCAAAGATTATCATAGCAGGATGAAGAATGTTGAAGGTGAAGAAGCCGCCGCATGAGAGCAGCATTTATTAAGCTTCACCTGGCCGTGTTCCTTGCCGGTTTCACCGGTATACTCGGGAAATTAATAACACTTAATGAGGGCTTACTGGTTTGGTATCGCCTGCTTATAAGTGCCGTTACTTTATGGTTACTGTTTGGCCTGAATAATAAAATTCAAAAGATCTCCTTCAAACAAATCCTGCAGATCACCGGAGTAGGGTTCATTGCTGCATTACATTGGGTCACCTTTTATGGGTCTATAAAGTATGCGAATGTATCAGTAGCGCTAGTATGTTTTTCTGCAATCGGATTTTTCACCGCAATCATTGAACCATTACTAAACCGGCGTAGGATAATACCGCAGGAGATCTTATTAGGGTTGCTTGTGATCGCGGGTATTTATATAATCTTTCATTTTGATCCCAGGTTTAAAACAGGCATTATAATCGGGATGATCTCCGCTTTACTGGCAGCAATTTTTCCGGTACTTAACAGGCAACTATTAAAGTCTGTAAGCGTGGAAACACTAACCACATATGAACTTAGTGGCGGTTTCCTAACATTATCGCTGATACTTCCATTATGGCTTCAATATTCCCCGCCAGCTCACATTATTCCCACAGCTTCTGATTTCGGCTGGCTTTTATTTCTGTCATGGTTCTGCACAGTATGGGCATTCCAGTTATCTGCTCATGCGCTAAAAAAAATATCTGCATTTACGGTGAACCTCAGCTTTAACCTCGAACCTGTTTATGGCATCCTGCTGGCATTCATTGTATATCAGGAAAACAAGATGCTGGGATGGAATTTTTATGCCGGATTATTTATCATCATTCTTGCTGTTTGCATCCAGATGTTAAGGGTTTACCGGAACAGGTCAAAAGCTATAACCTGATCAGAATTCAACAATGAATCCTAATGTTGGAATAACACTTGGATCATCGTTTCCAAGCAGGATAGGTATGGCGTTTGATCCATCCGCTTTTACAGCCTGCCCGTCGGTTGTTTCAAATGCAAAATTGTCCGCTGTTCTCCTGAATGTATATTGAGGATAAGCAGGCGATGCGGCTCTGTACCAGTTTGAAACATCAAGAAACAGGTTTAAACTAACACGGTTAAAATTCCATTTCTTATCAATCCTTACATCGCTTACATTAAAAGCATTTAGTCGCCTCGCATTTAGTAATGAATAGTCAGGAATTCCTGTTCCCTGTGAGAGGTAATTGATTCTGGATGCTATCTCATCAAACGGTGTATAAGGTGCACCACCCTGGTATCTGAACTTCAGGCCCAATTCCCAGTTTCGCGGAAACTTATAGCCCCATGTAATACTCAGTAAATGCCTGTTGTCCCACGAAGAAGGAATAAGTATTTGATTTGATCCGCTATACCTGCTCCAGAATAAAGTATATGATAAGATGCCAAAAAATCGGTTGGTCAGTTTTCGTTGTGCAAAAAATTCTATTCCATAGGCTTTGCCTTTTCCGTCAGTACTAACCTCTTCATTTCCCAGCACATTAAAATCACCGCCTTCATTGGATAATGAAATACCATTGCGTACAGAAACAGGAACATTATCATACCATTTATAGAAACCTTCAATAGTAAATCTTGTCACTTCATTGGGTATATATTCGAACCCTGCCGCAAGGTGATCATTGCGCAGATAATCCGCTCCCCGGTTTACCAGTTTCCCGCTTTCATCAGCATATCCAAGTATAGTAAATGGCGGGAGTTTAAAATATCTTCCTGCAGAAAAATTAGCAGTCCAGTTATCATCAAGTACATACGAGAATGATACCCTTGGAGATATTGTTTTCAATAGATCCATCCCTTCGTCGGTGTAGCTGTTGCCATCGGCTCTTATTCCTGCACTGATTGCAAGCCGTTCATTTGCGAAACGTTTACTGGCCTGCGCATATAACCCTGTTCTAAAGAAGGGTTCGATAGGTGATTGGAAATTAATAGTATTACCCGGCTGAACAATTTCTCCATTTTCATCCTCAATTGGTTTTCGGATTACATTGAAGGTGTTGTTTTTAAAATCTACCAATTGTGCCATTGCGCCATAGGTGAATTTCCAGCCACCAGCCGACCTGCTGAGATCAAAGCGCAGTTTGTTTTCTGTTTCTGAAGATCGCACGCCAAGTATTCTTTCTTCTTCGCGGGGAAGGTCATTGTTCTCAAATTTATCCAGTTCATTATTCAGGAGATTTCGGGAAAGCGCCAGCGTCCAGACCCCCCCCGGAATATTTTTTTTGAGTGAAAGTCCAAGCGTATAACTCTGTTGCTGGATCGATGGGTTGGAATTTATAACATATAATTTTTCCGGTGTCGCATCTTTTGGTTCCGCAAAACTAAATTCATCTAATGCACCAATTCCAAGAAAGGTCAGCGTGGTATTTTTATTGATAGGGTAGTTGATCTTAGCCTGGAAATCCCAATAATTTGGTCTTATCGGAAGATCAATTGCCTGGAATAGAAACTGAAGATAGGATCGTCTTACTGAAGCCAGGTATGTAATGGCTTTTTCTTTGTGCAGCGGTCCATCAAGCGTTAAAGCTAGTTCTGTAGCACTCAATCGCAGGTTTCCCTGCGTCCGCTGATTATTGCCATTCTTCTGCTTGAACTGGAATACGCCCGATAAAGCATTATCATATTTGGCATCAAAGGCAGAGCTGCTTAATTTGACATCTTCAATAAAAGAAACATTTAGTATGCCGGTTGGTCCACCTGCACTACCCTGGGTGGCGAAGTGATTGATGACGGGGATCTCTATTCCATCGAGGTAATAAACATTTTCATTAGGAGCTCCTCCACGGATGATGATATCATTCCGAAAACCTCCAACACTTCCTGAGGTGCCTCCAACGCCGGGCAGCGACTGGATAACCCTGCTGATATCAAAATTACCTCCGGGATTGCTCTTGATTTCCTCCGTCGTAAGTCTTTGTACAGATAGTGGCGTTTCAATAGAAGCAGCTCTTACAGTTCTTTTCCTGCCACTTACTATAACGGCACTAAGCACCGAAGCTTCAGGCTCCAGATCAAAACTTATGACCTGTTCATTTCCGGAACTGATTATTAGGTTATACCTGGTTGTTGATTTATAACCCAGCGCAGTGCAGGTAATATTATAGGAACCGGTGGGGATGTCAGTAGCCCTGAACCGGCCATTACTATCTGCAACGGCCCCGCTCGTAAGATTATCGATGGTAATTGTGGCGCCCGCCACGGGTAATTGGGTAGACATGTCAATTACGGTGCCTGACACAGTCCCGGTTGACTGTGCACTGGAAAAAATAGCTTCAAAAACAAACAGAATAAGCAGGAGTAGTTTATTTTTCATAACGAATGATCAGGCAGATGCTTCAACAAAACCATTTGAACAAAGTTTGATTTATTTTTAGTTTTAACTTCCAGCTTATGAACATTAGATTGTTATTTTTTGCCCTGGTATTTTTTAGTAGTGTATCCATCGCCCAGAAGAAACCACTTGATCATTCTGTATATGATTCCTGGCAGCAGGTAGGCGAGAAGCTGGTTACTGATGATGGGCGATACCTGGCTTATGGTGTAAATGTTCAGGAGGGTGATGGCGAATTGATTCTAAGGTCGGCCGATGGCAAGTATAGCCGCGTTATTCCACGCGCTTACCAGGCTGTTTTCAGTGGTGATAGTAAATACCTGGTTGCCCGCATCAAGCCATTGTTTAAGGATACAAGGGAGGCAAGAATCAAAAAGAAGCCCGCCGCTGATATGCCAAAGGATTCTTTGGTAATTGTTTACCTGGGCATGGATAGTATCAGAAAGATTCCCGATATCAAATCTTATAAAATGCCGGAAGAGGGCGGGTCATGGCTTGCCTATCATACAGGTAAAACAGTAGCTAAAGCGGCTGCTCCCGATTCTTTAGAACAGCTTAAAAACTTATTGAGGAAAGCAGACAGCCTTGCAAGAGTTGCTGATAGTTTGCGGAATAAGGTTGCAGAGGCTAACCAAAAAGGCCTTTCTGTATTAAAACCCACAAAGTCCACTGATATCGCCGGCAGTAAAAAAGAAGAGAAGATCGAAGAAGGAACGGACCTGGTTTTACTTGACCTTAATTCCGGAAAAGAGATTCGCTTTTTGTTGGTAAGCGAGTTCTTTTTTAATAAAAAGGGAAATGTTTTACTGGTTGAAACAACTGGAAGAAACGGGGATAACAAAACAGCTCCAATGGTATTAAAGCATGATCTGACCAGTGGACTTACTAAAACCATTCTTAACGATTTTAAGGATGCAAAAGGATATGCCATTTCAGAAGATGGAAACCGGCTGGCCTTTGTAGCTGACCGTGACAGTTCACAGAAAGCGTTAAAGAAATTTTATTCATTGTTTATCCATGATAAAGGGTCAGATACAGCCGTAAAAAAACTAGATGCCTACAGTTCTTTATTGCCGGCGGGTTGGGTGATTAGTCCCCATTTTACCAATTATTTCAGCAAGGATGGTAAACGCTTATTTTTTGGCACCGCACCTGCTCCATTGGTAAAAGATACCACGCTGGTTGATTTCGAAACGGCAAAACTGGATATCTGGCATTATAAGGATGATTATCTGCAGCCGCAGCAATTGGTGCAATTGAATAATGAACAAAGAAGAAGTTATCTCACGCTATGGGAAAATGATAAGATGATCAGGCTTGCGGAAGATACACTTGAGCTGGTAACTCCATCTGCAGAAGGAGTGGGAAGGTATGCCATTGCCAGCAGTTCAAAAGGGTACAGGGTTCAACAGCAATGGGCAATGGATGGCATGGTGAAGCTATATGTTGTTGATCTCAATACCGGTAATCGAAAACTGATCGCTGATAAAGTTAGGGGAGGAGGTCGGATTTCTCCCGCAGGAAAATACATTTACTGGTACGACCGTGATAAAAGAAACTGGATGGCTTATGATTGTAACGCATCCACAATAAGGAGTATAACCAAAGGCATCACGGTACCATTATTTGATGAAGAGGATGATCATCCGGATTCGCCGCCCCCACATGGATTAATGGGATGGCTCGAAAATGACGAGGCAGTTTTTATCTATGATAAATATGATATCTGGAAATGTGACCCCGCCCAGGCAGCTGCTCCCCTTTGTATTACCGGAGCCAGCGGACGCAAAAATGAAATAACAATACGCTACGTAAATACAGATACGGATGAAAAGTTTATTAAGAAGAACCAGAAGATTCTTTTAAACCTGTTTGATAACCGTTCAAAGGGTTCTGGTTGGGAGGTTCATACGCTTGGATCTTCCTTCCGATTTAGTTCAGGAAAGCCTGCTATTCAACATGCCTACCTGGCCGGGGTAAAAAAATCGAAGAATGCGGAAACCATAATATTTGACAGGCAAACCCCTTCTGCTGTTAATATTTATCAAACAACATTTACAGGTGTTTCAGACTCTTCAAATGCAACATTGATCAGTGATCTCAATCCCCGGCAGAAACAATATAACTGGTTTACGGTAGAGTTATTAAAATGGAAGATGTTCGATGGTAAAATGAGTGAGGGATTGCTGTATAAGCCAGAGAATTTGGACCCATCAAAGAAATACCCCGTTATATTTTACTTCTATGAAAAGAATGCGGATAATCGTTTTCGTTATATAGAGCCGATGCCGGTAAGGGCTTCCGTGAATATTGCCTATTACACCAGCAATGGATATGTTGTGTTTGATCCGAACATATATTACAAGACCGGTCAGCCGGGTGATGATGCATATAATTCGGTTGTATCAGCCGCAAAGCATCTTTCCCGTTTTAAATGGGTTGATTCAACAAAAATGGGTTTGCAGGGGCATAGCTGGGGCGGTTACCAGATTGCTTATATAGTAACCCGTACCAACATGTTTGCTGCTGCCGAAGCCGGCGCGCCCGTCAGTAATATGACAAGCGCATATGGAGGCATTCGCTGGGGAACGGGTATCAGCAGGCAGTTCCAATACGAACGTACCCAAAGCAGGCTGGGAGCCACCCTCTGGCAGAAACCTGATCTTTATATCAAGAACTCACCGCTATTCAAAGCCGATAAAATAAAAACACCCTTACTGATTTTGCACAACGATAAAGATGACGCAGTGCCCTGGTACCAGGGTATCGAACTGTTCAGTGCAATGCGCCGACTAGGGAAGCCTGTCTGGATGGTGAATTATAATGATGAATTGCATGGAATAATTGAGAGGAGGAACAGGAAAGACTGGACAATTCGTATGGCGCAGTTCTTTGACCATTATCTTAAAGGTGCTCCTGCTCCAAGATGGATGGCAGAAGGGATCCCCGCCACTAAGAAAGGTATCGACTGGGGATTATCCGATTAAGAAATATACCGTACCAGGCACCTTTTGGCAATTGGTAAAAGAGTTTCTTCAAGTGGAAAGGAAAGGGCTGCTTCAATATTGTAAACTGCAGGATTGGGCAGCTCTTTTTTTTCTTTGATAAGCGTCACTTTCATATTCTCAAAACTATTGCTGAGCGATCGCTGCCATTCTGTTATATAAGTTGTTTTTATTGCGCGATATTGTTCATCATGTTTTTCGAATATGCTTAAACGATAGTAATAGATCTGTGTTGATTTGCCTGATCCTGTGCTGAGAAAGAAGTATCCTTCTTTATTGTCAAGGGGAATCAGGCCTACCGGCTCGATCTGTATCTTCTCTTCTACAAATTCATAAATCTGGGAACCATTCTGGATAGTGCCTTTTATCTGGCCCTCTGCATATCCTATTATATTTTCCAGTTCCTCCATCAGTTCATCATCCTCAATCATTTGTTCGTAGAGCAATTGAAGATTTTCAATCTGAACCCCGCTTAATTTTTTGGGAAATTGTTCCTGCAGGAATTTTTTGTTCTCACGGAAACGCACAAGGTTATGATAATGAAATATTACATCCGCAAGTTGGGGGTAAAGACGGTTTTCATTAAAGTTGCGATTCACCTCCTGCAGGTAGGCTAACAGTGTATACTTTTTTAGCTCGAAGTCAATATATCCTTCTGCAAACCATGTTTGAGATAATGTTTTCATGGCAGATGATTTTTAGGATAATTTACTGAAATTGCCGTTAAAGTAAAGTTATGCGGCAATTTTTTCCTTTCCTGATCCTCTTAAGTATCCTAAGTATAACGAGCTGCACACAGAAATATTTCATTGTCCGCCATGCAGAAAAAGCCCAGCCATCAGATGGAATAGTAATGAATACACCCAATGATCCTCCACTTTCTGCGGCAGGCAACCAACGCGCACTTGCATTAAAAGAAAGGCTTTCTGCCGAAAAGATCGATGCCATCTTCTCAACCAATACAGTCAGGACATTATCCACTGCCGCCGGCGTGGCTGCTGATAAAAAGCTGGAAGTTCAACAGTATGCAAAAGTTGATAGTAGTTTGATCACAAAGTTAAGATCACAAAAAGGCAATGTACTTATTGTAGGACATAGCAATACTGTGGATGATCTTGTTAATGGTCTAATGGGAAAAGAAGAGTTTAAGGATCTGCCCGATACTGCCTATGATAACCTTTTTATCGTTTTGGTAAAAGGAAAAAGGCTGACCTTTCTCCGGGAGAAATTTGGTCAGCCTTCACAATAATTATTATATCAATCATATACTCCTGTTGGGGTCGAAATTTTCGAGCTCTCTTGCTACCGCGGTAAGAAAAGTAGCACCCAAACTACCGTCAATGATCCTGTGATCATAACTCATGCTCAGGTACATCATATGGCGGATAGCAATTGAATCACCCTGTGCTGTTTCAATAACAACCGGCCTCTTCTTAATTGCACCCACGGCAAGGATGGCAACCTGCGGTTGTGGAATAATTGGCGTACCCATCAGGCTGCCAAATGTGCCTACATTGGTGAGGGTGAATGTTCCACCCTGTGTATCATCGGGCCTGAGCCTGTTATTGCGCGCATTCTCGGCCATTCCGTTCACCTGCTTTGCCAATCCCACCAGATTAAGCTGGTCTGCATTTCGGATTACCGGAACTATCAGGTTGCCATTTGGAAGGGCTGTAGCCATTCCTATATTGATATCCTTCTTTACTATGATCCTGTCACCATCAACACTGCTGTTGATCAGTGGATATTTCTTTATGCAACGAACAATGGCTTCTATAAACAGAGGGGTAAAAGTTATTTTGCTTCCTTCCTGTTTTTCAAACTGACTCTTTACTTTATCGCGCCACAATACAAGATTGGTAACATCCGTTTCCGTAAAACTGGTAACATGGGGACTGGTATGTTTGCTTTTGACCATATGGTCAGCAATCAGTTTACGTGTCCTGTCCATTTCAATGATCTCAACATTACCATTAACTGATGAACTCAATGGTGCTTCAGCTCTAACCGATGGTGGCTGAGGTGCTGGCTGTTGTGGTGCAGTAGTGCTGGGTACCTGAGGAGTTGAAATTGCAGGTGTTGCAGGTTGCGCTGCTGCAGGTTGATTACCCGAACGCTTATCCTGAACAAACTGAAGAATATCTTTTTTTGTAACCCTTCCTTCATTGCCAGTACCGGGCATAGCTTCCAACTCCACCATGGAAACACCTTCGCTTGCAGCAATATTCAACACCAGGGGAGAATAGAACCTGTTACCTGCTGCCTGTATTGTATGAGGTGCATCTGCTGGAACTGTTTCAGCATAATCGGGTGTATAGGAGGAGGGTTGTGCAACCTGCTCAACCGGTTGGTTTTCATTGAACACAGGTGTATTGCCGGAAGGCGAAACACTATCTTCAACGTTTGTACGCACCCGTGCAATTACAGTACCCACCGGAACCACATCGTTTACATTATATAATAATTCTTCAATGATCCCTTCGGCTGTGCTGGGAACCTCGCTGTCTACTTTGTCTGTTGCGATCTCCAGAAGGGTTTCGTCCTGTGTGATTTTATCGCCGGGATTTTTGAGCCACTTCAGAATAGTGGCTTCCATGATACTTTCTCCCATTTTTGGCATCAGAAGGTCAACAATCGCCATAAATATCTTATGATTTGTGGCCAAAGGTAAGGATTTGGCACTAATGTTAATGACTGTTAGTTTTTTAGATCTTCACCTGATCTATAATGAATTTTCGAAGGAGGTTTAAGGCATTTGCCGCTGCCATTTCAATATTTCTTTTCCTGTCATAGCGGAAATGGAATTTCTGGGTGATGATTTCATTGGCGTCACCAACGGCTATCCATACAGTACCAACAGGTTTCCCCTCGCTACCTCCCTCAGGCCCCATGATTCCGGAAGTTGCAATTGCAAAGTCGGTCCTCATTATTTCGAGAGCACCAAGCACCATCTGTTTAACTGTTGCTTCGCTTACTGCTCCTTCCTGATCAAGTGTTTCGGCAGGAACATTAAGGATTCGCTTTTTTATATCATTGGAATAACTGATAACAGAGCCGGAATAAAACCTGCTTGATCCAGACATTGATGTTATCAGGTGGGCGATATATCCTCCTGTGCAACTTTCAGCGGTTGCCAGGGTTTTGCCCGATGCAACCAGTTGACGCGCTATCACTTGTTCAAGTGACTCATCCTGATTCGTAACCAATACATCAGCCAGCTGCAATTGTAAATTATGGAATTGCTCATCAATCTCTTTTGTTAACTGAGCTGCATCATAACTGCTTGCACTCAACCGAAGCCTCACCATTCCATAATGTGGAAGGTATGCAAGTTTAATATGATCTGGCAAAGCCTGTTCAAATTCACTTATCCTTTCCGCAAGAAATGATTCTCCTATTCCGGAAGTAAGTAATGTTTTGTGCAGTATAACAGGACGCTTAAATATTTTGATCAGTTCGGGTATTACTTCCTCCGTCATCAGTCCTTTCATTTCATGCGGCACCCCGGGAAGTGAAACAACAATGCAGTTATTTTTTTCGAACCACATGCCTGGTGCAGTTCCCCTGCTGTTATGAAGCACTTTACAAACATCCGGTACTTCTGCCTGCTTAGCATTTCTTTCGATCATTGGTCTTCCCAGAACATTTTCAAACAGGTGGGTAACATGCGCCAGTACCCGCTGATCGGTCATCATTTTCCCCCCAAAGAATTTGCATAACAATGGCTTGGTTATATCATCTGCCGTTGGACCCAGTCCTCCTGTTATTAATATTATTTCAGCCGACCTCATTTCAGTTTCCAGGGTATTCCAGATGGCTTCCCAGTCATCGCCCACCGCTACTCTTCTGCTCACACGAATACCTGCCTTATTGAGTTCCTGGGCCATCCAGGCACTGTTGGTGTCAATTACCTGACCAATCAGTAATTCATCTCCAATAGTTATAATGGTAGCGTTGATATTTTGCATTGTCCTTTATATGGTTTCAAAGTTAATTCCATTTAATGATGCTGCTGCATCCGCAGGAAATACTAATTTCCCGCCATGCAAATAAACCTGTTCAAATACCTGCCTCTGTTCGTGATGGTTCTGACCACTGCCACAAATTCAGTTTATTCACAGCCATCCTCACTCGCGGCAGCGGCCAAAAAGTTTTCTGCCGATCCCCAACTTAAACACGCAACCTGGGCCATGGTTGTTGCAGATGCTTCCACAGGCAAAATAGTTTTTGATCACAATGGGCAGGTGGGATTAATGCCTGCCAGTACCCTCAAGGTTTTGACAAGTGTATCCGCATTTGAAATGCTGGGTAAAACATATCGGTATAAAACAATTTTCGGTTATAGTGGTACAATAGCGAACAAGTTGTTAGATGGCGATCTGATCATCAGGGGCAGTGGCGATCCGAGTTTGGGAAGCTGGCGTTATGAACAAACTAAGCCTGCCCGCATACTGGATATTATCATTGCTGCTCTTAACCGTAATGGCATAAAAAAGATAAAGGGAAACATCATTACGGATACAACGGGATGGAATCATGAAGCCGTTCCGGATGGATGGATCTGGCAGGATATCGCAAATTATTATGGTGCAGGTGCACAAAAAATTAACTGGCATGAGAACCAGTTTGATATTTTTCTCCGCTCTGGAAACCACGTTGGCGCTGCTGTTGAGATCGTATCAACTTCTCCCGCACTTAAAGGGATACATTTATCTTCCATGCTTCGTGCAGGGGCTAAGGGAAGCGGCGATAATGCATATGTTTATTTTATTCCAGGTACCAGTTCCGCTGTAATAAGGGGAACTATTCCCCCAGGCGAGAACCGGTTCTCTATATCAGGTGCGCATCCATTGCCGCCATTACAATTGCGGGAAGAACTGCATACAGCATTGGATCTGGCCTCAATTAAAGTTGAAGAAAGTATGGTGGAACATAATAAAGATCTTAAGGAATTATATATTCATCAATCACCGCCGCTTGACAGCCTGATTTACTGGTTCATGCGGAAAAGTATTAATCTTTATGGGGAAGCATTTGTGAAAACTATTGGGTGGAAGAGCAAAGGAGAGGCATCAACCAGTGCCGGTGTAGAAATTATAAAGTCGTATTGCGAGAAGAAGGGAATTTCCGCGGATGCCATCAATATTGTTGATGGTAGTGGTCTCTCTCCCCAGAACAGAATCACTGCCATGGCCCTGGTTCAAAGTCTGCAATATGCCCGCAAAGCAAACTGGTATTCCTCCTTTTATGAATCACTGCCCGTGTATAATGGCATGAAACTTAAAAGTGGTTCTATCAATGGTGCCAGGGCTTATGCAGGATACCATAAAGCAGCAAACGGTAAAGAATACACGATCTCCATCATGGTGAACAATTATTCCGGCAGCTCAGCTACGGTTGTAAAGAAAATGTTCCAGCTTCTGGATCAGTTAAAATAACCCTCCAGTTTTTCAAAGAGTTTCTTTGGCATGGTAGTTTTCTTCATGGTGCCGGCTTCTACGAAATATAATACGATCCTCCCAATGGTCAATAGTTTCTGATCATGGTTGAATACTTCATGATGAAACTCGATCCTATGATCTTGCGGTAATTCCTTTAACGTTGTTCGAATGGTTAAAAGATCATCATAGTGCGCCGGTCTTAAGTATTTAATATGTAATTCAACCAGCGGCATGATGATCCCCATTTTCTCCATATCCTTATAGGTGAATCCGAGATGTCTTATACTTTCGGCACGCGCCACTTCAAAATACTGGGCATAATTACCATGGTACACCACATTCATCTGGTCTGTTTCTGCGTACCTTACCCGAACCTGCGTTTCTGTTATGTACATATTCTATAATTATTTTCCCATCATACTGTCTATGCTTGCCTTACCCGCTCCGCAAAGTAAAATGGATATAAATCCGGTAAAGAATAATGCCGCCTTTTCTCCTTCATTAAAATCATGATTATGTGCCAGGAAAAAGGCTACGCCCATCGCTATAACAAGAGGGATGGCTGCAAGCCTGGTGAAGAGTCCGGCAATAAGTAAGATGGAGCAAAAAACTTCTGCAAAGATCACCAATAACAACGACCATTGGGAACCTATATTGAACGGATCACTGAATTTGTATTGAAGGTTTGGATATTTGACAAGTTTCTGAAATCCGTGATTTACCAGCATCAGACCGCCGAATGTGAGCCTCATCAGAAACATCATGGTGTGAAATGCCCAGTCCTGGTAGTTAGTGGAAAGTAGTTTCTTCATTAGATCCTTTTTCGCCAAAATTAATGGTTGGAGACAAAGAATTGTTAATCATTTCAATTATCCACAGTTGTTTGGAATGTTATTTGGTCACTATCAAAATAATTAAAATCTTTACTAGGTTCCATTGACCTTTGAAAATTAAATCTAATACAAGTGAGAAGAGTCGTCACAACGATAGTCTGCTGTTCGCTACTTCAGATTGCCCAGGCACAGCAAACAAGTATTTTCACTGATCCCCAGGTGGGGCTCAAACAGGCAAAAGAGTTTTATCAACGCGAGCAGTACAGTTTAGCATACCCCATTTTCAAGGAACTCAGTCAGCAGTTGAGACCTTCTGACAGAAGTGGCCAGGCTTTGAATTACCAGGATATCCGGTATTATACCATCGCATGCGGATTAATGCAGAATGAAAAGGGGGCGGTAGATCAGGCGGTTGAGTTTATTGATCTCGATGATAACCAGAGCCGGGTCGAAATGATGAGCTTCCATTTAGGAGAATATCATTTCAGGCAGAAAGATTATTACCAGGCTGTAACTTATTATGAAAAAACAACGGTTGAACACCTTAGCAATAAAGAAGTAGCTGACCTCAAATTTCACCAGGGATACAGTTATTTCAACCTTCAACGATTTGCGGAGGCTAAACCATTGCTGGATGCGGTGCGACAGATTCCAGATAATCCCAATTACGCAGCTGCAAATTATTATTATGGGTTCATTGCTTTTCAGGATAAGCAGTATAATGAAGCCCTGAAGTCATTCATGGTAGTGGAGAAAGATGAAGAATATGGCAAGGTGGTTCCATATTATATTGCAACCATCTACTATATCAACGGTGATCGGGAAAAAGCACTCAGCTATGCAGAAGACAAACTGAAAACCAGGAGTGGATTATATGATACTGAATTAAGAAAACTTGTGGGCCATGGATGGTTCGAAAAAGGAGATTACCAGCAAGCATTGCCATACCTCGAAGCTTATGCAGCTAAGTCGCCCTCTTTAAGCAGGCAGGACCTTTATGAACTTTCCTATAGTTATTATCATACCGGTAAGTATGAAAAATCTATTGACGGATTTAAGCAGTTGAGTGGTAAAGAAGATTCACTTGCACAAAATGCCATGTACCTCTTGGGTGATGCATATCTCAAAACCGGACAGAAAGCCAATGCCCGGAATGCCTTTTTGTTCTGTGCGCTGAACAGTAGCAATCCAACGCAACAGGAAATTTCAAAATTCAATTATGGAAAACTTTCCTATGAATTAGGATACCATGATATTGCACTTACTGAATTGCAGGATTTTATTCAACGCTACCCGGCTTCTGTTTATCAAAAGGAAGCAAGGGAAGTATTGATCGGGGTAATGACAAAAACAAGTAATTACAAAGACGCCATTGTAATGCTTGAGACCATTAAAAATCCTTCCGAACAGGTAAAGGCCTACTATCCACCTATCCTCTATGGCCGCGCTACAGAACTCATAAATGATGGTATGCTCAACCAGGCGGAGGAGTTATTGGACAAAGCATTAAATGCTCCGCAAAACCAGCAGGTTTTACCCCTGGTACAATTCTGGAAAGGGGAACTGGCCTTCAGGAGGGGAAGGTATGACGAGGCCATACGTTATTATCGCGAGTATCTTAGTTCGGGTACTGTTAATAGTGAAGTGAACCCGGCAAATGCAAATTATAATCTTGGATATGCTTACCTGAAAAAGGAAATGTATGCTCCGGCATTCACAGAATTTGAAAAAGTTGTAAAACTTCCTTCAGCCCGTTCCACTGCAGTTGAGCAGGATGCTTTCCTCCGCTCGGCCGATGCCCAGTATATGCAGCGTAGTTATGGAAAGGCTGATGTTATGTACGACCAGGTTATACGGATGGGCTGGGCCGCCAGCGATTATGCCAGTTTCCAGCGTGCAATGATTGCAGGTATCAAGAACAGTGCTGAAAAGATCAGGTTGCTACAACAAATGCAACGCAACTATGCTTCCTCATCTCTCGTGCCCGATGCAAATCTTGAGATCGCCAATACACTACTTTCCAATGAGCAATTCCGGGAGGCTATCCCATATCTTAATGCAGTGCTCAAAGATTCAAGAAGTGAAGCGCTTAAGCCGGGTGCCTACCTGAAGGCAGGTATAGCACATTATAACCTCGGTAATAATACAGAAGCATTATCGCAATACAATACCCTGCTGCAACAATATCCAAATTCTTCCGAGGCCGAAGAAGCGCTCGACAATGCCCGTTCCATTTATGTGGAAGAGGGCAGGAGCGGAGAGTATGTAGATTTTGCCAAGAAGATGGGACGCGATATTTCTGGTGCACAAGCCGATTCATTGGCTTATGCAGAAGCAGAAGTACAGCTTAGCAATGGCAACTTCACGAATGCTTTGCAGCGCTTTGATTCTTATCTCTCACGTTATCCGCAGGGACGTTATTTCATAGAAGCAAATTATTATAAGGCGGAGATTCATCTCGGTAGAAAAGAATGGCTAAAAGCTGCCGAAGCTTACCAGGCAGTTGCCGACAGGGCCCCCAATCGCTTTGGTGAGAAATCTCTTCTTCAGGCGGCAAGACTTAACTTTTTCGAATTGAAGAATTATGAAAAGGCAGCCACTTATTATACAAAACTCAAAGAGTTTGCAAGCTCTGAGGAGAACAAGCTGGAGGCAGCACGCGGCTTGCTGAGAAGCCAGTATCAATTGGAGCAGTGGGTGGAAGCAACAGCAAATGCTAAGGAACTCCTTTTAATGAAAGGTGCCAATGCTGATGATAAACTTCTTTCCAATATGGTTCTCGGAAGATCAGCTCAGAAAGTAGGGCAATATGATCTTGCAATATCTTATTACAAGGCAGCTGCTGCAGGCAGTAAAGGTGCATTGAGTGCAGAGGCAAGATATGAGATCGCCAACAGCCAGTTTAGTCAGTCGAAATGGAAAGAAGCAGAAAAGAGTGCCTTCGAAGTAATCAATAAAAGCGGCTCCTATGAATTATGGGTCACGAAAGCCTACATCCTGCTGGGCGATATCTATATGAAACAGGAAGATTATTTCAATGCCAAGGCCACATTCCAGAGTGTTGTAGAGAATGCAGCCATTCCTGAGCTGAAGGAAGAAGCGCAAAGAAAACTTAATGAAGCAACAGAGGCAGAACGCACCCAGTCAAAAGTTTCCGGTAATGATTGATCACACAATTGAAATGGTAGCTATGAAAAGCAAAAGATATTTCAGGTATTCATTTGGATTAATATTTTTTATTGGCACCTGTGGTATCACCCAGGCACAGGATACAAGCAAAAGGAAAACAATAGATATCACCTCCACTTATAAACCTGTTCTCAGAGATGCGGTTAAGCTAAATTTCCCGGCAGCATTGCCAAAGCTTGACACCACCAGGCCTTTATTGAATTACGATATTCCAAGGCAACAGGTAAGGGTACCTTATCAACCCGGAACCCTAAAACCGATTGCACTTGAAACAGATTCTATGCTCGCATGGAAAGATAACCAGTACCTCAAGATAGGTGCGGGCAATTATCACCTTCCTTATTTACAGGGTGCTGCAAGCTTTGGTGACGGTAGCCGCGCATTCATGAGCGCCTATGCTGAATATTACAGTTCAAAAGGTAAACTGCCCTTTCAGAAAAACAACCTGGGTGATTTCCAGTTAAGAGGTTCTTACAAAGTAAGTGACGATCATGAACTTTCAGGAAAGCTGGGTTTCAGAGGTGAAGACTATTTTTTATATGGTTACAAGCCTACCACCCTCGAGTTTTCAAAATCAGATCTTAAACAAAGATTTCAAACCGTTGATGGTTATATTGGATTTCGCAATACCAATCCAACAGAATATGGGATCAGCTATTCTCCCACACTAACCTTCGATGCCTTCGCCGGTAAGAATGATGGCAATAAATCAACCGAAAATAATTTTGTTTTCAACCTGCCCCTGCAAAAGACATTCGGCAAAATGTTTGGCTTTAACCTTGGGTTCATGGCCGACCTCACCCGCTATAAACCCGAATCGGGTGATGATATTAAGAACAACCTGATTACGATTTCACCTGCATTGCTTTTGAAGACCCCTAATGTATATATACATACAGGAATACTTCCTTCCTGGGATAACAAGGAATTTACCATGTTACCTAATATCATGGCTGAGCTTACAACCAATGATCAGCGTTTTTCTCTCCAGGGAGGATGGATCGGCTATTTCAATAAAGGATCTTACCAGCGTTTTGCCGGTATCAATCCATGGATTGCAGCACCGGATGAACTTCTTAACCACCGTATCCGGGAAGCATATGTTGGATTCAAAGGGAATCTTGCCAGTGGATTTATTTTCAACGCTAAGGCCGCTTATTCAGAACAGAAAAATGTAAATCTTTTTGTGAACGACCAGGTTGATGGTAAGACATTCTTAACCGTCTATTCTCCCTCAATGGAAGTATTGCAGTTTCATGGTGAGTTGGGATACCTGAGGGGCGAGGAGTTTAGTTTTACCACAGGACTAACCTATAACAACTTCACAAAAATTGGAGGACAAACAAGGGCATGGGGATTGATACCCCTCGAGGTGAAGGCGGCCCTGCGGTGGAAAGTGCTGAAAGATCTAAGCTTTAAAGCCGACCTTTTTGCCTGGGATGGCCCTGCATACAGAACTAAGGAAGGCAATGCCCGCAAGGGGGATAAGGCCTTTGATCTTAATGCGGGACTCGATTTCCGGGTTTCTAAAAAGCTCAATCTCTGGCTGCAGACAAACAATATCTTCAACAATAATTACCAGCGCTGGAACCAATATGAAGTGTTCGGCTTTAACCTGCTGGGAGGTGTCATCTTCCGCTTTGGCCAAAATTAGCCACCTTAATTTTGCCAGTCAGCATAAAATATGGTTCTTTTGCGATGGTCAACCGATTGATAGATGGAGATATTAAATAGTTATTTATTCCAGCACAAAAGTGTGAGCATACCCGGAATGGGTACTCTCCATATGGAGCGTATACCCGCACGTACTGATTTTGTGAACAGGCAATTGCTCCCTCCCGGTTTTACCTTTCGCTTCGATAAATATTTTGATGCCCCTGATAAGGATTTCTTTGGATACCTGGCTTCCCGTAAACGCATAGCTGATCATGAAGCAATGAAATGGTATAACGAGTTCGCTTATGAACTGCGCACTAGAATAAGAAATCGCGAAAAGGCAGAGTGGCCTGGACTGGGATTTTTTCATACGGATGATGATGGCGAAATTTTTTTTGAAGCTGATCAGGCATTGCTAAGGCCATTGAAACCAGTTTCTGCTGTAAGGATCCTAAGGGAGAATACTGAGCACCAGATTCTTGTAGGAGATGTGGAAAGAACCAATACCGAAATGCCCGAGCTTTTAACCGGTGTTCATGTTGAAAGAGAATCGTGGTGGACTTATGCCATCATCATTGCTGCAGTTGCGCTTAGCATTTGTTTCTTCCAGTTTTTTAAAAATGGTTTCAATGCGGCTGCTGCCGGAAATCAAACTGTTGTGCCCGCCAAAAAGATGCCTGAACTGAGTCGTTAATTCTTCCCCGTATTATGTCATTAACTCATTATCAAAATTGCCCTGTTTGCGGGGATGCAGCCATCCAGCCGGTGATGGAAGCAAAAGACCATACAGTGTCAGGAGAAATCTTTTCGATATGGCAATGTAACAACTGCAAGCTTCGCTTTACACAGGATGTTCCGGATGCAGGATCAATTGGTCCTTATTATCAATCGGAGAATTACATTTCACATTCCGATACAAAAAAAGGACTGGTTAATTCTGCCTATCATCTTGTTCGTCAATATACACTTAGGCAGAAGCGTAAGCTTGTTCAGAATACCTGTGGAAAAAATACAGGCAGCATACTTGACCTTGGCGCAGGAACGGGGGCTTTTCTAAACGAGATGAAAGAGCATGGATGGACGGTGACCGGACTGGAACCAGATGCCGGTGCACGAAAGCAGGCCCATGATCGCTATGGATTGAATTTTGCTGATGCAGATAATCTTTTTAATCTAAATGAAAAGAGCTTTGATATCATCAGCATGTGGCACGTGCTGGAACATGTGCATGACCTGCATGCTTATATCAATCAGATCCGCACCCTGCTGGTAGAAGGAGGATTATTTATCCTTGCATTGCCTAACTACACATCCGATGATGCGGCCCATTACAGATCACACTGGGCTGCTTATGATGTTCCCCGGCATCTCTATCATTTTTCCCCGCTTTCTGTAAGAACATTGCTGGCACAGCATGGCCTGGAAATAAGATCGATGCATCCAATGTGGTTCGACAGTTTTTACATCAGCATGCTGAGCGAGCAATATAAAAAAGGGAAACAGGGATATATAAGCGCTTTTGTAGAAGGCATCAGATCCAATAAAAAAGCGCTTTCAAATACTGAAAGCGCAAGCTCCATCATATACTGTGCATTCAAATAAATTACTGCAGCGTGATCTCAAATAGCTTAGGCCATAGTTTGCCTGTTATATAAATTTTACCCGAGGCTGCATCATATGCAATGCCATTCAGTACACCTTCCCCATTATTGTATTTATCTTCTTTTGCATTCTCCTTTGCATACTTTTCAAGAAGGCCTCCCATATCTGCCCTTCCCACCACCTGTCCGTTTGATGGATCAATTTTCAGGATATAATTCGATTGGTATTTATTGGCATAAATGTATCCGTTGATAAACTCCAACTCATTTAAATTATTTACCGGGCCGTTATTATCATTTACTCCCAGAATTTTTATGGTTGAAAAATCAGTTGGATTAAGATAATAAAGATTACTGCTGCCATCAGATACAATAAGATTTGTACTGTCTGTAGTAATACCCCATCCCTCAGTTTTCAGGGGGAATTCCTGGATCTTTTTCATGGTGGCGAGGTCATAAATAAAACCCTTTTTGCTTGTCCACGTAAGCTGGTAAAGTTTATCTCCCAACACCGTTATACCTTCCCCGAAATACTGGTTCTCCAGGGGAACTTTGCCGGTAACCTTGCCCGATTGCAGGTCAACCTTGCCCACCCACGATTTATAATGTGAATACTCCGGACTACCACCGGTTCCTTCATAGAGCTGGCCATTATGAACCATCAGACCCTGTGTGTAGGAGGTAGTATCATGGGGGTACACATTCAGTACATTATATTGAATAGAAGCCGGCGCTGCTACATTACCAAAATTATTGTCGCCCTGTGCTGTATTTCCCTGGTCAACCGTGTTGCAGGCGAGGATCATAAAGGCGGAAATGGCGATAAAAACTGTTTTCAGACTTGACTTCATGCTGATTTTATTAGGGTAAAAATACAATCCCTGGCTCTTGATATGACCAAACAAAATCAAAAATATTGTCAGAAGGCTTTGATTTATAAAGAAAAATATGTTGCTTTACCCTCTATTCACTGCAATATCCTACCGAAAGCGCTGAAATCTACCCAATGAATTACTGTTGATCCAGCTATGAATGGCCGTCCACCAAATGAAAATTTTAATGAGACGGATCATTGCAGTACTCTTTTCGCTTTTCGTACCCATTTTGATGAAGGCTCAAAAAACCTGTCATCAATCTGGCTCAATCCCGTACACTTACAACTCTAACGGAACGAATGCTGTTCCGTCCATCAGCAATACAATTTATTCAGGCAATTCGCAGTCAATTAATGCAAACCGGGAGATCATAATTCCTGTAGTAGTGCATATTCTTACCAACAGCATCACCAGCATTCCGGATGAGCAGGTGCATTCACAGATCGCAGCATTGAACCGCGATTTCGCCGGCCGCAATGCCGACCTCGCCAACGTTCCGGAGCGTTTCAAAGGAGTAGTTGGAAAAAGCCTGATCCGTTTCGAACTCGCCAAAATTGATCCTGCAGGTAATCCAACATCAGGAATTATTCGAAAGAAAACAAATATCTCCATGTTCAGTCTTGATGACCGTATCAAGTATAGCGCTAAAGGTGGTGATGATGCCTGGACAAATGATCATTACCTCAATATCTGGGTAGGCAGTCTTTTAAATAGTGTATTGGGATATGCTAGTGTTCCGGGTTCACCTGCTTCCACTGATGGTGTTGTACTGAATGAAATGGTTTTCGGCACCATCAACAAATTGGGTAGTTATAATATGGGTCGCGTTGCAGTGCATGAGATCGGGCATTGGCTTGGACTTAAGCATATCTGGGGTGATGGATATTGCGGTGATGATGGTATTGATGATACACCTTCCCAGAAAAGTTATAACAGGGGGTGCCCTTCAGGAGTTGTTCAAACTTGCGGTAATGATAAAAAGGGGGATATGTACATGAACTTCATGGACCTGACAGATGATGCTTGTATGTACATGTTCACGGAGGGACAGAAAAGAAAAATGCGCAGTCAGTTTGAATCAGGTGCACCACGCCAGGCATTATTATCTTCAGGTGCGCTGGGTGCGCCTGGAACAGTACTGGATGCTAACTGGAACGGTGCTTCAAAAGTTTCTGAGCTTGCCGTGTCTGCATTTAAAGTATATCCTGTTCCCGCTACAAGTGAGATCATTATTGATGTTTTATCTGGATCAAAAATTACCCGGCTCACTGTTTACAACATGATCGGTCAGGCCATGCTGACTGTGCCGGTTAATAAGGCCCGGGCTGTTGTTGATATTTCGGGATTACGCGCCGGACAATATATGATAAGGGCCGATCAGCCGGGAGCTTCAATTGAAAGATTTGTTAAGTTATGATCTTTAGAAGCGGTAACCAATAGATATTCCCGACCTGATACCCGGTAGCAAACCTTTATATTTTCCTGTTACTGTTTTGGTAGAACCATTCACATCCACTTCAATCTTTTTACCGATCAGCGGAATATCCTGAAGCACATCTTCAATATCAGCTTCTATCTCCGCCGCATCCTGTTCTGACCAGTCACTTGAAGTTATATCGCGGAAATTGCTGTTTATTTTTCCACTGTTCAATTCCGGTCCAAGCAGGAACCAGTCGAGCACAAGCTTCTTTCCAATAATGAACTGAACGCCAAGTTGTGCACCCAGCCCTATTCCATTATAGTCCGAATTATAATCGAGTAAAACAGATTTTGGTCCAAGTGTTCCTTCCAGAACGCCATCACCCTTGTGATTAAGATATTTGATAAAAGGTTCAATATAGAATCCTTTCATGTTCTGCTTTTTAAGATAGTAGCGATAACCTCCCATGATGGAAAATGTTTTTGAACCAACCTTGCTCACATCCTCATCAAAAGAAACATTACCTGTTTTATTGAATGGAACACCCACATAAAAAGTCAGTGATTTCCTTTCACTATAAACATATTCACCACCCAGCGATACTTTGCCGAACATGATTGCAGCAGGCGCTAATTTGATGGCATAGGTGCGCAGGGGAGGGCAGGGTACCCGCTCTACTTCCTGTGCGTAGGAAGCAATTGTTATCATGATCATCAGGGAGAGGAAAAGAATTTTTTTCATATGCTGACTATTATGCCAATAAAAAAGGTTCCATAAAAATATGGAACCTTTTTTCAATGCATATAAATTGTTTACAGGTGGATAGCTTCACCATAGGCAACCTCAATTGCATCTTTGATGCTTTCACTGATGGTTGGGTGCGGATGGATGCTGTTCAACACCTCATGATATGTTGTCTCCAGTTTACGCGCCACTACAGTTTCAGCAATGAGTTCGGTTACATTATAACCGATCATGTGCGTGCCAAGCCATTCGCCATACTTAGCATCGAAGATAACTTTTACAAAACCTTCTGTTGCTCCGGCAGCAGATGCTTTTCCTGATGCACTTAGTGGGAACTTGCCAACCTTGATCTCATAGCCAGCCTCTTTTGCAGCCTTCTCCGTGAAACCAACAGAAGCGATCTCAGGTGTACAATAAGTACATCCCGGCACGTTTCCATAATCAAGCGCTTCTGGCTGATGATTGTATTTCTTCTCATTGTAACCAATGCTCTCAACACAGATGATGCCTTCCTTTGAAGCCACGTGCGCTAGCGCTTGTCCAGGTACACAATCCCCAATGGCATAAATGCCCTGAACACTTGTCTGGTAAAACTTATCTACTACAATACGACCCTTATCAGTTTTTATTCCGGTTTCTTCCAGTCCGATTCCTTCAATATTCGCAGATACGCCAACTGCACTCAGAACAACATCTGCCTCAAGTGTGATCTCTCCCGTTGCTGTCTTCACCTTTGCTTTAACACTATTGCCAGAGCTGTCGAGGCTTTCAACAGATGCATTGGTCATGATCTCAATGCCCTGCTTTTTGTATTGCTTTTCCAGTTCTTTGGAGATGTCATCGTCTTCAACAGGAACTACACGTGGCATAAACTCAACGATAGTAACCTTAGTACCCATGCTGTTATAGAAATAAGCGAACTCAACACCAATGGCACCACTACCAACAACGATCATGCTTTTTGGTTGGGTTGGCAATGACATCGCCTCACGGTAACCAATAACTTTCTTTCCATCCTGCTTAAGGTTGGGAAGCTCACGGCTACGGCCACCCGTAGCGATGATGATATACTTTCCTTCAACAGTTTCCTTATTGCCATCCGCTTTTGTCACTTCAACTTTTCCCTTCGCCTTCACCTTTCCAAAACCCATGACCACGTCGATCTTATTCTTCTTCATCAGGAACTGAACTCCCTTGCTCATTTTATCGGCAACACCCCGGCTGCGCTTTATAACAGCTTCGAAATTGTGGGTGCCCGTGGCTTCAATTCCATAGTCTTTCGCGTGCTTCACATATTCCATAACCTGGGCACTCTTGAGGAGAGCCTTGGTTGGAATACAACCCCAGTTGAGACAAACGCCACCCAGACTTTCCTTTTCTATAATAGCTGTTTTAAAGCCAAGCTGGGATGCACGGATAGCAGCCACATATCCACCCGGACCACTACCTATGACGATAACATCGTATGCCATATTGAATTATTTAGTTATTTATTGATTTGAGTATTTGCGAATCTACTTTACCGACCTCAATTGGCCAAACCTCAACGGCTGCTGGCATCATTCATACGGATCCTGCGACCTTTGTAAGTTTTGCCATCAAGTGCTTTTATCATCTTGTTGGCAGAAGACTTATCTATCTCGATCCAGCTGTTCATTTCCTTCATATCTATCCTGCCAAGTGATTCTTTTTTGATCTCACTTAGGTCGAGGATGTATTGCAGGAAGCTGGCCTTATAGAAACCATCTTTCGTGCCAAGATTCACGAACAGCTTGGTATAATTTCCTGTTCCGGCAAACTCACGGCCACGAGTATCCCTTGTACGGGCCTGGTCGCGGCCAGCACCCTCACGCATTGGAGAAACCCTTGTTCTCTTATCATCACGGATGTTCAGGTCTTCCGCATTATCATAATATTTCAGGAAGCGGTCAAACTCCATCGCGGCAACACGCTTAAGGATATCTTCCTTACTGATGTCAGCAAATTTTTCTTCCAGCATCGGAACATAGGTCTCATAATTACCATGACTGATATCGGTCTGCAATAATTTATCCATGAAATAGAAAAACTGCTTGCGGCAAACATCCTTACCCGTTGGTATTTCCATTTTATGGAATGGTGCCTGGATAAGTCGCTCAATCTGACGGAGGCGGAATGTTTCACGGCTATGTATTATCGACATACAAACGCCTGTCTTACCTGCTCTTCCAGTACGGCCACTTCTGTGGGTATAAACCTCCATATCATCGGGAAGCTCAAAGTTGATGACATGGGTGATACCCTGCACATCAATACCTCTTGCGGCAACATCAGTAGCAATCAGTAACTGGAGGGTCTTATCACGAAACTGTCCCATTACCTTATCACGCTGGGCCTGGGTGAGGTCACCATGCAATGCATCAATATCATAACCTTCCCTGGTAAGCTTCTCGGCAATATCCTGCGCATCCAGCTTGGTACGGGTGAAGATGATTCCATACATACCCGGATTGAAATCGATAAGTCTTTTCAGTGCATCATAACGGTGCTGGGCACTCACAACAAAATACTGATGGTCAATGTCCTTGTTACCGGTGTTCACTTTTCCAACCTGCACTTCTTTCGGATCTTTCATGTACTTCTTGCTAACCTTTTTAATTTCGGTAGGCATAGTAGCACTGAATAACCAGGTGCTCTCACGCAGGGGCGTGTTCTTCAGGATGAATTCAATATCATCCTGGAAACCCATGTTCAGCATCTCATCCGCTTCATCAAGAACAACATATTTGATCTGGTCCAGGTTGATCGCTTTGCGCTCAATCAGGTCGATCAGTCGGCCAGGTGTTGCCACCACTATCTGAACGCCGCGCTTGATTTCGCGGATCTGTCCGCCAATAGGTGTGCCTCCATAAACTGCTACCAGGTTGATACCAGTCATATGCTTTTTAAAAGACTCCATCTCGTTCACGATCTGCATGCAGAGTTCGCGGGTTGGACAAACGATCAGGGCCTGTGGATATTTGTCGGTAGGCTTTATCAGTTGTAATAGGGGAAGTCCGAAGGCCGCCGTTTTACCGGTGCCGGTTTGGGCCAGACCGATAAAATCGGTTGTGCCGCTCAATAATACAGGAATTGCTTTCTCCTGTATGGTAGTAGGGTTAATGTATCCAAGTGCTGAAGTAGCTTTTACCAATCGCTCATCAAGACCTAACCCTTCGAATGTAATCATATATCAAAATTTGCGCAAAGGTAGGATAATAAACTCAGTACATTTGCACCCTATGAAACTAGATATTCTGGCAATAGGCGTACATCCCGATGATGTGGAGCTGGGATGCTCCGGAACCATCATCAATGAAATAAAAAATGGAAAGAAAGTGGGGATCCTCGACCTCACCCAGGGTGAACTTGGAACCCGGGGAACCATCGAAACCCGTTATGCAGAAGCAGCCGCGGCTGCAGGTATAATGGGTATCCATGTTAGGGAGAACCTCAAAATGAGGGATGGCTTTTTTACAAATGATGAAGCACACCAAAGGCACCTGATCCGCGCCATCCGAACTTACCAGCCCGATATAGTATTGGCAAATTCACTGGAAGACCGTCATCCTGATCACGGCAGGGCGGGAAAGCTGATCGCGGATTCCTGTTTTCTTGCGGGACTGGTAAAGATTGAAACCGTTGATCAGGATGGCAAGCCCCAGGAACGGTGGAGGCCCAAAAATATCTTCCATTATATCCAGGACCGCCTCCAGGAGCCTCATTTTCTAGTGGATATCAGCGATGTCTTTGACCAGCGGATGCAGGCTATTGAAGCCTATACCACCCAGTTCTACAATCCTGATATGGAGAATGAAGGTCTCCAGACCTATATCTCAACCCCCGATTTCAGGGATAGTGTGGTAGCGAGGGCAAGAATGCTGGGAAAAAGAATAGGGGTGAAATATGCGGAAGGGTTCAGGACACAAAAGACACTGGGGATCAGCAAGTTAGATGCTATTATCCAGAATGAAACTTAGTGTCCGTTTACCATAATACTGTCATAAATTAATCAAAACAGGGTTTTCTGCCACCATTGCCCTTAATTTCGCATCTTAATATCCAACAAGAACTCATTTAAGTCTAATGGTTACTCCAAAATTCTCCAATTCCGCTCAGTCATTTCATGCGGAGTTAAAAAAGCGTATCAACAATTATTTCGAAGAAAGAGGTAAGTCCACTACCGGAAACATGACACTCTATACCAAGGCCATCATATTACTGATCGCTTTTGTATTCGTGTATGTTCACCTGGTGTTCTTCACCCCTGTGATATGGCTTGCCGTACTTGAGTGTGTGGCACTTGGAGGAATTGTTGCCGCTATCGGATTCAACGTTATGCATGACGGAGCCCATGGAAGCTTCAGTAAATATAAGTGGATCAACAGGCTCGCAGCCCTCTCTCTCAATATCCTCGGAGGTAATCACTTTATGTGGAATGTGAAGCACAATGTTATTCACCATGCCTATACCAATGTGGATGGTATTGATGACGATATCAATATCCAGCCCTGGATGAGGATGAGCACTACCCAGAAGAAATATTCCTTTCATAAATACCAGCACCTTTATTTCTGGTTGCTTTATTCACTGCTTTACATCCTTTGGATATTTGTGCTTGATTATACCAAATATTTCCGCAGCAAGATCGGTAGCATGCCCCTTAAGAAAATGAAAGTTGCTGACCATATTACTTTCTGGTCGTTCAAGGTTGTTAACCTCGCACTCTATGTAGGCATACCAATTTATATGGTTGGGTTCCAGACCTGGCTGATTGGTTTCCTGATTTTCTCAACGCTTGCAGGTTTCATCATCAGTATAGTATTCCAGTTAGCACATACAGTTGAGCATACTGCATTTCCAATGCCGGATGCTGAAACGGGAAGACTTGAAGATGAGTGGGCTGTTCATCAGTTAAAGACAACTGCCAACTTTGCAACCAATAACAAAGTGGTGAACTGGCTGGTGGGTGGACTCAATTTCCAGGTTGAACACCATCTCTTCCCCAAGATATCTCACGTGCATTATCCTGCTATCAGTAAGATCATTCGCAATACCTGCATCGAATATGGTATTCCCTATATAGAATATCCAAAAACACGTTATGCCATCGCATCGCATGTGTCTTTCCTGAAGCAAATGGGCAGGGCCTAGTAAGTAGAGGGCTTACTTCATTCACAAGTCTTACATTTGGTGCTCAATTTGAGCCTTATGTCGAATGTTAAAGTAGGCCTGGTACAGATGAGTTGTACCGCCAATAAAGATGAGAATTTAGCAAAAGCCATCAGCGGAATAAGGGATGCGGCCTCTAAGGGTGCGCAGATCATTTGCCTGCAGGAACTTTTCACCTCTCTCTACTTCTGTGATGTGGAGGATTATGAGAATTTCAAACTGGCAGAGCCCATTCCGGGTCCCTCCACTGAATCACTCAGTACTGTTGCAGAAGAACTGGGCGTGGTAATAATCGCCTCCCTCTTTGAAAAAAGAACACAGGGTATCTATCATAATACGACAGCAGTTCTTGATGCAGATGGATCCTACCTGGGGAAATATCGCAAGATGCATATTCCCGATGATCCTTCTTATTATGAGAAATTTTATTTCACTCCCGGTGATCTTGGCTATAAAGTTTTCAAAACAAAATTTGCCACATTTGGCGTCCTGATCTGCTGGGATCAATGGTATCCGGAAGCAGCGCGGATCACTGCCCTGATGGGTGCTGAGATCCTTTTCTATCCAACGGCCATCGGTTGGGCCACCTCACAGCAAGAAGACACCAATACAGAACAATATAATGCCTGGCAAACAATACAGAGAAGTCATGCTGTTGCCAATGGTATACATGTTGTAAGTGTAAACCGTGTTGGATTTGAACAGGAAGGCGCGATGAAATTCTGGGGAGGATCATTTATTGCCAATCCATTCGGTACCATTCTTTATAAAGCCTCGCATGAGCAGGAGGAAGTGCATGTAATGGAACTTGACCTTGGCAAAACAGACCAGTACCGCACACATTGGCCATTCCTGCGCGACCGTCGGATCGATTCTTACCAACCCATCACTAAAAGATTCATCGATGAAAACTGATCCGTTCAAAGGTCTGCAGCAACCCGCACCCGCTGATGCGGGCTATTATTTTCCGGCTGAGTTCGATCGGCACGAGGCTACCTGGCTGAGCTGGCCGCATAAAGAAGCATCCTGGCCCGGAAAGATCGATACCATTTTTCCCTATTATGCGCAGTTCATAAAGGAACTGACAAAAGGGGAGCGGGTATGCATCAACGTTAATAACGAAAAAATGCAGGCCTTCGCTGTTTCTCATCTCCGGCAGACAGGTGTTGATTTAGATAAGGTTGAGTTTTTTATGCATCCTACCAATGATGCATGGTGCCGTGATCATGGTCCCGCTTTCCTCATTAATCCAACTGCCGATATAAAGAAAGTGATCGTTGACTGGAATTATAATGCTTGGGGAGGAAAATATCCTCCTTATGATTTTGATGATATAATACCAACATTGATTGCAAGGCATTATGATATTCCGGTTTATTATCCGGGAATTATCATGGAGGGAGGCTCGGTAGATTTCAATGGTAAGGGAACGCTTATAACATCTACTGCCTGTTTGCTTAATCCAAACCGAAACCCTGAATTAAAACAGGAAGAGATCGAAGAATACCTCGTTAAGTATTACGGCGTGGAACAGGTGCTATGGGTGGATGATGGTATTGTTGGAGATGACACCGACGGACATATTGATGATACGGTACGTTTTGTAAATGAAGATACCGTACTGGCAGTTGTGGAAGAAAATAAGACCGATGAAAATTATGAGTTGCTGCAAAAGAACCTTAAGCAACTGAATGCGATGCGACTTCTCAGTGGCAAGCAGTTGAATATTGTTGAGCTGCCTATGCCCGACCTCGTTATATACGATGACCAACGCCTTCCTGCATCTTATGCAAACTTCTATATTGCTAATAATTCAGTGATCGTACCAACCTTCCGTTCACCAAAAGATGAGAAGGCCATCAGCATCATAGCCGGTTGTTTTCCCGATAGGGAAGTAGTTGGCATTGATTCAACAGAGATCATCTGGGGACTTGGTTCTTTCCACTGTTTAAGTCAGCAGGAACCACTGGTTTGAAAGAAAAGATAATCAGCACAATGGCTGTCTCTTTTAGTGCCATCGAGGTAAAGACTGTCGTTGGTTTCATTGAACGACCATCTGCCCTTGTCAAATCCAAAAACTGTTGAATCACATCCCGATGTTGAATTGTCTTTGAGATCAAAACTCATCCCGGTATAAAGATGGATAGTTGCATCGTTGATACAAGGTTTCATGATAGAGCTGTCCTGCTCAGGATTCACCGTCCTCTTGGTTGTTAGCGACTGGATCTTCCACACTTTTGAGGAAAGGATTTTTTCATCCGGACTCAGGTTGTCGTTATCATCTGTAAGATCATTTATCCTTTTCAAAAATGATAAATAGTTCAGCACCTTTTCTCGGATCAATAGAGTTGTAACAAGGCTCCATTGATCTTTTATTGAATTCAGCAGAGAACAATTCCTCGTATTCGGCTCTGCTTCCTCCAAATGGTGGCCCCCCCACAAATTCACGATCAAATAATACACCGGCTATCTTCCCCCCAGGCTTAAGAAGGCGGTACATCGTTCTTACATAATCTTTCCTTCGATAAAGGGGAAGGGCACAAAAGAAGGTTTGTTCAAGAATGAGATCATAGCTTCCTGCCAGTTCAAAAAAATCACCGCTAATAATTGTTAGTCTCTTTCCTTCCTCCTCGCTGAATTTTTTACGCAGGCGGTCAGTCAGCAAAGAGGATATATCGATGGCCGTTATATTCCGGAAGCCTTTTTCGAGCAGATAGCCCACTTCATAAGCATTGCCACAGCCGGGTACAAGAATCTTAGTATCGAGGTCATGCAGTTGATCGATATAAGCCTTCATTGGTTCCGTTACCTTCCCGGTATCCCATCCTGTTTCTGCATTGCGGTAACGGGCATCCCAGAAAGCAGCATCCAGTCTGCTCATCTTTTCATCGTTTTCATTCATGCCAGCACATTTTAAATTGAAGCTAACCACAGTGGCTTAGGAATTAGTGCAATTGCACTATTTTTTTAAAATTTCCTGCTAACAGTTGTTAGTTGAATGGTGTTTTCGGTTATTTTTGCTCCACTTTAAAGCAGGCATATGCATTTCCAGTTAAGCGAAGAACATTTGATGATCCAACAGGCGGCGCGTGATTTTGCCCGGAACGAATGTTTGCCGGGGGTGATAGAAAGAGATGATAATCAGAAGTTTCCGCGTGAACAGGTGATGAAGCTTGCTGATCTGGGCTTTATGGGAATGATGGTTGATCCTAAATATGGCGGATCAGGGATGGATACCATCAGTTATGTGCTTGCCATGGAAGAGATCAGTAAGATAGATGCCAGTGTGAGTGTATGTATGAGTGTTAACAACAGTCTTGTTTGCTGGGGACTTGAAGCATACGGATCAGAGGAGCAGAAGCAGCAATACCTCACACCGTTGGCACAGGGCAAAAAGGATGGTGAACTCTATATAGGCGCATTCCTGCTCAGTGAGCCGGAAGCTGGAAGTGATGCAACCTCTCAGCGCACAACAGCCGAAGACAAGGGCGATCATTACCTCCTTAACGGCATAAAAAACTGGATCACCAATGGTTCATCTGCTTCGGTTTATTTAGTAATTGCGCAAACAGATATTAACCAGGGCTCTCACGGAATCAATGCATTCATTGTAGAAAAGAACTGGCCAGGTGTTTCTGTGGGCGTCAAAGAAAATAAAATGGGAATTCGGGGTAGCGATACGCATAGTATTTCTTTCACGGATGTGAAAGTGCCCAAAGAGAACAGGATAGGAGCGGATGGATTTGGATTTAAGTTTGCCATGAAAACACTTGCAGGTGGAAGGATCGGGATTGCAGCACAGGCTCTCGGAATTGCCAGCGGTGCCTATGAACTTTCGTTAGCCTATTCAAAACAGCGGAAAGCTTTTGGCAAGGAGATCATGCATCACCAGGCCATCCAGTTCAAGCTGGCTGATATGGCTACAAAAGTTGAGTCTGCACGTTTGCTATGTCTTAAAGCAGCCTGGGAGAAAGACAACAATATCGATTATACCATCAGTGGCTCTATGGCCAAGGTGTTTGCTTCAGAAGCGGCCATGTGGATATCAACGGAAGCAGTACAGGTTCATGGAGGCTATGGTTATGTAAAAGAATATCATGTTGAACGCCTGATGCGCGATGCCAAGATCACACAGATCTATGAAGGAACTTCAGAAGTGCAGCGCATTGTAATCAGTCGCTCCATATTAAAATAAGTTTTTGGTTTTGCTTGCTTGACTACCTCTCCGAAAGGAGAGGTTTTTTTATTTCATTTTGATAATTTCCTTCTATATTAGTTTCAGAACAAGTAGCAAGAAGTGATTTCTCAATCCTGTTTAAGGTATAAGGCCTGATAGATTTTTTTATTAAAAAAATGGAAGATCCGGACTAAACCGGTTTCAACAAAATGTATCTGGTTCGAAATCTGTCCCTGACGTAGTACAAATTCTTTCGACTTAAAAGTATTGTGCGAAAATGTTGATTCGATAATTTCAACGTCGGCCTCAGATAATTTACAGTAGGTATTGATCTGGTTCACTAAGTTTTCAATGCTCATTTTGGCCAAGGTTTTGTTTCGAACTTTTTTCTCCGCGTATAAAAATATTTGAACGCATTCATTCCATCCAATTTCCACCTGCAGGAAAAACCTCCTGCGCCAGTTTTCATACCTCCCGCGCATCAATTTCTACCTCCCGCGAATTTTATTTGGATCCTTTAAATCATATCCGTATTGTTGTTATAGAAAAACAATTGTTATCTACGCAAAGCCAAAGACCTTAAGGGAGCAAACCCCAAAGCCCTCAACACCAAACCCCGTCAGAATGCCTTGAGAGTGCCTTGATTCCTTAGATAGTGCCTGAAAACCCTGCAAAAACCCTATAAAAACCCCTTGGAAACTACGGTGGGAGTCCTGTAGACTGTCACGAATAACACCCCCCCGTATGGCACGAATCACCTGTTTTTCCCGATTTTTCATCTCTTTTTTCCAGTTCCACCGCGGACATCTGTCACGAATGACCTTCTTCTCAACGGGATTTCGGCCTAAATTGCACCATGTCTGTGAACCTGGCCAACTTCAAAAATATCCTTGACCGCTGCCAGCAATCCAATGCCAAACTGGTTGCCGTGAGTAAGATCAAACCCATTGCTGATATCCTCCACCTGTATAATGCATCGCAAAGAGATTTTGGTGAAAACTATGTGCAGGAACTGATTGATAAACAATCGCGGCTCCCGGCTGATATCCGCTGGCATTTTATCGGCCACCTGCAGAGTAATAAGGTTAAGTATATCGCGCCCTTTGTGCACCTTATCCACGGGGTCGACAGCCTCAAGCTGCTGAAAGAAATTAGCAAACAGGGCCAGAAGAATAGCCGCGTCATTAACTGCCTCCTCCAGGTTTTTATCGCCACTGAAGAAACCAAATTCGGACTCGATGAATCAGAACTGGAGGAGATCATCCAGGCCGTCCACAACCACCCCGGGTCATTCAGCCATGTGCATATCCGCGGACTGATGGGCATGGGCTCTTTCAGTGATGACCTCACCCTGGTTCGGAATGAGTTCAAAAAGCTGAAAGCATTATTCGACCGCAGGAAAGAAAGCATCCCTGCAAAACCATGGGATATTCTATCCATGGGCATGAGTGGTGATTACACCATCGCATTGGAAGAGGGCAGTACTATGATCAGGGTCGGCAGCCTCTTATTTGGTGCGCGTTTATGAGCCCTAACTGTTGCAGGGAAAGTTTTTGAAAAGGTAGTAAATTCGCCATTCCAAAGGATTCAACAGTATGAGCGAACACAAAAAGGAAGAAGAGAAAAGCCTCAATTTTATAGAAGAGATTATAGAAGCCGACCTGGCAGCAGGAAAATATGATCATATCGTAACAAGGTTTCCGCCCGAACCTAACGGTTACCTGCATATAGGACATGCATCCAGTATCTGTCTCAATTTCGGACTTACAAGAAAATACCCCGGATATACCAACCTCCGTTTTGATGATACCAACCCGGTTACGGAAGAAACTGAATATGTTGAGAGTATCAAGGATGATATCCGCTGGCTTGGATTTACCTGGAAGAATGAATTATATGCATCTGATTATTTTGGCAAGCTCTATGATTTTGCTATTGTCCTGATCAACAAGGGACTTGCCTATGTGGATGACTCCACATCAGAGCAGATCGCATCGCTTAAGGGTACACCTACAGAACCCGGGGTTAATAGTCCCTTCCGCGATCGCAGCCGCGAAGAGAACCTCGATCTTTTCATGCGAATGAAGAATGGTGAGTTCCCCGATGGTAGCAGAACATTAAGGGCTAAGGTAGATATGGCGCATCCGAATATGATCATGCGTGATCCGATCCTCTACCGCATTAAACATGCCCATCACCACCGCACCGGCGATGAATGGTGTATTTACCCGATGTATGATTTCGCACATGGACAAAGTGATTCTATTGAAGAGATCACCCATTCCCTTTGTACTATGGAATTCATTCCGCACCGCGAACTCTATGACTGGCTGATCAATAAACTGGAGATATTCCCTTCCCACCAATATGAGTTTGCGCGCCGTAACCTTAACTACACGGTTACCAGTAAACGAAAACTGTTACAGCTTGTAAATGATAAACATGTAACTGGTTGGGACGACCCAAGAATGCCAACCATCACCGGTTTGAGAAGGAGGGGATATACGCCGGAAAGTATTGTTGATTTCTGTGACCGCATAGGCATCGCCAAAAGGGAGAACCTGATCGATGTATCGCTACTTGAATTTTGTATCAGGGAGCATCTGAATAAAATTTCGCACAGAAGGATGGTGGTGTTTGATCCGCTTAAAGTTATCATCACGAATTATCCTGAGGGGCAGGTGGAGATGCTGAAGAGTGAGGACAATCCCGAAGCGGAAAAGGTTGAGTACCGCGATCTTCCTTTTAGTCGGGAGCTCTATATTGAAGCGGACGACTTTATGGAGGTTGCGCCGAAAAAATATTTCAGGCTTGCACCCGGACAAATGGTGCGGCTGAAGAGTGCATATATCATCAGATGCGATGAGGTCATTAAAGATGAAAACGGAAAGATCACCTCATTGCACTGCAGTTATATTCCTGAAAGCAAGAGTGGTGAAGACAGTTCCGGCATCAATGTAAAGGGAACCCTGCACTGGGTTAGTATAGCCCATGCCGTTACTGCCGAAGTAAGATTGTATGACAGGCTATTCAGGGTGGAAGATCCTTCCAGTGAAGACGGCGATTTCAAGGATTATATCAATCCTGATTCATTGAAAGTAGTTGAGACCGTATTTGCTGAACCTTCTTTGAAGAAATCCCGATTTGATGACAGGTACCAGTTTTTACGCAAAGGATATTTCTGCCTCGATAAAGATTCCAATGAGGAGAAATTAATTTTCAACCGGACTGTCACCCTCAAAGACGCCTGGGCTAAAGAGCAGAAAAAAAATTAAGCATTATCATTCCAATCCCATAACACCACTAACCAATCATCCGTTTGGTCGTGGTGTTTATGGAGGGTCCTGAATCCGACCCTTTCATGGGCTCTTATAGATCTTGTATTGTTGACAGATATCTCTGTGATCACAAAATCATAGATTGGTGAGAACAATCTCTTATGCATGTTGTAGAGTCCATCAAAGACGCCCAGACCGCGGTAATTACTGTGTACACAAACCTGTCCCATTACATAATACCTGTAGGAACCCAGCGGCTTGTCTTTATATTCCAATGTATCGAACTGGCTGAACATGGGTTCCAGCATGGGGATCAGTTCTCTCGCTTCAACAGGCATCACCAATGCATAGCCGATTACTTCATCATGTTCTGCAGCTATCACAGAAGGGCAGAGATCATGCATTGCCTGGAGTGTAGCCAGATCATGTTTGATAGTAAGAAATCCTTCCCGGCTTTTAACCTCAGCGGGAAGATTATCTTTTAAATTATTTTCCTGCAAAGCCAGAATACCGTTCAGCTCATCAATATTTGATACTGACCTGTACTCTATCATTTTCAGAATGCTTTCTTTGCTGCCGCGGCAGGTTTCATTTTAGCGTGCTGGCTGGCATAATCTAATACGAGATAACAGAATGCTTTAACACCTACATCAAGCTGGCTGTCGTCGATGGCAAATTCAGGTGTATGATGGCCAGGTGCTTTGGCAGGATCCATTCCTTTGGGCATACCACCGAGGTTAAAGAATAGGGCAGGGGCTTTTTCGCCAAAGAAAGAGAAGTCTTCAGCACCGGTGGTCCAGGGCTGGGTGCTAACATTTGAAGCACCTGCTGCTTTTGCAAATGATGGCGCCATCAGGCTGGTAAGTGTGGAGTCATTTGATGTAACCAGTGTTTTGGTATCGATGGATACTTCTGCAACTGCACCAGAGGCCTCAGCAATGCGCTGTGCAGTATTTTTGATACGCTGGTGCACATCCTTCTGCATATTGCCGTCAAGGGTCCGTATGGTGCCTTCCAGGATGGCTTCTTCCGGAATGATATTATTTCTTACACCACTATGAAACTTACCGACGGTTATTACCACGGGTCCTTTGATGATGTTTGACTGGCGGCTCACAATGGTTTGTAGTCCACCAATGATCTG
Organism: Flavihumibacter sp. ZG627; assembly: GCF_000814325.1. Lineage (GTDB taxonomy): Bacteria > Bacteroidota > Bacteroidia > Chitinophagales > Chitinophagaceae > Flavihumibacter. The sequence continues at coordinate 144,519 of NZ_JPHF01000005.1, read as the reverse complement.
GGTTCCCACAACAATCGGATCTATACTTCCCCATGGTGAAGATCCATGCGCCTGCTTTCCCTTGATGCGGATAGTAAACCAATCGGACGATGCCATGAATGGTCCGGGCTTATATTTAATGGTACCGCTTTCGGTAGTAGAGTTAATATGCAGTCCGAAGATGGCATCCACACGTGGATTATCCATCACGCCTTCCTTTACCATCAGGGGTGCGCCACCTTCCTCATCACCGGGAGGGCCTTCTTCAGCTGGTTGAAAAATAAATTTGACAGTTCCTTTCAGGTCTTTTTTCATCGACGCCAATACCTCGGCTGTTCCCATCAGGATGGCAACATGACTATCATGGCCACAGGCATGCATAACCGGAACAGTGCCCCCCAGGTATTCTGCTTTAACTGTTGATTTGAAGGGAATATCAACACGTTCCTCCACAGGCAACGCATCCATATCGGCCCTGAGCGCTACAACCGGGCCAGGCTTATCGCCTTTGAGCAGGCCAACAACACCGGTTTTGGCAACATTGGTCTGAACCTCCAGTCCAAGCTTGCGAAGATGCGCGGCGATAAATTCCATCGTTTTAGTTTCCCGGTTGCTTAGCTCGGGATTTTGATGAATATGCCTCCGCCACTCGATTACACTGGGGAGAATAGCTTTTGCCTTCGATTCAATTAATGGATTGGAAGCGGTTTGGGCCACGGCTATGCCATGGAAACTGGCGAGGAGCACCAGCATATAAACCAGACGATATAGCATATAAAAATGTTTGTAGCAGGAAATTAACTAAAATCTAGCGATGCTCACCATAAACACTTCGTAGTTCATCTGCAATTTCTCCCAGGGTGCATTTATTTTCAACGGCTTCAATAACAACCGGCATGATATTTTCGTCGCTCGATGCCCTGTCGTTAAGGGTTTGAAGCACCCTGTCAATGATGGCCGGATCACGCCGGTTTCGGAGCGATGCCAGTTTTGCCGTTTGTACCTGCCTCAATGAATCATCTATACGGAACACAGGGATCTTCGCTTCATTGTTAACCTGGAACCTGTTAACACCCACAATGATCTTTTCTTCCCGTTCTATCTGCCGTTGGTAATCAAATGCGCTTCTTGCTATCTCGTCCTGTATAAAACCTGCTTCAATAGCACTTACACTTCCTCCCATGCCATCTATACGCGCCATGAGTGCCAGTGCCTGCTTTTCTATCTCTGCGGTAAGTGATTCTATAAAGTAAGATCCTGCCAACGGATCTACTGTTTCTGCAACGCCACTTTCGAATGCTACGATCTGCTGGGTGCGCAGTGCGATTCTCGCGGCTTCTTCGGTAGGCAGACCCAATGCTTCATCATAACCATTGGTATGCAGTGATTGAGTTCCTCCTAATACTGCTGCCAGCGTTTGTACGGTAACCCGACTAATATTATTCAGGGGCTGTTGTGCTGTGAGGGTGCTTCCTCCCGTTTGGGTATGAAAACGGAGCATCATAGCCTTTGGATCTGTGGCGCCTAACGACTTCATGATCTTCGCCCACATACGCCGCGCAGCCCTGAATTTGGCAACTTCTTCAAAGAGGTTGTTATGGGCGTTGAAGAAGAATGAAAGCCTTCGGCCAAATTGATTGATATCCAATCCACGTTCCAGCGCGGCCTGCACATAGGCCTTACCGTTACTAAGCGTGAATGCAACTTCCTGCACCGCCGTTGACCCGGCTTCCCTGATATGATAACCTGATATGCTTATTGTATTCCATTTGGGAAGTTCAGCACCGCACCATTCAAAGATGTCGGTGATAATGCGCATGGAAGGTTTTGGTGGATAGATATAAGTACCCCGGGCAGCATACTCTTTAAGAATATCATTCTGAATGGTGCCGGTTAATTTCTTAAGGTCAGCTCCTTGTTGTTTTGCCAGCGCCACATAAAGACTAAGCAGTATAAAGCCCGTGGCATTAATGGTCATGGAAGTGCTGACCTCATCCAGTTTTATGCCCTTGAACAGTTCCTGCATATCCTCGATGCTGTCAATGGCCACCCCAACTTTTCCCACTTCCCCTTCTGCAAGTTCATGGTCGCTGTCGTACCCGATCTGCGTGGGAAGGTCAAATGCCACACTCAGTCCGGTTACGCCCTGCGACAATAAATAGTGATATCGCTTATTACTTTCTTCTGCCGTGCTGAAGCCCGCATACTGCCGCATGGTCCAGGGTTTTCCCCGATACATATCTGGTTGCACCCCACGGGTAAAAGGAAATTCGCCGGGTTCCTCCTGCTCATTGTATGATGCGGGAAGGTTCTCCTTTTTATAAAGTCGCTTGATCTCTATACCACTGTCGGTAAAACATTTTTTCTCAGACATGACAATCGTTTTGCAATGAACCCGGCGATCAGTTCATTAGTTTTCGGGCCTCATAACTGAGGGCTTCCTGTACCATGGTATGCATGGAACCCTGCGGCTGATTCATGATGAACTCAACGATCTTCTTATTCATTTCTATGCCCGATATATCTTCCGGTAGTATAGTAGCTACCTGGTTGATGATATGGATGTTTTGTTCTTTCAGGTTGCGGATGGCTTCCCAGGCTTCGGGACTAACATAGATCTGCTGCGAAAGATTATAATCAAACTCCTGCTTAATGGCAGCAGTTAGCAGTTGCTGCATATCCCTTTTACCGAGAGAGGGTTCATTATTCCTGCTGATAACACTTGGGAGCGAGATTCTTTCTGCCAGTATCACCAGTCTTTCATAAGCTTGCAGACGGAGTTGCTTTGAATGAAGATTTTCATTTTCGGCGCCACCTGTAGCTACAGGCAGACTCTCCTTTTTATCCTTATTGTAATAATAATAATAAAGTCCACCGATAAGGCCAAGAAGTCCGGCTGCTACTAAGATCATGGTAGTTGTATCCATTCTGGTAAGATTAGGTCAGCAAATTTAACGGCTACTGATTCTTAACAAATTTTTTTATTGATTATAGCGCCATAATTACTGCCACCAACCCACCATTAAACCCTTTTGGTGGGGAATTGTTATTTTTGCATAAATCAGGAATCAATGGAAACTACTATATCTGCTCCCGTTCAATTAACTGAAACCGCTATCGCTGAAGTTCGCCGGTTGATCCAGGAACCTGGATTTGACAGCACACAACTCCTGCGCTTTGGGGTAAAGGGTGGGGGATGCTCCGGATTGAGCTATGTACTCGGCTTCGATACCCCAACTGCAGATGATGAGCATTTTGAAATTGATGGTATCTCCTGCATCATGAATAAATCACATGGTATCTATCTCGCAGGAATGCAAATAGACTGGCAGGATGGATTGAATAGTCGCGGCTTCACCTTCACCAATCCCAATGCAAGCAAGACCTGCGGCTGCGGAACTTCCTTTGCTGTTTAATTTATCAATATAGCTTTCGTGTATTGTTTACCGTTGATATCAACTACTATATAATATTGCCCGCTAATTAGTCCGGCTGGCTTCTGCATGGTGATCCTGCGTCCATTTACCATAGGTGATGAATTTGCCTGGATGATTCTTCCCGAAATATCAGTAAGTGCTATAGATACTTTATCGGCGCTATTATAACTTCCTAATTCGATATAATAAGTGCTTTCAAAAACAGGATTGGGATATACCTTCAGAAACTGCGTATTAGGCAAATTGAAATTGATTGGTACAAAAGCTGAATAACCAACCTGTCCATCTTTCTCTATCCATTTAAGTCTGTAATAGCTCTTCCCTGCTAACGGTTGCGGATCAATGGCAACATATTTATTTCCGCTACCATTTCCCTTTGATGGAATGTTCGCAACTGTTTCATAACTGCGGTTATCAACTGACCTTTCCAGCAGGAAATAATCTATATTTTCTTCTCTTTGCGTATCCCAGTTTGCAATCACTTTATCTCCTGATTGTCTTGCTGTGAATGATCCCAGGAATAAGGGAAGGGCAGAAAAATCTGTTTCTGATATTATCTCCATTCCGGAAATCTTGGCATTGTTTTCCAGCCTCTCCAGCGTAATGGTCATAAACCCATCGGTTACTGTAATGCCAGTATATTCAACCGTGTCGGCCAGTAAGCGGCCCCCACGTTTGGCTACTATATCATAGTTCAGTAAAGCCGCCTGGCCATTTTCTATATTCACATTAAAGATCCGCTGGCCTGGATTCTGGAAAGTAAATATCTCAGCAAAATGTAATCTTACTTTATAGAGGCCGTTTATCACGGGAACATTATAACTGAAATTACCCCATCTCTCTGATTGGTATAAAAGATCATTCAGGGTGTTATTGATAGGTTGACTTACTGAATAGGTGCTGCCCCCGGCAGTAAAGAACTGGTCGGCCAGCCAGTTCTGCCCATTAAAATTAATGGCCCCGCCACCGCTGTTGATCCTGGAAACCCTTATCAGGTTTACGATAATATCATAGCTGGTAGCATTACCATCTTCATCTGTTGCAACTATCGTTAGTACACTATAGCCAGCCTGTGAAGTTGCAAAGGAGAGGTTGAGTTTTTTATCGGTGATGGTGGCAGACGTTACCAGGGCGGGATTAGAGTTATTAGCAAGGGAGAGGCTAATATTGGAAGGGCCTTTATCATCAGCAAAAAGATTTGCGATATCAATTGATCTTCCGCCAGTATTAATTTCAATATCCTGTATAGAAAGAGGATTCACTACAATCGGTGCTCTTGATTCAAGAATGTTCAGATAGTCCCACGCCGCTGAAAATGAATTGATAGCTAGGCCTTTGCTGGCGATGATACCAACCGCCATCGCCTGCGGACCCTGCAGGGTGGCAAGTAAATTACCCTGGAGTTGAACCGGGTTACCGATATCCTGCAATTCAGCATTTATATCAGTTATATATTTCGGTTGTACTAAGCCGGTAGCCGGATCAACATCTATATAAATATAAATGCCTGATGCGGATAGAAGATTCGCTACCGGGTATACTTGTTCTGTAACAATGCCATTATTCTCCATTCTTACTACAAAACCAGGGTTACCATTATTGGCAGCCAGTGCTATCATGATATAATTATCCTGGTCACCATTTCCGATATAGACACCATGTGTCTGGTTTTGTAATTGTTGTAAAGGAAGTGCGCCAAAGAATGGTGAAAGAAGACTTGTTTGTATTGTAAATCGTGGTGTTGAAGAATTGATGTTCACGCCAAACTGGAATGCATATTCCTGGTTATTGGTAAGCGCAGAACCACTGGAAGCAGGGATGCTTGCCAGGCCAACTGCTCCGCCCATGATCAATCCTGAATTTTCAGCTTCATAAGCATTGTCGGGGTCTGTATTTCCATTAGACATGAGGCCGGTAAACCCAAGGCCGAATAGTCCCGTTCCCGGATCGGCATTGAGGAAAGGATATATTACCGGTAAGGTTTTCGTAGTTCCATTTGATGCATCGAGGTGGAAAACATCAGTGATATCGGGGATGCCGTCATTGTCATCATCCGGGTCGATCTTGTCTGATAATTTATCTCCATCAAAATCTGCCGGCTTACTCGATACCAGGCATCGGTTCGACTGGTTAAGTGTTTCATCACCGTTACTATAGCCGTCGGCATCATCATCAATGGTGAAACTATTGGGGTCGCCGGTACAACTGATGGATGCAAGATATGTTTCCATCGTAGCCAGTTCATTGCTTCCTCCCTGGGTACCATTACCTGATGCTATATAAATGGATGCATTATAAACCAATGCCTGTGTGCCATGCCTTCCTGTAATCAGGTTTTCTTTTTGCTCCCAGGTATTGGTAATGGGATCAAGCACTTCTGTTTCATTATGGGCCAGGCTCTGCTGGCTTTCTCCACCAATCACCCATACACGATTATCCAGTACAACGGTACTGGTGCCTGCCCTTGGTGTTGGAAGGTTTGCGGATGCCGGCAACGTTGACCATGTATTGGTTGTAATATCGAATACGTCAACAGTGGGTTCTGTATTACCAAAAAGGGTTCCGTCAAAATTTGTTCTTCTTCCTCCTGCGGCAAAGATTTTTCCATTTGTAACAGCAGCCTGGAAATGATCCCTTGCATGTGGCGCATCGGGTAAGCTGGTCCACTGTAATGTTGCCGGATCAAATACATCCAGCCAGTTTACCCAACCGTTAGTATGGCCATTGGTGATTCCTCCTACTATATAAATTTTATCATTATAAACAACAGCTCCTGTTGAGCCCCGTCTCCTGCCGGTGGGAATAGCATTTGGCAGTACCGTCCAGCTATTGGTTTCGGAATCAAATACATAAATATCTGCCACTGGTGTTTCAGTTGGATAGCCTCCTGTAAACGCTCCGATGATATAGATCTTTTTCTGGTAGGCAACTGCCTGGAAATGGTTGATCTCAATATTTCCAGGGAGTGGCGCAGCGGTGGTCCATGTACTTGTTTGCGGATTATAAACATTCACCGGCCTGCTGCCCCTGCCGCCAATTAAATAAAATTTGTCGGAAACTTCTGCAAAAGCACATTCATGCCGCGCCACAGGTACTGATGCATCAGCGCTCACCACTGACTGCCATGTATCCAGGTTTTCTGCCGGCTCAAAAATGAAAATATTGTTGGCAATGAAGTCTGCCACCCAGATACTGCCATCAAATATTTCGTTGTTACCCTGGGCGGTAACATCAAGGGGGATCTGACCAAAATTGGATGCCAGGATCTCTTTTTTTGTCACCTCTGTACCGGCATCATTCAGTTGCATTCTCCAGAGAATTCCATCAAATGAAACGGCCAGCAGATCACCTGCCATCTGGCCACCAAAAGCATTGGTGGAAGTATATTCTTTCATCCCGTTGGTGGATGCTGTAAAGGTGGTTAATGCCCCATCATTTACACCTGGGTTTCTATAATCCCCCTCAACCGGATTGGCCATTGAGAGGGGCAGGGGAGGCCAGTCGGTGGTTGGCGACAAACTAAAATTGGCCGTGCCGGTTATATTATCAAACCAATAGAGTCCGGCCCCTGAAGGATTTGCCCTCACAGGGTTTGGATGACCTCCATAAATAGGCGGTAATCCTGGCGCTGATACAAGATGCAGGTTATCGAGATTATTGACCTGTGCATCAGATACCCCCGGACCACTTGATCCCGGTTCTCCCGGAACATAATTATTTGTGACTGATGTTGTGAGCGGGTTTCCGGATGCTCCTTCATTTTGCGGATAGCCGCCCCAGCCAAGGTTGGGGCCATTATCGATGGTATACATCCTGCCTGCTTTACCCAGGGTTCTTGTAATTACAAGGTCATATGGATTCCTGTAACCGGGTGAATAGATCTGTACCGGCCCATCGGGAATAAGCCTTGCCTGGTTAAGTCCGTCATTTCCCCCGAAAGGGTCATTGATATCCATTGTGGGCGACGATCCCGGGAGGGCCGCATTATAATCGGGATTGGCAATATCAGCGCGGGCTGGATCATTTAAGGTTGGCAGGTCATATTTATATTTTGTATTACCTGATCCGCGGGTTGGTAATGATTCGATGAGATCAAGGTCAATGGAAATGATCGCCGCTGATAAAGTATATTCTGTTATGAAGGCAAAATTGGTGGATGGTGATCCAGCATTTGTATTGCCACCAATTGCCAGGTAGATTGTATTAGTGGCAGCATCAAGCTCCATTCCATTATTGGAATGGTTTTCCTCCGAGCGCGGCAATCCTCTTACCAGATCAGTTTTATCCCAGCTGCTGCCATTCCTGGTTATTTTTGATACAATACCCGAATTCGTATCCAGGTTAATATCGCCGGTAGTTGCACCGCCACCTATTCTTGGGTCACTTGAGCTGACATAGATTATTGGATTGGTGGCTGTTCCGGAAATAAGTATTCCTGTGATCTGCCGGTTGCTGGTAGCAGGTGCCGCTGAGCCGTTATCATTCCGGTTAGAAAGTTGCTGAACAAGAGTGATCACTTCCTTTGCAGTGACAGTATAATTTCCCGGAGAGGTTTTCTGAATAGTGAATATGTAGATGAGGCCAAATTGATTGGCCACATAGAGCCGGCCATCAGGTCCGAACTGAAGCGTGGTTGGGTTTATGAAATCATCTCCCACGCCGGAGAGTGTGCTCGTGTTGAATACCACCTGCGCCTTTACGTCATTAAGCCTAAACAATAATAACGAGAGTAAGAGGCAAAAAATTCCTCTATACTTTTTAAGTATAACATACCTGTTCATAACCCATTTTCGGATTGGTGAGTAATCTGCTAAAACGAAAGCCTGGATGGGTTATCCGTAGAGGAATTGAATAGTAAAACGATCAGATATGTTCGTGGTAAACGGGTTATGCAATATATAAAAAAAATGCAATCCTTTTTAGGGGATTGCATTTTTTAATCTGTAAAAACAGGTTTATGTTTTTGCCACTACAGGCTTAGCAAGTTTGCTGTCTTTTACATCGTCAATTTCGTGGGACTCACCCAGTGGTTTGTCTTTTGCAAAATCCATGAGTACCGGGGTAGCCACAAATATGGTTGAATAAGCACCTGTGATAACACCTATCAGCATGGCGAATGCAAATCCTTTTGTAACCTCACCGCCTACCAGGAACAATATCAGCAGGGTAAGGAATACCGTTACAGAAGTCATGATAGTTCTGCTCAGTGTATCGTTGATGGATTTGTTGATGATGGTTGCTTTGCTGGCGCCTTTCATCAGGTGACTGTTTTCACGGATTCGGTCAAATACGATAACGGTATCATTCATAGAGAAACCAATTACCGTCAGGATCGCCGCAATGAAGTGCTGGTCTATTTCCAGTGGGAAAGGAACAACATTTTTCAGGTAAGAGAAAACGATGAGTGTTACCAATGTATCGTGCAGCAAGGCGAAGATGGTACCGATAGAGAATCTCCAGTCGCGAAAACGGATGAAGATATACAATGAGATCACAAGCAGCGACCAGAATGTAGCCCACTTGGCACCTGTCTTCAGGTCATCAGAAATGGTAGCATCTACTTTCTTTGAACCAAGCATATGCTTCGTATCAAAATCCTCTGCGGAGATGCCTGCGGGAAGGAAAGGTTTCAATCCCTCGAATAATTTAACCTGCACTTCATCATCCACTTCCACGCCTGATTTTTCAATCAGGTAATCGGTAGTGATATCAAGTTGGTTGTTACTGCCGTAAGTCTTGATGATAGGTGATTTACCAAAGGTTTTATCAAGCGCATTCCTGATCTCTTCAATAGGTGCGGGCTTATCGAATTTCACGATATAGCTGCGACCGCCACTGAATTCAACACCCTGGTTAAAGCCGTTGAAGAAAGTGCCAATACCCAGCAACAGTATTACTGCAGAAAGCATGTAAGCATACTTGCGATACCTGATGAAATCGTACTTCGCGTTCTTGAAAATGTTGCGGCTTACGCTTGTGAAATAATTAAAGTGACGCTTCTTGTTGGTCCAGAAATCAGTAACCATGCGGCTGAGCAGGATACCGGTGAAGAGGCTCAACAAGAGACCGAGTATTTGAGTGGTAGCGAATCCAAGAACAGGACCGAGACCAAAATAAAACAATATGATAGCGGTAAGTAAACTGGTGATGTGACCATCCATAACAGGTGCAAGCGATCGGCTGTAACCATCGTTAACTGCCTGCTGGTAGGTTTTACCACGGTTGAGTTCATCTTTGATCCTTTCAAAGATCACGACGTTTGTATCTACCGCCATACCGATGGTAAGTACAAGACCCGCAATACCTGCTGCAGTAAGGGTTGCATTGAGTGCACTTAATACACCGAGCGTAAACAGGAGGTTGAGGGATAATGCAATATTGGCAACCCATCCCGCTGTATTATAATATATCAGCATCAGGATGAAGATCACTGCAAATGAGATCAGGAATGCAAGGGTACCGCCCTTGATGGCTTCATTACCCAGTGTTGGTCCAACTACCTGCTCCTGAACAATTTTAGCCGGAGCATCCAGCTTACCACTTTTCAGGATATTGGAAAGATCCTGTCCTTCCTGAACAGAGAAAGATCCTGATATCTGGGAGTTACCACCGCTGATTGGTTCGTTCACATTAGGAGCGGAATAAACGATATCATCCAGCACGATAGCGATGGCCCTTCCAACGTTATCGCCGGTCATTTTAGCCCAGATCTTCTCACCCTGCTTGTTCATGGTCATATTAACCGTAACCTGGTTGGTAACCGGGTTGAAGTCCTGGTAAGCATCAGTGATATACTCACCTTCAAGTTTAGCCTTATCAGTTCCCGGAACTTTTTTGATTGCATAAAGGGGGACAAAATCAAGCACTTTACCATCCTTATCTTTTTCAGCCATTCCATACAGGAATTTCACATCACCGGGCATATTGCCGATAACTGCAGGGTTGTTGAGATAAGATGATACAAGCGAAGTATCTTTTGTTGGAACATAACCAAGGTTGGGTGCATATTCCGGACGACCATCCTTATTAGCATCCTGGGGAGGAATGAACTGGATGACGCTTAATAGCGGGTTTGCATTTTGAGCAGCAGTAGGTGTTTGGCCAAGTGTTTTACTTGTATCAGAACCTTTGAGAACGTCGGCAAGTGATTTGTTGGCAGTGTCGGCAGGTGTCTTCGCTGATGTTGTGTCAACAGGAGATGGCGTTGGCTGGGGGGCTGCAACAGTATCACCTTTAAGAACAACCGCTAATGCCTTATCAGAAGCTTCGAGACTTCTGTCGAGTTCACCAATTGTATAAACTTCGTAGAACTGGAGGTTGGCAGTAGACTGCAGGTATTTACGAACCCTTTCAGGATCGCTGGCGCCAGCAAGTTCAACGGTAATGATACCTTTATTTTCGTCGAGACTGATATTTGGCTGAGCAACTCCGAATTTGTCGATACGCTTTGTCAATACATCATAGGTCTGCTTCATCGCTGCATTTGCCTGCTCGCGGATATAGCTCACTACACTCTCATCACTGGCATCAACTTTCAATTTGTTGCGGGTGCTATTGGCAAACAGGGGAGCCATTTTAACGCCGGCGTTCACATCTTTGAAAGACTGTGCAAACAGGGTGATGTAATCAGCATCAGAGTTCACTTTTCTTCTTGTGGCTTCGTCAACGGCCTTCTTCAGGTTGGGGTCATTGGGATTATTACTCAGCCCTTTGATCAGACCATCCAAAGCAACGTCCATGGTTACGTTGATACCGCCCTGAAGGTCGAGTCCCAACAACAACTCATTCTCTTTTGCCTTCTGGTAGCTATGTCCCCACCAGGTGATCTTCTGATCGCGTGTACTGTCCTGTAATCTGCTAACCCGGGCCTTCTTTATTTCGTCCAGGGTATCCTGGTACAATAACTGCATGTCTTTGTTACCGGCATACTTTTGTTCGGGTGTAGGGTAGGACTTCACATACCGCATTGCCTTTTCTTCAATCGACTTCTCGTGTTTGTTGACAAACCAGGTGAAGGAAAGCTGGTATAAAGAAATCATAATTAGGATAGCAGCAAAAATGCTTACCAGACTTCTCATCGCAATACTTGTTTCGTTTTATGTTATTTTTTAAAGAGTGGCAAATATAGGATTTACGATTAAATATTAACAGGATGGTTTGTGAATTGTAGTAAATGGCCGCAATCCTTATGCCATCTGCATTATGGCCGGGAGGAGGAGGATTTGGGAGACCATGAAAACCAGGCTGGTATGATATAAACGGGCAATATGTTCTATACTGCCGGAAGGAGTGTTGCAGAGCTATGGTCGGAAATTTGCTAACATTGCGATGAAAACCACAAAAAATGCCCAATAAATATATTCCAGGGATCATTGTTCTGCTTTTGTTGTCAGCGCTCGCGGGCTGCCTCAAGCAGGATGATGACACCAAAACGGGTCCAAGGGCACAAATCGCCATTATCAATGCCTCGTTGGATAGTGAGCCCCTTTTCCTTCTGGTGGATGGAGCTAAGGTAAATGAGGAAGGTGTGGCTTTTGCCGAGGTGAGCGGAACTGCATCGAATGCTTATATCCCCCTTCGTCCCGGGGTTCGGAATACGAGCTGGATGATGGGAGCCGACCCGGCACCGGAAGAAAAGCTATTCCCCTGGGAACCCGGAGCCTACTATACCATGATCCAGTTTGATACTGCAGTAAATAACCAGGCGCCAACCATCCTGTTCAAGGATGTACTGAATATAAATGACAGTGTTGGGCGGGCAAGGTTTTTCAATACGGTTGCCGGAAATGATTCACTAAGCCTGGTAGCGGTAAGAACAAGGGATACCGTTCGGATCGGCAGCAGGCAGCCTTTCATCGCAAATGTTTCCTCTGTAACAACCAATTTTGCCAGCACCCTTCGTGCCGGAGGATGGCGGCTCGACCTGTTGAATAAAGACAGCGTGGTGATCTTCACCAATGAAATCCTTATTGAAGAAAATACGGCCTATTCATTTATTGCAACCGGGGAAACAGGAGGTGTTGGCGAAAAGGCTCCTTCTCTTTTACAGGTGGTTCACCGTAAATGATTATTTTTACTGGTTGTCAAGCAAACGTTTAAAAAACCAACCAATTTTTACAAAGAAATGTCATTATCATCGCGATTGCAGCGTTTCGCCGAACCCGAAACATTGCGTATGGCCAAAATGGGCCGTGAATTAAGAGCCAAGGGATTTGATGTGATCGACCTTAGTTTGGGAGAGCCGGATTTCGATACTCCCGAGCATATTAAGGAAGCCACCAAGAAAGCAGTGGCAGAAAACTGGAGCCATTACCCCCCCGTGGCTGGATATCCTGAATTGAGAGAAGCCATCTGTACTAAATTAAAGAGGGATAATAATCTCGATTATAAACCCGAAAACATCCTGGTATCAACAGGTGCAAAGCAAAGCATCGCGAACCTGATCATGGCACTCGTAGACACTGGCGATGAAGTAGTGATCCCTACACCATATTGGGTATCCTATTCAGAGATCGTGAAAATGTCGGAAGGTATTCCTGTTATGATCCGCACCACGGCTGAATCGGGCTATAAGGTAACGCCGGCGCAGGTTGAGGCTGCCATTACTCCCAAGACCAAACTATTCATGTTCTCTTCTCCCTGTAATCCAACAGGAGCAGTATATACAAAGGAAGAGTTAGCCGGACTGGCAGGGGTATTCAAGAATCATCCTGAGGTTTATATCATGAGTGATGAGATCTATGAATACATCAACTATGTTGGCAAACATGAGAGCATTGCACAGTTTGATGAAATAAAAGACAGGGTGGTGATCATCAACGGACTCAGTAAAGGTTTTGCCATGACGGGATACCGGCTTGGTTATATTGCCGGTGCTCCTGAAATAGTGAAAGCCTGTGAAAAGATCCAGGGGCAGATCACCAGTGGTGCAAATGCTGTAACACAAAGAGCTGCCATTACCGCTTTAACCTCAGACCTTTCTTCCAGCAAGGCGATGGTAAAGGAATTTGAACAGAGAAGAAACGTTATCCTGGAGCTATTGAAAGATATACCAGGTGTTTGCTGCTATGAGCCCGATGGAGCCTTTTATGTGTTTCCGGATGTGTCGTCCTATTTTGGAAAATCTGATGGAACAACTACCGTGAATAACTCGGATGAGCTTTGCTTTTATATATTGGAGAAAGCCCATGTTACCACGGTAACAGGAAAAGCTTTTGGCGAGGATAAATGTATCCGTATTGCTTATACTAACAGCCTTCCCAAGATCAGGGAGGGGATGCAGCGAATTAAAGATGCATTGGCAAAACTTAAATGATAAATATTAAAAGCTGCTCTTATGGGCAGCTTTTTTTAGCAGCTCTTCGTGAAGCAGGAGTACCTGTGGTATTACCAGTTGCGCGTCATCGTTGATGATAACGTGATCGCATAAACGCATTTTGATGGTCTCACTGATCTGGTTATTCATTCTTTTCAGCACATCTTCCCTCGTTACATTATCGCGTTGTATCACCCGTTGAATACGGATATGCCTTGGTGCCGATACACCTATCACCAGGTCGAGATGAGATTGGGTGCCGCTTTCAAAGATCAACGCCGCTTCCTTGATGGCATAAGGGCTCTCTTGTTTTTTCATCCAGGTTTCTCCGTCGCGGATGGTGACAGGATGCACCAGTGCATTGAGCGCTTCCAGTTTTTGTTGGTCTTTGAAAACAACAGATGAAATATAGGAGCGGTTGAGCTTTCCATTCAGGTAAGCATCTTCACCAAAAAGAAAACTGATGGAAGCCCTGAGTTCAGGGTCATCTTCCATCAGTCTCTTTGCCGCGGTGTCAGCATTATACACCGGAATTCCAAGGTTTTCGAAGACCCTGGCTACGATAGATTTACCACTACCGATTCCACCGGTGATGCCTACGCGTAGCATTATTTTTTATCAGCGATGGTGGCAGCTGCTTTGTTGATATTCTGTGTCCACTCAAGGGAGATAGCAGATTTTTCGATCTTCATATAGCTACCCGGACTGGTTTCCAGCATCAGTGTACCGTCTTCGTTCACCTTATTAATTGTACCGTGAATACCGGCGATGGTAACGATCTTGTCACCTTTCTGCATATTTTCCTGGAATTGCTTGGCAGCTTTTGCTTTTTTAGCCTGGGGGCGAATCATGAAAAGCCAGAATACGAGGATCATACCACCTAGTAACACTAATTGCGTGGTTGCCGCAGATCCCCCGGCCGCCTGTAAGAAGAATAGATTGGTCATGTGAATTGTTGTTTGAGATATAAAGTTATTGATTTGGAAATAGTCAGTTTTTTTCTACTTCTACTTTGAAAACGAGGTTATGGTTGGTGGTTCCGAAAGTATTTGTGTTAACACCAATCGATTTTTGGTTTGTACCAACACGGCCCTTGCTGTCAAAGCTCGCATTAATTACACCTTCCGCACCTGGCAGTATGGGCTCTTTCGGTGGCTCTGCTGCCGTACATCCGCAGGCTGGATTTACAGAATAAATGATAAGAGGTTTTTTGCCGGTGTTCCGGAACCGGAAGGCCACATCTACTTTCTGGCCTTCTTTCACTTTGCCAAGGTCAAGATCATTGTCGAGCCATTCAATTTTTGTGAACATCGAGCTGTCCTCTGAAACAGTGGCGGCATTTGTGGCCATGGGAAATTTAGGTTCATTTGAGGTTTCATTCCGGGTGATCTGGTGGCATGAACCAAGCAGGGCCGCCACCATAAATGATAAGATCAGTTTACGCATGGGTTTGATCAATTTTAAGGTCACTATTTTTTATATGTTACTTTTTGAAATTTGTCATCGCGCAGCAGGTCTTTATGTATGCTGTCTAATATACCATTGACAAATTGTCCGCTTTGGGGTGTGCTGTATTCCTTTGCCAGGTCGATATATTCATTGATGGTGACCTTGGGTGGAATGGTTTCGAAATAGAGGAATTCGCAAACCCCCATTCTCATCAGGATCATGTCAAGCGTAGCGATCCTGTCGGGATCCCAGTTTTTAAGTTTGGGTTTGATAAGATCCAGTGTGAGTGCGTCTTTATCGAGAACAGTTTCTACCAGGCTTTTGGCGAATTGCCATTTGTCAGCACTGAGGATCTCATGGAAATTATAAGTGCCGGGTTTGCTGAGGTAGTTCTGAACAAGAAGGTTGACCATCTCGCAATCATCATCCCAGTTATTGAAATGTTCTTCGAGGTGGCTGGTGAAGGCCTCGTTGGTGATAAGTAGGTTACTATAAATATAATCTATCAGTGCCTTCTCCGTTTTTGGATCACGACCCTGTTCAGAAATATATTCTTTATATATATCTGAATCGGCGAGCTGGTGGTATATTTTCCGGATAAGTTCTTTGTCGAGATATCTGTCAACCATTTCTTCTTTCACTGCACTGATGAAAGATTGGTCTTCAAGTATTTTCCAGAGCAGGGAGTTGCCAGCGATCTTGGTATTAACAACCAGGTCGGCAGCGCTGGGAAGGTGTTTTGAAGCGCGGTTCCTTGAATCGGTTTCAGCATATCGGGCAACTTCAGTAAGGAAATGGATCACATATACAAGTAATTGTCGGGTCTGGTCAAATTGTCTTTTCAGTAACCTGACCGGTTCTCCGGGTTTTGCGGCCTGGTCCATCGAATCCAGTGCATAGAGGGTTTGCATTACTTTTACCCGGATATTTCGTCTGCTGATCATACCTCTCAAGAGCTTTGTTGAAGCGGCAAATCTACAGGATTTCAGGGCAGCGACCAAACAGATTGAAAAGCCTTATTTGGGACGGATATTCAGGATCCTTACCTGCTCAAGGCCTGTGCCCTGTTCAACAGGTGATTTTCTTCCCGTTTTTTTATATTTGACAATTACTTCAGCATCGTCTTGTTGAAAATTTTGGGGAAGGGCGTCAGCTTCAAAGGCCGTTCCATTTTCCAGCAGCAGCACCCAGGCGGCAGCCTCACAGGAAGTTCCGCAACTATAACGCCACCATTGGATGGTCGCATCCTCTTCATTGATGGTAAGGTTGGGATCATCTGCAACAGATTTGCTGCAGGAATACAGGGTAAGGGCTGTAAAAGCCATCAGGATGTATTTCATGGTATGGGATCGGATAGGAGATAAACATACAAAAGGACTGTCGTACTTACAAGCACACCGGAAAAATTGGCACAACCAAACAGGCATTTTTCGATAAACGGACAAAAGGAGACCGACAGAAGGTGTTAAAACTGCAAATATGGCTTCTCTCAACGTTTTTTAACGTATTGGCATATAATTCGTTCTCTTTGCAATCCTTGAGGAGCAACGCTCCAATTAATAATTCACTTAATTTAAAACCAAATAATATGGCTAAGAAGTTGAACATTACTCCTTTGCATGACAGGGTGGTTGTTAAACCAGCCCCTGCTGAAGAGAAGACCGCAGGTGGAATCATTATTCCTGATACTGCAAAAGAAAAGCCCCAGCGTGGAACAGTAGTAGCTGCCGGTACTGGCAAAAAAGATGAGCCCCTTACTGTAAAAGTAGGTGACACAGTTTTATATGGCAAGTATGCCGGAACTGAACTCCAGGTTGATGGAGGTGATTACCTGATCATGCGTGAAAGCGATATTCTCGCCATCGTATAACACCAAATTCCAAATAACAATCCGCAAACAATTTAATATTATATAGTTATGGCAAAACAGATATTCTTCGATATCGAAGCACGTAACCGCATGAAGAAAGGGGTTGATACCCTCGCAAATGCGGTGAAAGTAACGCTTGGACCAAAGGGTCGTAACGTAGTTATAGAAAAGAAATTCGGCGCACCACAGGTTACTAAAGATGGTGTTACCGTTGCAAAAGAGATTGAACTGGAAGATCCTATCGAGAACATGGGCGCCCAGATGGTTAAAGAAGTTGCCAGCAAAACTGCTGATGTTGCAGGTGATGGCACAACCACCGCTACTGTTCTTGCTCAGGCCATTATCACTGAAGGGTTGAAGAACGTTGCAGCAGGTGCCAATCCGATGGACCTGAAGCGCGGTATTGATAAAGCTGTTGAAAAAGTAATTGTTGCGCTGAAAGATCAAAGCCAGACTGTTGGAAACGATACCAAAAAGATCGAGGCTGTTGCAACTATTTCTGCAAACAATGATCCAGCAATTGGTAAACTGATTGCTGAAGCAATGGCGAAAGTTGGTAAGGATGGTGTTATCACCGTTGAAGAAGCAAAAGGAACTGACACAACAGTTGAAGTTGTAGAAGGTATGCAATTCGATCGTGGTTACATCTCTCCATACTTTGTTACCAACAGTGAGAAAATGGAAGCTGAGCTGCAGAGTCCTTATATCCTGATCTACGACAAGAAGATCAGTGCTATGAAAGACATCCTGCATATTCTGGAGAAAGTTGCACAGGGTGGTCGTCCGTTGGTGATCATTGCAGAAGATCTCGAAGGAGAAGCATTAGCTACATTGGTAGTGAATAAACTTCGCGGTACGTTGAAAGTGGCTGCTGTAAAGGCGCCTGGCTTTGGTGACCGTCGTAAGGAAATGCTGCAGGATATCGCGATCCTTACAAAAGGCGTGGTGATCTCTGAAGAGCAGGGTTTCAAGCTGGAGAACGCAGACCTGAGTTATCTTGGTCAGGCTTCTTCCATCACCATTGATAAGGATAACACTGTTATCGTTGGTGGAAAAGGTAAGAAAGAAGATATCACTGCACGTATCAACCAGATCAAGGCCCAGATCGAATCAACTACTTCCGATTACGATCGTGAGAAGTTGCAGGAGCGTCTTGCAAAACTAAGTGGTGGTGTAGCTGTTCTTAATATTGGTGCAGCCACAGAGGTTGAAATGAAAGAGAAGAAAGACCGTGTGGATGATGCCCTTCACGCAACACGCGCAGCTGTTGAAGAAGGTATTGTTCCAGGTGGTGGTACTGCATTCATCCGTGCTATCAGTGCCCTTGATGGTTTCCGCAGCAGCAATGAAGATGAGAAACTGGGTGCACAGATCGTTCGTCGCGCGCTGGAAGCTCCTATCCGCATCATTGTTGAGAATGCCGGCCTTGAAGGAAGTGTTATCATCAACAAAATCCGCGAAGGAAAAGGTGATTATGGTTTCAACGCCCGCACCGAAGAATTTGAGAATCTCTTTAAATCAGGCGTAATTGATCCAACTAAAGTTGGTCGCGTAGCGCTTGAGCATGCAGCTTCTATTGCTGGTATGTTGCTTACAACAGAATGTGTTGTTGCCGACAAACCTAAGAAAGAAGATGCTCCGGCAATGCCAGGTGGTGGCATGGGAGATATGGGTTATTAATAGTCTCAGCCATTTTTATAGGAGCCCCGTTGCTTATGCATCGGGGCTTTTTTGTTACCAAAACTTGCACCGGTTAAATAGTTTTTATTTATTTGCCCCGATAGATCCCAGAAGTAATGAGAAAATTGTCGATAGTAGTTCCGGCTTACAATGAAGGTCCAACCATTCACCTGATCCTTGACAGAATTAAAGCAGTAGAACTATTGAATGGCGTTGAAAAAGACGTCATCCTTGTTAATGATTGTTCAACTGATGATACCGAACAATCAATTTTGAGGTATATCGAAGCAAATAAAGATCTTCCCCTTACCTATATAAAACACGAGGTCAATAAAGGCAAAGGGGCCGCACTGCATACTGGCATTGCAAAGGCGACCGGAGATTACCTGATTATCCAGGATGCCGACCTTGAATATGATCCGGAAGAATACAACCTGCTGATAAGTACTGTAAACAGGAGTGGAGCTGATGTTGTTTTCGGATCAAGATTTATGGGAGGGCATCCCCACCGGATACTTTTCTTCTGGCATTCATTCGGGAATAAATTCCTGACCTTTCTTTCCAATATGTTTTCCAATTTGAATCTCACTGATATGGAGACCTGTTATAAAATGTTCAGGACGCCCATTATTCAGAGTCTCGATTTAAAGGAAAAGCGCTTTGGATTTGAACCTGAGGTTACTATGAAGGTTGCCAGAATTCCCAATGTTAAAGTATATGAGGTGGGGATTTCTTATTTCGGGCGTACTTATGCAGAAGGGAAAAAAATAGGATGGCGGGATGGCTTCAGGGCAATTTATTGCATCCTGAAATATGGGTTGTTCAAATAAATAAACTCAGTTTATGACGCATATAAAGCGGGGAGTTTTTGGAAACCCCTGGTTGGTTTTCCTTCCTTTTTTGTTATTATATGTCGTTATTGTTTTTCTTTTCCATCGTGATTCGTTAGAGGGGGATGAATTACGCTATTACATTTTTGCTGGAAATATCATTGATGGATCTTATTACAAGCCAGAAGGAATACAGCGTTTATGGAATGGTCCGGGTTATCCGCTGGTTATAGTTCCGATTGTTTTGTTCAAGCTGCCTTTTATTACAGCTGGATTGATGAATGCCTTTTTCCAGTATGCTTCAGTGGTATTTCTATATAAAAATCTGCGCTTACTCACGAAAAATAAGGTGGCGCTGGGGTTATCTGTTTTTTGGGGTTTGTATTTTTTAGCATATGAGGAGATCCCGGATATGTTAACTGAACCGCTTACTGTATTGCTGATAACATTGTTTATTTATGGGCTGCATAAGATCTACCTGCAACCACGAAGAAGGGATATCATTCTCACCGGACTTTTATTTGCCTTTTTGATTTTAACCAAGGTTATTTTTGGGTATGTATGGCTTTTACTACTGGGTATTTTTGGGGCAATATTTCTACTAAAATCAAAACTTGAGCCGGCCGCCAAAAATTTTAGTAACAATATTTTTTTCCTGCTTTTGGTCACATTGATTGGGATTTCCCCCTATTTGATATATACCTATACCATCAGCAGGAAAGTCTTTATGCTGGCCGATAGTGGGGGGATGTCACTCTATTGTATGTCAACCCCTTTCGAAAAGGAATATGGAAACTGGTTCAATTTGCCGGTGATGAGAACAAGAGACAGTTCTTTGATGTCAGAAGAGTACCGCGAATTATTACGGAATCATAAACCAGCGATGGATTATGTAGACAAATTTGAGGGGCTGGAAAGAGATGAGGCCTATAAAGAATTGGCGTTCAATAATATACGTAATCATCCAGTCAAATATGTGAGGAATATTATTTCTAATGCCGGTCGGTTATTATTTAATTTTCCGGTTTCCTACCAGGTACAGTCCGACAAAGCAATGATCAGGATCGTTATTAATTCATTTTTCCTGGTAAGTATTTTAGTTGCTTTACTCATATATATATACAGATTCAGATTATATGATCTGTTTGCCCATTTCCTTTCGATGTTTATTGTATTTTATTTTGGAATTACGCTGCTTTTAAGCGCCTACCCCCGTTTTTTCAACGTGATGGTCCCAGTTTTGATATGCTGGATTATGCTGGTGATCGGGAGGGGAATACATGTTACCTGGCGAAAGAAAAACGGGTCTTTAGTATCGTAAAAACTCGATCTGGATCTATTATTTGATTGCTTTCAGGAGGTTGGAACTGGTTGTATATTCTGCATAATATCCGGTAATAATCCAATTGTCAATAAATACTGAAAAGCTTTTCCTGTAAGGATTTCATAATGTGAAAATTAGATATAACTTTGTATGTCTGCCTATTTAATCCGTCCAACTTTCCTACCTGAATTCCATTAGCTTATTATTTGAAATTAACAATTGACATTAAGATGAGTCAGGTAAAATTTTTGTGCAGGTATCTATTGCTAACTGTACTTTGTTGCGCTGTTGGAGCAGGTGTTTATGCGCAATTTGAGGTGTTGGACAGCTTTCCAAAAACAAGTCAGTTATATCCACGTAAAACAACAACTAATAGGGCTACTGTTAGGGTTAAAGGAAAACTGGAGGTTGGATCTCCGTATGAATCTCTACGCTTGATCATTACTAAAGATAACAACTCATCTTATGATTTAGATAATTACGTAATTTCAGTTCAAAATATTGAGATTTCCGTTAATTCCAGCAGGGAATTCAAGGCTGAATATGAGTTACTCGCTGAACTCCAGAATTATCGTTTCCAATTATTCGGAATTGATAACAATGTTCAATCTACACTTCCTTTAATAGAAGCAATAAAAGTTGTTGCAGGTGATGTTTACATGATTCAAGGTCAGTCGAATGCGTCTGCATCAATTAAAAAACCCTTCTCCGGTGGTAACAATGCAAATAATGATCCTTTAGTTCAAACTTATCGCCAGTTTATTAGGGCGTATGGCAATTCATCCGATGTTAACCAATCAGGTTTTACAGATTATAATACAATGGTTAAGAAGTGGTACCGTGGAGACGGAAACGCAAACTTCAGAGATACCGGTAATGTTGGTCAATGGGGAATATGGATGGCTACAAAACTAATTGAAACAGAGAGAATTCCTGTTGCAATTATCAATCATGCTGTTGATGGAAAACCAATTTCATATTACATGCCACAAACTGACCATTTTGATGTAAACACCACATATGGTCGCGCCATTCACAGATCAAAAGAGGGGGGAGTATTTGAGGATATTCGTGCTATTTTTTGGTTTCAGGGTGAAAGCAACTGGGGTGGTGGGGGAGGTGTAATATTGAATGGAGATCAGTATAAATCTGAGTTAGAAATATTGGTCTCTTCCTGGAAATCTGACTATCCAGGATTGCAAAGAGTTTATATTTTCCAAACAAGATTCGGGTGTTGGGGAAATGAAGAGGATGCTGCAGAAATTGCTGATGGTATAAGAAGATTTGCTGCTAATCCTTCCTTTCCATATGTCACTTTAGTTTCAACAAATGGAATCCCACACGCATTTGAGGGAGGTACTTTAGGTAATTGTCATTATTATTTTCAGTCTGGCTATAAAAAAATTGGTGAACGTGCTCTCTATTTACTTTCGCGAGATTTTTATGGAAGAACTTATCCAGAAGGTACTATTGATGCCCCTATTCCCGTAAAATTTTATTTTTCTATTGAAAGTAATGGTGTTGCATCAGAACTTGTAATGGAGTTAAATAGTACTGCAGATTTTTATATTCAAGAGGAAGATAAGTTAGATACACTTTTTGTTTTGAATGGGGGCAACTACACTATTAATAATATTGAAGTTGATAACGGACCTTTAGGAAAAAATTCTATCCCAACTAAGATAAAATTGAAATTTACCCGTAATACTGGAACCCTGACTAATCCTACATCAGTCTCTTTTCGTTCATATAAAGGTGGATTTACTGACCCAGCTACTGACCCGGATCCTTTAACGCCCGTACCGATTGTTCCAGCTATCGTAAATTCAAATGGAATTGGGCTTGTGAGTTTCAATAACCTTCCAGAGAATTTTTCAATTCTCCCCGTTGACCCGTTATCCTTATTTGTTAGGCGCACCGGCAACACCAATAATGTAAAGTGGGATGTGGAAGAGAATAGTGATTTCGTTCGCTTTGCAGTGGAGCGTAGTACAAACGGAACTAATTTCAGCATGTTAACGGAATTATTCGGGAAGGCTACCAGTGGTAAGGAAGTTTATAATTATGCAGATGTAAATATAACCGGTCAGGTATTTTACCGGATCAAAGCGACCCGCAAAACAGGTGGTGTTGTATATAGCCAGGTGGTTCGGATCAATGATAATGGCTCACTCAGACCAGGTTTGACGATCTCTCCAAACCCCGTTATTAACCAGGCATTTATCAATGTGACCGTTGCGGAGAAAACATCGGCTTCTATTCAATTATTTAATCTGCAGGGTGCAAGGGTTTCTCAAAGAAATGTTGAACTCCTGAAAGGCTCCAATAATTTCTCACTGGGTGAAATGCTCGATCAGTTAGCCGGAGTGTACATGGTCAAAGTTGTTACACCGCAAGAAGTATTTACTTCCCGGTTAATAAAACTCAGGTAAGAAGTTTAATTATAAAATCAGAAGGCCGTCTCAAATAGTTTTGAGACGGCCTTCTGATGAGTGACAAAAATATTAGAAGATGGTATTTATATTTTGACAGGCTCATCTAACAGTAGAAGAGCGACGGTTCTATTACCAGGTCGATCAAAGGCTTCTACCTGTACCTGATTTCCAGAGACAGATAAAATGTCTTTCCGGGCTATATATTTCCATTGATTTTCTTTTTCGGCAGGGATGGCAAGGCCGGTTTCCAGTGAAATTCCGTTAGGATCCAGGATAGTAAACACAACCTTCATAACCTGGAAATTATCCGTTGCAATTGCCATCAGGTTTTGTCCCGCAAGTCCGGTATAACCATTCTGATCAATGGACTCAATTGTTGGTGGCACCATTCCGTCAGCAATGGCCATAACATATTCACTTTGTTTCAGGGTTTCCCTAAAAGGAGTGTAGAATGCTTTACTGGCCGGGTCATGTACCACACTACGTGCATAAATATTAACATCTTTAAATCTTAATTGATTTTTTTCCTCATTGGGCTTTTTCTTGTGACCTCTACGGTCGGGATTCCGTTTTAGGTATTGCCGGTCGCCTCTGACCTGGAGATAATGCGATTTGAGGTATTTTCCACTAAAGCCGTCAATTTTCTTGTTAGAGATGTTTTTAGGCATTTTCTTACAGGTTTTGGATTAAGAGAGTTACCGAAATACTTAGCTATCTCCAAGCTAGAACCATACTCGGGGTCCCTATCTGGTCCCTATCTGGTCCCTATTTTATACCCCTTTGGGTAATTGAAAATGGCTCCCGAATTCCAGTAAAATGAAATTTACTAAAAGTCATATTATCAACAAAAAATATGCCATGTTTTTATAATATATTGAATAATACAGGATTGATGATCTGTGGAGGTGGGCTTAAAAAAAAGAGGCCGTCTCATTCATTTGAGACGGCCTTTTCTTTAAGAAAAACTTTTTTATCAGAGTTTTTCAATCTTAGTTGTCATAGGTGCATCACGTTCGGTAGTAGCCTTTAAAACATACATTCCCGGTATCAATTTCACGAGATTGATCTTCTTTGTAATACTTATCTGGTCTTTGTTGAATACTTCCTGGTGAACAAGCAATCCAACCATATTATATACCTGGATTGTAGTTTTACCTAAAGAAGGTGTATTCAACAGTAAAGTCAGGTTATTATTGAATGGATTAGGATAAGTCTTAAACTGAGTGGTTGTATTAACAGGTGACGTTACAGTGGTGCCGGTTGTGGTGGTACTTGTTGTTGTGGTACTTGTCTGCTCCATTCCCGAGGAAACTGAATTGTTAGAGCTTGTGGTGCTTGACCTTACAATTATGCTCTTGGTATCTGAACTAGACATTCCTTTATCATCTGTTACCGTTAACCGGAAGGTATAAGTACCTGCAGTTCCCAGTGCACCTGCTGCAGTTCTTGCCTGGTGATCATCCGTTATAGAAGCAGTTGATGGTCCCGAGATCTGGGCCCAGTTATAACTTACAATAGTACCATCAGAATCAAAGGAACTTCTTCCATCAAGGTATGCCCAGTTTGTTGGCAATGTGATGCTGACATCTGATCCGGCATTCGCAACCGGGGCTTGTCCGCTTACAATATTGGAAGGAGCGGCAAGAACCGAAACACTAACCTCTGCCGATGCTGTGGCTCCGCTATTATCGGTTACAGTCAACCGGTACGTATATGTGCCCACGGTTGTTAGGCCGGTAACATTGGTAGCAGAGTTTGATGGAGACTGGATAGAAGATCCGCCTGGACCAGATACAAAACTCCATGCGTATTTACTGATTGATCCATCTGAATCTGTTGCTGATCCTATAAGTGTAATTGAACTGGTTGGCTGTACAATGCTGACATTATTGCCAGCGCTTACTGTTGGTGCCTTATTGGCCGTTCCTGTACCGTTTACTACGAGAGTAAAACTACTGGTACCAGTACCGCCATCATTATCTCTTACAGTTAATTGGAAGATATAGGTACCCACAGTTAGGAAAGATGCTGTAGTGCGCGATGCATTTACATCACCAATCTGTGCTGTATTAGGACCTGAAATCTGGCTCCACTGATAAGACGTTACCGTTCCGTCGGGATCATAAGAAGATCTGCCATCAAGATAGATCCAGTTGCTGGGTGAGGTGATGGTCTGGTTGGGACCAGCTACAGAAACCGGGCTGGCATTGCTAGAGAGTGCCTGTGCAACATTTATCTGAACATCATCAGTTGATGTTGCATTGTCGTTATCCTTAACGGTTAACCTGTAAACATAAGTTCCTGCCGTAAGGCTGGAGATAGTGGTACTGCTGGAAGAAGGTGATTGAATGGTACCACCCGAAGGTCCTGATATTTTAGTCCAGGTATAGCCTGCAATAGTACCATCTGAATCAGTTCCTGAACCAGAAACGGATACAGAGCTGGTTGGCAGGGTAACTGCTTTATCGGCACCGGCATTTGCTGTTGGTGCATTATTAGCTACCACCGTTTGGGTGCCTACTACAATAGTTGTGGTAGCAGAGGAAGTTGCTCCATCATTATCCATTACGGTCAGCCGAAAGGAATAGGTTCCATTTGCCAGTCCACCTGCTGTTGTCCTCACCTGAGTGGGCGATGCTATTGATGCTGTGGTTGGACCTGATACCTGTGACCACTGGTATGAACTGATGGTTCCATCCGGATCACTTGAAGCACGGCCGTCGAGATAACCCCAACTTGTGCCGGTCGAAAGATTCTGGTTTACCCCTGCATTTGCGATAGGGGCCAGATTGCCGCTTGTGGTGGAGCTGGAAACTATAACCTGAACATCATCTGTATCAGTTGCACCAGCATTATCTTTTACTGTTAGACGATAGACATATGTACCAGCGGCAAGAGATGTAATATTTGTACTTGCACTGGAGGGGGACTGAATAGTTCCGCCTGTGGGGCCAGACACTTTGGACCATGCATATGATGCAATACTCCCATTCTGATCAGTTCCACTACCCGTAAGTGTGGTAGATGTAGTGGGGAGGGTTACAATTTTATCAGCTCCTGCATTAGCTACCGGGGCAGTATTGGTGGTTGAGGTTGATCCGCCAGCAGGTGAAACATCTGCAAGGGTAGCTGTGCTGTTTCCAATTTTAAATTCGTCCACATAAACAACCCTGCGTTTGGCAATGGTATTTCCCCAGGAGGTATTCCAACTTGCAAGCCAGGGCCATTTATATATACCAACCTTTATATATGGTACTTTGGAGAAATTACCACCATACCAGTTGGGGCCGGTATAATTGACAACAAGCTGGCCATTCTTATAAACTTTTACAAAACCGTTATCTGCGGTGGTCCAGTTACGGTTAACTGCCCAGTCTGTCCATTTGTCTGTGTCTACCGGTCCAAGATCATATTCAATAGACTTGATTGTACTACCGGAATTTGCCTGCACATCTCCCTTATCATAACTGATAACGCAGATCCAGCGGTTGTTTATAATTCCAATCCGCATTGGATTTGTCCACTTGGAATTTGTACCACAAGGAAGGGGTTTATCATGAATATTGAAACCAATGCTCTCTGGGGCACCTTCAGGGTATTGATAGCTCCATTTAGGTATATATAATGAAAGCGCGATCCAACGCATATCAAGGGTCTGATAATTGCATGCATCATTCCAGATCAATTCAGCTCCCGCGTGTTGACGATATTGATCATAGGGAGAATAGGGTTTGTCAAGTTGAAATCTTGCGCTGTAAGATCCGGCACGTTTAAACGAATCACTACGGATCATTTTGCTAAATGGCTGAGAAATACTGATACTGTTAACTTCCTGCCATGATTTTAACCAACCGGTAGTAGGAACACCGGTGAGACTGGGAAAACTACTACTTTCAACATCGTCCTGGAAGATCAGTTTCTGAGCTACCACCGGTAATTGAAAGCAAAAGATAAAAAAGAGTAAAAAAAGCTTCAAACCCACAGGACGGGCTTTAGAATTGGGTAAATTAATCAGCGACATAACCTGGTTTTTATAGGAAAAGCCAGAAAAAGGCAAAACTCATGCCACCGATTTTTTTTTATTGTGTATGTGAATAACTTGTGTAGTTATTTTCAATAATTTTATAATGTATTCTTATTCACTAAATTATAAAATGAACCATTGATAATGTACATATAAAACATTAACAGTAGTTTAGCACTTATATTATAATAATAATTAATGTTGCGACGCAAAAAGGCCTGATTTCTGGTGAAAAATCAGGCTTTTTCCATTTTAGAATAAGAAAAAACTCTTTAGAGCTTTCGTATTTTTCCGGCTATGGGTGAGGGTTGATCATTGATCCTGACACTTAAAAAATAAGTTCCCGATTGCAACGATCTTATATCTACAGGTCTGGAAATAAGGGCTGTTTCTTTAGTGAATACTTCCTTATATAATAATACCCCTGAAACGGCGT
Organism: Flavihumibacter sp. ZG627; assembly: GCF_000814325.1. Lineage (GTDB taxonomy): Bacteria > Bacteroidota > Bacteroidia > Chitinophagales > Chitinophagaceae > Flavihumibacter. The sequence goes on along the minus strand of NZ_JPHF01000005.1, from coordinate 116,740 downwards.
ATACCAGTACCTCACATTTACCCGTGGCAGGAGTTTGTAATTTAAACTGGAAGTTGCCATTATTTGGATTGGGGAATAACTTAAGCTGATTGTCATTCATAGAACTTACAGCATATAACACAATATTTTTATCAGCTGTAGCGCCGAGGTTATCTGTTACCGTAAGGCGGAATGAATAGTTTCCGGCCTGCAGACCACTCACTTTAGTCTCCTTTGCTGAACTCTCATGTACTAGCGCCTGGGTTGGTCCTTCCAGCAGATCCCATTTGTATCTGACAATTGTTCCATCTGGGTCATAGCTGGCACTACCATCAAGTGTGATATCATTTATCATGCTTATATCTGCCCTAAAGGTGGAGGGCATCATAATCTGAGGCTTTTTATTGGCAATAGCTTCCGCCCATACTTCCACCGTTACATCCGCACTTGCTGATCCTCCGCGATTATCTGTTACCGTCAACCGGAAGGCATATTTGCCACTATTTAGGCCGGTAATATTGGTAAAAGATGAGGTTGGTTTTTCAATTTTGGCATTATTAGGACCATTCACCTGCTGCCAGTTATAAGTGTTGATGGTTCCATCCGGATCTACAGAAGCCGATCCATCTAAAAAAGTATGGTTCTTTGGCAAAGCAATAACCTGGTTCTGCCCCGCGTTTGCGAGGGGGTTTATATTGGCCGCAACTGCGTTTATGGGGTCTACCAAGATGCTGACTGTATCACTGTCTGCTGCACCATTATTATCCTTTATAGTTAAGGCAAAACTATAGTTTCCTTTTAAGGGGAAGCTAACGGGTGATTTGGCCTGGCTGGTATTGGAAATTACCGCGTTGGATGGTCCGGCGATCTGTGCCCACAAATAGGTGGCTATAGATCCATCCGGGTCAGAAGATGCAGTTCCATCGAGGTATGCAGTTGCTGCAAGGTCATTGATGGTCTGGTCGTTGCCTGCATTTGACACAGGGGGGAGATTCACCACAGTAGCATTTAGTACTGTTAATTTCACATCATCACTTGCTTTGCCTCCCTGGTTATCTGTAACGGTGAGCCTATAAGTGTAGGAGCCATTTACGAGGCCGGTAATGGAAGTGGAAGCGTTGGTTGGGGTAGCGATTATAGACCCGGAAGGTCCTGTGACTAGTGACCATGTGTAGGAACTGATACTGCCATCTTTATCATTTGCTGTTCCGGTAAGGGTTAAATAGTTTTTGGGTAGTTGGATTGTTTGATCGCTACCGGCATTAACAGAAGGTAAGGAGTTGGGCGTTGGAGCCACCTGATCGGTATAGAGAAAATCCTGCAGCGTAGCTTCGCTTGTACCCATTTTTATATCATCAATATAAATCGCTCTTTTGCGCGAGATCCGGCTTCCCCATGCTTCATTCCAGCTATTTAGCCAGGGCCATTTGTAGATACCCATCTTGATATATGGAAGTTTGGCAAAATTACCTCCATACCAATTGGGGCCTCTATGATCTACAAGAAGTTTTCCATTTTTATAAACCTTCACGAACCCATCATCAGCAATTGTCCAGTTGCGGTTTATTGCCCAGTCTGTCCATTTATCAGTTTCGATTGGTCCCATATCATACTCCTTTGTTACCAATGTTGCTCCCGAATTGGCCTGAACATCATTTTTATCAGCAGTGATGGTTAGTATCCAACGGTTATTTCTCACCCAGATATTCATAGGGTTAGTCCAGCGTGAACTTGTTCCGCAAGGGAGAGGATAATCATGCACATTAAACACCACGCTTTCAGGAGCTCCTTCAGGTATACCATAACACCATTCAGGAAGGTAAACGGATAAAGCCATCCATGCCAGATCATAATCTGGGTTTTTGCAGGCATCATTCCATATCAGTTCAGAACCTGCATTGATTCTTTTTATATTGTCGGGATATTCAGCCCTGTCGAGCTGAAAGCGAGCACTGTACTTACCTGAGCGGGATACAGAATCAGTTCTCATCAGTGTGCTGTAAGGTTGGGAAACAAACATGCTGTTGGTTTCCTGCCAGTATTTAAGCCATCCTGTTGTTGGATCAGAGGAAAGAACCGGGAAGTTAATATCTTCAACCCCCTCCTGGAAGATGAATTTCTGCGCATTAGCAGGCAAAATTTTCAACAGCACAAGGCACAGCACTACAAAGGAATGCAAAATAATTTTGCTGACCTTTTGTTCGATGCAGGGTACATGCATAAACAAGGTTTTTACAGGGATTCGGATTAAATTCTATTGGTATTAACGCCAAATGAAGCATTTTCGTATCAGAGTTGGAATTGGCAATACCCAGATTCAATGATTTTTATGGTAAAAGCAATAGATTCTATATTTATTCCGTTTGAATAAGCTTGATAATCAATTAATTTTCGGTTTTTTACTGTATTGTTAGCTATATAAATAAATAAGGCCGTACCAGTATTTTTTTTAATATTAGCAGATAATGAAGTTGCGTATGCCCTATACAGTTTTTGGTGTTAGAAATTTATTTGTTTTGAGCCTGGTTGTTTTGACAGTTTCGTGCGCGAGTCCGGAAAAAGCCAGGTATTTTAATAAGCTGGGTGATGAGACCTTTCCCCGCCAGGAGCTGGTTTCTGCGCATGTTATACGCAAAGCTGATATACTTAGCATTAATGTTAGCAGTATCAATATTGAAGAGAACCAGATTTTCAATGCACCCAATATAGCGGTAGTTCCCGGCCTCGTTAATGAGAATCCAACACATGGCGCGGGATACCTGGTTGATAATGATGGTATGATCAGTTTTCCGATGATCGGTAATGTAAAGGTGGAGGGCCTCAATAAGAAGCAGGTTTCCGAGTTGATTCGCGATAAACTTATTTCAGCCAAGCTGATGCTCGATCCTATTATCACGGTTCGGATCCTTAACTTCAGGGTGACCGTTCTTGGTGAAGTAGCCAGCCCCAAAATCATAAATGTTCCCAACGAAAAGATCACCTTAATGGAAGCATTGGGTATGGCAGGTGACATGACGCTTTATGCTAAAAGAGATAATGTACTTCTCATTCGGGAGGAAGGTGACGAAAAGATCACAAGAAGATTAAACCTGAATAAAAAAGAATTACTTGAGTCGCCATATTATTATCTGAGAGCAAATGATGTGATTTATGTAGAATCAAATAGCGTGAAGCTTCAGAATACCAGCAGGCTAAATCAATTACTACCTACAGTGCTCAGCGGACTGGCCTTCCTCGCAATTATCATTGACCGTTATCGTTAAGACATCAACTTTAAGCTGTATACCTACAATGTCAAATGACTTTTCATACGACCCAAGAGAATCCGGATCGAATATCATTACCATAATAAAGAGGAAATTTCTTCCTTACTGGCCCCTGTTATTTCTTTTGGTGGGAGTGGCTCTGTTATTGGCAAATCTTTATGCACGGAGCCTCACGCCTGTTTACCAGATTTCTTCTTCAATTCTTATAAAGGATGAAAAGAAAGGGATCAGTGAGTCGAAGATGGTGGAGAGTATTGATTTTTTCGAAATGAATAAGATCGTTGAGAATGAAATCGAAGTACTTCAATCGCATACCCTCATGCGGAAAGTAGTGGAAGATCTTGGGCTCTATTGTACTTATTATGAAAATGGTGAAGGTAAATTGAAATCCGCCTATGCGACCGTGCCGGTGAAGATGAAACTTAAAGAGGTTTTGAAATCTACAGAAGGAAGCCCTATACCATTTATTATAAATGAGAATGCAACTATTGTTACGATCAATGAAAAGCAATATCCTGTAAACCAGTGGGTGCAAACAGAATGGGGCAATGCTTATTTCTACAGTGCCATCCGCGACAGTGCCGATCTTCAATGGAAGAACAAGAAATTTTACTTTACACTGGTGGATCCTAAAGTAGTGGAGAATGGTTTATTGGCCGGCCTCAAAGTGGCAGCTATTAATAAACTTGCTACTGTAGTTCATCTTAATATGAAGGATCCTGACCCGAGGAAGGGTGAAGATATTTTGAATGGATTAATAAAGGTATATCTGCAGGCTGAAGTTGATGATAAAAACCAGGCAGCGCTTAATACCCTTGCATCTGTTGAAGGCCGGCTCGACTTTGTTGTTGGTCAATTAGATTCAGTTGAAAATGCTATTCAGAAATTCAGGACCCGATCAGGAGTAATTGATATCAGCCAGCAGGGAAGACAGTATCTTGATGCCATCGGAATGTATGACAGGCAGTTGCAGGATATAAATATTAAAATGTCTGTACTGGATGAAATTGAAAACTATGTTGCTGATGGATCGAATGCAAGCAATATAATGCCTTCCACCATTGGAGTAAATGATCCTGCCCTTACACAATTGATGGGTAGATTAAACGATGCCCAGCTTCAGTTCGAGAAACTTAAGCACACAACTGGTGAGAATAGTCCCGTGCTACTTGCGGTCAAAGACCAGATAAAACAGATCAGACCTTCCATTCTTGATGCGGTGAAGAACCAGAAGGTGAATCTTGCTATTGCAAAATCAAATCTCAGTACAGCTTCAAGTAAATATTCTTCCCTGTTAAATTCAATTCCGCAAAAAGAAAAACAGTTGCTGGAGATTAGCCGTCAGCAATCTATAAAGAACCAGATTTATTCCTATCTGCTACAGCGGAGAGAAGAAGCAGCACTTTCCTATTCTACCACAGTAGGCAATACAAGGGTTATTGATTATGCAAGGTCATCGCTTGCCCCTGTTAGTCCAAACCGGCTTTTGCTGATGGTCATTTTCTCTTTACTGGGAATAATTGCTTTCATTGGATTTGTATTTTTTAAGGAAGATATCTCTTCGAAGATGCTTTTCCGTAAGGATATTGAAACCATTTCTGATTATGCTGTGGCAGGAGAGTTGTGGAAACATCCGGGAGGGGTTAAAGGTAAAAATAATTCACGGGTTGGGCAAGTGGTTGAGGAGCAGGTCAGGTTACTACGCAATCAGTTTTTCCTGAGTGATATTAAAGCAGACAGGTCGCTGCTGATAACTTCAGCCGTTAGAGGGGATGGTAAATCGTTCCTTGCGAAGAAACTCGCTTCAAGCCTAGGAGCAATTGGCAAAAAAGTACTCTTAATAGATTTTGATACAGTAAATCAAAAGCTGACCAATGAATTCAATATGTCTGGCAGGAAGGGGCTGGCTGACTTTTTGAATAAGAAGGCAACAATGGAAGAGTTAGTTCACAGGGTGGATCATGGTGGAGAGTACTATGTGCTTCCCGCCGGTAGTCGTGTTTTTGAAAGTGATGAATTGTTGGTTGAAGAATTGATCCCCATGCTTCTTAAAGAACTAGAAACCCGTTTCGATAATATTATTGGTGTAACCGCCCCGCTTGAAAATGATACAAATATGGTTTTGCTTAGCAAGCATTTTTCAAATACCGTTTTTGTATTGAAACAGGGGCATACCCCAAAGGCACAGGCAGCCCATTATATCGGCAGGAATCAGCCGCTTTTGCCCTTTGGCGCAAAGATTATTTTTAATGCAGTGCCAAAGAGAGGAATGGGCGCCTGGGGAGAAGAATTCGGATATGGATATTACTATACTACTACGTAAGTCTTATAGTAAAAATCCTATTTATTAGTAATATATACGATTAAATGTCGTTTTATAATTGACCTCTTTAGTACCCTAATGTGACTGAAGTGGCGAAGCTTTTGTGTAGACTGGAATAATTTTGAATATTTATGAATTGGTTTGTTACGAAATGTGAACGTGATCAGTTAAAGTCTGTATCCAGGAATCTTGAAAGGTATGGTTATGACATATTCAGCCCATACCTGATTGCAACCAGGAATAACAACAAGCACTTCATCCGTGGAAACGTGGAAAAGGATTTTTATCAGTTGTTGTTTATAGCAGGCAATAACTATCCATCGGATAAGGAACTGAGGAATTCAGGTGCCATACATCCTATGTATTATCTGAAGGAGAGGGCAATCATTACTGAAAGCGAGATCTCTATTCTCAGGTTATTGTTTCAAAAGACTGTACCCCTCATTGTTGAAAAATGTACTGTAAAATCCGATAATGCTGAATTTTCATATGGTCCATTTCTAATGAACCAGGAAATTGACATTGAAGTGGATAATGTTTATAAGATATCTATTCATCGCCTGGGTTTTTGCCTGCTTATAATAGATCCACTTAAAAATCTGGTAAATGATATTGAACAAATGATCAGAAGCAAATCGTCTGAGAACGTGATTAGGATTGTCTGATAGTCATTTATTTCAATCAAAATTACCATTAATGTTTTCAGTACTGCTTCCGGCATTCAAGCTCACCTATCTTCGTGAAGCTATTGATAGCGTGCTGGCTCAAAGCTTCCCTGATTTTGAACTTATCATTGTTAATGACCGATCCCCGGAAGATATTGCCGGCCTGGTAGCCACTTATTCAGACAATAGGATTTCCTATTTTGAGAATGAGTTTAATCTGGGAAGCAAAAATCTTGTTTATGCATGGAATCGCTGCATTGAGTTTGCAAACAGGGAATATGGGATCATTTTCTCAGATGATGATATTTTGCATCAAAGGTTTCTGGAGGAAATTTCCCTCCTTATAGCAAAATATCAGGCTCATGATCTTTTTTATGCCCGACCAGCGGTTATAGATAAAAATGGTGCACTGTTGCGTATGACCACCTCATCGCCCGAGTGGGAAGATGTTTATGATTTTATCTGGCATCGTGTAAGTGGTAAAAGAGACTTGTTTGCGCAGAATTTTGTTTTTCGCCTATCAGCCCTAAAAGCCATAGGTGGGTTTGTGGACTTCCCCATGGCCTGGGCCTCTGATGATGCCACCTGGTTCCTTCTTTCTAAATCGAAGGGAGTAGTCGCTTCCAGCAAGGCCCTGGTTTACTGGAGATGGAGTGAGATCAATATTTCCAATGCAGGAAATTTTAAGCACAGACTAGAAGCAGTTAAACTGTTTCAGGAATGGTGCCATAATTTTGTTGAAGGCCTGGATGATTTAAGCGGAGAACATCAGTTTATTAAAAACCAGATCATCCGGCAATTGCCCCTTCGGACCCTTCATTCTGAGCAGTATCTTTTATCGAGATTGTTCAGAACGAAAGGATCTCTCCGGGGCATTTTATTTTATATCCGGAACAGGAATCATTTTGGATTTGGTTTTAAAGGAATGTTGAAATTAATGTTTAGGGCCTGAAAGCTATGGTGCAATCGCTTCAGAAAATTGTCTTTTACCTCGTATTGTTACTGACAGCAATCAACATAGGCGTGTTTTTTTGTCCCTCCCCATATATTTATCTCGCCGATGCATTAAATATTGGATTGCTTGGTTTGTGCGTATGGCATAATAAAAAATTGGGAGCACTTCCTGGTACTGTAATACAGGCATGGAGTATTTTATCAGTTTATACACTTGTTCTGGTATTGAATACTGAAAATATCGTGAATCTTTCCAGCGGTCTTGCGGCAATGCGATCGATGTATCCTTATATGCTTTTTTACTTTATTGCATTATTAATAAGGAAAGAAGATATTCCGCGATTTATTAATTATCTGAATATCTTTTGTATCTCAGGTGTTGTACTGGCTATTATACAAAGTTTAAGGGGCTTGGAGCCTTTATTTCCTTATGGAAGTTTTTATAATACCGGTCACTGGGCAGGTCAGCAAATGATGATTAATGCATTCATGGCAAGAGTAATGCTACCTACACTTTATACAATACTGATAATGTTTCTTTTCAGTGTCACTTACCTTTTAGTAGTTCGGTTTAAACTGAAGTATGTGCTATTGGCTTTGGCATTTCTGATAGCAATATTTATTGGATACGCACGCTCACAATGGATTGCAACAATTATTTCTGTTATTCTTATCATGGCGCTCATTTTCGGATACAGACAGAACAGGATCCTCATGGTTCTATCAGTATCTGCCTTAAGTGTATTCACGCTTGTATTTTTATTGTCAAGTATTGACCTCCCTGTTTTGAGTGATCTTTCTCAAAGTCTCACCGAGAGGGTACGTGAGTTAACTTTTGATATACAAAACAGGGATGGAAACCTGGGTTCCAGAATAAGAACAGTTGAAAGGAGTATGCAAATATTTCAACGGAGTCCATGGTTTGGTGTGGATTATAATTTTCCTGCCATTTATGAGATGGGAGAGCTGACTGATGTGGGCTTTACCTATATGCTGATTACAACTGGAATAGTGGGGGTTACTCTGTTTGCTTATCTTTTCTTTATAGCATTAAGGAGTGCATGGTTAATGTACAAGCAAAGCTTTCGTGCAAATGATATCCTGGGTTTACTACTATCCATCCTGGTAATTGGGAATATCATTTTGTTTATGATTACACAATCATTTAATCAATTTTATTTTGTTACTGCAACGTTTGCAATAAGCTTCGGGCTTTATTGTAACTATTTTTCCCGGGAGAAAAAAATAGAAATAAGCTAGAGTACTGGAATAATGCAGAATATTGAAAATATTAGCTCCGCAGGGTTAAGAGGAGTTCTCGGAAAACTATTTAAGAATAAGGTTTTCAAGAATTTCTCTGTGCTAAGTGCCAGTAACGTTCTTGTACAGGCCCTAACTATTTTTTCCAGTATTAAGATTGCAAGAAGCCTTGGACCCGGCGATTTTGGAAAATATGGCTACTTCATTACGCTGAGTGGAATCTACAGTGTATTTGCTGGTTTTGGGCTTCGTACTATTATAACGCGTTATGTTTCAGCGAGAAATTATAATGGCATAAAGCTGGTACGGAACGTAATGTTAATAAGGGCTTTATTGCTTATCCCTATCAGCGTTATAATTTTCGTTCTAAATGCAATAAGTACTGAGTTGGTATTTGATGAGCTGCTTTTATTCATACTCATTGGCTATATATTTTCACTCCTTGCCTGGGATGCGCTTGAGGCATATGTTTTCGGACAGCAGAAGATGAGTTTTTCCTCTGTAGTAAATCTTTCCAGTGCCGTTCTATGGGTGTTAATTGTCCTGCTTATACCTAAAACACATATAACGGTAACATTATTATTAGTAATAACTTTTTTATTGGCATTACTGAAATCAGCATTTCTGTTTTTTCGTTTAAGGAACAATTCCATGTTGTCTGCTGCAGCAGTAAATGAAGAGATCAGTTTCATGGAACTGTTAAAAGAAGCATTTCCTTTTTTCTTACTCGCAGTATTCACGGTTTTCTCAACCAGGGTGCCTTATACTTTCCTGGCAATGAACTCAACAAAGGAAGAAGTTGGATTCCTGAATATTGCATTAAGAATTGCCAGTCCACTGCAGATGCTGGTACTTACCATGATGTCCGCAGTATTCCCAAATATTAATAAGAAATATAACGAGGATAGGAGTTCATTCATTGGAGGTGTTTCCTCATTGCTTGTACTGGTTGTGGGTGTGGGTATGGTGGGCGCTTTTGTAATAAGCATTTTCAGTAACGAAATTGCATTATTGATTTATGGGAAACAATACCTGCCTTCAGCTGATGTCATTGCATCACAGGTGTGGTATACCTTATTGTATGCTATCTTATGTTATATCGGAACTATTTTTAGTGTGCTTCATGAGCAGAACCTTATGGCAAGGTTATCTTTTGTGAATGCTATTTTATGTTCAGTTGTACTTTATATTTTCTCCTTTCAGGGGGCTGTTGGGCTCTCTAATGGTTTTATTGTGGCTTCAGTTATAGGAATAATTTTCCATTGGTATTATTTGCATTTGAAAATGCCAGTGAAAATTTCCATCAATCTTGTTTCAATGCTTGGGATAATAATGGCTTTACTTTATGTAGTGTCAATCCTGTTTGCAGATTCTGGTTTGATAATAAGATTATTAGTTGCAGGAGCAGCTTCTGGTATTATTGGAGTTGTTCTTTATAATTATTTTGTCAGGAATAGATTAAAGTTCCGTTAATGAAGATCTGTATAGTTACAAATTATCACGAGGAAGCTACTTCCTATCTTTATAAGCATCTGTCTGAACAACATGATGTGTCTATTATATACCTTGTTAATTCAGGAAATAAGAAGACGCATATTTTTGATTTAAGTATAGTGCCAGAAGGTCATTATGGTCTCGTGGAACCGGCGCTTTCAAGAGCTGTTCTGGAACCGTATACCAGCTACCTTACCAATACCAGCAAGATCCGGTTTTACGTATTTTCTAATAAAGGTTATAGTTCCGGTATAAATTATAAACTCTTTTCCAGATTATCTAAGATCCTTAAGCAGGAGAGGTATAACCTGGTGCATATTATAGGACAGAACCCTTTCCTGATGGTTCTTCATTATGGATTGGGCAACACTCCCATAGTTCAAACTTTACATGAGAGTTATGCTCATCTGGGTAAAACACACTGGAGTACCAGGCTATTCATGCGTTACCTTAAATCTGGTAATGTTAAAATGATATTTCATTCTGAAAATACGCGTAATCGGTTTTATCGGGGGAATGAAAAAAGATACCATGAATCAGCTGTAATACCGCTTGGTTTTCATGAGATACTTGGTGTATTCCGAAAGAATTCTTTACCCACCCTTAATAAGACAATATTATTTCTAGGATATGTGAAGCCATACAAGGGGGTAGAGTATCTTGTTGATGCGTTTAATCAGGTCAGGGAGCGTATAGCTGATGCGCATTTACTGATAGCCGGAAAGTGGTCAATGCCCGAACTCTATGAATCAATTAAGGAAAGGAAGGATATCACTATAATAAATAAAGTTGTTGATGTTGAAGATATGGTAGAGCTGGTTCAGCAATGTTATTTTATTGTTTGCCCTTATGTTACTGCTTCACAAAGTGGCGCTCCCTTAACAGCATTTGAATTTGATAAACCAATCATCACCACTGATGTAGAAGGTTTATCTGATATGGTTGAGCATGGTGTTAACGGATTTGTTGTAAAGAAGCAGAATGCCGCATCTCTTGCTGATGCAATTGAAGAGCTTTTAATTAACGAGAGCCTTTATTCAGAATTTATTTCTAACATCAATAAGTTCAGGTTAACCTCTGGCAAGTATACTCAATCAGTAATCAATAAAACGGTTTCGGTATATAGAAACGCAATGGGGATTTCATCTTTAGAGCATGACTAATTATACTATTGCCTACATGGGCACTAAAGGTTTCCCTTTTGGCTATGCCCAAATTGAAAGACAAAAACTGATAGCAAAAGGATTGATCCAAAATGGTGCGGAATTGATAATTGTATCAAGGTATGGGATCCATAATTCTTTTCCAATTCAATATGAACAAGGGGTTAATATATATGAGGGAATACCTTTTGTTTATAGTTCGGGCCAACCCATAAGGCCTGGAGGAATGCTGAAACGCACAAGCCTTAAAATACGTGGTCTTTTGAATGAGATCCGTTTTGTTCTGCAATGGAAAGGGGATAAACGTATTATGCTTGTCTCAACCAATTATTTCAGGAATATTCTTTTTTACAGGGTTCTGTCATCATTAAGCGGGTCGACACTGGTAGTAGATAATGTTGAATATTGGTCATCACATAAGAGAAAAGTATCCTTGCTTACTAAAATGGATAATTTTCTATATGACAGGTTCAGTCATAGGTTGGCTGATAAAGTTATTTGTATAAGTGACTTCCTGGTTAAAGAGGTAAACAGGGCAGATCCTTCAAAATTGTGGATTAAGATTCCCTGCATTGTTGACTACAGCGTTTTTGATGCTTTACCTGTAAAGAGGGAAAAGAGGATTTTATATTGCGGCTCATTGAATTACCTGGAGGTAATTTATTTTGTAATTGATGCATTTGAACAAAGTGGCATAGATGATCATACACTTACACTTGTTGCAAATGGCTCAAAAGAAAATTCTCTCCTTTTACAGGAAAGAATACAAAAGTCGCCTGTATCAGACATGATAAAGGTTTATCAGAACATGAAATATCCTGAGCTTGTTGAACTATATAAATCAAGTTTGGCCCTGGTCATTCCATTGAGAAATTCAGCTCAGGACGTTTCCAGGTTTCCTCATAAGATCGGTGAATATTGTGCATCATCAGCAGCGATCATTTCCACTAATATTGGAGAGATTAAAAATTATTTTACAGATGGCAATAATGCATTGATCGCTGGCGATTATAATACTGCGCAGGTTGCTGCAAAAATGAAATATGCAGCAATGTATCCTGATAAAGCCGTTGAAATAGGAAAGCATTCTTACTTAACTGGTAAGAAATACTTTGAGATGAACGCACTGGGTAAAAAGCTAATGGAATTTTTCGATTTAAAAGGTTCTACTGAATGAAGGTACTCTTTCTAATTCCTGATTTTCCGGTAGATCCTGCTAACATAAAAGGTGGCGTACATTCGTCATTGGTTAATTTGCTACAGGAATTCAGGGGAGTTGATGCTGAAGTATTGGTGATTACCTATACAAAATCGGTAACTGTACCTGCCATAGTGCAAATGTCCACTAATGTTAAGGTGATATATTATCCTAAAAGGTATTCGTCATTTCCTTTCATTCCTTCACTATTAGCTGCGGGAAGGGACCTTAAAGAAGCTATCCGAAGTTTTGCTCCTGATATTGTTCATTTTCAAATGGGCGGAATATTTCTTTTGTTCAGGTATTTCATTGATCCCTCCATTCCAGTTGTACTTACCATACATGGTATGTCCAAAATGGAATTAAAAGATGCGAAGGGATGGAAAAAGAGATCCCAGCTTTTTTTACATAACCAGGTATCAAAAATCACTATACCCGATAACCTGATACATCTTTCGGAGTCTTCCCGCCAATTGTCAGGATTCACTGAGGCAAAAAATCTTGCTATTATTCCAAACCCGGTAAGTCCGGTTTTTTTTCAAATTGATAGTTGCCATTTCAATCCCGGAAAATTATTATACCTGGGCGCTATCAATCCGAGAAAGAATTTGATTTTATTGCTGAATGCATTAGCAGAGTTAAGATCACTAGGATGTTTGTATGAGCTTACTATTGTTGGTGATTACCAGGAAGAAACCTATCGGAAAGAAGTTGAGTCAGTTGTAAGCAGTCTGAGATTGGAAGATAGTATTAGCTTTTTGGGATGGCAATCGCAGAAAAAGATCCTCGACATCATCAGGGAGATTGCAATTCTTGTAATGCCTTCAGAGCAGGAAAATATGCCAATGGCAGCGTTGGAAGTTATGGCTTCAGGCAAACCGGTAATAGCAACTAAAGTTGGTGGAATACCTGAGATCATCGATGATGGCAGTACGGGCTTTCTCTTTGAGAAAGGGGACGGCAAAGCATTGGTAGAAATCCTTAAGAATTTGTATCATAATCCCGGAATGATAATAAAAGCGGGTAAAGCAGCAAAAGAAAAAATGGAAGAATCATATAAGGCTGAGAGAATAGCTTCCCGGTTATTGCAATATTATCAGGATGTTTTAAAAAATGAATCCGGACAATGAAATTTCTGAAGGATAGCTTTGGTTTTTTGCTTTATAGGATAGGGAGATTATTTCCATTTGATCAAAAGACGAAGGTTCTTTCCCTTTATTGCCACCGTCCATCTGTATCATTTTTTGAAAGTCTGATCATATGGTTAAGGGAAAATGGTTTCAGAATGATCAGTCTTTCGGAGTTGGAAAAATTGCTTGAAGAGGGAATTGCAAAAGATAAATGCGTGGTTATCACACTAGATGATGCGCATATATCGAATAATAAATTATTGCCATCGATAGAGAAATATAAAGTGCCTGTTACTATTTTCGCACCTGTGGATCCTCTTTATGAAGGTTCTTATTGGTGGGACTATGTTAATGCAAATAGTGAAGGCATGAACGCAAAGCATTTGCTGAGGAAATGGAAGATGATGGATGTCAATTCATTTGATGTTATGATGGCTGATTTGAGATCTCAAAAATCAGTTCCCAGAACGTCTATGACTGTAGAGGAACTGCAGAAAGCTGCCAGTATAAAAACAATAGAGATCGGGGCTCACACCGTATCTCATCCCATATTAACTCAATGTGAGGAAGCAAGGGTCAGGATGGAACTGGAGGGTGGAAGATCAAGATTGCAGGAGATAGTTGGAAAACAAATTAAATATCTTGCCTATCCAAATGGAAATTATTCAGAAAAGATAAAGTCAACGGCCAGGTCTTCAGGATATAAACTCGCATTTACTGTTGAACAAAGACTGATTGATTTGAAGACTGATGACTGGCTGGCCTTACCCAGGTTTGCTCTTAATGAAGAAGGAGGACGTTTCGAAAATCTGGCTCGGGTAATGGGAACCTGGCAAAAGTTTTTTTTCTGGAAATTCTAAATTTCTAATACTAGTTTTTTAATAAAATAATTATGGCTTTATTGAGGAAGAGATTTTTATTTCTGTATGTTAATGAATATTGGTACACATATAAAGGGGGCTTATTAAATTGGATATCGTTAACAGCATGCTGTCATATGAAGGTGCCCTTCAGTAACAGTAACTTGATGAAAGAATCCCGTTCCTGGACTATAGAGAATGATCTTACCTTATCAGAGGAAGAAACACTAGCTGCTTATACCAAATCTATACGCCAGCAGATAAGGCAGGCCAGGGAAGGAGGTGTGATAGTTGTTTTTGCAAAAGAGATTAGTGAGTTTGTTGAATTTTTCAACGATTTTGCTGCGCGTCATAATTTAAACCCTACAAGTATAAGAAGGCTGGAGGAACTTGGAGATGATTGCCTGTTCAGTTATGCGGTTTATGAAGGCCAGAAATTATCGGCACATTCTTACCTGGTTGACCGTCCCAATAAAATTGTTCGTTCATGGCAATCAGCCTCAGGCAGAAACATAGAAGGGGTTGATAAATCTCTTGTTGGGAAGGCTAATAAATTGTTGCATCATGAGGATATGAAATATTTCAAGAGCCAGGGCTTTGAGGTTTATGATTTTGGGGGCTATACTATTGATCCACCCACCGATTCGCTGGCGGGTATAAACACCTTTAAAGCCTCATTCGGTGGAAAAGTGGTGGAGTGCAAAGATTACTATTCTTATCCTTTTGTGTTCCTGAAATGGTTGGGAGGTTTGTTTGGGCTGGTTGGTCGGGGATGACCTTCACCTATACAAAGATTCAAAGTAAGTAATTATGCTTTTTAATTCAATAGAGTTTGTTTTTTTCTTCATAATAGTTACGGGACTTTATTTCCTGTTACCACACAAGTACAGATGGTTCCTGTTGCTGGCGGCGAGTTGTTATTTTTATATGGCATTCGTACCGGTTTACCTGCTAATACTGGCGTTTACTATTGTGGTGGATTATTTCGCAGGAATTTATATTGAAAACAGCAGTGGACATAAAAGAAAACTATTACTGATTGCAAGCCTGGTTGCCAATATTGGTGTTCTGGCTGTATTTAAGTACTATAATTTCATCAATGATAATATAACTCATATCCTGGGGAATTTCGGCATACCTAATAATATACCGTACCTGCAGATCCTTTTACCCATCGGACTTTCCTTTCATACATTTCAGGCGATGAGTTATACCATTGAAGTGTACAGAGGCAATCAGCCTGCTGAGCGTCATTTTGGAATATATTCACTATATGTTATGTTCTATCCGCAGTTGGTGGCTGGACCAATTGAAAGACCACAAAACCTTCTTCATCAGTTTTATACTAAACACAGATTTGACTACAATAATGTAGTAAGCGGACTAAGGTTGATGTTATGGGGGTTTGTAAAAAAACTTTTTATAGCAGACAGGCTGGCCATTTACGTGAATGCGGTTTATGGCAACCCCGAGGAACATACAGGTATCACATTGATAGTAGCCACTGTATTCTTTGCATTTCAAATTTACTGTGATTTTTCAGGTTATTCTGAAATAGCCATTGGATCGGCGAGGGTAATGGGCTTTGACCTGATGAAGAATTTTAATCGTCCCTATCTGGCTCAGAATATCTCTGAATTCTGGAAAAAATGGCATATTTCACTATCAACATGGTTTAAGGATTACCTGTACATTTCTCTTGGAGGTAACAGGGTATCCCTGCCGCGTGTATATCTCAATCTGTTCATAGTTTTTCTTATAAGTGGTCTATGGCATGGGGCTAACTGGACATATGTTATCTGGGGGGGATTGAATGGAATTTACCTTATCACAGCCATGATGCGAAGGAAATATATAGATCAGTATATCGGGAAAATAATACCGGTGAATAACAGATTCATCAAGGTTGTAAACATCCTCATCACCTTTATCCTAATCTGTTTTTCCTGGATATTTTTCAGGGCTGAATCTTTGGACGATGCCATGCTTATAATAAGCCGTGTGTTTACTTTTTCGGGACCGTTATTTTATTACAATCCTTTAATGGCTTATTGTATAATGGCCATTGCATTCCTGCTGATTTCTGAAATTTTGCTCGAAAGGCATGGTAATATTATATGGAAGACCTATAATAGCAACCGTTTTCTTCGATACTCAAGTTATGTAGTTCTGGTATTGATCATTTTATTATTTGGAGTGTTTGATGGGGGGCAATTCATTTATTTCCAGTTTTAACTCCAATGAATTTAGTTAGTATTAACTCCGATATGAAAGCGTTCTTCAAGAATCTTCTGATTGTTTTATTTTTTATCGTATTGGCCGACCAGGTGGTGGGTGCAATGCTGAGGTATTTCTATTTCCGGCAGGAATCGGGACTTGAGTACCAGACCATATACTCAATGAACAAAACAAGTGAAGATGTACTTATATTCGGATCGTCAAGGGCAAGCCATCACTATATACCCTCAATCATTACAGACTCAACTGGATATTCTTGCTATAATACTGGCAGAGAGGGGAATTTTACGTTGTATGAACTTGCAATATTGCGAGGGGTTTTGAAACGCTATAAACCCAAGTTCATAGTTGTTGATTTTACAGTGAAGGAGTTCCTCGAATTCCCAGGCAGCTATGATCCTTTATCTAATTTATTACCCTTTTATAGGGGAAATCCTGATATACGTGATATTATTAAATTGCGGGGTGATTATGAACCATTAAAGCTCAGCTCCGCTATTTACCCTTTCAATTCATTGATGCCTGTTATATTAATCGGTAATATGGAATATAACAAGAAGCGAAAGGCGAATGATAATGGATATTTTGCCCTTCATGGGAAGATGAAACATCCACCACAGGAACTAAAACTAGACAGAACATATCCGATCGACAGTAACAAGGTCAATGCTTTTCGTTCCATTCTTGAACTATGTAACGCTAAAAACATTCCGGTAATGGTTGTGGTTTCTCCCTATTATGATAAATATTCATCACAGGATTATTCCGTTGAACTGGCAAAAGAAATGGCAGCCAAATATGATGTTCCTTTTTATGATTTTTTACAATATTCTCCGATAGCAGGAAACCCGGAAATGTTTCAAGATAAAGACCATTTATCATATTCAGGTGCAAGGATATTAAGTGGAAAAATTGCGAGCCTTATTAGGGAGAATATTTCCAGCAGCAATGAGTGATAAAAAAAGAATTTTAATTGCGGGACCTGTATTCCCCCCGGCTGGTGGTGTGAGCATACACCTGAAGCGATTATTTGATTTTTTTTCGGGCAGCTTTGATATTAATTTTGCCGATGAATCCAGAACGATAAAACCAGGCATCTTTAATATTCGTTCATTCAGACCCGGCACTTATATCAAATTGATCTTTGAGTCTGAACTTGTTTTCATTCATAGTGGAAGCCAGCTATTACGCTTTATTCATATTCTCATTGCAAGGTTATTCCAAAAACCGGTTCTGTTAACTTTTCATTCCTATCCCGTAACAAGACATGGTTTTGCAAAAAAGCTCGAATCATTTTTTTTAGCACGTGTAAATAAGATCATCGCGGTAAATGAAATTATTGCAAAACGAATTAATCTTCCGGAAAAGACCATTGTCAGGCATGCCTTTCTACCCCCAATATTAAGTATGGAGCCGGAATTGCCTGAATTTATAAGAAAATGGATTGATAATAAAAGGGAAGAGGGATGCCAACTGGTATGCTGTAACGCCTCTCAATTAGTTAAGTTTAAGGGTGAAGATCTCTATGGCCTGGATCTCTGTATTGAATTAGCGCGCAGATGGAAATTACAAAATATGAAGCTGGCGATTGTATTTGTAGTGTCATCGCTGGAAAAGAATGAGGAATATTATAATGAATCGGCGGCAAAGGTTATAAGCCTGGGTATTTCAGACCTATTCCTTCTTGTTAAGGAGCCGGTATCCTTTGTGAGCCTGATCAGGCACTCAGATATCGTATGCCGTCCAACAATGTCAGATGGGGATTCATTGACCGTTCGGGAGGCAATTGCTTTTTCAAAGCCGGTTGTGGTTTCAGATGCTGTGGAACGTCCAGAAGGGTCTATTCTATTCCGTTCGAGAGATATCAATGATCTTGAAAAAGTGATCGCCCAAACAGTAAACGAAAAGCTGGATGGCCTCAAAAAAGAAACAGTAAGTTTTGATGGATACTATAAGCCATACGAGATATTATTTAATGAACTTATGGCAGGGAAAAAGTATGAATAATGATATTTTGGAAGCTTTCGAAAAGCTGAAAACTTATTGCATTAAGGAAGGATTCAAGGGATATGATCCTTACGATGGGTTAAATAGTAAATTATTTAACTCAATACCTGTTTTTTCAAAGAATCGTTTAGCCAGGCTTGCGTGGATCCAATTTTTTAAAAGGTTTCCTTTTAATCTGAGACCATTGGCAGGTATTGAAAAGGATTATAATCCCAAAGCATTGGGATTATTTCTTTCAGCTTATTGCCGCATTTTCAGAAATGACCCCGATCCCGAAAATGAAAAGTTGCTTCGATTTCTTGCAGACAAAATAATTGAACTCCGTCCTGATGGGTGGAGTGGTGCCTGTTGGGGTTATAATTTTGACTGGCAGGCCCGTGCTTTTTTTCAGCCACGCAATACTCCCACAGTAGTAGCCACGAGTTTTATTGCCCATGCATTATTTGATGCTTATGAAATTTTTAAGGAAGAGAGTTGGTTGCAGACGGCTATTTCTTCCGCTGATTTTATATTGAAAGACCTTAATCGGACAATGGGTGAAAACGATGAATTTACTTTTTCCTATTCTCCATTGGATCATTCCGTAGTTTATAATGCAGGCTTACTGGGCGCGGGGCTTTTAGCCCGGATATCAAGCTATACGGGTGATATAAAACTCGCGGGTATATCGCGGAATGTTGTGGCATTTAATACCAGAAAGCAGCAGCAAAATGGATCCTGGGCTTACGGTGATCTCAGCTATCATCAATGGATAGATAATTTTCATACTGGATTTAATCTTGAGAGTATATCAAAGTACAGGACTTATACTGGGGATCAAAGTTTTAATGCGGCATTAGAAAAAGGTCTGGATTATTATTTGAACACATTTTTTACTCCCGAAGGCATTTCCCGGTATTATAGTCATAAAACATATCCGGTGGATATTCATGCACCTGCGCAGTTGGTCGCAACAATTGATGCCCTTGGTGAATGGGATAGGGCAGGAGGAATTATTGAGTCTGTTCTTGGCTTCACAATTAAGAATATGCAACATAGGGATGGATATTTCAGTTACCAATTAAACCGCTTTATAAAGTCTGAGGTTCCCTATATGCGCTGGGCACAGGCGTGGATGTTCTATGCGTTTTCGATTTACATAAATCATGAGAAAGAGGTATGCGAGTAACAATTTGTGATATTCCTATTGATGCCCTTACAATGGCGGAAACATTAGGAAAAATTGATCAGGCAATAACCAGGAATGAAAGAATTCACCATGTTGTTGTGAATGCCGCAAAAATGGTGAATGCACAGCATGATGTAGCACTTAAAGCCAGCATTGTTGATTGTGATATAATAAATGCGGATGGACAATCAATTGTTTGGGCATCGCGTATTCTCAACCAACCACTTCCTGAAAGGGTTGCAGGAATAAACCTGATGGAACAATTGGTGGAACTGGCATTTATGAAGGGTTATAAAATATTTTTCCTGGGTGCCCGGGAGGAGATAGTAAAAAAGGTGGTTACTGTTTACACCCAAAAGTATAGTTCAGATATAATTGCCGGATACAGAAACGGATACTTTGGGAGAGATGAAGATAGCGTGGTGGCAAAGCAAGTAGCGGATTCAGGGGCACATATCCTTTTTGTTGCCATTTCATCACCCCGAAAAGAGATATTCCTCAATGAATACAAAGATATTATACGTACTCCCTTTATTATGGGAGTAGGGGGAAGTTTTGATGTGGTAGCAGGTTTTGTAAAAAGGGCACCAATATGGATGCAGGAGTGGGGACTGGAATGGTTTTACCGCGTGATACAGGAGCCCAGGCGCATGTGGAAACGCTATCTTGTGGGCAATACCAAATTCATCTTACTTATACTTAAGGAAAAATTCAGAAAGAGCTGACCAATGAAAATTACAATCGTAGCAGGAGCAAGGCCAAATTTTATGAAGATTGCTCCCATCATCAGGGCGATAAAAGAACATAATAATGAGGGACCTAAAATTGAATTCAGACTGGTTCATACCGGGCAGCATTATGATAAGAAGATGAGTGATGATTTTTTTGAGCAATTGAGAATCCCGCAGCCGGATAATAATCTGGGTGTGGGAAGTGGAACCCAGGCTGCACAAACCGCGGCAATTATGGTCGGATTTGAAAAGGAACTACAGGAAAATCGGCCTGATCTTGTTCTGGTAGTTGGGGATGTGACTTCTACCATGGCTTGTGCAATTACGGCAAAAAAACTTTGCATTGATGTTGCCCATGTGGAAGCAGGTATCCGTTCGGGTGACCTCACTATGCCCGAGGAAATTAATAGAATAGTTACCGACTCCATTACTGATATATTCTTTACTACAACCCAGGAAGCTTCCCAAACTTTGGAGACCTCCGGTAAAACAGCTGAAAGTATATATTTTGTAGGTAATACAATGATTGATACTTTATTCCAGAACCTTGAAAATTTGCAGGCACCCACCTGGTGGAAGGAAGAGGAGTTTACTTCAAAGGAATATTTCCTGGTAACACTGCATCGTCCGGGAAACGTTGATGATATGAACAACCTTGTCAATCTCTTGCAGAATATAATGAAAGGAACATCTCCTTCCCGTGTTATATTCCCCGTTCATCCACGAACAAAAAAAGTAATAGATCAATCCGGCTATGCTCATCCCGACCTTTACTTAACCGACCCGATGCCCTACCTTGAGTTTTTGTATCTTGTCAAAAATGCTAAAGCTGTAATTACTGATTCGGGCGGAATAACTGAAGAAGCTACCGTTCTATCAGTTCCATGTATGACATTGAGAAGCAGTACGGAAAGACCTGAGACCATAACCATTGGTTCCAATGAACTTGTAGGAACGGATCCTGTCAAACTGGTACCTTTTCTGGTAAAGGTTAATGAAGGAAAATGGAAAAAAAGTTCTATCCCTGAATTATGGGATGGTCACACATCCGAAAGAATAGTTAAGATCATTGCTGACCGTTACCAATAGCCGTTTGTTTTTATGAATAAACTTTCCTTCATTTTTTACAGGTCAATATTATGGTTGTGGGACCTTATATCATTGAATGCCGTTCTGCTGCTTGTAAGCCTGAATGTTGAATGGGCCGATTTGTATGCAAAAAGGGAATACCATGTTTATATGGCCTTCTTCAATATAGCCTGGCTTTCAGCGGGGTTTCTCTCCTCCCTTTATCTTAGTAAGCAGTGGCTTGACTTCTCTGTTTTTATAAGAAAGACCATTAAGAGCTTTGTAATAACCATTGTTTTTTTAATGGTGTTTCTCTATCTGTATGAGTTCCAGTTTTCAAGATTCTATATTATCTCATCTATTGGTTTATTTGGACTACTCACCCTTATCAATAGGGTTTTATTCAATGTGCTTGTTATGGCACTTCGTAGTAGATTCCGCATGGAAAAGAAAGTTGTTATACTTGGGTATAATGATATTTCAAAAAGACTGATCAGGTATTTTCGAAGTGAGTCCAAACTGGTAAAGGTTTCTGGTTGTTTTGAAGATAAGGAAAGGGTCAATGAACTTTCTGATTTCCCCATTCTTGGCGGGCTACAGGATTGTCTGGAATATGTAAAGACAAATAATATTGCTGAAATATATTCAACCCTGGCTCCGGAGAAATATCCTTATTTATATGATCTTGCCAAAGAAGCGGATAAACTATTTGTACATTTCAAATTCGTTCCTGATTACAATGTGTTTGTGAACCGGAACATCTATGTTGACTTTGTTGATAATATCCCAGTTCTTTCCCTGCGTTCTGAACCATTGGAGGATACAGGCAACCGCATTAAGAAGCGTCTTTTTGATATAGCCTTCAGCCTCTTTGTAATCATTTTTATATTGTCGTGGCTGGTTCCCATTGTTGCGATCCTGATAAAATTGGATTCAAAAGGTCCTGTTTTCTTTATACAGCAGCGTTCCGGTAAAAATAATCGTCCCTTTGCCTGTATCAAATTCAGAAGCCTTCGTCTTAATGATGAATCAGATACAAAACAAGTAACAAGGAATGACAGGAGAATTACTTTTTTTGGGCGATTCCTTCGGAAGTCAAATATTGATGAGCTCCCTCAGTTTTTTAATGTATTGATTGGAGACATGTCGGTTGTAGGACCAAGGCCGCATATGTTAAAACATACGGAGGATTTCTCAAATATTTATAAGAAATACATGATCCGGCATTTTGTAAAACCCGGACTGACGGGATGGGCCCAGGTGCACGGTTTCAGAGGTGAGATCACCAATAATGAGTTATTACGCCGAAGAATTGAATATGATCTATGGTACCTTGAAAACTGGACCATTTTCATGGATGTGAAAATT
This sequence comes from Flavihumibacter sp. ZG627, assembly GCF_000814325.1. GTDB lineage: Bacteria > Bacteroidota > Bacteroidia > Chitinophagales > Chitinophagaceae > Flavihumibacter. The sequence goes on along the minus strand of NZ_JPHF01000005.1, from coordinate 93,868 downwards.
ATATTCATGACGATAATGGTAACAATCAGGGGCGATGAAAGGGCATATTGAGTTCTTACTCTACAATAACCTTTTTGCTATTATAGAAAAGTTTTAATGAATCCCTGATTCGCGCGGTATCAGATGGGCTTGCCGGCAAGCTGAAGTATAATTTGTAGGTAACCGAATCACTGGTTTCCATTAAGATAGATTTACCCATTGTTTTCAATTGGTCATATCGCCTTAGAGCCCTGCCCCTGGCTGCTTCTTCGATAATAAATTTCCATCTTCCTGTTTCAACGGAACCAGCCAATGTTACTGGCCTTCGGCTGATAGAAGTATCTGAATTCCGAAGGCTATCAACAGGATTCATAATTGTATTAGAATCAGGAATAATATTCAGGCTGTCTTGTTCTGGTTCGGATATGGGAACTGCTGTTTGTTCAGGTAAATTAGTCTCACTATTTTGTTTGAATAAATACCATGCGCCCCATCCTACCAGACCAATCGTGAGCACTATCAGAAATATCACAATTAATCTGGAGGCTACATTTTGCTGGTCATACCTCGGTGCTGTTTCATCAAAAGCCGAAGGTTGAGTTGGTCGGAGGTCCTCCAGCCGTTCTGTAACGACGCCCCCCGGCGTAAATTCAAAATCACCTTCCTTTGTTTTTACAAGTGTTCCGATACCTTCCATGTACAATGCTTTCCCGATATTCAGAAACTGTTTATTAAGCATTATAAAAGATTCAAGGTCGGAAATGGCAAGGGATTGCATTTTGCCGGTATGTGTCTTTATGTAGTTAACCAGGTCCTGGCTTAACTCCTTATCAGAATCATTATCAAATTGTACGGATCCGCCATCAGTAGTAAAAGTTCCGATTCCAGGCAGGCTCAATCTCTTATGCTGGTATAAAAACTGGGTAAGTAAATTATCAACTTTCAAAGCTGGATAGATTGGTTTGACACAAAATAAGGAAAAATCGGCTCTTCCTGCTATTACCATTTAAAGCAAGGCAATGGGCCACTGAATGTTCTTAATTTTGCAAAAAAAGGTTCATGCTTACACAAGAGGAAAAGGATTTCATAGTGTATTGGGAAGCAAATCGTTTGAAACAAAAGAAATATTTTCGTTCATGGTTGGTGGGTTTACCGGTGGGACTGCTTTTTGGTATACCCATTATTCTTAACTATGCAACTGGTTGGTACAAAAGAGCAGCTATGGTAGCAGGTTCCAAATTCAATCCCATGGTGCTGATCATAGCGATTCTCCTTATAATAACATTTTCTGCCATATTTTACCGCCAACACCAATGGGAGCAGCATGAACAGAAATACAGGGAACTAAAGCAACAGGAAGGCCTTTAGGCATTCATTTTGATGTGTGATGCAACAGATGGGTCTGAAAAGGGGTCATTATCAGGTCAACTACTATATTTGCGCATAATTTAAAAAAATGGTGAAAAGAATCGGTTTTGTCTTATTGTTAATGATGGTTGTGCTGGGAACCTGGCATTGCTCCAAAAGTGATACCAGCTGTAATCCTGTTCCCCCGCAAAATGAAGAATCTGCAATTAAACAATATATAACAACCAATAACATTACTGCCGTAAAAGATCCTTCGGGTCTTTATTATCAGATAATAGAAGAGGGGTCGGGTTCTGCTCCCACAGTGAATTCCAGGATAGCTGTCACCTACAGCGGTTACCTTACGAATGGCAATAAGTTTGATGAAATGACAAGTCCAATCCAGGATCCAACAAAATGGTGGCCATTGGGGGGATTGATACAAGGTTGGCAGATCGGAATTCCTAAAATCAAAAAGGGGGGAAAGATCAAGATGATTCTTCCCTCTGCCTTAGCCTATGGATGCACCGGCGCGGGTTCCATTCCAGCCAACTCTATTCTTGTTTTTGATGTGACTCTGGTAGATTTCAATTAATACCATTTACATTAATATTTCAGGGCCCCTGTTTAGCTGCAGGGGCTTCCTTATTTTCGCATTAAACCAGAAAACTTTGCCAAACGAACCGATCTCCGTATTCGATATTTTCAAGATAGGTGTGGGGCCATCCAGTTCACATACACTTGGACCATGGCGCGCTGCCCAATACTTCACCGCGTCTTTGGAAACTGCCAGCAAACTTGAACTTGTTACCCAGGTGCAGGTTTTGTTATATGGCTCACTCGCTAAAACGGGGAAGGGGCATGGAACTGATATCGCGGTACAAATGGGATTATTGGGTGAAGATCCAGTGACCTGCGACGTAAACGGGATAGCACATATCATATATAATCTTCAGAACAACAAAGAACTCATTCTTGCAAAAAAGCATCCTATCCCATTTGATCCATCAGGAGATATTATTTTCCTGATGAACGAAACACTTCCTTATCATCCTAATGCGCTGAGTTTCCTCGCCACCCTTTCTAATGGAGAGCATATTTCTGAAACCTATTATTCTATAGGTGGGGGATTTGTTCAGCAGGAAAATGAGCAGGTGGATTCCAGGAGCCAGGTGCAACTGCCTTTCCCGATCGATAAGGCTGACGATCTCCTGCATTGGTGCAGGAAAACAGGCCTGGGTATTCATGAGATCGTACTGGAAAATGAATCAGCATGGCGCTCACCGGAAGAAACCCGCCAAGGCCTTGTTCGGATATGGAATGTAATGAAAGATTGTATGTACAGGGGATGTCATCATGAAGGAGTACTTCCCGGTGGGTTAGAGGTGAAGCGAAGAGCAGCAGCACTCAATAAAAAATTACTTGCAGGAATTGAATACTCAGGATATGATGAATGGATCAATGCAATAAGGCAGGGGGGGAATGATTTTAAGTATATTCTTGACTGGGTGAGTTGTTTTGCACTGGCCGTAAATGAAGAAAACGCTTCTTTCGGAAGAGTAGTAACAGCGCCTACCAATGGTGCCGCCGGTGTGATACCAGCAGTGCTTCAATATTTTGTTGTTTTCTGTAAAGGCGATTCAGAAGATGCAATTCTACAGTTCCTGCTCACAGCATCAGAGATCGGAAGTATATTCAAAAAGGGATCTACTATTTCAGCGGCCATGGGAGGATGCCAGGCTGAGATCGGTGTGTCTTCTTCCATGGCCGCGGGGGCAATCACTGAAGCTACCGGAGGCACTCAAAGGCAGGCCTTGATGGCTGCTGAAATTGCCATGGAACACCACCTTGGGTTAACTTGTGATCCAATAGGCGGACTGGTTCAGGTTCCCTGCATTGAAAGAAATACAATGGGAGCCATAAAAGCTATAACGGCTTCTCAGCTTGCATTGCAAAGTTCGCCTGATTTCGCAAAAGTATCTCTTGACGCAGTGGTAAAAACTATGTGGGATACTGCCCAGGATATGAGCAGTAAATACAAGGAAACATCCGATGGTGGCCTTGCGCTGAATATCCCACTGAGCCTTCCTGAATGCTGATCAAATCTTTAATTGTGAACAGGATTCACCTGTTGATCAACAATGACGGAATCTGAATAATCATTTATGACATTATAAAGCGTGTCCCTTTCAACCGGCTGTCTTTTAACCTGCCTGATAAGGCTTACTAGTTCTGCAGTAGTCATAGAAGGAGATTGTTCCTCAGAACCTGCCATTGAATAGATCTTTGTTGAATCGTCAATTGTGCCATCCAGATCATTAACACCAAATGATAAAGTTAGCTGGGCACTATTTCTCCCAAGCATAGGCCAGTAGGCTTTCAGATGTGGGAAATTGTCCATATAGATCCGCGCCACAGCATACATTTTCATGTCTTCCACAATAGTACTTTCCGGGATATGACTCATCTCATTATCCTTATTACGGAACTTTAATGGGATGAATGTATTGAAGCCCCTTGTTTTATCCTGCAGGTTTCTCAATCGCTCCATATGATCAACACGATGATGGTATGATTCTATGTGACCGTAAAGCATTGTAGCATTGCTATGCATACCCAATGCATGCGCCACTTCATGTATCTTAAGCCATCCTTCCGCATCAACTTTGTCGGCACAGATCTGCTCCCTGATATCAGCACTGAAAATTTCGGCCCCACCTCCTGGTAAGGATTGCAGGCCCGCTTCATGCAGATACTTCATTCCTTCTTCCACACTAACTTTCGCTTTCCTGAACATATAATCCAACTCAACCGGTGTAAAGCCTTTTAGATGCAGGTCGGGCCGGTGTGATTTTATTTTGCGAAGAAGATCGGCAAAAAACTCCAACGTTAATTTGGGATGTACACCACCAACAATATGCACTTCCGTAACTGGTTGACCATCATATTTTCGAACTATATCGAGCATCTGTTCCGTTGTCAGTTCCCAGCCCTCTTCCTTGTGAGCATACAATCTTGAATAAGAACAAAACTTACAACTGAATACACAAACATTAGTTGGCTCAATATGAAAATTCCTGTTGAAATAGGTTTTTTGTCCATGCAGTTTTTCCCTGACATGATTTGCCAGACTACCCAGCCAGGAAAGGGATCCTTTTTCAAATAATATCACTCCTTCTTCAGGAGTTATCCTTTCTCCCGCAATCACTTTCTCCCCGATCTTTCTTAATGACTGATCCGTAAGAGTAATATTCAATTGCCCTAATTCTATATTGGTCATATTATCTGATGGTCTTTATGATTCTGGTTGTTCTAACCTTATTATTGTAAATCAAACGTACAATGTAAATACCTGCTGGTTGCCGGGATATATCTGCATACACCAGGCTGGATGCATTTCCATTATAACTGGTTGCCCAAACCCGCTGCCCCACCATATTGATCACCTCTATTTTCTTCAGCTTTTCGAGATCGAGATAATGTCTTATCTGAATATTTCCGGTAGTGGGATTAGGAGTTACGAGCCAACCCTGTTCCTTCAATTTAGTTGGCAAAGTTACATCATAGAGCCTAATATCATCCAGATAAAGATTGTTGTTGCGGTTACTGGTATTTCGGAAGATCACCTGTATTACATCGTTTTCCTGCACTATTCCGGTAAGATTTACTGAATCAGTTCGCCAATGGGCCTTTTGAGTTGGTTTAAATTCTACAGTGCCGGGGAAATTCGGGTCATTAACAGTCTGTAATGCTGTTCCCCATTTCTTATAAACCAGTTGGAGTGGCAAGTTACAATTGCGGGTTATAAAAATTTCTAATGTATCGGTGGGGTCACCCTCCGCTCTGGAAGCGATATGGGCCAGATCAAATCGGAGGAAAACAGAATCCGGGTTTTGAAAATTTATTGGTGAAGAGTAGAGTTCGTCGATATCCCCTGGAACGGGATTAATGTAATTACGAATAATAGCCGATCTCGAACCATTCGTAGCAGCTTCTTTATTTAATTGCCATCCAATACCATTATCAGGGTTTATTACATTCCAGTTAACGGGTGGGAATGAATTCTGCTCAAAGCTTTCCTTAAGGGGAGGCTGTTCAATGCGGAATAAAAATACCTCCTGGGTGATAGTGTCATTTAAAGGTTGTTGGTCAGCACTTCCATTAGGTTGTGATACCCATACCCGGAATTGATTTCTTCCCAAATTAGTTGCACTAAATAAACTGTCATAATCTAACTGGTAAAGCTGACCGGTATTGATATTTATCCCATCAATCAAACGGCTTATGATTTCACCATCATTCCATTGCAAACTTACCCTGAAAGACTCTACCGTTTGAAGGCCGTTGTTACGAATTTCGATTAATGGTTCAAAGTTTCCCCTGCACTCATTGGGTAAAGGACTAATGAGTTTATTGATACTGATGTCTAATTGAGGTAGCGTATATGCCTGCACGTTAATATCATCGAGATATATATTTTGGCCGAATTTGTTGACCGATACCCATGCGAATGAAACATTTTCTGCACCATCAAAATAACTCACCGGTAGCCGGATTGAATTATCAGCCCATTCATTGTCACCCGGTACCCAGTTAATATCTCCGGTAAATCCGGCGGTGCTTGCTAATCCTGTTCCACCTTCTTTCCAAAGTACGTTGGTAAAGCTGTTTCCACAATCAAGGGAGGCCATCAATTTCAGTGTATCGGCAAAACTAGAGGAGCCCGAATATGCTTTATAAGCATGAGAAAAATTGATAAAGACAGAATCGGTATTTATTAAAGAAATTCCTGGGGAAACCAGGTAATCCTCATCACCAACACCATTATAATTAAAGAGATTCATGTAAGTGGATGCAATGCCGGTTCTGCTGGCATTAAGTGTTCTGGTCCAGGTAACCGAGCCTGCATTTGGATTTAATACTGTCCAGCCATTTGGAGGAAACACAGCATCTTCAAATCCCTGGGAGAATGATCCGGTTGCAGGTTGACGTACATTAATATTTACTGAAAGAGTATCATTCGAATTTCTTTGATCAATACTATTATTAGGATTAGTAATAAATATTTTTATGATAAAGGGTCCATTACCTGTAATGGTTACCGGAAGTGTAATTTCTTCCGATTCCCCATAAGTCAGGGAACCATTCCAATTGATCATTTGAATGGTTCCATTGTTGATTTGCCAGTTAATACGTGCAGAAGTGAGTGTGGTATTACCGCTATTCCCTATACGAATTCTTGAAACTATATCGGCGGCATCGCAAAACACTTCGCCATTGAGAGGGGATAGTATTGTATAAAGCTTGGCATCCAGATCTTTATTGGCTGCCAGTTTCACTGAAGCAACTTTTGTTCTCCACCCGCCCGGGTCACCATACATCGAGGTGAGCCAGAATATTGAATCATTTACAGGGTCGGGTGCCATCATATTATAATCTCCCCATCGTGAGGAGAAGGTGCCATATCCTGTTCCATTTACAACCATTGTTTCATCTGCCGGCAGACTTCCTGGCGGGTCATTTGCATTTCTGCCAGTTACCGTAATGGATGGCCAGATAGTTGTTGAAGAACTGTTATAGACTGCCATGATCTGTCCAAAAGCATTCATATTCATCGAGGGGTAAAATCGGTGTGTATCATCCGGTGAATAGGTGCCCTCCTGGAACAACTGCCAATCACCCGAAGTTCTTCGCAATTCGTGCCATCGAATACCAGCGATGCCTGCCCCCCCTGCATTTACAGTGTGATAAACTAATATCGATTCATGGGTATCGTACTTACGCCAAATGGGTTTGTCCATCACAAAAGACGTGGTGGCCATAAGTTTACTATTGTTACCGGGAGTAGTAACACAAGCCTGGAAATAGCCGCCCTCATTACATAAGGTAGTGTTGAAAGGTGCTGTAAGGTGAGAGCTTAAGGTATAAAAATTACTGTTGGAAGGATTTTGAAAGTCTACATCAAAAGCGAGTAACACCACACTGTCAGCATCAGCTGCAATAGTTCTTCCATCATCATTACGAAAGGTGAACAATCCCGGTGAACCCTGAGTGGGTGCTGATGGACCAAATGCATTGATTGGTGCTGCTCCATCATATTTCTCCGCATCGGTAAGCCTCACCCGCTGCAATTGCACATTGGGTTCGCCAGCTATCATTTGGGATTTATTGAATGCATAAAATGAAATCCCGGCAAAATTGTTATCGGGTAAGGTAAAATCGCGACTGGTTGCAAACCAGGCATCCGTCCACACAGAGAACTTGGGATAATCAGGGAAATAACCCGGGTCAGTGAATTTATATATATACCAGCTACCTAATGGATTATTGGTAGCAGATACAAACATCACAATAGTATTAATGTCAGTACTTCCATCAGGTGTTCCAAATTCTGTCATTACAAATCTGTCAGCATATTGGTCATAAAGGCAAATACCATCACCTGCGCCACTATAACCTGCACCATCAACAAGGTTATCTAAATATATAGCCTCTGTAAAAGCATTTCCCGATTTGTCATACACCTGAAAATAAGCACCGGATGGCCCATTCACCATTTGAATGATATTATCTGGTCCAACACATAGGGTGGGGTCGGCAGGAGTAATTCCGGTTGACCCAATGCCCTCCCTGTTGGTGATAAATTCAGGTGATAATGTTTTGTTTTCACTAAGTGTTTGGGAAGGCCGGCGTACAGGTCTGTTCCGTAAGGGATCTTCTTTAAGGAAAACCGCTTTTGGATCATTACTGATCACAGGCGGCTTTCGTTTACCACGATTCCACAATAACCCTTTGTTATCTCGAACAATGGTATTCTTTTTCCCCTTTTCCGGAACAAAGCCACTGAGCTCACGGGAAATACCTATCCGCTCACCATTTGTGATCACGATCTTACCTTGCTGGGCCATAAGCCATGGGGATAGCAGGAGTAGGAAAAAGATAAGGAATAAAATATTTTTTATCATTGGGCTGGGCCTGGCAGAAATACAAATATAACTGCCTGTGACCAAGCTTACAACAATGCAGGAGGCTAACCGTGCGATTAAACCAAAATCTTTTATCTTTCCTGCCAGTAAAACTTCAACTGCATGGGTCGGTTTCAGGGAATCATTGGAATAATTCTGATATTAGGTATTGCTTATCTGTTCTCCAATAATAAAAAAAAGATCAACCTGAGGGTTATCGGAAGTGGCATTGCACTTCAACTCCTGATAGCTATCCTGGTTTTAAAAGTTCCTGCTGTCACAAATTTTTTCCAGATACTCGGAAAGGGTATGGAGAAGATCGAAATATTTGCCCGTAAGGGTGCATCTTTTGTTTATGGCGGTATTGCAGTAGCCCAGCCAGATGGTTCTGTCGGGAATTATCTCAATTCAGGTTTTGTATTCGCGTTCAATGTTACTGCCACGATCATTCTTGTTTGCGCACTTGTTGCGATCCTCTATCATTTCGGGATCATGCAGAGGATTGTAGCTGTGATCGCTAAAGCAATGAATTGGGTAATGAGGGTAAGTGGGGCAGAAGCGTTGAGTAATGTTGCCAGTGCTTTTGTTGGACAGGTAGAAGCCCAGGTGATGATCAGGCCTTATCTTCAAACGATGACCATGAGCGAACTTCTTGCGAGCATGAGCGGTAGCCTGGCCTGTATTGCAGGTGGCATTCTTGTGGTTTATGCTAATATGGGTGCCCAGGCAGGGTTTGATCTTGCCCCCAAATTAATTATGGCATCGCTGATGGCTGCTCCTGGTGCATTGGTCATTTCCAAGATTGTGTACCCCGAAACGGAGGAAAGCCAAACAATGGGACGTGTAAAGCTTGAAGTAAAAAGTCATTATACCAATGTAGTTGATGCCATTTCTCATGGTGCGGGAGATGGGTTTAAGATCGCAATGAATGTAATTGCCATGTTGATCGGCTTCATTGCGGTGATTGCATGCGTTGACTGGATCCTCATTAAGGCAGGGCATATTTTTAATCCCAACTTTGATCTTAGCCTAAACTTTATTTTTGGAAAAATATTCTATCCTTTCGCGTGGGCGATGGGAGTTCCCGTTGACGATGTTGACAGTGTGGCAACATTACTCGGACAAAAGCTAACTATCAATGAATTTGTTGCATTTCAGAATCTGACCAATAATTCAGTTCCCGTTGTAACTGATAAAGGATTATTAATTGTGAGTATTGCCATTTGTGGTTTTGCAAATTTTAGTTCAGTTGGAATGCAGATAGGTGGCATCGGGGAGATAGCTCCGGGTAGAAGGGCCGACCTTGCGCGGCTTGGAATGAAAGCACTGCTTTGCGGTACCCTTGCTTCTTACCTCAGCGCTACCATTGCAGGGATTTTAATGTAGGATCAGAATTTCCTCAATACTTTAAAATGGATGGAGAAAGGAATGATTTTTCCTGTACTACTGTCCCGAAGTTTGCCTGAACAACTCCCCTTTATAAATTCCCCGGGCGCACCATAATCTGTAACTTCCATCGCTATAACACCTGATGGCGTAAACTGCAGTTTTTCCTGTCGGATGCTCAATGTACTTACAGGATAATTGCCCGGCTTGGATGCACCCGCAAATGTAAAGCTCACTGCCTCTTTATTCTTGTCAGCCTCCCTATAACAAAGAATTGTGGTCTTATTATCCTGGTTGATTGCTGCCTGAACCAATGAATCAGTTGGTGCCTGGAGAAGATAGTTAGTGCCATTTATTGTGTAACTTATATATTGATCGGTCTGCTTGTTACAGGCATTAATTTCTATATTATCATAATGTCCACTGCTTACTTCCTGCTGAAAAGGATGGCTCTCAATACCACCTGCATCATCAACAACTATGAGAGTAGCTGTTGTTATTTCTTTGGTACACCTTGGAAGGCTGATCTCAAAAAAACCATCACTTATACTTGCCCTGAAGAGTTTACCATCCAGCATTATTTTTACATATCCTGAATGAATAGGGGCATTCTTGCAATTCATCATTTTTCCGGATAGCACAACTGTTGTTGATTCGTTATTTTCTGAAACTAATTTCCCCAGCCAGGTGGTGCCTGTACCAGTCCCGAATTTTCTGGTGCCAATTACTGAACCACAATCATCTGAAATTTTCATCAGGAGCGAATAGTTGCCATGTACAGGCATATTAATATATCCTTTATCATCCGCACGAAGAATACCTGAAAGAACACTGCCATCATTTGCATCAAATAATTGAACCCTTGAAAAGGAAAGTCTGTTTCCAGACTTGTCAGTGATGTTAGCATTTATTGTTGCTATTGGGTCACCTATTGCTACCGACCATGTTGCTATTCTGCTCAGATTAGCTTTGTAGATATTTCCTTCTTTAATTGCCTTTCCTTCTTCAATCCATTGCCCATTAACTTCATCATAATACCATAATGAAGCTGTTGCAGGCGCATTGGTTGCATCAGCAATCGGAAACTGAACAGATAAGTGGTCGCCTGCTGAAATTTCAAGTGGTTGACCGGATGAGCCTGTGAGTTCAAGCAGTAGCAAACTGAAAAATCGAAGAGCTGCGTCTGATCCGTCTAATCGGAGGCCTCTTATGGTGGGAATAAGCGAATAAAATGATGTTGATGACGGATCAATTATGAATCCGTCCATTCGTGTATTTCCTGAAAATGAGGTATTGCTGACCTTATCAATGATCACGCCCGAAGGGATAGAGATCTGTCCATCTTTTTGAAGCAATAGCGTTCCGCCGGATTCAGCACCAAACAAAAGATGTTGGTCTTTCTGCTTTAAGGTTATGTTGTTATATTGTTTCGACCCATCAAGCACTTCAAGTGACTTATAATCCCGGAAATATCCCTGCGCTTCCACTTCTATCATAGTGGCATTTGCACATGTATAGATAGATGAGAAATGGTAATGACCATTTCGATCTGTTTGGGTGAGTTGGTTGCCAGCTCTTACAAAGGCATTGCTTAAGGGTTCGTCTTTCTCATTGGTTATTCGTCCACTGAGGCCTATCCTTGCATATTTTGTAATTGATTTATTGAGGGACGGAGAATCAGGAAGCGAATCTTCATTCACTCCTGTTTTGGAGCAGGCATTGGTAAGCAGCACCAATAGGGCCAGAAGCAGGCTGACACCTGGAATTGGACGTATCATAGGCTTGGATCTAACCCTCTAACGAAAAATCATCATCTTTCGTATGTATGGCTGACCAATTACAAATAAGGGGGGAAAATGCTACTTTCAATTAAAAAGCGCCGGGTATTTCCCGACGCTTAAAATAGTATCTGACTAAGGTACTTATAGCTGTCTGACATCTGTCATGACCTGTGTCAGAAGGGATTAAATGTGTGCTTCTATTTTTTTGATGAAATTAGCCTTGGGTTGGGCGCCTACAAGTTTGTCTACCACCTGTCCGTTTTTCACAAACAAAATTGCTGGGATAGACGTAATTCCATAATTAATAGAGAGTTGTGGGTTGTTGTCCACATTCACTTTACCGATTTTCACCTTACCATCGTATTCTTTGGAAAGTTCCTCAATAACCGGCCCGATAGCGCGGCAAGGGCCACACCATTCAGCCCAGAAATCGATTACACTGAGTTTATCTGAAGCCAATACTTCGTTCTGGAAGTTGGCGTCGGTGAATTCTAATGCCATAATTATTGTTGTTTGTTTTGTTTTTATAAGAACGCAAAAATAGTTCCCTTGGTTTAAATGAGCTGTTATGACATCCCTAATTGTTAAGTGCTGTTAATTTGTATCCACTTTTACTTCCATTTCTGGCATATCCAGTAACCAATCGGTCAATTCGTCATTCATTTCCAAACCATTTTCTATACTATAAAGGCTTGTTATTGATTGAGTCCTTTGTTCCATCAAATTTATACGCAGACCTGTTTTGCCAGGGAATTTTCTAATATTGTTCTCCAGAAAGCTTATTATTTCATTTGAAAGATGCCTGGGTTCAACATAAAGCACCAATTGTTTGGTCAGTGACGCCTTAATGGTTTCAAGCAGGTTTATTCGCTCCACTTTGAATTCATATTTTTCACTATTGAATCTCGAGCGAAAACTGCCCACTACAAAAAGGTTTTTCCCTTTATCCAGGTAATCTTTGAACCGCATATAATCATCCCCCCAAAGCATAATTTCAGTTTTGCCGGAATAATCTTCCAGAGTGAGGGATCCGAAATTTCTCCCTGTGCGGGTCATGCGGTGCTGACCTTCTATTACTAATCCGGCCAAACGGAACTGTTTTCCACTTGCCTGAAGAAGCGGATTTTCGGCAACTTCATTAAAATCTGCCAGTGACATAATATTATAATGGCGCATTTCGAATTTGAAATGATCTAGCGGATGGCCGCTCATGAAGATACCCGTTACTTCTTTTTCATGATCGAGCCTATCGGTGAGCGACCATTCATCGCAGGCAGGGATCTTTGGTGAAGGCAGGTCTAAAACTGCTGGCAGGTCACCAAATAAAGTATTAGTACTGCCCTGCGATTGCGCCTGGTAAACATTTCCGAATTTGATTATCTTTTCTAACCCGGTAGAGGTATCACCGGCAGGAATATGGAAATACTGTGCACGGTGCAATTCAGGAAAACAATCAAATGCTCCTGCATAGGCAAGACTTTCCAGGGTTTTCTTGTTTACTGCTCTCTGATTGATCCGTTTGATCATATCAAAAATGGAAGTAAAGGGGCCGTTTTGCTGGCGTTCACTTATTACACCCTCTACAGCGGCTTCTCCAACACCTTTCAGTCCACCCAGTCCAAACCGGATGGCACCACCTTTATTTACGGCAAAACCCTTCAATGATTCATTTATGTCAGGTCCCAATACTTCAAGCCCCATTCGTTTACATTCCTCCATAAAGAATGTGATCTTTTCAATGCTGCCCGCGTTATTCAGAACCGCTGCCATATATTCTGAGGGGTAATGAGCCTTCAGGTACGCAGTCTGGTAGGCTACAAATGCATAGCAGGTTGAATGTGATTTGTTAAAGGCATATTGTGCGAATGACTCCCAATCGGTCCATATTTTTTCAAGTTTATCGGCCGGGTGGCCTTTTTGAACGGCACCTGCTACAAACTGAGCCTTCATTTTATCAAGTACTGACTTTTGTTTTTTACCCATCGCCTTTCGAAGGACATCAGCATCGCCCTTACTAAATCCACCGATCTTCTGCGCCAGTAGCATTACCTGTTCCTGATACACCGTGATTCCGTATGTTTCTTCCAGGTATTCTTTCATTTCTTCCAGGTCATAGGAGATTGCCTCTTTACCATGTTTCCTGTCGATGAAATTGGGGATATATGCCAGCGGACCAGGACGATATAACGCGTTCATAGCAATCAGATCGGCAAACTGGTCGGGACGAAGGTCACGGAGATATTTCTGCATTCCGGGACTTTCAAACTGAAAGGTCCCAATTGTATCAGCGCGCTGATATAATTCAAATGTCTTCAGATCATCCAGCGGAATTTCATCAATCTCGATCTCTACACCGTGGTTGGCCTTGATCAATGCAAGAGCATTTTTGATGATGGTTAGGGTTTTCAACCCAAGGAAGTCCATCTTGATAACACCTGCATCCTCAATGATGCTACCTTCTATCTGCGTTACCAGCAATTCCGAATCCTTTGCGGTGCAAACCGGAATAATATTCATCAGGTCATCTGGTGCGATGATAATTCCTGCCGCATGTAAGCCCGTGTTCCTAACTGAGCCTTCTAAGCGTTCTGCTTCTTTGAGAACGTGTGAGCGGATATCGGTACCATTGTAGATCTCCCGCAATTTTTTCACATTATCAAGGTCCTCCGACTGAAGTTGCTCTTTTTCCTCTAATGATTTTGGACCATCTTTTACTGTTAGAGGAGCTTTCAAGACCCGGCGAAGTTCGATTCCGGGTTTATCAGGTACCATCTTGGCGAGCGCATTTGATTCGGAAAGAGGCAGGTCAAGAACCCGAGCCACGTCCTTTATACTCATTTTGGCGGCCATAGTACCATAGGTAACGATTTGAGCCACCTGGTTCTTACCATATTTCTGAACAACGTAATCGATAACCTTCTGCCGGCCATCATCATCAAAATCAGTATCAATATCTGGCATGCTTTTTCGATCGGGATTCAGGAAACGCTCGAAAAGAAGGTTGTATTTAATCGGATCGATATTAGTTATACCTATACAATAAGCTACTGCCGAACCCGCTGCCGATCCCCGGCCCGGACCAACAAATACGCCCAACTCACGTCCGGCGCGTATAAAGTCACTCACGATGAGGAAGTACCCGGCAAACCCCATTGTTTTGATGGTGAACAATTCAAAGTCAAGCCGCTCCTGGATATCAGGAGTAAGGTCGTTGTAGCGGTTCCGTGCCCCTTCATATGTCAGGTGACGCAGAAACTCCCACTGATTGAGGTTGGAATCTCCATGCACCTGAAATTCTTTTGGAATGGGAAAGGCAGGGAGGAGGATATCTTTTTTCAGGTTAAGCAATTGCACCCGATCCACGATCATGTTGGTATTGTCAATTGCTTCCGGAACATCGCTGAAGAGCTTTTTCATCTCATCGGTGCTCTTGAAATAAAACTGGTCGTTGGGAAATTTGAATCGCCTGTTCCGGATATTGGCATCATCATTCACGAAATCGTCAAAACCCGGCGTGCTCTGTTTTTCACCTGTATTGATACAGAGAAGAATATCGTGTGCGTTTGCGTCATCTTTATCTGTATAGTGACTGTCGTTGGTAGCAATCACGGGCACCCCGTATTTTTTTGCAAACTTCAGCAGGCTCTGGTTGATGATTTCCTGCTCCTTCATTGCATGACGCTGCAGTTCTATGAAATAATCTTCCCCAAACATTTCAAGCCACCATTTGAACTCTTTCTCCGCAGCATCTTCACCTTCATTTAATATTGTTTGCGGAACATATGCTCCGATACAACAGGTTGTTGCTATTAGACCTTCATGATATTTTTCTATAAGTTCCTTATCGATACGAGGGTATTTACTATACATCCCCTCTGTAAAACCCAGAGATGTCAGTTTTATCAAATTCTGGTAACCAACTGCATTTTTTGCAAGTAATACCTGGTGAAATCGCTGGTCTTTCTGTTCCTTAGTAAAAGTTTTTCGATGCCTGTCCTTTACCACGTAGAATTCGCATCCTACCACGGGTTTCACAAGTGGATTCCCATCCTCTCCCTTATGCTTATACGCTTCCGCAACAAATTCAAATGCACCAAACATATTACCATGATCGGTAATGGCAATAGCGGGCATTTTATCGTTAACCGCTTTTTTATATAGTGACTGTATAGAAGCTGCACCGTCTAGCAGCGAATATTGCGTATGACAATGAAGATGTGAGAAGCTGGACATAGACCTGCAAGTAACAAATTTTCCCCTTTCGGCCATAAAATCAAAAAGCGTTATTTTTGCACCAATTCATCCCATGGCAAAACAGATATCCTTTAAGAAAATCATATATGTTCTGGCAGTATGCATAACTGCATCTGCCTGCGGCATTTCAAAAAATGCAGATGGCAGGGTTTCTTCTACAGTGAAGCGTACCAGGCACTCAACTCCCAGATTTATCGAATCAATTAATATGACGCCGGGGGCCGAAGCACCTGGAAGTGGTAATGAGGCTAATACCGGGATGCTTAATGGGCCATCATCCAAAAATACTTCTGGTTTATATACCAATATTGAAAGCAGTACTGAACTTCAGTTTAAATACGCAGTGATGTTAAATGAAACGGTTGAGAATCTCAACAATTTATCACTGCTTCAATTTATCGAGCAATGGTATGGAACAAGGTACCGGTATGGTGGTTCTACCCGAAGTGGTATTGATTGCTCAGGGTTTACCTGCAATTTAGCCAATTCTGTGTATGGCAAAACACTGCCGAGGACTTCGCGAGAGCAATTCGAGCGGAGTCAGAAAATTCCGGTTGAATACCTGCAGCAAGGTGACCTTGTCTTCTTTAATACAAGCGGTGGTGTTTCTCATGTAGGCGTTTATCTTACTAACAACAAATTCGTTCATGCATCAACGTCAAGTGGTGTAATAATAAGTGATCTTAACGAAGATTATTTCAGGCGCAGATTTATTGGTGCAGGAAGATTATAAATTAGCCATAAAAACCGATTAACTTTTTTTCAGGGTAATATAAAAATTCCTGTCTGCCTTGAGGGTAGCCGGATTTCCCTTTTTCTTTTTCCAGGATGTAGTTGCTGATAACCAGGTTTCCTTACCATCAAGAAACACTTTAACAGGCATTTCAAATCCAGGAACTGTGTTTTCCCATCGGTAAAGCATTTTTTTGCCTTTGGGTTTGTAAGTAAGTTGCGGAACCTGTGTTGTTCTCAGATACTGGTCAAAAATTTTCGACAAGTCTCTTCCACAATAATCACTAATATATTTTTCCAATACTGAAGAACTGACTGTCTGGTGGTAAAATTTCTTATTCATATCGCGCAGCAATGACCTGAATTTCTGATCATCATTGATCACCTGCCTGATATTATGGATCATATTGGATCCTTTATAATACATATCGCCACTTCCTTCCCTGTTTACTCCATAAGCTCCTATAATTGGGATATCATTCTTAATATTTTTGCGGATGCCCACCAGGTAATCATTTCCTGCCTCTTTTCCATACTGGCATTCAGTGTAAAGGGTTTCACTATAATTGGTAAAACTTTCATGCACCCACATATCTGCAATATCATTTGTAGTGATATTGTTGCCAAACCATTCGTGGCCAGTTTCATGGATTATGATAAAATCCCATTTCAATCCCCAGCCTGATCCTGAAAGATCGCGTCCCAGATAGCCATTCTTAAATTTATTACCATAAGCAACAGCACTCTGGTGTTCCATTCCCAGATGTGGTGATTCAACCAACTTATAACCATCTTCATAGAATGGATAGGCACCAAACCAGCTTTCAAAACATGTCATCATTGGATGTACCTGGCTGAATTGCTTTTTTGCGCTATCAAGGTTTTCCTCAAGCACCCAATAGTCTAGATCGAGAATTCCTTTCTCCCCTTCATGTTTTTCACTCCAGTGAACGTATTTTCCTATATATGGAATGATATTATAATTATTAATGGGATTAGTCACTTCCCAGTACCAGGTGCTGCTACCATCGGGCATGGAGTCAGTTTTGAGCAATCTGCCATTACCCACCCCTGTGAGCCCGGGAGGTACAGTAATAGCAAGTGATGCACCCTTTTCAGGTTCATCAGACTGATGGTCTTTGCAGGGGTACCAAACACTTGCGCCTATTCCCTGGCAGGCAACACTCATCCAGGGATTACCACGACTGTCTTTGCGCCAGATCCATCCACCATCCCAGGGAGGCCTGATAGCCTCAGTAGGTATTCCAGAAAATGATAAACTGATAGATTGTAAAGAACCCCTTTCCAGGACCTCGTTTATGTTGACATGATATACATTTCCCTCTCTGTTGAACTTCAATTCCTTTCCATTTAGAACAGCCTCATTTAGTTGCATGGGGTGCTGCAGGTCTATCTGCATCATATTCCCTATTTCTTTGACTGTAAATTTCATGATTACCTTACCATTGATGGTCTTGCCGGCAAAGTTGGGCGTAACACTGATATCATAGCGTGTTACATCCCACCATGAACGTTCATTATTAATACTGCCTCGAAGACTATCCTGCCTTGTTGGAATGGCGTTCCCTGTTCCGATCTGGGCTGTAGCAGCCAATGCAATAGAAAATGTAATAAGGGATGTGATAAATGATCTGGCGATTGATGTAAGTTGCATAGATGCAAAATAAACATAACTGTTTAATTCTGTTGTTCGTTGGATTGTTTGTTTTCCTGGTTTCCTGCAGTAGTACCGAGAAGCAGGAAGAAGGTTTTTTTCTGTATAATGAATCATCGGGAATTGCTTCCTTAGATCCGGCGTTTTCTAAGAATCAAAGTATCATGTGGGCTGTCCACCAATTATACAGCACATTGGTAGAGGTAGATTCAGCATTGAAAATAAAACCTTCAGTAGCCAGCCATTGGGAGATTTCTGAAGATGGTCTTACATATACTTTTTACCTCCGAACTGATGTTTTCTTCCATGATAATGATTGCTTCCCCAAAAGCAAAGGCCGGAAACTAGTTGCAGAGGATGTCGTATACAGTCTCAAAAGGATTATGGACCCGGTAACCTCAAGCAGTGGGGCATGGATATTCAATGATCGCGTGAAGAGAAAGAATGGTTTCAGGGCTTTAAATGATTCAGTATTTCAGCTTGAACTGATCCGTCCCTTTCCTCCAATTCTGGGTATACTAAGCATGCAATATTGTTCAATTATTCCAGAGGAAGCTGTTTTACATTATGGTAATAAATTCCGCGACCACCCTGTTGGATCGGGACCCTTCCGGTTCATAGCTTTGGAAGAAGGACAGTCGCTCATAATGCGAAAACACGAGAACTATTTTGAAATTGACAGTGTCGGAAATAGACTGCCTTATCTTGCTGGCATCAAGGTTAGCTTTTATGATAGTAAAGCAACTGAATTTCTTCTGTTCAGACAGAAAAAATTGCATTTTATAAATGATATTGATCCCTCTTTTAAAGATGAGGTTCTGAACAAGCGCGGACAATTGCGAGAAGAATGGAAGGGGAGAATTATCCTTTCAAAGTATCCATACCTTAATACAGAATATCTTGGTATCCTTGTTGAGAGCGCAAACCCTGCTGTAAAAAATTCTCCATTGCGATTCCGCGAAATAAGGCAGGCAATCAACCACGGATTTGACCGAAAAAAAATGATGCTCTATCTGCGTAATTCAATTGGTATCGCCGCGGAAAGTGGATTTATACCTGCTGGTTTACCTTCCTTTAATGCGGAAAAGGTAAAGGGATATTCATATGATCCGGAGCGCTCAAAAGAATTGATACGAAAGGCTGGGTTCACCAATGGTAAGGAAATGCCTTCCATCACCCTGTTAACAATTCCAATATATGCAGACCTTGCAAGTTATATAGCCCGTGAGCTCGAAGAGATTGGTATTATTGTCAAAGTGGAAGTGGTACAGAAAAGCCTCTTACTTGAACAAACTGCACAGGGGACGGCGTTTTTTTTTCGCGGCAGCTGGATCGCAGATTATCCTGATGCAGAAAATTATCTCAGTGTATTTTATTCAAGGAATCCAGCCCCACCAAATTATACGCGGTATAAGAATAAAGAGTATGACCAATTATATGAAAAAGCGCTGCAGGAACCAAATGATAGTAGTAGATATACTTTATACCAGGAAATGGATGCTATATTAATAAATGATGCGCCTGTAGTTCCTTTATGGTATGATGAGGTAATTCGGTTAGTACAACCCGGAGTATCAGGATTTTATCCAAATGCACTTAATCTTTTAGAGCTCCGGACTACAGTTTTAACTCGATAAATTTATTTTAATGTTGTAACTTTGCACCTTAATTTTTGTCTTTAATAGTGCAGTATGGCAGTTATTCTCATTTTCTTCTTTACACATTGGTTCCTCTCTTTGTTTTTCCACACTTTTTTCCTGCATCGATATGGTTCCCACCAGATGTATACTACAAGTAAAACCTGGGAGAAAATATTTTATCTGGGTACATGGATCACACAGGGTTCATCATATCTTGTTCCCCGGGCTTATGGTGTTATGCATCGAATGCATCATGTTTATAGTGATACAGAGAAAGATCCTCATAGTCCGCATTTTTTCAAAGATGTATGGGGGATGATGATGCATACACGGAATATCTATAATAGTTTCGTGACGCGCACAAATATGCCGGAAGAGCAATTCACTAAAGAATACCTTCCTGTTTGGGAAAAGCTTGATCGCTTTGCAGATCATTGGATAGTGCGATTGAGTTTCGGGATAATTTATACGCTGGTATATGTATTTTTCGCACCAAGTTTTTGGTGGTTCCTGTTGTTGCCAATACATTTCCTGATGGGTCCAATACAGGGTGCAATAGTTAATTGGTGTGGTCACAAATATGGATATGCGAATTATGAGAATGGCGACCATTCAAAAAACTCCGAGCCATGGGGAATATTTCTGCTCGGAGAATTGTTTCAGAACAATCATCACAAGCAGGGCACCAATCCAAACTTTGCGCGTAAATGGTTTGAGATGGACCCAACTTACATAGTAATGAAACTTATGAATGCGGTGGGAATAATAAGGTTAAATAAACAATAGAAGCTTTTTCCTATTGTTTCTTCGTTTGAGCCTGGTTTGTGCGTTTCAATTTATCGCGGAATACCTTTTCAAATTTTTCCACTTTAGGACGAATAACAAAATAACAATAGGGCTGGGCGCCATTGTTTAAATAATAATTCTGGTGTTCCGCTTCTGCTACGTAGAATCCTGTAAAAGGCGCTATTTCTGTGACAATTGGATCCTTCCATGCACCGCTTTTATTCAGCTGGTCCTTATAATATAATGCTTTTTCTTTCTGCGCCTCATTGTGATAAAATACAGCACTCCGATATTGGGGGCCAACATCATTACCCTGCTTGTTAAGTGTGGTGGGATCATGTGTTTGCCAGAAAACTTCCAGAAGTTCATCAAACGTAATTATAGCAGGATCAAATACGATCTGTATAACCTCTGCATGACCTGTATTCTTTGCACATACCTGCTCGTAAGTTGGGTTCTTCACATGGCCTCCTGAATAACCAGAAGTCACTTTATGAACACCATCTAATTGCTGGAATAATGCTTCCACACACCAGAAACATCCTGCACCAAGGGTGGCAGTATCAGTACCGGGCCTGTAACCGGCATAGGCGACATCATTACTCATGCTTTTATTTGGGTTTTCTTTCTGTGCACAACCCGGGAGCAGTTGCGAAAGGGAGAGAAGCACTAATCCTAGGTATAAATTCAATCGCTTCATAGTGACTTTAATGATAAACAGTGCAATTTACGAAGGCCAACACTTACTGTATTACAGTATATGTTAATTCCTAAACCTTTAGGAAAGCCTTAACGCAGGAAGGAAATAAAAAAGGGAGCGGTGGTTACCACTCCCTGAATTATGAAGTTGTCAGATTGCATCAAAAACAACAAGAAGCGCGAGAATAACCGCGGCTAGCCATAGATACCAGCCACCAAAGAAGATCGGCAGGATTAAAATCAGACTCACCCAAAACTTCCAGGTCAGGGCTCTTTCTTTCAGGTAAATAGCCAGAGGTGGAAGTAGAATTGCCAGGATAGCTAACAAAATCAGGTTGGTGTCGGCATCCATTAACCGCCCGGCTTTTTTATCAGCCTTAAGATCTTTTATCATTTTTTTGACTTCCTTGAAACGGCTCTTTTTTTCTTTTTTATTCAGTCCGTTAAATTCTGCAACTGCTTTTTCCAATTCGGCCTGGGCAGCCAGGTCGGGATTGGTGACCGGTTTTTCTGTAGAAGTCTTTAGGGGTTCAGTTGCCACTGCAAACATAACCGGAGCAAAGGCCAGCACCAGCAAAGTGGTGATAAGGATGGAGAGTTTCTTCATAGTGTTAACATTTGATGCCATGAAAATAGGTCTTTTCACAATATATTTGCAACCTCTATGACACAAGAAAATTTGAAAACATTACGGGAGCGGGTTTCGGTTCTAAGGAGGTTTCTTTGACGTCGCTAACAGAAACGACAAACTCCAGCAAGACAAACAACTAACCCTGGCCTCCGGCTTCTGGGATGATAACCAGCGGGCCACAGCCATATTAAAAGAGATTAAGGTTCAGGAATACTGGCTCGGACTGTTCAACAATGTTGATACGGCCGTGGAAGATTTTGCTATCCTGCATGATTTCTGGAAAGCTGGTGAAACATCTGAAGAGGAAGTGAAAGAGGCTTATGACAAGGCTCAGGAGATGATTGAAGAGGCTGAATTCAAGAGCTCACTAAACCAACCTGAAGATGAATTGCCTGCTGTTGTTCAGATCAATAGTGGGGCAGGAGGAACAGAAAGCCAGGACTGGGCCCAGATACTTTCACGCATGTACAGAATGTACGGTGAAAAACAGGGCTGGACAGTTACTGAACTCGATTGGCAGGATGGTGATGGGGCTGGTATTAAAAGTGCAACCTTTCAGTTTGATGGTCCCTTTGCTTATGGATTCCTCAAAGGAGAAAGTGGCGTACATCGTCTCGTTCGTATTTCCCCTTTTGATTCCAATGCACGGAGGCATACATCATTTGCTTCAGTTTTTGTTTATCCGCTGGTAGATGATACCATTGAGATAGAAATAAAGGATAGTGAGGTAAAAATGGAAACGGCCCGGAGTGGGGGTGCAGGTGGACAGAATGTAAACAAGGTTGAAACAAAAGTGATGCTAACGCATATTCCCACTGGTATTGTGGTTATCTGCCAAACGGAGCGTACCCAACTGGGTAACCGCGAAAAAGCAATGCAGATGTTGAAAAGCCGCCTTTATGAGGAAGAACTACGCAGGCGGGAAGAAGCTAAGAATGCAACCAACTCTACCAAGAAAAAAATCGAGTGGGGTAGCCAGATCAGGAGTTATGTATTCCATCCCTATAAAATGATTAAAGACCACAGAACAGATTTTGAAGTGGGTAACGTTCAACCGGTTATGGATGGGGAACTGGATGGTTTTATTAAAGCTTATCTGATGAGCCAGGCTGACGAAGTACCTTCTAATTAACAAATAAAAAAATCTAACATGAGTTTAGGTTATTTCTCATATCCTATGCCCGCCAATGAGCCGGTATTAAATTATGCTCCCGGTTCACCTGAGAAAGCAACACTTAAAAAAGTGCTGGCTGAGCTTAAGAAAAAAGAAGCGGATATACCAATGTACATTGGAGGTAGAGCAGTGCGTACCGGAAATAAAGTAAGTATCCATCCTCCTCATGAAAGAAATCATGTTCTTGGTTATTTTCATGCCGGAGAAAAGAAACATGTGCAGCAAGCGATTGATGCAGCGCTAAAAGCAAAAGCATCCTGGTCTGTAATGAGTTGGGAAGAACGTGCCGCAATATTTCTTAAAGCCGCTGACCTGATCGCCACAAAATATCGCCCATATCTGAACGGTACAACTATGCTTGGACAAAGCAAAAATGTTTACCAGGCAGAGATTGACAGTGCATGCGAGATCATTGACTTTCTTCGTTTCAATGTTCATTTCCTAAGTGAAATTTATAAGCAACAGCCGATTAGCGGAGCAGGTATGCATAACCGTATGGAATGGCGACCACTGGAAGGATTCGTACTGGCAGTTACCCCTTTCAATTTCACAGCTATTGGAGGCAACCTGCCTACCTCCGCAGCTATGTGCGGTAATACAATTGTTTGGAAACCTGCCAATACACAGATTTATTCTGCCCAAATGTTTATGCGCATTCTCCTGGAAGCAGGGCTGCCCGACGGTGTTATCAACCTTGTTTATGTTGATGGGCCTACTATTGGTGAAGCATGTTTCAATCATCCAGATTTTGCAGGCGTACATTTCACCGGATCTACGGGAGTATTCAATCATATGTGGGCAACAATTGGAGCTAATATGCCAAAGTATAAAAGCTACCCCAGAATAGTTGGGGAAACCGGTGGTAAAGATTTCGTTATCGCACATAGAAGTGCAGATCCTGATGTTGTTGCAACAGCACTTGCCCGTGGGGCATTTGAATACCAGGGACAGAAATGTTCAGCAGCATCAAGGGCATATATCCCTTCCAATATTGCAGAAGCAGTTAAGAAAAAACTTATTGATCAGGTATCTCGTATGAAGATGGGAACCGTGGAAGATTTCACCAATTTTGTGAATGCAGTTATTGATGAGAAAAGCTACGATAAACTTAAGAAGTATATTGATAATGCCCGGAAAGATAGAAAAGCGAAGATCCTGGTAGGTGGAAACTGCGATAAGAAAAAAGGATTTTATATTGAACCAACAGTTATTGAGGTTAAAGATCCCAGATATGTTACCATGTGCGAAGAATTGTTCGGACCAGTTCTGACAATCTATGTGTATGATGCCAACCAATTTGAAAAAGCACTTGACCTGGTAGACAGTACATCCCCGTATGCGTTAACCGGATCAATAATTGCGGTTGATCGCAGTGCAGTTGAACTCGCTACCAGCAAACTTCGAAACGCTGCTGGTAATTTCTATATAAATGACAAGCCAACAGGAGCAGTTGTAGGTCAGCAACCTTTCGGAGGTGCTCGTGCAAGTGGTACAAATGACAAGGCTGGTTCAATGCTGAACCTTTATAGATGGCTGAGTGCGAGAACTATCAAAGAAACATTTAATCCACCAATAGATTTCGGGTACCCATTCCTGCAGGAATCCTAATTTCTAATAAATTTTTACATTATAAGAAGCCTTCTCAGAAATGAGGGGCTTTTTTTTCTTTGAGATTGAAGGTTAAATCAGAACGAAATAAACCTGATTTTACAGAATCAATTCCGAAGATGGCTACTACAATTGACGCCACATTATTAGAAGCCGTAATGGCACCGAGTACCAAATTTTGCCATATCCTTACTTACAACTTGTAATGGTGAATGAGTTTATAAATTGCTATGCCAGCTTTTTTGCCATTTGAATTATAACAAAGGACATAAGGACTGGAGAATTGAAGAAAAATCTATCAAATACTTATCGAGATCGTTTTTTTTAAAAAAAAAACGAAATAAACAAATGATTTCTAGCGTTCAATGCCGCATTAAAACATTTCAAATGAAAAAACTAATAACCTTTACCACATGTTTCTTTCTCGTATCATCATTTGCTTTTGCCCAGACTGAAACTGGCAGGTTGATGATTGGTGGCGATGCACAATTTGCGTCGGCCAAAACATCTGAGTTTGATATTAAAACTACAACACTTGCATTTAATCCTAACGTTGGTTATTTCTTTATTGATAATCTCGCCGGAGGTATTCGAGTTGAAATAGGGAGTACAAAAGTGAAATTTAACGAATTTGAAGCAACGTCAACTTCTACATCAATTTCACCTTTCATCCGCTATTATTTCTTGCCGCTTTCCGATAATATTAAATTGTTCGGTGATGCATCA
This sequence comes from Flavihumibacter sp. ZG627, assembly GCF_000814325.1. Lineage (GTDB taxonomy): Bacteria > Bacteroidota > Bacteroidia > Chitinophagales > Chitinophagaceae > Flavihumibacter. The sequence goes on along the minus strand of NZ_JPHF01000005.1, from coordinate 68,485 downwards.
TATGGTTTTGGTTCAACCAAAGAGGAGAGTGAGGGTGATGAGGAAAAAACTGATTATAACGGTTTTACTATTTCCGCTGGACCTGCGATATTCCTAACGGATAATACAGCCTTGGAAATTAAAGCGTTTTATAATTCCACTAAGATTAAAGATATTGATGGAAGAACAAATATGTTTGGTCTGGGAGTTGGATTCCAAATTCATCTATAGAATCTGAATATTTTATTGGCAAGGGGAGGCTCATCATTTTTGATGAGCCTCTTTTTTTATTGTGAAAATTCTGATAATATGTTTTCAGTAATGCCATAGACACAATCAAACCAACAGACAATTAACTAGCTTATACATGCGTTTATTATTCAATGTAATTCGTATATTCATATGGTAATTTAAACATATAAGCCTTAATCCAACACGTATGAAAAGCTGTTGATAATCTGCTATTACCATTTCTGCCGTTCCTTAATTTTCTCAGAAAGGCCATAATCAGCTTGGAATCGGGGCCGATATTGCGTTTCCTACAGGAGATTTTAAAGATGGAGTAAATACCGGATTCGGCGGCTATGTCAAAGGATTACTTGGTGTGGGCACCAACGGCCAGGTTACATTCACGTCAGGATACACATCGTTGGGCTGGAATGATGATTTTGAAGTAGATGGAAATTTCACCATTATTCCTTTACTGGCAGGATATCGCCAGAATTTTAATAGTTTTTATGTGGAGCCTCAATCAGGCTTGGGTATCTATAATTTCAGAATGGAATTTATAGGTGAAAGTGAATCGGATTCTGAATCTGCATTCACATGGGCAGTGGGATTGGGTTCTGTGATAAACCAGGCATTTGATATTGGCTTTAGATATCAGAGTGCTTCAAAAGATGGAGATGAGTTAAATCATTTTGGATTGCGATTAGGTTATAATTTCAGTCTAGATGGAAGGGCCCAATAATACGGTTATGAAATTTTCCGGATATTTTTTTAAAGAGCCGCTTGCGGTCCTTTTTTATTTAAATTGACGATACATTAATTTAGCTGAAATTTGACGAATTGAAAACCATACTAAGTGATCAGCAGCTTGCCATAACCATCAAGCGGCTTAGTCACCAGATTCTCGAAAATAATGATGACCTCAGTAATACCTGCATAATAGGCATCCAGCCCCGTGGGGTATGGTTCAGCAATCGTATTGCTAAAGAGATCAGAGCCATTGCTCCCGGTACCAGTTTGGAATATGGAATTCTGGATATAACCTTCTACCGTGATGATGTCAGAAACGAGCTTCATATTGCAAATCAAACCGATATCCCATTTTCCATTGAGGGAAAAAATGTGGTTCTTATTGATGACGTTTTATATACAGGCCGCACTATCAGGGCAGGCATGGATGCACTCCTAGATTTTGGCCGTCCCCGTAAAGTTGAGCTCTGTGTACTTATCGACAGGCGCTTCAGCAGAGAGTTACCTATCCAACCCGACTACTCCGGTAAAGCCATAGATTCTATCATTTCGCAGAAAGTTAAAGTCTGCTGGCAGGAAAATGAAGGAAAGGATGAAGTGGTATTACTGTAACAATTAACTTTGCACCCTAATGCAACTTAGTACAAAACATCTTCTTGGCATTAGAGACCTTCTACCGCAGGATATCCAGACTATTTTAGACACTGCCACACAGTTCAAGGAAGTATTACAGAGACCTATCAAGAAAGTACCCTCACTTCGGGATGTTACAATAGTCAATCTTTTTTATGAGAACTCCACCCGAACAAGGATATCCTTTGAGCTTGCCGAAAAAAGGCTTAGCGCCGATACCATCAATTTTTCATCCAGTGGCTCTTCAGTTTCTAAGGGCGAAACCTTGTTAGACACGGTTAACAATATCCTAAGCATGAAAGTTGATATGGTTGTTATGCGCCATAGTGCCAGCGGTGCCCCTCATTTTCTTGCTAAACATATTCCGGCCGCCATTGTAAATGCAGGAGATGGTATCAATGAACACCCCACACAGGCACTCCTTGATGCATTTTCAATCCGTGAAAAACTAGGCACTCTGGAAGGTAGTAAGATTGCCATAATTGGAGATATTATGCATTCAAGGGTTGCCCTCAGTAATATCTACCTTCTTAAAAAAATGGGAGCCGAGGTTATGGTAGCCGGTCCTCCCACACTGATCCCCAAACATATGGCAGAGGCTTTTGATGTTAAGGTAGAGTACAACCTGAAAAAAGCATTGGAGTGGTGTGATGTTGCCAACGTGCTGAGGATACAACTGGAACGACAGAACCAGGTGTTGTTCTCATCCCTACGTGAATATAATCTGGCCTATGGCGTTAAAAAAAGCATGCTCGATAACCTTAACAAGGAGATACTGATAATGCACCCAGGTCCTATTAATCGCGGAGTTGAACTGGACAGTGATGTGGCTGATAGCCATCATAGCCTGATTCTGCAACAAGTGGAAAATGGTGTAGCCGTCCGTATGGCAGTTTTATACCTGTTGGCAGGCAGAGGTGAGTCGTAAAGAATTGTAGCATTCAAAAATTTATTTACACAAATTCTGATTATGGAGCGTATTTGCTTGTTTCCCGGCACATTTGATCCTATCACCCTTGGTCATGTGGACATCGTTACGAGGGCGCTTCCATTATTTGACAGGATTATCATCGGCATTGGACTTAATGCAGCCAAAGCACCTATGTTTTCACCCGAACAACGGTTACTCTGGATCAGAGAAATATTCAAAGGAGAACCACAGGTTGAAGGAGCTATTTATGAGGGACTTACAATAAAATTCTGCCAGGATATTGGTGCACAGTTCATACTGAGAGGGATCCGTTATGTGAGTGATTTTGAATATGAGAAGACGATTGCAGATGCAAATCGTACTATGGACAAAAAAATTGAAACTATCTTCCTCACCGGTGAGCCTAAATACACATCTGTGGCCTCTACCATTGTACGCGATATTATTCGTAATAATGGCGACGCCTCACCATTCATTCCCGATGTTGTATTTAATAGTTTACAAAAAAGCAGCTAATCATGTCCGTTATTTGGTTCGATCCCGGGCTCAACATCGAGCAGCTACGCTTATTATCGACAGACACAATGGGCGATCACCTTGGTATAGAATGGATTGAAGTAGGTCCGGATTATATCAGTGCACGTATGCCTGTTGATCATCGTACCAGGCAACCTTATGGCCTCCTCCATGGAGGAGCATCTGTGGCCCTTGCCGAAACATTGGGTAGTGTTGGAGCAGCGATGAGTGTGGACAGTTCAAAGTTCATTGCTGTTGGAATGGAGATCAATGCAAATCATGTAAAAAGTGCAAGGTCAGGGTATGTAATTGGTACCACAAGAGCCCTGCACCGCGGTGCAACTAGCCAGGTTTGGGAAATCCGCATTGAAGACGAGCAAGGCAAACTGATATGCATAAGCAGAATAACGGTAACAATTCTTAAAAGGAAAGATCGGGACTCTATTACCCCTTCTTCAATTCAGCCAGAACATCCCTGATACTTGGGAAAGTATTCTCCATGATGTCTTTCCAACCGGAGGGCATTAACCATTTGATGGCATGGATATCTTCTTCTGTTTGGGGGTTGAGTACCTGTTTCCCATCCACTTTCATTTCAAACCAGAAAGATTCCTTCAGAATATGCTTACCACTTTCATAATAAGTATGATAGGTAGTGATTAAAGGCTTAGTTATAACAGGATATTGAAGTCCTGTTTCTTCTTCCACCTCACGGATGGCACATTGTTCAATTGTTTCTCCTTCATCCAGTTTGCCTTTTGGCAGATCCCATTTACCCCGTCTGAAAATAAATAACAGTGCACCATCTTCGCCCCACACTGCTCCACCTCCAGCTTTGATAAGCGTGAATTTTTTCCAGAATGCCATTTTCAGCGCTTTCAGGTCATTATGTTTTAATATACCTGCATGAATATGTGGGAGATCCATTTCATAAATCATCGATTTTAACGCCGGAGTAGAAAATTCGTCAATGAAAACTGCATCATCATGGTGGAGATAAGGCTCCAGGTCAGGGGTAATCTCATCACATAAGAAAAGAGGCTTTTCGCCAAAATAGATTTTGATGTACATAAAGGCTATGGGTATTTTTGCGGCGGTTTAAAAATAAAGATACTATGAAGTCAAACGAAAAAGCTGTTGCTGAGAAGTTGTTACAGTGTAACGCAGTGAAGTTGAGTCCCGACAATCCATTTACCTGGGCCAGCGGCTGGAAAAGTCCTATTTATTGTGATAACCGGCGGGTTCTATCCTTTCCCTATGTGCGTGATTTCATTAAATCCGAAATGTGCAATATCATTTTTGAGTCTTTCCCTGAGGCCGATATGCTGGCCGGAGTAGCCACCGCAGGGATAGCCTGGGGGGCAATGGCAGCCGATCAGTTAAAGCTTCCCTATATCTATGTACGGCCTAAACCCAAAGAGCATGGTCTCGGTAACCAAATTGAAGGATATTATGAGCCAGGTCAGAAGGTTGTAGTCATTGAAGACCTTATATCTACAGGAAAGAGCAGTCTGCAAGTAGTGGATGTATTGCGGCAAGCTAACATAGAGGTGGTAGGTATGGTTTCTATCTTCACATATGGATTTGCTGTGGCTGACAAGGCTTTTCAGGCTTCAGGTGTACCTTACCGTTCACTTACCAACTACAGCAATCTTATACAACTTGCATTGGAGAAGGGAATAATTAGTGCATCTTTAGAACCCATATTGTTAAATTGGCGCGAAGACCCGGCCAGCTGGGCAGGAGTTTAGTAAATTAGCTCAAAATAATTTTAATGAAGAAGATTTTTATGTTGGTTCTGGCCCTATTTGCCATTGGGGGCACAGGTATGGCCCAGGCGAAAAAAGCCCTTCAGACAGTGACCATAAGTACACCTACGGTTCAGTGTGAGAGTTGTAAAAAGAAAATAGAATCCTTCCTGTTGAGGGAAGATGGGGTCACCAAAGCAACAGTTGACTATAAGCGCAAACAGGCTAAGGTGAGCTTTTATACCGATCGTACCAATGTCGAAAACATTAAAACGGCCATTGCCAATGTTGGTTATGATGCCGATGATGTTACAGCCAATGAGGAGAGCTATAAAAAGCTCCCGAAGTGTTGTAAAAAACCGGAAGACGGGGGAGGGATGAAGCAATAAATCGCAATGGACAACAGGCAATAATCAATAGGCATTGATAAATCATACTAAAAAAGCTACCGCATTCGGTAGCTTTTTTAATGCTGGTAACCTGCGATAAGGTTGCCTCCATCCCTCCATCTCTCCATCCCTCCACATCACCATTGTACCTGCTGCTTACCCGAATAGTTAACGGGCATATTAAAAAACACCCCCGACTTCCCCAATTTAACTGTTCCATTTACTTTAACGTCAATCTCCGAATTCATTAATAATGCAAGTGCATTATTGAATAGCTGTTTCATATCCACCTTCATTTTAACGGGCAATAAAAAGGTGTCTTTCCTGGGTATTATAATTAGCGTATCCAAAACACTTCTCCCTACAGCTTTATCATTTAGCGTAACACCCAAATCAGCTCCTTTAAGTTGAAGGGCAAAATCATTTGGATTATAATACTTAAGGTCTGCCGAAACGACAGATTCCTTTAATCCCATTGAATTGATCCTGAAGTTCTCAAAAGCCTGGTATTCGGGTATCTGGGGTTGCCGGCAACCTACCATTACCAGAATAGGGAGTGCTAGCATTATCAATTTAAGCCATTTTAAGCGAGTACGTTTCTGTTTGATCATAATACCAGCAAAATAGGGGAAAGGTCAATTATCAGCAAATTCAATTTGTAATATTGGACTATCTTTAACGCCAATAATTTTGGGAAGCACACTAAGTATCTCCCTTTTAAAGTAAATATTCAGTAACTATAAAATTTAGTATTTAAGTTTTATGTTCATTTAATTGATTAACAAATAATAATAGCATAAATCAATTTATTTTAAGTTCTTTTTTAAAGGGAAATATTCAATTATTCAGATAAATATGTGCTATTTTAAAAATGTATGACGACCATGAGTAATTCAAGAGTATTAATAACTGATTTACAGTATTTTGCAAGTGTTAATTGGTATATAAATGTATATAATTATAAAGATGTCATAATTCATTTATATGAGTCTCATTCCAAAATGAGCTTTCGTAACCGATTGTGGCTTGCCGGAGCTGATGGAAGGCTTTCGCTGTCTATACCGGTAAGTGATTCCCGAAATGAAAAGCAACTATATCGCGACTTGAAGATTGTATCTGGCAGATGGCCTACTGAACATTTACGAGCCATAATATCATGTTATAACAGAAGTCCTTACTTTGAATATTACCGCGACGAATTGGCAGATTTATACTCAAGACCTTTTCTGTTTTTGATAGATTGGAACTTTGCCTGTTTTGAATGGATGGAGAAATGTTTAGGTAAAAAGGTTGGGTTAACGATGGTAGATCTGCATAATAAAGGTGAAATGCAGGAGCGTTTCAACGGCGCAGAAATGGTGGATGAGAGAAATCATATTCGTCCCTCAGCACTTGCTCGATTATCAGGAAATCAGGATGGAGTAATCCGGTATAGACAGGTGTTTGAGGACAGGGTAGGATTCATCCCGGACTTGTCTATCCTCGATCTTTTGTTTTGTACTGGCCCAGCTGCGAATGAAAAGTTAGCAGGATGATATCAAAGTCAATAAGCTTAAAAATGAATCACTCTTCCGGGAAGTTTGAGGCTGCGGGCACTCTTGATCCTATTGGATTGTGTGGTGGTATCAATTTGGTCAAATGCCTGGAAACTATTCCTCGGAACATAAGGGAGCCGTGCGCCATAGGTTATTGTCTCTGGAAGAATTGGTTCAGGTGGTGAACTTAGGGTAAAGTCGATCTCCATGCGTTCAACGGCTCTTACTGCGATGATACTTGCATTTTCAGTAGTATGCTTAACAATAACTAATGGTACTTTAAAAAAAGAGGTCTCCATTTGTTGGTGACCGGGAAAGGACTTTTCAATCTTTTCCTGAAGATCTGTTTCTCCCTTTTTAGCAATGAATGTTCGAGGTGGGGCTGAGAAAGATTTTTTATTAATGGTAGCTGGCAATAATGCTGGTTTTACAGGAAGATTATTTGTGACGCTTGTAATAGTCAGTGGCATCTTGTGAATTGTGGAAGATGAATCAGCTGGTTTAATAACGGGTTGAATGCTTAATCCCGCCGTTAAAATGGCGAGAAATAATACTTGAATAAATACGTAAGTCCTTCTTGTTGAATTCTTTATTGGCAATTTAAGCATTCTTTGAACCCTTGCCAGAAGCAATTGCTTATTATTTCCTCCTGCGCCCAATAGTAAACCAGAACGGATATTGCGGTCCTGTTCCAATTTTAATAAAGCGATCGCATAATCATGGGGAATGAAAGGAAATTGTAATACCCAGTCATCACAGGCATGTTCTCTTTCTTCCCTGATTATTTCAATAAGGCACTTTGCAAATGGGTTAAAAAAGAAAATCATTCCGGCAATAGTTACCAGAACATTCCAGAAATAGTCGTTTCTCTTAATATGTGCCAGTTCATGAATCAATATGGCTTCAACTTGGTCAGGAGTAAGTTGGCTGGCAAGAGATACAGGGAGTAATATAATTGGCTTAAGCCAACCGGTTATAACTGGTATATCTATCCGGTGAGAGACTTTAATATCCACAAAGCGGCGAATATGCATATGTCCGCACATTTCCTGCAGAAACAAACGCCACTCAACCGGTGCTCTTTCCAATCCTTTTGAACGAACTATTTCATTCTGGTAGAATGATCGCCACAATCCCAAGCAACTAAATACCAGCCAGATCAAATAGGCGAAAGATAACCAGGGAAGGATTTTCGAAATATTATTCCGCCATAGAAAATAGTTTTGAACCAATTCATCATTTTGTAAAGAAATCGTAGGAGTGGGGATTGCATCCCGGCTTAATGTAAGTAATAATCCCACCCCAAACCATATGACCCCTATGCCCAGCAGTAATCTCGCCAGATTATAGCGGGTTGCGGCTGACCGTAGCGGTAGGAGCCATTTCAAAAACAGATACAATACCCACAGAATCCCAAATTGCCACCAACTGTTCAGAAGTGACCAGCCCAGCGCCTCCAGATACAATGCCTGGGGCAGATGGGGCATATTAATGCTTTTTAAGGTTGTTTAATAAATCCTGTATCTCCTGCAATTCCTGTTCAGAGGCCTTATGGTTACCCAGGGCCTGAAGTATTAATTGGGTAGGTGAACCACCAAAGAGTCCATCTATCATTTTTCCTAACAAATGCTTTTGGGTCTTTTCACGACTAACAGCAGCCTGGTAGATATGTGATTTTACAGATTCATCGCGTTTTACCAATCCTTTTTCATTCATGATCTGCATTAGTTTGAGCGTAGTGGTGTATCCCACATCTTTTGTTTGTGACAACTCTTCATGAACTTCCCGGACACTGGCCAGGCCTTTAGCCCATAGTACCTGTAGAATTTCCAGCTCACTTTCAGTTGGTTTGATGTATCTCGTTGCAGCCATAGCAGGTGATTTGATTTCGAATATACGATTGTTTTCGTAAACAAAAGTTAAGAGAAATTAAATTCCACATGCCTGCTTTCTAAAAGAAACCACCAAAGTTGATATATCAAATATAATTGAGTCAAATAAGATAAAATGCTACAAAAAGCCTATGGTTGCGAAAAACCGTTTCGTTGCTTTGCAGGGAATCCTTCCTGATGAAATAGAAATCGCTAGATCAGTGCTGGCAAAAGATCATTGAGAATTGTAGTGAAAAATCAGATGGATAGAAAACAAAAAAGCCCCGGCGTAGACACGTCGGGACTTTTGGTATTTGGATCTGATTAGTTTCTAAAACAAATGTAGGAGTTATTTCTCATCTACATTGATCGAAAAGGATAATTCCTCCTCTAAATCAAGAAATTTTTCATATTTCTTAACGACCTCAGCCGATTGCTCAGTACCGTTTACTACCAGTTGTCCGCCTTTATAAGCTACCGCCAGTTTGCCGTCTTTACTGAAACCATCACGCTGTAATGCTTTTACCAGGCCATTTAAAGCCTCATCCGCATTTGATCCGCTGATCTGAACTTTTGCATCAGAATTTCCATTTGTATCAACGCGAATTTCCATTTTATTCTCGATCTTCTGGGCAACGGTCACCGCTTCTCCGCGTGTATTGTGGAGGTCGGCCAGTGTCGGTGCTATCACCAAAGAAACAATACTCATAAGCTTGATCAGGATATTCATAGAAGGTCCGGAAGTATCTTTAAAGGGATCTCCAACAGTGTCTCCTGTTACAGATGCTTTATGTGGCTCTGATTTTTTGTAGTACATCTCACCATTAATTTCGACCCCTTTCTCAAAAGATTTTTTCGCATTATCCCATGCACCACCGGCATTGTTCTGGAACATTCCCATCAATACACCACTCACTGTAGCACCAGCAAGAAATCCACCTAATGCTTCTGGACCAAATGCAAATCCAATGATAAGAGGAGAGATGATAGTAATAGCGCCGGGAAGCATCATTTTCTTAATAGATGCATCGGTTGAAATGGCAACGCATTTATCATATTCCGGTTTTCCCGTTCCTTCCATAATTCCAGGAATAGTACGGAACTGTCTGCGTACTTCTTCCACCATTGCCATGGCAGCTTCACCAACGGCACGGATAGCGAGGGAAGAAAAGATGAAAGGAATCATACCACCAACAAACAGGCAGGCAAGTACATCTGCCTTATAAATATCAATTCCATCGATGCCGGCTACTCCAACAAATGCCGCAAAAAGCGCAAGAGCAGTAAGGGCGGCAGAAGCGATGGCAAATCCTTTACCGGTTGCTGCAGTGGTATTTCCAACTGCATCCAGTACGTCTGTTTTTTCCCTAACCTCTTTTGGCAGCTCACTCATTTCAGCAATACCACCCGCGTTATCTGCAATAGGTCCGAATGCGTCGATGGCAAGTTGCATTGCTGTTGTAGCCATCATACCTGCAGCTGCTATTGCAACACCGTATAATCCGGCGAAATAATGTGCTCCATAGATTCCTGATGCCAGCACAAGTATGGGAAGGAAGGTAGATTCCATACCAACAGCCAAACCACCAATAACATTGGTAGCATGACCTGTTGCTGATTGCCTGATGATAGATTTCACCGGGCGTTTACCCATAGCCGTGTAGTATTCAGTAATGATACTCATTAAAGTTCCTACCACCAGTCCAACTACTATAGCATAAAAAACATCCATTCGGTTGAACTCAAACCCGCGAAGACTCATGGTTGTATCCGGAAGGATATATTGTACAAGGAAGAAAGACGCGATTGCAGTTAAAACGATGGAACCCCAGTTTCCCATGTTCAATGCTTTCTGTACAGCGTCGGTACTGATTCCGGCTGAATCAGAAATGCGGACAAACCATGTTCCAACAATTGAGAAGAGAATTCCAACACCCGCTATCAGCATGGGAAGTAAGATAGGAGAGAAACCAGCAAATGAATCAGTTGCTATCGTTTCCTGCCCAAGTACCATGGTGGCAAGTACAGTTGCAACATAAGAACCAAAAAGATCGGCGCCCATACCTGCAACATCACCCACATTATCACCCACGTTATCTGCGATGGTCGCCGGGTTACGGGGATCATCTTCAGGAATACCTGCTTCTACTTTACCTACAAGGTCAGCACCAACGTCTGCAGCTTTTGTATAAATACCTCCACCCACACGTGCGAAAAGTGCAATTGATTCAGCCCCTAACGAGAAACCAGTCAACACCTCAATAGCTTTGGCCACCAATTTATCATTGGCTCCCAGTCCCGGCGCGAAATACTGAACCAGCACAATAAAGAGTCCGCCAAGACCCAATACTGCCAGTCCGGCAACACCCAATCCCATAACCGAACCTCCTGTAAAAGAAACGTTAAGCGCTTTGGAAAGGCTGGTACGTGCTGCCTGAGCAGTGCGTACATTGGCTTTAGTAGCAATGCGCATTCCAATATAACCGGCCAGGGCACTGAATACAGCCCCAACAATAAATGCCAGTGCAATTGTCCAGTGTGAATGTTCATTACGGCTTGCCATGAAGCCTAACAGGATTGAAACGATCACAACGAAATAACCGAGGATCTTCCACTCTGCTTTAAGAAAGGCCATGGCACCTTCAGCAATATAAGTGCTGATCTCTTTCATGCGGTCATTGCCAGCATCCTGTTTGGAAACCCATGCAAACTTCACAAAGGTGTACAGCAAGCCGATGACACCCATTGCAGGGACCAGGTAAAACAATTTGTCCATAATAGATACTTGTTAACAAAAATTTTAGAGTGGGCAAAAATAGGGGAGAAAAGCCAAAAAAGGCACTATTGCTGTTTTTGGGTTGTGTCTACAGCCGGCTTTTTCTTTCTGAGGATGTCCTTTATAAGGCCTTTTGCAGCATCTGAAGCTTTTTTCGGAGCCTGTCCGCTGCTGGTATCTCTGGCCATAAGTGTATCTTTTGCAGAGGTGCTATCCCGGCCAAATATCTGTTCCTTCACTTTTTTCTTCGCCTCCTGTACCGCTTTCTCACGGATTGCTTCCAGCGAATCCTTTGCCGCCTGTTTGGCCACCCCAAGGGCACTGTCAGCTTTTACTTTCTGCTCCATGGCCAGATCACGCACAAGGTCTTTCATTTCCGTAGCCAGGCTCTCTGTGGCATCCTGGAGATTATAACTTAGGGTTGGACTTTTAATACTGCCACCCATTTTGACCTTAAGGTTTACTGTTTCTCCAAGTTTAACGGGAATTCCTTTTTTGGTCAATTCACCTACAAGGCCATCAACCACCTGGTTCGCACCAGTTCCAAGTTTGGAGCGCGGTACTTTGAGATTGATAATATATTCAAGTGACTGGTCAAAACCGTGCATCCCTCCGATTTCCATGTCTATGTCTTTTACCTTAACCGTGAAGGGCTTTACAAGAACCTTCCCATTCACGAATTCAAAATATTGTTTTACATCTTTGAAACTTATATTCTGCAGTGACTCAATCTTAAGCTTATCCGCAAGAACTTCCAGAGGCTTGAATTTGCTCAGAAATCCTTCTATTAACAAGATCATCCCATTACCTGAGAGTGACCCAAGATCCGGCATCATTTCCTCCCCAAGTATTCCGTAAACTGTGAGTCCCGAACTTAATTTTCCGGTTATGAATTCACCTATCGGCATCAGGAACTTGACTGTATTAAAAGCGTTAAAGGTTTTTTGCACATCCAGGTTTGAAAGCTGGAAAGCCAGTCTGATCGCTGGTTTGGCCTTATTCAGGCGCGTGGAATAGGAACCATTAAGATTCATTGTACCATCAAGTGCCTGCATAGTGAGATTATCTAAGCTTATGGTTTCGTTGGCAATTGTAAGTCCCCCCTTTACTGCTTTGTAAGAAACATTATCATATACCACTTCATCAATATCAGTACTAATGTTGAAACGGATATTGGCTGGCACTTCAAATGGTTTCGTTGTAGCTTGCGATGTTTTGGTGCCGGCAGGTGTTGTACCCATCCATTTATTAAGATCAACTTTCCCCGCCTTCAGATTCATTGTACCGCTCAATGGTTCATCCTTAAGTGCATAGCCTATGGCATTATGAATTTTTCCATTGCCATTAAAGTTGGTTTGCATAAAATTTCCATTCGCATTACTTATCTCAATATCCTTTGGAGCCAGGGTTAACACAGCATTTTTCAACAAAAAACCATCCTGGTATTCGGGGGTCTTGTAGATGAGGTCCTTAACTACTACTTTACCCGATGATTGTATGGCATCATATTTCTCCTGGTCAACATAGGATTTCTTTCCCCGGATGCGAATATCCGCATCGAGATGGCCATCTATACTAGTGCCGGGTTCGAAAGTGTAAAACTGCTTCGCACGGTCGAGTTGGAAGCCCCCTTTTGCACTTACATCAAAATTTGGATCAGTGGCAGGGTGAGTAAGCAGCAGGCTGAAATCTATTTTATCTGTACCGAATTCTGCATGCCCTGCAGGAATTTTCACCACAGTATTATCGGCAATGCCATCTGTATTGCTTACTAATATTGTTGCACTCGTATTCCGGATCGGTTGAGGAAATTCCCTTGAGGCATATAGCAGATTACTCAATTCAAAGAAGCCATTTGCCTGGAAGGGTCCTCTCTGTTGTTTTAATACAACATTCAGGTTTCCCTTTCCGGAAATGTCGGCCTTTACCTGGCCCGACAGTTTCGTACCCTCTTCCAGTTTAACAAACTGTCCGATTGTACCCAGGTCAAGATTTCCTTTGGCAGCAGCATCAATAAACTGTATCGTTTCAGGATTTTTATAGAGCACCCGAAAACTGAAAGGCTCTTCCCCAAATTTCAGGGTTGCATTGCTTATATCAATTATGGTATTATCTGGTTGACCATCTACGTTAGTGGCCTTCAACTGGAGGTTAATATCCTTTACTGGTTTTGGAAGATCCGGATATTGAAAGAATCCATCTTTTATAATGGCATTCACTGAATATGCGGGAATTTTCCCAGGTGCATATATTCCTCTTACAAACCCTTCAAAAGCTGCTGTCCCTTTTGTTGTAAGATCCTTGAAATCTTTTTGGTAGATCGCTGGTACCAGTGAAAGTATATCCCTGAATTCATTGGAAGGGGTTTTGAAAACGATATCCATATTATAGGTGGAATCGTTCACCAACTGGAAAAACCCATCCCCATCAATCTTTAGTTCGTTGATAATGGCTTTAGCTTTGGCGAAGCTGTATTTGTTCTGGGGAAGGTTAACATCAATAGCAGCATCAATTGTGGTTTTTGTTCTTGCCAGGTAAGGTATTCCCGCATAGGTAAAGCTGGCTTCTCCAGCAGTGGTAGCCGTTTCCAAAAGAAAATTATCGGCTGTAAAATTTCCACTTCCTTTATGGTTAAGATGAGAGAGGTCCATATACATGTCAGCCTGAACATCATCATAACGCAACTTTCCGTCAATAAGCTCATAGCGATTTAGTTCAACAGAAACTTCTGAAGCTGAAGAATCTGCTGCTCCGGTTTCTTCAGTAGACTTAATTATATCCCAGTTAACCTTTCCCATTTCATTAACCATCAGGTGAATGGAAGGTTTGTTGAATACGACGTTATTAACTTTTACCGGACCTGAACCCAAAAGACTGAAAAGGTTTATGGCAATATCCACCCTGTCCGCAACCAGTAGGGTATCGGAGGAAAAGTTACCAGGCCCACCTATATACAACTTTTCAAGGCCAACACTAACCTTTGGGAAGTTGCGAAAAAGTGATATAGAAACATCTTTGAATGTAGACTTTGCAGTTAGTTGTTCGTTTAGCTCTTTTTCGGCGATCATCTTAAGTTTGTCCCCAAACAAAAAGGGGACGGCTGCTGCAAATGCCAGCATGGTTCCCAATATGATGGCCATGATCAGTAGTATTTTCTTCCCCATATTGTTAAATGTTTATACGTAAATATTGATTCTCTTAAATTGCGATCATGAAACAGGTCGCGCTTTTATTCTTATTCTTCTTTGCATCTGTTTGTAGCAAAGCCCAGATGGTAAAGAAAATTTCCATTAATGAGCTTGACAATTATATACGCAACAGCAATAAACCAATGGTGGTCAATTTCTGGGCCAGTTTCTGCAAGCCTTGTATAGAGGAGATCCCTTATTTCCTTGAATCAGCTGCCAAAAATGATTCAGTGGAAATGGTGCTTGTTAGCCTTGATCTGCCTGACTTTTACCCGGCAAAAGTAGAATCCTTCCTGAAAAAAAGAAACTTTCTTGGCGCTACCCAGTTCTGGTTGAATGAGACCAATGCAGATGATTTCTGCCCACGCATCCACCCTTCCTGGCAAGGTGCAATGCCGGTTACTTTATTTGTTAATAATAACCGTGCTTACCGAAGGTTTGTTGGGCGCCCCATGACGCAACTCCAGGTTATTGAAGCATTTGACCTGTTAACAAAATAAGAAATCAGCTTTTCCTCTTAATGCCACAACCCACTGATCTCGTTTCCTTTACTGAAACGTCTTTCCCTGCAATAGTTTCGTTGATGGCTTCACGAAGATGTATACGCGAAATTTTAGATTCATCGGCGGGACTATCATCAATGGCCCCATGATATACCAGTTTTCCATCCCCGTTAAACAGAAAAACCTCTGGAGTTCTTGCTGCACCGAATGCGTCTGCCAACTCATTATTACTATCAATGGCATAAGGCCAGTTATACCCTTGCTTTTTTGCATAGGCTTGCATAGCATTGTAAGAATCAGCTTTGGAACGATCACCTTCATTGGAATTCAAAAGGATCACACCAATATTTTTTTCCAGTGCATATTTGCTGATCCCGCGGGTGCGCTCCTGGTTTTTTAAAACGTATGGACAAGTATTGCAACTGAACATTACAAGTAACCCATTGGGCGTTTTTATATCAGCAAGGGAAAGGATCTTTCCCGAAACATCCTTCATTTTAATATCCGCTTTGGGAATATCTGATCCAATGGGCAATGAACCCTGTTGCATAGTGAATGCAAAAGCAGAAATAGCAATTGCGGCAAGCATCAGTAATTTTTTCATGTCCTTTTTTTTAATAAATACCGCAATCCCGTTAGGGATCCATTCTAAAGTTCGTTAAAATTTTTAAGATTCCTTCTGCTCAAGAGCTTCTTTACGGGCTCTTTCAGCCGCCATCATCTTCAGTGAATGGATACTAACGTTGAGTTCATATCCAATAAGCAGTACCAGCGCGCTAAAATCGATAAGCACCATCAGGATCATTATTGTTCCGATAGAGCCATATACTTTGTTAAAGCTTCCGAAAGTATTCACCCAAAAGGAAAAAATCAGTACTGTAAGGATGATCAGACCGGTTGCGAGGATGGTGCCAGGGGAGGAGAGCTGCCAACGTTCATGTATAGCCGGAACATACTTGTAAATGATTGCTATACTATAATATACAAGAGCCACAATAAACACCCAGCGAAGATTAGCCACAAGCCAGGAAACAAGCGGCGTATTAATATCCAGTTTATCAAGAATCCAATGCAGGAAAGTGCCCTGTGCTATCAACAGTATGATAACAATGAAAATCATTAAAATAAGAATGGTAGTGATCTTCACTGCCACCCATCTGCTTAAAAGAAAATTCCTGCTGGTAGCATAGAGAAGTGATTTATTAAAAGTTCTCATTATGCCCAGCACCGCGTTTGAGGCATAAAACACTGCTATAAAAAAACCGAGTGAAAGCAGTCCGGAGCGTGGTGTTTCCAGGAAGTCCACCAAAAAATCTTTCACCATCACGTAGGTGGTCTGGTTAGGGGTGAGGTCGTGGGTTAACAACAATAGTTCTGCCGTAATCTGTTTGGAGAATGGCATATAGGGGATAAGGGTACAGAGAAATATTGTAGCAGCAGGTATCGCCATCAGCAGATTAAATGAAATGGCCGCAGCCCTGTCATTCAATCCCACTTTTTTAACCTGCTGCAAAAAAAACACGATCACATCATAAAGGGGCAGGCCTTCAAATCCCGGTAGGGATATCTGCTTGCTTTTGCTCGTCAGGAAGCGCATCGGCGCGCTTTCGAGTATGATGCGTTCCAGTTTGATCATTTGCCGTTATTACCGGTATCTTCAGGTTGATTCTTTTTCTTCATATATGTATCCAATGCCGATTGATATGCCTTCGCATACTGCAGGTGTTGATTATAATTTTCGGCAAACACATGATAACCTGAGAAATCGGGCCTTGCTACA
Organism: Flavihumibacter sp. ZG627; assembly: GCF_000814325.1. GTDB lineage: Bacteria > Bacteroidota > Bacteroidia > Chitinophagales > Chitinophagaceae > Flavihumibacter. The sequence continues at coordinate 51,658 of NZ_JPHF01000005.1, read as the reverse complement.
AAGAAAAGGTAATTTGTTTGTGGTGCCCTCAGAACAGCATCAATTGTCACTTTTTGAGGGGTGCAAATTGGGCCTGGTGGCAAACCAGCCACCCTATAAGTATTATATGGTGATTCAACCGCAAGATGCTTGTTGTATATGCGCTTAAGCCCGAAATCACGGAGTGCGAATTTTACGGTTGGGTCTGCACCAAGCCGCATCCCTTTGTTGAGCCTGTTAATATAAACGCTGGCTATAGTATCTTTTTCATCATTTTTGTTTGTCTCCTCTTCCACAATGGAGGCAAGGATAACTACCTGCTCTGGACTAAGTTTCAAACCTGTGGCTTGCTGTTTGCGCTCCTCATTCCAAAAGCTTTCCCTGGATCGCATGATCTTGGCTATCACCTTTGATGGAGTTGTATTCCAGAAATAAGTATAAGTATCTGGCATCACTCCTGTCATCACGGTATTACTATCTAACCCATATGCTTTAAGCGAATCATTATTATTCAGGAAACTGATCATGGCGGTGGAATCAAATTCCAGCTTTCGGGCTGCGAGAGAGGCAAGGTCTTCTTTGGTTCGAAGTTTTGTGATCACCAGGTTCACAGCATCCTGCTGCCCGTTTCTAAGCTTGCGGATAATACTGAGCATGCTGCTGTTTGCAGGGATGGAATAACGCCCCGCCTTAACACTTTCAGGGTAATCAAGCTGCGAAGCAATAACCCCGAATAAAGATGGATTCTTAACAACGGTATCTTTCCTAATTATTTCAAGTACCTGCTCATTGCTACTGCCAGTAGGTATCTCGAGATAATATGTTTTTGCGGTGAATCCCGTTGCAGGGCCTAAAACTTTCCAGGCACCAATTGATGCGGCCAGCACTACTAATAACAGAATTATCAAAAGGATTCTTTTCATGGATCTTCGATTGCTTTGTAAAATAAAGAAAAAACCCTGCCACTGGCAGGGTCTTTATAACTAAGCTTATCAGATTATTATTTTGTAGTATCTGTTGTAGCAGGAGCCGGAATTAGGGGTTGTGCATTCTGCGCAGGAGGTGTTTGCGCAGGTGCAGTTGCTGCTGGCTTTGTATTCAATTGCTCAAGCAGATTGTTGTTGCTGGCAGTGGTCTTCGGAATAAACATGGCACTGAAAAGGCAAAGCAAAGCAACAACGGTTGCAAAGATCCAGGTCCCTTTTTCAAGTACATCAGTAGTTTGCTTTACACCCATGAACTGATTACTGAGCCCCGCAACACTTCCTGCCAGTCCGCCGCCCTTGGGATTCTGTACGAGAATAATAAACCCCAGTATCACACTAGCCAGTATTACTAATATCAGGAAAAGAATTGTCATCTTATCTATGTTTTATATTTTCAATTCGTGCCGCAAAATAAGCGGATTTGTCGGGATAAGCCAAACTTAATTTGCGATATATATCGATGGCCCGGGCCTTATTTCCCTGTTTTAACAATACCTCCGCCATGGTTTCTGTCACAACTTCCTTCATTTCAACGGATCCTGCAGCCATGGCAACTATATTCTCACCATTGCTGGTATCAAGCAGCTGTTGCTCCATTTCAGTATTGGGAAGCCTTTTCATTGTGCGTATCCACTCAGTGAAACTTTTCAGCTGTTTTCCCAGCTTATCCCCAGGCTTGACGTCCTGGCCCAATTTGATACCCTGTGAGGCGAAATAATCTATTGTGTGATAAGGCTCAAACACCGGCATCTCGTCGGTTCGGGGACTAATATCACGCAACGAAGGGATGGGGATAGGGGATTCCATCCGAAGAAGGTCGGTGCGCAGCGGTGGTTCGGGGGTATCATCATGCTGTTCCTTAGAAAACTCCTCTGATTCCTTGCCTTCCTCTAAATATGGCTCTGGGGCAATTTCGGTTTCATCTTCTTTTATTGGCTCCATTTCCAATAATTGCTCCAGCTCTTTGACTTGAACTTCCTCTACCTCCTCAGAATGCGATTGCGCGTTCTCAATTTCATACCCCGGCTCAACTGTACTTCGCTCCGGTTCAACCTTTGGTTCCTCCTTTTCCTGTACTGGCACTAACTCCCTTACAAAAGGAGATGTAAAATTTTCATGAACCGGTCGATCCCTTAAAACACTATCGATCTGGTAAATATTGGGAACAAATAATGCGGCCTTTGCATATTGATCATCTGTTTGACTCAATTTCAGTTGTTGCTGCTTTTTCAGTAACAACAGTTGAAGTGCTCCCACATAGGGATAACGTTCGGTTGCCCGACGGATCTCATCAATATCAACCACATCCAGATGCGGCTGGTGGAAAAAATGTTGTATGGTTTTATTCAATTCCATTTAACTGGCAGGGCAATATACTGGCTTATTACCAGTTGGAGAAAATACGGTTGAAAATTTCATCACTGAGGTTGTTCACTATTGTTTCACTCAGTTGCGTTTCTGCCTGGGGTAAACTCAGGCTGGCATTAAAATCAAAATTGCGGGTTATATCTGCCTCAAAATCTTTCTTCTCATCCAGCCTGTTCTTAAATATAATATGAACTGTTACATTCAAACGGTTGCTCGCGGCCTGCTTATCTGAAATACCTGAAGTAGTAAGAGAGTAATCAGTTATGGTGGCACTGATATCATAATGCGCCTCTTCTCCCTGGATCTGCGTGAGCTTAGTCTGGTTGTTTACTTTCTGACGAAGTTTGTCTGTAAGCTGCGGACTAAGCAATGGATTAATATAGCGGGCTTTATTTTCAATGAAATTGATTCGAACCGTCTTAACCTCCGGGGGAATAGAGATATCGCGGAATGAATAACAGCCACTTAATAAGAATATGGATGCCATCAGTATAGTGAGCAATCTAGTCATTGATATCATATTCTTTTAGTTTTCTGTAGAGCGTTCTTTCACTGATGCCCAGGTCAGAGGCGGCGTCTTTTCTTTTTCCTTTATGCTTTTTAAGTGCTTTTTCTATCAACTCCTTTTCCTTATCCATAATATTCAGCGACTCTTCCACCTCCTCATGTGCATAGATATCATCATGTGGCATGATCATGGCCGGCTGCTGAACTGCCGGTTGTACATAAGAGGAGGGCAATACGGCTGTGGCCGGTTGTTGTATCTCCATATTCATGGGATATTCACGCATCAGGCTTTCCTTGGTGTATGCCACTGCAGCAGAAGCCTCTCCCGGATTCTGGAGTATCTCTACAAACATCTTTTTTAATTCTGTTACGTCCTTTTTCATATCGAAAAAGAGCTTGTATAATAGTTCCCTTTCATTGCCGAATTCCTGCTTGTTGCCGTGCATGGGACTATTAACGAGCATGGGTAATCGATTCTGGTTGGTCTCCGGCAGAAAACGGCGAAGCCCCTGCGCGCTGATGATCTTATCAGTTGACAATACAGAGATCTGGTCTGCAATATTTTTCAGTTCCCTAACATTGCCGGGCCAGGGATAATTTACCAGGATCTGCCTCGCATCATCATCCAGTTGTACAGGTGCGGTTTTATATCGTTCCGCAAAATCAACTGCAAACTTTCTGAAGAGGAGAGGAATATCCTCCTTCCTGTCTCGCAGTGACGGAACCCTGATTGGTACTGTACTCAGACGATAATAAAGGTCTTCCCTGAATTTTCCGTTCTGTGTAAATTCCAGCAGGTCTTTGTTTGTTGCAGCAATAACCCGAACATCTGTCTTCTGCACTTTTGATGATCCCACACGGATGAATTCACCTGCTTCCAATACTCTGAGAAGCCTGGCCTGGGTACCGATTGGGAGTTCACCGATCTCATCAAGGAAAATAGTTCCCCCGTTCACTGTTTCGAAATATCCCTTTCTGCTATCCACTGCACCAGTGAAAGCGCCTTTCTCGTGTCCAAATAACTCAGAGTCAATTGTGCCCTCAGGGATGGCACCACAGTTTACTGCTATAAAGGGATTATGTTTCCTGGCAGAAAGTGCATGTATGATCTGCGAAAATGCTTCTTTACCTACACCGCTTTCCCCCACGATCAGCACAGTGAGATCAGTGTTCGCCACCTGGGCTGCTACATTAAGCGCATGGTTGAGGGCAGGGGAATTGCCTATTATGCCAAACCTGTTTTTTATACTTTGAATCTCCATGTTTATTCGTCAGAAGGTCTATAGTTCAGTTAACGATCAATTCTCCGAGTAAAGTCGCCTGGGTGCACTCGGATACTTTCACCCATGCATAATCGCCTGCTTGCAAATCACCCGCTTTCGGGAATACCACCACTTTATTATGACTGGTCCTTCCCATCCATTGCTGGTCACTTTTTTTGCTTTCTCCTTCTATCAACACCTTGAATGATTTGCCCAGGTCTCTCAGGTTGCTTTCCCTGCTAAGCCTGCCCTGAAGGTCAACAATTTCCTGCAAGCGTCTTTTCTTCACAGCTTCCGGAATATCATCCTCAAAACGTCGTGCAGCAAGAGTTCCGGGCCGCTCACTATAGAAATACATATAAGAGAAATCATACTTGCTATACTCCATGATAGAAAGTGTATCCTGGTGGTCCTCCTCCGTTTCTGTACAAAATCCGGCTATAACATCTGAAGAGATTCCACAATCAGGCATGACCTCCCTGATGCGGTCAACTTTTGCCATATACCATTCGCGGGTATAGGTGCGGTTCATGAGCTGCAACATGCGCGAACTTCCACTCTGTACAGGCAAGTGGATATAACGGCAGATATTCTCATGACGCGCCATGGTATACAAAACTTCATCCGTGATATCTTTTGGATGGGAAGTGGAGAATCGAACCCTTAGCTGGGGCGATATCAGAGCCACCCTTTCAAGTAGCAAGGCAAAGGTGACGGGAGCATCCATCTGCTCGTTCACATAATAATAGCTGTCAACATTCTGCCCAAGTAACGTCACTTCCTTGTAACCTTCTTCGAAAAGATTTCTGCATTCAGCCACGATACTTTCCGCGTCCCGGCTTCTTTCCCGGCCCCTGGTAAATGGCACCACGCAGAAAGAACACATATTATTACAGCCACGGGTAATGCTTACGAATGCAGTAATGCCATTGCTGTTCAAGCGCACAGGTGAGATATCGCCATAGGTTTCATCGCGACTCAGCATTACATTCACCGCTTTCTGGCCCGTGCCGGCTTCTTCAATAAGGGCGGGAAGTGTTCGGTAGGCATCCGGACCAACTACCATATCCACCAGTTTTTCTTCCTCCAGCAGCTTTGATTTAAGCCGCTCTGCCATGCATCCGAGTACACCTACCAGCATACCCGGCCTCGCTCTCTTGGCTTTTTTAAATTCTGTAAGTCGCTTTCGTACCGTCTGCTCTGCCTTCTCCCTTACAGAACAGGTATTGAGTAAAACCAGGTCAGCCTCTTCTGCATTCCGGGTAGCTCCATAACCATATTCATTAAGGATAGACGCCACCACCTCGCTGTCTGCGAAGTTCATGGCACAGCCATAACTTTCAATATAGAAATGCTTTTTATAGCGGTTCGGGTCCATGGCAAAGGGAGCAAATGCCTCGCCCTGCCTGGCCTCCTCATATTCTTTTTGGATCATCAAATCCCCCATTCAACTCAAATTAAGAGGGCAAAAATAGCGAAAATGAGGGATTAGTGCCAAATTGACAGACCACATTCCTTACCAAAGCGGTTTGCCCTGGTAATAATCGAGGATCTTAGCCCTCAGCACATATTCATACCGGGCGATGATCAGGTTGTTATTAGCGCGGTCAAGGTTATTCCTGGCCACCAGGTAATCCACCGAATTAAGGACCCCTTCATTGAACCTGGCTTCTGTTCCCCTGAACGACTCTTCAAAGGCCGCTACCTGGTTAAGTAATGCGTTATATCTGTTGTACGTGGCGGTCATATTTAACCATGCCTGCTCCACGGCCTGCTGAAGCCTGATCTTCGTCGTTTTTTCCTCATAGCTGGCATTCTGCACCACCAGCCTGGCCTGACTGATGCGGTTCCTGTTCTGCATAGCATTCAGGATGGGAATCCGAAGACTCAGATTGATATTGGTGCTGTAGTTATTCCTGAACTGATCGCTGTAGGGAATTTTGACCTGGTCATAATAATCCACCGTAGTGAACACGGGCGACTTGGCACCATTCATCAATACATAATTGTTGGTAGCGATATCCTCTGACCTCAGTAAATTTTGGGTGCTGGCGGCATTTGAATAGTTCGTGAACAATCCCGCATTAAGGCTTAGTGTGGGCCAAAGCGCCCCTTTTCTTGCCTTAAGACCCTGCTCCGCACTCTGCGTGCGTAATACGGCTCCTTTAACTATTGCCAGTTGTTGGAGGGCCACCTGGTAGATGCTGGCGGCATCTCCCTGATAGCTCGAAAGAAAATTTTCAGCTTCTATCCTTTCCAGGCGGATACTGGTATCATAGGGTTGGTTCATCAATTGGGCCAGCTGCAGCTTCGCTGCCTCCAGCAGGTTCTTTGTATTTACCAGGCTCACTTCATCATTTGCCAGTTGCCCCTTCAGGTCAGTATATTCTGAAGGCGTAATAGTTCCTTCATCATTCAGGATCTTAAGCCGCTCCACCTGCCTTCTACTTAACTCTACCTGGCGATTGATCTGAACCAGCTGGTCTTCATTACTCAATACCTGCAGGTATGCCACAATGATCTGGAGGGTAAGATTATCCTTCTGCTGCTGAACATCCATCTGTGCGGCCTCATATGCATAGCGTTGCTGTTTGATGGCCTGCTGGTATACCAAGCCGCTAAAGAGAACCACGCCACCCGATAAGCCATAATTGGCATAGTTTATATTCTGGTTCAGGTAGGAGTTGGTAAAGGGATCAATGCTTCGTCCCTGGTTGAGACCATGCTCAGCAATACCATTCACTAAAGGCAATAAATTCTGCCGGCTCTGACGATAATCTATCTGAGAAGAAGCCGATTGAAGCTCTGCCTGCTTCAATTCAAGATTCTGACGGAATGCTATCTCCATACATTCCTGCAGGCTAAGACTGTTCGTTGAATCCTGGGCAATTGTTTCTGAAATAACCAGCGCCAGCATTACTAAAACGGCAGTTGCCCTTAACCGGTATATATCGATCTTTTTCATATTCGTTTATGCATGATGGTTAATGCGGCCGTCCAGGAGGTTGATAACCCTATGGCCGTATGCAGCATTTTTTTCTGAGTGGGTCACCTGAACAATAGTGACGCCATCTTCTTCATTTAATTTCTTAAAGATCGCCATGATCTCTTCTCCCTGCTTTGAATTCAGGTTACCCGTGGGTTCATCAGCGAGTAGTAATTTTGGTTTCGCAATGAGTGCCCTCGCAATACCTACAAGCTGTTGCTGCCCTCCGGAGAGTTGGTTTGGGAAGAGATCCTTCTTGCCAACTATATTAAACCGGTCGAGCATATCAGCCACAAGGGCTTTCCTTTCTGAAGATTTTGTGTTCTGGTAGAGCAGAGGTGTTTCAATATTCTCATAAACCGTTAACTCATCAATCAGGTGGTAGGCCTGGAAAACAAAACCGATATGTTGCTTATAAACCTGTGCCCGTTGTTTTTCTTTGAGTTCGTGAATGGGTTGGCCAAGGAACCTGTATTTGCCTTCATCAGCATCATCAAGCATACCGATAATATTCAGCAGGGTCGATTTTCCCGAACCGGAAGGTCCCATCACAGACAGAAACTCCCCTTCATTGATATCAAGATTAATATCTTTCAACAAAAACACCCGGTTACCGCCATTGGTCACCCATTTTGTTATATTCTTTAATTCTATCATGGAGATCTTATTCTGCTTTTAAACTGGTCACGGGCTTGGCCAATGCCGCACTATATGCCTGGAATCCGATTGTCATTAGCGCGATCAGCGTTACAAGCATACCAGCCGATACAAAGATCCACCAGCTTATCTCCGTGCGGTAAGGATAGTTCTCTAACCATTTATTGGTAGCCCACCATGCTATCGGAAAAGCAATTAATGCAGCTACCAGTACCAGCTTCAGGAAATCAAGGGATAGGTTTCTTACAATGCCATAAACAGATGCTCCCAATACTTTTCTTATGCCTATTTCCCTGGTTCTTTTCTGTGCCGCAATGGTTGCCAGTCCAAGTAACCCGATACTGGAAATAACAATGGTTAAGATTGCACCCATCGTTATGATCTGTTTCCACTTGGCTTCAGATTCATAAGCAGCAAGGTTTTCATCCTCCTTGAATTTTATGGAATATGGTCTGAAGGGAAAGAATGATTTGAACGTTTTCATCATATGGTCCTGTGCTCCAGCCAAACTACCGGAACTTATCTTCAGGTAAACGTCATTATATGAATGGGATGGATGAAATGTAAAGAGCTGCGGCTGGATGGTTTCATTCAATGAAGCATAATGGTAATCGCGGATAACACCCACTACCTTCATTTTCCGGTTATGGTAAAAGAAATCTACTTCCTGGTCGAGCGGGTTTTTCCATCCTGCTTTCTTCACGAAACGCTCATTAACGATTACTCCGTTTGCAGTATCAAGGGGAAAGGAAAAATTCCTTCCTGCAATCACAGGTATTTCAAACAAAGGCAGATAGGTTTCATCAATGTATTTATAGTCAAAAGTTATGTCTGTGCCATTATTAATTCTGGCACCTGTAATCCATCCGCCTCCCTGGTCGGCAGCTACTTTTTCTATACCTGGATGCTTCATCAGTTCTGTTCTTAGTACGTCAAGTTTAGCTTTGTCCATCCTGCCTGCCGATACATGTGCCACACCCTTATCATTATAGCCAAGGTCATAACGGGTGAGGTAATTGAATTGTGTATATATAGTTATAACAGCTATTATCAGGAAGGTACTGAGGGTGAACTGGAATACCACCATCCCCTTCGATAGGTAGTTTTTACCGCCATAGGTTTCCCTTCCGTATAATGTTTTCACCGGGTTGAAACCCGACAATACCAGTGCCGGATAAAAACCTGCAAGGAATGCAGTAACACATAACAGCAAGGCATAACCCAAAACCAGTTTTATATTGAAAAGATAACTGAAAGAGAGCGCCTTATTAGCCAGCGTATTGAAATAGGGGAGTACCAGATTTACCAGCACCAATGCAAACCCAAAAGCGATCACAGACACGATAAATGATTCTCCCAGAAATTGTACTATGAGCTGGCTTCTTTGTCCCCCAACACATTTCCTTATACCGATTTCACGGCTTCGCTTAAGCGACCTTCCAATGGTAAGGTTCACAAAGTTGATGCATGCGATCAGCAGTATCAGAATCGCAATTGCGGAGAGTATATAGGAGTAAACCGGATTACTGGCATCATAAAGCCCGTTCATGGCCTGGAATCGTGTGCTCAGGTGCATATCAAGCAGAGGTTGCAAACCGAAACTTACCTTCTCCTTAAAGCCATATTTTTCGGCATTCACCTTCAGTTGTTCAGCAGCCTCCCGCTGGAACACCTGCTGGAACTTGTTTTCAACCGCCGTAATATTGCTGCCCGGTTTAAGTGCCACAAATGTGTTGAGGTAAAAATTGATCCACTCCGTATCCTTGTTTCTCGACTCGGCAAACTTCATGGGCAGCAGCACCTTGATTTTCAGTGATGAATTCTGCGGCGTTGTCTTTGCCACCCCTGCTACCTCAAAGGGCTCGAAATCTTCGCCAAATTTTAATTCCAGCGTTTTACCAATGGCATCACGGGTCCCGAAATATTTAATGGCAAGTTCTTCGGAAAGAACTACGGATCTCAAATTGTTGAAGACAGTTGTAGGGCTGCCACTTAATAAAGGAAAACTAAAGAACCTGAAAAAGTTCTCATCAACATATTGCGCTTCCTGGTCATATACCTCATTGTTATGGCGAATCGTGAGTCCTTCATTCTGTATCCGCACATAACTCTCTATTTCGGGTATGCTGTTTTTGAAAGCAGGCCCCGGCATCATGCCTGTAATTCCTGTTTCATTTTTTGATCCATCAGGTGATACTATGGTTGATGTAATGCGGTAGAGATTCTCTTTATTGGCATGAAACTTATCATAGCTGAGCTCATCCATGGTGTATAGATATATCAGCATACAACAGGCAAGGCCGATACTCAATCCGATGATATTGATAGCGGAAAACACTTTGTTTCTCCAAATATTCCGGATGCCGATCAGGAAATAATTTTTTAGCATGAGATTGGTTTTACTCTGATCGTAATGATTGTGTGGGATTGTTAAGTGCAGCGCGAAGGGCCTGGAACCCTACAGTGAAGAGGGCTATCAATGCGGCCATCAATCCGGCAACAATAAACACCCACCAGCCGATATCAATGCGGAAGGCAAAGTCCTGCAGCCATTTGTTCATTACAAGCCATGAGATCGGGAACGCTAGACAGGCTGAAATAGCCACCAGCTTCAGGAAATCCTTTGATAACAATACCATGATCTGGTTTACCGAAGCACCCAGCACCTTCCTCACACCGATCTCTTTGGTGCGCTGCTCAGCCATAAATGCAGCCAATCCAAATAAACCCAGGCAGGCAATCAGTATTGCAAGCACCGCAAAACTGAAGGCCAGTTTACCCGCCTTTTCTTCAGCCTTATACATTTCATTGAAAGACGCATCTAGAAATGAATACTGGAAAGGGAAGCCGGCCGCCTGTGCATCAAATTTCTTTTCAATCTCTTTCACCATGGTGGGAATACGCGCAGCATCCACTTTCATGGCAATGGTATAGTCGGCCCTTCCCAGCCGCATGCAAAGTGGACCAATCTGTTGCTTCAATGATTCAAAATGGAAATTCTTTACTACTCCAATAATGGTAAATGCTAACAGCTCCGATCCTACATTACTATTACTCTTGTATATTTTTTTGCCAATAGGATCCTCATATCCCAGCATCTGGGCAGTGGTTTCATTGATCAGTAATGCCATGGAATCAGACTGGAATTCCCTTGAAAAATTACGTCCCTGCTTCAATTCCATTCCAAGTACGGGAATATAATTTTCATCAATATTCCATACCTGCATATTGAACCCATTTTTCATATCCATCACCGCTTCTTTCGAAAAGGTGTTGTCATTTCTGCTGCTATTATCTACCGGCAGGTATCCACCATCGGTAACCATCTTCACCCCGGGAATGCTTAAAAGTTCATTTTTGAACGCCTTCGTGCCTTCTCCCAAAACCTGTGTATTATGGATCACCACCACCTGGTCTTTAACGAAGCCAAGTTTTTTCTGCTGGATATACCCCAGTTGACGGTATACAACAATGGTACCCACAATCAGTAATATCGCCATTGAAAACTGGAGTATTACCAGCACACTCCGCAGGTTGCTCTTTTTACTGCCTCCACTGAGCTTGCCTTTCAATACGGTAATCGGTTTGAAAGAGGATAAGTAAAATGCGGGATAGATACCTGCCAGCAATCCTATCACAAAGGGTATGGAAATTAATACTACCACGAACAAAGGCTGGAAAAATTGGGAGGCACTTATCTGTTTTCCTGCAATACTATTAAAGAGCGGCAGGGCAAACACCGCTATTGCAATGGCAATTACCAGTGAAAAGAAAGATAATAGTGTTGATTCTGTGAGGAACTGCCTGATAAGTGTCTGGTATGTGGTTCCTAATACTTTTCTTATGCCCACTTCCTTTGCCCGGTTGGCAGACCTTGCCGTACTCAGGTTCATAAAATTTATACAGGCAATCAACAGGATGAAAATGGCCACCGCCATAAATATGTATACATACTGTATATCACTGTTGATAGACAATTCAGCTCTTCTTCCTGAATGCAGATGTATATCTTTTATGGGCATCAGGCTATAGGTTAAACTGTTGCCTGATTTTTTCATATCATCCAGGTTTTTAACCTGCATCACCTGTTGTAGTATAGGGAAGATATGCCTGTTCATATAATCAGGGAACTTTGCTTCCAGACTTTTAGCTGTAACACCTGGCCGGAGTAACAGGTATGTCGCGAAATTGTGACTAAGGTGATCGCCGAAACCATATTGCAGGTTATCCATTGAGAAGAGAAAATCATATCGGAAATGCGATTGCTTTGGCATATCCTTAATTACCGCAGTAATCTTGTAAAGGGTACCGCCATTATCGTTTACATCCAGCGTTTTTCCTACTACATCAAGATTGTTGAAATATTTTTTTGCTGCTGTTTCTGAGATCACCACAGTGTTGGGTTCATCCAGGGCGTTTTTGAGATCGCCTGCAACAGGCTGAAAACTGAATACCTCAAAAAAAGTGGAATCAACATGGCATACCAGCATCTCTTCCAGGTAATCACTGCCTTTTTTTATAAGCCTTGAACCATTGGATGCATATATCCTGGTAAATTGCTCTACTTCGGGATAGTCTTTTTTCAAGGTTTGACCCATCATGTCTGAACTAACTGCCAGGGCCATACTATTTCCTCCAAATAAAATATCTGAGTTGACCCGGTATATGCGATCCGCTTTCTCATGATAGCGGTCATAACTCAGTTCATCAATAACATATAGGGCAATCAGCAGGAAACAGGCAAGGCCCGTTGCCAGTCCGATAATATTAAGCAGCGAAAAAAACTTATTCTTTATTAGTGTTCGCCAGGCGATTTTAAGATTGTTGAATAACATAGAATTGGTTTATTCGGAACGCAATGATTTTACCGGATTGCTCAGCGCCGCACGGGAGGCATTGAGACTAATAGTGATAAAGGCAATTAAAAGGATTATCAGGCCTACCAGCACAAATACCCCGGCACTGATATTTACACGGTATTCGAAGTTGTTCAGCCACTCTTTCATGGCCCACCATGCTGCGGGTATTGCTATCAGGAAGGCAAGCCCGATCAGCACCAGAAATTCAGCTGACATCGGAAGCAACAATTGCTGCAGACTTGCACCCAATACTTTCCTTATGCTGATCTCCTTACTTCTTCTTTCGATGCTGAAGGCGAGCAGACCGAATAACCCTAAACAACAAACGAAGATGGCAAGCGCAGAGAAGATAAGGGCCAGCTGGCCTATGAGCTTCTCATTCGTGAACTTCTCCTGGAACACCTCATCCATGAACCTGTACTCAAATGGATTTTCCGGATTATGCCTGGAGAACACCTGCTCAATTTGCACCAGGGCTTTCCTGATATCCACTCCCTGGTTCAGGCGGATATTTATCTGGTTCGACCAGTTGGGTTCGTATACGATCATGGCCGGACTCGCACTGGTATAGGGCGAGTTCACCACCATATTTTCTATCACACCACTGATGATCCGTCTCCGGCCGGCCCACTCAATTTCTCTTCCTACCGGATCCTGTATTCCCATAACCTTAATAGCTTCCTGGTTAAAGATCACATGGTTGGTATCATTGATCCGGAAATCCTGCCCCGAAGCCATCCTGGCACCAATGGTCTTCGCCAGGTCATGACCCGCAAACATGAACCCGATCACCAGGTTATTGTTCTCAGGAGCCCCCGGCCAGCGGATGCCTGAAGTAAATCCGAAGATATCACTCACGGCGCTGCTGGTATGGGTTACAGATTCTACCATGCCTGTTGTGCGCAGGTCATTGCGAATGGCCTCAAGATTTCGATGTGCCTGACCTGATGAACTTACCAGCACCAGATTATTGACATCATACCCAAGCTCACGGTTACGCACATGCTGTAATTGCTGGTAAATGATCAGCGTAGCAGAGATCAGCAATATTGAAATTACGAACTGCGCAGTAACAAGGATCTTCCGCGGCAACAAAGCTTTCTTGCCGGGAAGAAAAGTTCCCTTCAATACTTTCACCGGCCTGAAGCTGCTCAGGTATATCGCCGGATAACTTCCCGCGATAATGCCGGTTAATAATATAATGGAAAGGATGATGATCCATATGGATGGTTCGTTAAAGGGAATATTAATTTCCTGGTTGAGCAACTGTCCGAATGCCGGCAGTACTAACCAAACTACCAGCGATGCAAGGATAAATGCAATGATGGCGAGCAATACCGATTCAGAAATGAATTGAAGCAGCAACTGCTTCCTGCCTGATCCCAGCGTTTTGCGGATGCCTACTTCTTTTGCCCGCTTTTCAGATCTTGCTGTAGAGAGATTCATGAAGTTGACGCAGGCGATCAGCAATATGATGATGGCTACCCAGGTAAATAATTTTACATAAGCAATACGTCCTCCGGTATTTCGGCCATCCCGGAATTCTTCATAGAGCCTCCATTTGCTCATGGGATGCAGTATAATAGAACCACGCGTCGTCACGTTTTCGCTGGATGCATTCTTTCTGATCAGCTCTAAGGTCTTTTTTTCCAGTGATGCGATATTGGCACCCGGCTTCACAAGGAAGAAAACACGGTTGCCGCAGTTCACCCAGTCTGTTTGTGCCTCACGGTACTCGGGTGTGGATTGATTGAATGGTTGCAAAACTTCAAATCGGACTGTTGAATTTTCGGGAAGATCTTTTACAACTGCCTTTATGGTCGCACTGCGGCCATTATTCACTTTAACCGTTTCACCTATCACCCTTGTATGACCGAAAAACGCTATCGCAGTACTTTCTGTTACCACCAGCGCATCCGGATCCTGCAATACTTTTGCACTTCCTTCAATGAATTGCGCACTGAAAACATTAAAGAATTCGGGGGAGGTGGTAAGGGTTTGCCGGCGGATCATTTTATCTCCTACAGTAAATAGTGGTGTGCCTCCAAAATCCACGATCACAGCCTCTTCCACTTCCGGGAAACTGGCAGCGGCAGCAGCAGGCAGCGGAAACATCATATCCGGACCAGAAGTGATCTGCCCATTAAAATCTCTGTTCGCATACACATGGTAAACATCCTGGTAATGTTCATTATGCTTATTCCAGGAGCGCTCATGGTACACCCATAAAAAGATGAGCAGGGTAGCTGCCATCCCTATGGTGAGTCCCGCAATATTCACCAGCGAAAAGATCCTGTTCTGCCGGAGATTGCGAAACGCTATTTTGAAATAATTGAATAACATGGATACGGTTTAATGATTATACCATTATATTCTGCATCACTGTTTGTCCGTCGAGCATCCTGATGATGCGATGGCTATAGCGGGCATCATGCTCACTATGCGTCACCATCACGATAGTGGTGCCCTGCTCATTGAGGTCGGTCAGTAACTGCATCACTTCATTGCCATTACTTGAATCAAGATTACCGGTTGGTTCATCTGCCAGTATCAGCTTGGGATTGTTCACAACAGCCCTTGCTACGGCTACGCGTTGCTGTTGTCCACCCGATAATTGCTGTGGATAGTGATTGCGCCTGTGCATGATCACCATCTTGTCAAGCACTTCCTCAACAATCTTCTTTCTTTCAGCGGGTTTAACCCCGGTATAGATCAGCGGTAACTCTACATTCTCGAAAACAGTGAGCTCATCAATCAGGTTGAAGCTCTGGAAAACGAAGCCAATATTATGTTTGCGAAGATCGGCCCGCTTGCGTTCGTTAAAACCTGCCACCTCAATGCCATTGAATAGAAAGCTTCCGGCATCAGGGTCATCCAGCAGTCCAAGGATATTCAGCAGCGTACTCTTGCCACAACCCGATGGGCCCATCACGGCAACGAATTCTCCTTCCTTTACTTCAAATGATAGTTTGTTGAGTGCTACCGTTTCCACCTCTTCGGTCCGGTAAATTTTTTCCAGGTTCGAGATCTTGATCATATTATGGGGTTGAATATATTAGATATAAAGTAATACGGATAGGGGGGAAGCTGCTTCTTCAGGAGCTTCTTCATATTCTGCATCGGGCAGATCTGCCGGTAACACTGTCGGTTTAGGCATGATGCCAGCCACACAATAGTGTTCACCACTTTTGGTTTCCGCAGAAACAACCAGGAGCAGTGCAATTGCCAGGCTGATCTTTAAAAAGGACTTTCTCATAAAAAAAGGTTCAATGGTTAATGGTTGTTTGGTTGCCTATTTATTTTTCAGGATAAGCTCCTGGTTGTTTCCGAAATTTTCATAACTGCTGGTGATCACTTTATCGCCGGGATTCAATCCCTCAAGCACTTCATAGTAATCCGGGCTCTGCATGCCCAACTGTATATCAACACGGTAGGCCTTGCTGCCATCTTCGCTCACCTTGTAGATCCAGTTTCCACCGGTCTGCTGGTAGAATCCACCCTTCGGCAACAGTATGGCCTGCTTCTCCTCACTCAATGCGAGTTTTACCTGCAATGTTTGTCCGCGGCGAACACCCTTCGGCACTTCACCTTCAAATTCCATATCTACCTGGAAGCGTCCGCCTGATACCTGCGTATATACTTTCCTGATAGTAAGTGCATAATCCTTTCCGGCAAAGTTGAAACTGCCTTTAAGGCCGGTGATGATCCGACTTATATAATGTTCATCAATATCCGCACGTACTTTGAATCCACTGAGTACATCCAGTTGCCCAAGCCGCTCACCTTTATTCTTCTGCTGACCGATTTCGGCATCAAGGGAGGTTAGCTGTCCATCCACTGGGGCACGAACCACCAGGTCGCCTACTTTGCGGCGCATCAGCTGAAGGGCATTCTGCATGCGCTCAAAGGATTGCTGCATCTGGTTTAATTGCTGGCGACTTGAAATAGAATCTTTCCGCAAAATATCAACAGTAAGCGCTTTTCTTTTCTGCTGGTACTGGTGCAGGTTCTCCGACGATTTATATTCTTGTGATCCAATAGCCCTCTGATCGTAGAGACGTTTGTTGGCCTGGTAAACACGCTCCGCTTCCTTAAGGGCATTGTCAACTTCTGCCATCTGGTTCAACCGGGTGATGGTATTCTGGTCGGCATTGTTGCGCGATATCTGCATCTGGGTAAGTACATTGAAAACCTGTGTTTCCTGGTTACTTAAACTCAGTTCCAGGTCGGTATTACTAAGCCGCAGGATAGGCTGGCCCTTGGTCATGATGGCACCATCATCCACATATTTCTCTTCCACCCGTCCGCCTTCAATGGCATCGAGGTAGATGGTGGTAACCGGGAGAACAATACCATTTACCGGGATGGTTTCCTGGAAGGCGCCCTTCTTTAATTCATTGATGGTGATCCGCTCAGTATCAACATTCAGGCGACTTGCACCGGCGGTATAATAATAACTGGCAGCTATAAGCGCCACCAGCGCGGCTATTCCGATGATCGTCCAGATCTTCCGGTGAGTCCATTGCTTTTTTTCGATTACTCTGTCCACTTTATTAGAATTGATTGTTTGGCTGCAGTAATGCTTATGCAATGGCGTGCCAATTTCTAACTGATTTAAAATGAAATAGTTATATTCTTATCATGAAATCAACTGTCCGCTTTTGATACAGTCACTGTCCGCTTTTGCTGCACGCGTACAGTGTAAATAAATCCTATCATTGTGCTTTCAATTATGACACTGAAAGAAGCCACTATACTGGTAGTTGATGATGATACCGATGTACTCACAGCGGTTCGCCTCCTGCTTAAAACGGAAGTAAAAGAAGTTGTCACGGAAAAGAATCCCGAGCACATCCCCAACCTGCTGGCGGCCAAACGGTTTGATGTGATCATGCTCGACATGAATTTCACCAGCTCCATCAACACCGGCAATGAGGGACTATTCTGGCTTCGTCGTATCAAGGAACTCAAGAGTGATGCAGGGGTTATCATGATCACTGCTTATGGGGATGTTGACCTGGCAGTGCAATCACTTAAGGACGGTGCGGCCGATTTTGTAGTGAAGCCCTGGCATAATGATCGCCTGGTGGGAACCATCAAAGATGTTCTACGTAAGCGGTCAGGAATTAAGTCAACAGAAATTACAGATACAAAGGATATCATCCGGACAGAACTGCTGGGCGAGAGTGAGCAGATGGAAGCCATCTTCTACAAGATCGAAAAGATAGCACCAACGGACGCTAATATCCTTGTGCTGGGAGAAAATGGAACGGGCAAGGACCTTATCGCCAAAGCCATCCACCAGCACAGTCTCAGGGCCACTAAACCTTTTGTAAAAGTGGATGTGGGAGCACTTACCGATTCACTTTTTGAAAGTGAATTATTCGGACATGTGAAAGGCGCGTTTACTGATGCCCGTGAGGATAGGGTGGGTAGGTTTGAATCAGCCAGCGGTGGCACTATCTTCCTCGATGAAATTGGAAATATTTCACTGCAGCAACAGGCAAAACTCCTCAGTGTATTACAGAACCGGCAGGTGACAAGACTTGGGTCCAATACTCCCATACCGGTTGACCTTCGATTGATCTGCGCCACCAACCTGCCCATTGCTGAGCTGGCCAATGAGAACCGTTTCCGAAAGGATCTTATCTACCGGATCAATACTGTTGAGATCATTGTACCTCCTTTACGAAAGAGAGGCCGTGATATCCTCCTGCTGGCAGATCATTTTAACCGGATCTATAGCAACAAATATTTCAAGCCCCTGCTGAGTTTTGACAAGAGTGCAAGAGATAAACTTTTACAGTACCCTTTTCCAGGTAATGTGCGCGAGCTGCAATATACGATAGAGCGCGCGGTGATCATGGCAGAGGAAGAGGAACTTACTGCCGGCGATCTGCTTTTTTCTCCCATAGAGTCGGCCATGGAAAAGGAAGAGGAGACAACAGATACCAAGCTGAGTGCAGTGGAGAAGAATGCTATCCTCAAAGTAATCGAGAAACACAATGGCAATATCACGCGGGCCGCAAAAGAACTTGGACTCACTCGTACGGCCCTGTACCGCAGACTAAGCAAATATGATATTTGATAAATTCGAAACCAGGCTTGCCATCAGGGTATTACTGCTTTTCGCAGTGCTCTTCGTTACCTCCTGGATATTGGTGAAGGGTGATTACCGTTTTCTGATAATGGCAGTCCCCATTTTATTATACCAGCTTTTTGACTTGTACCGTTCACAGCGCAAGGCACAGGATGAACTAAAACAGTTTGTGGAGTCTGTGCATTACCGTGACTTCTCCCGTTATTTCGATGTAAAGCATGCCCCCATGGAACTTCAGCCGCTGCGCCAGGGCTTCAACGATATTAATACCGCCTTCAAAGGGATCAGCAAGGAGAAGGAAACACAATACCAGTACCTGCAGCGCATACTGGAACTGGTTGATACAGGCATATTATCCTATGATACAATAACTGGTGAGGTGGAATGGATGAATGAGTCGTTGAAGAAGATGTTGCAGATACCTTATCTTAAAACCATTCAAACGTTAGCACGACGCGATGCCGAACTGGCTGCTGCTATTGAGACGATCAAACCCGGTGAGGTAAAGATCGCCACGGCACATATAGAAAAGGGAAGTTTCAAAGTGCTGGTATCCTGCTCCGCTTTTCAGACGGAGGGAAAGATCTATAAGCTGATAGCATTCCAGAATGTAAACGAAGCCCTTGATGAAACGGAAAGTCGCGCCTGGTCGAGACTGCTGAGCGTCATGACCCATGAGATCATGAATAGTGTTGCGCCGATTTCATCATTGGCCGACACGTTAAAGAATCGCCTTCATAAGGTGGCCGAAGAGATGAAGGAGCAGTCGGGTAGTTTCGATGATCTTGAGCTGGGCATTGATACAATCAAGCGACGCAGTGAAGGGCTGCTGCGTTTCGCGGAAACCTATCGCAGCCTTAATAAGATCACCACGCTCAATCTCACCAGGGTGAAAGTGCTGGACCTCTTCCAGAACCTGAATCTGCTGATGCAGCCAAAGCTGGAGCAATTGGGTATTGAGGTGGAGGTAATACTTAAAGAGCCGGAAATAGAACTGGAGGCTGATACAAATTTGGTTGACCAGGTGATGATCAACCTGCTGGTGAATGCCATGGATGCGGTGAAAGATCGTGAGCAGCCGCGTATCGTACTTTCTGCCAGTAAGGATAGCAACAATCGAACGCTGATCAGGGTGGCCGACAATGGAGCGGGTATGCCGGCGGAGGTGCTCGACAAGATCTTCATTCCCTTTTTCAGCACCAAGAAAAGTGGCAGTGGAATCGGCCTTAGTTTATGCAAACAGATCATGATGCTCCACAAGGGGAATATCCAGGTGCAGAGTGTGGAGGGAGAGGGGACTGCTTTTATTCTGCAGTTTTGAGAAATAATATAAGATAGCCGTGTATTATTTAGTATTTACGAACATGTAGGAGAATGATAGTCCAATATATGACCCTGTTGAACTATAGGAACCATCTGAAATTATTATTCCGTTTTGATAAATATCATAATTGCCTGCAACATATTTCGTAAATGATATATTGGATGTCATCGAAAGTCGGGCAATATTTTTATTCTTTAGCATACGATTATATCCTGCTTTAATTAATCCAGATACCCATGGTGCAGCATCATTATTGGAATAGGTTATGATCTCTGCAAGCTTTATATTTTCACCATTAATATTTTCACCGTGTACCTGTTGAAATTCAAGATCTGATCCTGTACTATAATTTAATCTAATGCCGGGCTCCACCTGTATAAATTCATTTCGGCTTAAATTGTATCTCCGTTCAAATGCAATTGGCAGACTTATCACGAGATCCTTCACATTAGTTTCCTTGCCACTCAATACAAGAGAATTTTTCAATTCAGGAGAATACTCAGAACGGTTAAATCTTGTATTAAAATTTCGTTGCAATAAAGTTGCTTCCAGACCAGTATTTACTCCAGTGTATGGATTGATATTGATATGATTGAGAAAGCCTGCATTCACTCCGGGTGTTACAGATGCGTTGATAGGATAGCGCCCTTCATTGGTGCTGTCTTTGCTGGAAGACCACCTAATACGGCTGTGTGAATTGAAAAATAATTCTCGATGAAAGCCGATTTCCAGTCATCAGGGTTAGTTTCCTTTTTAAATGTATCGGAATTGATTAGTTCCTCTTTTTTACGCTTTGCTACTTGTTTTTTTGTGCCTGTAAATTGATAACTCGTAGACAAGCCGAAGAACGATCCTTTATTACTATACTTTCCGAAACTTTCAGGATGACCCGGAATATTTACATGATAACTACCATCAACAATTTTCGAAAAGGAGATATCAGCAGTTAATCCTAATCGCAGCATATTTAGATTCTTGAGCAACCACCCATAGCCAGTACCAAAGCTAGCGCTGACCCACGGATTATTATTGTTGTTGGTATTTAATTCAACTCCAAAAAAATCAATCTGATTTTGATCAACATCAACAAAATAATTACTAACACGCTCAGATTCGTACCCCAAAGAATAGTGTTATCTTGCTCCTGCCTGAAAATATATTAAGTCTGTTCGTGTTATCTCCAGGTTTTTTTCAATCGTCAAAGGGATAGAGATATTAAGATTGTAATTTTTTATTTTGATAGGTGGAAATGGCTCTGTGTAATCAGGATTGACTTCCTTAAGAGGAGCATTAAATAAAGCTGAATGTCCAATTGCTGTGCCTCTTATTCCTGACATTATACTTTATGATTTATTTATCTGATGCCTATAATCAATTCCCACTTCAAAAGCTGGCTGGGGAGTAGATCTTATAGAATATTCTCCTTCCTGTTTTACTATGGATGATCCTGGAGCCAATCCGCCCATGAGATGAATTTGTATAGATGATTTTTGCGCTATACAAGGTAAACTGGCTAATACGAATAGAAGTAAATAAAACTTCTTCATAGGGTTAGTATTGATTTCCAAATAAATAGGATTTATTTGAATTAACAATTCTCGCGCTTTGATAGTGCAACGATAGAGCAATGGTGGTGCAATGATAGAGCAACGGTTAAATCAGCATTATTTTGGCCTCTAAAAGCACCAGGAGAACCTGGACCCAGGATCAAAAAAAGCCTTTTACCATAGTCTAATAGTTGTCTAATCCTTGTCTAAACCTTGTCTGGTGTAGTACTCAAATGCCCTGTTGGAGCGGGTTTAGACTTATTTTACCCTGTTTTTATGCGTTGGGAGCGGGGACAGGAGGTAGGCAATGGTCAACGATATGGAGGCTAATTTGCTAAATTTACTGGAAAGAACCCCGGATGGCAACCATTAAAGAACTGATCAGAAACAGGGATTATGCCGGACTGGAAAAAAGTCTGTCGGAGAACCCGGCTCTCGCCAATGAATGCATTCCTTATGATGAATTAAATACCTCGGAAGCTCATCCCCTTCACAGAATCTGCGATGGCGTTTTTTCTTGCCAATACACTGATGATGAAGCGGTTGAAATGGCAAAGATATTTTTGGCAAATGGTGCAGCGGTAAATGGCAATAGTTTAATCCCTAATAAGGATTCACCACTGGTTGCTGCGGCAAGTTTGCATGCCGACAAAGTTGGGATTCTTTATATCGATAATGGTGCCGATATAAACCATGGAGGATGTCATGGTGGAACCGCCTTGCATTGGGCAGCATGGTGTGGAAAGCCCCAATTGGTGGAAAGGCTTATTAAGGCGGGTTCGGAGATCAACCGGCTTTGTACTGATTTCAAGGCGACCCCGCTTTTCTGGGCAGTTCATGGATTGAAAAATGGAGGCAATAAGGATAGTAAAAAGTATTTGGAAGTTGTTGATTTGCTTATAAGCGCAGGCGCCGATAAGTCAATTACAAACGGCGATGGTTCCTCTGTTTTTGACCTTTTGCAGGAAGAGGATAGGGAGATATGGGCTTTGTTGGAGAAACAAGTCTGAAATCTCCATTATTGTTAAAGCAAAAGCGGGATAGGATAGATACCTTTATATACCTAAATCTTATGTTATGAAGGAAAGTCGCTCAACCCCCATCAATATGGATATTGAGGAGTTCAGGGCTATCGGGCATCAATTGATCGACAAGATTGCTTCTTTCCTGGATACTATCGATGAAAGATCCGTTACATCGGGTGAAACACCAACACAAATCCAGGCAGTTCTGGGTAATGATAAATTGCCTGAGCAAGGCATTTCTGCGGATGGATTAATGGCTAAGGCAACAGACCTTGTACTAAACCATTCCCTCCTTAACGGCCATCCGAAATTCTATGGCTATATCACTTCATCCCCTGCACCCATCGGCGCCCTGGCCGATTTACTAGCAGCATCTGTTAATCCAAATGTTGGTGCCAATGTATTGAGCCCTATGGCCACCGCCATTGAAAAGCAAACGATAAAATGGCTGGCAGAATTTATCGGGTTATCTCCCAGTTATGGAGGGGTTTTGGTAAGCGGAGGTAATATGGCGAATTTCACCGCTTTCCTGGCAGCAAGAACAGCGAAAGCGCCCAGAAATTTCAAGGAAGGCGGACTAAAACAACTGCCCGGAGAAATGGTGCTATATGCTTCCAGGGCTACCCATACCTGGATTGAAAAGGCTGCAGTTCTTTTTGGACATGGAACCAGCGCCATCCGCTGGATAGATACTGATATCAATAACCGGATGAACACTTCGCAATTGAAAGAAACCATCGAGGCTGATCTCATGGCTGGTAAAACACCTTTTATGGTGGTGGGTAATGCAGGCGATGTTAGCACGGGCGCTGTAGATGATCTTAGCAAATTAGCAGGTGTATGCCGAAGTTATAATCTATGGTTTCATATTGATGGTGCCTATGGTATTCCTGCAGCAGTAATACCTTCGCTCAAATGGATGTTTGCCGGACTGGAAGAAGCTGATTCTATTGCCCTGGATCCACACAAATGGTTATACGCTCCTCTTGAAGTGGGTTGTACGCTGGTGAAAAATCCACAGCATCTCATCGATACATTCAGTTCGCATCCTGTCTATTATAATTTCGACACCATGGCAGAGGAACCATCCCTAAACTTCTATGAATATAGTCTCCAGAACTCCCGTGGATTCCGTGCATTGAAAGTATGGCTCGCATTACAGCAGGTAGGTCGAGATGGATACCAGGAAATGATCAGTGAGGATATTGAGTTATCGAAGCAATTATTTATGGCTGCAGAAAAACATCCGGAACTTCAAGCTGTCACGCAAAATCTGAGTATAGCTACTTTCAGATATATCCCTTCTTCATTTATGCAGGAAGATGATTCACGCGACAAATACCTGAATCAATTGAATGAGAAACTTCTTAATGCACTTCAGCAGGGAGGGGAAGTGTTTTTATCTAATGCAATGGTATCAGGGAAATATTGTCTGAGGGCATGCATTGTGAATTTCAGGACATCGCAAAAAGATATTCTTGAGACGATTGACATCATCGTTCGCGAAGGCCGGAAAATGCACCAGCAATTGCAAAAGGAAACTATTGAAGTTGTGTAGTTACCAGGTTGAATATGATACCACGAGGCAATTGTTTATACAGCAGTCTTTATCCTGCTCTTCAACCAACTATCCTTAACCGGTACTATCCAGTTGTTTTCCAATGCCGCTTTGGTATCTACCAGGTTGTTGAAATAAAATGTATCCTGTGTGATGAACTGGTTCTCCATCGCATGATTGAACTGGGCAAGCGGTAGTAACTGTACCTTATCTTTCACCACGAAGGCCAGTAGTTGCCGGTCGAATAAGTTCACCCCAAACTTCTGCTCAATTGACTTGATCAGTCTCACCGAACTGTCAGTACTACATCCGCTAACTCCAGTAGCCGTTTCGTCTGCCATCAGGATTATGAACTGGCCAAAGAAAAGGTTGGAATAACCCTTTACAGGATCACCATGGGCCTGCCAGCCATCAACAAAACTATTGAGCATCTTTTCTACTTCCAACGCTTCCATCAGGCCGAAAATGCGATTGCTCTGGTAGATCCAAACCCTTGAACCGGGATGGAAATTATCGGGGAGTAAATTCTTGTATTCAAGGTTCATACTGCAAAGGTAGGAACTACTACCGATTATCGGCATTGCAGGCGTTGAAGCATTATCGTATATTTAATTAAAAGCATGTAAGGCCTTCCGGCAGAAAAAATTTGGTTGATATCGTTGCATGATGTGCCCAATTGATATAACCCCCATATGAATGTATCTGTTCCCATACCTGAAAATATAACAAGGAATGATCGCAAAACGATCAATGCCTGGGCTATGTATGATTGGGCCAACTCCGCCTATGCATTGGTCATTACCTCCGCCATCTTCCCGGCTTATTACAATTCAATCACAAAAGTTAATGGCAATTCCAGGATAGATTTTTTCGGCACCAACATCGAAAACACAGCTGCTTATTCCATCAACCTGGGTATTGCTTTCGGCGTTGTCGCCCTTATTTCTCCTTTGTTATCTTCTATTTCAGATTCCGGAGGCAACCACCGTAGCTACATGAAATTCTTTTGTTACATGGGAGCCATAGGATGCATGCTGCTTTTCTTCTTTAACAATCACCAACAGGTTCACCTGGCCCTTGGAGGTATGATGCTGGCTACTATCGGCTATTCCGGCAGCATGGTTTTTTATAATGCCTACCTGCCTGCTATTGCAACGGAAGACAGGCAGGATAAAGTGAGTGCACGGGGATTTGCATTCGGGTATATTGGCGCCACCACCTTGCTGCTGCTGAATCTGCTGTTTATTCTCAACCAGGAAGCCCTTGGAGTTTCAGATGATACACTTTTTCCAAGATTATCATTCCTGCTGACCGGACTATGGTGGTTTGGTTTTGCACAGATCCCTTTTCATGTATTGCCTAAAGGGATTTATAAGGCAAAAACTGAAGGTGGCAGTTTCATCAACGGCTACCGGCAACTCGCTAAAGTCTGGAACCAGTTGAAATCAATGCATACCCTAAGAACTTTTTTAACCGGCTTTTTCTTTTATATCATGGGCGTACAAACGGTAATGTTCATGGCCTCTTCCTTTGGTGATAAGGAAATTCATTTAACCATTACCCAACTTATCATTACTGTTCTGCTACTCGAATACCTGGGCATCGCCGGGGCTTTCCTCTTTGCATGGATATCCAAAAGAATAGGAAATATTCCAGCCCTAATGATTGCTGTCACCATGTGGATAATGATCTGTGCTGGCAGTTATTTTATCATCACCCCGATGCATTTTTATATAGCGGCATTCTTTATCGGACTGGTGATGGGAGGCATTCAATCACTGAGCAGATCTACTTATGCCAAGATGATCCCCCAAACCCATAATAACGCGGCCTACTTCAGCTTCTATGATGTATGTGAGAAAACTGCCATGATGTTCGGACTGGTAATGTGGGGCTACCTCGATAACCTCACCGGTAGTATGCGCAATTCAATTGTGGCACTGGGTATTTGGTTTACAATCGGGTTGTTATTTTTATTCCTGGTAAGGGGAAGAAAATCGGTCCACCAACATTTAGCCTATGAGTGATAATCGCGAACAATATATTCCTCCACAAGGGGAAGATGCCGCTCAGATCCTTGAACAGATAAAGAAGATGAAGGAAGAAGATGTTCACTGGAAGGAGGGAAGGGCATGGAGCCTGGTGTATTATGTAAATGAAGAACACGACCAGCTTCTCAAAGCAGCCAGTAACGAATTATTCAGTGCCAACTGCCTGAACCCCTTCGCCTTTAAAAGCCTGCATCGCATGGAGCAGGAAGTTGTGCATATGACTGCGCATATGCTTCATGGTAATAAAGATGCAGTTGGTGTGATGAGTTCTGGTGGAACCGAAAGCATCCTCCTCGCAATGTTCTGTTACCGGCAGCGCGCAAGGAAACTCTATCCCCGCATTACCAATCCGGAAGTAGTGGCGCCCCTAACTATTCATCCCGCTTTTGATAAGGCTGCCATTCTTTTCGGTATCCGGATTCGTAAAGCCAGGGTTGATGAAAACCAGGTTGCCATCCCGGGTGAAATGGAGAAGCTCATCAATGCCAATACTATTCTGCTTGTTGCTTCAGCACCCTCTTATCCCAATGGCGTATTGGATCCGATTGAAGCTATTGGTAAAATAGCATCGCAACACCAGCTTCCCCTGCATATTGACGCCTGTATAGGTGGCTTCATGTTGCCCTGGGTTGAAAAGCTTGGATACAATATTCCGCCCTGGGATTTCAGGGTGCCGGCCGTAACCTCCATTTCTGCAGACGTCCACAAATTCGGTTATGGGGCTAAAGGTGCTTCCGTGTTGGTATATAAGCATATGGATTACCTGCATCACCAGTTTGTGATCACCACCGATTTTCCGGGAGGAATATATATATCTCCCACCTTATTGGGAACAAGGCCCGGAGGCCCCATCGCCGCTGCCTGGGCCGCCTTGAAACACCTTGGGGAAGATGGTTATTTATCCCTCGCCGGCAAACTGATGGAAGGCATCCATAAGTTGAGAGCAGGCCTCTCTGCAATTCCTGGAATCAACATTATCGGACAGCCCTGCATGAACCTCATTTCCTATACAACAGTTAATAACAGTCCGGATATTTTTATCATCGCCGACCAGCTTGAAGACAAAGGCTGGATGGTAGACCGCCAGCAACTTCCCAATTGTATACACCTTACCGTGCTGCCTACCAATGTGGATGTGATAGATCAATATCTCCTCGACCTTAAAACCGCGATTATGTATGCCAGTGAAAACCCCCGTGCCGCAGCCAAAGGCAATGCCGCCATCTATGGCTTGATGGCAAGGATACCTTTCAGGGGAATGGTGGAAAAATCAGTTAAAAAAATAATGGTTGATATGTATGGGGCGCCGCAACCATATGAAGTGGATGCCAATGGTAAAAAGCAATCAACTATATCTGATCGTCCATCCTGGATGGGATTCATCAACCGCCTGCTCGCCGCCTGGGGAAGGTTCAGGGGATTAAAACTGCTCTTCCTGTTAATGCTTTTACATCCTGAACTCATGGCACAACCCTATGTAGATCCCCTACAAGTGCGCTACACACATGGATTTCGCAACAGCAATGCGGAAGCTACTCCTTTCAATCATATATGGGTAGGGTCCGATATTCCCATCAAACTCAAAGATAAAACTTACCTGCTGCTAAGTCCCTTTTATGAACAATGGCGCATTGACTCTGCCGATAGATCAGGCATATTCCCGACAATAAAAAGTATAGTATTTCCGGTTGGATTGATATTGCCTATCGGTAGTTCAAAATGGTCACTAACGGTGATCCCTATGGTACGTACCAACGGGGAGAAACTTTTTGGTGATAATACCCTGCAGGTTGGAGGTGCCAGCTTTGCCAGCTATGCAAGAAAGCAAAATCAAAAATTCCGCTTTGGTGTTTATGTAAATAATGAATTCACTGGTTTTTTCATTTGGCCGCTGCTGGGGGCCGACTGGCGGCTTGATGAGAAGAACTATATTTTTGGCCTCCTGCCGGGCAGACTTACCTATGAACATAAATGGTCGGAAAAATTTTATGGAGGAGCTTCCTTCCGCGCCATCACCAACAGCTATCGGCTTTTAAATGGTCATTTCCTTCGCATCGAGGATAACCAGGTCTCCCTTTACCTCGATTACTATCCTGCCAAAAAACTCTGCCTTACCCTTGAGCCGGGTTATGGCGTTCTCCGGAAAATGCGAACCGGCATCAACAGCAAAAACTACATCAGCGATGATAATATGGGGGATGGCCCTTTTATCCGCCTTAGCAGCTCTTACAGAATAAGGTTATAGATAGCTGAAATAATATGACCTTTAGGAGGAAAAATATTATGCCATGATCAGATTACTTGCCTTCTTCCTGAGTTGCTTTATTATTAATACTTCACAGGCACAATCACTGGGTGACCATATCAAATCAAGAATTGGCATCCAGGCCTATACATTCCGGAACAGTTTCAAGAATGATATTCCAGCCACCCTGGATACCATTAAGCAAATGGGACTGACCAATCTTGAACTCTATACCCTTTGGGATAAGTCGGCTTCCGAATTGAAGCAATTGCTTGATTCGAAAGGAATGACCTGTACATCCCTGGGTGCAGGTTATGAAGATGTGGTTTCAAAAACAGATGAAGTGGGCAGCAATGCTAAAACATTAGGTGCATCCTATGTAATGGTAGCCTGGATACCTCATCCTAAAAATGGCTTCAATGCTGAAGTGGTTAAAAAAGCAGCCGCCGATTTCAATAGGGCAGGAAAGATCCTTAAAGAGAAATATGGAGTGACGCTATGTTACCATAATCATGGCTATGAATTTATTCCACATGATGATGGCGACCTGTTTGATATGCTCGCGGCATCTACTGATCCTAAATGGTTAAGTTTTGAGCTCGACCTGTTATGGGCACAGTTTCCGGGTGTGGAACCTGCGACGCTACTGGAGAAATATGGCCCGCGAATAAAACTCCTGCATGTAAAAGATCTGAGGGTTGGCGTGAAAGGGGATTTCTCCGGCGGAACCTCAACAGAAAATGATGTTACAGTTGGAACCGGACAAGTGAATATCAGGGCCGTGATGGAGGCTGCACGCAAGGCAGGTGTTGCTTATTATTATATTGAAGATGAAAGCAGCAGGATACACCAGCAGGTTCCGCAAAGTCTTGCTTTCCTGTTCAGCCTTTGAACCAAACAGGAATAATAATTGTACATACAACACAAATCTTAAGAATTATGAGGCAGCTACTCTATGTAATGCTAATACTTTTAACAGCTATCAATACCAGGGCACAGAGTGATACATTCACAACTGCCAAAGGTTTACTGGTAGTGAATCCTGTTTATCATGGATCACTCTGGATGAAATGGAATACCCTGACCATTGCCGTTGACCCCTATGGTGGAGCAGAGCGCTATGCCGCCATGGGAAAACCTGATATTGTATTGATCACAGACATCCATGGCGATCATATGGACAGCAGCACACTCGTGAATTTAGATCTTTCTAAGGCAACCCTTGTTGTTCCACAGGCCGTCCAGGAAAAGCTGGTTAAAATTCTTCCGGCCGGCACCAAAATGGAATGGCTTGCCAATGGAGGAACTAAAACATTACAGGGTATCCATATCAGTGCGCTGCCAATGTACAACCTTCCTGATACCCCCGGCATAAGACATCCGAAGGGTAGGGGTAATGGTTATATCCTTGAGATGGGAGGTAAAAAAGTTTATATCTCCGGCGACACGGAAGATATTCCCGAAATGAGGACATTAAAGGGTATTTATATCGCCTTTGTTTGTATGAACCAACCTTATACAATGGATATAAAGCAGGCCGCAAGTGCAGTGCTCGAGTTCAAGCCCGCTATTGTATATCCTTTTCACTATCGCGGACAGGGTGGATTCAGTGATGTGGAAGAATTCGCCAGATTGGTAAAGGCGGGAAGCCAGCCAATTGATGTGCGTCTTCGAAAATGGTATTGATCACCCAAAGAATGGTCTTTGTTTTATCTCCTTTCAGTTCAAAGATTTTTTGTTGTGGAAACTATCACTGTTCATATGGCAAAAAAATTAAACCATATTACAAAAGACAGTTTAAAAAGTAAAAAGAGAATCTTTCCTTTTATTGGTAATAGCAGCATAACATTTCGCTAATGATTCCTTTAAATGTGCATTTGACATTTGCGGCAAATAACCAAGCATGCAAGTCAAACCATTACTGCTTTTCTTGCTTTTCCTTTTATTTTCATGTGCAGGATTCGCACAATTTGATGTGAAAGGTGAAGTCAGGAATGAAAAAAAAGATCTCCTCGAAGGCGTTTCCATTTTATTAAAGAACAACACAGGCTCAGTCCGAAAATCAACCCAGACCGATAGTAATGGTCAGTTTCGTTTTTCGGATATCCCAGGGGGTGAGGATTATTCTATCTCACTCACCTATGTGGGCTATACAGCCCGTGAATTATCGCCGCTTCGGATTACTGCCGGTTCGGAACTGTTTTTCCCGGTAGCATTGCAGCCATCCGCAAGTGTGGGAGAAGAAGTTGTTGTAGTTGCCTACTCAACTCAGAAAAAAGCAAATCTTACCGGTGCCGTTGACCAGGTTTCCGGAAAGATCTTTGAGAATCGTGCATTGCCGAATGTTTCACAAGGGCTTCAGGGATTTATCCCCAACCTGAACCTTGTTATGGGTGACGGTAAGCCCACCCAATCTCCTGCCTACAATATCAGGGGTAATACTTCAATCGGGCAGGGTGGTAATGCACTTGTTTTGATTGATGGAGTAGAAGGTGATCCATCTTTGCTTAACCCTAATGATATCGCAAATATCACCGTTCTCAAAGATGCATCCTCAGCATCCATATATGGGGCAAGAGGAGCATTTGGAGTTGTACTGATTACCACTAAGAACCCTGCAAAGGGAAAGACCACCATCAATTATTCAAGCAATTATGCACTTAAGTCGCCCATCGTAGTTCCTGATTATGTAACCAATGGTTACACTTTTGCTAAACTTTTCAATGAAGCATGGAGCGCCTGGAATGATTATTCTCAGTTCCCGCAGAACGTAAATAAGACCGTACGTTTTTCACAGGAATACCTGGCCGAACTGGAAAGAAGAAACAATGATCCATCGCTTCCAAAAGTGGACGTGAATGCAGCGGGTGAATATGTGTACTATGACAATACTGATTGGTATTCGCTTCTTTATAAAGACCGGACCAGTTCAATGGACCAGAACCTGTCTGTGAGTGGTAGCAGTGATAAGGCCAGCTTCCTTGTAAGTGCGCGCTATTTTGGACAGGATGGTTTATTCAGGTATAATAGTGACGATTACAAGATGTACAATTTCAGGGCCAAGGGCAGTATTCAGGCACTTCCCTGGTTGCGGATCGAGAATAATATGGACTACTCCAATATGCTTTATCACAACCCGCTGAATGTTGGAGAAGGTGGTGGTATCTGGAGAAATATTGCAGATGAAGGCCATGAGATGTCGCCCCTGTTCAATCCCGATGGTAACCTGTCTTATTCAGCTGCCTATACCGTTGGTGATTTTGTGTATGGTAAGAATGGAATTGACTTCGATAAGCGGATTCTGCGTAACCGCACCGGGATTGTTACAGAATTCTTTGATAAAAAACTAAGAATCAAAGGTGATTTAACCCTGCAGGAACTGGATAATAATACGCGCACAAGAAGGGTAGCGGTGCCGTATAGCCGAAAACCAGGAGTGATTGAATATGTGGGAACAACCACTAATGACCTCTCTGAATCCTATACTGAAACACAATACCTGGCTACCAATATTTATGCTGAATATGAGAATACTTATTTAGATAAACATTACGTTAAGGCGTTGGCCGGGTATAATTATGAACAATCAACCTACAAAGGTTTAAGTACACAAAGGAATGGTCTGATCTATGATGATGCCGAGAGCATGAACCTGGCGCTTGGTACGGCTATCAACACCTCCGGTCCATATGATGAATGGAATGTAAGGGGAGGTTTTTTCCGCCTGAACTATGGCTTCGATGACCGTTACCTTATTGAAGTGAATGGTCGCTATGATGGCTCTTCCAAATTCCCTTCTAATAAACGCTATGCTTTTTTCCCCTCTGTTTCAGCAGGCTGGAGAGTTTCTAAAGAAGCATTCTGGAATCTGTCTCCTTCAATCATTTCTGACCTGAAGTTCAGGGCATCTTATGGTTCATTGGGAAATGGAAGTATTGCTTCCTATGCATTCATTGAACAATTCGGCATCAGCCAGAGCGGCAGGGTGCTGGGAGGAATTCGTCCGCAGACAACCTCGCAGCCCAATGTTCTTCCTGATAACCTCAGTTGGGAAACTGCCACCACCACTGATATCGGTATGGATGTGAATTTTCTCAATAACAGGCTTCAGTTAACAGCCGACTGGTATGTTCGTAATACAACTGATATGTTCACCAATGGCCCTACCCTGCCTGCTGTTTTCGGAACCAATGTTCCAAAAGGCAACTATGCCGACCTTCGTACAAAGGGCTGGGAGCTTGTTGCAGCATGGAGAGATAATGGTAACCTGCTGAGCAGGCCTTTCGGATATGGTATCCGCTTATCTCTTGCCGATTACCAATCAGAGATCACACGCTATAACAATCCCAATAAATTATTGAATGATTACTATGTAGGGCAACAACTTGGTGAGATCTGGGGCTATACAACAGATGGATTTTTCACAGCAGAAAATATCGACCAGGCTGCTACTCAATCACAGATCAAGAGTTCAAACTCAGGAACTACACTTATAGGTGATGTTAAGTTCCTTGACCTTAACAAAGATGGTTCCATTAATGCCGGAGCTAATACAGTTACCAACCCTGGCGATAGGAAAATTATCGGTAATTCACAGCAGCGTTACACCTTCGGTGCCTTATTTGATTTCAACTGGAATAATTTCTTTCTGAGCGCCTTCTTACAAGGTGTTGGCAGGCAGGATTGGTGGCCAGGTGCGGAGGCAGATGCATTCTGGGGCCCTTATAACAGACCCTATAACCGGATTCCAACTGAAATGGTGGATGAGATATGGTCTGAGGAAAATCCTGATACTTATTTCCCACGATTGCGCGGTTATATAGCTCAGGGAACAGGCCGTGCACTAAATGTTGCGCAAACAAAATACCTGCAGAACGCTGCTTATATCAGATTGAAAAATCTACAGTTCGGTTATAATCTTCCGGCAAGCCTGATTGGTCGTTTAAAAATGACCCAGGCCAGGGTTTATGTATCAGGTGACAATATCTGGTCCTATTCACCAATGTACAAAGTGACCCGTAACCTCGATGTGGAAAATATACAGGGCTCCGACAGGGTTTTAACAACTGGCGGAAGTGGTAACGGTAATAACTACCCGATGTTGAAAGGTTGGACCATTGGATTAAATATTGGATTTTAAAACGCATCATTAATTAATTGTATGAAACATATTATTATCTTTTTCAGTTGTTTCACCCTTATGGTGGCAGGCTGTAAGAAAATGGATCTGGAACCGGAAGCTACCGCCTCAAGGAGCGCAGTATTCGGGAGTGAAAAAGGTTTACAATTGTATACCGCTTCTTTTTATAATAACCTTCCAAACGGAGGTGATATTGTTCGTGCCGATAATATGAGTGATTATGGTGCCAGAACAGATGTGCCTTCCTTCCTGACCGAAAGTGGATTTACAGCACTGCAGGGCTCAGGTTGGAACTGGACCGCCCTACGTAATATCAATTATTTTATTGAGAACAATAATGACCCGGCTGTTCCTGAAAATATTCGCACCAACTATACAGCAACAGCGCGCTTTTTCAGGGCCCTGTTCTATTTCGATAAAGTAGTGCGATTTGGAAATGTGCCCTGGTACGGAAAAACCATTGCAGTAAATGATTCTGCAGCATTGAAAAAGCCACGCGATGCCAGGAGTCTTGTGATGGATTCAGTTCTTGCTGATATTACCTACGCTGCCGAAAATATCACAACAACGGATGCTACACGAAGTATGATTACCAGGTATGTAGCACTTGCTTATAAATCGCGTATCTGCCTTTTTGAAGGAACATTCCGTAAATATCATAGCGCAGATGGTGGTCTGGCTGCTGGCCTGGGAGCAACTGCCTCAACCTGGTTGCAGGAAGCAGTTGACGCATCCAAACAATTAATAGAAGAAGGTGGATTCAGCCTGAATACTGCCGGTGGTACAGATCTCGCCTACAGGCAGATCTTCATTAGCAAGCAACCTGTTAGGAATGAGATCATACTTTCCAATATTGCAGATGCCACCCTCAATGTTTTGAATGATGCTAACTGGTACTGGACTTCTGCTACCTATGGTTCGCGATTGAGCTTTACCCGCGGTTTTGTTCATACCTATCTTAAAATCGACGGTACTCCCTATACGGCAACACCCGGTTATGAAACAGCTGTATTTGCTGACGAAGTAAAAAATCGTGATAAACGATTACAGCAAACCATCCGTATGGGAAATTATAAACGAATCAATGGTGGTGCCAGTGAACCAGCCCCACCTGTGTTTTCCTATACCTATACCGGTTACCAGCCTATTAAGTGGACACTGGATGATATGTTCTTTGACGGGGGAACCCGGAATGATAATTCCATTTCACTTATCCGTTATGCCGAAGTGCTCCTCAATTATGCAGAAGCAAAAGCAGAGCTTGGAACTATTACCGATGAAGACTGGGCCGCTACAGTGGGTGCGCTCAGGGCCAGAGCTGGTATCACCGGTACACTAACAAGTTTGCCGACCATTGTTGATCCATATCTACAGCAGGAATATTTCCCCTCCATATCAGATCCTGTGCTGTTAGAAATCAGGCGTGAACGGGGCATTGAATTGGCATGGGAAGGATTGAGATTTCAGGACCTGATCCGTTGGAAAAGAGGGGAATTGCTTACAAAGCCCTGGAATGGTTTCTACGTTCCGGAACTGAATGTTGCGATGGACCTGAATGAGGATGGGAAGAATGATGTATTGTTCTATAACGGTACAGCACCAGCGCCCATGGCTGGAGTAACATTCGTGAATGTTTCCCCTAAACTGGGCAATGGTTCTAATAACCCGCAGCGCCTTTCCAATGATAGTTTTGGAGAGATCAACTGGCTGAATAATATTTCCCGCAAATGGGATGACAAAAAATATTTGTATCCTATTCCAACAGCAGACCTTTTAATCAATCCGGCCCTGGGACAAAACCCTGGTTGGGATTAATTTATTTTTATGATCAGTAAAAAATTGGCAATAACCTCCTGTCTGCTGTGCGCATTACTCCCGGTTTTTGGACAGTCTATCATTGCCGGCAGCTTTAATCTGAGATATGATAATCCGCGCGATACCGGTAATCTCTGGCAACAACGTGCACCTATAGCCGCTGCATTGATCAGGTTTCACCAGTTTGATATCGTTGGAACACAGGAAGGCCTCCGCCACCAGCTAGATGACCTCCAAAATGCGCTGCCCCAATATGCTCAATACGGAATTGGAAGAGACGACGGCAAACGAAAAGGAGAGCATTCCTCCATATTATACAGGAAAGATAAATTCCTGGTTAAAGACAGTGGCAGTTTCTGGTTATCTGATAATCCGGATGGGCCCGGATTTGGCTGGGATGCAAAGCATAACAGGATCTGCTCCTGGTTAAAACTGGAAACCATAAAAGGCAGGAAAAGCTTTTATGTTTTCAACGTTCATTATGATCACCAGGGAGTGATAGCCCGCCAGCAAAGTAGTAAACTGGCGTTGGAGAAGATCAGCAGCATCGCTGGAAGATCACCGGTTATTTTCACCGGCGATTTCAATGGAAATCACCAGAGTGAATGGTACTTATCGCTCAAGGAGAGTACACTTCTTGAAGATGCCCTGAACCATGCACCTGATCCTTACCTGAATAATGGAAGTTTCAATAGCTTTAAGGACAACAACCCCAGTAAGGATATCATTGATCATATCTTTATTACAAGTCACTTCAAAGTGAAACGATTTGGGATACTGACTGATACCTATCACGGCAAATATCCTTCTGATCACTATCCTATACTGGCAGAGCTGGTTTTTTAGGAATAGTTTCTGACTTTAATTATAAAGGCCGCAAATCATTTGCGGCCTTTACTCTTTACTAGCATCCCTCATTAAGTATGGAAATATTAAATCATATCCTTATATTAGGGAAGGCCTTTTGCACTTCTTCTGTCCAGGGCCCTAAACTCTAACTGATGTTAATTAATCCTAAACCGGTTCGGCATCTTTGGCTGGCCCTGGCATCTGTTTTCACAGGCATATTTTTGTTTATCCCCTTACTGCTTTCTGCCCAATCTGCAGCAGAAGCAGGGATGCCCATCATAACTAATTACGCTACCCGCATTTATAAAGGACATCCACAGGTATGGAGTATTATTCAAAATGATGAGGGATTGATGTTTTTTGGCACCACTTCCGGCATCACCGTTTATGATGGGGTAAACTGGCGGCAGATCAAGATTTCAAAGGGCCTTGGATCTTTTAATGTAAGGTCGATGGCAAAATCTCCGGATGGCAGGATATGGTTTGGAACAATCGGAAACATCGGATACCTCGAAACAGATTCGCTGGGAAAATATAAAACAGTTTCCCTTGCCCACCTTATCCCGAAAGAATATAAGGATTTCAATGATATCTGGTCTATTCATTATACCGGAGATCATATTTATTTCCAGGCCCGGGAAACTATTTTTCGGTTAGATTACAAGGATGGTAAGAACGGAAGGTCAATTAAAGTGTGGAAGCCCGAAACGGAATTCATGTATGCTTTTTACCAGAACGGAATATACTATGCACACCAGGTAGATAGAGGATTATTCAAATTGATAAATGATGAATTCAGGTTAATTGCCGGAAGTGAGTTTGCCGGGAAGAGCCGTATCCAGGTTATGCTTCCTTATCCGGGTGAAGAGACGAATAAGGATAAATTCATGGGAAGCAATTTTGAGGGAGGATTTTTCCTGTATGATGGCAAAAGCTTCAAACCTTACCCAACAAAATTTGATGGTCAGTTAAGCAATGCCAGGGTATATAAAGGGGTGTTGCTCTCCAATAATCAAATGGCCATTTCACTTGTTGGCGCAAGTGGGGGACTTATTCTCAGCGACCAGCAAGGAAAAGTGTACAACCTCATCAATAGTAAGTCGGGTTTGCAGGACGAGTCGATTTATGCCATTTACCAGGATCGGTCTGGTATGCTATGGCTGGGTCTCGATAACGGGATTGCCAAAATGGAACTGAATTCACCCATCACCACTTTCACTCAGCAATCGGGATTGAATTCAGGCGTATTATCCATCCTAAGGGCCAATAATGTTTTATATGTTGGAACCCCTGTTGGTCTCTATTCATTTGATACCACGGAACGTAAATTCAACCTGGTTAATGGTGTATCGTCAGCCCAGATATTTTCACTTAGTAAATCAGGGGAAGATGTATTTGTGGTAGGTGAACGGGTTGCACTGCTGAGGAATAATAAAGTTAAGCTTCTGCAGGCAGGTTTATCTGCGGGATTCAATGCGGTAAGTTTACTGCTCTCAAAAATTCATCCGGGAACCCTTTACACAGGCGGCATAAATGGTGTTGCTGTTTTCATTAATACAAATGATAAAAATAATCCCTGGCATTTTGCTGGATATTTTCCAAATACCTTAAAAGAGATCTGGACACTATCCGAAGATGCGGATGGCACCCTTTGGTGTGGCACACAAAACAGTATTGTTTATCGCGTAAAACCTTTTGTGGATGTTAATGGGAAAATAGATATAGCACGCAGCAATGTGAAAACCTTTGGACGGGAAGCTGGTCTTGAAAATGCACCCGGCTCGGTATTCTCGATCAAACGAAAATCATATTTCCCCAGTCTGGGAATGATGCTCACTTTCGATCCCGCTAAAGAACGTTTTGAACCCGACAGCACCTTTGGCCGCATTCCGGAGAATATCACCCTTACCGAAGATTTCATATTGGTGGAAGATAGCATGGGCAGGGTATGGATGCCTCTTGGCAATAAGATCAGGCTTGCAACGCCAAAACCCGGTGGCGGTTATTTATTGGAAGATGATCTCTTCAATGCCTTCCCCTGGGAGAATATCACCACTATTTATCCTGAGAAAAATGGACTGGTATGGCTGGGTAGTGGTCAGGGATTGATACGCCTGGATGAGCGCGTGAAAAAGAAAACAAAACAGAAATTTTCTGTCATATTAAGACAGGTTAGTACAGGTAAGGATACCCTGAGTCACCTCAATGCATCGGCACAGAATCCCGCTTTAAAACACCAGCGTAGTTCTCTCCGCTTCACTTATGCGGCACCGTTCTTTGAACAGGAAGACAGAACAGTGTACCAGACCATGCTGGAAGGTTTTGATAAGGAATGGTCGGAGTGGGATAAGAATTCTTATAAGGAATACACCAACCTCCCTTCAGGCAAATACACCTTTCGGGTAAGGGCAAGAAATAATTACAATACAATCAGTGAGGAAGCAAAATATGCTTTCAGTATCCTGCCGCCATGGTATTCTACCTGGTGGGCCTATGCGCTTTATTTAGCAATAGCGGCATTGTTGTTTTTCGTGGTAGACAGATTCCAGCGTAAACGACTGCAGGCTATAGAAAGAAACAGGACCCGCGACCGTGAGCTTGCGCAGGCAAAGGAAATCGAAAAGGCCTATAATGAATTGAAGGCAACACAGACCCAACTGGTTCAATCAGAGAAGATGGCGAGTTTGGGTGAACTGACAGCAGGCATTGCTCATGAGATACAGAACCCATTGAATTTCGTCAATAATTTCTCTGAAGTAAATACCGAACTGATCGATGAGCTGGAACATGAATTAAAGAACCAGAATTATCCAGAAGCCGCAGCACTTGCTAAAGACATCAGGGAAAATGAAAAAAAGATAAACCACCATGGCAAAAGGGCTGATGCCATTGTAAAAGGGATGTTGCAGCATAGCAGAACCAGTACGGGTCAGAAGGAACCTACAGATCTCAATGCGCTGGCTGACGAATACCTTCGGTTGTCATATCACGGATTGCGTGCCAGGGATAAATCTTTCAACGCAAATTTTGATGCTGATCTTGATCCCACGCTGGGTAAAGTGAATGTTATTCCGCAAGACCTTGGGCGGGTTATTCTTAACTTATTGAACAATGCATTTTATGCTGTTACAGAAAAAAAGAAACAGGACCTGGCGGGATACCAGCCTAAAGTGAATATCAGTACAAAAAAACTTAACCATCGTGCCGGGCGAGGTGAGTTGGTAGAGATCAGGGTTTCTGATAATGGGAATGGTATTCCGCGGAATGTGATGGATAAAATATTCCAGCCTTTCTTTACCACCAAGCCAACAGGAAAGGGAACAGGGCTGGGATTGAGCCTCAGTTATGATATAATCACCAACGGACATAATGGCGAGCTTAAGGTTGAAACCAAAGAAGGAGAGGGAACAACATTTATTATTCAACTTCCAAATAATAGTGCATGAAAATTTTAGTAGTGGACGACGAAACAGATATCCAGGGTCTTTTTGAACAGCGCTTCAGGAAGGAGATAAAAAATGGAGAGATAGATTTTGCTTTTGCATTTTCTGGGGAAGACGCGCTTGTTTATATGAGTGCACATCATCATGAGGCGGTGCTGATACTATCTGATATTAATATGCCCGGTATGAGTGGCCTGGAACTACTCAAGCATATCAAGGAGAAATATGAAAAACCTCCGCCTGTAGTGATGATGATAACTGCCTATGGAGATAGTGAAAATTTCAATAAGGCAATGCAGTTGGGAGCAGATGATTTTCTCAGCAAACCCGTTGATTTCATTACATTGAAGGAAAAACTTAAAGCACGCGTACAATGACGAAGATTTTAGTAGCAGATGATGAAGCCGATCTTGAAATACTGATAAGGCAGAAATTCCGTAAGCAGATAAGGGACAATAAATATGAATTCGTGTTTGCCCGGAATGGTATTGATGCGCTTGAAAAATTACTGGAACATCCTGATGTGGCAATCATTCTGAGTGATATCAATATGCCTGAAATGGATGGACTTACCCTTCTTACAAAATCATCTGAAACATCTCCACTCACAAAAACGGTGATGGTATCAGCCTATGGTGATATGGAAAATATTCGCATCGCCATGAACAGGGGCGCTTTTGATTTTGTGACCAAGCCGGTAAATTTTGAAGACCTGGAACTTACCATGCAGAAAACAATTCAGCATGTAAACCAACTCAGGGCTACATTACAGGCGATCAAGGAGAACAATATCCTCCGTATGTATGTGGATGCCAATGTGCTGAATTTTATGGGCACCAAAGAGTATGAACATTCCCTCAACAATAATGAAACAGTTGATGCGACTGTAGCGTTTATAGATATCTGTGGATTTACCTCCATCAGCGAAACGGAGAGTCCGGATACTGTTGTGCAACTGCTTAACCGCTATTTTGACGTTATGGTTAAGGAGATCATTGCGCAGGGTGGTATGGTAGATAAATTCATTGGAGACTGTATCATGGCGGTTTTCAGGGGAGAGTACCATCTCGACAGGGCTTTGGATACTGCGCTGGCGATCCGGCTTAAGATTGATGACCTGCCAGATATCGGAAGCTTCATGCCTAAGGTTTCCATCGGCATCAACAGCGGGGAGATGGTATCAGGTAATATCGGGTCTCACAGCCTTCGCAGGCTCGATTACACGGTAATTGGCGATACGGTGAATACGGC
Organism: Flavihumibacter sp. ZG627; assembly: GCF_000814325.1. Lineage (GTDB taxonomy): Bacteria > Bacteroidota > Bacteroidia > Chitinophagales > Chitinophagaceae > Flavihumibacter. The sequence goes on along the minus strand of NZ_JPHF01000005.1, from coordinate 10,706 downwards.
ACAAAGATTACAGTCGGCAGCGGGCATTGGACAAATATTGGTAAACGAAGATTGTTATAATAAGATTTCGCATGCATTCAATTGCAGGAAAGTAGGAGAGATCAATCTTAAGAATAAATCGAAGCCGATGATAGTTTATGAAGTTTTAAATTAATGAGGCAGCTATCATTTCCGCGATATCAAGTACCTGCATATTATCCTCTTTCTCTTTAGTTTTGATACCATCAGTCATCATGGTATTGCAGAATGGACAGGCAGCAGCAATTACAGATGCCCCTGTACTGATAGCTTCATCCGTGCGTTCCCAGTTAACGCGTGTGTTGCCTTTTTCTTCTTCCTTAAACATTTGTGCTCCACCCGCTCCGCAACAGAGTCCGTTAGAACGGCAACGTTTCATTTCAACCAGTTCGGCATCCAATGCTTCCAGTACCTTTCGCGGTGCCTCATAAATGTTATTGGCACGGCCCAGGTAACAACTATCATGGTAGGTAATTTTCTTACCCTTAAAAGCACCATCATCCTTGAGCCTTATTTTCCCTTCATCAATAAGCTGTTGAAGGAAACTTGCATGATGAATCACTTCATAGCTGCCACCCAGTTGGGGGTATTCATTCTTTAATGTATTGAAACAATGGGGGCAGGTGGTAACGATCTTTTTGATGCCATAACCATTAAGGATCTGGATATTCTGGTAGGCCATCATCTGGAACATGAATTCATTTCCAGCGCGGCGTACAGGATCGCCGGTGCACATTTCTTCCTTACCGAGTATAGCGTATTTTAACCCCACCACAGTTAGTATATGCGCAAAGGCTTTGGTGATCTTCTGTGCCCGCTGGTCAAAGCTACCCGCGCAGCCTACCCAGAACAATACTTCGGGCGACTCGCCACTGGCCATCATTTCAGCCATTGTTGGAACCTTCATGTAACAACTATTTTTTGTAAATCTATAGGAAATGGTTCAATCCTCCGCAGGAGGAAACCTATATTTGCAGGTGCCGGAAAATATTAAATTCGGTATTTAACTTTATTTGCATGCAGTTAGCGTACGCTGTCAGAAATGCTTTCGGCCAGTTACAGGATATCCTGCAACAGCTTTCACAGGAACAATACACCCAATCCTGTTCCACTCTTTCAGGAGCTACCCTTGGCCAGCACAATCGCCATATCATTGAGATGTACCAATGCCTGCTGGAGGGATATGAAAATGGCAAAGTGAATTACGAGGAAAGAAGAAGGGATATCCGTATTGAATCAGACCCTTTTTTTGCTGCTGAACTCCTGGAAAGTATATGTAAAATGCTTGAACGTTCCAATAAGCCTATGAACCTGCATGCAGGTTATGATGCCGCAACAATGGAAACAATTCAACTGGAAACAAATTACCATCGGGAGATCGCCTACAACCTGGAGCATACCATCCATCATATGGCGCTTATCAAAGTGGGATTGATTGACCAGCCCGGCATCCGCATTCCGGAAGGTTTTGGGGTGGCCTCCTCTACCATGAAGTATAGAAACGCATGTGCACAGTAAGCTACCTGCCAATTCACAATGGGGCCATTATCACCTCCAACCGTGATGAAAAGATCGGCCGCTCGCTTGCCTTGCCACCACAATGGTATGTGATCAATGGTGAAAAGGTTTTATTCCCCAAGGATCCTGATGCGGAAGGAACCTGGATCGCGATGAAGCCATCCGGACAAATGGCCGTTCTGCTCAATGGCGGATGGCAGAAACATGAGCCGGTGTATCCTTATCGTAAAAGCAGGGGACTTGTATTTCTTGACATCGTTTCTGCAAATGATATGTTCAGGGGATTCCGGCAGGCCGACCTTCAACTTATTGAACCTTTCACGATTCTGCTTTTCCAGGATGGTATACTGGAAGAAAACCGCTGGGATGGCAATATGAAATCTTCCCGCTTAATGGATATAAATCTTCCACATATCTGGAGTTCGGTTACCCTTTACAGCGAGGAGAAAATAGAACAACGGAAGGGATGGTTTTCTGAGTGGCTTGAATTGAATCCTGACCCAATGGCAGAATCCATAAGGCAATTTCATCTGTTCGGGGGAAAGCGGGGTGAGGAAAATGGTGTTAGGATGAATCGCAATAATGAGATGCTAACAGTTAGTGTCACCTGCATGGAAAAAATAAATAATAAGGCAAGAATGCATTATACCGACCTTCTTCTAGATGCGCAGTATGAAACGCAGGTGAATATAAATACAGTACACGAAACATTTTCATGAACATCATACAACGGCTTCTTCACAAGCCTTTTTTCATAAGGTTATTAAATTGGGAATATTGGAGTTTCAATACGGTTTATGCGCCCATCATTCCCATCTGGCTTCTACTTTGCGTAAGGGCCAGATCACTTTTCTTTTTCTCCGCTTCAAATCCAACTATCATGAACGGGGGATTCCTGATGGAATCAAAGAAGGAGATCTATGACCTGATGCCACCACAATATTATCCACGCACCCATTTCTTTGCCCTGCCTGCCGAACCTCACCATGTTATCTCAACGCTTAAAGCTTTGGGATTTCAGTATCCGCTGATAGGCAAGCCCAATGTGGGATGCCGCGGAATGGGCGTACGAAAACTGAATGATGAGCAGGCACTTACCAACTATTGCAGAGAGTCACCGCTTGATTTCCTGGTGCAGGAGTATGTGCCTTATGAAAAGGAGGCCGGCATTTTCTATTGCCGTATGCCGGGAGAAGAAAAAGGGCGTATAACCGGGATAGTTAGTAAAGAGCTACTCGGCATAACAGGGGATGGCTTAAGTACCATCCGGCAGCTCGTAATGAAAGAGAAGCGGTTCATTCTTCAACTGTATGCACTGAAGGCTATGCATGGTGAATACCTTGAATCCATCCCGCAAAAAGGGGAGAAGGTTGAACTGGTTCCTTATGGCAACCATGCAAGGGGAGCAAAGTTCCTTGATCACAGTCACCTTAATGATCCTGAGCTGGAATACCATATTGATAATATCAGCAGGATGATCCCGGGATTTTATTATGGAAGGCTGGATGTTCGTTATAACAGCTGGGAAGAACTGCGCCAGGGGAAAGCCCTGTCCATCATTGAACTGAACGGAGCAGGTTCAGAACCAACCCATATCTATGATCCGCGTCATTCGATTTTCTACGCCTGGAAAGAGATCATCAGGCACTGGATTATACTGCTTCGTATCAGTATGCGCAATCATAAAAATGGCATACCTTATATGCGCTTTCGTGAAGGACGAAAGATGTTCCGCGACAATACTGAATTCGAAAAGCAGATAGCAAAACTCTATGTTTAGCCTTATCAAGATCTATTTTGCCGGCATGCTGATCAGTTTCCTGGGTAGTCTTCCTTTGGGTACACTCAATATCACTGCAATGCAGATCGCTATCCAGGAAACCTTGAAAAGATCGTTGATCTATGCACTTGGTGTGGCCATTGTTGAAATTCTATATGTGCGGTTATCACTTAAGGGTATTGATTGGATCCTCAGCAACCAGAAGGTTTTTTATATACTGGAATGGATCACCGTTGGATTGTTCTTACTGCTTGCTGCCAGCAGTTTCTGGACGGCAAGGAAAAAAAATTCTACCCAAAAACATATTCTCCTTAATAACCGGGTCAACCGTTTCCTGTTGGGATTAGGCATGAGTGCAATGAATCCCGTTCAATTACCATTCTGGTTTCTCTGGAGCAGTTATCTTTTCAGTACCGGTGTTCTCGAATCATCCACCATCTCATTTAACATATATACATTGGGGATAGGAACCGGCACAATTATAGGATTGCTGTTTTTTATTTTTGGTGGCAAGTGGCTTGTGCGCAAATTAAATACAGGCCAACGCACCATCAATATACTGGTGGGACTGGTATTTTTAATATCAGCAATAATTCAACTCAGCAGAGTGGTCAGTAAGCCAATGGAACAAAGGTTGAAAAGCGGATTTAATCAGCAATTACCACCTGGCAAAAACAATATTCTCAAAGCATAGTCTTCTAATAAGAACGCCGCTAAAAATAGCGGCGTTCTTATTAAAATCATTAGCACCATTATCAGAACTGGTCACCCATATTCTGGTTATCACCACTCGGCCTCATATTCTTACGCTTGAATAGCGAAGTGTCAAATTTTCCAAAGCGATAACTGAAGTTCAATCGCGCTACCTGTGGATCACGTAACCTCCAGGTATTCTGTTCAAATCCAGGTGCTGAAGAATATACATCGTTAACATCAGTTCGGAAGATATCAGAGATGGCAAGAGTCAGGTTAGCCCTGTTCTCCTTCAGGAAATCAAGTCGCAGCGCGGCTTCGATCTCATACTTAGGACGAATATATCCCTGCGCTGTTGTTTGCGGCGCACCCCACATTCCACCACCACCGCCACCGCCCGGCGGAAGAATGGTCTTGGAAGTATAATCACCCGAAAGCTGGAGTGTCAGCTTCTTGCCGAGCTTAATATTGTTGTTCAGTTTTATGAAATAACTGGTGATGGCTTCCTGGTCGGGTATACCCGGCTGACCTGCATTAATTTTTGATTGATAGAGGTTGAAGTTCGAAATTAGTTCCCACCATTTTGTGATCTTATTTCTGCCGATCAGTTCCAGTCCGGAGATATAACTGTTATCGGCATTGATATAACTGATCACAATTTCTTCTTCCTTGGTATAAGGATTCACATCCCGAACCTGGTTTCGCGTTATAAGGTTATTGGTATGCTTATAATAAACGCTGGCAATGAATGAATTTGCCTGACCATATTTCTTCTGGTAACTCATCTCTGCAGATGCCGTGAACTCTGGCTTCAGATTCGGATTACCCCTGGTCAGGTTCAGCGTATCAGAATAATCGGTGAAGGGGAACAACTGGAAGAAATTAGGCCTGTTGATCCTGCGTGTAATATTCAGCGCCAGTTCATCATTATCACTTAACTGGTAAGTGAGGAAAGCACTTGGAAAAAAGCTTATGGGAAAACTGTTGCCTGCATTCAGCAATGTATCCTTACTATTAGGTGGGGCAGTGGTGGTAAGCACCTCTCCATCATATTCTGAACTTTCTGCGCGTAGCCCTACCTGGTAGCCCAGTTTTTTCCATTTGCTGGTGTAGGTAAGGTATCCTGCATATACCCTTTCGGTATATTCAAAATTTGAGGAAAGGGAAGGCACCAGAACAGGCTGACCACTACCACTGATAACGCTGATCTCATTGAGATTTTCGCGGGTGTTGGTGTTTAAACGGAACCCTGTTTCCATTTTACTGTTTTCATTCAGCGGATTTACAAAATCAGTCTGAAAGGTCATATTGCTCCCTGTTCCGTCACCTGTGTTCAATTGGCCGTAGCGCCTTGTTTCACTACCATTGTTGCCACTTAGCAAGAGGTTTGTAATATTGGTATTGTTAAGGTTATTGTTCCTGTTGAAGTTGATATCAGCCGTGAGTTCTCTCCCAGGTTTTGTAAATAATCGTTTGTAGTAAACCTGCGTTCCAAAGTTTCTGAATTCCCTTTCGCCATTAGATAGTCTCTCACTGAAAGCAGACTTAATTCCACTGTCAAAAAGGCTATCAGTCCGGATGGTGCTTTCATTGTCAAATTTGAACTGTCCCCTTACTGCATTCACCGCAACGCCAATGGTATTGCGATTATTCATGAAATAATCAAAGCCAGCTCTTCCAAACATGAAACTACCAGTATTCACACTGTAGTCGTCCTGGTTCAGGCGCGTAGTTGGGTCTTTGAGGAAGGTAGTTCTGCTGGTATTTCCTTCGGAGATTGATTTGCGGGTGCGGTACATACCACTCACAAACATATTCACTTTGCCCTGCTTCACATTAAGGTCGCCTCCGATGTTTGGTTTCCAACGGCTATCAATACCCGCACGGATACTTCCGTTATAGCCAGCTTTGCGGTTCTTTTTCAAAACTATATTGAGGATACCCGCGGTTCCGCCCGACGCATCAAATTTTGCGGAAGGGTTGGTGATGAGTTCTACGCTCTCAATAGCATCGGCAGGAATCTGGTCGAGCGTGAGGGTAGTAGGTCTTCCATCAACAAAGATCTGAGGAGCGCTGTTACGTAGGGTAACATTACCATCTATATCAACCGAGATGGAGGGGATATTCCTCATCACATCTTCTGCGGTTCCACCTGTTGATACTAAATTTTTATCTACATTGAAAACCTTCCTGTCAATACCCATCGACATCAACGGCTTTGCGGCAGTAACCGTTACCCCTTCCAGCAGTTTAGGATCTGTTTCCATTTTAAAATTGCCGAGGTCTTTATCAATTGCATTAAGTGCGGCCTGCATGTCGCCACCACCCATCTTAATATTGAAGGCAACTTTCTCTTCGATATCCTTAAATCCGATTGCAGTTATGCGCATCCGGTATTGCGCCATTACGTTAAGCCCTTCAAAGGTGAATTCACCCCTTTTATCAGTGAACATTCCTGCAACCACTGTATCTTTTCTTTGCTTGGAGAGTGTATCAAATTTGGTTGTAACGAGCTGAACGGAAGCTGCCTCGATTCCCTTATTACTGGCAGCATCAACGATTCTGCCATAGAAACGGCCCATGTTCATATTTGCGCCGCCGGCCCTTCCACGGGCTGCACCTCCCTGCATAGTGGGCATCTGGGCATAACTAATACTGCCAGCCATCACGGCAATGGCTATAAAGATCTGTTTAAGCATTTCTAAGGTTTTCTCTGAGTGGCGCAAAGTTCCGGAATGGTTTTTTTCCGGCTTCCCGCATTATGATGAATGGTATTAGACAACTAAGTCGGGCTAATGTTTACCGGGTGGGATAAATGGGGTAATAAAGGTATAAATGGTAACACTTACCCTGATCAGGCGGCAAAATAGGTAATGGCAACCTGAACCATCCCGATGAGCAGTCCCACAACACCGCCAAGGATTTCAACGAAACGAAACTCTTTGGCCATGATCTGGAGTAAGATCTCTTCGAGTTTATCACTGGAAAAAGAACTCACCTTATCAACAACTATTTTTTCAAGGTCAAGTTGTTCCTGCAGGCTTACCATATATCTTTCCATCAGGGTTGGAAAAAGCTCCCTGAGTTCTTCCACAAACACTGCCTTTAATTGCCCTACTGTTTTATCGCCAATGAACATGCCAACAACCGGCATCGACTCCTTCAGCTTTACCTTGAGGAAATTATCTATATGATCCTCAACATGAGGAAGCAATTGGTCGAGGTTAGAAGGATCTGTGATCTTATGGGAGATGTCTTTAAAGGAGAGTAGTTCTTCACTAACCAGCTTTCCGAGTTTCTCTGCGAACTGCTGCTGCCGTTTGGGAAAGATGCCCTGGATGGTAAGTCCCAGGAATTTTTTTGGCTCCCTCGGGTGAAATAGCATTTTGATAGCGATCCAGTTGGTAAACCAACCAATAAAGGCAGAGATGACGGGGATGAGTAATAGCCAGTAATTCATGCTTCATTTAAATTAAAATCCCTCACCGAAGTGAGGGAAAGATGGGAGGCTGATGGGTCTCGAACCCACGGCCTTCAGTGCCACAAACTGACGCTCTAACCTACTGAGCTACAACCTCCAGGATTCTTTGAGAAACTTGATTATTTCCAAAGGGGCACAAAAATAGTCAAAAATTTGAAACAGTTGCAAGTTGATAGAAAAATATACGCTGCCATTCATCATAATCACATGTTAATTGCCTGCCTATGGCAACAAGCCGAGATGATTTATCGTTATTTTTGATACAATGCAAAAACTGGTTGATTATATGTTCAGTAAAAAAAGCTTACCCGTGCTGGCGGTCTTGTTGATTGGTGCTCTTTTCTTCGGTTTTAGTTCTATGGGAACCAATAGTGCCAATCCTCCCGGCAAATATGAAAAGATTCTGCACAACGTAGGTGACATCCTCCAGGAAGTTCACTACAGTCCTAAAAAAGTTAACGATGATTTCTCCCGCGAAATCTTCACCAAGTTCCTCGGTGTGGTAGATGCGGAAAAGAATATCCTTATGTTGCAGGACGTTCAGCAACTCAAAAAATTTGAGACCTCGCTTGATGATGAGATCAACGGCGCCGAAGTTGCTTTTGTTCCTGCAGTTTCTGCCCTTTACAAAAAGAGGATCCTCGAAGCCGAAGCTTTCACCAAAGAGATTTTATCAAAGCCATTTGATTTCAGTACCGATGAAACCATTGTGATGGATTCTGAGAAATTGGAGTTCACCAAAACAGATGCTGAAAGAAAAGAAAGATGGCGCAAGCGTTGGAAATATATGACACTGGAAAGATTTTCTGACCAGCTGGAAGTACAGGAAAAGAATAAGGGTAAGCAGGGATTTGAAGTTCGCAGCAATACCGAGTTGGAGAAAGAGGCCCGTGAGAAAGTTGTTCGGATTGCAACCAGGATGTTCGATCGCCTCAAGCTGAAATATAGTGACGACGACCGTTTCAACCAATATGTGAATACGGTTACCAATGCGATGGATCCCCACACCACCTTTTTCCCTCCGGTTGATAAAAGATATTTTGACGAACAGATGAGTGGCCGGTTCTTTGGTATCGGTGCATCCCTTCGTGAGGAAGATGGCAATATCAAAATAGCATCAGTTATCAGTGGTAGTCCTGCCTGGAAAACAGGTGAGATAACAGTAGGGGATGTTGTGCTGAAAGTTGCACAGGGAGCTGAAGAACCCGCCGACCTGGCTGGCTATGCAGTGGAAGATGCGGTTAAGATCATACGCGGTAAAAAAGGAACGGAGGTGCGTCTGCATTTGCGCAAAGCGGATGGTTCGGTTAAGATCGTTACCATCATCCGTGACGAGATCGTTCAGGATGAAACCTTCGCACGCAGTGCTATCGTAGGAAATGGTAAGAGTAAGATAGGTTACATATTCCTCCCTGAATTCTATGCTGCATTCGATGATCCTAAAGGGGCAAGAAGTGGCGCTGATGTGGCCAAGGAAGTGATCAAACTTAAAGAGCAAAAAGTTGATGGTATAATCATCGACCTCAGGAATAATGGTGGTGGTTCTTTATATGATGTTGTTCAGATGGCCGGACTCTTCATTGAAGAAGGCCCGATCGTTCAGGTTAAAGACCGTGATGGAAGACCAAGTGTTCTGCGCGACCGTGATAAGTCACTTCTCTATGATGGTCCGCTGGCAGTGATGGTGAATGAGTTCAGTGCCTCTGCTTCAGAGATATTCGCTGCCGCCATTCAGGACTATAAGCGTGGTATCGTGCTGGGAAGCACCACCACCTATGGAAAGGGTACCGTTCAGCGGAATATTGGCCTGGATAAGGAAACCGGCATGTTCACTTCCAATAGTGAGTTGGGTACTATAAAACTTACCCTGCAGAAATTTTACCGGATCAATGGTGGGTCTACCCAACTAAAAGGAGTGAGCTCTGATATCGTCCTGCCGGATATTTTTGAAAAGTCGAAGCTGCGTGAAAAAGATGATCCGGATGCACTGCCATGGGATGAGGTTGCCAAAGCGCCTTACACGCTCTGGAAAGCACCTTATGATATGGAAATGGTTAGCAAAAACAGCCAGGTGAGAGTAGATAATAACCCTGCTTTCAACCTGATCAAAACCAATACCGATTGGCTGGCAGCACAGAATGATAAGGTATATTCACTCAACCTTCAGAAGTTCAGGGAAAACAAGCAGAAGATAAGTTCTACCGTTAAGCAGCTTGAAACACTTAATAAGCTTTCCAAAGAGCTTACTGTTGATGACCTTCCCGGTGCGCTCGACCGTTTCTCTTCTGATGCTGATAAGCTGGAGCGGTATAAGAACTGGAAGAAAAACCTCCGCAATGATATCTATCTGGATGAAACGATCAATGCCGTGAATGATATGATCTTCCAGAAGAACCTGGCGTTCGGTAAGGAATAATTTGAAATGATTTTGATATAGTTTAAATAAACTGGCCGTCTCAGTAAGGAGACTGCCAGTTTATTTTTTGTGCCGGAAAATAGGGACCAGATAGGGACCAGATAGGGACCCGGGGCAAGGTTGTTGCTTCAATGTCAGGTAGAAACAGCGGACTGCCAATTTCCTTACAAGTATCTTTCCCGTAATATATTCAGATGATGTTCTGCATGGCCGGCAATTATAAAACAGAGGGCGGCTACACTGATCTCTTTTTCGCTGGCAGTGCCGGTGGCAGCCAGTTCCTCTTTGGAGAAAGATGCAATCATCAGGATATTGCTTTTACGCAACTGACTGAATTCACGAAGCATCTCCTTCCATCCCCTTGCCGATACATCGGCAGTATCAGCCCATTTGTTCTCATCAAAACCGGCGAGGGGCGTTTGGTCATAACGCGCGAATCGAAGTGCCCTATATGCAAATACTCTCTCGGCATCAATCATATGCTGAACCAGTTGCTTGATAGTCCATTTTCCCTCAGCATAAGCATAATCGATCTTTTTGCGGGGTATATTTTCAAGCACGCTGATTAGATCTTTTGTATTCTGCTTCAGCGCCTTAGAGATCTTTCCATGTTTGGTAGCCAGTTGGATATAGTTTTCATAGAAAGGCGCATACAGCAGGTGGTAGGTAGACATAAAACTTGGTTATTAAGAGTTTTTGAATCAGTAGGACAACAAATTTAATATTTTAAATGCTGCACCAATGTTATCAAACAGGCGGACGCCAGAGCGTTAGCAAAATGTATGCACCTGAAATAGCTA
>NZ_JPHF01000038.1 GCF_000814325.1 Flavihumibacter sp. ZG627 | reverse complement strand
GTGGATATTACGGTCAAAGTTTACCAGTATTTCAGCGCAAAGTTTACCACTTAAAGAGAGCTGCTGGAGCTAGTGTAATTTAGTTGTTTTTCTTTTTACGTAACGAGTCCCCTTTCAATTCTATTTTATGTGCATTTGCTGTCAGTCTGTCACAGATTGCATCTGCGAGGGTTGGTTCGTTTATGTATTCATACCATTTATTTACGGGCAGTTGAGAGGTTACAATAGTTGCACCTTTCGCGAAGCGATCTTCCAGTATCTGTAAAAGGGTTAGTCTCATATCATGATTTAATGGTTGCAACCCAAAGTCATCAATGATCAGTAAAGGTGTTTTTGCAATCATGTTGAGCCATCTGATATAAGTTCCATCTATTCGGGCTGCTGCCAGTGCTTCGATAAATCGGTTCATGGAATAGTACAATGTTCGATGTCCTAACAAGCAGGCATTTCTACCCATGGCGCAGGCAAAATAACTCTTGCCGCAACCTGTAGAGCCAGTGATTAAGAGATTCTCTGCTTTTTCAATGAAGGTTCCGTCAGAGAGTGTGATGAGCATTTCTTTAGAAATGCCTCTTCCCGCTGTACAATGGATTTGTTCCGGAGTGGCATTGTAGCGGAGTTTGGCTAAGCGCAGATAGAGCTGGGTTCGTTGGTGTATCCGATAACCTGATTCTGCTTCGGCAAGGGAAGCAATAAGGGCATGGGCTTCCGGCTGTTGATGGACAGGTTGCTGCAGCACAGCTTCATAGCGTTTAACCATGCCTGATAATTTGAGTTCTTGAAGTTGATCCAGTGTACTTTGTTGATTCATGATAGATGTATTTAAAGAAAGAATAAATGGCACTTATTGATAAGCCTCCGGTCCGCGGAGGTTGGCGTGTTGCATGCAGCCTGTAGCCGTGCCGAACCATATTCCAGGTGGAGCCGAAGGATGCCCCGGCAGGCATTATAAGTTTGTTCGGTAAAGGCCCGGCTTTTAAGGACCTGTTCCATATA
>NZ_JPHF01000041.1 GCF_000814325.1 Flavihumibacter sp. ZG627 | reverse complement strand
CAAGTCCGGTGATATCTTTTGTATTGGCAGTGAAGCCGGCAGGGCCAGTCCAGCTATAAGAGTAAGCCGGTGTGCCACCTGTTACTTCAAGTGCAATCGTTCCCGTTGCACCAATACATGCGGTCAGGCCAACAGTTGGTACAGTCGTGATGGTTTGAACATCAACAGTTACTTCAATATCTTTTGTTGTAGTACAGCCATTGACATCGGTAACGGTTACTGTGTAAACACCTGGTGCAAGATTGGTTAAGTCTTCATCATTAGAATTAAATCCATTTGGTCCGCTCCAGCTAATGGTGTAAGGTGCCGTTCCGCCAGCGATGCTGAGATCAATTGCTCCATTGGAAGATTCACATATTGAAGGAACTATTGTCTCTGTCAAATCGATAGTCTGAATTTCAGAACCTACTTCCACATCAAGTGTGGTGGTACATCCATTTATATCAGTGATCACAACGGTGTACATGCCTGTAGCAAGTCCGGTGATATCTTTTGTATTAGCAGTGAAACGTTCAGGTCCTGTCCAGTTATAAGAATAAGCCGGTGTGCCACCTGTTACTTCCAGTGCAATCGTTCCGGTTGCACCGATACATGCGGTCAGGCCAATAGTTGGTACAGCCGTGATGGTTTGAACATCAACTGTTACCTCAATATCCTTAGTTGCAGTACAGCCATTGACATCGGTAACGGTTACTGTGTAAACACCTGGTGCAAGATTGGATAAATCTTCCTCTGATGAGTTGTAACCATGTGGTCCTGTCCAGCTAATGGTGTAA
>NZ_JPHF01000034.1 GCF_000814325.1 Flavihumibacter sp. ZG627 | reverse complement strand
TCCGCGTGCCGTTGCTGCGGGATAAAAAACAGCCCTTGGGAGTTGGCTAATAAGAGTTTATAGTGTTCTCAATTACAAGGGTTGATAATGCTTTATTGATAGGTTTTATCAGTTGGTTTCACTGGTCATCTAGAAGATTAGAAATTCTCATATCGAGCATATAATAAATATTTTGAATGCATATCTAATGAAAATTCATCCTGAGAAACAACAAAAGAGGTTGTAACTACTATATCTTCTTCAATCATGCTTGCTATACCATCTGATACGTCCTCCAATAATTCTTTCTCTATATCAGAAACATCATTTGCATAATATCCGACTACAATAATTTGTTTTTTTTCTCTGGAAATTTCTAAAAAAATATACCTGAGATTGGCAGTTATCTTATGTAACAAGTACGGGAAAGAATTGTAATAGATTTCATCGTTTGTCATATATCAAAATGTTTTTTTAGGGTTTACCGGTACAACGGTTGCTCCATTTGAAGAACCCTTTATCATAAACAAACTTGATTTTTCACTTGTGCCTTGGTTAACAAAATTTCCGGTCACTCCGTCAAATCTAAAATAAACCCTATTTTGCCCAGGCTCAATTTTCAATATTTGTCCTTCATTATTATGCAATGCATCCAATACATTTTGAGCATCCTCCGCACTATTCATAGTACTTTTTCCTGTTGTTGCATTTCCTCCAACAACATGTTGACTCTTTTGTTTCTGAGTTCTTAATTCAGTACTAACAATACCTTTTGCTTCACTTCGTAAAAGTGATTGAGACAATGCTAAATAGCCTCCTAATCCTATTGTTAGCCCTGTCGCAATGTTTTGAGGAGTCCACGTTCTTCCATATCCCTGTAAAACAGATTTGGTATTAAACAGCTGGTCTGCCCCACCAAAATTTTCAATCCATGCAGCTTTGTTATAATGCTTGTCTGCATTTTTTACAAAATCGCCAACCCCATCTGTACCCACAATCCAATCATCGCGATGCATACCTGAATATGGGCCCTCCGTATAAGTATAACGAGCCAACCAGTATGCTTTATTTTTACCTGAGGGATCAGTAACAGGATATAACTGATATAATCCAGCCTTTATACTATATTCTGTATTGGCACTTGAGGTATGGGTTGGAACTGTCGCCAACCGAATATGTGTTACTCCAGTTGGTTTTGACGAAGGATCATATTTTTCAGCACCATCTAGATCAATGTACTTAATTGGAGAATTTTCCGCATATGCATACGGACTATTCCAAGCAAAGTTTCTTGTCAGCGGATCCACACTCAAAAAC
>NZ_JPHF01000033.1 GCF_000814325.1 Flavihumibacter sp. ZG627 | reverse complement strand
TGCACGGATGTATGATCACCAGATCGGAAGATGGCATGTGATCGACCCGTTAGCTGACCAGATGCGTCGATACACTCCTTACAATTATGCTTTTGATAATCCAATACGATTTATTGATCCTGATGGAATGGCGCCTACAGACTGGCTGCAATACAAAACCAAAGATGGCAGTGTTGCAACAGAGTGGGTAAGCAGTGTAAAAGATCAAAAGAGCGCAGCAGCTTATGCCCAAAGCCAGGGTGGTAGTGGTGCAAAATACATTGGTAAAACAGGCACTGTTTACTCCAATACAAACGGACTGCAAAAGTGGGAGCTGAAAGACCAGAGCATTAAAGAAGTAGCTTATACACCTAACCTGTCTGCAGCAAAGCCTACAACAACAACTACGGATGCCAGCAATACAGAACCGGCAGCTACAGCATCCGTAACTCCCCAACAATCTACTTCGTCTCATGAAGATTTATCTAAGGGCATTGGAGCTGCGCAAACCATCATGGATGCTCTTGATAATACCGCAATGAAGAGCATAGAATTAGGTGGTAAATATGGTGGCGCAAAAGCAGTAGAGAATTTTGCTACAAAAGCCAGTTCTACGTTAGCGGGTGCTGCAATTGTCTTAACAGCGGTAGATGCTGCGGCAAGTGGTGTTCAGATGAAGCATGGGGTGGATGCTGCATTAGTTACAGTATCTGTAGCTTTTCCAGTAACAGCCCCAGTTATATTCGTTGCAAATATAGTTTGTATGGGGCTAAATAATGGTAATGGTATTTCTGAAACAATTCAAGATGCAGCTTCCAAAAGGGGGATTGAAACACAATACACTAAACCAGCCTTTTAAATTTTAGGTTAATGACATTTTTCGGAAATATTTTTGCCAGTTCTTATAAGCACTATCTAAAGCAAAAACGAGTTGATCCATATTTTCAAGCAAAGTTGATTATTGTGATCTATCAAAGTTTAGCAGTACTTCTATTTCTTCTAATGATTAATGAGTACTTCAAAGTATCGATATTTTCTTTCTTATCAAGAAACAAGGTTATATCAATACTCATTTATATTCTCATTATGGTTGCAAACTTCAGGTATTACTCAAAAGAGCGAATGAGCACTTATATTGACAATTTCAATTTAAAAACTATTCAAGAAAGAAGATTTTGGGCTATTATAACGGGATTGACACCTATAATCATTTTAGGTCTATTTTTTATAATTTTAAGAGTAAAGCACCCAGTTTAAATTTTACACAAAAGCTGCTTATTGAGCGGCTTTTGTTTGTTTAAGTGGAAATTCCGCGCAATGTGTGTCTTGTCCTGAAATAGCTT
>NZ_JPHF01000032.1 GCF_000814325.1 Flavihumibacter sp. ZG627 | reverse complement strand
AAATAAACTGTGTCAAATTTTGATTTCAAGGATCTAATTCTATACTCTGTACTGATTGATAATTATTCTGATACTGTTGATCCATAATCTAAAGTTGCAATAATTATTAATCAGTATAGAGATATTATATATTCAATTTCAAGCGGTCACCAAAGATGATTGACAACTGGGAGACTGTCAAACTCCAGTTCTGTAATGGCTGGGTCCATTTTTTCTGGATATTCATCGTTGCCAGATAAATCAATTTCAGCAGCGCCATATCAGATGTAAACGCCCCTTTGGTTTTGGTTACTTTTCGGATTTGTCGGTGGAAGCCTTCTATGGCATTAGTGGTATAGATCAGCTTCCTGATGTTAGGTGAATACTTAAAGTAGGTGGTTAACCTGCTCCAGTTACGGTGCCAGGAATCAATCACTACCGGATATTTTTTACCCCATTTGGCTTCTAATTCCTGTAATTTCTGCTCTGCCTCATCCAGGCTTACTGCCTGGTAAACAAGCTTCAGATCAGCCATAAAAGGCTTTTGGTCCTTGCTGGCAACATACTTCAGGGAGTTGCGGATCTGGTGCACCACACAGGTTTGCACTTCTGTTTTAGGATAGATGCTGGCAATCGCTTCGGCAAAGCCTTTGAGATTGTCAATACAGGCAATCAGGATATCGGTTACCCCACGCTGTTGCAGGTTGCTGAGTACACCCAACCAAAAGTTAGCTCCTTCGCTCTCGGCTACATACATCCCGAGTAAGTCTTTTCGTCCTTCCACTGTAATGCCAAGAATATTATAAACACAACGGGTTATAATCTTACCTTCCTCTTTGACTTTGTAATACATGGCATCCAGAAAAACGATGCAGTAGGTTGCTTCCAGGGAGCGATTTTGCCATTCTTTGACCAGGGGGATTATCTTGTCAGTAATCGCAGATAGAGTAGTGGCAGAGATCTCCGTATCATACATATCCTTAATGTGCGCAGCAATATCGCGGAAGCTCATCCCATGCCCATAAAGCCCAAGAATCTTATGTTCCAGATTCTCTGCCAGAATAGTCTCCCGTTTTCTGACTAATTGAGGCTCAAAGGAAGAATCCCGATCCCGGGGAGTTTCTATGTCCAGGGTGCCTTCCGCGGTCTTAAGGCGCTTGCTGGTTTTACCGTTTTTGCGATTACCATTTTCTCTTTGCTCATCATCCAGATGATCCTCCAGCTCCGCTTCAAGGGCAGCATCAATGAACTGCTTAAGCATCGGAGCAAAGGCGCCATCTTTACCGAACAGAGATTTACCGGCACGTAACTGTTCAAGGGCCTTCTTCTGAAGGCGAGCATAATCAGGGTGTTGTTTGTCTAGCATAAAAAACTGTGTTAAAGGTCAATAATAATTTTTAACCTTTGACACAGTTCATTTTACAGCCTCC
>NZ_JPHF01000031.1 GCF_000814325.1 Flavihumibacter sp. ZG627 | reverse complement strand
GTAAAGGGAGAAGGCAACCAGCAGGATTATGGCATGCGGATTTATGATCCTAGGATAGGAAAGTTTTTGAGTGTGGATCCGCTAACGAATCAGTTCGGTTTTTTAACGCCCTATCAATATGCAGGAAACACGCCTATCAGGGCCATTGATAAAGATGGGGAGGAGCCCAAAGATTATTCCTGGAACTGGAAGAATAAAGGAGAATCTTATTTAGGCAAATGGGGGCAGGATGTTCAGAATGTGTATGATAAGTGGACAAAGACAATATGGTCTATAATGTCCTATCCCAATCATAATGAAATATATTATTGGAAGCCATATAATGGAAGCCAGGGAACTTTTGACTTTGAGCATAATGGTGAAGCTAACAAGGATGCAAATGGAAATTGGACAGGTGCGTGGCAGCGTTTTGAACGGCAGGAGACCATACAGGCAAGGATAGGATCAGAAGTTGCTGAGATTTTTGGAGAGGGTGCTTTTGCTTCGGCTTTGACTGGGGTAGCGCTACCTTTCATGGCTGCAACTGGCGGCGGTTCATTACTAATGGCAAGTTCACCTGAAACTCTCGGTATTGGTGCTGCAAAGTTCGGTATAGGTGCAGTAGCTGATATTTTGGCTCAACAGACTGTTAATGGAGCAGGTTCAAAATTAAATCTTTTAGAGGTCGGGTTGAGTGGGGTAACGTCAATGTTTGGGATGAATGCATATACATCATCAGCACTTTCCAACCTTGCACAGTTAGATGATGAAAACAATACAGTATTACCAGGTCAATCTGGTTTTAACGTCTCAAACTACACAGCGAACACTTTGTTGGGAGGATTAGCAGGAGCCGCTATAGGTAAGGCATTACCGGGCATTGGGCCTGTAAAAGGTGCAGGTAATTCAAACAATTCCGCTCAGATAGGTGGTGCAACAATTGTAAACTATTGGGGTGGTACTGCTTCCGGTGCTGGTGCGCGGGCGATTTCTGAGGCCCAAAGAGATAATTCTAATAAGCAAAATCAATAAAACGAAACAAATTATGAGTAGGGTAAGCATATGGTTTGTTATTGGCTTTATTTTGCTTTTTGTTTATCTCATTTCGCATTTAAATAATAAGAGGAATGTGCAAATGATCTCGAAATCACCTTCTTTTTCGATTGCTACGATAAATTCTTTTCGATATGAGAAGGGAAAAGCCTTGCTGGCGGAGTATTATTTTAATGTTAATGGCAAAACTTTCAAAAATGCAAAAGGCGATGGACGATTTGAAAAGATTGGTAAATTTATTTTAAATCGGAGCTTTCCAGTTATATACAATTCAAATGATCCTGATAAAAGCGCCATGTTAATTTTTAGGTCTGACTTTGAAAAATTTAATCTTGCATTCCCTGATAGTTTAATTTGGGTTGAGAGAAAATTGTCGTTATCGAGATGATCATTACAATGTCAAGAAAGTGAAATATTAGGTAAAGGTTTAACTAACATTTAGGTTTATCGTATGCAGATTATGGTACTAAAATGCCAGTTGCTCCATAACCAGTTG
>NZ_JPHF01000004.1 GCF_000814325.1 Flavihumibacter sp. ZG627 | reverse complement strand
GCCATTTAGGGGGCTAAGACAGGGCAGGAAAGGGGTTAATGCTATTCGGGCTATTTTTATTACTTAATTTATATTCCTGCGGCTTTGCTTATGTGCAACACGTAACTGGTAAATATTTCATTGTAGGTGTTGACACAAAAGAAGATGTAGGGTTAAGTTACAAATTGGCATCAGGTGAATACATTGGTAAAGCCCCGGGGAAACTTTTACAATATGGCTTTAATGATAGATTTTTAGTAGCCAACACGCTGGAACCCGATGATAGTAGCACTTCCTTTTATGTCATCGATATGACAAAGGACTCTGATTTCGCCCACGAAAAAATATTTCGTATTGGCCCTCTCTCTGAGTTAGAATATAATCAGAATTGGAATAACAGATTAAATATCCGGCTTAAAAATGTTCGCTAATATTGGCTAATCGAATCTATGACACAACCTGCGCTGCCCTTAATCATTGGTTTAATATGCATTATTGCTTTTCTGTTTTTCTTCGTAACTGGGATTAAGTTCAAAAGCCTTAATCGAATTATGTTTGCAATAGGCTTTCTGTTGCTGTCGATATTCTGTTCTCTCTGGTTTTCATTTATTGCAATTGACAAAGCCTATGGTAAAGTAAAGGAGTATATCCCTGACACCAGTAACATATTTCGGCAACGACAGCCATACGATGCTTATGCAGCGCTTTTTGGTGCCCCGATAGACAGTTGCTTAAAACCACTCAGGCTTATGGATCAGGTGGTGCCACGATTGGACTGTTGTATTTGGCTTGAATTCAAAGCATGCCCGACTGAGATAAATAGAATCATCTCACTCAATTCATTTAAAGTCTCCGAACATGCGTCTTCAGATACAGTATCATATTTGCCACGATATTCTCCACGCCCCGATTGGTGGACTCCTCATACGCTAGGTGATAAGATTATTGTATTTAGGGATGATTCGAAGAGACCTAACCATGAAAAAATATTAATTATATCCAGTGATAGTTCACATGCTTTCTATTGTGATATGGCCGATTAAATTTAGAATACGTTTATCATGCTTTATTCGTTCCTTATTTATATTATCTCTCTTCTTAGTTTTGATTCAGTTGCCACAAGCGAATCTTTTGAAGGCTATGTTGAATACAATATTAGTTATCCAAATCAAAGAAGGGAATTAGCTAAAACAGTTGCAGTGAAATTTAGAATCTTTTACAAGGATGGTAATATCAGGAAAGAATACCTGAACAAGTTTGATAGTGTTTTTCTATACTCTGTTTATCTATATAAGGAAAATATGCATTATTCCATAATGCCAGGTAGTGACACAGTAGAATATTATAACCCTTCTTCCGATGATATGAGTGAGCAAGGAGTGACCGTGGATAGCTTGTCAGACAAATCCTCTAATGATTTGGAATTGCTAGGCTATAGTTGTGAAAAATATGTGTTAGATTTAAGTATGATGATGCACCAGAGGATGAAGATCCCATGACATACAATTATTGGGTTGCTAAGCATTTAATAGCTGATACTGATAATAAGTTAACGTACGGCGCCAATTTTATTTTTCCATTATCCGGACATATCATTTTAAAGTACACAATTGATATACCAGTGTTAAAAGTAGTAGAAGCAACATCTATCAATAAAAAATCCCTGAGCTCAGATTTATTTAAAATTGATTTGAAAGGTAAAGTATTGGTAGAAATTTGAAATGCAGGTATTGATCCGATCACCTGATGATGATACCATTAAAACCGACGGACGCATTTTTTAATTGCAAAGTACAATTAACGACATATGTCGCAAATAATTCGACATGTTTCATTTATTTTGTGTAGTTTTCTATTATGAAGACGAAGATTAGTCAACAATCATTCAATAAACCTGGAACCAAAGCGGCTAAAAAAAATAGTCGTTCTAAATCTACCGGTAAAGTAAACCCACCAAAAGAAACATTGACGAAAGCTCGGAAACTTTCCCAGTTCTCTCTATTTTCTTACAAGTCGGCCGATGACAAAAATATAATTGCTATTATAGATATTGTCAGAACAGGAATTGCTTTCCATGATTTTGAAAATATAGTTGGTAAAACACCTTTTTCTATGGCAGAATGGGCAACATATCTTCAACTCTCTGAGAGAACAATTCAACGCAATCAAAAAGAAGGGAGACCATTTCAGCCGATACAATCCGAGAGAATCGTTGAGTTGGTTATGCTTTATAATTATGGAGTGGAAGTATTCGGGGATAAAGAGAACTTTAATATATGGCTGAATTCAAAATCAATAGCGTTGGGTGGAAAAGCCCCAAAGGAATTTCTTGATACAATGTTTGGCGTTGGAATGATAAAAGATGAATTGGGAAGAATTGAACATGGTGTTTTAGCATGATAGTATTCAGACTCAGCAAAGGAAAATTTCGATCAGATCTTTCAGGCAAAGGGGCTGAATTATTTGGAGGAAGGTGGAATAGTAAGGGAGTTGCAATGCTCTATACCAGTGAATCCCGGGCGTTGGCATTTGCAGAAGTTGCCATTCACCTCCCAATAACTATTGTGCCAAAAGATTATTTCTTAATTTCTATCAATATACCAGATTCTGCAAAAATTTATCATTTAGCGGATGCTGATATTCCAATTGATTGGCGCTCCAACCCACATTCATATAGCACTCAAAAGATAGGTGACCTTTTTATTGCTGAATCAAAGTTTCTTGTGATGCGAGTACCTTCTTCAGTTGTGCCGGGTGATTTTAATTTTTTGATCAATCCAAACCACACTCAATTTAAAGGAATTGAGATAGTTAATATGGAGCCCTTTGAGTTTGATAGCAGATTTATCCCCATCACGCCACCGCCGGCAACGCCGCAATCCTCTTCAAAGTATCCTCTTTCCCAATCGCTTCGGCAATATCAAACACCGTAGGACCAAACTTCCCACCAACCAGCATTATCCGAAACGGCAATTGCAACTCTCCTGGCTTAATGCTTAACGTTGTTGCAAGCTCCTTAAACGCTGCTTCAATGGAAGCAGTAGACCAGTCTTCCAGATCACCTAATACACCCTGCAGCTCGGCGAAGAAATTCTCCTTGTCGCCATTCCACTTGGCCCTGATCGCATCTATATCATGCACGGCTGGCGCAATAAAGAAGAACCTGCCCTGCTCGGCAAAATCGCCCAGCAGTGTACAACGCTCCTTTACCATGCCGATCACCTTCTTGATATAACTGTCATCTGCACCCGTAATTCCCGAGCGCTCCAGCACAGCCTTCACATCGGGTAATAGTCTCTCTTCACCCGATCGCTTTATCCACTCATGGTTGAACCACTTCGCTTTCTCGAAATCAAACTTGGCTCCTCCCTTATGAACCCTGTCCATGGAGAATGCACTGATCAGCTCTTCCATGGAATAGATCTCCTGCTCGGTTCCATCATTCCATCCCAGCATCGCCAGCATATTCACGAAGGCCTCAGGTAGAAATCCTCTTTCCCGGAAGCCCTGGGTGAATTCATTTGTACGCGGGTCGGTCCAGTTCATGGCAAATACTGGAAAGCCCAACCGATCTCCATCACGCTTGCTAAGTTTACCGTTTCCATCGGGCTTCAGGATCAGCGGCAGATGCGCCCATTGCGGCATACGCTCTTCCCATCCAAGCCATCGCCATAACATCAGGTGCACCGGTGCACTCGGTAACCATTCCTCGCCCCTGAATGCATGCGTTATCTCCATGGCATGATCATCCACCACAACAGCGAGATGATAGGTTGGCATGCCATCATGTTTCAACAACACTTTATCATCCACATTTCCGGTATTGAAACTCACCTCACCACGGATCATATCAGTGAAGCTGATGGTCTCATTCTCCGGCATCTTTATCCGGATCACATAAGGCGTTCCATCCGCGATCAACTGCTGCACAGTAGCTGCATCCAGTGAAAGGGAGTTGCGCATTTTGGTGCGCAGCCTGTTATCATATTGGGGAGATGGATTTTCTGCGGTCTTATAGTTTGCACGCATCTCCTCCAGCTCCTGCGGAGTGTCAAATGCATAATAGGCGAATCCATCTGCAACAAGTTTCTCCGCATACTCACGGTAACTTTCTTTTCGCTCACTCTGCCGGTAGGGTGCATGTGGTCCACCTACAGCCGGACTCTCATCCGGTTCTATTCCACACCATTTCAGGCATTCCATTATATAGTCCTCTGCGCCTTCCACAAACCTGCTCTGGTCAGTGTCTTCAATACGCAGTATGAAATCCCCGCCATGATGTTTGGCAAACAAATAATTATACAATACCGTGCGAACCCCGCCCAGGTGCAGTCCACCCGTGGGACTCGGTGCAAAACGAACACGAACTTTATCTGACATGCCGCAAAGATAACATCCCTTGCTTTACCGTTTGACGTTAAAGGTTTTTGTGCGCTTATCTTTACAACATGCTTTACTGGTCAACCGCCAACCGATTCCTCCGCATGCTCTACCCCGCATGGCACTGGCAGATACCGACTCCGGAAAAAAAGATCTACCTCAGCTTTGATGACGGTCCCCATCCCGAGATCACGCCATGGGTATTGGACCAGTTGAAGAACTACAATGCGAAGGCGAGTTTTTTTTGTATCGGCAAGAATGTAAAAATATGGCCGGCAGTGTATGAAAGAATTTTAAGGGAGGGACATATTGTTGGTAACCATACTATGAATCATCGCAATGGATGGAAGAGTTCAGATGAAGAATATTTTGCAGATATCGGCGAAGCAGCAAAATATATCGATAGTAAATTATTCCGTCCGCCTTATGGAAGACTTACCCGCTTCCAGGGAAAGCTGTTAAAAGAGGCAGGTTATGAGATGATCATGTGGGCAGTTTTATCGGGAGATTTTGACGCGAAAAAATCGGCTGCGCAATGCTGGGATATGGTACGCGAAAATGTGGATAAAGGGAGCATCATTGTTTTTCATGATAGTGAAAAAGCATGGGATAGATTGAACGTTGTTTTACCCCAAACCCTGGAATGGTTTTCTACCCGTGGATACATATTTGAAGCAATCAACATGAATATTTTGAAGGCTAACAACAGGAAATAAATTAGGAAAAAACATCATTGGAATCGGGGAGGACCCCCTTAAAAAAAGTTGGGCCTGGGTAGAAACCCTGGCCCGTTTTTAATCCGTACCCTATGAAAACTGGTTTAAAGGTAAATTATATTTTTAATTATTTCAAAGTAATTTCTATTGTATTTCCGTTCACTGTGAGGCCTGCTTTATTGTCGCAGTCGCCGTTTCCGAAGTCGAGCACTCCCTCCGGACCACCATTACGCTGGAACTTTTGCTTGCCCTGAACGATCCATTTGCAGTTGAATTTCTTCACCAGGGGTTCGAGGTTGGTGCTGGTCCAGCTTGCTGTTTTATCACCCCTTACAACGGTACCCTCTCCATTACCTACTATCGTGAATACATCATCGCCTGCAACCCAAGGTGTACCCCAGCCATCTGTTTGGGAGATAACGCGGGTGCGGTTCCACTGGGTATAATCGCCGCTGGGCCTTGTTAGCTTTCCATTGGTGACGCGGGTTTCAAAGGTCAGCTTGTCGGAACTGCTGTTGTTTTGAATGCGGTGAGCGCCTTCTACTTTGGTATCATTCACATAATAGCCATCGAAGCTGGTTTCAGCCACTGCACCGGATATGAAGAGCCAATTGGTGTAAACCGTGATGATCTTCCCCTTCCTCACGCGGCCATCCTTGCCGGTACAGCCGGAGGCGCCGAAATCGAGGGTTACTCTAAGGGGGAAAGAATCGGCGGGGTTGATATTCTCCGCAGTGAGGGTGAAGCAGGTGGTTTGCAGGGTACCGGGACTGTTTTCTGTATTCACCTGGAATACGCCCGTGCCGCCGATGCCGGCGCCCGGGGTGCCCATTACATTGTTGAATACATCATCATAAAGTACCTCGCCTTCTGCTTCCGCTTCCATAGTGGTGCGGGTCATCAGAACTGATTCGGATTCGCCTCCGGGCTCATTGTTGTCGTCGTTTTTGGAGCATGACCAGAGGGTGAGGCTTAGGGCCAGGACGGTAAGCAACTGCTGGCCGGATTGTTTCATTTTCATAAAATTTGTTTGTGGTGTTGGTATGGTTCTCTGACCGGGTTGCATCCCAAACGTTTAAAATAGTATAAAATTTTATGGAACTTCGCCGCATGATGCTAATTGATAGCCATTGTCATTTATATGTGGAAGAATTCAGGGATGATATCAGCACCGTTATCAGTGAGGCCCGCGGGGCGGGGGTGGAGGCCTTTTACCTGCCTGCTATCGACAGCACAGAACATGAGGCCATGCTGGGGCTGGAGGCCGCTTACCCAGGCGTTTGCCATGCCATGATGGGATTGCATCCCTGTTATGTGAAAGAGAACTGGGAGGAGGAGCTAAAGCTGGTGGCTGACTGGCTGGCACGGCGACCCTTTGCCGCGGTGGGGGAGATAGGACTTGATTTTTACTGGGACAGGACCTTTGAGCAGTTTCAATACGAGGCTTTCAGGCGGCAGGTGGAGATGGCTAAGCAGTATGCGCTGCCCATCGTGATCCATTCGCGCAATTCCACCCAGGAATGTATCAATATTGTGAAAGAGCAGCAGGATGGGAGCCTGGGGGGTATCTTCCATTGCTTCAGTGGCAGCTATGAGCTGGCGCGCGAAGTGGTGAAGCAGGGCTTTTACCTGGGCATCGGCGGGGTGGTCACCTATAAGAATGCCGGGCTGCCGGAAGTGCTGGCCAAGATCCCCCTGGAACATATTGTACTTGAGACCGATGCGCCCTATCTGAGTCCGGTTCCCTTCAGGGGCAAGCGCAACCAGCCGGCTTACCTGGTGCACGTGGTGGAGAAGCTCGCGGATATATATCGCGTCAGCACTGATAAAATTGCAGAAGTGACAAGCGCCAACGCCCGGAAAATCTTCAAATCCTGATTGCATGAATAGTACCCGAAAAAAAGCTGCCCCAACCCGGATCCTGATCATCTATACCGGCGGAACGGTGGGGATGGTGATGGATGATGCCACGGGCGCGTTGAAGCCGATCGGTTTCAAGGAGATCCGCGATAATATCCCCGAGATCGTTAAGCTGGGCTATGAGGTGGAAGTGCATGCTTTCAATCCACCCATGGACTCCTCCGACATGCACCCCGAGGTTTGGATTGAACTGGCGGGCATCATCGAAAAGAACTACCACGACCATGACGGCTTTGTGATTCTGCATGGCTCAGACACGATGGCTTTCACGGCATCGGCGCTGAGTTTCTTATTAGAGAACCTGAGTAAGCCGGTGGTGCTCACCGGCAGCCAGCTCCCGATCGGTGAAATCAGGACCGATGCCAAGGAAAATATCATCACGGCCCTGGAGATCGCCGCGGCGCGAAAAGCTGGCAAGGCCCTTGTGCCGGAGGTATGCATCTATTTTGATTACCAGTTATTCAGGGGCAATCGCTCCAAGAAATATAATGCGGAAAAGTTTGAGGCTTTTTACTCTATGAATTATCCGCCGCTGGCCGAGGCGGGCATCACGATCAAGTACCAGCGGCAGTATATCCTGAAACACCCGGAGGAGGCGTTGAAGGTGCATCGAAAAATGGATCCCGCTGTTTCCGTGCTGAAGATATTTCCGGGCATTACTCCCGCCACGGTGGAGGCGGTGCTGGCAACGCCGGGTACACGCGCGGTGATTATGGAGACCTTTGGAAGTGGCAATGCTACAACAGCGGCATGGTTTATAGCTTCGCTGAGGGCGGCCATCAAAAAGGGATTGATCATTGTGGACATCACCCAATGTGATGGAGGTGCCGTGGAGTTGGGCAGGTATGAAACCAGTCGTCATTTAAAAGAGATGGGTGTTGTAAGCGGGCATGATATGACTTTTGAAACGGCCCTTGCCAAACTGATGTGGCTGCTGGCGCAGAAGCATTCGAAGGCGAGGCTGCGCGAATTATTGGAAACTTCTTTAAGGGGTGAATTGACCAATGCCTGAGGTTCCCTATATTTGCGTCCCGTTATTTAGGAGCATCGGCCCTGTTAGCAGATGCGAAGAATTGATCGGGAGACTTTTTTGGAGAGATGTCCGAGTGGTTTAAGGAGCACGCCTGGAAAGTGTGTATACCTCTAAAGGGTATCGCGGGTTCGAATCCCGCTCTCTCCGCCTCCGCCAGCCGAAGCCCGAAGGGCGAAGGCTGGCTTTATTCTTTGTAAGCAACCTCATAAGCCCGGCTCGCTACGGCGGACGCTGTCCGTTTAAAAGAAACTTCTTTCCTTTTGTCCTAGATTATTAATGTTCAATTCAATAAACTTTTCTAATTATCACCGCGATTTCAACATTCAAATTCCCGTCCTATAACGCTATCTCATAATTAACGCTGTTGCTAATTTTAGATCATGTACTATGTATACATTCTGAAATGTGGAAACGGTGAGTTTTATAAAGGGTATACCTCTGATTTGAGAGAAAGGTTGGCGAGGCATCAGAGAGGTGAGGTGCCTTCTACTGCAGGTTGCCTGCCGGTGGAATTGGTTTTTTATTGTGCCTTCGTCAATAAGTATAAAGCACTCGCATTTGAGAAGTACCTGAAATCAGGATCAGGAAGAGCGTTCATGAATAAACGTTTTGTAAGTTCAGGAAGAGACACTGGTTGAATCTTCATTAAGCAGGGTTATTAATATCTCTTTCAAAATGTTGATCTCCATAAATTGTACCTATTGTCTTTATCCGCATAACTGAAATGATGCCTTTTGAACAGACTTAGTTTGGTAATTGGCCTAATGAGGTAATCCGGAAAGCGCATCTATTGCGGTTGAGCATTCAAGGGGAATGCAACTAGCAAATTCTTTAGAAATAGGTCGAATTTAATTTGCGTGATTGAAAGATTTATGTAATATTAAGCACTGACAAGTCGCAGAAGTCGTCGCGCATAAACCTCAACTTTATCCTGATGCTACCATCATTCCGCAACCTTTCGATTGCGACTATTTCAAAGCCCTACATCTTAATTTTCCCGGTCATCATGGCATTTTCTTGTGGAAAAGAACCTAAGGAGGTCGATTTCCTGAGCGTAGCCGCATATGTGGTGGGAAAGGAATATTGCAACTCCAACGAGGCCGAAGACTACTGGATAGTCGATTGCTCTGTGGCTCCGAACACACCTCAATTAGGGGGGGCAGTAATGGTAGACGGTACCACATATGTCAATGCGCTAAAAGTAAAGGAGCTTAGTGAACATTCGAAGATTATAGGCGCTCGTGTTTTATTTGATTATCGTGTAATTAGTCCCAATCCAGTTGTTTCAGAAAATTGCACAGTAGACACTCCTATAGTATATGCTCTTAAAGAGTTGTTTATATTGAATCAATTTGAGCTTCGTTAACTTAAACCTTTGAATATGAAATATTTTTTATGGGCAAATTTAATTTGCCTGTTACTTCCTATGCTCGGTTCAGCACAAGTTTTGAGAATTATTACTTCCCCAACGCAAATTACTTCCCAACTCCCGGCATATTCTCAGGTCAGCTCTATCACCAGTAAGACGATAAGTTATACCCCCTCTACCCCTCCTACACCTCCAACACCGATTGACGAAGATTCAACGGCGGAGGAGAGCAAGGTATATAAGTATGCAGATGTACTTTCAGTTAATATCGGCATCGCTGATGGTAATATTACATCGGTGTCATCCGGGAAAGTCTGGACCCTAAAGATAAATGTTCCCAATGCGTCCAATATTGGCTTCATTTTTAGTCAGATTAATTTAAGCCCCACGGCCGAACTCTATATATTCAATGAAAGTAAGACCGTCCTGGACAGCTGTATAAAAATATCTCATTTCACCTATACGACAGGGGTAGGCGTTTTCCCCTTTACCGGGAATAGCATCACCTTGTACATATATGAACCTAATAATTTTGGCACGCTTCATAGCTCCATTTCCATTCAGAAACTGGAAGCGGGATATCAACCTGTTGAGGATGTAGGCGATTACAATACTAGTATGATGAGTTCACAACGATCCATTAGCTTTATCCCCCATGTTATCTGCGACCCATCGAAGATGCAATCTGCCAGAGCTGTAGCCAGGTTTGTCTACAACGGCGTTCTTGGAACAGGCACTCTTGTTAACAATGAGCAAAATAACGGACGAGCTTTTTTTTTGACCGGTTTCCATGTAGTGGACAAAAACAACAACAATACTATTGACGCGGCAGAGATCACGGCTCTACAAAGCGCAAGGTTTGAATTTTCTTTCTGGAATACATCTTGTTCGGGTAGCGGTTCGGTCAATCATGCCCTTTCTTTTAGTGGAGCGATGCTCCGAGCCCACAATGAGGGAACGGATATGGTTTTACTGGAGTTGTTGAATCCTCCTGGAGTGGGGGATGGCGTCAATTACGCGGGATGGAATCGGTCGACAAGTGCTCCAACTGGCAATGCTTCCTACATCATTCACCATGCCGATGGAGAAAGCATGCGGCTTACCAAGACTTCGACTGTGAAAAACTGGTTCTGGAACAATAATTACTGGACAGCCCATTATAATTCTGGTGTTGTAATGCCGGGATCATCAGGATCTGCCCTATTCAATCAAAACGGTTCTATTGTAGGTACGTTGCGAAGCGGATGGAGCAGTTGTACCTTCACGGATTTCGGGGATCGGTATGGGAAATTTAATGTTTCCTGGACAGCAGGAGAATTGCAAACCTGGCTTTCACCCAATAATAATCACCAGGCAGCAAACACCTTAGTGCTGGCTCCTGTTGCGATCTCCGGCCCTGCGGTGGTTCCTTGCGAAGGAACGCCGGTTACGTATTCCGTCCCCAATTTGCTGGGTTGCACCATTACATGGGTTGTTCCCAACACGTTAAATATTGTAAGCGGGCAAGGGACTTCCTCAATTGTCGCAGCTAAAAACGGAACGCCTACGAGCCAACCATCAGGATTTATCACAGTAACCATCACAGATTCGAAGGGCAGATCAAGATCGGCAACAGTAAATAAAACAGTAACGATCAGCTTCCCGGACGTGGATCAGCTTCAGTTGGTTAAAAGCGGTCCCACCTGCTTAAGCGCTCCCTATCAGGCAATTTCTTTAGGGTCTAGCTATAATGGCAATACGGGTTGTAATTTGAAGTACAATTCTGGTATTACGGAGGTAGAATGACAAATCACAAGCCCATTTTCCTACCAGTTGACCAATAATGCCGGAGTTTTCTCTTGTAACCCTACTTCAGTGGTAAACAAAGCAGGGCTAAGTATTGGTTTTGCAAGTCCATCTAGCGGATCTTATATCGTGACGATTCTAATACGGGTAAAGAATCAGTGCGGTCTATGGAGCGAATGGACACCTGGAAACTACCACATAGTTCAAAACTGTAGTTGGATGTTTACCGTTTCTCCGAACCCGTCCAGCAGCCAGATCGAAGTGACAATAGACAATTCAAACACTGCCTATGAAAAGAGTAAGCCAGTATACACTAGCAACTTTATCAGCGAAATCCAGATTGCCGACATGTCCGGAAACGTAGTAAGTAAGCAGCGTTACGACGGCCGACAAAGCACAGCAGTCCTAAGCATTTCCAATTTACGGCCAGATGTATATTTTATTCGCGTTTTCAACGGCAATGAATGGAAAACACAAAAGATTATTAAGAACTAATATTTAGCTAAATAGTGCTGGTGGCCAAGCTGACCTGTTAAAATCGGCGGGGCCAATTTTTTGGGTTGCACATGTAATATGTAGAAGTATATGAAGCATCTGTTTCTTATTGAGCATCACTATTATGCTATTATTCATATCTCATGAATAATATGCCGAGGAGGAAACAAGTTCTCCTTAGCGTACTTATATATGGTGAACCTGACTTTTTTATATCGGTCACTAATTTTTTCAGTTCGTTTATCAGTATAGTTTTTTGTTGAAGTAGTGAATCATTCCGTTTACTAAGAACTGCACAAAAAGCAAACATGGTAGTCGTATGCATTTTTATTGAACAGTCTTGACAGGATCTGATAATAAAGTTTCTTTGGTGCCTAAATAATCGAATGAATATGGCTTATCAAACATTAATCAATGCTAAAAAAATTGTAAGCTTTGTTTCTTTCTTTTAGTTGTTTAGTAGCGTATAATACAGAGAAGCGGAATGTTTTGGTAATGTTGTCAGAACTTTTACCACTTACAACAATAGTTCCTTTAAAAGGCATTGTTGAAGCTTTTTTTGCAATACGGCTGGTTTTCTTAGCAGCGGTACTACCTGATTTTTTGATATGAGGGCCTATAGTTGACATTTCTAAATACACTACAAAGATGAAATAAAAAAACAGGAATTCTAATATTTGCCGTAAATATTAACGCTATATGCTAAGTTTCTGTAAAACTATGCCATATGTCTAAGCTGACTATAACCAGTTTGGGGTATTGATGAGCATTAAATCTTGTCTTATTTTTATTGAAACGTACTATTATGTTTCTCGCCATTGTAACAGCATATGTATTCATGCTGACGCTTCTTAAACTGGTTTATTTATTGTTTAAACCAAAATTTTTGAATCCATCCAGGTTTGGTCCACCTTCAAAACTGATGATGAGTGTATACTATATAACAATCCTCTTTTTCCTGCTACTTTTTATATTATCCAGGTTGGACATTATTACCATCCAGATCACAACAAACGAGTGGCAGACTGGAGACCTTTTTAAGTTTGAAAAGCAACCAGTATTGATAGTAATGGGCGTTGCATTAATTGCAACAGTTATTCATACAATGATTGAATATTATCTCAAAAGAAGTAATGCCTCGTAGTCAGGGTTTCTGATTAAACGATAATAAATTTTCGTATTTTAAAAGATGAATAAGAAACTACTGCTGTCATTGGTATTGATGATACCACTCGCCTTTGCCTGCGGCGATGCCAACCGCTCTTCAAAAGATGTAGCTTCTGATACCACGGCCTTTGAGCCGCCAACCTTTAAGCTCATCCCAACAGATACATTCCACTTCAATAATTTCGTGGATTGTAATATGGCGGAAGCCTGGATCGGCGATACCTTTCGAATCTTTCCCGGCAAGTATGGCGAAGACCCTGTTTGGGGGCCATCCAATGAGCTGAAATTCTCCAGTGGCAAGAATGCCGATGAAGCATTCAGCAATCCCGCCTCTGCGTATATTGCCCCGGCCATGCCCGCTAATGTTCCCCCGGGGCAGAAAGGACTACATGGTGCCGTTTGGTTCGAGACCATATATCAGCTTCCTTCTGACGCCAGCGGCAAGACCCTCTATGCGATCTACCATAATGAGAACTATCCTGAAACACTTCCTTATGATTCCACTACGGGTGAGGGTTATATCGATAAAAAATGGCCACTCGGATTAACGGAAAGGATCACTCCCGCCGCTGTTTGCCGTATCGGCATCATGAAGTCTGTTGACGGCGGCTGGAGCTGGGAGAACAAGGGCCTTTTCCTGGAAGATAAGCAGCCGCGCATGATCCTGAAACCACACAATACCTCCAAGACCTTCGCGGGTGGTGTGGGCGACCCATCGGCGGTGGCGGTGGGCGATTATCTCTATTTGTTCTACGGCGAATACGGGTACCCGGGAGTATATGATTCCGCTAACTATAAACCAGAAGTGGAATGGGGCGGACAGTGCATCAGCGTTGCCCGCATAGCGCTGACTGACCTCGATAATCCCCAGGGCAAGGCAGGCCGCTGGGATGGTAATGGATTTAATGCTCCCTGGGATGGCAGTGGCAAGCCCGTGGCTTCCCTGCAAATCGCTTTGGCTGACGGGGGCGGACCGGCATCATCGCCTACAGGTGGGTTTCATTGGGGCCCATCCGTGAGCTGGAATGAATACCTGGAGTGCTGGGTCATGACAATGGGAAGGGTAGAAGGGCAATCGTGGATCGGCGATGAATTGTATATTTCGTTTAACCCGCACCGTAACCTTGGGGAAGGTACTAACTCACAGGCATGGACGAAGCCCCAAAAGATGCTCGAGAAGCCCGGCCATGTATTGTGGTATCCCTCCCTCCAACCCATGAATACAGAAGAGGATATTAAAAACAAACGTACCAGCCTCCGCCTCGGCAAACAGGCCCGATTGTTCTTCAAATATTCTGATCTCGGAAAATACAATTCAACCTATATGGTGGAATTCGAAAAGGGGAATGCAAAAAAATAGGGATGCCGGAGCATCCCCAATATTATTGATGATAATTTTCAGCGTCAATGTAATTCAACCAATACGATCTATGTATGTGGGCCCTGTCCGCCGAAGCTTTCCGCGCCCGCCGAAGCTTTCCGCGCCCGCCGAAGCTTTAGCGTAGGCGGGAGGAGATCTCCATTTCTGTTATACTACCGTATTTCTGCACGATCTTTTTTATATCAGCAGATTTTCCCACCAGTACAAACTGTAGTTTATCCTTAGGGAAATAGGTGCCTATGATCTCTTTGGCGCGGGACAGGTTTAGTCCATCAACCTTGGCCTGGAAATTATTGATAAAGGATTCATCAAAGCCATACCAGTACATCTGTGTTAGTAGTGCTGCCAATTGTCCGCTGGTTTCATAACGTGGCGGGAACTGTCCCTTCACATAATTCTTTGCAGAGGTCAGCGACTTTTCATCAACACCCTGCTCATGAAGCTTCTTCAGCACTTCAAGCGATTTGTCGATAGCCGCTTCTGTATTCTGTGTAGCAGTAAAAGTGGTGATCGCAAAAGATCCGCCATTCTTCAATGGTGAAAATCTGCTGCTAGCGCCATAGGTAAGCCCGGTGTTTACCCGCAATTCATCATTGAGCATGGAAGTGAATCTTCCGCCGAAAAGTGTATTGATCACTTCAATGGCAACGAAGTCGGGGTTGTTGCGACTCACACCCGGTGCTCCTATATAAAAGGTTGTCTCTTTCGCATCATCCTTATTGATCAACAGAACGCGATTAGCTGCTGGCTTTTCGATGGGCTTTGCCGACAGGTCGGAAGTTTTCTTAGACCCTTTCTTCCATCCCGAAAAGATCTTAGTAACCCTTGCCTTCATGTCGGCGGTTTTGAAATCACCGGCAATGGCTATGGCCGATCCGTTGGGAATATAATTCTCTGTATAAAACTGCCTGATGTCGTTGGCAGTTAATGCGGAAACGGATTCTGTTGTTCCGGTAACTATATTGCCATAAACATGATTGCCGAAAAGGAATTGATCAAACTCTCCACCAATGATATTCCTGGGACTCTCCTTCGCCTGCTCCAGCCTGTCGATGGTACGGCGTTTTTCTTTAGTGAATTCTGCAGTGTCAAATGTTGGTACCGTCAATAGTTCATTGATAATGCCCAAAACTTTTTGCTGGTCGCGGGCAGCAAAGGATGCCGATAAGCCGGCATATTCCTTAGTGGCAAAACTGCCCACACCGGCACCGATAAAATCCAGTTCCTCATCCAGTTTTGTCTTGGTATAATTCTTCGTTCCATGCTTAAGTGCCGTGGCCGTGAGCGAGGCGAGGCCTGCTTTTTGTCCATCATAGATAGCGCCTGCCGGCATTATTACCGATACCGAAATGGTAGGTACTTCGGGCTGCTCCATCAGGTAAACTGTGAGCCCATTCTTTAATACAAATTTCTGGTAAGGTGGTAGTTTGTATTCCTGTGCTATTGAAGTTTCAGCTATGAAGATCCCCAGCAGAACCAACAGCAGTGATAATATTTTCTTGTAATTCATTTCTTGCGTTTTAGGGTTGGCTTAGTCATCGGTTTTCGCCTTCAGGATACCAACGGTACGATTCGTTTTGATGAAATATTTTGCTGCAACTCTCTTTATATCATCTACCGTCACCTTATTATACTGGGCCGGAGCATCAAAGAGTTTTTTATAATCACCGAAGAACACTTCATAGGTGCCGATATTATTTGACTTGCCATTGATGGTTTCCACCTGCCGGTAAAAATCAATAAGCTTCCTGTTCTTTACTTTTTGTAATTCAGCATCCGTAACACCTGATCTGATAATAGAATCCAATGCTGTATATACTTCTTTTTCGAGCTCATCCGTACTGGCAGCTTTACTCGCGGCTACCGTTATCCGAAACAGGGTTGGATCAAAGCTTTCCTGGAAAGAGGCAAACACGCTGTTGGCCATCTGCTTCTGATCAACCAGTGTGGAGTATAACCTCGACGACTGTCCGCCGGTTAACAGATCACGTAATAGAACCAAGGGATAATAGTCTTCATGCTTTGCATCCGGAACATGCCATCCGATTGAGAGATATGGATTGGCCACTTGTTTCTGCACGGTAATTCGCCGCTCACCGGTTTGTTCAGGTTCTTTAATATGAACCGCCGGTGGTGCGGGTTGTGAAGGGATGGGCTCCAGGTATTTTTCTGCCATTGCTTTTACTTCGGCAAGTTTCATGGCGCCGGAAACAACCACTACACAATTGTTGGGTGCATAGTATGTTTTGAAATAACGTTCGAGGTCGGCCTGGCTCCAGTTTTTCATATCATCGAGATAACCTATCACCGGCCAGTGATAAGGATGTTCCTGGAAGGCCTGTGCCTGCACCGATTCAAATAGTAACCGGTAAGGAGAGTTTTCAAGTCCGGTGCTTCTTTCTGAGATCACAACACCTCTTTCGCTCTCCACTACTTTGGGATCGATACTTAAACTGGAAATGCGATCTGCTTCCAGGTCAAAGATCACTTCCGTGGCAGATGCCGGGAACCAGTTGGTATAAACGGTTACATCTTCGCGGGTATAGGCGTTGTTGGCGCCACCATTAAATTCCATAGTGCGGTCAAATTCTTTGGGACCATATTTTTTTGCACCATTGAACATCATGTGTTCAAAGAAATGCGATAGTCCCGTGATGCCCTGGTATTCATTCCTGGAGCCTACACGGTAAAACAGGTACATATTGGCATTGGGAATGGAGAAATCTTCTACAACGAGAAACTTCATACCATTTTTGAGGGTAAAGGTCTTAACATCATCTGCTTTCATCTGTGCCCCTGCCCCAAGGGAAAGGAATAAGAAGGCAGACAACCAAAATTTATGCATAACCGAACTGTTAGGTGATAGAAAAAATTGCCTATAAAAATAGACAATCCATGTATACATGGTAGGAGCTTGCTTAAGAATCCGTAATTATATTTAAACTGCTGTACTCTTAAACCATAAAGATCCTAAGCGTTTTTTGCAGCCCTGATACACCAGAGCAATTCTTCAATGAAAACCTTTGCTCTTTTTTCAGTTGCTTCCTTATCGGTGGGCTCCCCATTTTCTTTATAAGCGTCCTGAACCTGTGGTACTGCATACATGGCAGGAACCATCAGTACGCCAATTTTCCAGAGGCTGAATACTAATGAGGTCATAACCTGAGCTCCGCCGAAGGGTCCGGCAGAAACAGTAGCAATGGCCACGGGTTTGCGTTTCCATTCGGGATATAACAGATCGATCACATTCTTGAGACTGGCCGGATAACCGCCATTATATTCAGGCGTCACGATAAGTACGCCATCGGCATTTTTTATTCTTGCGGCAAATTCAATGACGTCCGGCGAAGGATCTTTCATGAGCCTGAGCCGCTCATCAAACAAGGGGAAATTATATTGGTAGAGGTCAACAAGGTCCACTGTTCCATATCCCTTTTCTTCAATATACTGCTGGAAAAATCTGGCTACCCGGTGACTGTTCCGTCCTATCCTGACGCTGGAAGAGATGATGGCTATATTCATGGTGATAATTTTAGTGGTTTAACAGGAACAAGAATGTTGCCTGAAAAGTTGGGGAATATTTTCCTTGATTCCCGGGTTATAGGCTAAGCTGGGTATGAAAACTTCACCATATTGGACAGTAAACGCTTAAATCTCATCGGCACTGCTTTTTTCTACTGGTTGATGAAAACCCAAATGATGGAACTGCCATGGAGGATATTCTGCAAATAATAAAGAAGCTTCCTAAAAGGAAAATAAAGAAGATCATCAGCGACCCCACGGAAACCGCTGTAGCCATCAGCCTGGTGTATGTAAATGATGGGACCCATGAAGGCATACGCAGAAAAAAGAGGGGTAAGTCGTTCAGCTATATTTACCAGGAGAAACCACTTAAGGCAAAAGACCAGTTGTCGAGAATTAAAAGCCTGGTGATTCCGCCTGCCTGGGAGAATGTCTGGATCTGTGCTTTCGCCGACGGACACCTGCAGGCAACGGGCATGGATGCCCGAAACAGGAAGCAATACCGATATCATCCCAAATGGAATGAATTCCGGAACCAGACCAAGTTTTACCGGCTCCTTCATTTCGGGGAGGTGCTGCCTCAAATAAGACTGCAGGTAGAAAAGGATCTCTCGCTTCCCGGTATGCCGCGGGAGAAGATACTGGCGGCTGTTATCAGCCTGATGCAAAGAACGAATATCCGCGTGGGTAATAATGTGTATGAAAAACTCTATGGATCCTTTGGTCTCACCACGCTGAAAGATAAACATGTAGAGATAAAAGGTTCACAGGTGAAATTTTGTTTTAAGGGCAAGAAGGGGATAATGCATGATATAGACCTGAAGAATAAGAAGCTGGCCAACATTGTACAGCAATGCAAGGATATTCCGGGCAAGGAATTATTCCAGTATTATGATGAACAAGGCGAACGTCGTACAATTGATTCAGGAATGGTGAATGATTATATCCGGCAGATCACTGGAGAAGATTTTACTGCCAAGGATTTCCGAACATGGTCGGGAACACTCAATGCCTTCCTGGCTTTTAAAGAACTCGGACTGGCAGAAAATGATAGCGCAGCCAAAAAGAATGTAGTTGCCGCGCTCGATAAAGTAGCCGCCACTTTGGGTAATACACGCACCGTCTGCAAAAAATATTATGTGCACCCTGTTGTGGTTTCCTTGTACGAATCTAACAGTATTGAAAAATATTTTGCACAACTGGATGCTATTGAGAAAGATGATGATAAGGCTGGATTAACAGGTGATGAAAAGATCCTGATGAAAATACTTTCCGGCAATTGATTAAAATTTAAATCAACCTATATGATAAAGATCATTGAAAATGCTCCCGATAATGTTGCAGCCTTTGAGGCAGTTAATGAGGTTACCAGTGATGATTTTGAACAGGTGGTTTTCCCGCATGTAAAAGAAGTGGTAGCAAAGTATGATGAACTGAATTACCTCTTGGTGCTGAATACAGCGCTTTCTGATTTTAGTGCCGGTGCCTGGATGCAGGATGCATTATTGGGATTGAAGAATATTTCGGAATGGAACAGGGTTGCCATCGTAACAGATGATGAAACCATTATTGGATTTACCGATATGTTCAGCAAAATGATGCCCGGCACATTCAGGGGCTTTAAGAAAAGTCTGTATGATGAAGCCATGAATTGGGCGGCTGGCAAATGAGGCGTAGAGTAGTTTTTACTCTTCCATTTCGTGAACACCGGGTTCTGGGGCTGTACCGCGGAATACCCTGGTTCCATAGAAATCAAAAGTCGGGGCAGGGGTACCAAACATTGCCTGGATATCAATTCCCTTGTTGCGTAATGGTGAATTGGCTTCCAGGGTAAAGTTGGATAACTGCTGCAGTAAATGGGGATCATTGAGATCTGTCAGGAATGGTCCTTTCAATAAGGGGTCCACCTGCAATCCCTTTATTATATATTCCGACTTTTCCTGACCGGTGGCATTCGCCCATTCTGCTAAACCAGGATATCCATTGATGGTGATGGTGGCGCCGGGGGTATTCCAGTAAACATTCCCCAGAAACTTATCCTGGTTCATATTGCCTTTTATGAGATTGCCGCTGCCTATAAATATGTTGTTGTTATAAGTGAAGTTCTCATTGAAGCATGGGTAGATGAATAGCACAGTGCTGTTGGTGCTGTTATAGAAAATATTATTATACACTTTAGCATTGATGAATTGTTTGGCCTGGGCCGGACCATTCCAGATTGCCAGTGAACCATAATTGGTTGCCCTTGCATCATTGATGCTTACGCAATAGCGTAGAATATTATTGTACCAGTTTGATGCGCCTTTGAACTGGTATAGTCCATAACCCGCAGCCCGGTTTTCATAGGAGAGGCAGTATTGTATGATGGAATTAGAAATACCGCCATCCAGACCAAAGCCTCCACCATCGAGGGTTTTGCTGGTATTATGATGGCTGATGGAGTTTTGGATGATCACACTGTCGCTGGCGGTAGCCCATATGCCGATAGGCCCGGTCATATTATGCGGCATATCTTTTCCATTATGACTCGCTATACAACGATCGATCAACGCCTTATCAGTACTTAATATTAAAATACCATTACCACTGTGATTGGTGAGGTTGGTAGGGTCACCCGGATTAT
Organism: Flavihumibacter sp. ZG627; assembly: GCF_000814325.1. Classification (GTDB taxonomy): domain Bacteria; phylum Bacteroidota; class Bacteroidia; order Chitinophagales; family Chitinophagaceae; genus Flavihumibacter. The sequence goes on along the minus strand of NZ_JPHF01000004.1, from coordinate 464,537 downwards.
TGGTGGCAGTAGAATTACGGATAGTGATATTCTTTGATAATCGTTCACCCGGTAGCAGGATAACACCATCGCGTGCATACAAGCCGGATGCATATATTCCACTGAATCCATTATCTGCAGCATACACTTTATCTACAATGATATTTTCTGAATTATAAACATGCAGACCTGATTTCTGGAATCCTTCAACCCTTACAGATTCTATTATGCCATTACGACTACTGTCTATTAAAATACCATCGGTGGTATTACCCGTTTTACGTCCGGCCCCAATGGCATTGATATTAGTTAATTTAAAATGTTCCAGTCGCACATGAATGGCCATAGTGTTATTGCCATTGATGGTTGCAGCGCCGGTTCCATAACTGCTTATAATGACCGGCTTGCTAAGCGTGCCATTATCAGAGGTATCGAGTATCAGTGTTCCGGCAAAACTTGTTCCCCCTTCAAAAAGGATGCTTTCCCCGGGCTCCAGGTTTATGCTGTTGACCTTTTCGATGGTCCTGAAGGGCTTTTCCTTTGTGCCCGGGTTGCTGTCATCGCCTGAAGCACTAACATGATAAGCCTTTGCTACGGGAACAGGCGGAACCGTTGGCGGTGGGGGTGGGGTGGGCGCTACCGGTTCACTGCTGTTCTTTGAACAGCCCAAAACTAAAAGCATGGAAAAGAATACAAGTATCGGTTTCATATTATCTGAGCCGGTTTATGATTTAGTCATACGCCCCGGCAGCCTTTTTATTGTACTGTCTGCATAATTAAATGCACTCAAACTCAGCGGTACGTTCAGCTGAAATATGCATGGAGGTTCCCGCAAATGCTTTCCGGTACTGGCCTGGTTGCATCCGGTTGATCTTCATGAATTGTTTATTGAAATTGGTAAGGGTATTATAACCTGATTCATAGGCAATGGATGAAATGGATTTTGGTGTATCGATGAGTTGCTGGCAGGCTTTGCCAATTCTTACTTCATTGAGGAATTCTATATAGGTCTTCTTGGTACATCTCCTGAAATAATTGCAGAATGCCGGCACACTCATGCCCGCAAAGGAAGCAACATCATCAAGTCCGATGGGGTCGGCATAATGCTCGATCGTATATTGGAATACCTTATCGATCCTGGCCTGCTGTTTTGAATGGAGGTTGGCCATTTCATGAGTGGAAAGATAATCATAGCGCTTACTCTCGCTGATGGTGGCGATCAGTTTAAGCAGTATGAGTATGCGGGTAAATCCCTGGGCCTTTTCCAGCTCAATGATGAGGGGGCGAAGTTCTTCACTGAGGGCGGGTCTTAATTTTAGTCCAACTGCCGCCGTTTCCAAAAACTTGCTGATCTCCCTGCATTCCGGTAAGCTGAAAAATTGTGGTCCCCAGATACTGTCGAGGAACTGAACCACGATAGCACTGGTGATGATCTCTTCTCCCGATTTTTGAAAGGTGTGGGGCAGGTTGCTTCCAAGAAAATAGATATCTCCTGTATTGAAACTGCCAACATGGTTTCCCACGAAAGCATTCCCTTCGCCTTCTGTAAAGAGGATGAGTTCAAATTCAGGATGCTGGTGCCAGGGCACTTCAAAATGTGGGGTACGAAAAGTTCGGGCAATGAAGGATTGATGGTGCTCGAGGGGCAGTTTTTCTATCAGTGGCTTCATGATGATATCTGGCGCTTTTAGAACTATTTTATCAATTATGCTAAGAATCTGGCGAAAAAGATATTAAAATAGTTCCATAAAACAAGAATAAAAAAGAACCCCGCCCCGGTTTCAGTATCTAATTTAGAGATCTGATAAGCGGTTGCACACAATTGTTTTGCTGTTTTTTGTAAATGATATGCCATGTTATTATTAGGGATCGATATAGGTACTTCATCCATCAAGGTGTCCGTGGTGGATGGTGACACCAGCAAATCGATCATTACAGTACAATATCCGGAAACGGAGGTTGCTATTGATTCGCCGCAGCCCGGCTGGGCCGAGCAGGATCCCGACACCTGGTGGAAGCATGCCGTGGCTGCCATTCAACTGGCCAATGCCTCGGGTAAGTTTGATGCCGCTGCCATTGGCGCCATAGGCATTGCCTACCAGATGCATGGATTGGTTGTGCTGGATAAGAACCATGAGGTATTGAGGCCTTCGATCATCTGGTGTGATAGCAGGGCGGTATCTATAGGGGCTAAAGCAAATGAGCTTTTAGGTTCGGATTTTTGTCTTAGCCATCTCCTCAATTCCCCGGGAAATTTTACTGCATCAAAACTGGCCTGGGTAAAAGCCAATGAACCGGATGTATATGCAGAAGTAGCACATGTAATGTTGCCGGGTGATTATATTGCTTTTCGATTATGCGGAAACGTTAGTACTACGCCTTCCTCCCTTAGTGAAGCGGTATTATGGGATTTCACTACCAATGCTATCAGCCATGAACTTCTCAGTTATTTTGGTATTGATCCCTCATTGTTTGCTGCCACCCAACCGGTTTTCTCCATACATGGTAAACTGTCAGATAAAGTTGCAAATGAATTAAACCTGAAAGCGGGTATACCTGTCAGTTATAAGGCAGGTGACCAGCCGAATAATGCCCTTTCGCTGGGAGTTCTGGAGCCGGGCGAGGTGGCTGCCACGGCAGGTACGTCGGGAGTGATATATGCCGTGAGTGACCTGCTCAATCCCGATCCACTTTCAAGGGTGAATAGTTTTGCTCATGTGAATCACCAGCAGGGCCAGGTCAGAATAGGAATACTTTTATGTATCAATGGTACCGGCATCTTATATAGCTGGGCCCGGCAGCAGCTGGCGGCGGCACGATCATACTCATCGCTGAATGATGCAGCCGCATCTGTTCCCCCTGGATCAGATGGTGTGCTGGTACTACCTTTTGGTAATGGCGCCGAGCGGATGCTGGGTAACCGATCTACGGGTGTGCATTTCAGTGGTATCGATCTTGTTAAGCATAACCATGCACATATTTTCAGGGCCATACAGGAAGGGATAGCCTTTGCGTTCAGGTATGGACTGGATATCATGCGCAGCAATGGCCACCAGCCTTCCCTAATCCGGGCAGGCAGGACCAACCTGTTCCAGAGTGAAGTTTTCCTGCAGTCATTTGTTGCGGCCACCGGCGTGCCTGTTTCTCTCTATGCATCCGACGGAAGTGTGGGTGCTGCTATTGGCGCCGGCATCGGCTGTGGTTATTACAAGGATTCCAAAGAGGCCTTCCGCAACCAGCAGCCCATCAGAACTGTACTCCCCCAAGACTGTCCCAACCTAGAAACTCCATACCAGCACTGGCTCCAATTATTACACAAATTATTACCCGACTAAATCTTACCTCTCACCTGAAGTCTTACCTCTTACCTTTTACATCTTACCTCAAATCTTACCTCTTACCTCTTAAATCTTAAATGTCTCCCATGTCTAATACAAAAATAACTTACGAAGGCCCCGGGTCCGATAACCCGCTTTCATTCCGCTGGTACGATGCCAATAAAGTAGTGGCCGGTAAAACCATGCAGGAGCATCTTCGCTTTGCCTGTGCCTACTGGCATTCATTCTGTGGTAATGGTGGTGATCCGTTTGGTGAGCCTACCCATCTTTTCAGCTGGAATAATACTGTGGATGCGGTGGATAGGGCGAAGGCCAAAATGGATTTTGCTTTTGACTTCATGTCAAACCTGAGCCTGCCATTCTTTTGCTTCCATGATGTTGATGTGGTTGACTTCACCAATGATGTGGCAGACAATGAGCGCCGCCTTCAGGCCATTACAGAGCATGCACGCCAGCATATGCAATCAAGTGGAATACAACTGCTATGGGGTACTGCCAATCTCTTTTCACACCGTCGTTATATGAATGGTGCAGCTACCAATCCTGATTTCCAGGTGCTGGCGCATGCGGGTGCGCAGGTTAAGGCAGCCCTTGATGCAACGATTAGTCTGGGGGGACAAAACTATGTATTCTGGGGTGGGAGAGAAGGCTATATGAGTCTGCTCAACACCAATATGAAAAGAGAACAGGAGCATATGGCCCGCTTCCTTCATATGGCGAAAGATTATGCCCGCAGCCATGGTTTCAAGGGACAGTTCTTCATCGAGCCTAAGCCTTGTGAGCCCTCCAAACACCAGTATGACTATGACTGTGCAACGGTGATAGGATTTCTGAACCAGTTCGGATTGCAGGATGATTTCTCCATAAACATTGAAGTGAATCATGCCACACTAGCCGGACATACCTTCCAGCATGAACTGCAGGTGGCAGCCGATGCGGGAATGCTGGGATCCATTGATGCCAACCGTGGCGATTACCAGAATGGCTGGGATACAGACCAGTTTCCCAATAATGTAAATGAACTAACAGAAGCAATGCTGGTGATTTTAGAGGCCGGTGGCTTCAAGGGAGGCGGTATCAATTTTGATGCAAAGATCCGTCGTAATTCAACTGATATGGAAGATCTCTACCACGCGCATATTGGAGGTATGGATACATTTGCACGCGCCTTACTGGTGGCAGATGCCGTACTTCAGCAATCGGATTACAAAGCGTTCAGGCAACAACGTTATGCCAGTTTTGATTCGGGTAATGGAAAGGCATTTGAAGAAGGAAAACTTGGGCTGGAAGATCTCCGCAACATTGCTATCAGTGATGGTGAACCGAAAACATTAAGCGGTCGCCAGGAGTATCTTGAAAACCTGATCAACCGCTTTATATAATAATTAAAATGGCCATCGTGATTTAATACGATGGCCATCTTTTTACCAGTCGCCCATATGTTCTGGTACAACCCTTTCAAGGTGCCGGGCATCTATTTTCTTATTTTTCCAGTCGGGTTCATACTTCACAAACCAGCTCAGCCATACCGATCTTGACAATCGCATAAACACCGGTTGTAAAGCAATCAGTAGCACTGCGTTGGTGATACCCCAATACAAAACACGGTAATCACCATCCTGCAGGGAGAACCCTATCAATACCCACCAGGCTACAAAAGTAGCTACAGAAAAAGCAACGGTAAGGGCATAGCTTACATAGGCAGTGCCATAATAAAATCCCACTTCTATTTCGGTAGGTTGACCGCATACCGGGCAACGTTCATTCATCTTTAGTATCTTTCCGAAGCTATAAGGATTGGATGATTCAAAGATGTTGCCTTCACGGCAACGGGGACAACGATTCGACAATACCGTTCCAAGATATCCTGGTTTGTTCTTTTCATTCGTCATGCTAACGGTTTTTGCAAAGTTACCTGAATCATGCCGTTCCAAAACGTGATCCTTATCACTTAACAGAACGTAAACGCGTTTAATGGGAAGCCTTAATCCATCTGCCGCTGCTGCATCATCTGCAATTAATGAACTGGATGAACTCCGGATAAGTATTTTACTGGATCCAACAGAAGAAGCTATTCATGCATTCAGGGTGGGTTTCAAGAAACTGAGAGCCTTATACCGGATGGAAGGTATGGTTCAGCACCAGCAGCAATTCAAAATGCACCGTAATCTGAAGATCTTATACAGTGCTGCCGGCGCGGTAAGAGATGCCCAATTACTGCTGGCATTCATCAAACCGGAACTGGGTAATACAAAACTGCCTTCTTTACTGGAAGAACAATTAGAAACACACCAGGATGCATTGTTGATAAGACTGCAGGAAACAGGAGCGGTTAGGGCCGATGATGCTCCCATTGCTTCAAAACTTGCCAACTGGAAACAGTCATCCCATAATAAGTATGAGGCCTTTTTCAACAATAAATTACGCGAATACATTCATCTCAGTGAACATACATTGTATGATGATGCGCTACATGAATTGAGGAAATTGTTAAAAGACATTCTTTATAATCATCAATGGCTGTTAAAAACAAAAAGGGCGGTTGGTAAAATAGCAGCGCTTCCCATAAAGGAAATTGATGAACTACAGAAGTTACTAGGCGATTACCAGGATATGGTGGTGAGGGCTTCTGTAATCAGGCAGCTAGCATTGATGCCCGCCCTCCGGGAAGATGCCGAAGTTCTGGAAGCATGGCTTACAGGCGCTTTCAGGAAACAACAAAAAATGAGAATGGACCTTGAACTTCCTATCCGCTCATTGCAACACCTTTTCCATCTGCATACTTCTTGAGCCTTTAATAAGGATATGTGCCCCGCTGAACTTCTCAGCATCATACCATTCTTTTGCAGCATAGCTGTTCTCCAGCTTTCGGTAGGGATGATCAATACGCATAAAATCACCACCTACAAGTACCACTTCCTTCCAGGGATATTTTGCGATAAGTGAAACTATCTCCCGATGTTCATCAAGGCTTTCTTCTCCCAGCTCTGCCATAGCGCCAAGCATCAGTACTTTATCAGCAGCCCTGAGCCTGGCGAAATTTTCTATTGCTGCTCTCATGGAAGATGGATTGGCATTATACGCATCGAGGATGATATGATTATTGTCTTTAATGATCATCTGCGAGCGACTATTCGTCGGGTGGTATCCCTCAATGGCATCGCGGATTATTTCATCACTCACACGGAATAGTTTTCCTATAGCAACCGCCACCAGCACATTGTAAACATTGTAATCACCTACGAGGTTGGTCTTTGTAATTCCTGTTCCCGCGCCCTTGATAATATTTACGTGTAAAAATGCATCTTCTTCATCATCCAGTGTATCGGGGTGAATAACCTCACCTACAACATCAGCTTCTTCTGTACCATAGGTTATAACCGGGTTGATCCCTTTGCTCATTTCCACCAGCCAGTGATCATCATTCATCACAAGGGCAGTTCCTCCGAACCTCCTGAGGTAATCAAACAGCTCACCCTTGCCTTTGCGGATCCCTTCCACTCCGCCAAAGCCTTCCAGATGTGCCTTACCCAGATTAGTGATCAATCCATGTGTTGGTTCTGTATACACACAATAGGATTCTATTTCTTTCTGGTGATTAGCGCCCATTTCTACCACAGCCATCTCTGCATCAAATCCCACCTTTAATAAAGTAAGCGGGATGCCGATATGGTTATTCAGGTTTCCTTCGGTTGTGTATGTACGATAGATTGTAGAGAGCACAGCGTGAATCAGTTCCTTGGTAGTTGTTTTCCCATTACTTCCGGTAATGGCGATGAAGGGTATTTTGAACTGCCGCCTGTGATGAAGCGCCAGTTGCTGTAATGCCTGTAGTGTATCATTTACCATGATCATCCTATCATTGATAGCATATTCAGGCTCATCAATGATAGCGTAGGCAGCACCTGCTTCAATTGCTTTTGCGGCAAAGGCATTGCCATTGAAATTATCTCCTTTCAGTGCAAAAAAAAGATCGCCATTTTTCAGCTTACGTGTGTCGGTTTGCACAGAGGGATGCTGTTTGTAGATCTCGTAGAGTTGTGCTATGGTCATGGTCACAAAGATAATGGGAGAGAGGTATCATTAAAAAGGCGATAACTGATACTTATAAGAAAACCCGCCATTGGAGGCGGGTTTTCTTATAAGGCTATCAACCTATATTAGCGCTTACGGCTATTTTGTCTTCTTGCTTTGTAATTGATACCGGTCTTGCGGCCGTTACCTTCCGGACTACCAACGCGATCCATCGCGCAACGGAATCCTACTGTGCTGCTGGCAACATCTTCTTCCATGAAGCGACGTGTGCCGGGGCTCAGCCAATAAGCTCTGTCGTTCCAGCTACCGCCTTTGATAACGCGGCTCTTGTCGCTGATAAGTGTAGTAACACCATATCCATAACTAACACCCTGCAGAATTGAATCACCATCAAGGTAGTTGATAACATCAGCTTTCTGGTAGTTACGACGGTTCTTACTTTCTTCATCAGTCATGAGGCGATACTTGATACGACCCAGGCTATCTCTTGTTGGCTTGTTCTCAACGCTATCCATAGCAACAGTTTCAAACTTGTTACCACGGTATGGAGATACATCATCAAAGTCGGCCAGTGAAAGCGGACGATAAACATCCCCAGTCCACTCATTCACGTTTCCACTCATATTGTAGAGACCGAATCCATTAGGGAAGAAAGATTGTACCGGTGCAGTATAAACGGCGCGGTCATTCAATCCACCTGCAACACCCATGTTATCTCCTGATCCACGCTTGAAGTTAGCAAGGAAAGTACCCTGCCAGCTACCACGACGTGTATCACGAAGTCCATTTACGTTATTGCTCCAGCTATAAACCTGCTTATTGGTGATAAGTTCTTCACCACGCTTTCCTTCTTTCCTGGAAACCTGTGGGTTCTGGTTTACATAACCGAGGGCAGCATATTCCCACTCCGCTTCTGTTGGAAGGCGATAACCTGGCAGCAGAATACCATCTTCGAAAGTAACCTGCGTACGTGGGGTACCGTTAGGATTTTTAAGTGTATTCTTCTTTGAACGGGCAGCAGCACCCGGGGTTGCCTGGTACTCACCCATCAGGTAAGATTTTGTATTGAAATTCTCTTCACCGATACCACTGATATTCTTCAGTGATTTTTCGTTGATGAAACCTCTTTTCTGCAGTTCCAGCTCATTCACCCTGTCTGTTCTCCAGAGGCAGAAATCATTTGCCTGCCTCCAGGTTACACCTACTACAGGATAGTAGTTATAAGATGGGTGGCGGAAATAATATTCCACGAGGGGTTCATTATACGCCAGCTCAGAACGCCATACCAGTGTATCCGGTAAAGCGGCATTACGAACAGCCTGGTATTCATCACCATCAAATACAGTATTGATCCAATACAGGTATTCACGGTAATGCACGTTGGCTACTTCGCTTTTATCAATATAGAAGGAATTGACGGTAACACGACGAGGCGCATTATTCCAGTCGCCCATAACATCTTCTTCAGTTGCACCCATCGTGAAGGTACCACCCTGAACGAAAACGAGTCCGGGACCAGTCCGCTGTTCTTTTTCTTTGGAGACCTGGTAACCGCCCTGGTCTTTATCATTATAATTCCAACCGGTTACATCGGATTTTTCTTTTTTCTTGCTGAACAGCTTGCTGTTCTTACAAGACGCCACCATTGCGGCGCAGGATACGAGGATTGTTAAGGTTTTCCAGTTCATTTTGATAGCCATTTAAGCTGGGTTTTAGACACTAATAACGGGTGCCTGTCCCGTTTATTGTGTAGTATGTTAAAAGCTGACTGCGAATATAGTCAGTTTAGATAATCAATACTCTTGCCAAAATCTTAAAACGCTTGCATATTATCCTACTTTTACAGGTCTATGGTTCGCGGCCTCAGAAATCTTCTGTTATTCCTGCTCTTGCTGGCTTCCGGCGTGCTTTACGCGCAAAGGAGTTATTCACCCCATTCTGTTCTGGCTTCAGGTAAATGGTTCCAACTGGGGATCACTTCATCGGGTGTTTACCGGCTTGATGGCGGTCAGCTGGGGCAGATGGGATTCACTATCCCTCTTCCTTCCAGCGAAATCAGGCTCTATGGCAACCGCGGCGGGCTGGCTGGAGAGGCTAATAACAGTGATTATTCAGATGATCTCCAGGAGATGGCCATCGGGGTGAATGATGGGGGGGATGGCAGCTTTGATACGAATGATCATATTCTGTTTTATGCAGCAGGCCCTCATCGCTGGGAGCGGGATACCGTTTTAAGAACCTACACTCGCCACACCAATATATATAGTGATACCACCTATGTTTACCTTACCACCGGGGGAAATGGCAAACGAATTGCTTCCCCCCAGCTTCCACAAATAGCTGATCACCAGATTAATAGTTACCAATACAGGTATCATTACGAGAAAGATTCCTTCAACCTGCTGAGCAGCGGGCAGCAATGGTTTGGAGAGCGTTTCCTGGCTGATGGTATCACCCGCGCCAGTTTCAGTATTCCAATTTCTTCTCCGGTGGCCGGGTCAGAAGTTCATGTTATGTCGCAGGTAGCCGCCCGGGCAGTGGGTAGTTCTTCCAGCTTTGCTATAACGCTGGGAGGTCAAAACCTGTTCACCCAAACCGTGGCGGCAATATCATCTTCCAACCTCGATCTGTTTGCCCGGGAAAACCGCCAGGGCGGAACTATAACCTTGCCCGACAATGCGGGAAATAACCTGGAGTTGGTTTACCAGTTCCAGTCGTCCAATTCTTCGGCTATCGGCTGGCTCGATTACTTTTCGGTGCGGGCCACCTGTGAACTTAAACTGGCAGCGGGGCGCCAGTTGGATTTCAGGAGCTGGACGGGCATCGGTAAAGGCCAGACTGCCCGTTACTCGCTTTCTGCATCAGCAGATACCAGGGTTTGGCGTGTTAGCGATGCCCTGGAACCTGTAGAAATTCCATTGGTTAGGACAAATGATAGCCTACATTTTAATGATCATCATGAAAAGCCCGAAGAATATATTGCTTTTTCCCAACCAATGGAACCTGTTTTAAAGGGAGTGGTAAACAACCAGGACCTACATGGGGAAGATATTCCCGAAATGGTGATCATCTCCCCACCCCAATTGGAGCAGGCCGCTAACAAACTGGCCAACTGGCATCGGCAGCATGATGGCTTGAACTGCCTGGTGGTGAATACTGAGGCAGTATATCATGAGTTTGGGGCCGGGCAACCCACTCCAACTGCCATCAGGAATTTCATGAAGATGTTTTACGACAGGGCTGGAGCCGATACAAGTCACTCACCCCGATACCTGCTGTTGTTGGGAGATGCTAACTATGATTTTAAAGGGAAAGAGGGAAGACGCAACTGGGTACCATCTTACCAGAGCAGCTTTTCGCTCGACCCGCTCTCCAGTTATGTGACGGATGATTATTTCGGCTTTCTTGACGACCAGGAGGATATAAACTCAGGGCTCATTACCAATTTATTAGACCTCGCTATTGGCCGCATCCCGGTTTCTGACCCTGAATCAGCTGATCATTATATTAATAAGATAATCGCTTATCATGATCCTGCCGTTATGGGCGAATGGCGGAATGAATTATTATTGATCGCTGATGACGAAGACAATAATCTCCACCTGCAGGATGCGGAAGACATTGCAGGAGTAGCGCTGGCTACCAACCCGGGCATACTGCAACAGAAAATTTACCTCGATGCCTTTCCCCAGCAGAGTGATGCGGGAGGAAGCAGGTATCCCGCGGTAAACCAGCAGCTGGCCGAAAGGATGCAGAAGGGGGTATTGATCTGGAATTATAGTGGTCACGGTGGTTTCAGGCGACTGGCAGAAGAGGTAGTTTTGGACAGGGATATTGTAGATGGCTGGGAGCAGGGTGGGAAGCTGCCTTTGTTTATTACGGCTACCTGCGATTTTGCTCCCTTCGACAACCCGGCTATCAATTCTCTGGGTGAATACCTGCTCCTGAAGCCGGCGGGTGGCGCCATCGCATTGATGACAACTACGCGACTGGTCTTTGCCTTCAGCAACAGGATTATGAACCGGAATTATCTGCAGGCAGCCCTGGAACCTCAGCCAGGTGGTCATTTCAGGTCACTGGGCCAGGCGGTGATGGCCGCCAAGAATAAAACCTATCAAACCTCAGGTGATATCTTCAATAACAGGAAATTTTTGCTCTTAGGTGATCCTGCCATGACCCTGGCCTTCCCCCGCCACCAGGTGATTACTACCCATGTAAACGGGAAGCCGGCGGGGTCAGGCGCCGATACTTTAAAAGCCCTTCAGGAAGTAAAAGTGGAAGGAATTATCAGTGATGGAAACGGACAGGTACTGAATGGTTTCAATGGAACTGTTTACCCCCAGGTGCTCGACAGGCCCTATGAAATCAAAACGCTTGGTAATGATCCCGGGAGCCCGGTCCAGTCTTTTGAGGTACAGGACCGCTCTATTTTCAGGGGTAAGGCCAGTGTTATTAATGGAAAATTCAGCTTCAGCTTTCTGGTTCCGAAGGATATCAATTATAGTTTGGGTAATGTACGCGTCAGCTATTATGCAATGAGTGAGGCGGAAGATGCAAGGGGATCTTACTCTAATATAGTGATTGCAGGTTCGGTGATACCTCCCTCAGATCAGGAAGGTCCTGAAATCCGGATCTGGCTGAATGACAGCAGTTTCCGGGAAGGGGCAACCGTTGGGGCATCACCCCTGTTGATGGTTTCACTGGCCGACAGTTCTGGTATCAATGTGCTGGGTAATGGGATAGGACATGATATCTCCCTTATTATAAATAATGATCCTGCTTCTGAAATCATACTCAACCGGTTTTTTGAAGCCGACACGGATACATATAAGTCTGGCAAACTGATTTACCATTTACCAGAACTGCCCGAGGGCAGTTATAGCCTCAGGATCAAGGCATGGGACCTGCTCAATAATAGTTCGGAGAAAACAATCAGTTTTAAGGTAAGGGATGAGCTGTTGGTAGAGGAGCTGGCAATATGGCCTAATCCATCTTCCGGGGTGGTGCGCTTTGTAATAAGCTCAAATCAGAAAAATGGCGCTTTACAGGCAGAAATGGATATTTTCTCCATTAATGGACAGCTTCTGAAAAAAATAAACGGTACAATAATTGTCAGTGCAAATCGTTCCTACATGGATTGGAATGGAGCTGATCAACAGGGAAAACGGCTTGCGCCGGGCATTTATGTTTGTCGGCTTCGTGTGAGAACAGCTAACGGAAAAGAGGCCGTGGCAGTAAGTAAGCTGCTCCGGTTTTGATATGGTAAATATAATTATTACTTTAGCCGCTTATAGAGAAAAATTTACCCTAAGATTTTATTGAAACGACCAGGCATCCCTGAACCGATCAGAGGGTAAATACCTTTTTGTCTACGGGCATTTCCCGGGCGTTTCATGTGTATCACTAAAAGAAAGAACAATCACATGAAACAAAAGCTTCTACACTTATCGATGGCGCTGGCGCTGGCCGGGGTCACTGTATCTGAGGCCTTTTCGCAGACCGAACCAATCAACGTAGTTACAACAGCCGTTCCTTTTTTGAGAATATCGCCCGACGCGCGTGCAGGGGGGATGGGTGAAACAGGCATTGCTACCAATGCTGATGTGAACAGCCCATTCTGGAACCTTGCTAAAACGCCTTTCAACACCAGCGATATGCAGGTTTCGCTAACCTATACGCCATGGTTGAAACGCCTCGGTTTGAATGATGTTTATATGGCATCCTTAAGTGCCTACAGAAAGATCGATGACCTCCAGGCGGTATCCAGTTCTATGCGGTATTTCAACCTGGGTAATATACAGTTCACGGATAATCTTGGAAATGAATTTGGTTCTTTCCGCCCAAGGGAATTTGGAATTGACCTCGGCTATTCTCGTAAACTTTCTGACCAGATCGGTATGGGTATCGCCCTTCGATATATCTATTCTAACCTGGCAGGCGGACAGAATGTTAATGGAACCACTTACAAAGCGGGTAATGCTGTTGCCGGTGACCTTAGTTTTTACTACAATGGTCAGGATGAAGCAGGAAGCGGCTGGAGTGCAGGCGCCACGCTAACAAACCTGGGTTCCAAAATTGGTTATACCACCGACGCAACACAGAAAGATTTTATTCCCGCCAACCTTGGTCTGGGAGGTGCTTACACCAAAGTATTTGATGAAAGCAATAAGATGACCTTTGCACTCGATCTCAATAAACTCATGGTTCCAACTCCGCCTTCAGTGGGAGATTCAGCCGGATTGGTTAATTATCGTCAGAAATCAGTTGTGAGCAGTTGGTTCAGCTCTTTTGGTGATGCGCCGGGTGGCGGTGGCGAAGAGCTCAGGGAATTCACCGCATCAACAGGTATTGAATATTGGTACCAGGAGCAGTTTGCTTTGCGTGCCGGATATTTTTATGAGGATAAAACAAAAGGTAACCGGAAATATTTCACCGTTGGTGCCGGTATCCGTTATAATGTATTTGGGCTCAACCTCTCTTATATTGTACCATCGGGTAGCGGGGTAAACCAGAACCCGCTTTCCAACACACTCCGGTTCAGCCTGATCTTTGACCTCAGCGGCGATGCAGCCGGTGCCGGCTTCTCCGAAGAATAAGTTTATCGATGAAAATAGACAAACGTCCTGCATCTTTGCGGGACGTTTGCATTTTTATATACCCATCTGACATATGTCAGGAAAGGCGTCAGACGGGTTTAAAAAAAAACTATGTACAGAATCGGATTTGGAATTGATTTTCATCAGTTGGCGGAAGGCCGCGAACTCGTGATCGGCGGCATTAAGATTCCCCACCATAAAGGATCTGTTGGTCACAGTGATGCCGATGTTCTGTTGCATGCCATTTGTGATGGCATGCTAGGGGCGCTGAGCCTCGGCGATATCGGAATGCATTTCCCGAATACTGATCCTGCCTACAAGGATATAGATAGTAAAATTCTCCTGCAGAAATGCTTTGGGCTGATTCGTGAACGGGGTTATTCCATCGTGAATATTGATAGCTCACTCTGCCTCGAAGCACCTAAGATCATGAAGTATTCATTACAGATGCGGGAGACCATTGCCTTCATCCTTCACATCGGGCAGGAAGATATTTCTATAAAAGCAACTACAACAGAAACCATGGGCTTTGTTGGTCGCGAAGAAGGTTTGGTTGCCTATGCTACTGTATTACTTGTTAAGAATGGAGATCAATAACATCAGCAATATGCTTATCAGAATCGTTAATGAATCATCACATCCCTTACCAGCCTATGCCACTTCCGGTTCTTCCGGGATGGACCTCAGGGCAGAGCTGAAAGAAGTATTGACTATTGAACCTTTGCAGAGAACCCTGGTGCCAACCGGTTTGTTTATTGAAATTCCGGAGGGCTATGAAGCGCAGATAAGGCCACGCAGCGGACTGGCAATTAAGCAGGGTATCACCTGTTTGAATAGTCCGGGCACGATAGATGCTGATTATCGTGGAGAAATAAAAGTTATCCTGATCAATCTTTCGCATGAAACGCAAGTCATATATCCCGGAGACCGGATCGCACAGATGGTAGTGCAGAAAGTGGAGCGTGTGGAATGGGAGCAGGTTGAGTCATTGACTGCAACTACCCGCGATGCAGGCGGATTTGGTCATACAGGAAAATCTTAGCGCATGAAGAGTATTGTATATATAGTTACGGCAATGGTTTTATTAATGTCTGCAGCATGCCGCACAACAAAAAAGATCAACACCGTTATCAGCAAAAAGGATACGGCTACTACTCTTCTGGCTGATGCCCATGCCGATTCAGTTCGCTATATCAATGAGGTTTTTCGTTCGGTAGAGAAGAATAAGGTGGACTTCAATACATTTTCCGGAAAGATGAAGGTGGAATACTGGGACAAGGATGGCAAGGGGCCCGAACTCACCGTTTTTGTGCGAATGAAAAAAGATAGTGTGATCTGGCTAAGTATCAACGCCACCGTTTTCAGTTATGAAGCCTTCAGGCTTATGATCACACCCGATAGTGTGAAACTGCTGAATAAAAAAGATAAGGTGGTGCAATACAGATCGGTCGAGTACCTGGAGGAGATCGCACAATTGCCATTTGATTTCAATACGATGCAGGATCTTATCATCGGGAATCCGGTATTCCTCGACAGTAATATTATTTCTTACAAGAACAGCGGATCATCGATCACCCTTACCAGTGTTGGGGATTTCTTTAAGAACCTCATGACTATTAATAAAGAAAATTTCCTGCTAGAACATGTAAAACTGGATGATATCAATCCGAAAAGGAGTCGAACAAGTGAATTGAATTATAGTGGATACGCACCTACAGCAGCAAATCCATTTGCCACGGTAAGAAAGATCGTGCTTGCGGAAAAGAACAGGCTCGAAGTTCAGATGGAGTTCAAACAGTTCATCTTTAACGAAAGTTTAAACTATCCTTTCGCAGTTCCGAAAAATTATAGCGTTCAGTAAAACCTAAGGGTTTTATATTTGAAACATTCCGTCATCAATTGAATCTGCATGATAAAAAAAATCCTTCTCCTCTTCATTGTAATGGTTTCCATTGGTGGTGCCTATGCCCAGAGCCAAAGCAGTGCGGATCTGAAGAAAAAGCAGGCTGAGATCCAGCGCGAGATCGATGCCCTGCGAAAGCAATTGGATGAAACAAAAAAGTACAAGCGACAGAGCCTCTCGGCGCTGAATATTGTGCAAAAGAAAATAAGGTTGCGTGAGGCCCAGATCCGAAATGTGAATCAACAGATCAATCTTATCCAGGGCAATATCAATTCGCACTGGCGTGATATTGTAAAACTCCGGAGCGAATTAGATACGCTTCGTCTTCAGTATGAAAAGAGTGTTGTTTATGCGTATAAGAACCGGAGCAATTATGATTTTGTGAATTTCATATTTTCTGCAGGCAGTTTTAATGATGCATTGAAACGCGTAGCATATCTCAAATCATACCGTGCCTATCGTGAACAGCAGGCAGTAAATATTAAGAACACGCAAACACAACTTGAACAGAAGATCGCCAATCTCAACCAGAGCAAACAGCAGAAAAGCTCTGCATTGGAAGAGCAGAATAAACAATTCAAGGTATTGCAGGACGAGAGAAAGGAGAAGGATGCTGTAGTGAGTAAGATCAAGGGACAGGAAAAGGAATTGCTCAAAGACATGGCCGCGAAGCGTAAACAGGATAACGCCCTTCGAAATGCTCTTAGTGCAGCGATCAGGCGTGAAGTGGATGCAGAAAGGAAACGTGTTGCTGCTATTGAGAAAGAAAGAAAGGCTAAAGAAGATGCAGCACGGAAGGCTGCTGCCGCAACCGCTAAGAAAGACGCAGATGAAGCAGCCAAATCGGGAACAGTAGTTGCCAGGCCTGTAACGCCCGTTGAAAAACCCGCAGAGAAACCAGCTGCAACAAAGCCCCTGAGCGTTTTCGATAACCGTGATGAAGTAAAGCTTGTGTCTGATAATTTCGAAAAAAATAAAGGCAGTTTGCCCTGGCCGGTGAATGCAGGAAGGATAGCGATGAAATTTGGAAGAAATCGATATGAGGGACTAACGGTTGATTATGATAATCCGGGTATAACCATTGAAGCTGATGCAGGCAGTACCATAAAGGCAGTATTCGATGGTGAGGTTTCCTATGTGATTTCAGTAGGTCCGGTTCAGGGGGTTATTCTTCGCCACGGTAAATATTTCACCACCTATAGTAATCTCTCTTCCGTTTCGGTAAGCAAAGGCCAGCAGATCAAGACCGGCCAGTCAATTGGCCGCCTTGATGAGAAGGACGCGGGAAGGGGAGAGCTTGAATTCCTTATAACAAATGATAAGAACGTAAACCTGAACCCGGAAACCTGGCTTAGATAGTAGTAATCGGTTATCCCTAATCAGGATTTTTGGGTGTAAGCACCAATACCGTTCTGTTGGAAGTTTTCATCCAATTTGCCACTGTCTGCATTATCATGGAATGATCAACTTTATTGAAGGAGGGTTCAATTGAGTTGTAACGTGCAGGGTCATCATCGAACAATGCGAAACAGGCAAGCATCTCGGAAACTGCCAGTCCGTTTTTTTCTTTTCTCATATTTATAAGGGATTTTATCAACCCCGATTTTGCCTGCTGTAATATCGGATCAGTTAATTCCCGTTCAATGCTTCGGATGGCCTCTTCAATTGTTGCTATAAGAGAATCTTTTTGTACAGATGAATCATATACCATATCGGTCATCCATAGCATGGGTCCGTTGTGTGTAAACATATTGCCGAGATAATTGATCCCCCCGTTTACTCTATCGGTATATTTTTTTTGTTCAACCAGCAATTGGTATAACCTGCTATCCTTTCCTTTAACAAGCATCTGGTCAATTAGTCCCATTGCAAAATATGAAGGTGAAGACCTGTCAGGAATTTTATAGGCAACGGAGATAGCAGGACGGCGTATAAGCCCATCCGTTATGTCTGATGTTTTTTCTTTTACCTGCACAGGTTCCGAAATATCGGGTTTCTGTGGAAGAGGCTTTCGAGGGATCAAACCAAAGCATTTCCGGATCAATGATTTTGTACCGGCAGCATTAAAATTTCCCATTATAACCAGCACTGCATTGTTAGGGATATAATAACGCTTAAGAAAACTTTGTATTTCCTCCACAGAAGCGTTTGAAATTAGCTGCGGGTCTCCGAAATAATCGTGTGCATTTTGCCAGTTCTCAAAAGCAATACCGGGCATTTGAAGCCAGGGGAATCCACCATAAGGATGGTTAGTGACAGTGCGTTTATGTTCTGCCTCAAGGGCATGCTTTTGGGAGGTTAATATGTTTTGGCGAATACTGGTATGATGCATACGCAGGGCTTCCTGCTTTAAATATTTTTTCAGCTTATACGTTGGAAGCACTGAATAAAAACTGGTATGGTCAAAGCGTGTGGATGCATTGACAAATCCTTTTCCGTTTTTATGGGATGCCATCCAAACATGTTCGGCAAGATGAGCAAATCCTGCTTCCCCGCGCTGTTCGAGGCGAAAGCCAATATTGTAAGAGAGGTTCACCGTAATATGGGAAGCACTATCTGTTTTCACCAGCACCACCTTGAGTCCATTGTCTAATTTGAAATATTCAATAGCTAAAGGCTGCAATGTTTGTGCATATGAATCAGGAATAGAATTGAAACACAACATGAAGGTCATGATCAACCCCATCGAACTAAAGGGCAGTGTTACTATTCTTTCAGAGGAAGCGATTATATAGTTTTTCGTAAATGGGAACAATATGATGAATGTCAAAGCGGTCGCTCTGCGCCATTGCATTTGTTTTAAAACGTTCCAGCATCACATCGTCACTTAAGAGTTCAATGGCATGTTTACTCATTGCTGCCACATCGCCCACGTCACTGAGGAAGCCGGTTTCACCATGGATATTAATTTCGGGAAGGCCACCCGCATTGGAACTGATAACCGGCACCCCGGCTGCCATAGCTTCCAGCGCAGCAAGACCAAAGCTCTCATATTCAGAAGTGAGCAGGAAAAGATCAGCGATGGCGAGGATCTCTTCTATCTGCTCCTGTTTTCCCACAAAACGGATCTCATCACAAATGCCAAGGTCGCGGCTTAAGCTTTCTGCAGCTCCGCGTTCGGGTCCATCTCCAACAAACAGAAGCTTACTTGGTACCTCTTTAACTACATTGGCAAATATGCGGACAACATCCTCTATTCTCTTTATTTTACGGAAATTGGAAGCATGCATCAGGATGCGCTCACCATTTGGGGCAATTACTTTCCGAAATGCGTCAATTCCCTTTTTACGAAACCGCGACACATCAACAAAGTTGTGGATCACCTCAATATCTTTTTCTATACGAAACCACTTAAAGGTTTCTTCCCTCAGGTTATCTGACACGGCGGTGATGGCATCGCTTTCATTGATGGAAAAAGTTACCACGGGAGCATAGGTCTTATCTCTTCCTACTAATGTTATATCTGTACCATGCAGGGTTGTGATAACGGGGATCGATTTTCCTGTTTTGAGAAGGATCTGTTTGGCCATAAAAGCAGCCGATGCGTGTGGGATGGCATAGTGCACATGCAAAAGGTCGAGGTGATTGTTTATGATAACATCTACCATGGTGCTGGCTAATGCTGTTTCATACGGCGGATAATCAAAAAGCGGATAGGTAGGAACCCTCACTTCATGATAGAAAATATTTGCATTGAATTCGTTTAGCCGTACTGGTTGCTGATAAGTAATGAAGTGGACCTGGTGATCTTTTTCTGCGAGCGCTTTGCCCAATTCTGTTGCAAGTACGCCACTGCCTCCGAAGGTGGGATAACATACGATTCCGATGCGCATAATTCAAAAAATTGTTTATGAAGGTACAGGATTAAAATGTTTGCCTAATTTTAAAAAAACATCAACATGAAAGGAATTGTTTGGTTCGTTTTGACATTCATTCTGCAGGCCGGAGTATTTTCAGGAGCTGCCCGGGCGCAATCGGCGTCGTCGGGCAATGCAGAGCCTTCTTTTGATGCCGCATCAAGAGAAGCTGATTCGGTATTCTTTCGTAAAATGGCAGATGATGTTCTTAGTTCTGCTGCTGCCTATGAAAGTCTTCGCGACTTGTGCAAAAATGTTGGTGCAAGGCTTGCCGGCTCCCCCGGTATGTATAAGGCGGAAGCCTGGGGCGAGAAGGCCCTGAAGGCTGCGGGTGCTGATAAGGTATGGTTACAGGAATGCATGGTGCCTCACTGGGAGCGTGGCAAAGCGGAAGAAGCCTGGTATACCTACGCAGATGAAAAAGGTAAGCAGCAGAAGGTGAAACTGGACGTGCTGGCATTGGGCAATTCAGTGGGTACCATGGCAAAAGGAATTACACTTCCGGCTATACTGATCAACGATTTCGATGAACTTGAGAAAAGAAAAGATGAAGTAAAGGGAAAGATGGTTGTTTTCAATAATGTTTTCGATCCAAAGAATCTCGCGGTGGGACAATCGTACGGCGAGTCTGGTTCCTATCGCAGGAACGGTCCGAGCGAAGCTGCAAAATATGGAGCGGCTGCAATAATGATCAGGTCGGTAACAGCCAGCGCAAATGATAATCATCCGCATACCGGAACAACATCATACGATTCTGCCTACCCAAAAATTCCGGCAGCCGCTGTTGGATTGAAAGACGGTGATAAACTAATTGGTCTGCTCGCATCGGGTAAACCTGTGAGTATTTATTATCGAAGCGATGCCAGGATGTTGCCCGATACCAAAGCGCATAATGTGATAGGTGAGCTTACAGGCTCAGTATTCCCTGAAAAATATATTACTGTTGGTGGGCACCTCGACAGTTGGGATCCCGCTGAAGGTGCGCATGATGATGGCACGGGATGTGTTCATTCAATTGAGGTATTGCGCGCTTTGAAGGCTATGGGCTACAAGCCTCGTCATACCATCAGGGTAGTGCTTTTTGCCAATGAAGAGAATGGTTTAAGAGGTGGAAATAAGTATGCGGCAGAAGCAAAGGCAAAGAATGAAGACCATGTATTTGCACTTGAAAGTGATGCAGGTGGATTTACACCACGTAGCTTTGGCTTTACACTCGACTGGAAAAGGCTCGCGGCAATTCGCCAATGGCTACCATTGTTTGTTCCGTATGGCGTATATGAATTCAGGAATGGTGGCGGTGGAGCTGATATCGGCCCGCTAAACCGATCGCTGGGAACGCCGGTTGCTGGACTCAGTCCTGATGGCTCAAGATATTTCGATCTCCATCATGCGCGTAATGATGTTTTCGAGAATGTTAATAAGCGTGAACTTGATCTGGGTTCTCTGAATATGGCCCTTCTTATTTATATGATCGACAAATACGGATTATGATTATTTTCATATCTGAAACAAACTAACTATGGGAAGATTTCTGACTATCATCATCGTAGCAATTTTATTGATCGGTGGGGGCATTTTTTACTGGCGTTATTTCTGGGTTTTCGGAGAAGGCGTAAAATCAGGAGAACTTAACTACGTGGTACGCAAAGGATATATTTTCAAGACTTATGAAGGAAAGCTCATCCAGAGCGGATTTAAGGGAGGTATGGCTGGAAGCATACAATCCTATGAATTTGAATTCTCTGTTGGCGATAAGAGAATTGCAGAAGAATTGATGACCAATAGCGGGAAAGAATTTGAACTGCATTACAAAGAATATCTTGGCGCACTACCCTGGCGTGGTAATACTAAATATGTTGTGGACAGTATTCTCTCTATGAAAGGTGATCCGGGTGATAAGCAGATATCGCCAAGGCAGTGAAAGCAATAAAAATAATGGGTATCATCCCTGCAAAAGGAATATGGCCGGACGTTTATGGATGTCCGGCTTATTTTTTTGCCAATCATGTATGCTCCTTGTAATGATCCATTCTTCTGCGCCGGTGATATCTACAGCTATGCATAGTCGTGAGTGGGGCCTGCACTCCTTTAATATTGCTTCAAGCAACTGGTTATTACGATAAGGTGTTTCAATAAAAATTTGTGTACAGTTAATGCGTGCCGACTCAGCCTCCAGTTCTTTCAATATTTTATTGCGGGCAGCGCTATCAATGGGGAGATAACCATTGAATTTGAACTGTTGTCCGTTCATTCCACTGGCCATCAGGGCAAGCAGGATAGAACTTGGCCCTACAAGAGGCTTAATAATTGCGCCCATTTCCTGCGCGGTGGCTACCAGTATCTGTCCCGGATCAGCAATGCCGGGGCATCCTGCCTCACTGATGATCCCTATCGTCTTCCCACGCTGCAACTGTTGCCTGAACTGGCTTCTGACCTCTTCTTCTGCCTTATGTATGGTAAACCATTCATACTGGTCAATAACCATATCACGCCATAACATTTTGAGATAGCGCCTCGCGCTGCGTTCATTCTCCACGAAAAATACCTGGCATTGTTTCACTGCGTCAAGCACATAGGGAGGGATCGTCTGGAGATTATTTTCATCAAGAAAGGAGGGGATCATATAAACCGATCCAAGGGCACTGCTTGCCATGATCATTTATTTTCTAGTTGACGGAGGCTTAGGGTGGCGGCCACTACGGCATAGGTGGGAGCAAGTATCCATCCTAATATTGGTACTGCATGCATAAGGTAGAACATAAGTCCATTTCCTATTGCCAATCCCTTATGGTCACTAATGAAGCGGACACTTTCCTGCGGCGACATTTTTCTTCTTTCACAACTATAATCCATCATCGAAAAACCATAATAATAGCATTCGGTGAATAAGGATAGCATCGGGCTGACCCATCCCAAAACTGGTATAAAAGAAAGTATCAGAATAGAAATGGTGTAAACAGTTTGCCAGAGCAGGTTTCGAAGGGCCAGCCGGATTCCGCGGATAATATCTTTCATCAGTTGAGGAAGGCTGAAAGGGAAATCACGGCCTTCCAGGATCGATTCTGTCTTCTCACTCAGGTAGGCGAAAAGCGGCGATCCGATTATCAGGAAGGCAAACTTGAAGAAAGAAAAATAGAAGAATATCAGGAGTAAACGAACCATGATATTTCCCATTACAAAAAGAAAATTGAGAAAGGGGTTTTTTTGTTCCTGCAGCCAGGTGTCAATCCCGATAAGATTACTAAGGTAGTTTACTGCAGAATTGCTTGAGCTCAGGAAAAAATACATTCCAGCAATGAACAGTATCATATAAAGGATGCCTGGAATGATTATCCATTTCCAGAGATTATGCTGGCGTATAAACTGGTGGGCCTTGAAGTAAGATTCAATGGCGATGATGATCTCTTTAAGCAACCGGTATTAGTTTGTGCGCCTAAATTTATTACTTTGACCCTAGACCAACGCATAAATGATGACAAAATTACCGCTCTCTTTTTTTGAGCGCAGCGATGTGGTGCAGATTGCGCGTGAATTGGTAGGAAAAATACTTCTAACATCTTTCGACGGCCAGCGTACAAGCGGACGCATTGTTGAAACGGAAGCATACAATGGTATCGTGGATAAGGCATCACATGCATATAGCGGCAGGAGAACAGCCCGAACAGATATCATGTTCAGGGAAGGCGGAACAGCCTATGTGTATCTCTGTTATGGTATCCATCACTTATTTAATGTGGTTACCAATACCATCAATATTCCCCATGCCGTGTTGATCAGGGCGATTGAACCTTTGGAGGGAGTGGATATCATGCAGGAGCGATTACGGGCACCCGGGGGAGGCCCGCTACATACATTTGGGCGCGGACCAGGTAAGCTCTCTAAAGCTCTTGGTATCAGCACTTCTCATACAGGCACAGTTTTACAAGAATCCATTGCCATCTATGATGATGGCTATCGTCCTGCTGAAATTATAGCGGGACCAAGAATCGGGGTTGACTATGCCGCGGAAGATGCTGAACTGCCTTACCGGTTCTATCTTGCTGGCAGTAAAGCTGTTTCAGGGAAAAAATAAAATCTGCTGAGCTTTAAAATTTTGGACATGGTATATCCTTGCCGCCAGTACTTGGTTTTTTGATATAGATCAGGCTCACTTCTATGCCACCACGTCGCATGGATGCGGTTTTGAGCGCTGATGTATTTACGTCATACGTTACCCCCAACCTGATATCTGCAAATTCAAATCCAACATAAGGAATGAATGAATCACTAAAACGATACCAGGCACCGGCATAAAATTGTGTGGGTCTTTCGAAGTCGTCGATAAGGTTATATGCAACGGCTCCACCAACCACTGTTTCATTAGCCCCTGCCTGTCGTGAATGCAAACCCGATAAGTGGAGCGTGGTTGCCTGCCCCACCGGCAGGTAACCCCCACCATGTACACTAACTCTTGGCTGCAGGGTATAATTCCCATTGGTGAAGTTTTCCTTAGGCCGGTTCAGGTGGTAAACAGAAGCCCCGATATAAAAATTATCATCCCCATTGGATGATCCGCTGTATAATACCCCGGCATTGAAATCAAGATAACTTACACTGATTCTGCTGCCATCAACAGCCTCGCCGCTGGGATTGGTCCAGGTGCCATCAAGGGCAAGTTCATTCTCGAAATTCAATTCTGATCCATCCAGGCGTTTGCTGGTATAAACACCCTGGAAGCCAACACCCAACTGGTGTAGTCCGTTTTCATCGAGTGATTTATGATATGCTGTAGAGAGGGCAAAATAGTTACTGTTAAGTATACCATTTGCTGTTCGGTCACTCATAGCCATACCTCCAACACCCCATGTATCGAAATCAGGTAATTTTCCTGACATTACCGGCGCGTCTAATGATATGGTGGATGTGACGAATGCTTTGCTTATTGCAGGCCATTGGTCACGATAGTTACCGGCAACACGAAGTTGACCGTTGAACTTTCCCGTGTAAGCCGGGTTAAGCGTAAGGGGCGAAGCAAAGAATTGTGAGAAATGCGGATCCTGTGAAAGGGCAGGAAGGCCAAATCCCAAAAGCAATAGTATTATTGGCAGGGTTCTCATATATAGGTCCGGTAAAATACAAATTTTAATACTGGGCGGGGTTAAAATTGTGCCTATTGCTGTTGTTTTACTCCATAAGCAAGGTCTCCCGCATCGCCGAGGCCGGGTACAATATATCCTTTTGCAGTAAGTTCATCATCAATGGCACCGCACCAGATGCGGACATTTGGCTCCAGGCGATGAACATATTCTATTCCCACGGTACAGGCAATTGCAGCAACAATATGAACCTCCCGTGGCTTTCCTTCATCTCGCAGAAACTGAATGGTCTTAACTAGTGATGCACCAGTTGCGAGCATGGGATCAGCAATGATGAGTATGCGATCTTCGAGGTCGGGACAGGAAACATATTCCATACTGATCTCAAAACTCCCATCGGGATGATGTTTCCGGTATGCTGATATAAAAGCATTGTCTGCTTTGTCGAAATAGTTGAGAAGTCCCTGGTGCAGCGGTAATCCGGCGCGCAGAATGGTGGCTAATACAGGTTGCTCTTTTAGAAGTTTGCAATTGGAGATACCCAACGGGGTTTGTGTATCAACCAGTTCATGGGCCATGAATTTACTGATCTCATAGGCGGCAACTTCACCTATCCGCTCAAGGTTTCTTCTAAACCGCATACGGTCGCCCTGAATGTCAACATTCCTGATTTCACTGACCCAATCGCACAAAAGGGAGTATTGCTTGCTTAGATTGACCACCATGATTTTCCTGTTTTTTTGCAGGCGGCAATCGTTGTAATTTGCAGCCGCTATAACAAATCTAAAGTTCAGGCAGGTAATTCTAAAACATTTTTTCCCATGGTCTATAAAGCAATCGGTTTAATGAGTGGCAGTTCGCTTGATGGATTGGACATAGCCTATGTTCATTTACATGCTGCCGGAGGTAACTGGTCAATGGATATCCAGCATTCCGAAACCCATCCCTATACACGGGAATGGGCAGATAAACTGCGTAATGCTATCAATCTTTCAGCCCTTGATTATATGCTGCTTCATGCAGATTACGGTCATTATATTGGCAAAGCGGTTAATGATTTTATTACCCGGTTCGGGCTGGAACATAAAGTAGATATGATCGCATCACATGGCCATACCACCTTCCATCTTCCTTTAAGGGGAATGACCGGGCAGATCGGTGATGGTGCTGCTATTGCAGCCGAAACGGCGCTTCCCGTTATCTCCGATCTGCGTGCACTTGATGTAGCACTCGGTGGCCAGGGCGCCCCGATAGTGCCTGTTGGAGAAAAATTATTATTGGGAGACTATGGATTTCTGTTGAACCTTGGTGGTATCGCAAACCTTTCTTTCAGGAAAGAAAATAAATATTATGCTTTTGATGTTTGCTCCGCCAACCGGGTATTGAATCTACTGGTTCAACCCCATGGGATGCAGATGGACGAAGGCGGAAAGATAGCAGCCACTGGTAATATTGACGAGGCACTTCTTTCGCGGCTTAACCTTTTGGATTACTACGGTATGGCCTACCCGAAATCGCTTGCCAACGATTTTGGTACCGATGTGGTGTATCCACTGGTGGAATTTGCCGGCCTCCCTCTTGCAGATGCGCTGAACACCTATTGTGAGCATATTGCACACCAGGTTGCAGACAGCATTAGTCATATTACTGCAAAAGAAGGAATGGTGCCCGGAGAACAACAATTACTGGTTACAGGGGGCGGCGCATTGAATGATTTTCTTGTTAGCAGGATAGCAGCAAATCTCGCTCCGCTCGGATTAAAAATTGTAGTGCCTGATCGTCAACTGGTAGAATATAAGGAAGCGGTAATAATGGCACTGATCGGCGTTCTCCGCTGGCGCGAAGAGTACAATGTGCTGGCATCTGTAACAGGTGCAAGTCGTGATAGTATTGGTGGTGCGCTATGGTTGGGAACGGATGCCTAGTATAACAGGGTGGGATGGCTTGCATTTTCCGGAATGTTTTTATATTTTTCGGAAAATCACGTCCCATGGAATTCCAAACCTTTGAAGAATTATCCAACCGCTATCTTGGCCTGTTGGAAGAATATGCAAACACCGAAGCTGAAAAAAAGCAACTGGAAGCAGATATTCAGCATAAAAAAGCCAGTTATACCCATGCAGTCGACATTATTGGTGACAGGTCGTTTCTTGAAGAAGTAGACCAGTTATCGAAGTATATGTATGAGCTGCAGGCTGCGCGTAATGGTATCAGGGAACTGGAGGAAAAGTTTGTAGAGAAACTGGAACTTATAGCACCACTTGTACTCACACATAATGCTCGCCGCAGAGGCAAAAGGATCACCTATAAATACGAAGTCCAGAACGGTAAACTGAAAGTTACCCTTGATGTTCCTGCTGTAACAAGCCAGGTGATCATGGCGCCCTGATGATTATCAGATACCAAGCTGGGCCTTAAGTTTCGGATAACCCGTTTTACTAACCGGGAGCTGTTTGCCATTCCTTAGAATGGCCATCCAGCTTTCTTTTTCGTGTGGGTGTAACCGTGTTATCTCTCTAATGTTCACGATGCATGATCTATGAATGCGAACAAACCGGTGGGCAGGTAACTGTTTCTCTATCGTAGCCATGGTGCGGTTCTTCAGCCAACTGCCTGACTGTGTAACTATACGCACATAATCATCAGCAGCTTCAACATATTGTATTTCCTCAACCGGTATAATGCGGATATTATTATTTTCTCTTATTACGATCCTGTCAATTTGCTGTGGCGATAGACTGGCAGTTGCGAGGAGAGATTGCGTATGTTCAGGTGTTTGATTTTCCTGCTCATCCATTTGCTTTGCCTGTTGTTGAAGAAATTTATCTACAGCTTTTTTAAAGCGTTCAAAGGTTAATGGCTTCAGTAAATAATCAACGGCATTCTGTTCAAAAGCCCGGATGGCATATTCATCAAAGGCGGTGGTGAAAATTATTGAAGGGGGCTGGTCAATTAATTCCAGCATTTCAAAGCCATTGATCTTGGGCATCTGGATATCAAGAAATACCAGGTGGGGATTTGATTGCTGAATGGCTTTCAATCCTTCAAATCCATTCTGGCAAACCTGTATCACCTCAATTTGAGGATACTGTTCCAGGTATTCCTTCACAATCATTGAAGCCAGTGGTTCATCATCAATAAGAATGGCTTTATACATTTGTCTGCGGAATTTTGATAGTAGTGATATAGTTATTCTCTTCCGGATGCACGAGTAGAAGATCCTGTCTGCCAAAGAGCAGGTATAGCCTTCGCTGCACTGCAGTTAAACCAAACCCTGTGCCTTTCCTGGATACAGTGGATGTAGGGTCAAATGGATTGGATACAGTTACCTGGAGAAATCCTTCCATGCATTCAGTTTCTATGCTAATCGTAACATCCTCAAGGGTATCGTATAAACCGAATTTTATAGCATTTTCTACAACTGGTTGCAGCAATAATGGGGGAAGAAGGGCCTTATCGCAGTTTTCACCAATGCTGATATTGGTATTCAATCGATGGCCGAATCTCAGCTTTTCAATTTCAAGATATCTATCGATCTGTTCCATTTCTTCAGTTAGCGGCACCAGGTCATCTTCCTTGCGGTTTATTGTTGATCGCAAAAAAGTGGATAGCTGCTCTATCATTTTTCTTGCTTCTTCCGGCTTGCTGCCAACAAGTGCATTGATGCTGTTAAGGCTGTTAAAAAGAAAATGTGGCTGGAGTTGTTGCCGCAATTTATATAACTCTGCCTCACGTGCCAGCACCATGGTTTCTTCAAGCATGTTTCGCTGTTTAATTTCCTGCTTCAGCATGTTCCAGAGAAGGTTCAGGATTATCATCCATTCCACCATAAGCAGTGCAAATGTTCCTCTCAGGAAAGTACTCTCATTAAGGAACCGGATGTATTCGCTGTTGTCTTTAAGAATTGCCTGCAGCACCAGTTTTGCGGCAATATTGAAGAGGATGGAAAATACCAGTCCCAACAGCAGGATGATCCAGAATTGGGAGGGATTTGGATGATAGTACCGAAAGGTCTGAATAATTGTCATACTTGCCAGGCTGAGCATCAGCACATTCACGATAGAGTCTGTAAAGCTCACCTGCAGGCCGAATCCCATTTGCAGTAGTGCAAAAAAATTCATTTGCCATAACATGAAAATAAGAATGCCTGTTATGACCCTGAGTGAAGTATTGTTAAAAGGAATGGATGGCATCAGTTTGGGTTTGAAGGATGGCATTTGATCGGTTAAGGATCTTTTCACGGTATCCATCAGGATGTTCGATCTCAATTATATGATTGAATATCTCAGCTCCATGGGTCATCTCTCTTAGCGGCATCAGTTCTGTTACTGCAAGAAATTTCCATTGCACCAGTCGTTGGTGCTGATCTGTAAAGCTAAATGCTTCCTGCTCTCCGAGTTCGTTGGCCATATTAAGGGCATCTGAATGATCTGTTGCCCTGATCAATCTTACCTGTTCATCAAACTGCGGACAATGGTTTCCGTTACCACATATGATCTCATACACCACCATGGCTATATACCAGTTCATAGTTAAGGTTTTGGTTGAAGTTTTGGTTAATGGATAAGTTAGTAGCTCTGGATTTCGATACCACCGAAAACGGCATTGGCTTCAAGAATGAGTATCTTATCAGAATAAATGGTATGCCTTGGGCGCTTATCTTCCACGCCACCAAGAACAGCATTTGATTTCAGCTTTATCTGCCAGTGGGAAGGCACGATCAGTTTGATTCCACCAAATACAGCATTCAGTTCCAGTTTGGCACCCGGGGCAAGATCGCCATGTAATAAGTTGATCTCCGCGCCTGCAAAAACAGCGGATACTTCACCGCCTGTAAAGTGTTTTGAAATAACGTTCTTGCGCACGTTGCCAAATATTACCGATTCATTCATGCGGTCACTCAGATCATCTGACGCTGCAGCCCCCTCAAAATCACTGCTGCCGGTAACGTTTTCTCCTGTACCCGTTTGCTGGTTGGGTTTGCTGCAGAACATGTTTTTACCAGAACGACCAAAAATGAACAGGATACCCACTACTATCAACGCTGCCGGCAAGAAAAAATCCCGCGGAAGGAATTGGGGAAAGACATCGTCAAGAAGAAAAAAACTTCCGATAAGGATAGGGATCAGCCATCCGATTGAACGGAACCTTGTTTGTATTCCTACAACCAAACCGATTCCTATCAGCAGCATCGGCCAGGTGAATATATATTCCGGCATTGGCGCTCCCATTTTCCTGGCTATCGATAATACGCCGATGAGCACAAGGAAAATTCCGACTATGGCGCCATTTGATCTGTTCTGGCGCGATGCAGACCAATCATTGCCGGTTGAATAAGGTTTTTTTGTTTCCTGCGTATCCATTGTTATAAGTTTTAACCAAAACTAGGTTAAGGGCGCAGCGCTGGCAAGGGCGTTTAGGGGAATCGCCGTCAGAAGTCGGTGAAATGGGGATGGCAGTCGGTGAAAATGTTTGACTAACGCTCTATAAAAGTAAAATCCATACCATTGAACAAACCTTTATCACTCAACTTGAGTTCCGGAATCACCAACAGAGCCATAAAGGATAATGTCATGAAAGGTGCGCCCAGTAAAGATCCCAGGTCTTTTGCCATCAGGTCTATCTTTGTATATGCTGCCGCAACTTCATAGCCATCGTCGGTACTCATAAGACCGGCTACCGGTAATGGCAAAACCATGGATTTGTTTCCACTAAAGCAACTGATTCCACCACGTTCGGCTATAACCAGGTTTATTGCTTCGCATATAGATGCATCATCAACCCCCACGGCAATAATATTGTGCGAGTCATGTGCAACAGAGGAAGCAATTGCGCCTTGTTTCAGACCAAAATGCTTTATAAAACAGGCTGCCGCAGGTGCCTCCTTATAACGGTTTACCACAACCAGTTTCAGGAGGTCTTTCTTAACATTGGAAACATAGCCTCCATTTTCCACAACAAGATCATCGGCTGTAAGGGGAAGGGTCTTCGTTATTAATTGTCCGTCCATAGCTTCGATAGCCGGCATCGGGTCTTTATCGGCAGCAATAAAAAGATCCTCCAACACGCGGGGTTTGCAATCAAAATGATTGATTGGTTCTTCGGCTATATGTTCCAGTAATGACTCTCCATTTTTGGCAACCATTTGTCCTTCAATCCATGTTTCAAGCACATCAAAATTCTCAAGGTCATTCAGGAGGATAAAGTCTGCCGGATCTCCTTCCCTCAATAGTCCCACATTCATATTATAATGCAACACAGGATTGATACAGGCTGCCTGCAAAATATGGAAAACATCCACTTCATGGTCAATTGCACGCGCGCAAAGCTGGTCGATATGTCCATTCACGAGGCTATCGGGATGCTTGTCGTCCGTACAAAACATGATATGGTCGGGGAATTCATGCAGCAGGCCGATCAGTGCTTCGAAATTTTTTGCGGCGCTTCCTTCGCGGATGAGGATATGCATACCATGCACCAGTTTTTCACGTGCCTCATCTGGTGTGAAGCACTCATGGTCAGTACTTATGCCCGCTGCAATGTATTCTGCAGCCTCTTCGCCTCTTAAGCCTGGTGCATGACCGTCTACAGGCTTTGCACGCTTTTTGGCAGCATCAATTTTCGCCATCACTTCCGGATCTCCCTGCAGCACCCCGGGAAAGTTCATCATCTCACTTAAATAATAAATATCATCGCGGTCGAGCAATTGTGCTACGGCAGCAGCATCCAGCGTGGCACCGGCGGTTTCAAACGCTGTTGCGGGCACGCAGGAGGGAGCGCCAAAATGGAATTTGAAAGGTGATTTCTCGCCATTCCTGATCATAAAGAGTACTCCTTCAATGCCACAAACATTTGCGATTTCATGCGGGTCGGAGATGGAGGCCACCGTTCCATGTACAACTGCCAGGCGGCCAAAAGAAGAGGGAACCAGCATGGAGCTTTCAATATGTACATGGGCATCTATGAAACCGGCACAAACAAAGGGCGCGGCAGTATTGATACCATCCGAGAGCTTTTTTACCCTGGCAATACGGCTTCCCTCCAGGTGTAATTCCCCGAAAAATATATTACGGGCCGGGATGTCAACAATATTACCCTGGATGATATTTTCCATAAAGCCTTGTTTATCATCGCAATTTACCCAATCACCATTAATTATATAAAAAATCGGTAAATCGGTGTAATGAAATGGATGGACGGGATACTAATAGGTATAAATACTTATACATTTGTGAAAACTACAAAAGCACATCACATGAAAACGATGAAACTGGCGCTATTAGGTATCACTGCTGTTCTGGGGGCTTTCACCTCCTACGCGCAAACAGCTGATGAGGTGGTCAATAAATACCTTGATGCCATTGGAGGTAAAGAGAATTGGAAAAAAGTAAGCTCTGTTATAACGGAAGGTAATATGTCTGTTCAGGGTGCTGATGTGTTGGTTACCGCAACCGTTGTGCATGGTAAGGGAAGTCGGCAGGACATATCTGTTATGGGGATGACCGGATACCAGATCATGACACCAACAGGTGGATGGAGCTATATGCCATTTCAGGGACAGGCACAGGCCGAACCAATGACTGAAGAAATGGTAAAGAAAGGAGCAGATCAGTATGATACACAGGGTGCTCTTGTTGATTACAAGGATAAGGGACATAATGTAGAGTATCTTGGTAAAGAAGATGTGGATGGAACAGAGTGTCACAAACTCAAGATCACGCATAAGAGCGGTAAGGAAGAAACCTATTTTCTTGATCCTGCTTCTTACTATCTCATTAAGGCAATTAGTAAGAATAATGTGAACGGACAGGAAGTGGAGATGACAACTGCATTCAGCAATTATAAAAAAATGCCTGAAGGTATTGTTATACCGATGTCCATTTCTTTGCCAATGGGCCCTGGTATGATGGCTGATATGACCATCACTAAAGTAGAGATCAACAAGCCCGTTGCTGATTCTACCTTCAAACCTTCGAACTAATTTCTGATCATATAGCTTCAAGCCCGGACCACTATCCGGGCTTGTTCATTTAACCAAACCTATACCGCTATGCAGAGAATTCTTCTCCTTGCAGTTGTTGCTATTACAGCAACTAACCTTCATGCACAAACTAAAGTAAGTTCCGCCACCTTTGGTACCATGGAAGCCCGCTGGATGGGCCCTGGAACCATGAGTGGACGTATCACAGCAATTGAAGGTGTAAATGCCGACAGTAAAACGATTTATGTAGGAACAGCCGGGGGTGGTGTTTGGAAAACGACCAATGCCGGCGCATCTTTCAAGCCTGTATTTGATAAGTATTGCCAGAGCATAGGAGCCATTGCCATCGATCAGAAAAATCCACGTACTGTTTTTGTTGGAACGGGCGAAAGCAATATGCGTAACAGTGTTTCCATAGGTGTTGGATTATACAAAACCACTGATGGCGGCGATAACTGGTCGCGCGTGGGACTTGATAGTACAGAACATATTTCTAAAGTGGTTATTGATCCATCCAACTCCAATAATATTTATGTAGCAGCACCAGGCCCACTATGGAGCGAAAGCAAACACCGTGGTTTGTATAAATCTTCAGATGGCGGAAAAAACTGGGACAAGGTTTTGTATATATCAGAGAAGGCCGGTTGTGCTGATGTTTCTGTTGATCCACAGAATCCGAATACAGTATATGCCACTACCTGGGAATTCAGGAGGCTACCTTATCTGTTTAATTCGGGGGGTAGTGGAAGTGGTGTATATAAAAGTATTGATGGTGGAAAAACCTGGAAGGAGCTGACAAAAGGCCTGCCCGCCAAACCGTTTGGAAGGGTGGCGCTTGCCCTTGCTCCGAGTGCTCCGCAAAACCTGCTCGCAATTGTTGAAGCAAAAGAAACCAAGCTCTATATATCTGCCGATGGCGGAGAGAACTGGAAAGAACAGAGTGCTACCCTGAACGTGGTATCAAGGCCATTTTATTTCAGCACACTAGTAGTTGATCCAAAAGATCACAAACGCGTTTACCGTCCGGCTTTTTCTTTCTCTTACTCTGATGATGGCGGATATTCTTTCGCGGATGCGAGTAATGAAGGCGGCTGGGTGCATTCCGATCACCATGCCCTTTGGATAAACCCAAACTATACCAACCAGATGTACCTGGGAACGGATGGAGGAGTTTATATCAGTATGGACAGGGGAGCTACCTGGATTTTTGCGAGTAATCTGCCGGTAGGTCAATTTTACCATGTAGCGGTGGACAACCAGCAGCCATATAGAATATACGGTGGATTGCAGGATAATGGTAGCTGGGTTGCTCCTTCGGCAGCGGCGGGGGGCGTACAAAATGGCGACTGGAAGGCAATATATGGTGGTGATGGATTCTGGACCATACCCGACCCCCTTGACCCTGATATTGCTTACGCCGAATACCAGGGCGGAAATATGGGAAGGGTAAATCTCAAAACCTTAAAGAGTGTAACCATTAAGCCACAGGCAGGATCAAATGACGCTAAACTCAGATGGAACTGGAACACGCCAATTCATATCGGACAGAATAATCCGAAAAACCTTTATTGTGGTGCACAGTTTCTTTTTAAAAGCACTGATAAAGGAACTAACTGGACACGCATTTCTCCTGATCTTACAACCAATGACAAGAAAAAACAGGAACAGGAAAACAGTGGCGGCTTAAGTGCAGACAATACATCAGCAGAAAATCACACCACTATTTTTACTATAGCAGAATCTCCCCTTGATGAAAATCTAATATGGGTCGGAACAGATGATGGTAACCTTCAGTACACAACAGACGGCGGAAAAAACTGGACCAATGTGTCGGCCAATATTGCTGCTGCAGGCATCCCGGCTCAAACCTGGGTAAGCAGTGTGGAACCCGGAAGGTTTAACAGGAATGTTATCTATGCAACATTTGACAACCATATGTATGGTGATCATAAAACATGGGCTGCTCGTTCAGAAGATATGGGTAAAACCTGGAAAATGTTTGCCAGTGAGGATTTTACCGGGTTTGCACATAAGATAAAAGAAGACCTGGTGAATCCTGAATTACTTTTTCTGGGAACAGAAATGGGATTATTCGCAAGCGTAGATGGCGGAGGTAGTTGGTTCAGGATGAAAAACCGGATACCCGACTATTCACTGGTTCGTGATATTGCAATACATCCTGTAACCAATGACCTGGTGATCGGAACGCATGGCCGCGGGATAATAATCGTGGATGATATCTCCCCCATGCGCGGATTGACGGCAGGCATTCTTGAGAAAGATGTGCATGTATTTTCCAATAAACCAGTGCCGCTGAGTTCCGGTAAATTTGGAGATGGAGGTTTTCCTCCAACGGGAGGATGGACAGCAGGAAATCCTGCCAGTTTACCTGCTGTGCAGTATTACCTCAAAGAGCGGGTTATGACCGGCGATGTAAAACTTGATATTTATGATGCAGCGGGAAAGCTGGTACAAACGGTACCAGGTTCTAAGCGCAAGGGCATAAATAAAGTTTACTGGAATATGCGGATGACTCCCATTAAGCCTGCCGCAGGTGGCGCCAAAATGGATTATGGAGCATTTGTAGCACCTATGGTGATGCCTGGTGAGTATACGCTGAAATTAAAAGTTGGGGAGAAGGAGTATACCGATAAGATGGTGGTAGTTCATGATGAGGGCAATAAGAATTTCAGCAAGGAAGATCTTGAAGCACGCTATGCTGCGGCTATGGATCTCTATACCATGCAGGCTGATATCAACGCACTCATTTCAAGCATTAATGAAGAACAGCAGTTGTTGAAGAAAAATGGTGAAAAAGTGAAGAGCGATAAGGTTAAGAAATTACTCCGCGATTATACCAGTTCTCTGGAAACATTAAGAGCTACTTTATTAGCTACAAAGCAGAAGTCTATTTTTGCGGATGAAGAACAATTAAGAGAAAGGATCAGTGAAGTATATGGCGCCGTTGCAGGCCAGGAGTCGAGGCCAAGCAATCTTCAGTTGGAGCGTATAAATGTTTTGAAAGGACAGCTTTCCACAGCCCGGTCAGAACATGCTAAGATCAGCCGTCAGTATTCGGATAAAGTTCGGCTGGCGCTTTCTAAGGAGGGGGTGAAAACCCCCGATGCACTGAAAGATAAAACCGGAAACTGATCTTCTGCGGTTGAAGATATGCGGTAGATAACTGCCGGTCCTTTGGGCCGGCAGTTTGTTTTTATCGTAAATTGGGTTCTACTCAAAAGGGAACTAACAATTACAACACATATGAGATCATTACTGATTGGTAGCTTTCTATTGCTGGCAATAGCTTCCTTTGGCCAGAAAAAGCAACAGAAAAGTCCTGACAATGCACAAGCTGCAGATGAAACTATTTTCTCCCAGGCAAAGTACCGGCTTATTGGCCCCTGGCGTGGTGGACGCTCCGCCGCGGTGGCGGGTTCTTACACCAATAAGCAAACATTTTTTATGGGTGCAACAGGTGGGGGAGTATGGAAGACCACCGATGGTGGCAGCAACTGGAAGAACATATCCGACAAGTATTTCGGTGGAACAATTGGTGCGGTGGCGGTTGCTCCATCTGATGAGAATGTGATTTATGTAGGTGAAGGTGAAAACACCATGCGAGGTAATGTGGCAGAAGGCCTTGGAGGTGTATGGCGTAGTGATGACGGGGGCAGGAGCTGGCGTAATATTGGTTTGAAAGATGGCCGTCATATCATCAGGCTGGTGATACATCCGCGTAACCCCGATATAGTTTGGGCCGCGGTGATGGGTCATCTTTTTGGTCCAAATGAGGAAAGAGGCGTTTACAAAACAACGGATGGTGGCAAAACCTGGAAGCGGACATTATATGTTAACAACCAGACTGGTGCTTCAGACCTGGTGATGGAACCTGGAAATCCGCAGGTATTTTTTGCCGGAACATGGCGACTTATCAGAACACCTTATAGTCTGGAAAGTGGAGGCGAAGGCAGCGGACTATGGAAATCAATTGATGGCGGAGAAACCTGGCAGAATATTACTGCATCAAAAGGTTTGCCTAAAGGCGTATGGGGTATTGTTGGCGTGGCAGTTGCCCCTTCTAAT
Organism: Flavihumibacter sp. ZG627; assembly: GCF_000814325.1. Classification (GTDB taxonomy): domain Bacteria; phylum Bacteroidota; class Bacteroidia; order Chitinophagales; family Chitinophagaceae; genus Flavihumibacter. The sequence goes on along the minus strand of NZ_JPHF01000004.1, from coordinate 427,687 downwards.
CCCGATAAAGTATATGCAATTTTTGAGAATGCAGATGGTGGATTATATGTAAGCAATGATGCGGGTGTTAGCTGGACCTTGCAGAGCAGTGATAATAATATTCGCCAGAGGGCCTGGTATTATACTAAAGTGTATGTGGATCCAAAGAATGAAAACCTGGTATACGCGCCAAATGTTGGCTTCATGCGCAGCAGAGATGGAGGTAAAACTTTCCAGAGTGTGAGAACCCCCCATGGTGACCACCATGATCTGTGGATTGATCCTGAAGATGGAAATCGCATGATTGTTGCCGATGATGGTGGTGCCCAGGTAAGTTATGATGGAGGCACAAACTGGAGCACTTATATGAACCAGCCTACCTCCCAGATCTATCGTGTAAGCACAGACAATAGTTTCCCTTACCGCATTCTGGGTGCACAACAGGATAATTCAACCTTTCGGATCCGAAGCCGGACCTATGGTGCTGCCATCACTGATAAGGACTGGGAAGAAACAGCAGGCGCAGAGAGTGGATATGTTGTAGCAGATCCACAAAACCCGGATATTGTATATGGTGGAAACTACGGCGGTTACCTGTCGAGATTAGATCATCGCACAGGTGAGAACAGGGCTATCACCGTTTGGCCCGACAATCCGATGGGTGCAGGTGCCGATGTTTTGAAATATCGCTTTCAATGGAACTTCCCTATATTCTTTTCACCACATAATCCAAAACGCCTCTATTGTGCCGGTAACGCATTATTTGTAACGGAAAATGAAGGCGCGAGCTGGGAACAGATATCGCCCGACCTAACAACTAATGACAAAAGCAAACAGGGCCCCAGCGGCGGACCCATTACTAAAGACAATACTTCTGTTGAATACTACTGTACAATTTTTACTGCAGCAGAAAGCGCTCTTGAAAAAGACCTGTTATGGACAGGGTCGGATGATGGTCTTATACATGTAAGTAAAGATGGTGGTAAGAACTGGGATAATGTAACGCCAACAGGTGCGCCAAAGTGGATAATGTGGAATGCCATTGAAACACATCCCACCAAAAAGGGTACTGCCTACATCACGGGCACCAGATATAAACTTGATGATTTTGCACCCTACATTTATAAGACAGAGGATTATGGCAAGAGTTGGAAACTGATTACCAACGGAATTAACAGGATGCATTTTACAAGGGTGATGCGTGCAGATCCGAAAAGAGATGGATTGCTTTATGCCGGTACTGAGTATGGAATGTATATCAGTTATGATGATGGAATAAACTGGCGTCCCTTCCAGTTAAACCTACCCGTTGTTCCTATAACTGATCTCACCATCAAGGAAAACGATCTGGTTGTAGCAACCCAGGGCAGGGCTTTCTGGGTGCTTGATGACCTCACTACTGTGCAGCAATATGATGCTGGTCTTCTGAAAAAAGCAATGCATGTTTTACCTGTAAACCCGGTTTGGCGATTGCAATCTTCCGGAGGATTCAGGGGTGGAATTCCAAGGAATGCAGGTGATAATCCACCCGCCGGAGCTGTTATCAATTATTATATCAGCAATGTTACAGACAGCACAAAGGCCGCTATAACGATTCTTGACAGGGATAAAAAAATCATAAAGACATTTGCAACTGGTGCCAAAGAAGACAAACTTGATATCAGCAAGGGGATGAATCGATTTGTGTGGAACCTTCAATATCCCGCAAGTGAGAAAATTGATGGGATGATCCTTTGGAATGGATTACCAGGTAATATCGTAGCCCCGCCAGGAAATTATTTTGCCAGGGTTAAAGTGGGGGCTGATTCTGTTGAAGTGCCTTTTGTTGTAAAGGCAGATCCGAATTATAAGATCACAGCTGCCGATTACGAAGCCCAGTTCAGTTTTCTGAGAGAAGTCCAGGGCAAATTCAACGAAGTGCAGAAGGCCATAAAAGATATTCGTTCACTGCGTACACAGCTTACAGATTTCATCGGTCGCCAGGGAAAAGATGTTCCGAAAGAAGTGAAGTCAATGGCTGATACCATTGGAAAACAACTCACGTCTATTGAAGAAACTCTATACCAAACGAAGGCTAAAAGTTTCCAGGATGTACTGAACTTTCCGATCAGGCTGAATGATAAGCTGTCGGGTGTATTTGATGCCGCTAACAGTGGTAATATGGCGCCCAGCAAACAGAGTCGTGATGTTTATGCTGAGTTAGCCAGGCTTAGTGATGAAGCATTGAATAAATTGAAAAAAATAAAGACTGTGGAGTTGGAAGCATTCAATAAAATGGTTCGGGAAAAATCGCTTCCAGTGATCGGATTAAAGGAATGAGTTAAGAAATTAACTTAAAGGGCCCTCTTCAACCAGGGCCCTTTTTTTGTGCCCGGTAATTAAGAAGCAATGCAATAATTACAAAGAGAAGACCGCCAAATTCACGGGTTGACTCGATCCATGGTTTTGAAGCCTGCATCGTTTCTACGAGGTTCTCTGCATCATGTTCCGTAGCCCATGATAACACCCCATTCTTTTCAAAAAAAAGGTATAAAGCATATAAAAGGTAAATACCTATTCCCAGCAAATAGAGTCGGGGATAGTATTTCCTGCGCGCTGCGAGGAATGTTAATACGGCAGCATAGAGATAAATTGGAATCCATATCAGCGGATCCGGATCATTCCATTGAAGCGCTGCAAACAGGAGGAAAAGCATGGTGAAAACAATGTTCAGGATCTTCATAAGGGGCACCAATTATTTTACCTTAACATAAATATGGCGGATATTTTTTCTTCCCGTTTCTCTTTCATCAATTTCAAAGCGGGTATCAAGGCTTTTGATCAGCGGAAGTAATTTATCAAATCCATAGTTCCTGGAATCAAAATCCGGCATTTTCTTGATCAGCATGCTGCCTAATTCGCCCAGGAAGGCCCAACCCGTTTCATCTGCAATATCAGAAATGCTGTCCGTGAGAATCCTTATCAGTTTGTGATCTATTTTATTAATGGGTTCATCGATGTTTACCTTTTCTTTCGCTACCTGCTTTTTACTTTTTTCAGGAGACTGATCTTTCGAACTTCCCTTTAAGATTTCCATGTATATAAACTTATCACATGCAGAAATAAAAGGGGTAAGGGTTTTCTTTTCGCCAATCCCTATAACTGCCATTCCCGCTTCCCGCAGCCTTGTAGCCAGCCTGGTAAAATCACTATCACTTGAAACGATGCAGAACCCATCTACTTTGCCTGTATATAAAATATCCATGGCATCAATTATCAGGGCGCTGTCGCTTGAATTCTTTCCCGTAGAATAGCTGTATTGCTGAACGGGTGTGATCGCATTTTCAAGTAATACATTTTTCCATCCCGATACATGCGGTTTAGTCCAGTCCGCATATATCCTTTTGAAAGTAGGCGTACCATATTTGGCAATTTCTTCGAACATTTCCTTTACATGTGAAGAAGGTACATTGTCTGCATCTATAAGTACAGCAAGGCGAAGATCTTTGATATCCATAAATGGTATTTATCATGAAAAATTAAACAATTTATTTCCGGCATCGAAATTCATGCTGTTGACTACACCGTATTAAGCGCTCACAGCTATGATTAAGCGAGGACGATACATATTTGGAAACAGCCATCAGCAGTTGTATATTACTGCGGGTGTATAGCTTTTTTGATAAAATAATTAGCAGTTGCGGATGGTGCAATTATAGAGCTCCGATGGAGCAATGATAGAGCAATGATGGAGCAAGGGTTAAATGTAATAAAAAGCTAATCTTATTAGTAATTTTATACTGTATTAAATAGAACAATTAAGGTGCCTGGTCAAAATATTTAGTTTCAAATTGATGAATAAGCATGATAAAACCGAAACGGGGAAAGCTCTTGAAGTTATCATTCCGGTGTCAAGGATCAAATCGAGACTTATAGACCTGGTTTCTTATGCACCTGATGCGGGATTTTATTATCTCCTTCCTAAGGCAGTTGTACAACCGGTATCTGAAGAAGAGATTAAAGCCCTTTTTGCATTTTCAAAACAACATGGTATTCCCATAACATTCAGGGCAGCGGGTACCAGCCTGTCGGGACAATCCATTACAGATGGTATTCTTGTTGATATCAGTCAGCACTGGAATGGAATAAAGATTGAGGATTTAAATGGGGATCGCATTCGTGTACAACCAGGTGCTATTGGCGCCATGGTAAATGCAAAGCTGAAGGCACTTGGAAAAAAAATTGGTCCCGACCCGGCAAGCATAAGTTCTGCCATGATGGGTGGCATACTTTCCAATAATGCCAGTGGTATGTGCTGCGGTGTTAGCAAGAATTCCTATCATACAACCCGCTATATAAAATTCATTCTCCCAAACGGGAAAGCATATTCTACTGAGAACAAAGATGACTATGGACGTTTCAAATATGAGTGTGCTGATATTTATAAAAAGCTGCTTGAATTAAGAGAACATATTCATGCAGATAAAACATTGTTCGAAAAAATCCGGAGGAAGTATAAAACAAAAAATACGGTTGGTTATTCTATAAATGCCTTTGTAGATTTTTCGGATCCTCTTGATATTCTTGCGCACATGTTAATAGGAGGAGAGGGTACACTTGGATTCATTTCTGAAGCTGTATTAGAAACTGTTCCCGATTACCCGGAGAAAGCCACAGCGATGTTATATTTTACTGATATATATCGCGCTTGTGATGCCATCCCTCCACTGAAAATGCTGGGTGCGGAAGCTGTTGAACTCATGGATCGGTCTGCCTTAAGATCGGTGGATAGTTTAGAAGGTGTTCCGGCAATAGTTAGAACATTACCTGCCCCGGCTGCTGCGCTTTTGGTGGAATTCCAGGCTTATAAAAAGGAGCTGCTTCAGGAGCAGATGGATGCATTCAATCGACTTTCACCGGAACTCAGCCTATTATTTCCCGCACTTTTTACCACCGATAAAAAGGAACAGGCCTTCCTGTGGAAAATCAGGAAAGGAATGTTTCCGGCAGTAGGAGCTGTTCGTGCAAGTGGTACGACGGTCATTCTGGAGGATATCGCCTTTCCGGTTGAGATGCTGGGTAATGCTATTGCAGACCTGCAGAAACTTTTCAAAATTCATGGTTACCAGGATGCAATCATATTCGGGCATGCCAAGGATGGGAATATCCATTTCGTTGTTACACAGGCTTTCGATAGCAGTGATGAGATCAAACGTTATGATCTCTTCATACGTGATGTGGTACACCTGGTAGTGAACAGGTACGATGGAGCACTCAAGGCGGAACATGGTACAGGTAGAAATATGGCTCCTTTTGTGGAAGCAGAGTGGGGAGGCGAATTGTATGCCATCATGAAAGAGCTTAAGCAGGTGATTGATCCGCATAATTTGCTTAATCCGGGAGTAATAATAAATGCTGATCTGGCGGCACATACAAAGGACCTTAAAGATCTTCCACGGGTTGAAGAAGAAGTAGATAAATGCATAGAATGTGGTTTTTGCGAACACCGATGTCCAAGTAGAAATATAACTCTAACTCCCCGGCAGCGAATTGTGGTGCGCAGGGAGCTCCGCAGGCTTACAACAAGTGGAAATCATAGCAGGCATAAGCTGTTATTGGAACAATATCAATATGATGGTCTTGACACCTGCGCAGTGGATGGACTTTGTGCAGCTGCATGTCCTGTTGATATCAATACAGGTTCACTGGTAAAACGACTACGCAGTGAAAACCATCTTCCACATCAAAAGAATATGGTAGCTTTTGTAGCCCGCAACTTCAGGTTGATTGAAAAGGCGGTTTATTTTGGCCTTAAGGCTGGCTCCTTCATCAATTCCATTTTTGGGGATCAAACAATGCGCCGTTTTACAGTTGTGTTACGAAAACTGATACCAACATTTCCTCTATGGAATAATCAGCTACAAGCCGCACCATCCAAACGACGGCCAGGGATTTATAAACCCACTCTTCATACAGTTTCCGGGAAATCGAAGATCCTATATTTCCCCGCTTGTATTAACAGGGTGATGGGTGATGCGTCTGATCCACGCAAAAATATTATCGATGTATTTATTGCTGCATCTACAAATGCGGGTATTGAGGTGATCATTCCTGATGATATTCACGGATCCTGCTGCGGACAAATATTTTCCTCTAAAGGATTTAATGATGCTTATATACTAATAGCCAATAAAACTATTGAAAAGATTTATTCATGGACTGATTCCGGAAAATTGCCTGTTGTATTGGATATTAGTTCCTGTACCCAGTCATTGTATAATTCCTATTCAATTCTTTCCACTCCTAACAAAGAAAAATTCAGGGCTCTCAGGATACTGGATAGTGTGGAATATTTGCGTGACATGGTGCTTCCCGGGACTACAATTCACCGGAAGAAAAAATCCATTGTCCTACACCCTGTTTGTTCTTTAGAGAAAATGGGATTGAATGAAGTATTCAAAGATATAGCGAAGCAGTGTGCTGATGAAGTGGTTGTTCCCCTGCATGCCGGATGTTGCGGAATGGCAGGTGACAGGGGTTTTCTATTTCCGGAGCTTACGGCCTCCGCTACTGCCGAAGAAGCAGCGGAGGTTAGCGAAATGGTATATGATGGGTATTACTCAAGTGGAAAAACCTGTGAGATTGCATTATCGGAGGCCGTCAGGAAAAACTATACATCCATTTTATATTTGGTGGATGATTGTACAAGACCTGATTAGATGAATTTCAATACAGCTTCACCCATTGCGTCGGTTCCAAGGATCATGTTGGATTGCGTTTTTGTATCCGCTATATCGCGGGTGCGGAATCCATCTTTGAGTACCTTATCAACTGCGTTGATGATTGTTTCGGATTCTGTTTTCATACCAAAAGATATATCAAGCAACAAAGCTGCGGATAGAATAGATGCTAATGGATTTGCGAGTCCCTTACCTGTGATATCATGTGCTGAACCGTGGATGGGTTCATAAACTCCTGTTCCATCGCCAATGGAAGCACTTGCCAGCATACCCATCGATCCGGCTATCTGCGACGCCTCATCAGTGAGTATATCGCCAAAAAGATTTGCGGTTACAACAACATCAAAACGACGAGGATCTTTTATTAATAACATTGCAGTTGCATCAACAAACTGGTGTTCCACTTCTACATCAGGATATTCAGGAGCAACCTGCTGAATAACTTCGCGCCATAATCTTGATGTTTCCAGAACATTTGCCTTATCCACCGAACAGAGTTTTTTCCTTCTGGTGCGGGCAGCATCAAAAGCCTTTCGTGCAATGCGCTCCACTTCATAGCGGCTATATTCCGCAACATCAAAGGCAGTGTCGCCATTGTTTTTACGACCCTTCTCACCGAAATAAATATCGCCTGTGAGTTCACGGAAGAAAAGGATATCAGCACCTTTCAGTATTTCTGGTTTAATACTGGAAGCATCCAGTAATTCATCGAATAATTTGATAGGACGGAGATTGGCATAGAGTCCCAGTTCTTTACGCATTTTTAATAAACCTTGTTCCGGCCTCACTTTAGCAGAAGGGTCATTATCATATTTGGGATGGCCCACTGCGCCAAAAAGTACAGCATCCGATTTGCGCATTTTTTCAAGTGATTCATCGGGTAAGGGATTACCCGTGGCTTCAATTGCCACATGACCAATCAGCGCCTCATCGTACGTAAATGTATGACCAAATTTTTCTGCTATTCTATCAAGTACCTTTTTTCCTACTGCTGTTACTTCCTGTCCGATCCCATCTCCGGGTACGATCAAAATATGTTTTGTTGCCATGCTTAATAATTAATGAAATAGTTATTCTGAAATTTAGGGATGCGGGATGATATTCAGCATTTTCTGCGTAGCTTTTATAGCTGAAACTGTTTGATCACTGTCAAGACCCCTTGTCTTAAATTCTTTATTATTATGCTCCCGCCAGGTTATAATGGTTTCACATAAAGCATCACTTTTTCCCCCAGGGGGAATGCGAACTGCGTAATCCGTTAGCAGGGGTAGTTCAATTTTTTTCTGTTTATATACTTTTTTCAGAGCGTTCATAAAGGCATCGTACTGTCCGTCACCCTGTGCCTGCTCCTCGAAGAATTCACCATTCATGCAAATCTGAAGGGTTACGGATGGGTTGAGATTTTTTGCATGCGTCAGCACATAATTTTCTATCCGCACTTTCTCTTCGATGGTATTGCTATCCAGCACATCCGATATGATATAGGGAAGATCTGCCTGCGTTACTACTTCTTTTCGATCTCCCAGTTCTATGATACGCTGGGTAACTTTCTTAAGGTCATGATCGGATAATTCTATTCCCAGTTGGGCAAGGTTATTTTCAATATTTGCTTTACCGCTGGTTTTGCCAAGTGCATATTTACGCTGCCTGCCAAAACGCTCCGGCATCAGGTCACTGAAGTAGAGTTTATTCTTTTTGTCGCCATCTGCATGAATGCCGGCTGTTTGGGTAAATACATTTTCTCCCACCACCGGTTTGTTCACCGGAATACGAAAGCCGGAAAAAGCTTCTACCAACTTGCTTACCGTGTACAGGGATTTTTCTACAACCCCTGTTTTAACATTTGGCATGAAATCATTAATAACAGCTATCGCACTGGCTAGTGGTGCATTACCCGCTCTTTCACCCATACCGTTAATGGTTAGGTGAAGACCATGTGCACCTGCTTTCACTCCTTCAAGTACATTGGCAGTACCCAGGTCATAATCATTATGGGCGTGAAAATCAAAATGGATTCCGGGATAACGTTTTACGATCTCTGATACATAATCATAAACTTCTGCAGGGGTGAGTACGCCAAGTGTATCAGGAAGCATGATCCTCTTTAACGGCTGGGTAACCAGGAAATCGAGGTATTGAAAAACATAGTCACGGGAATGCCGCATTCCATTGCTCCAGTCTTCCAGGTAAACATTAGCTTCCAGCCCTTTCTTTTTTGCTAGTGCAAGAACTCCTGCAACATCCGAAAAATGCTCCTCCGGCTTTTTCTTAAGTTGATGGGTGAGATGGTTGAGTGATCCCTTTGTCAACAGGTTCATCACCTTTGCTCCGGCCCTGATCATCCATTGTACTGATACATCACCATCAACAAATGTGAGCACTTCCACTTTATTAAGTAAGCCTTTTGCTTTTGCCCACTTCGTTATTTTTTTAACTGCATCAAACTCACCTTCTGATACACGTGCCGACGCAATTTCAATACGATCCACTTTTACTTCAGTTAAGAGTAACTGCGCAATGGTTAGTTTTTCTGAAGCAGAAAAAGATACTCCGCTGGTTTGTTCACCATCGCGAAGTGTGGTATCCATTATTTCGATCATTCTTCTTGACTGGGGCATTATGCTCTTGCGGATTACTATTTTAGTATAAACTTTTTGAAGCAAAAGCCTGTATCTCTTCCTTCATTGCCTGCAGGTAATCAATGTCGTCATAACCATTGGTCATGTTGTCTTTTTTATATCCATTGATATCAAAAGATGCTGACTCTCCGGTGGCTAAAATGGTTATGCTTTGTTGTGGCAGGTTTATTTCTAGTTCTGTATGAGGATCAGCTTCTATTGCACTGAATATCCTGTCGAGGAATTCCGGACTTACCTGAACTGGCAGGATCCCAATATTCAGGGCATTGCCCTTGAAGATATCAGCAAAAAAACTTGAAACGACACAGCGGAAGCCATAATCATAAATGGCCCATGCTGCATGTTCCCGGCTGCTGCCACTTCCAAAATTTTTTCCCGCTACCAGAATCTTTCCCGAATAGATGGGGTTGTTGAGGATAAAATCCTGTTTTGGTGTATTGTCAGAATTGTATCGCCAGTCGCGGAACAGGTTATCTCCAAAACCTTTTCTTTCCGTTGCTTTAAGGAAGCGTGCCGGTATGATCTGGTCGGTATCAACATTTTCTATGGGCATGGGTACCGCAGAACTGGTGAGTATAGTGAATTTATCGTAAGCCATAAGTTTAATTAGATGTTTGATGCATTAAAGTAATTCCCTTGGATCAGTTACAACGCCGGTTACTGCTGCCGCTGCTGCAACAAGCGGACTGGCAAGCATGGTACGTGCACCAGGCCCCTGCCTGCCCTCGAAATTCCGGTTACTGGTACTCACTGCATATTTACCGGCAGGTATCTTATCATCATTCATGGCAAGGCATGCGCTGCATCCTGGCTGGCGGAGCTGGAACCCGGCTTCGGTCAGGATATCAAGTATTCCTTCTTCTTTAATTTGCTGCTCCACAATATGCGATCCGGGAACTATCCAGGCTGTAACATTATCAGCTTTTTTCCTGCCTTTAATAATAGACGCAAAAGCTCTGAAATCTTCAATGCGACCATTTGTGCAACTACCAATAAAAACATAATCCACTTTCTTTCCCAGCATGGCATCATCTTCATGGAATCCCATGTAGTTAAGCGATTTCTCATAGCTTGATTTTCCACTACCTGTTTCGGCAGATACGGGTATATGTTGGGAGATACCTATTCCCATTCCTGGATTGGTACCAAAGGTGATCATTGGTTCAATATCGGAAGCATCATAAGAATATTCGATGTCGAAGCTTGCTCCTTCATCTGTTTTGAGCGTTTTCCAGTAGGCCAGATCCCTCTCCCAGGCTTCTCCCTTAGGTGCTTTCTCCCTTCCCTTTATATAATTAAAGGTAGTTTCATCAGGAGCAATCATTCCACCACGGGCACCCATCTCAATGCTCATATTGCACACGGTCATCCTGCCTTCCATACTCATGTTTTCAAACACCTCCCCCGCATATTCCACGAAATAACCAGTTGCCCCGGCGGCGGATAGTTTTGAGATAATATAGAGGATCACATCTTTTGGGGTAACGCCTTTGTTCAGGGTACCATTCACATTGATCCGCATTTTCTTTGGCTTTGGCTGCATGATACATTGTGAGGAAAGTACCATCTCCACCTCGGAGGTTCCTATCCCAAATGCAATAGCGCCGAATGCCCCATGCGTTGAAGTGTGTGAATCACCACAAACGATGGTCATGCCCGGTAAGGTTATGCCGTTCTCCGGACCAACAACATGCACAATACCATTCTTTGGATTCCCCAGTCCCCAATGCGATATGCCATATTTGGCAGAGTTGGTTTCAAGTGCTTTTAATTGTTTGGCAGACAATGGATCTTCAACAGGAAGGTGCTGGTTGATAGTAGGTGTATTATGATCGGCCGTGGCAAAAGTTTTCTCGGGGAACATAACTTTTAGTCCACGCGTTTCTAGACCGAGGAATGCAACCGGACTTGTTACTTCATGAATAAAATGACGATCGATGAAAAACACATCGGGGCCATCCTGGATCTTACGCACCACATGCGAATCCCACACTTTATCGAACAGTGTACTGGGGCTATTGCTCATTTTGTATATTTTATAATAGAAATGCAAAATTCTTAAAAACTAACCAAATGGATGCGTTTTATTTTGACTATTATTTATAATATCGGTCATAACCTTGAAAAAACTAACTACCATTTGTTTTTTGGATTTATCTTTCTATCATTATTTGTTCTAATTCAATCTGTCATGTTGAGAATCATAAGAATTGCATTGCTGCTACTGTTAGTTCAGCCAGTTTTTGCCCAAAAAGGGAAGCCTCTGAGAATTGGTATTGCAGGCCTCACACATACCCATGTTCATTGGTTGCTGGGAAGCGCCGCGCGGGGTGAGGTTGAGATCGTTGGCATTTCCGAGTCAAACCGTGAGCTCGCGAAACGTTATCTCACTCAGTATAAAATGGATATGCGACTGGTATATAACTCGCTGCCAGAAATGTTGCAAAAAACAAAGCCGGAGGCAGTGGCTGCCTTTGGTTCCATCGAGGAACACCTCGCTGTTGTTCAGAATTGTGCCCCGGCAGGCGTGCATGTGATGGTGGAGAAACCTCTTGCTGTGAGTCTTGACCATGCTTTGCAGATGAAAGAGCTTGCTGAGAAACATAAGATCCACCTGCTTACGAACTATGAAACAACCTGGTATTCCACCAATCACAAAACATTTGACCTGGTAACAAAAGACAGTTCAATCGGGAGGATTCGGAAAATGGTGGTGCACGATGGCCATGAGGGGCCAAAGGAGATCGGTGTTAACAAGGAGTTCCTCCACTGGCTTACCGATCCGGTGGCCAATGGTGGGGGAGCGCTGATGGATTTCGGATGTTATGGAGCTAACCTTGTTACATGGCTAATGGCCGGGCAGCGTCCTGAATCAGTACTGGCCATCACCCGCCAGTTTAAGCCGCATATTTATCCAAATGTTGATGATGATGCCACCATACTTGTCCAATTTCCAGGGATGCAGGCCGTGATACAGGCATCCTGGAACTGGCCATTCTCCAGGAAAGACATGGAAGTTTATGGAGAAACAGGTTATGTGTTTTCAGACAACAAGGCTGATCTTCGATTTCGCTTCAAACCAGATACACTTGAAAGAAGATCTGCTCTTCCGCCTCTGGCTGCCCCCTTTGATGATCCCTTTGCATATTTCGCAGGAGTGGTAAGGGGAAGCATTCGAATCCCGCCTTATGATCCTTCTTCCCTGGAGAACAATATGATTGTTATGGAGATCCTCGAAGCCGCTAAAAAAAGCGCCCGGGAAGGGAGAAAGATCATGTTGCAATAAATTACTATTCAGGATTTTGCATAACATTTTTACGGATATTTAAAATAAAAAGATGCTTAAAACGAAGGTTGCCATCCTTGGAGCAGGTTTTATATCAGATATTCATTTCGAGAGTTATCATCGGTTCATACCGGAAGCAGAAGTAGTTGCAGTGTATGCTCGCGACGCGGCTAAAGCAAAAGCCTTTGCAGAAAAACATAATATTCCAGCCTGGTATGATGATATCGATGCTATCTTATCTGAATCGGGATGTGAAGTGGTTGATATCTGCCTTCCTAATTTTCTGCATGCCAGTGTTACATTGAAAGCTGCTGATGCTGGTAAGCATATTATCATTGAAAAACCCCTGGCGTTAACGCTTGAAGAGGCTGATGCGATGATTGCCGCGTGCAAAGCTGCAGGTGTAAAACTCATGTATGCGGAAGAACTTTGCTTTGCTCCTAAATATGAACGGGTAAGACAAATGGTAAAGGAAGGTGGAGTGGGAGATATCTATATGCTTAAACAGGGTGAGAAACATTCTGGTCCGCATTCAGCCTGGTTTTATGATAAGAAGCTTTCAGGAGGCGGGGTTCTTATGGATATGGGCTGCCATGCCATTGCATGGTTTCGCTGGATGCTAAACAATGCACGTGCCGTTAGTGTATATGCTAGCATGGCAACCGTTTACCATAAAGATAAAACTGATTGCGAAGACAACTCCGTTGTTATCGTTGAGTTTGAAAATGGTGTTATTGGCGTTGCGGAGAACAGTTGGGCCAAGCATGGGGGAATGGATGATCGCTGTGAGGTTTATGGCACCGGAGGCGTGGTGTATGCAGATCTATTCATGGGCAATGCCGCTGTGTCCTATTCTAAAAACGGATATGGCTATGCTATGGAAAAAGCTGATACCACCATCGGGTGGAGCTTTACCATTTTTGAAGAAGTTTTCAACCAGGGATACCCGCATGAACTGAAACATTTTATTGATTGCATTCAACAAAATAAAGAACCTCTTGTAACTGGCGAGGATGGAAGGGCAGTATTGGAGATCATTAACGCTGCCTATGCTTCAGCTGCAGAGGGAAGGAAAATAATGCTGCCCTTTAGTCCGAAAGTAGAAAGACCAATTGATCTCTGGCATCATCCTCAACATATTAAATAAGCAAGATGCAGGTTTATATATCAGATAACTACCAACAGCAGGCTGGGCTTGCAGCAACGCACCTTGCAGAATGCATGTCATCACGCCCACAACCTCTTATCTGCGTTGCATCCGGTGATAGTCCGGCAGGAATGTATGCCTCACTCATTTCGCAGGTTAATAATAAGTTTTTGAATATTGATGAATGGAATTTCGTTGGACTGGATGAGTGGTTGGGAATGAATGGAAAAGACGAGGGTAGTTGCAGATACCATTTAAATCGCCAGCTGTTTGATCCGCTTAATATTAATGCCGCTAAGATCTGTTTCTTTGATGGCCGTGCGGCTGACCCTGATCATGAATGTGTGGTTACTGAAAATTATATCATTGATAAAGGCGGTATTGACGTGACTATTCTGGGATTGGGATTGAATGGCCATGTTGGCATGAATGAGCCCGGTTCGAATGCTGATTCGAGAAGTCGCGTGGTCACACTCGATCCTTTAACTGTTCAAACAGGACAGAAATATTTCAGCGAAGCCAAAGAACTGGAGGGTGGTCTCACGCTCGGGATAGGCACAATAATGGAATCTAAAAGTATTTTTCTCCTTGTAAATGGGCTTAAAAAAGCAGCTGTAGTAAAACGTATGCTGGAGGAACCGGCATCACCACAAATACCAGCCAGTTTGATACTTCAACATCCATCTATTCGTATTTACCTTGATAGGGATGCTGCATCCTTCCTTACCCATCAACATACAACAAACTGATGGCATCCACCCAGCATATTGGCATTGATCTCGGAGGCACAAATGTGCGCGTCGGATTGGTTGATGGCCCTCAACTTCTTGACTTGTATACTGAGTCAACAAAAGCGGGCGGATCGCAACAGGAAGTTATCGAGCAGCTGTTCTCTGTTACAGACCGCTTTTATAATGATCAAATTCAATCTATAGGTATTGGGGTGCCCGGACTTGTTGATGTTTCCCAGGGAATGGTGTTTGATGTTGTGAATATTCCTTCCTTACAGGAAATTCCTTTACAGGCATTAATGGAAGACAGGTACCGGATTCCAGTAAGAATTAATAATGATGCAAATTGTTTTGCTTTAGGTGAGTATCATTTCGGTACCGGTAAAAGACAAGGTTCCATGGTGGGTCTGTCAATAGGAACAGGGCTGGGTGCGGGTATTATCATCAATGGAAAATTGCATTCCGGCAAACATTGTGGGGCAGGTGAATTCGGAATGATCGATTACCTGGAACATAATATTGAGTACTATGCAAGCGGACAGTTTTTCCAACATGTTTATGATATTGATGGGTTAACCGTTTTTAAACTTGCGGTTGAGGGTGATGATTCTGCTCTGGAAATGTATAGGGTATTTGGAAAGCATCTTGGAAACGCTATTAAGACCATATTATATACCCTTGATACAGATAAAATTGTTCTGGGTGGGTCGGTTAGTGAAGCATGGCCTTACTTTAAAAACAGTATGTGGGAGCAGATCAAAACATTTGCGTATAAAAAAACTATATTGGAATTAAAAGTGGATATATCTGCCCTTAGTAACAGTGCTCTCCTGGGCGCTGCTGCACTTTATATTCATGATAATTTGTAATCTACAATCTATACTGATCTTTTGTGATTGGCTAATAAAAAATTTATGCGATTAATAGTGTTCTTTTTTCTCCTGCCTATTAACCTGATAGCACAGCCCTTTTCTTCCAAAGAGATAAGAAGCTGGGAGAACCAGGCAAAGCGGATCAATATCATTCGCGATAACTGGGGCATTCCCCACATTTATGGTAAAACAGATGCAGATGCTGTTTTCGGTTTGCTTTATGCGCAATGCGAAGATGATTTTAGCAGAGTTGAGGCAAATTATATTGAGAAATTGGGTCGCCTTTCTGAGGTAAATGGCAAAGATGACCTTTACAACGATCTGCTCATTCGATTGGTAATAGATTCTGCTGAGGCTATCAAAGATTATCAAAGGGCTCCTGTGTGGCTTAAGAATCTGTGTAATGCTTTTGCCGATGGCATCAATTATTATCTCTATAAAAACCCTTCCGTGAAACCGGCTTTGCTTCAGCGTTTTCAACCCTGGTATCCGATGCTGTGGACAGATGGTAGTATTGGAGCTATCAGCACTGCAGATATAAGGATGAGTGAATTGAAGGAATTTTATAGCGGGCAATCATCACTCACAAATACTACCTCATTCATTGAACCTCTACCCACTGGCTCAAATGGTTTTGCTATTGGTCCGGCTATTTCCGCTTCAAAAAATGCTATTCTTTATATCAATCCCCATGTTAGTTTTTATTTCCGACCCGAAGTACATATGGTTAGTGAAGAAGGTTTGAATGCCTACGGTGCTGTTACATGGGGTCAGTTTTTTATATACCAGGGTTTCAATGAAAAATGTGGTTGGATGCACACATCGAGCTATGTTGATGCTGCAGATAGTTATATTGAAAAAATTGAAATCCAGAATAACAAATGGTATTACCGTTATGATGGAAAAAAAATACCTGTTCGTCAAAAGCCAATCAGGCTCAGCTATAAAACTTCAGGTGGTATTATAATCACAACTATTCAGGCAAAGTTTACCCATCATGGTCCACTTATGGCAGTACGGAATGGTGAGTTTCTTAGCATGAAAGCAGATAATCGACTGTTGAATGGTTTGATCCAGTGTTGGAAAAGAACGAAGGCAAAAGGTTTAAAGGAATTTGAAAGTACTCTTGCTTTAAAAGGAAATATTTCCAATAATACTGTATATGCTGATGCCGATGGCAATATAGGTTACTGGCATGGTAACCGTATCCCGAAGCGTGATACAGCATTTAACTGGACGAAACCAGTTGATGGTTCTACGAAAGCATCTGAGTGGAAGGGCTTACATGAGATCAATCAAACCCTTCATGTTATAAATCCACGCAACGGCTGGCTCCAGAATTGTAATTCAACTCCTTTCCGGGTAGCCGGTGATGATAGTCCAAGCCCAGGCGGTTTCCCGGTTTACATGGCACCGGATGGTGAAAATTTTCGGGGTATCAATGCCGTTAGAGTTTTATCAGAGGAGAAAAAATTCACGCTTGATAAAATTATTACAGCAGGTTATGATACAAGGCTTTCTGCCTTTGAAGTTTTAGTTCCAGCTGTAGTTAAAGCATTTGAGCATACTATTCAACCAAATGATACGCTGTTTGCGTGGCTGGCCGGACCCATTGCTGTTCTCAAAAACTGGGATTATAAAAGTAATGAAGCTTCTATCGCAACTACTCTTGCTGTAGAATGGGGACAAAAATTATTGCCAATTATTCTCCAGACAAAAATTGTAGAGGATGAAGAACTTGATCAGGTTGAGAAGACATCTCATTTTGTTGCCTCTGCAAAACCGCTGGAATTACTGCAACCTCTATTGCAGACAGTTCTTGATCTACAGGCCCGGTTTGGAAAATGGCAGCTCCCCTGGGGCGAAATCAACCGCTTTCAAAGGCTAACTGGCTCACTACAGCCCTATTACAAAGATGACAAGCCCAGTTTGCCGGTAGGCTTTGCTTCCGGTACCTGGGGTATGTTACCTTCTTATACCAGCAGAACTTTTCCGGGCACCAATAAAAGATATGGGGTTCATGGCAATAGTTTTGTTTGTGCTGTGGAATTTGGGACAAAGGTTAAAGCGAAAGCACTGTTGGCAGGTGGGCAGAGCGGTGATCCGGCTTCAAAACATTTTAAAGACCAGGCGACATTATATAGCACCGGAACGTTTCGCGATGTATTGTTTTATAAAGAGGATGTTTTGAAGGCGGTTGAGCGACAATATCATCCCGGAGAATGATTCAAAATCAACAGGCACGTATAAGGGAACCAAAGATTAAGTATTTTTATCCTTAATGGAGCAGCTAGAAAAGTTTTTATCTGAGATCGGTCCGGTGAAAGCAGCACTTATTGCCACTACTTTCACCTGGTTAGTTACAGCAGCGGGAGCCTCTCTCGTATTTTTCTTTTCCACCGTTCGCCGAAGTGTTTTTGATGCCATGCTGGGCTTTACGGGTGGCGTTATGGTAGCCGCAAGCTTCTGGTCACTGCTTGCACCGAGTATTGAACACTCAGAGAAATTATATCCTGATTTTCCCTGGATGCCCGCAGCGGTTGGATTTCTTGCGGGGGCGCTTTTTATTTTCAGTCTTGATAAATTCATGCCTCACCTGCATATAAATTTTGGCGATGACGAGTCGGAAGGGATGAAAACGAAATGGCATAAGACCACTTTGCTGTTACTTGCTATAACCCTTCATAATATTCCGGAGGGGCTTGCTGTAGGAGTTTTGTTTGGTGCAGCTTCACTGGGAGTGGGGGAACATACAACCGCGGCCGCAATTGCCCTTGCTATCGGCATCGGACTTCAGAATTTTCCCGAAGGACTAGCCGTTTCTATGCCATTGCGCAGGCATGGTGTGGGTCGGTTTAAGAGTTTTTGGTATGGACAACTATCTGCAATTGTTGAACCTGTTGCAGGTGTGCTTGGCGCTTATGCAGTTATTCATATGGAACCAGTATTACCCTATGCGCTTGCATTTGCAGCAGGAGCAATGATCTATGTTGTTGTGGAAGAAGTAATTCCGGAAACACAACGTGATAAATATACCGACGTTGCAGTGCTGGGGTTCATCGGCGGCTTTGTGGTCATGATGATTCTCGATGTGGCGCTGGGATGATACTAATTACAACCATAGCCGTTATTGCCAGGATCATTTCTAATCCACTTGGCAATGTTTTTCAGAAAAAGCTCACGCAAAATGGGAAGCATCCGCTTGTAATAAATTTTATAACCTACCTGCTACTTGCTTTAACAAGCCTGTTTTTTATAAGAGGAATTGATTTCGGGAATTTATCTGGTTCATTCTGGATTTATTCTTTGCTGGGAGGAATAGCCGGCGCTATCGGAAATGGGTTCCTTGTAAAGGCATTGGAAAGTGGTGACCTCTCTGTACTCGGACCGGTTAATGCCTATAAATCTGTAGTGGGATTAATAGCTGGAATTTTCATTTTAAAGGAAATTCCGGGTATATGGGGGCTTGCAGGCATGTTGCTGATCATAGGTGGAAGCTATTTTGTTCTGGATACACTCGAAGAACGATTCAGCTGGGCGCTTCTGAAAAGAAAGGATATTCAATACAGACTGTGGGCAATGATACTAACTGCAATCGAAGCAGTATTTATTAAAAACGTCATTATAGAATCCAACCCGGTTATTGCATTTATTTCATGGTGTGTTTTTGGAACAGTATTTTCATTGGTACTCCTGGGAATAAACCGGGTATCATTATATGGTGCATGGCGCACACTGACCCTAAGCGATGGAGGTAATTTTGGCCTGCTTATACTGTGCATGGGTATCATGCAATTGACTACAAACTATGTACTGGCTAATATGCCTGTGGCCTATGGTCTGGCATTGTTTCAACTTTCCACCATAGTCAGTATTTTCCTTGGCTATAGTATATTTCAGGAAACAGCAATTGGCCGAAAATTATTTGGAGCCATTATTATGATCGCCGGATCAACACTGATTATTTTTTTCAGTTAGCAGCGTTGATCAATTACCGGAGGCGAGGATCATTGAATGTATTTCCCTGTGAAACATCCCCTGTTTCATAGCCTTTTTTGAACCAATACATTCTTTGTTGCGAAGTACCGTGGGTAAAAGATTCAGGCACGGTATAGCCCTGTCCTTCTTTCTGAAGCCTATCATCACCAATAGCATTTGCAGCATTCATAGCTTCTTCAAAATCACCTTCTTCAAGTAGCTGTTTATTTTTGGTATGATGTGCCCAAACACCTGCCAGGAAATCGGCCTGGAGTTCAAACATCACAGAAAATTTGTTGTATTCCTCCTGGCTTACGCGCCCTCTCAGTTGAGCAAGTTTGTCCGTTGTACCCAGCAAAGTCTGTACATGATGACCAACTTCATGTGAAACCACATAGGCCATGGCAAAATCACCTGGTGCACCAAATCGCTGCTGTAACTCATCATAAAAAGAAAGGTCTATATATAGTTTATTATCACCAGGGCAATAGAATGGTCCACTTGCTGAAGTTGCCGAACCGCAACCTGATTGTGTGCCTCCGCTGAATAATACCAATGTTGGCTCCTGGTACTGAGAACCTGCCTGAGAAAAAATTTGGTTCCACACATCTTCCGTTTCTGCCAGCACAACCCGAACAAATTGCGCTTTTGTATCATCAGCCGCCTTTTGCTCTTCACTCATGGGTTGTGTCTGTTGCTGTCCGGGTATAGGGAGTTGTGAAACATCCACATCACCTCCCAGGAACATATTTACCAACAAAACGATTACTCCAAGGATACCCCCACCAATAGCAATCGGTCCACCCATACCCCTGCGGTCTTCTACATTTCCGCTTTCGCGTCTACCAGTCCAGCGCATAGTTTAAATTTAAAAATGTTCATAAAAAAAGTATGCCGCAGCATTTAACGGCTGTATTCAACGTAACTATTATCACATAAAACTACCTTGTAAGCACAGAACTTTGCAGACTAATATATAAATAATATTTATGATGAATATTGGAAAAAAATATTGGCTTCCTATTGTTGGTGCAATAGTTGGTGGAATTGCAGGTTACCTTTACTATGTAAACATCGGTTGTGTAACCGGAACTTGTGCCATCACTTCAAAACCATTGAATAGTACACTTTATTTTGCCATGATGGGAGCTTTGCTTTTCTCAATGTTCAGAAATGAAGAGAAAAAAACACCGGCAGAATAACTCTTATTTAGGTAAATTACCAATATGAATAAATATATATCCACTTTCGTTCTTGCGCTTTGTTTGGCTGGCACCGGATTAAAAGCACAGGTAACAGAGCCGCAGGTAAAAAATTTGCAGGCTGTAAAACACAGGGTTGTTATCCAGCTTTCGAGCAATGATACCCTGGCCTGGAAAGGTTTGATGAACAATCTGAAGAACCTCAAAGAGGGCTGGGGGGATAGTGTTCAGGTGAAAGTAGTTGCACACGGAAACGGCATTCAATTGCTGATGGCAGCTAAAACTACACAGCTCGACAATATCCGCAAGTTCAAGGCTATGGGCATCGACTTTGTAGGATGTGAAAATACTCTCCGTGAGAAAAAAATCAGCAAAACGGAAATCATACCGGAAGCCGGCTTTGTAAAAATGGGTGTCGGTGAAATTATACTCAGGCAGGAAGATGGCTGGTCGTATATTAAATCCGGATTCTAATATCTATTGAATGGCATGCTTTTTTTGATTGATCTGTATCCCACCATTTAAACGATTCAATCAAACAGCCATGGCAAAGAAAAAATCAGTTGGCAAGACGCCCGTCAATGTCAAGCTTCAGCAACTTGAAGAGCACAAGGAATCAGGACTTGATGAATTCCTGAGTACCAACCAGGGATTGAAAATTAACGATAACCAGAATTCTTTAAAAGCCGGAGAGCGTGGGGCAACGCTTTTGGAAGACTTTATTCTCAGGGAAAAAATTACCCATTTCGATCATGAGCGTATACCTGAAAGAATTGTTCATGCCCGGGGATCTGCAGCTCATGGAATTTTTGAGTTGTATGAATCCATGAGCCAGTTTACCCGAGCCGGATTCTTACAGAAAAAAGGCACTGTAACACCAGTATTTGTTCGTTTCAGTACAGTAGCGGGCTCAAGGGGATCAACTGATCTTGCCCGTGATGTGCGGGGGTTTGCAGTAAAATTCTATACGGAGGAAGGTAACTACGATCTGGTAGGAAATAATATGCCAGTTTTCTTTATACAGGATGCAATGAAATTCCCTGATCTTGTGCATGCTGTAAAACCTGAGCCCCATCATGAAATGCCACAGGCAGCTTCTGCTCATGACACGTTCTGGGACTTTATTTCATTGATGCCCGAGAGTATGCACATGATCATGTGGGCAATGAGTGACAGGGCTATACCGAGAAGTCTTCGTATGATGGAAGGCTTTGGTGTACACACCTTCCGTTTTGTTAATGCATCAAACCAGGCCTTCTTTGTTAAGTTTCATTGGAAACCATTACTGGGTATTCATAGTGTTGCATGGGATGAAGCCCAGAAAATATCTGGTAAGGATCCCGATTTCCATCGCCGGGATCTTTGGGAAGCTATTGAGGCAGGTGCATTTCCGGAATGGGAACTCGGAGTTCAGATCATACCCGAAAAAGATGAACATAAATTTGAATTTGACCTTCTTGATCCAACTAAACTTATTCCTGAAGAATTGGTGCCAGTCAAGATCATAGGCAAAATGACACTGAACAGAAATCCGGATAATTTCTTTGCAGAAACAGAACAGGTAGCATTTCATCCTGGGCACCTTGTACCAGGAATTGATTTCACAAACGATCCTTTGCTACAGGGTAGATTATTCTCTTATACGGACACACAACTTTCCCGCCTTGGTAGTCCTAATTTTCACGAAATACCTATCAACAGGCCCGTTGCCCCCCTACACAACAATCAGCGTGATGGGCATATGCGGCAAATGATAAATAAAGGTGAAGTGAGTTACCATCCTAACAGTATTGGTAACGGTTGTCCATTTCAGGCAAAGGCTGCGGAAGGTGGATTTGTATCTTATAACGAAAGAATTGATGCACGAAAAGTGCGTGCAAGGAGCAGAAGTTTCTTTGATCATTTCAGCCAGGCAACGCTATTCTTCAATAGTCAAAGTGAGCCTGAGAAAAATCATATCATTGATGCGCTTCGTTTTGAATTAGGGAAAGTTGAGCGTCCGGCCATCAGGGAAAGAATGTTGGGATTACTTACCCAGGTTGACCGCACTCTGGCAGCTAAAGTTGCCGAAGGACTTGGAATACCTGTTCCAAAAGTACCTGAAATGCCCTTGAACCATAGCATTCCAGCTGACGGTGATCCAAAGAAATTCCAGCCAACAAAAGTTAAAAGCAGTATTGAGCGCTCGGAAGCTTTAAGTATGGCGAATACTATTAAGAATACGATTAAATCGCGTCAGATAGCTTTTCTTATTGCAGATGGGGTTGATGCGTCAGCAATAGATATTATGCGAAGTAGCCTTGAAGCAGGTGGTGCACGGGTTAAATTAATTGCTCCCCGGCTGGGCTCAGTAAAGTCCACTAAAGGAGATATTGCAGTTGACATGAGTTTTCTAACTGCAACCTCCGTTGTATTTGACGCTATATATATTCCTGGTGGCAAAGGGTCAGTGGAAAAATTAGCTGCCGAGGCTGATGCAGTTCATTTTGTAAATGAAGCTTACCGTCATTGCAAAGCGATAGCCACAGCTGAGGATGCAACCGCTTTCCTGGATGTAACAGCAGTGGTACAAGATGAGGCAGTGATTACAAACGGCAATGCAAAAGCATTCATAAATGCAATAGCAAAACATCGTTTGTGGGAAAGGGAAAAAGGAAGAAAGGTTCCCGCTTAATATTTTATATACGAATATCTTCAATGGTACGGTTCAGGCGACTTCTTTCAGCAGCAAAAGCCATAAGATGACTTTCCACGGAGGCTTCAATGGAGGAGCTTAATAAAGTCTTGTCCTGCTGAGAAATTGCCTGGACCCAATCCTTTACCAACAAATGATCCCCACCTCCATGCGCATCTGTCTTTAAAGACCAGGTTACCTGTTTTTTTGTTTTAAAATCCGTCATTACAAAAGTTTCCATATCACCAATAATATCACCTTTTGATCCCATTATACGGGTTCTCCTTCCTTCATAAGAAACATGGGCTTCCATAGAAAATGCGGCAGTTACGCCATTCTCAAATAGAATATTTACTGTCAGGTGATCAGGCTGATCATTATCCATTTTAAACACACATCGTCCATAATCGGTAGTCTTTAATTGTTCAAGGATTGAATTATCCCAGTCACTCCTGTCTTCCGGCAAATCAAAGACATAGAGTCGTTTCCTGTCTCTATAATAGATCTGTAATGCAGAATATGCGCAACTATTTTCAACCTTGCATCCATCCGTGCATCTTTCCGTACTCCCTTCCGGAGCATTGGCCGTTTTGAACCATCTTAAGTTCCCGAAACAATGCACATCATGTGCTTCGCTTCCTACCAGCCAACGAATGATATCAGTATCATGACATGATTTGGCAAGAATTATAGGCGTTGCTTTTTTACTGTTTCGCCACTTTCCTCTAACATAAGAATGGCTCATATGAACATGTTCTATCGGCTCCATATGATGTATACTGATAATGTCACCTATAAGTCCCGCATCCAGAATTGTTTTGAGTTCCCTGAAATATGGTGAATAACGTAAAACATGACAAACACCTACAATGCGATTTGTTTCCTGGGCTTTATGCAAAATCTCCCTGCATTCTTCTTCAGAAGGTGCAATCGGTTTTTCAAGAAGTATATCATAGCCGGCATCCAGTGCCGCCAGGCATGGTGCGGTATGGAGGTTGTCTGGAGTAGCGATTATGACTGCATCAGCAAGTTTTTCAATTTTAAATACCGTGCTCCAGTCATTAAATATCATGTGTTCCGGAATATTATATGCCTTTGCGGTTTTCTTTCTTTTTTCAGGATTTATATCCGCAACACCAACTATCTTAAGTTCTTCTGGAAATTTTTTTGAATATGAGGCATAGTTCGATCCGCGATGGCCAGCGCCAATCAATATTGCTGTAACAGGCCTTGTGATCTTTCGATGGCGGGGATTATAATAGAGGTCATCTTCCAGTCCAAAAATTGAAGCGAACTCCTTCCACTTTAAAACCGCATTATCCTTAATTATATCAAACGACCTTAAGAGAATCCGGGAAGCGATAAACTGGCGTAACGACATTTCCTGCATCTATTTAAAATAAAATTACCGTAAAATTGTACACAATCAATAGCCATGCCATACGGTAGGAGTTTTATAAAAAAGACAGGAGTATTTGCATCGGGTTTCATGCCTACCCAGGCTACAGGCTTTGCTATGTATTCAGCAGGATTTGAATCAAGGAGGTCGCCGCTGGCCGAAAAAAGATTCAGCAGTTAGGCAGTTGAGGATACACTTGCAAGTATGAAAAAACAAATTGCTGACACTGTACTGGCAGCACTACGCTCTTTATGCCAATGCATTTTATAAGGATCTGCATAAGGTTAGTGAATGGAAGTCAGAAATTAGCACCATCCATGAAAGGTAAGAGAAACTATTCCCCCAGTATATCAGGTCTTCTTTCACGTGTTCGTTGGAGAGCCTGCTCGAAACGCCATTCTTCCACTTTACGAAGGTCGCCACTAAGCAATATTTCAGGCACTTTCCGCCCCCGGAAATCGGCCGGCCTCGTATAAACGGGAGGGGCAAGTAAATCATCCTGAAATGAATCGGTCAGTGCAGAAGTTTCATCATTGAGTACTCCTGGCAATAAGCGTGCAACTGCATCGGTCACTACGGCTGCTGCAAGTTCACCGCCGCTCAGAACATAGTCCCCAATAGAAATTTCCATTGTAACATATTCATCGCGGATCCGCTGGTCAATACCTTTATAATGGCCACAAATGATTACGAGGTTTTCAAGTAGAGAGAGTCTGTTGGCAGTTCGCTGTTCAAATCTTTCACCATCGGGTGTCATATAGATAACAGCATCGTATTTTCTATCAAGAGAAAGCTCATCAATAGCTTTTGCCAAAGGTTCGCACATCATTACCATACCCGCACCACCGCCATACTGGTAATCGTCAACCTGTCCATACTCATTAACAGCCCATTTGCGCAAATGATGGACCTGTACTTCAAGCAAACCTTTGTTCTGTGCACGTTTCATGATGGAATGACCCAATGGACTTTCCAGAAGTTCAGGAACAACGGAAATGATATCTATACGCATATTGCAAAGATAGGGGCTGATCTTTCATGGTGGTTTCAGGATATTATACTTAATTTAAATGCATTATCACTTTCATCAACTAATTGCTATATGAGAAATAAAGTTTTCCTCTGGAGTATTATCGTTGCACTCGGCGGATTCCTGTTTGGTTTTGATACTGCAGTTATATCCGGTGCTGAACAATCAATCCAGCAATACTGGCAGCTTAGCGATACGCAACATGGTCTCACTATATCCATTGCCCTGATAGGAACCATTCTGGGTGCTTTGATCAGTAGCTTCCCCTCAGAAAAACTGGGGCGTAAGAATACACTCATACTAATAGCAATTCTGTATTTATTTTCAGCGCTTGGTACAGCGCTTGCTACCAATTGGTATATATTTATGATCTTCCGGTTCCTTGGTGGCATAGGGGTTGGTGCCTCCTCCGTAACAGCACCCATTTATATTTCAGAAATTTCACCTCCTAAATCACGCGGCAAACTCGTTGCTTTATTCCAGTTCAATATCGTATTTGGAATTCTGGTGTCTTACCTGTCTAATTATATGATTGGCCAGGGTGGTGATTCATCCTGGAGATGGATGCTTGGGGTTCAGGTGATACCTTCATTGTTATTCCTGGTGTTGTTAAGACTGGTGCCCGAAAGTCCTCGATGGCTTATCGTTAAGAAGGGTAAAATAGATGAAGCTACGAAAGTGCTTAAGATCATAAACCCTTCTGGGTATGAAGCAGAGGTTGAAGAAATAAAAGCGGATATGATGCAGGATCGGACTGTTCAGGGAGCCGAACTGTTTTCGCCTAAACACAGGTTCCCCGTTTTTCTGGCCGTCAGTTTTGCGATCTTTAACCAGGTGTCTGGTATAAACGCAATCATATATTATGCGCCACGGATTTTTGAGATGACAGGATTAGAAAAAGAATCCTCTCTTCTTTCAAGTGTAGGAATTGGGTTAGTCAATTTCGTCTTTACATTGCTTGCCATGAATTTCATAGATCGGTTCGGGAGGCGAACCCTGATGTTAATTGGTTCAGTGGGTTTGATCATCACCCTTGGATTGGTTTCACGTGCCTTTTTCATGAATGATTTCGGGGGCTTGATGGTAACCATTTTATTATTGGTTTACATCGCATTTTTTGCTTTTTCCCAGGGAGCGGTAATCTGGGTTTTTATTTCTGAAATCTTTCCTAACCAGGTGCGAGCGAAGGGTCAAACACTTGGCAGTCTTACCCATTGGGTGATGGCAGCCATTATTGCTTTTTCATTCCCCATGCTGACCTCTTACCTGGGCGGAGGAACTACATTCCTGTTCTTTGCTTTGATGATGGTGCTGCAACTTGTATTCGTATGGAAACTAATGCCTGAAACAAAAGGCAGGTCACTTGAACAGCTGGAACATACTATCATTATGCATTAATAAAATCTTTCAAACTGAAAAATATGTCTGCAGCTTTTAACGTGGTATGCTATGGCGAAGTTTTATGGGATCTTTTGCCAACCGGAAGTAAGCCTGGAGGTGCTCCAATGAATGTAGCCTATCACCTGAAAAAGTTAGGTAATAATCCCGCTATGATCTCACGTGTGGGCTCAGATGACAGAGGTACTGAACTCTTAAAAATTTTCCAGGAAAAAGGCCTTAATACTGATTTCATCCAGAGAGATGATTCACTGCCTACAGGTATTGTTAATGCCACCCCTAATGAAAGGGGAGAGATGTCGTATGAAATTTGTGCACCTGTTGCATGGGATAATATACAATGGTTTGATTCGATGGAAGGTCTGATAAAAAATGCAGATCATTTTGTGTTTGGGAGCCTGGCTGCAAGAAACAGGCAATCGTATAATACCCTCTTCAAATTAATTGAAAGGGCAACTAATAAAGTGCTCGACATAAATCTTCGTTCACCCCATTTTAATGCTAAAACAGTGGAAGAATTATTGGCAGTTGCAGATATTGTAAAGATGAATGAAGATGAATTAAACCTTATCAGTGAATGGTATGGACCAATTGACAGCATACAGGAACGCATTTTATTGCTGCAGGAAAAATTCTGGATTCCCACCCTTATTGTTACAAGAGGT
This sequence comes from Flavihumibacter sp. ZG627, assembly GCF_000814325.1. GTDB lineage: Bacteria > Bacteroidota > Bacteroidia > Chitinophagales > Chitinophagaceae > Flavihumibacter. The sequence goes on along the minus strand of NZ_JPHF01000004.1, from coordinate 399,968 downwards.
GCAAATGGTGCGATAGTAAACACAAACGGCGTTTTTTATGAACATCGCGGATATAAAGTAAAGGTTGCAGATACCGTTGGAAGCGGCGATTCATTCCTTGCTGCATTTCTCACAAAAAGCATTCATGGTTGGCATGCTGACCAGGCGCTTAGTTATGCCTGTGCACTGGGATCATTAGTTGCTTCAAGAGCAGGAGGATGTCCTGATTATAATTTGGAAGAAATTGAAAATATGTTAAAATAATGAATAGATGCAGATTTACTGCCTGAGGATCTTTCCGTCTTCCATTTCAATTACCCGGGATGTGCGTGCGGCGAATTCCGGATCATGGGTAACGATCAGAAGACTCTGGTTGAATTCCTGGGAGAGTTGTTGAAAAATTTCGAAGACAATTTCACTGTTTTTTTTATCCAGATTACCAGTGGGCTCATCACCCATAATGATCTGGGGCTCATTGATAAGCGCCCGGGCAATAGCAACCCTTTGTTTTTCCCCACCTGAGATCCGGTTTGCCTTTTTATTATAAAGATGCTCTATGCCCAGGGTGCGTAGCAGTTTCATAGCCCTGTCTTCCAGTACCTGTGTAGATAACTTGCCCAATTTTCGTCCGGGAAGGGTTATGTTTTCAAGTACGGTAAACTCATTCAATAAATAGTGAAACTGAAAAACGAATCCAATTTTTTCATTTCTAATTGCAGCAAGTTGTTGTTCTCTCTGGCCTGTTACTTTTTGATCATCGATCCATAATTCACCTTGGTAATCGGTATCCATTGTAGAGAGAATATAGAGAAGCGTAGATTTTCCGCAACCCGACTTACCAACAACAGACACGAATTCGCCCTTACCCACGGAAAAGGAAATATCATTCAGCACATTCATCTGAACCGGGTCAGTAAAAACTTTGGAGATATTACGGGCTTCAAGTATAATGTTGCTCATATTATTTTCCTCTGATAATTATCACCGGATCTACTTTACTTGCTTTTCTTGCAGGAAAATAGCCCGCAAGAAATGTGGTGAACATAGAAAAACTAAACCCGATTACATAGTAAATCGCATCATAGTTAATTGGGTATGTTTTTATTGTTGGCAGTGCGGCCGTATTGAATGGTATCTGGTCAATGATAGATGAGATTATAAATCCAAAAACCAGGCCTGTAAGTCCTCCGAAAAATCCTATGCTTAATGCTATAACCATAAAGATCCTGTTCACATCTTTACCGGAAAATCCGGTGGCTTTCATTATGGCTATTGAATCCATTTTTTCATAGATCATCATGTTGAGAATATTATATATCCCAAAACCAGCCACAATCAGCAGCGTTATCCCAACAGCGTATGATATAAGCGACCTTACCGAAGATCCTGTTTCAAACTGGGCATTCGCTGACTGGATATCTTCAGAATCAATGTTGAATGTTGTAGCGAACTCTTTTGCCATGGCAGGTGCATCATTGATATCCCTGACCTTTAATTGAATATCTGTTATATAGTCGGCTGGCTTTCCCAGCAACTTCTGAACAGTTTGTATGGAAGCGTAACTCTGAACCTTATCCAGATCCTGAAGACCTGATTGGAAATATCCGGCAACTTTTAGCCTGAAACTTTCACCCTGTGCGGTTGTGATCTGAACAACATCTCCTATATCCACAAGAAGTTTTTCTGCTAAACCTTTTCCCAGTATTATAGTATTGGCCAGATTCCTGATGTCAGCAGCATTTCCCTTTACCACGTAATCATTGAAAAAAAATAGTGCTGCTTCTGCTTCCACATCTATACCATCTATAACACCGGTAATATCGATATTGCCTTCATTGAAAAATACCTGTGCTTTTAGTTTTGGAGCGATACCAATTACCCGGTTATCCTGCTGCAATGTTTTTATTATGGCACCGCTATTATAGATAGACTCCCTGCTATTACCTGACCTTATCGAATGAAGAATATTGTGATTATCTTTAAACTCCGGATGTTCATAAACGGGTTGGTCTGCCTTGGGTTTAATTTCTGTGAAGAGCCTTACATGTGCGGTTCGGTTAAGAATGAGTGCATCCAGCATATCATTTAAGCCATTCATGAAACCCAGGAGCGTTATAAACATCGTTATACTGAAAGTGACCCCGATGGCCGCCACCAGTGTTTGTTTCCACCGGGCCATCAATAATGATAGTGCAATATCTATGATGAGCTTTGCATTCATTTGGATGGTAATAATATGATATCGGTTGTATCTAGTCCGCTGATAATCTCAGCTTTCCGGTAATCTTTTAAGCCAGTAACTACTTTTTTTATTGACTTATCTTCAAGCATTACCTGGTCATTTTCCAACAGGTAATTTCGGGGTATGGTCATTGTTTTTTCACGGGTTTGTATGATGATATTGGTTTCAGTGGAGAGGTTTGGATAAAGTTGGGCTGGCATTTTAGTAAACACCGCTTCTACTGTGAATGTGCCTGAACGCTCATTCATAATGGGATTGATTTTTGTTATATAACCTTCAAACACCTTCCCCTTGTAACTATCAAGGCTGATCAGCGTTTTTTGACCAGGTTTTATCCTTGCAATATCATATTCATCCACCTCAAGTTCCAAAAGGAAATCAGTTGCATTGCCAATAACTGCAACAGGCATCTGCGGCGATACTATTTCTCCTTTTTCCCTGAGGATTGAAAATACCATTCCATCCACCTCACTTCTGATAGTGAAGTCTTTCTGCAATGAAGCATTGATCTGTAGATTCTTCCTTGATTGTTTGGCAATAAACTCTATTTCTTTTTTTACTTCATTGTATCGCCTGACAGCTATTTCATAATTTTTATTTGAGGTTTGGGAAGCCAGTTCTCTCTGATCCAATTCGTTTTTAGTTCCTATACCTTCCGACCACAGGTTTTTCTGACGTTCATATAAAGTAGAATCGTTTTTGTATTTACGCTCAGCAATTTCTATTCCCGCATTTAACTCTTCCAGGCGGTCAGTCTTGTTGGAAGCAGCAGAATACTCAGCTGCCAGCTTTGCATTTTCGGTACTCAGTTCTGCAGCATCATTGGAAAGTATAATTAGTGGTGTTCCTTTACGAATGGTATCCCCCTCCTCAACCATTATTTCTTTTATTATACCGCTAACCGTAGAATAAACTTCATACTGGTTCCTGCTTTTAATGGTGCCGGAAGCATAAACCGATTCCGTGATACTTTCGATTATTGGTCTGGTTTTTTCCTGTTTATCCTTACAGGCTGTGCATAAGAAAATTACTATAACTGAACTGATTAGTAGTTGTCTCCAGGGTGACATAATTCCGGCTTGATTGGTATCTCGTTCTGATTACTAAAAGTACCTTAAGTTTTTCAATATTGACTTTTAACACCGGCTGATTGTTACTAATTTTAGGTCTATGAACCATCTTATCAGAAAGGCAAGGCCAACCGATTATCATGCTATCCTTGATATATGGGAAGAATCAGTAAGAGCAACGCATCATTTTCTTTCAGAGGCGGATATTATTTATTTCCGGCCCCTTATCAGGGATGAATACCTGGATCTGGTTGACTTATTTGTTATCACTGATGCGGATGAAACCATTCTTGGGTTTACTGGCATAGCCCCGAATAAGATAGAGATGTTATTTGTGGATCCGGGGGTTATGGCCAAAGGGTTGGGAAAGGCATTGCTTCTTTTTGCAGTGAATGAACAACATGCCAATTCTGTTGATGTAAATGAACAGAATGAGCGTGCGGTAGCATTTTATAGGCATATGGGTTTTGTAATAACAGGGAGGTCTGAAAAAGATGGATTGGGAAAACCTTATCCCCTTTTACATATGAGCTTCGAAAACCAGCGTAAAGTCATACTCGGCCTTGCTGTTTCACTGGATGGATTAATTGAAGGACCCAATGGAGAATACGACTGGTGTTTTACCGACCAGGATTATGGACTTAAAGATTTTTACGATCGTGTAGATGCTGTTTTTATAGGTCGCCTCACTTATGATCTTGTGAAATCAATGCCTGATGCAGGTGGTATGCCAAAACTAAAGCAATATGTCTTTTCGAATACGTTAGAATCACTGGATGATGAAAGCATTTTAATATCGGGAAATATTGAGGAGCAAGTGAAAAGTATTTTAAGGCAGTCCGGCAAAGATGTCTGGTTATATGGAGGATCCTCACTCACAACTTCACTTATGCAATTAGGTCTTGTTCATGAATTATGGTTATCCGTTCATCCCATTTTACTGGGAAAAGGGAAACCATTATTCCAGGGGATAAGTGAAAGGATCAAACTTACTCTCCTTGATTCTCATCCGTATGAAACCGGCCTTGTTTCATTACGGTATGCTATTAACCGGTAGTCCATATTCGTTTCCCCAGCCGATTGATGTAAATATTGGGTTACTTAGTATCTTTCCGGTATGTTCAAAGAGAACCCACTGCCGATCATACTTTTTAGTTTTGCCGTTATTATGGCAACCGCTGTAATGCAGTACCAGCAACCGGATTATAGTTTTTTTGATGGAGGATATATAATTGCCATCTTATTGACTATATTCCTGAAAGACGATCTCTACACAAGGATTTTCGGATTTACCGGCCTGGCTTTTACAGTCATATCCTTTTTCTATCAGGATTCAACTATCAGCATAAGCCAGGTATTGCTGCAAAGACTTTTTTCGGCTACAGTCATCATCATGACAATGATGTTGGTCATCTACCTTAAAAAACTTTACCGTAGTCTTGAAAAGGAAGAGCGACAGGTTACAGCACTTTTTGAACATGCAACTGAAGGTATAATCCTGACCAATGGTAAGGGAGAGATCATTCTGGTTAATCCGGAAGCAGAAAGACTTTTCAACTATCATAAATCTGAGCTCCTGGGGCAAGCAATTGAGATCCTGATCCCCATGCGTTTCCAACCTAACCACCATCATTATCGTAACCAGTTTTATGATAAACCAAGCAATCGCAGAATGGGGCAGGGAAGGGATCTGTATGCACGTCGGAAGGATGCTTCCGAATTTCCGGTTGAAGTAAGCCTAAGCCATTTCAGCGATAAGAAAGATCAGTATGCTATTGCTTTTATTATCGACATCACCCAACGCAAAGAAGCAGAACGTAAGCTATTGCTTCAAAAAGAACAATTGGAAAGAGTGACCAATGATGTTAGAAAACTAAATACTGATCTTGAAACCAAAGTAGAGGAAAGGACACTTATTCTTAAAGAAGCTTTGCAGGAACTGGAACGATCACAAATTGAATTGGAAGAAGCACTTAACAAGGAAAAGGAGCTTAATGAAATTAAAAGCAGGTTTGTATCAATGGCATCCCATGAATTTCGGACGCCACTTAGTACGATCTTATCATCGGCTACGCTCATAAGCAGGTACCAGCAACAAACGGAACAGCCACAGCGTGATAAACATGTTTTCCGGATCAAGGATGCCGTGCATCACCTCAATGACCTTTTGGAAGATTTTCTTTCATTCGGCAAACTGGAAGAAGGAAAGGTTGAAACACAGATTTCCCAATTCAATATTCATGAATTGGTTTTTGAAGTTGAAGAGGAGTTAAAAACTGTAATGAAAAAAGGGCAGGTATTTGAAACAAATTTGGAAGGATCTCCTCTTTGCGCAACAGATAAGCGTCTTTTAAAACATGTCCTGATCAATCTTTTTAGCAACGCGTTAAAGTTTTCGGAGGTAGAAAAACGGATCAGGGTGTCTATTTTCAGGGCTGATTGGGATGTTGTTATCAAGGTTAAGGATGAGGGTATCGGCATTGCTAAGGAGGATCAGGAATATCTTTTTGATAGTTTCTTTCGTGCTAAAAATGCATTCAATATTCAGGGCACCGGCCTGGGCCTTCATATTGTTAAAAGGTATATTGATCTGCTACAGGGGGAAATTTCGTTTGAGAGTGAACTGAATGTTGGTACTACAGTAACAGTAAAACTCCCCTGTAACCGCCTGAATTAAAACAGTGCTGGCAGGTTATTTGCATTTCCTGTATATGAACAGAAGCGTCATAGTGGCAATAATTGCGACCTTATACCTTTTGGTGTATATTATCTTGTACGTACTGGGTGCCGGGTCAGGATTGGTAACCATCCTTTTTACGCTTTCACCTCTGGTTGTATTGTGGTTGGTATTTACTGTCTTAAAGGATGATTCAGTACCGGTAAGGGAACTGGAAGACGGGGAAGAATGGGGATATGCAGACAGGCAGAAGGAAACACTGGGCTTGTTTTAATCAGTGGCAAGCCGCTGATTCAGGCCGGGCAGCTTCCAGCACCGGGCTTATAAAAGGTATTCCAAGGTTCAAACCACGAAGTATGAGTAAGATACCCATCGTAGCGATCACGTATGGTGTTAGCTTACGGATATTATTACGCATACTTATACTTGCGAGGTGACCAAACATGCTCAGGGCAACCATTGCCGGGAGAGTACCCGAGCCAAATGCAGCCATGAATAATATGCCATCCGTAATTTCACTGCTGCTTAATGCCCCCGCTATTGCCAGGTATACCATTCCACAGGGCAATAAACCATTTGCCATACCGAGAAAAAGGAAGGCTCCCGGTCTGCTATCTTTTAATAGCATCGCCATCCACTCCTGAACCTTATACTGTAGTTTTTTGAAAATTGAAGGTTGAATACGCGTCCTAGAACTTCCATAGCCTATCAATAAAAAAAGAACAACCACCCCCAACACAATCGAGAACCACTGCTGGAATCCGGCAAGATAAATTTGCCTTCCCATTATACCGAAAATGGCACCAAGAATTGAATAGGTCAGTACCCTCCCAAGATGATAATTTATTATAGCCAAATGCCTGCTTAAGCTGCTAAGATGCTGAACTGGTAAGGCAAAAGCTATGGGGCCACACATCCCCACACAGTGGAAACTGCTAATCAGCCCCAGGCTTAATCCGGCTATAAGTATTTCAATATTCATTATTGTACCTGCAGGAAGCTGTCATTATAAAATTGTTTTCCTTCAGCATTCCAGTTCACTCTTACACGATATGCTGCAGGCTGTACATCCTTTCCTACTGCAAATCGCTGTAAACCCTCTTTATCAGCCTGGAGAGCTATTTTACGATCTCTCTTAGAATCGGCAGCACAATAGAAATATACATCGCCAATCAGGTCCAACCCCTTCATTTCTTCCGGCATGTGCAAGATTATGCTGTCATGCTCTTGTCTTATAGAAACGCTTGTTTCCAGTGATTTTGCATTGTCGGTGGCATCTATTACATCCTGGTATGCCAACTCTTCTTTGTAATAATCCTTAGATACCAATTCAAATTCGGTTTGAAGACTCATGTATACCAAGGTTCCCATCAATAATGCAAATGCTATAAAAGTCAATAGTATTTTATGTCCGAAATTCATGTTCATATAATTTATGGTGCCACCGGTCCCAGGAAATTTGTTTTTAATACTGCGATCTTCTTTTCCCCTTCGTAAAGTCCGAGTGGTATCAATGTTTTTCTATCAAATATCGCCTTTCGTGGAAGTACTATAAAAAATGATCCAGAACCCTGGCCTTCCTGTTTAACAATTACGGGGCCACCTCCAATTATCTCAACTTTTCCATCAGCTCTCTCCAGCCTCACTGTTAATGGAATATCTGCCATCGTTTTATTTACGACTTTTATGTTGTAAAGATTGCTTATACTATCATTGCCCCTTTCCTGGTAAAGCATTCCCGGCGTTCTCATGATGGTTGCATCCACATCTTTACGGGTCACCAGTAGCGTAGTTAAGATTACCAGCAAAACCAACAATAAAGCTGTATAAAGCTTCATTCGGGTAGTATATTTTAGTGTCTCCCGGTTTTCAATTCCATTTTCTGAAGCATAACGTATCAATCCCCGCGGCCTTCCTATTTTGTCCATTATATTGTCACAGGCATCAATACACGCAGTACAATTCACACATTCGAGTTGAGTGCCATTACGGATATCGATACCTGTGGGACAAACCTTTACGCATTGTAAGCAATCAATACAATCACCAAGATGGAGGGATTCTTTTTCTTTGACTTTCCCCCTTGGTTCCCCTCTTTTATAGTCATATGCCACAATCAGGGAATTTCTGTCAAGTAACACGCCCTGAAGCCTTCCGTACGGACAAACAACCGTGCATGCCTGTTCACGGAAGAAAGCATATACGGCATAAAAAACTGCTGAGAAGATCATAATGGACGCAAGACCTCCAAGATGTTCTGAAACGCGTCCGGTTATGATAGTCCATAATGCATCCACACCAATTATATAAGAAAGAAAAAAATTGGCAATGAGAAAAGACATCAGGAAAAAAACCAGGTGTTTGGTTGATTTTTTGATGATCTTATTGGTGTTCCAGGACGATTTGGAAAGTAGTTTCTGCTCCGTGGCATCTCCTTCGATGGCATACTCTATTTTGCGGAATACCATCTCCATGAATATTGTTTGGGGACAAATCCACCCGCAGAAAAGTCTTCCGAAGGCTGCCGTGAACAATACAATAAATATCACAAATGCAACCATCGTTAACCCAAATATGAAAAAATCCTGAGGCCAGAACACCTTGCCGAATATGATGAATTTGGCCTCAGGAATATTGAAAAGGAAAAGTGGTCTTCCATTATATTTAATGAATGGAAGGGCAATAAAAACAAAAAAGAAAAACCAGCTTACATATGTTCTGTAATTGGTAAAACGACCTTTAGGTTTTTGTGCAAACACCCATTTGCGTTTGCCTCTGGCATCCACCGTTGCTATCCTGTCACGAAAACTGCTTTCATTCCGTATTTCCTTTTCCGTTGTTGACATTCCTTTTTATTTACTGAGCCGTTTTAGTGACTGCCGCTGAATCTTTAACCGGGGCTGCTGTTGAATCTGTAGCAGGCGCTTCCATATAAAGGTCACCCTGTTGAGCTTTAGGATTTGCCGGGTTCGATCCTTTGATGGATTTTATATAGCTGGATAGCTGGGCTATTTGCATAGGGCTGAAGTCTTCCTGCCATGCACGCATTCCTTTTTCCGGAACACCATATTTAATTGTCTTAAAGATATCATTGATCCTGCCACCATGTAACCAGTAATCGTCTGTAAGATTCGGACCTACAGTGCCTTCTCCCGCCTGTCCGTGACAAGCTGCACAGTTGGTAATATATGAGGCTTTACCTGCCGCTATAGCGCCCGCATCAAGCATCACCACGGTATTTTCATCAACCTTATTCGCTGATTTCTTCAAAAACTCCTCTTGTTGCTTTTCCGCCCTCGCCACTTCAATCTCATATTCCTGTATTGTTGATGGAGCACTATGCGTAACATGGAATCTCCAGAGATAGATCACGGAAAAAAGGATACAGGCATAGAATCCATAAAGCCACCATGGCGGCAGGTTATTATCCAGTTCCCTGATTCCATCATAATCATGACCAAGATCGATATCGGATTCTTTTTCAAGTGGCTTGAAACTGTTAAGTTTTGTCCACCAGTTCCCTTTGGCAGCTTTGGCTTTTGCTTTGGCAACTTTCTCTTCTTCTGTAACAATCTTTTCCCTCCGAAGCAATAACTGAAGGTTGTATAACATATATAGAATACTGATCAGCTCCATGAATATTATACCCACCATGAAGCCGAAGGTCAGTTTGTCAAGGCCGCCAACGCTTGTTGGTACAGTTGCAGCAGTAACTGCCGCCGCCTCCTGTGCAATAGATTCACCTGATAAAAGCGTAAGGAAAAAGATTAGTATCGCAGCTCCTGTTCCACTTGTCCGCGACTGCCTGTATTTTGTAATGAAAATATCTGCAGCACCATTTACTACCCAGGCCAGCAGAATATTTACCAGAGCAAGTGCTCCGATAATAATCAGAAGTGTTAATGCCAGCGGATTTTCAAGGCTGTTCTCAGCCTTTGGTCCCGTTGCACCTTTTGCCCAAAGAGTTTGGGATGCTGTAAGCAATGCCATCAGCATTATTCCTGTTTTGCCAGTGCGTTGCAGCATCAACATTGCTTTATTGCTAAAAAACATACCGGTTGTTTTATGAGTTTGTCTAGTTGTTCTTGTCTAAGGGTATATTGCTGATCTCGTCAATAAGTTTTTTGTCAGCCTTTATGGTCCATATCAGTACCAGAAGGAATATTACACTGAAGATCAATAGTGAACTCAGTCCAAATATGCTGATACCTGATATTGATTCGAGATAGTTGATGAATTTCATGTTGTAATTATTTGCGATTATTTTTCAGCTACCTGCGCTCCTTTAATATCTTTTCCAAGTCGCTGCAGGTATGCTATTAATGCCACGATCTCTGCATCTTTTGCAGTTTCAATTTTCTCCATCTTGAGGTTTATCCGAATGCCATTGGCCTGGTTCATGAGATCTTTGTTTGCCTTCTTGGCATAACCTTCCTCATAAGGAACGCCAAGGGTCTGCATGGCTCTGATCATTGCAGGTGTTCTGGAGGTGTCGATCTTGTCATCAAACAACCAGGTGTAGGATGGCATAATTGAGCCGGGGCTCATTGATTGCGGATCCAGCATATGATTGTAATGCCAGCTATCGGGGTACTTCCCACCCTGACGAGCCAGGTCGGGTCCGGTGCGCTTTGAGCCCCACTGGAACGGATGATCGTAAACAAACTCTCCTGCTTTTGAATATTCGCCATAACGCGCCACTTCATCGCGGAATGGTCTTATCATCTGGGAATGACAGGTATAGCATCCTTCCCTAATGTAAATATCCCTACCATGAAGCTCCAGAGCGGTGTACGGCTTTACACTTGAGATAGTGGGAACATTGCTTTTTATAAGAAAAGCAGGAACAAATTCAAGCACGCCTCCAATTGCAACAGCAATAAAACTGAAAACAAGCATTTGAATAGGTCTCTTCTCAATCCAACGATGCCAGTGCTCTTTGCCATGGGTAGCAATGACTTTTGGCAAAGGCGCGGCTTCTACTTCTTCATTGGCCACAAAGCTTCCTGCCTTCATTGTTTTATAGAGGTTATACACCATCACAATGGCACCGGCAAGGTAAAGCGTACCACCTATGCTCCTCGTGATATACATGGGGATGATGTTTGTTACTGTTTCCAAAAACTGGAATTTCAATTGACCTTCTTCTGTAAAGTTCTTCCACATCATACTCTGGGTAAAACCAGCCCAGTAAAGTGGAATTGCATACAATACAATTCCTATTGTACCAATCCAGAAATGGGTGCCTGCCAGTTTTTTGGAATAAAGTGGGGTATTGTACATGCGTGGAATTAACCAGTATAATACTCCAAACGTCAGGAACCCATTCCATCCCAATGCACCAACATGCACGTGTGCAATTATCCAGTCAGTAAAATGGGCAATGGCATTTACATTTTTAAGGCTTAGCATGGGGCCTTCAAATGTGGCCATACCATAACAGGTAACCGCAACTACAAGGAACTTTAATACCGGTTCTTCCCTCACCTTGTCCCAGGCACCACGAAGTGTGAACAATCCATTCAGCATACCTCCCCATGAAGGTGCAATCAACATAACAGAGAATACCACTCCGAGAGATTGTGCCCAGTCAGGTAATGCAGTATAAAGAAGATGGTGCGGGCCAGCCCATATATACATGAAGATCAGGGCCCAGAAGTGAATGATGGAAAGTCTGTATGAATAAACAGGCCTGTTGGCGGCCTTTGGCAGGAAATAATACATCAGTCCGAGGTAAGGGGTAGTCAGGAAAAACGCAACCGCATTATGACCATACCACCATTGCACTAAAGCATCCTGAACACCTGCATACCAGCTATAGCTTTTGAAAAGAGTAACCGGGATCTCAAAGCTATTAACGATGTGTAACATCGCCACGGTTACCCAGGTAGCAATGTAGAACCAAATGGCAACATAAAGATGACTTTCACGGCGCTTTAGAATGGTGCCAAACATGTTGATTCCAAAAATTACCCATACAAGGGTAATGGCAATATCAACCGGCCACTCAAGTTCCGCATATTCTTTGCCGGTAGTAAAACCTGCCCAGAGGGTCAGTGCCCCTACTAATATTATACCCTGCCATCCCCAGAAATGGATTTTACTTAAGAGGTCACTATACATCCTGGCTTTACAGAGCCGTTGCAGTGAATAATAAACTCCCATGAATATGCCATTCCCAACAAAGGCAAATATTACCGCATTGGTGTGAACAGGTCTCATTCTGCCAAAAGTGGTTGGAGCATAGTTGAGGTTGATGCCTGGATAAAATAAGGAGATGGAGGCCCAGAGGCCAGCCAGCATTCCCACAATGCCCCATAACATGGTAGCAAAGGCGAACCATTTAACGATCTTGTTGTCGTAACTGAACTTTTCAATCTGCATAAGAGGGACTGTTTATCAGGTTATTTTTCTGGACTATCATTGCCGGGTTTATCATCGAATAGCATTCTGACCGGAGGAGAAAACTCATCTTCATATTGACCGTCTTTGACGCTCCATATAAATCCGAGCAGGAATATCGCCGCAACAGCGATACTTGCAATTAGAAGCAATATGATTACACCCATGCCTGGTAAATTTTTGTAAAAGTATCTTCAGCGCATAGTGAGAATTATGATCATACTCACAAATTCAGGTGATTTTACTCACCGTCATAGTTTAAGCCACCTGGCGGTGAGATTGGTAGCGCTAAAAGTGAGTGCAATGATACTTAGAGAGCTGGCAGGCATAAGAATGGCTGCAACCAGCGGGCTTAGATCACCCTGAACCGCGAAGGAAAGCCCTATTATATTATAAACAATGCTCATAACAAAGCTCGCCATAACGATCATCCTGTTTGCTCTGCTCAGTTTGATGAAGCGATGAAGTTTACCCAGTTGCATTGACTCCATAATGCCATCACTTGCAGGAGTAAAGCTGTTGGTATCTTCTGCTAACGCAATCCCCAGGTTGCTTTCACGCATGGCAATGGCATCATTAAGTCCATCGCCAACCATCATGACTTTCTTACCCCGCCTCTGAAGGTGTTTGATATAGGCAAGTTTATCATGTGGTTTCTGGTTGAAAAGAATGGTAGTGTTCCGGCCTGCAAGTTTTTCTAATGCCTGTCTTTCGCCTGGATTATCTCCTGAAATAACAGAAATTTTATGTTCTGTACGCAGGTCACGAAGCAACTCATACACCGTATCGCGGTAATGATTGCGGAAACTGAAATAGCCACATATGCTTTTTCCCTTGGCCAGGTAAACCCTGGTTCCTTCAGAGCTGCCTTCTTGTCCCGTTAAATAAGTATGGGAGCCTAGCGCATATAAAACACCATTGACCATACCCTCAATGCCCTTACCGGTATGGTCGCGAAATCCCTCAACTGTAAGGTGGTTTCTGCCTAGTTGCTTTACCAGGGCTTTGCTGAGTGGATGCCCCGATTGAGAGGCCAGCGCTGAAACAGCTTCCCGATCAACTTTGGAAAGAGGTTCTCCTTCAAATGCGATATCATGCTGCTGGGTAGTGGTAAGTGTTCCGGTTTTATCAAAAACTATATGGTCAATGGTCGCCATTTCCTCAATGGCCTGGGCATTGCGCAGGTAAAGCTTATTTCTCCCCAGGATTCTAAGGATATTCCCATTGGTGAAACTGTTAGACAGGAGAAGTGCACATGGACAGGCTATGATCAATATTGCTGTAACTGCCGGCCAGATTCGGCTGCTGTCAAATATGCTCCAGTAAATCGCACTGATAGTTGCGATGGTAAATACTATATAGGTGAAATACCTGCTTAGCAGATGTACAAATGATACCCCTTTTTCTTCCGTTGATTTTTCATCGCCCTGGTTCCACAACCGTGTTAGGTAGCTTTGTGATACTTCTTTTACTACAAGTAGTTCCATATTACCACCTGTTTGTTTGCCCCCCGCGTAAATGATCTCCCCCATTTCCTTAAGAACAGGTAATGATTCACCAGTCACAAAACTATAATCGATAAAAGCTTTTCCCCGGGTTAGAATACCATCTGCAGGAACCAGTTCTTCATTATGTATAAGTAAAGTATCACCGGCTTTGATATCGGGCAGCGCGGTAGGTAATTCTTTATCCTCCTTAAGTACCGTGATAGCAATGGGAAAATATGCGGTATAGTCGCGCTCAAAAGATAATTGCTGGTAAGTTTTATCCTGTAATACGCGACCAATAAGCATGAAGAAAACAATTCCGGCAAAAGAATCGAAATAACCACTGCCGGTATCTGTAAGTACCTCAAAAATGCTTCGGAAAAAGGTTACCCATATAGCGAGCACAATGGGCGCGTCAATATTCAGAAACCGGTGCTGCAGGCTTTTCCAGGCTGATTCGTAAAAAGGTTGGGCACTGAAGAGGAGTACGGGTAAAGCAAGAATAAGGTTAAGATATCGGAAGGCGTATTGCAGGTGCTTCTCAGCAGATTCAAGTCCCAGGTATTCCGGGAAACTCATCAGCATGATATTCACAAAACAGAAGCCCGCAACACCAAGTTGATAGATCATCGTTCTTGGCAACCGCGGTTTTTTATCCTTCAGCTGGTTAAGTGAAATATATGGTTCATATCCAATATTGGTGAGCAATTCCGCTACTTCGCGTAGGTTTGTTTTGCCATGATTAAAAATGATATCAACCTCCTTTTGTGAAAAATTTACAGTGGTTCGTACAACAGCCCTGTTAAGCTTATGCAGGTTTTCAAGAAGGTAAAGGCAGGAACTGCAATGAATGTGTGGAAGGTAAAAATTAATATGAGTCTGTTCTTCATTCCTGAAGCTTATTAATTGTTGCTGGATCTTATCGTCTTCAAGGTAAGAGAATTTGTCTTTTCTGATTGGCTTCCGAAGGCTCTGGCCCGGGTTGGCGTTAAGGTCATAGTAATCACAGAGCCCATTGTGGCTTAGAAGTTGGTATACGGTTTTGCAGCCTTCACAACAGAATGGTTGTTCTTCATGAAGAATATAACCATCAATACAATCTTCTCCGCAGTGATAACAGGCGGTCATTTTATTTACAGCTATAGGCACCCAAAATATTTTGCGCTAAACTAAATTTAAGCGTTTTCAGTGGTAGTGATTAGATTCAGGGTAGGAACTGATTTTTCTCAATCACCGCATTTTCGTTTATTTGAGGCTGCAAATCAAACATTTTGCAACTTTTTCAATTTAAATACTCGGGATGAAACGTATTCTGATCATCGACGACCACAATGAGATCCGTGAAAATATTGCTGAAATACTCACACTGGGGGGATACCATGCCTTTACAGCCGAGAATGGCAAAAAAGGAGTGGAGCTCGCCCTTGTTGAGAAGCCTGATCTGGTAGTTTGCGATATTATGATGCCCGAGCTTGATGGTTACGGAGTACTACATCTCCTGCGAAAGAATCCCGAAACGGAGCATGTGCCTTTCATCTTTCTTACGGCCAAAGTGGAGAGAAGTGATTTCAGGAAAGGAATGGAAATGGGAGCCGACGATTTTATTACAAAGCCTTTCGATGATATAGAATTACTTAATGCAATAGAGATCCGCCTGAAGAAGCAGGATATACTTCAGCATAAATATACAGGTACAGAAAAGGGGATGAATGAACTTATGCAGGATCTTAAGGAATCGGGATTCATGCATATGGATCCGGAACAATATGAGACAGAATTTCTTTCAAAAAGACAGCAGGTCTACAGTGAGGGTAAAAGACCTAAATACCTATACTATTTAAAATCCGGTAAGGTGAAGGCATACCGCCTGCATGAGGATGGTAAGGAATATATAACCAATCTGTATAGTACGGGTGATTATATAGGTTATGTTGCTTTACTGGAGAACAGCACTTATGAAGATACCGCTGAAGTACTGGAAGAAGCAGAGCTGGCTATGATTCCACGCGAGGATTTCCTGCAGGCTGTATTCAATGATATGACCATAGCAGGCAAATTCATAAAGCTCATTACCGGGAATGTAAAAGATAAGGAAGACCGCCTTCTTCACCTGGCCTATGACTCTCTGCGCAAACGGGTGGCCAAGGCCCTGGTAGATATCCAGCATAAATTTAACGCCGGATCAGAACCTGTGCCCATCGACATTTCCCGGGAAGATATAGCCCAATATGTTGGTACAGCAACTGAATCACTTATCCGGACGCTGAGCGATTTTAAATCGGAGAAACTTATTGAAATAAAAGAAGGCAAGATCCGCATTACTGATCTTGCCAAACTCAGTAATTTATTATACTGAGCCACCTGATATATAATTGACCGTTATTAGTCTTCTCCCCGCTGCAATTCGAAATCCTCAGCAGCAGCAGGTTTAGGGTTAGTATTGTTAGGACTGCTTATCTCACGGCCATGATCATTCTGTTGGCGAAGTGTCCATTTGTCAGTCATAGTTGTTTCCAGCCAGAGATTGCCAGACTTTCGGAATACCTGCACTGCCAAACCAAACCGCTTCCATAAATTCTGTTCAAGTTCAGCTACTGTCATTGCAGGTTCCACCTCCAGTTCACCTTCCTCTTTGGTAATACGCACATCTCCAATCTTCAGGGTATGAGCAAACATCCTCTGCGCGGGTGAAGGTTTTTCAACACCATGCTGTTTCCGGAAGAATTCGATCTTCAGGAAAGGAAAGTAGTTATTAAAATCCTGCTGTACTTCCTTAAGGTGTCGGGTTTCAGCTATCTGAATGGTCATAACTTTCCAATTAATAGATAAATACATCTGATTTCGCTCAGTTTATTGTTTCCTTATTCCTGCTTGGGTTGATGATCAGTTCAGTTCCAGTACCCGAAAATCAGCTGCATTAAGCTGTGGATTTCCTGTAGCCGAAGGCTTACATGATCTTATCACCGTCACAAAAATATCCTTATGGGAAGCCCTAAATCATGACTTGAAGAGTGTCATGGGTTGACTTTTATCAGCCTTAGGGGTAACTCTGTACCGGGGCAGATGGGAAGAAAATCAGGTATATTAGGTATATCAGTCTTCTGTGGTAAAATTGTCCATATCGCGGCGATCTTTCTTGGTGGGCCTGCCTACTTTGCTCAACCGCTTTCCGGTATGAAAGCTGGCTGCCTGGAAGCTTATTCTTTCCAGTTCTTCCTCAGGAGTAAGGTCTTCATAGAATTTAATGGCCTCGCTGTACTGTACACGTTTGCTGAGAAGGTCAGCCACCCTGATTACCCATTTGCGGGCCTCGGTCCTGACCTCATATTCATCACCTATTGCTACGGCCCTGGATGCCTTCACCGCAACTCCGTCCATTTTTACCCTCCCCTTATCAATAGCCTCCGAAGCTATACTCCGGGTCTTGAAAAGGCGGATGGACCAAAGATATTTGTCGAGTCTGATTTTTTCCATTTAATTACTGAATAATTGGCTTTATCAGTTTTTAATGTTCCAGCAATTCTGCGAAATAGGTATGGAAATAGGGTATGGTCTCTATGCCCTTATAATAGTTTACAAGGTCATATTTTTCATTGGGAGAATGCAGATTATCACTATCCAGTCCAAATCCCATAAATACGATCTTAAGTCCCAATTCTTTTTCGAAAAGTGCGCAGATAGGAATACTTCCACCCCCCCGAACGGGAATGGGCTTCTTGCCGAAAGTGGCCTCTATGGCCTTAGCAGCCGCTTTATAGCCATCCGAATCTATTGGTGTCATGTATGGTTCGCCGCCATGGTGTAGTGAAGCTTTTACACTTACATTATCAGGAGCGATGGAAAGCAGATGATCTATCAGCAATTTAGTGATCTTGTCACTCTGCTGGTCTGGAACCAACCTGCAGGAGATCTTTGCATATGCTTTTGAGGGAAGTACAGTTTTAGCACCTTCACCTGTATAGCCACCCCATATTCCATTAAGCTCAAGGGTGGGGCGTATGCCTGTGCGCTCATTAGTGGTATATCCTTTTTCACCCCATAGTGCCTTCACACCCAGGTCTTTCCTGAAATCGTCCTCATTAAATGGAGCTTTCGCCATCAGTTCCCTTTCTTCCGTTGTTGCTTCCACCACGTCATCATAAAAACCGGGAATAGTAACATGATTATTTTCATCATGCAGTGAAGCAATCATCTGTGCCAGGATGGTTATTGGGTTAGCTACAGCTCCTCCATAAACTCCACTATGCAGATCGCGGTTTGCCCCGGTTACTTCAACTTCTATATATGATAAACCACGCACGCCAATATCAATGGAAGGGGTATCCATACTGATCATGGCTGTATCACTGATCAGGATAACATCTGCATCAAGCAGACCTTTATTGGCTTTCACAAATTCAGCCAGGTTAGGGGATCCAACTTCTTCTTCACCTTCAATCAGAAACTTAATATTGGTCGGCATCTCGCCACCCGCCACCATTGTTTCCATTGCTTTCACATGCATATAGAACTGGCCTTTATCGTCACAGGCTCCTCTTGCATAGATCTTCCCATCTTTTATTACAGGCTCAAAGGGGCCGCTGTTCCAGAGCTCCAGAGGATCTGGCGGCTGAACATCATAATGACCATATACCAGTACAGTGGGCTTTGCGGGGTCAGTTATCAGCTCGCCGTATACAATAGGATGCCCCGGAGTTTCATAAATAGTTACTTTGGTTGCCCCCGCGTTATTAAGACTGCTCCTCACTGCTTCGGCGCATTTGACCATATCTGTTTTGTGCTCACTTCGGGCACTAACACTGGGAATTCTCAATAATTCGAGTAACTCGTTCAGAAACCTTTCTTTATGTTGTTCCTGGTATTCTTTCCATGCGTTCATGTTCGTCTTTTTATCGCCACTAATTTAGGTGGATTTATTCAAAGCATCCGATGTGCCGGGAAGCTTATGTTTTTCATCTGATAATATGTTCTCAATAGTCCACTCAATTCTTTTTTCAAAGGGATGTTTCCTGACGGTGCAATCAGCTTTTGCGCAGATTGGGCAGGAAAATTCCAGGCATCCGTCAGAATGTACAAATAGCTCAATGGTATCTCCGAATTCTTCTCTTATGCGTTTGCTCAAAGCTTCCACTTCTACATGAGCTTCCCGTACATTCAGGTACCATGGAACAGTAAGGTGGCAGTCAACATGAAGAATACTTCCATACTTGATGACCCGCAAATTATGGAGGTCTATCCAATGTATTCGCCGCTCTTTATTGAGGGTGTCCACCATCTTTCCCAGTAACTCTTCATCAGCCTCATCCATAATACCGGCAAGAGATTCACGCAAGATCCGGTATCCGGTAAATATGATGATAAAGGCAAAGATCATCGCCACAATATTATCTATCAGCTGTATACCGGTGAACCATATTAATGCTACTCCAATCAGTATTCCGATGGTAGAATATGTATCTGATTGAAGATGCCTGCCGCTTGCCATGAGCGCCAGTGAATTGTTTTTTCGGCCACGCCTTATTGCTATATAACCCATTATATAATTCACCACTCCTGCAATTGCAACCAGTATCATACCGGTATCAAGCTGCTTAAGTTGGTGTGGGTGTATGAAATTATTTATTGACTCATAAATAATGATGAGTCCGGCAATCATTATCAATGTTCCTTCAACTGCTGCTGAAATAAATTCAGCTTTTCCATGACCGTAAGGATGATCCATGTCACGGGGCTTGGAAGCAACATACAGACTATATAGCCCGATGAAACCAGAGATCACATTCACTGTACTT
Source organism: Flavihumibacter sp. ZG627 (assembly GCF_000814325.1). Classification (GTDB taxonomy): domain Bacteria; phylum Bacteroidota; class Bacteroidia; order Chitinophagales; family Chitinophagaceae; genus Flavihumibacter. The sequence goes on along the minus strand of NZ_JPHF01000004.1, from coordinate 380,319 downwards.
TCAAGTGCATCTGTGAGGATTGAAACCGAGCGGGTCAGAAAATAGGCGGCGATCTTAAGACCAAATAATATAACGGCTACCAATACCACCCATTGCTGTACCCTGAAATTCTCTTTCTGCGTCTCCATTATTTCATGGCCATATCAAAGCGTTGCTGGATATATTCCCAATTCACAACATTCCACCAGTTGTCAATATAATCTGCACGCTTGTTCTGGTATTTCAGGTAATAGGCATGCTCCCACACATCGAGCCCCAGCAAAGGAATACCTCTTGTGCCTGCCACATCCATAAGAGGATTGTCCTGGTTTGGGGTGGATGTCACGATGAGCTGCTTATCACCCATAAGTACCAGCCATGCCCAGCCACTGCCAAAACGATTCTTCCCGGCTTCTGAGAACACTGATTTAAAATTAGCAAAGGATCCAAATTTACTTTCCAGAGCGGAAGCCAGGCTTCCGCCCGGTTTGTTGTCTGACCGGGAAGCGCGCATACTTTGCCAGAACAATTCATGATTATAATGACCACCAGCATTATTTCGCAGTTTCTCAGACATTCTTGATATACCTCCAAAAATCTGCTCCAGGGGTTTGGAACGATCAATTCCTTCTGCGATTGCTGCATCATTCAGGTTCTTTGTATATGCAGCCGCATGTTTGGTGTAATGAATCTCCATTGTTTGCGCATCGATATATGGCTCTAGTGTTTTGTAATCGTAGGGTAAGGGCTTTTGCTCAAAACCTGTAACGAATGGATTGGCAATGTTCTTGGAGGCCGTTTTGCAGGAGGTCAATAGACTACTTCCAATTACCGTACTTCCAATGCTGAATGCAAGAGAAGCCTTGGTGCCATTAAGAAGAAATGCTCGCCTTGATTGTGGATTTGATTTCATGCTACTGATTTTTTTAAAGTTACTGCGGTTCTGGAGCACCGCGACTAATTTTTATTCGTTCAAACCAGGGCCTGATCTTACGGAAGGTCCTGAAATAGAACTCCTTGTTGAACAATTGCGAATCGTGCATTGCCTTATATACAAGAAATACACCAATGGGTAATAGGATATATGTTGCCAACCACATACCCCATCCCGGCGCAAGCACGGCTTCTTTCACAAATTTTTTACCGAAATTATTGAGCAGGAAAAATATCACAAAGAATATCACTGCGAAAACCAGGGGCGTTCCAATACCGCCTTTCCGAATAATGGAACCCAGTGGGGCACCTATCAGGAATAATACAAAACAGGCGAGTGACATGGTGAATTTTTCATGCCATACCATCTTGTGTAAACGAAGACTTTTGGAACGATTCTCATATTCACTTTTATTGATCTCCAGTGTGCTTTTGATAACAGAGAGCTGAGATATCACTCTTTCATTAACACCCGGAAACATGGTGTCAGCAATTATATCTTTACTCGACTTAACCGCAACTTCGGTTGTTGGTTTCCGATAACCAGTATCCAGATGAAGTAGAAAGGGGATTGAAGAAGAAAGTTCCGTCATCATCTTTTTTCGGAAGAAATCATGTATTGTTTCCAATGAGTCAATTGCTTTGTCTAACTGGCGGACACTTAGCATTTGATAATTATCACGGAATAAGCTGTCCTCCGTTTTAGTGAGCTGAAGACTGCTAAGGTCGAACACCTTCTTGAACTCCTTAAAACCAAGCCTTATATACTCAGTGTTTGTTGACATTCGGGAACCCCTTTCCGTATTACGCCACCCATCCATGAGTTTGAATTCAAGAAATCGCTTATCGTCAGAAACCTTCATGATTCCTTTCCTTGCTATGATAATATTGTCCTGTAGATTATAATCCTTCTCAAAAATGATGATATCCCTTAAGGTTGAATCATCTGCTTCTTTTTTTCCCACCTTAATGGCATAACCCGGAATGTTTGTATAGAATGCGCCCTCTCTAAGATCAAAAGCAGGCTTCTTATTGATAATATCATATTTAAGCCGGTTTAGTTTGAGATTGGATACCGGCAGAAGATAATTATTGAACATGAAAGCTACTCCACACAATAGTAAACTTACAAACATGATTGGCCGCATAAATCGCAGGAGAGGTATACCGGCAGACTTTATCGCTACCAGTTCAAATGTTTCTCCCAGGTTTCCGAAGGTCATGATAGATGATAATAACACGGCAAGGGGAAGTGCCAGTGGAACAACAGTGGCCCCTACATAAATGATTGCCTGCCCTATAGTAAACAGATCAAGTCCCTTGCCAACAAAATCATCAATGTAAAGCCAGAAAAACTGAAGTACAAGCACAAATACAGTAATGAAAAAAGTAGCGATAAAAGGCCCAATAAAGGCTTTGAGGATAAGTTTATCGAGTTTTTTTATCACAGCGTGGAGGAATGTTTTTGGATAACTTTATTCAATGGATGCGGTAAAAATACAGCTTTCCCCAAAGGAAAGGGAAATGGTTCAGGATCCTGACATCATTTTAACGAAGAACAGTGCTATTAAATCGATCATCGAAATGTTCGGGGCAATTAGCAGGTATGAGACACACTATATAAATGAAAATAAATCGAGGCTGCCTCCCGAAGTCAGCAAACAATCTCCAAAAATTTCAAGGGGAGAACAATACCGCGAATTACCGTGGGTAATGCTCGACTTTCCCCGTGTGTTCGATCCAGGAGCTACGCTTGCTATACGTCATTTATTCTGGTGGGGAAATTTCTTCTCCGTGACATTACAAGTGTCTGGGAATTTTAAAGATAAAGTGGTAAAAAATATAGATAGATCGCCAGCAGCAACCCATTTATGCGTTCATCCATCACCGTGGGAGCATCATTTTGGAAGCGATAATTACAGGTTGCTCTCAGAATTGCATCCAACGGAACTTACCCGTATTGCAGAAATGAACGAATACATTAAACTGGCACTGATATTACCAGTAGCCAATTATGAACTAGCGCCTTCATTCCTGCTGAAAGGGTTCAGTAGTTGGATGGATTTACTGAAAGATTAATTTCCGAGACGATGGAACAGGTCCTTAACCTGGTAGCCCCACAACTGGCTCTGGTCTTTGATTTCTTTCTTATCTGCAAAATCATTTATCACCAAAATGGTTTGATTGGTAACTTCTGATTTCTCAATTCTGAACTCAAAAAACTCTTCTTTAGGTGCGTGGAGCCAGTGAAAACGGATAAAACTATTTTCTTCACTTTCAAGAACTTCTGCTTTATCTATCGACCCATTCCATGAAAAGCTGAACACCTGGTCTCTTTCATCAACTTTATCAGCAAACCATTCCTGCAAGCCGGCCGGTGTGCTCAAAAATTCATATAGAATAGAAGGTGAACACCTCACGGGATATTCCAGCGTATACTTTAGTTTCTTACTCATTCTCCAATCAATATCTGTCTTAAGGGATTACAATCAATGCAATAATAGAAAATAATATGACGCTGCAAAATAATACCTGAAGTATTTTTTGTTAAAGGGAGCTGGCCTTGAAACTATACAAAAACCCCGTAAAAACACTGAAATGCAGCGTTTTACACAAGCTTTTTTTGGAAAAGGCGTAGGCTAATGTTAAATTGCTGTAGCGAGTTGACCGGAATGGGTAATACCGGCTTATGCAAGATTTTACTCATTTATTCGTTTTAGCAATACCGAACCACAAACCTTAGAAAATAAACCTCAAACCACCACCTATGAGTATGCGTCAACTCAAGATCACGAAATCTATCACCAACCGGGAATCCCAGAGCCTGGAAAAGTACCTGCAGGAGATCGGGAAAGTAGAACTTATCGGTCCGGAAGAGGAAGTCCGGCTGGCTCATCTAATCCGTCAGGGCGACCAGCGCGCGCTGGATCGGCTAACCCGGGCAAACCTTCGATTTGTTGTATCGGTTTCAAAACAATATCAGAACCAGGGACTATCACTTCCCGATCTCATTAATGAGGGTAATCTCGGGTTGATCAAAGCGGCACAGCGTTTTGATGAAACCAGGGGATTCAAATTCATTTCCTATGCCGTATGGTGGATTCGCCAGAGTATTCTGCAGGCACTTGCGGAGCAAAGTCGTATAGTTCGGTTGCCATTGAATAAAGTTGGGCTCACCAACCGCATACAGAAGGCCTACCAGATGCTGGAGCAGGAATATGAACGCGAGCCATCTCCTGAAGAACTGGCTGAATATCTGGAATTGGAAACCGAAGAGGTTTCTGCTTCGCTTGGTATCTCTGCAAGGCATGTAAGTATGGATACGCCCCTTTCTGATGGGGAAGATAATACCATGATGGATACCATGGAAAATCCAAATGCTGAGCGCACCGATAAAAATATTGAACATGATGAAAGTCTGAAACAGGAAATAGATCGCAGTATGCAGGTATTAACGGAGCGTCAGAAGGAAGTTATATGCTACTTTTTTGGAATCGGGGTAGATCATCCAATGAGCCTCGAAGATATTGGAGAAAAATTTAATCTCACAAGAGAGAGGGTAAGGCAGATCAAAGACAAAGCCATCACCAAACTCCAAACCAATTCAAGGTCTAAACAGTTGCGGACATACCTAGGTGTGTAATCAAATTGCTTAAAGTATATTTGCAATCCATTTTAAGGTGAACATTTAGTTCACCTTAATTTTTTGCTACTAATTGGAATAAAACACCCGGTATGTTTGAATCATTAAGTGAGAGGCTCGAATCGGCCTTTAAACAGATAAAAGGAGAGGGTCGGATAACAGAGCTTAACGTTGCGGCAACAGTTAAAGATATCCGTCGTGCCCTTGTTGATGCTGACGTCAATTATAAAATCGCCAAAGAATTCACGGATAGGATCCGGGAGAAAGCAATGGGCGAAAAAGTGCTTACCGCAGTAAGTCCCGGCCAGTTGATGGTCAAGATCGTAAAAGACGAGCTGGTAGAACTTATGGGTGGAACGGAGAGTGAATTTAACAGCAAAGGCAATCCTGCTGTGATCCTTATAGCAGGATTGCAAGGTTCTGGTAAAACAACATTCAGTGGGAAACTGGCCAGCTATCTAAAAAACAAAAAAGGACTTAACCCGATGCTGGTTGCAGCCGATATTTACCGGCCGGCGGCCATTGACCAACTGCAGGTTCTGGGAGCACAGGTGGGCGTAGAAGTATTCAGTGAGCCCGACAATAAAGATGCAGTTGATATTGCCACAAAAGCTGTGGCCCGGGCGCGGAGCCTTAATAAAAATGTGGTAATAATTGATACTGCGGGTCGCCTCGCCATCGATGAAACCATGATGACAGAAGTGGCAAATATTAAAAAGGCCATAAATCCCAACGAGATCCTTTTTGTGGTGGATTCAATGACCGGACAGGATGCAGTAAATACTGCAAAAGCGTTCAATGAAAGATTGGATTTTTCCGGCGTTGTGCTTACGAAACTCGATGGTGACACCCGCGGTGGTGCGGCACTTTCAATTAAATACACGGTAAATAAACCGATCAAATTTGTAAGCAGCGGCGAAAAACTGGATACACTGGATGTGTTTTATCCGGAAAGGATGGCTCAGCGAATCCTTGGTATGGGTGACATCACAACCCTTGTTGAGCGAGCACAGGCACAGTTTGATGAAGAGCAGGCAAAAAAGCTGGAGAAAAAGATCCGTAAAAACCAGTTCGACTTTGAAGACTTTAAGCAACAACTCGAGCAGATCAAGAAAATGGGAAATATCAAGGACCTGCTAGGAATGATACCGGGTGTTGGAAAGGCAATAAAAGATATCGATATCAGTGATGATGCATTCAAAGGTATTGAAGCGATGATCAATTCAATGACACCCTTTGAGCGGGCTAATCCGGATACAATCGACACCGGCAGGCGTAAACGTATCGCCAAAGGGAGTGGCAAGGATATTGCTGATGTGAATGCTTTCATGAAGCAGTTCGAGCAAATGAAAGATATGATGAAAATGATGAATAAGATGCCAATGGGGGGTAAGATGCCCGGATTAGGCGGATTGGGCCGCAGGTAAATATCATCATTTGGTAATAATATTTTAGTTTGCAGATAAGCTTCGGATTGCTACTTTTGCAGTCCTTATCAACGTTAACCCTATTTGTTCACGCATTTAAATTTTTATTTACGATGCCAGTTAAAATGAGATTGCAGCGTCACGGCTCCAAGAAAAGACCATTCTACTTCATAGTAGTGGCGGACGCACGTGCACCGAGGGATGGTAAATTCATCCAGAAGATCGGTACTTACAACCCCCTGACAGTTCCAGCGTCAATTCAGTTAGATCGCCAGCGCGCGCTCGATTGGCTGCACAAGGGTGCAGAACCAACTGATACCGTTCGACGGATCCTGTCTTTCAAAGGTGTATTGTACCTTAAGCACCTGCTGCGTGGCGTGAAACTGGGCTTGTTCGATGATGTTACAGCTATGCAGAAGTTTGAAGTATGGCACAAAGAACACGAAGCTCAGTTGAAGAAGCGTAGCGACGAGCATAGGCAACAGCGCCAGGTGCGCCGTTATCCAACTACCAACAGAAGACCCCAACCTCGTCAGGAAGGCGGCGCTGCTGAGTAATTGACAAAAAAGCTCTAAATAAAAGTCCCGGTGCCTGCATCGGGACTTTTTTATGAAATCTTATGCACTATAATAATATCGGTAAAATAGTAGCAACCCATGGTATCCATGGTGAAATTGTACTGAAGCATGCCCTTGGCAAAAAAACGGCCCTCAAAGGGCTTGAGATCATTTTTCTGGAATTGCGAAAAGGGGAATTTCTGCCTTATTTCATAATTGAGGCAAAAGCGAAAAATGAATCGGAGATATATCTGAAATTGGATGGTGTGCTCACCCGTGAAGCTGCACAGAAACTTACACAGAAAGAAGCTTGGCTGCCGGAAGAAGATTTCCATCGCTATGCATCAAAATCTTCTCCAATTTCATTACTTGGATTCCATATTATATCTGATGGGAAAAGTATAGGTGAGATACTTGAAGTCATTGAACAACCCCACCAGGTGCTCTGCCGGATCGATCTGAATGGTAAGGAAGCTCTTATTCCGGTTCATCCGGATACACTCCTCAAGATTGACCAGAAAAAGAAAGAAGTGGTACTTGATATACCGGATGGACTATTGGATATTTATATGGATTGATGTGCCGGATACCTTTCCAGTAGATTTTCAATCTGCAACCAATGCCTCTTGTTATGGGCAACTATAAACATCAGCATGTTACCCAGTTTTAACTTAAGGTAAGGGGCTATAGAAACGGGTACCCTGATAGCATTCGGGTCAATATTTTCCGCCTTACCAATCAGCAGGATCAATTTTCTCTGCCATTGCAGAAATTCGCTTAGCCCATTTTCACTGTTGAGTTGGGTAAATATTTCTCAACTTCTCCTGCTGCAGTGATCACCGATTTTCGTTTAAAGGTGACCGGTACCCATATTGAACTGAATTCCTCCCATGCCTCCTCCCCAACGGGATTGAGTCCGGTAAGTTGCCGCCGCATGATCTCAATAGGATCGTTCAACTCTTTCACTTTTAACCAGATTTAATGAAATCGGTTGCAAAATAACTTTTTTCATTTCACACCCTTACTTTTGATTATGTCAATCCCAACGCGACTAATTGCTCATTTTGACCTCGATGCATTTTTTGTATCAGTGGAGTGTCTTAATGATACTACACTGAAAGGGCTGCCCCTGGCGGTAGGTGGAACCGGTGACAGATCAGTGGTTGCGGCTTGCAGTTATGAAGCAAGAAAATATGGTGTTCACTCTGCAATGCCGATGAAGACCGCCCTTCGAATATGCCCACACCTTAAAGTGGTAAGTGGTACAAGGAGTGAATACAGCCGGTATTCACGAATCGTTACTGACCTCATTGGCGCGGCTGCGCCGCTATTTGAAAAAGCATCGATTGATGAGTTTTATATTGACCTCACTGGTATGGAAAAATTTTTCCGGCCACTCCAATGGACACTCCAATTGAGGGAGCAAATCATGAAAGCTACCGGACTACCTATTTCCTTCGGAATGGGTGTCAACAAAATGATCGCTAAAATCGCAACTGATGCCGCTAAGCCAAATGGTTATCTATATATTGAACCCGGCAAAGAGATAGAATTTCTGGACCAGATGAAAGTCAGCAAGATCCCCGGTGTGGGTGATCAAACAAATAGGGAACTTCTTCAATTAGGGATTGAAACAATCCGCGAACTGCGTTTAGCCAATCCCGATATGCTGCACCGTCAGCTGGGAAAATTAGGACCAGAACTTTGGAATAAGGCTCATGGCAGGCATACCGGAGAAGTTAATCCATACCAGGAAGCTAAATCAGTGTCAACGGAGAATACATATGAAACGGATATTACAGATCTTTCATATCTGGAAGCCGAACTTGTGAGGATGACGGAAAAGATCGCCTATGAACTTCGCCAGGAAAATAAGCTCGCGGGATGCATCGCCGTTAAGATCCGCTATCCTGATTTTGAAACAACCTCCCGACAAACAACCATCCCTTATACCTTTTACGATGACGAACTAATTCCCCAGGCAAGGTCTTTATTTCGACAACTCTACCGAAAAGGTTATGCAGTCAGGCTTTTAGGGGTGCGGTTAAGCGAACTTACTGCTGAAGCAAAACAAACTAATCTTTTCCAGGATATTGACAGGAAATCAGATCTGTACAAAGCAATTGATTCGGTCAAGAACCAATTCGGCAAAGAAAGCATCAATAAAGCGGGGGGATTAAAAAATAGAAACCTATAAAATTAGTAGGTTTTTATTAAATTAGCATCCCATCAAGTTTTAAAAATTATCATATGAGTTTACGATTAGGCGATACGGTGCCCAATTTTAAAGCCGTAACTACAGAAGGGGAAATTGATTTTTATGAATTCCTGGGCGATGGCTGGGGCGTACTTTTTTCGCATCCTGCCGATTATACCCCTGTTTGTACAACAGAATTAGGACGCACTGCACAACTCAGGGAGGAGTTTGCAAAACGCAATGTGAAGGTGATGGCGGTTAGTGTTGATCCTATTGATAAGCATTTCGGTTGGCGTAATGATATCAATGAAACCCAGCATTGTACCGTTGATTTTCCGATCATTGCTGATGAAGATAAAAAAGTAGCGGAGTTGTATGATATGATCCACCCGAATGCATCAGCAACTGCTACTGTTCGGTCATTGTTTGTCATTGGCCCTGATAAGAAGCTTAAACTCTCGATAACCTATCCGGCGTCAACAGGAAGAAATTTTTATGAAGTATTAAGGGTGATTGATTCCCTACAGCTTACGGCCGATTATAGTGTTGCAACGCCGGCAGACTGGAAGGCGGGGGATGATGTAATTGTTGTACCTGCTGTTAGTACTGAAGATGCTATCCGGAAATTTCCAAAAGGGGTTAAAGTAGTAAAGCCTTATCTGCGCTATACTCCTCAGCCCGATCTGGATTGATTTTAAGTGGTACATCTACAATTTTAAAATACCCGGATGCATTGCACCGGGTATTTTTTTGTAAGTTACGTATTAAAAGAAACCAACTGCTGTATGAGAAAATACTCCCTTCTTCTATTGCTTTTATTTGTTTTGAATGCTCTGCATGCGCAGAAAACTTTGCTTCACTGCGGGCAATTGATTGATGTTAATTCCGGAAGGATACTCTCTTCTATGACTATAATAGTGGAGGGAAAAAAGATTTCGGATGTTGTTACGGGTTATACAAAAGGCACCGGATCAGATAAGGTCATTGATCTAAAGAAATTTACCGTGATGCCGGGACTTATTGATATGCATGTTCATATAGAGAGTGAAACAAGAAAAGGAGCAACTGCTGACAGATTTATCAAGAATCCTGTTGATATAGCTTTTGAATCACTTCAATACGCAGACATAACATTGATGTCGGGATTCACTTCAGTTCGTGATCTGGGAGGATCAGGGGTCAATATTTCATTACGCAATGCTATTGCAGCAGGTAAGGTGAGAGGGCCGAGAATATTCACGGCTGGAAAGTCTATTGCTACTACCGGCGGACATGCTGATCCAACAAATGGTTACCGGAAAGATCTGATGGGCAATCCGGGTCCCCTGGAAGGTGTAATTAACGGCGCATCGGAAGCCTACCAGGCTGTTCGTCAGCGCTATAAAGATGGTTCTGATCTCATTAAGATCACAGCAACTGGTGGGGTTTTAAGCCAGGCGAAAGATGGTGCAAATGCTCAATTTACTGTGGAAGAAGTAAAAGCTATTGTAACTGCAGCAAAAGATTATGGCTATATGGTGGCGGCACATGCGCATGGTGCAGAAGGCATCAAACGCGCTATCAGGGGGGGAGTAAATTCTATTGAACATGGAACGTTTATGGATGATGAAGGAATTGCCCTCATGAAAGAATTCGGGACCTGGTATGTTCCAACAATTACCGCGGGTAAATCGGTTGGGGATAGCGCCAAGATTCCCGGCTATTATACAGATATCGTAACTCCGAAAGCACTGGCAACGGGCCCGCAGATCCAATCAACTTTTGCCAAAGCTTATAAAGCAGGGGTTAAGATCGCATTCGGTACGGATGCAGGGGTTTACGCACATGGAAAAAACTGGCTGGAATTTGTTTACATGAATGAAGCTGGGATGCCGGTATTGGAAGCCATTCGCTCAGCCACACTTTCGGCAGCTGAATTACTGGGGGTGACCAACCAGTTAGGTACAATTGAAAAAGGAAAGCTTGCTGATATCATCGCAGTTGAAGGCGACCCCTCAAAAGATGTCAAATCCATGGGCAGGGTGCGATTTGTAATGAAAGATGGAAATATTTACAAAGGGGAATAGGTGATAATTTGCAGGGGGAACTTATTTCAGGCAGGATTTCCTTTTCCATATAATTTATTGTAATTTGTCAGTCCTAAACCTCTTGTATGAACAAGGTTTCCCTCTGTACCACCACACTGATCGCAATGTTTATTATAGCTTGTGATCAATCCATTCCTGACAGCAGCGGTTCAGCTTACTCATCAAGTCCGGCCCTCCCTGCTACAGCTGCTGGAATAACCCCAGCTTCTGATGCAGCTGTTCCTGCATTAGGTCCTGTAGCCACGGCTAAACGAAACCCTGCTCATGGCCAGCCGGGCCATCGCTGTGATATCGGTGTAGGTGAGCCACTTCCAGGAACCGCTTCCACCGCTAGTGCATTACCTGCATTGCCCGGTGTAACTGCACCAAACCTCAGGTCCTTTGCCACACCAGCCGCAAACTTAAATAGCACACAGGCATCTTCAACAGTTTCCCTGAATGCACCTGCAGCCGCACAACAGGTTCCTGTTGGTGCATCATCAGGCTCAGCACTCAACCCCAAACACGGAGAGCCTGGCCATCGCTGCGATATCGCAGTGGGGGCACCATTGAATTCCTCCCCTGCAACAAAGTCTAACAGCTCCCCGGCTGTAACAAGCACACCAATAAATACCAATCCAATAAAGCTCAATACAAACTCAGCAACTGCAACGGGTATGAATCCTAAACATGGTGAGCCAGGCCACCGTTGTGATATTGCTGTTGGGGCCCCGTTAAATAGTGCAGCTAAATCAAGCCCGGCTGCAACAACAACACCGGTTGCAAACTCGCTGCCAGCGCCACTCGCTGCCCTCTCTAATGATACAGTCGTCAACACAAACTTTACACCATCAATCACTGCAGGAACTGCCGAATCCAAACCTGATGCTACCGCAGCAGGCATGAATCCGAAACATGGGCAACCCGGTCATCGTTGTGATATTGCAGTGGGTGCACCACTTAATTCCAAACCTAAACAATAAGTATAACCGATTGGTCAGAATTATTATCTTCCACTCCTGTTGAGAGTGTTACTTGTCATATCGTGGATACTTATAATAGCTGTAGTGTTGCCCTTTGTAAGGGATGACTACTGGATTTTTCGCATATTCGAATATCCCAGGTACCAGAAATTCCTCCTGCTGCTCCCTTTTTTTGCTGCTCTTCTCTGGTTTGGAGAATACCGCAACTGGTTTCACCTCTCCACCATGATCTTATTGGCACTTTCCATCATTTACCTGGCATATAGGATTTGGCCTTACTGGCCTTTTGCTGAAAAGGAAATGAAAGATATCGTCTCCACTTACAGGGCAAATCAAGTGAAAGTGATTTGTGCAAATGTGCTGCAGGAAAACAGGGAGTTTGATCGCCTTTATCAACAACTAAAAGAGCATGAGCCAGATATCATTTTTCTCCTTGAAACTGACCTCAAATGGCAGGATGCAATGGATGAAAAATTGAATAAAGCATATCCCTATACCCTCAAAATGCCATTGGATAACACCTATGGATTATTATTCTATAGTAAAATGCCGCTGGAAGGAGGGAAAATAAATTACCTGGTAGATCCTGATGTACCATCCATTGAAACGATTGCGGTGTTGCCTTCAGGCCAGCGTATAAAAATATGGGGGCTCCATCCTAAGCCACCCGTACCAGGTGAAGATGATCGATCAACTGCAAAAGACAAAGAACTCATGAAGGTGGCACTTTTGGCAGAAAAGGAAAAACTGCCGGTAATGGTGATGGGTGATCTGAATGATGTAGCGTGGAGCTATGTAACTGAATTATTCCGCAAAACAAGCAGACTGCTTGATCCAAGACGCGGACGCGGCTTCTATAGTACCTTTTCAGCTAAAAGCTGGTTCATCAGTTTCCCGCTGGATTATATTTTCTGCTCAGCTGATTTTGGTCTGATAAATATGCAACGGCTGCCTAAGAACGGATCAGACCATTATGCCATAGTTAGTCATTTTGAATACAAACCTGTTTTGAAAAATATTCAGGAAGAGCCCCAGGCCGATCCCTCTGAAAAAAAGGAGGCCATTGAAAAAGCCGCAAAGCCGCAATGATGGAAGTATATGACAAAAATCAGGTAACATATCTGGGCATTCCTCTGTAGTTTCAATTAATATTTATAGCCATGAAAAAATCAGCTTTACTGCTGCTCGTACTCTTCATCACAACAGTTGCGACAGCCCAAAAATTCAAATCTTTATTTAATGGGAAAGACCTTAGCGGGTGGAATATCCATGGTACTGAAAAATGGTATGTAGAGGATGGAAACCTTGTGTGTGAGAGTGGTCCCGATAATCAATATGGATACCTTTCTACCGATAAGCAATATAAAAATTTTGAATTGCGGCTTCAGTTCAAACTCGAAGCCAACGGAAACAGTGGCGTATTCATCCGCTCCAGTATTGATGGTACAAAAATTAACGGTTGGCAGGTTGAGGTAGCTCCACCCGATCATCATACAGGGGGCATCTATGAATCATACGGCAGGGGATGGTTAATTAAACCTACACCGGCAGCCGAAAAATTTCTTAATGCCAATGGTTGGAATAAAATGCGCATCCTTGTTGTGAATGATGAAGTGACTACCTGGTTGAATGGGAATAAAATGGTCAATATCAAAGACGAAAAGATAGGGGCCGGTAACGGATTCATTGCGTTGCAGATCCACGATGGTGGTGGTATAAAGGTTAGATGGAAAAAAATCGAGATCAAGGAATTGAATTAAACCGAAAATATTATAAGCATGTCAAACAAAAGAGATGCCTCCCGGAGGAAATTCATCCGGAATTTTGCTACTGCAACTGCTGCCCTTGCTACAGGGCAGGCCGTACTGGCAACAGAACGTGAACCTGCATTTTTTAATATTCTACACCGTAATGGGTATGCAGCCAATGATACTATAAATATTGCCCTGATTGGTGCCGGCATCATGGGGGTGCAGGATGCAATAACTGCGTTAAGAGTGCCTGGTACCAAAATCATTGGTGTATGTGATCTTTATAAGGGGAGGCTATCTGAAGCAAAAACACGCTGGGGTGCTGATCTTTTCACCACCCGCAGTTATAAGGAAATGCTCAGCCGGAAAGATATCGATGCGGTGATCATTGCCACTCCCGACCATTGGCACCAGCAGATTTCTATTGATGCGATGCGCGCAGGTAAACATGTTTACTGTGAGAAGCCAATGGTACATTCCATTGGTGAAGGGCCGGCTGTAATTAAGGCACAGAAGGAAACAGGAAAAATTTTTCAGGTGGGTAGTCAGGGGGTTTCCTCACTGGGTAATGAAAAGGCAAAGGAGTTACTGAAAGATGGTGCGATTGGTGAATTGAACTATGCCGAAGGTTTCTGGGCAAGACATTCTCCAACCGGTGCCTGGCAATATCCAATTCCGGCAGACGCGTCTCCTGAAACTGTCGACTGGGAAACGTTTATCAGCAATACAACAAAACGTCCATTTGACAAGACCCGCTTTTTCCGCTGGCGCAATTATACCGATTATGGTACCGGCATGTCAGGAGATCTGTTTGTGCACTTATTTTCAAGCCTGCACTTTATAACTGATTCATTTGGCCCCGAAAAAATATATTCGTCTGGTGGACTCCGTTATTGGAAGGATGGTCGCGAAGTCCCCGATGTATTGCTTGGCACTTTTGATTATCCACAGGCCAAAGCTCATCCCGCATTCAACCTTTCCCTCCGATGCAATTTTGTTGATGGAACCAGCGGCACTACTTTTTTGAAACTTGTAGGAAGTGAAGGTTCCATGGATATAACATGGGATGATGTAACACTCAAAAGAAATAAAGCTGTTGAATCGGATGATCCTTTCTTCATTGAACAAATGAAAAAAGCCGGCACGCCCGTCACAGGTCGTAAGCGTATACTCCCGCCTGAGGAATATACTTTCAAGGCAGAAAAAGGATACGAAGGTGGCCCATATGACCATTTTGTAAATTTCTTTGAAGCAATCAGGAAAAACGGGAAAGTAGTTGAAGATGCTGTGTTCGGGTACCGTGCCGCAGCTCCTGCATTATTATGCAATGACAGTTATCATCAGGATAAGGCCATGCTGTGGAATCCTGAGAAAATGGAACTGGTAAAGACTAAATAGTTAAGTGTCTGACACATGTTCGGAACTTGTTCGAATATATGTTCGAACATATGCTTAACATCTGTCAGACACCTTAGGTAAGCTTTCCCAATTGTTGAAGAACAGCCCTAAGGTCTTTGGGCACAGGAGCCTCCAGTGATACTGTATTGCCGGTCATATCTGTAAAGCGGAGTTCTCGTGCATGGAGAGCAAGGCGGTTCAGCAAAGGTTTCTCTTCCAGTACATCCTTACCTAGTTTATATTTCTTCTTTATCGCGGAAAGCATTACAGGTTTACCATCACCATATAATGGGTCACATACTATTGGGTGGCCCATATGTTTCATGTGAACCCTTATCTGGTGTGTACGCCCGGTAAGAATCTTGAATTCCATCCAACTGTATTGTGAGAATGCATCCAGCAGACGGAAGGCCGTAATTGAAGGCTTGCCCTTCCTAACAACAGTCATCAGACCTTTCTTTGCCGGATGTTCGCCAATAGGTTCATCAATAATACCCTCTTCTTCATATACCCTGCCAAGTACAAGGCCATTATAAAATTTTTCGGTGGCTCGTGATTCAAACTGTTGTGATAAAAAACGATGTGTAGTTTCATTCTTTGCAAATACAATAACACCGCTGGTTTCCTTATCAAGACGATGTACGGTAAGAATTGAACCATAGCGTGCAATGAGTATATCTTTCAGGGATGGCTCTGACTGCTCGCGGTCGGGAATTGATAATAGTCCCGCTGGTTTATTGATGGCCACATAATCATCCGTTTCGGATAGTATCTCCAGTTTATGTTTCATTCGATTCCTTCCTTGAGGGGTCAATTATTTTTTCGCACTTTTGTTGAAATGCTTAAGCAGGCGTACTTCTCTTTCATTGAGGAATCGCCACTTACCACGGGTTACGTTCTTCTTTGTAAGACCAGCATACATCACCCTGTCGAGACCACGAACATCATATTTCATATGCTCAAAAATCCTGCGGACGATTCTGTTCCTTCCGCTATGTATCTCAATCCCGATCACGGTTTTATCCTTTGGATCCGCATAACCCATAGCATCCGGCGTTACAAAACCATCCTCAAGGGTAATACCATTTGCTATTGTATCAAAATCATGTTTTGTAAGTGGCCTGTCTAAGGTTACCTCATAAATCTTTTTAACCTCATGCTTTGGATGGGAGAGGGTTTGGGCAAGATCACCATCATTGGTAAAAAGCAACACCCCGCTAGTATTGCGGTCGAGCCGTCCAATAGGATAAACCCGCTCAGTTGTAGCAGTCTTTATGAGATCAAGGACAGTCTTACGACCTTGAGGATCTTCGGTTGTGGTGATATAATCCTTAGGCTTGTTCAATAATATATAAACAAGATTCTTTGAAATAGTTATTCTCTTTCCATTGAGCTTGATCTCATCTTTATCTGTCACCTTAAAACCCGGCTCTGTAACTGCTTTCCCATTAACGGTTACACCACCTTCTTTTACCAGGGAAGCAGCATCTCTACGCGCACATATACCACAATGTGCAATAAATTTATTCAGGGGCATCTGTGTACCCGCTGATTGAAGGTTAGGATCACGATCCCGATAACTTGTATTGTCAGCTCCTGTATTCTTTTCAAGCTGGATGGCTGTCCTTTTCGGGGAGGACCTTCCTGGTGCCGGAGCAGGCGCATTTCGGGGAAAATGGCCCTTTCGAGTTTCTGCCTGATTCGAACGCTCTTTACGCTTTTCATCAAAACGTTGGTCAATGGCAGAAGATCGCTCGTTTTTCTCTTCCCTTCTTTCTTTACGGTACTGTTCCTTCACAGTACCCGCTTTCTTTTTGTTCGCGAATTTCTCGAACCCTTTGGGTTGCTTCATATTTTTGTATTTACTGTTTTTCAACAGGGATGGTTGCAAAAATACAAAAGACAGCTGTTAAAGCTGCCTTTTTGTAGGTTTACGAGCGTTCGGAGTCGCCACCATTCACCTCATAATCTGCCGGTGAACCAGGCGCATAGGGTGTATCGTAATTATTTGACTGTTTTTTTCGGACCTTTTTCTTTCCTTACTCTTTTCAGTATTTCCTGCTGTTCGGGGCTAAGAATTGCTTTCATATTACTGCGATGCTCCTCTGCCAGCGCCTTCATTTGCTTGCGTTGCTCTTCCTGTGCAAGCGTTTCATTGGCTTTTATGAGGTTGGTCTTCGCTTGGAAATCCTTATTAAGTTGATCCATTTTAGCGCTTTGGTCTGCACTCAGGTTCAACTGAGTCTTCATTTTCTCCATCCTGGCACCCGACATTTTTTGCCTTTTCACAGAGCGCTCGGCCTTTTGCTTCTCAAGCTGCTGACGCTGTTCAGGGGTCAGAATAGCCATCATTTCCTCCCTGTGCTCTTTTCGCAAAGCTTCCATTTTAACTTTCTGCGCTTCTGTTAGCTCAATTCCTTTCATACGTCCACCTTCGCCATTGCCATGGTGCATGCCATCACGGCCGCTTTCCTGGGCAATAGCCATCTGCATGCCCATTCCCATCACTAAAACTGTCAGTATTCTTTTCATATGCTATGCATTTACTACATAGACCAAAGGAAATGTAACAGGTTTAATGCTTTTGTTAAAAGGTAATGTTAATGCCTTCACCCTTTATTTGCCAACTGGCCACAAGCGGCATCGATGTCTTTTCCCCGGCTCCGGCGCAAACGAACATTTACCCGATGCTTCTCGAGATACCGCATAAATTCCATGGTCTTCTCTTCATCGGGCTTTTCAAAAGATGCCAGTTCAATAGGATTGTATTCTATAATATTAATGAGATCTGCTGGTACCTGCCGGTAAAGTTTTACCAGTTCATCTGCATCCTGGATAGAGTCATTGAAATCTTTGAAAAGTATATATTCAAAGGTGATTTCATTTCCGGTTTGCTGATAGAAATAATTTAATGCATCAATCAGTGAACGAATATTATTCGTGTCATTGATCGGCATGATCTCATGACGCTTTGCATCATTGGCGGCATGCAGGGAGAGAGCCAGTTTGAACCTTACTTTGTCATCACCTAACTGCCTGATCATTTTGGCAACACCGGCAGTGGAAACAGTAATACGCCTTGCACTTATGCCCAGACCTTCCGGTGAACTTATCATCTCAATGGCTTTCAATACATTCTTGTAATTGAGTAATGGTTCGCCCATTCCCATGAACACAATATTGGTAAGTTTCTTACCATATACTTTTTCACTCTGTTCATTGATTAGAACCACTTCATCAAAGATCTCGTCAAATTCCAGATTACGCTTACGATCCATATATCCCGTAGCACAAAATTTGCAGCTGAGTGAACAGCCTATCTGGGAAGATACACAGGCAGTTTTGCGATCATCGGTAGGAATAAGTACTCCTTCAACAAGATGACTATCAAAAGTGCGAAACCGGCTTTTAACTGTTCCATCACCACTATGCTGGGTAACATCATGGATGAGAGCCGGAAGGCTAAAATGCTCTGCAAGCCTTGCCCTCAGCTCTTTGCTAAGATTGGTCATGTCTTCAAAACTCCTTACATGCTTCGCCCAGAGCCATTCGTACACCTGCCGGGCACGGAATTTTTTCTCGCCCAGCTGTTCAAAATAATGCTCAAGCTCCTCCCTGGATAATTGCCTGATATTCTTCTTCCCCATTGTTACCATGACGCAAAGATACTAGCCTCCTTCGGGCATTGAGAAAACTTTAACACAGATTAATTATCTAGTAGGTTACACTTATCCATATTTCACTTTAAGCTGTATGATACAGTTCATAATTTGATGTTACACCAAATGCCTTATACTATGTTTACAAGAACATCCTTTTTCACCTGCCTTTTTTTTGTCACATTGGCCGGTGGGAGCTCCTGCAGCCTGGTTGCCCAATCGCACCGGCTTGAGCACGATTATGATGAAGGTTCCAAAGAACGCCGGCTTATTGTGAAAGTTCCGGATGGTTATTTGTCTGAAAACCATCAAAAGCTTGAGGAAGGGTACATGGTACGCACCTTCCATTATCCCGATGGTGCCTCTTTTTTTATTGCCTGTAAAGAGATCTCCACTTACCCGGTGCCTACTATCGAAAAAAGTGCCGATGTAATGACCGCATTATTAGCCAGGATGGGTGGTGAAGGTGTAGGAACAAGTGCAGAAGGCACACATTGGCGCCGCACATTAAAGGACGGATTTGTGGTGGGTTTTTCTGATGTTGATCCAAAACGGCTGGATCTTTTTAATAAATCGGTCAAAACCGTCAAATGCGGCAAGTGAAGTTATCAGGAGGCCTTCCATCATTTTGGAAGGCCTTTTATATAGTTGCATAAAATAATATTAGCCAAATCCCTAAATTGTAGAAACACCTGTTGTATGAAAATTAAATGGCTCTTATGCTTCTTTTTAATCGCCTCTATCTCAAGCCTGCATGCTCAGCAGGACAGTACCAAAAAGTCAGTGCCGGCACATTTTGACTTTATTGGGAAATACTCCTTCCCCGTAGGTAGTGTTGTTCCGCATGTAGAAGTGGTGGGAGATAGCCTTTCGGCTCTTAGCATGAATTCAGAAGCTGGTTCATCTCCTATGGTTCATACGGAAGGCGATAATTTCGAAATCACCAGTTTCAGTGGTACGGCCAGCTTTAAAAGAAACGATTCTACCAGGCAGGTTGTAGCCATTCATATTGAAGCGATGGGTTATATATTGGATGGCGAAAAAGATAAAAATGGTTCCGAATTCACCTGGAAATTTCTATTAAAGCCCTCCCTTCATACCGTTGCCAGCATCAATCATTCAAAAGCAAAGCTCGAAAGCGCCGACTGAGTAATTGTTTCCTGAATACTCCTGCCCAGATCCTTTACAACGCAATTCCCTTCTTCCAACTCCTTGCTGCCGAGGATCACGATAAAAGGGATTGATTTTTTATCAGCATACTTAAACTGTTTGTCGAATTTGGCCGATTCGGGGTAGATTTCACAACGTATGCCCTTGTTCCTTAGCTCTTGCATGAGTGTATAAGCTCGTCTGCTTTCCATTTCGCCGAGGTTAAAGAACAGCACTTGTGTTCCCATATGTACTCCGGCGGGAAATAAACCCAGCTCCTCCATCACATCATAAATACGGTCAACGCCAAAACTGATACCCACACCAGGAACATTGGGCACGCCAAATAATCCAGTCAGGTCATCATACCTGCCACCTCCACCGATACTTCCCATCTGTACACCCTTCGCCTTGATTTCATAAATAATTCCCGTGTAATAATTGAGTCCGCGTGCCAGGGTGAAGTCAAGTATTATGGATGCCGATAACGAATTCCCATTATCTGGTTGATGGTAACCCAGTACAAATTCCAACTCCCTGATTCCCTCCTTTGCCTCATTATACTGGCCCAGCAGTTCCTGCACCTGTTTCAGTTTTTCTTCATTATTTCCGTTCACACTCAGGTATTTCCTTATGGTATTGATCTGTTCCTCGCTAACTCCCCGCTCTGCAAGCTCCTGGTTCACCTTCTCAAGTCCTATCTTATCCAGTTTGTCAATTGCTGTAGTGATATCAACCAGCTTATCTACTCCTCCACAATGCTCTGCCAGCGCCGCCAGTATCTTTCGGTTATTGAGCCTGATCTCCACTGCTATTCCAAGAAGTTGGAAAACGGTAGCGTATATGGCAGTGAGTTCAACCTCATTTAGCAGTGAATTACTTCCCACTACATCAGCATCACACTGGTAAAACTCTCGGTAACGACCTTTCTGTGGCCTGTCCGCCCGCCATACCGGCTGAATCTGGTACCTTTTAAAGGGAAGGGTTAGTTTCCCATAATTCATGGCCACATATCGGGCAAAAGGAATGGTTAGGTCATAACGTAAAGCCCTTTCCGTAAGGTTCTTATCATTTTTTCCTGACATAACCTGATCGAATGCTGCACGGGAGCGATCGGCGTTTTTGGGATCATTCAGTCCATTATTAAGGATCTTGAAAATCAGCTTATCCCCCTCCTCACCGTACTTTCCCATCAGGGTATCAAGATTTTCCATGGCTGGAGTTTCCAAAGGCTGGAAACCATATGTTTCAAAAACCTGCCTGATTGTGCTGAAGATATAATTCCTTTTTCGGACGGTTTCCGCGCCAAAATCGCGGGTTCCGGAAGGAAGGGAGGGCTTGGACATTATGGATTAGGGTTTGAAATTTGTGGATTTATAGTTTTCTTTTTCAGTGCTGTTCTTATAATTTCTTCGCAGGCGCTCTCAATCAGCGAATAAACAGAATGGTACCCGGGTTCCGTGCCATACCATGGATCAGGCACATCCTTATTGCAGGATGGTTCCAGCACATTTAATAACAGGTCTGCCCTGGTAGGGTCAAATTCATGCCGGGCAATATGCTTTATTTCGTCCATAACATCAGATGCCATAGCATAAATCAAATCATAATGCTGGAAATCCGATGCCCTGAACCTTCTGGCCTTTTGACCACTGATATCTATCCCATTGAGCCTTGCTACTTTTTGAGACAGGAGGTGTGGGGCTTCGCCAACATGATAGCCGTTGGTTCCTGCACTATCAACAGTCCAGTTCAACCCCGCCTCACTGGCTTTTTGCTTCAATATACCCTCCGCAAGCGGGCTTCTGCAAATATTGCCCAGGCAAACCATCAGAATCTTCATGCCCGCAAAAATAAGGTAGATTGTTTTATGGATTCCATTTCAGGAGGCATCTCAGCAGTTGATTATTATTTTTCCTAACTTGCCTCTCCCGGATAAATGAACCACTTTATTATGGCCTCAGACTCACAGGATAATAGAAGAAAGCAATACAGCCTGATGCGTTCCATTCTCGATTATGGAATGGGAGGCCTGATCCTGCTATTTGGAATTTTCTTTCTTTTTTCAGAAAAACTTGGATTTAGCTTTGATATGGAGCCGATTTTCAAGTATTTTTTCTCTTTCCTATGTATTGTCTATGGAGGTTGGCGCATCTACAGGGGATACCAAAAGAATTATTATTCCGAATAATAACAATGAAAACGTTTATGCATAGGCGTTTGATACGAATAACGATCGCTGCCTTATCTGTACTGGTGTTCAGTCATTGTAATAATGGCCGCGAAGCAGTATACCGTAATGACACCCTTACAAGTGGCACTATTCATATTAGCGTTGATGAATCATTCAAACCCGTTATTGATTCCCAGATCAAAGTCTTTGAATCTTCTTATCCGGATGCTCATATAATTGCGCATTACAAGCCTGAAGCTGAATGCCTGAAAGATCTTCTGGTTGACAGCGTTCGTATGGTGATTGTTACAAGACAGTTGCTTCCGGTAGAAGAACAGAGGTTAAAAGACACTTTACGCTTTATACCCCTGCAGGCAAAGATCGCTTATGATGCGGTTGCATTGGTTGTAAATAAAAAATCGAAGGATTCTGTATTTGACATGACTGATGTAAAATCATTGTTAAAAGGAACCAGTGGATTTAAACTAAGGCCGGTTATGGATGGTCTCACAGCCACCAGTACCGTACGATACGCGCTCGACTCATTATTAGGTGGTCAAACGCTAGGCAAAGAAGTCACCGCCGCAACTTCCAGTCAAGGCGTTATTGATTATGTTGCACAGCATAAAGATGCTGTTGGATTTGTTGGTGTTAACTGGATTGGAAACCCTGAAGATGCCACACAGCTTAGCTTTCAGGATAAAGTTACCATCGCGTCACTGCGCTGTTTGGTTTGTCCGGAAGAGACATATGTCAAGCCTTATCAGGCAAATATTGCTACGCTTCGCTATCCTTTGGTACGGGGATTGCATTATATTTTAAAAGAAAATTATGAAGGATTAGGAAGCGGATTTGCTAATTTTCTCATCTATGAAAGAGGCCAGCTGATTTTCAGAAGAGCTTATCTCTGGCCTGCAAGAATGCAATTCGAATTAAGGAATGCAGGGATCGATGAATAACTAAAGTGGACAAAATATTTAACAACTCGACTAAAAAAACAGCAAACGACAATGAAGAAATCCTTTTACAGCCTGGTAATAGCCGCAGTAATGTGTGGAAGTTCCCTGTTCGCGCAGAGTGTTGACCAGGGAAAGAAATTCTTTTATTACGAGCGGTACAAGAGCGCAAAAGAAAATTTTGAGAAAGTTCTCGCCGCTAATCCAAATGATCTCAATGCCATCTATTGGCTGGGACAAACCCTCATTGAGATGAAGGATGTTCCCGGTGCCAAAGCAGTGTACGCGAAAGCTTTGGAAACCAACGGGAATGCACCCCTTTTACTTGCTGGTATGGGTCACATTGAGTTGTTGGAAGGCAAGAAAGATGTCGCTCGTCAGCATTTTGAAACCGCTATTTCCATCAGCAAGGGGAAAGATGGCTCCGTGTTGAATGCTATCGGTAATGCTAACGTTGACTCAAAAGATGGTGATGCCAATTATGTGATCACCAGGCTTACTCCCTACACCCAGGACAAAAAATTTAAAGATGCGGAGACCTGGTTACAGATCGGTGATGCATACCGTGTATTGGTAGATGGTGGCAACGCTGTTACAGCTTACCAGAAGGCGCTTGCTATTGATCCAACATTGGCGGCTGCTAAACATCGTATTGCAAGGATCTACCTGACACAAAAAAATCCGGAATCTTTTCTTCCTGCATATGAAGAGGCTATTGCCCTTGATCCCAACTACGCTCCGTCAGTATATGACCTTTATGTTTACTGGTATGATCGTGATATCAATAAGGCAAAGACCTACTATGATAAGTATCTTACCATTTCTGATCCGGATCCGAAGAATGATTATGATAAAGCATCCATTCTTTATGCATCGCGGGATTTCATGGGTGCTATTAATTCAGCGAAAGGTTTCATTAGTCAGTTGGGTGATAAGGCTGATCCGCGCTACTATAAACTTGCAGCATACTCTTATGATGAACTGAAAGATTCCGTTAATGCAAAGGATTATTTAGAGCAATATTTTGCAAAGCAAAAAACAGAGGATTTCGTTCCTAAAGACTATGAGTTCCGTGCGAAGATGCTGAGTAAATTTCCTGGTAACGAAACAGAAGCCTTTGCCAGTTATGAAAAGGCGATCGCAATGGATACTGCTTATGAAAGCAAGCTTGAATTACTGGAAAATGCAGCAGCATTTGCCAAATCAAAAGGTAACAGGGCTGCAGAAGCACAATTCCTTGGACAATTATACCAGACCAAAAAGACCCCAAATAACGTGGATCTTTATAACTGGGGTTTTGCGAATTACCAGGCAGGTAATTATAAGTCGGCCGATTCATTGTTTACTCAATACACGGAGAAATATCCTAACGAGATATTTGGTTACCTCTGGCGTGCACGCAGTAACCAGGCAATGGATACAACAATGGCGCAGGGTTTAGCGGTACCTCACTATGAAAAACTGGCAGAAATGGCACGCAGTCTTGATTCAGTGAAATACAAGGGTCAGGCAATCTCATCCTATTTCTACCTTGTTCAATACCACAATGATATTAAGAAAGATAAAGCTACCGCGCTCCGTTATGTTGATAAGGTTCTTGAAGTTGACCCGGGCAATGCTGATGCTATCAGAATTCGTGATATCCTGAATAAATCCCCGCAAAAGAAAACGGCCGCTAAATAGCGAATTATTTTAATACAATATGTTTAATGATCCCCGCCACTGGCGGGGATTTCTTTTACATCATCATCTTGCCAATGAACGGGCTTAACTTATTTTCAGTGTTGCACTTTTATTCGGGTGGCTAACGTATTTTTGCGGCTACAACAATACAAAGGCATGAATCTTTTCTTTTTACAGAATGCGGTTTCAGCCAGTTCCGCAGTTAATTACCTTCCCATTGCTTTACAAGTACTTTGCGCTGCTGGTTTTGTTGCCCTTACACTTGGAATATCACCTTTCCTGGGCCCAAACCGTAAAACAGCTGAGAAACTCGAGACTTATGAAAGTGGTATCCACTCTGTTGGAAATGCCCGTCAGCCTGTGGCCATCAAATATTTCCTTGTCGCGATCCTTTTTGTTCTGTTCGATGTTGAAGTAATATTCTTCTATCCTTATGCAGTTAATTTCCGTGAACTGGGATGGAATGGTTTTTTGGCAGTGTTAATGTTCGTTGGTTTTTTCGTATGCGGCTTTTATTATATTATTAAAAAAGGCGCTTTGCAGTGGGAGGATTAAACAAAAAGTAAATTATTATGTCACGTCCTGTTCAATATAATGTAAAGAATGAAGGTGGTAAAATACTTATCACTGACGAAATGCCATCGGGCCTCGAAGGCGAAGGTTTTTTTGCTACCAAACTCAGCGAAGTAGTTGGCTGGGGAAGGAAGAATTCACTCTGGCCTATGCCTTTTGCAACTTCCTGCTGCGGCATCGAGTTCATGGCAACCAGTGCATCCCATTATGATATCGGGCGTTTTGGTTCAGAAAGAATGGCGCATACTCCACGACAATGCGACCTGCTTATGGTAATGGGTACGATCGCCAAAAAAATGGGACCTATAGTTAAACAGGTTTACCTGCAGATGTCGGAGCCACGATGGGTTATCGCGGTGGGTGCATGCGCATCCTCAGGTGGAATATTCGATACTTATAGTGTGTTGCAGGGTATCGACCAGATTATACCGGTAGATGTATATGTTCCGGGATGCCCACCCCGTCCGGAAGCTATAATTGATGGCCTGATGAAATGCCAGGACCTTGTAGGGCAGGAGAGCCTGCGCAGAAGAAATAGTGACAGGTATAAGGCACTTTTGAACAGTTATGGAATCGAATAGCAGGTAAGAGGTAAGAAGTAAGAAGTATTTAAATCTTAAAAGGTATACATGTCCACGGTTTTGACGAATCAAATCATCCAAAAACGCCTTGTTGAAAAATTTGGCGATGCGGTTACCAATATGGAAGAACCCTATGGAATGTTCAGTTTTGAAGTTCCAAAGGATCTTAACCTGAAGGTTATGGAGTTCCTTTATGATGAACCGGATCTGAACTTTCGTTTCCTGACCGATGTTTGCGCCGTTCATTATCCTGATCAGAAAGGTCGGGAACTGGCAGTTGTTTACCATCTTCATAATATGGTGGATAATATTCGCATAAGGATGAAGATTTTTACCGATATAAATGAACCGGATGTTTTTACCGCAACCAGTCTTTATCAATCGGCAAATTGGCAGGAGCGCGAGACATATGATTTTTACGGCGTTAATTTCCTGGGTCATCCCAACCTTAAAAGAATCCTTAATGTAGATGAGATGGACTATTTCCCGATGCGAAAGGAATATCCCCTGGAAGACAGGGCCCGCCTCGATAAAGATGATGAGATGTTCGGAAGGGGAGGATCAGTAGTATAAAATCAGCAACAACAAACCTTAAACAAATAGACAGGAATGTCTGAACTCATACAACAAGAACAACACGTTAAGCTTCCGGAAGGTTCTATCGGGAAACAGACGACCACATTAAATCTGGGTCCTACACACCCTGCAACCCATGGAGTTTTTCAGAATATCCTGGAAGTGGATGGTGAAAGAATCGTTTCGGCAGAGCAAACCGTGGGATATATCCACCGTGCTTTTGAAAAGATAGCCGAGCGTCGCCCTCTTTACCAGATCACGCCGCTCACCGACCGTTTGAACTATTGTTCTTCTCCCATTAATAATATGGGATGGCATCTCACCTGTGAAAAGTTACTTGGTGTAACTACTCCTAAACGGGTTGATTACCTAAGGGTGATAATCATGGAACTCTCGCGGATCGCTGACCACCTAATCTGTAACTCGATAGTTGGTGTGGATAGTGGTGCCTTTAGCGGCTTCCTTTATGTGATGCAGTATCGCGAACTTATCTATGAAATTTTTGAAGAGGTATGCGGAAGCCGACTTACCACCAATATTGGCCGTATAGGAGGATTTGAAAGGAATTTCACCCCGGCAGCATTTGAAAAACTGGAAAGATTTCTTAAGGAATACCCCCTTACACTGAAAGAATTTGAAAATCTGTTCAACCGCAACCGGATATTCATGGAACGCACCATGGGTACGGGCGGTATTTCTGCTGAGCGGGCGCTGAATTATGGTTTCACCGGGCCCAATCTTCGCGCTACCGGCGTTGACTATGATGTTCGTGTTGCTACCCCCTATAGCTCTTACGAAGATTTTGAATTTGATATTCCTGTTGGTACTACGGGCGACAACTATGATCGATTTATGGTACGTAACCAGGAAATGTGGCAGAGTATCCGGATCATTGAACAGGCCTACCGAAAAGTGCAGGAGTTCAAAGGTGCGGAGGCAGAAGTATTCCATGCAGACGTTCCGGAATATTATCTTCCCGAGAAAGAGGATGTATACACGAAAATGGAAGCGCTGATCTGGCATTTCAAAATTATCATGGGTGAAATTGATATGCCTGCAGGTGAGGTATACCAGGCAGTGGAAGGTGGAAACGGCGAACTGGGCTTCTATCTTATCAGTGATGGAGGCCGCGCGCCATTCAGGCTGCATTTCAGAAGGCCCTGTTTTATTTATTACCAGGCATATTCTGAACTCACTAAGGGAGCCTTGCTGGCTGATGCCGTAATCACGATGAGTAGTCTGAACCTTATTGCCGGAGAAATGGATGCATAGTATTTATCCAACTTGTATTAAATAGTTATGATAAAGTTTTCAGAAGAGAAATTGACCAAAGTGCAGGAGATCATCGCCCGCTATCCACAGGGAAAGCAGAAGAGTGCATTGATCCCCGTTCTGCACCTGGCGCAGGAAGAAAATGGATGGCTTAGTGCCGAAACTATGGACTATGTGGCTTCACTACTTCAACTGGAACCCATTGAAGTGTATGAAGTTGCCACCTTCTATTCAATGTATAACCTGAAACCAGTTGGTAAATTCCTTTTTGAAGTTTGCCAGACTGGTCCCTGCATGATTAATGGCAGCGATGATATAGTGGATTATATAAAACAGCGACTGGGCATTGGTGTTGGTGAAACAACAGCCGACGGATTATTCACCCTTAAAACAGTTGAATGCCTTGGAGCATGTGGTTATGCGCCGATGATGCAGCTTGGTAAACATTACCGTGAACACCTCACAAAAGAGAAAGTTGACCAGATCATAGAAGATTGCCGCAAAAACGCCGGCCAGCTTAATTGATTTAACAGAGCACTGTTCAACAAAATAATTGTATGGGTATAAAGTTACTTTTAGAAAAGGCCGATGTTGAAGGCATACGCAGCTACGATGTTTACCGTCGTGAAGGCGGCTATCGAAGTGTGGAAAAGGCTTTTAAAACGATGAGTCCGGATGCGGTTACTGAAGAGGTGAAGAAAAGCGGACTTCGCGGCAGGGGTGGAGCTGGTTTCCCTGCAGGTATGAAATGGAGTTTCCTGGCAAAGCCGGAAGGCATACCCCGTCACCTTGTTTGCAATGCGGATGAATCTGAACCCGGAACATTTAAGGATCGCTACCTGATGGAATTCATCCCCCATCTTCTGATTGAAGGCCTGATAGTATCCTCTTTTGCACTAGGTTCCAATGCCACTTATATATATATACGTGGTGAGTATGCGTGGATAGTTGATATATTAGAACAGGCCATAGGCGAAGCAAAAGCCAATGGATGGCTTGGAAAAAATATACTTGGAACTGGTTTCGATTGTGAGATCTATGTACAGCGTGGAGCCGGCGCCTATATATGCGGCGAAGAAACTGCACTTATTGAATCGCTGGAAGGCAAAAGAGGAAACCCACGGATCAAACCCCCATTCCCCGCCATTAAAGGAGTATGGGACCGTCCAACCGTGGTGAATAATGTGGAAACCCTCGCGGCAGTAGTTCCCATCATTAATATGGGCGGAGAGGAATATGCGAAAATCGGGGTAGGTAAATCAACCGGCACAAAACTTATCTCTGCCTGTGGCAATATCAATAAGCCTGGCGTTTATGAAATTGATATGACCATATCTGTCGAAGAATTTATTTACAGTGATGAATATTGTGGAGGAATAGCTAAAGGTAAAAGGCTTAAAGCATGTATACCCGGCGGTTCTTCCGTTCCTATTTTGCCCGCTAACCTTTTATTGAAAACAGCAAAAGGCGAAACCAGGTATATGAATTACGAAAGCCTGAGTGATGGTGGTTTTGCCACAGGATCAATGATGGGATCCGGCGGTTTTATTGTACTGGATGAAGACCAATGCGTGGTAAAAAACACTTTCACGCTTGCAAGGTTCTATCGCCATGAAAGCTGTGGACAGTGTTCTCCCTGCAGGGAAGGCACTGGCTGGATGGAAAAAATATTGAAGAGTATTGAAACAGGTAAAGGGAAGATGAGCGATATCGATCTGCTATGGGATATCCAGCGCAAGATTGAGGGTAACACCATCTGCCCGCTGGGTGATGCAGCCGCATGGCCGGTTGCAGCAGCCATCAGGCATTTCAGAGATGAATTTGAATGGCATGTGAATAATCCGCAGGAATGCCTCACACGTAATTATGGACTGGCCCATTATGCCGATCCTATTCACGTGCCGGTTTCCTAAACCCTATGGCCTATTGCCTTTAATGAATTGACCACCAACATATGTCTGAAGAGAAAAAATTATTCAAGGTAACGATCGACAACATCACCGTTGATGTTGAGCCCGGCACATCTATTCTGAATGCTGCACGCATGATTGGTGGTGAAGTTGCTCCGCCAGCAATGTGCTATTATAGCAAGCTCAAGAACAGTGGTGGTAAATGCCGCACCTGCCTGGTTGAAGTTGCCGCCGGTTCCACCGCCGATCCACGCCCCATGCCCAAATTGGTTGCAAGTTGTCGCACCAATGTAATGGATGGAATGATCGTAAAAAATATCACGAGCGATCGCGTACTCGATGCCCGTGCAGGCGTTACTGAATTCCTGCTGCTTAATCATCCCCTTGATTGTCCCATCTGCGACCAGGCCGGCGAATGCCACCTCCAGGATCTTAGCTATGAACATGGAAAAGAAGGCACCCGTTTCGAATACCAGAAGCGTACCTTCAAAAAACACGACCTTGGTGAATATATCCAGTTGCACATGACCCGTTGCATACTTTGTTATCGCTGCGTTTTTGTTGCCGACCAGCTCACTGAAAAACGTGTTCATGGCGTACTTGACAGAGGTGATCATTCCGAAATTGCTACCTATATTGAGAAAGCACTCCATAATGATTTTATAGGTAATGTGATCGATGTTTGTCCGGTTGGTGCTCTCACCGACAGAACCTTCCGATTCAAGAACAGGGTATGGTTCACCAAGCCGGTAGATGCTCATCGTAATTGTCCCAAATGTTCAGGAGAAGCACAACTATGGATGAGAGGCGATGAAGTATTCAGGGTTACAGCGCGTAAGGATGAATGGGGTGAAGTAAAAGATGCAAGTGATGGAAGACCGGGGTGGATCTGCAATGATTGCCGCTTTGAGAAGAAAGATATAAAAGACTGGATCATCGAGGGACCAACAAAAGTGAACCGGCACTCCGTGATTTCACAAGGCCATTATGTTGGAGTGAAACCACAAAAAGACCTGTTGCCGGAAGTGATGGGAGGACGTGGACCAAAATTATTACTCGATATCCATAAAGTTAGTGAGGTTAACCGTCCCGAAATAGAATTGTCAAAGATAGATGGACCCGCACATAGCGATGATTTCAAGAATCTGAATAAATAAATTATGGTTACACTGGCAATTGACCTGGCCTTTATACTGGAGAAATTTGTTCTCATAGCAGTGATCATCGTTATTTCGCTGCTGGTAGCCTTGTACACAACTTTCGGGGAGCGTAAGGTAGCAGGATATATTCAGGATCGTTATGGTCCTAACCGCGCGGGCCCCGGCGGTATCTTCCAGCCCTTTGCTGATGGTATCAAGTTGTTCATGAAGGAAGACGTGATACCCAATTCTTCAAACAAATTCCTTTTTGTTCTTGGTCCAGCTGTTGCCATGACGATGGCCATGCTTACAAGTGCTGTTATACCATGGGGCAGGGAGATCGAACTATTCGGACGTACCATCCCCCTGCAGATAGCGGATATTAATATTGGTATACTCTATGTGTTTGGCGTGGTGAGCATGGGTGTTTATGGTATCATGATAGGAGGTTGGGCCTCCAATAATAAATTCTCCCTGCTGGCCGCATTACGCGGGGCATCACAGATGATCTCTTATGAACTTGCAATGGGCCTGGCAATTATCGCCCTTCTCATGCTGACAGGGTCATTAAGTCTTAAAACCATCGTTGAACAGCAATCGACCGGATGGTGGAATATTTTTTACCAGCCACTCGGTTTCCTCATTTTCCTGGTTTGTGCTTTTGCAGAATGCAACCGTACACCTTTCGACCTGCCGGAAGCGGAGAGTGAACTGAACCAGGGATATCACCAGGAGTATTCTTCAATGAAACTCGGATTTTATCTGTTCGCCGAATATGTGAATATGTTCATCAGCAGTGCGCTTATGGCAACCCTTTATTTTGGTGGTTATGATATTCCTTTTGTAAATGACGCGGCCTTAACTGAAAGTATCGGTACCAACCTGATGGCCCTGCTGCAAACCATTTCTCTTTTCGCGAAAGTTGGTTTCTTCCTGTTTTTCTTCATGTGGGTCCGGTGGACAATTCCAAGGTTTCGCTACGACCAGTTGATGAAGCTGGGCTGGAAATCATTGATACCTCTGGCCTTATTCAACATGGTGATAACAGGATTGATCGTATTGATAAAAGAAAACGGATGGCCTTTCTAAGTTTGTTTTACTTGGAGAGAAAACCGGATTGAAATATTTTTGCTAATGCCCACACTAACAAATAGAGCTAAGCCAGTTGATCGTCGTCCCATGACGATGATGGAGAAGATGTACCTGCCCGCCATTGCAAAGGGTATGGGTATTACTCTGAAACACTTTTTCACTAAGAAAGTGACGGTACAATACCCAGAAGAAAAACGCCCCTTCAGTCCGGTTTTCAGGGGATTGCATATTCTTAACCGTGATGAGGAAGGCCGTGAGAATTGTACAGCCTGCGGACTTTGTGCTGTTGCCTGCCCCGCTGAAGCCATCACTATGGAAGCAGCGGAAAGAAAGGAAGGCGAAGAACATCTCTACCGCGAAGAAAAATACGCAGCCAAATATGAGATCAATATGCTGCGCTGCATCTTCTGCGGACTATGTGAAGAAGCCTGCCCCAAAGATGCGATCTATCTCAGTGAAACCTTTGCCCCTTCCAATTATAAGCGCGAAACATTCATATATGGAAAGAGTGATTTGCTGATTCCTGATCCTAAAAAAGAGCCTGAATTATACCAACAGGCACTTGGATCAAGGGCTAAACGGGAAGGAAAGAAAGGATAAAAAGTAACTGCTAATAAAGAACATGAATATCACACAAATACTTTTCTGGTTTCTGACAGTACTTGCCATCGGCAGTTCGCTGATGGTTATTACGAGTAGAAATCCGGTTTACAGCGTATTGTCACTTATCGTAACATTCTTTGCATTATCGGGTCATTACATTTTATTGAATGCGCAGTTCCTTGCCATCGTTAACCTGATAGTATATGCAGGTGCCATCATGGTTCTTTTTCTGTTTGTGATCATGTTGATGAACCTGAATGCTGAAACAGAACCACAGAAGAACAAGTGGCTACGTTTTGCGGGGATTATCGCAGGAGGATGTTTCCTGCTTGTAATGGTAGCTGCTCTCCGTGATGCAGATAGCAGAGCCGCCACTGCCATGACAACTTATGGCGAAACCGGATTGATACAACACCTGGGCAAAGTTTTATTCAATGAATATGTCGTTCCTTTTGAGATCAGCAGTGTGCTGTTCCTTAGTGCCATGGTTGGTGCCGTGGTGTTGGGAAAGAAGGAGTGATGGGGGAGAGATGGAGGGTTGGAGAGATGGAAGGAACCATTAAGCATCCATTACTCCATCACTACAGCCCTCTATATAAAGCTTTGTCCAAATTAAAAAACATCCAACAACATGCCCATCAACTTATACATATTCGTAGCACTGGCCCTCTTCTGCATAGGAGTGATTGGGGTGCTGACGCGTAGGAATGCCATCATCATCTTCATGTGTATTGAACTCATGCTAAATGCGGTTAACCTCCTGCTTGTTGCTTTCTCAAAAATGCACCTCGCCGAAATGGGTAGCGCGGCACCGGCTCTTGCCAATAATGGAACGGACGCCCAACTTTTTGTTTTCTTTATCATGGTGGTGGCTGCGGCAGAAGTAACAGTTGGGCTTGCCATTATCGTTATGATGTATCGCAATACACATTCAGTGGATGTGAATTTCCTGAACAGATTGAAAAACTAATATGAAGAATATCATTGAATATGTCTGGCTGGTTCCGCTGTTTCCCCTGGCAGGATTTCTGATCAATGGCCTGCTACGTAACAGCCTATCAAAATCCCTTACGGGCATCATCGGGTCAGGATCAATTCTGGCATCATTTATCGTTAGCATCCTTATCTTCCTTGATGTAAAGGCAGGTATTGATGGTCCCGTTATAGTCACCCTTTTCGATTTTATTTCTTTTCAAGATGTAAGTATCCCTTTCGCTTTCCAGGTCGACCAGCTAAGCAGTCTCTTCCTGCTCATCATTACTGGTATTGGATTCCTGATCCATGTTTACTCCGTTGCTTACATGCACGAAGAGAACAGCAGTCATTTCGCGAGGTATTTCGCTTATCTCAACCTTTTCGTCTTTTCGATGCTGCTTCTTGTCCTGGGATCAAATTACGTGATCATGTTCATCGGATGGGAAGGCGTGGGCCTATGCTCATATCTGCTGATCGGATATTGGTTTAAAAACATCGAATATTCTAATGCGGCACGCAAAGCCTTTGTCATGAACAGGATCGGTGATCTCGGTTTTCTGTTAGCGGTCTTCTGGCTGATTGGTCGTATTGGTACCGTTAATTTCAGCGAGGTATTCAGTAAAGTTGATACACTTAGCTCGCTTGATCTTACCGCCATCACCATGCTGCTTTTTATAGGTGCTACAGGAAAGAGTGCACAGATCCCATT
Organism: Flavihumibacter sp. ZG627; assembly: GCF_000814325.1. Taxonomy (GTDB): domain Bacteria; phylum Bacteroidota; class Bacteroidia; order Chitinophagales; family Chitinophagaceae; genus Flavihumibacter. Next base: position 346,335 of record NZ_JPHF01000004.1, on the reverse strand, counting down.
ATATACATGGTTACCTGATGCAATGGCGGGACCAACGCCGGTTTCAGCTTTGATTCATGCGGCTACCATGGTTACCGCCGGTATCTACATGATTGCACGGAGCAATATTCTCTACACCATGGCGCCAACAACCCAAACGGTCGTTATGGTTGTTGGATTGGGCACTGCACTGCTGGCTGCAACCATTGCGCTCAAACAAAATGATATAAAGAAAGTGCTGGCATATTCAACCGTTAGCCAATTGGGTTATATGTTCATCGCACTGGGCGTAGGCGCCTATACCGGCGCTGTTTTCCATGTGATGACACACGCATTTTTTAAAGCACTTTTATTCCTTGGTGCAGGTTCGGTTATACATGCCATGCACCATGAACAGGATATCCGAAATATGGGGGGACTATCTAAAAAACTGAAGACAACCCACCTTACATTCCTGGTAGGATGCCTGGCGATCGCTGGTATCATTCCTTTCTCGGGCTTCTTCTCAAAAGATGAGATCCTGGCAGCAGCTTTTATGAAGAGTCCCATTGTTTGGGCACTCGCTGCTATCGGCGCACTTATGACCGCATTCTATATGTTCAGACTCTATGCAATGACATTCCTCGGCAAATTCAGGGGAACAAGCGAACAGGAGCATCATCTGCATGAGTCACCGCCAGCAATGACGATACCATTGGTGATATTGGCTGTTCTCAGTTTCGCGGGTGGACTCGTTGGAATACCGGAAGTACTGATGCCTGATTCACACTCACTTGCCAAATTCCTTGAACCCGTCTTCGCCGAATCGAATAGAATTTCTGTACCTCATCACCCTGACCATACCACAGAACTCTTATTAATGTTTGGATTGATGGCCGTGATTGCAGTGGTTATTTTCTGGGCTGTAGGTAAGTATAAGAAATACGAGAAATCAGGGGAAGAGAATACCGGATTTGCAAGGATACTGGAGAATAAATGGTATGTTGATGAGATCTATGAAGCTCTCATTATCCGCCCCGTGAATGCTTTCGGAAAAATGCTGGGTAAGTTTGACAATTTCGGAATCGACTGGGTTGTAAACGGCGTGGGAAGAAGCGTACAGTATGCAAGCCGGCAGATCAGATTATTGCAAAGTGGGCAGGTCGGAAGTTATGTATTGTTGATGGTGATCGGTATGATCGTCCTCTTTGCATTACAGGTTTTCCTGAAAAAATAATTCATCCAAAGAAAGAAACCAGATTCATATAATGGTACCAGTTCTACTGATTTTGATCCCCCTGATTACCGGAGCAGCATTGTTTGCGGTAAAACAGGAAGCAACGGCCAAGTCCATAGCGCTATTAGCGTCACTCCTCTCACTGGCATTAATGCTGGCAGGGATGAGTGGCTATATTGATGCGGCTCAAATGACTTATGACCAACCATGGCTGGGCGGCATTAACAGCCGTTTTCATTTTGCACTCGATGGAATGAGCCAGCTTCTATGCCTCCTGACTACACTTAGCTTTCCCATTATTATTTATTCAACATGGAACAACCGTTATGATGACAGTAACCGGTTCTTTGGTTTAGTGCTGCTTTCACAAGCCGGTCTGCTGGGCGTTTTCATGGCTTTAGATGCATTGCTGTTTTATTTTTTCTGGGAACTGGCTCTTATACCACTGTATTTTCTCTGCTCTCGCTGGGGCGGCGAAAGACGTATCCAGGTTACAATTAAATTTTTCATCTATACATTCATTGGCTCGCTCTTCATGTTGATCGGACTGATCATGCTTTATTTCAAAGCAGGCGGTTCTTTTGCCTGGAGTGATTTCCTGAATCTTAAAATGACTTCGGGTCAGGAACTGGGAATATTCCTGATGCTTGCCATAGCCTTTGCCATCAAAATGCCATTATTCCCTTTTCATACCTGGCAGCCCGATACCTACGAGCAATCACCTACCGCCGTCACCATGATCCTCAGCGCTATCATGGCCAAAATGGGGGTATTCGGATTGCTGCGATGGCTGGCACCAATTGTTCCTTCTGCCACTTTTCTCTGGGGTGATAACTTTGCCACTTTAGCCGTTATCGGAATGCTCTACGCCTCCTTTATTGCAATGCGGCAGGACGACCTGAAAAGGTTGGTAGCTTATTCTTCCATTGCGCATATCGGGCTGATGATCCTTGCCATTTTTGCACCAAGCTACAGCGGTATACAGGGTGCAATGATCCAGATGTTCAACCATGGTATCAATATTCTTGGAATGTGGATCGTTGTAAATGTTATCGAACAAAAATTCGGAACGCGAAAGATCAGCGAACTCGGCGGACTTGCACAAAAAGCACCTGTACTCACCATCCTGCTGGTGATCGTTGCACTTGCCAATATTGCCATGCCCCTAACCAACGCCTTTATAGGTGAGTTCATGATGTTTAACGGCGTGCTGGGTTCAACCGCCACTAAGTTCGGACTGGCTTATACCATAGCTGCATTGGTAACGATCATTCTAAGCGCCGTCTATACTCTGCGTATGATACAGCGGGTATTCTATGGTGAAACAAATGAACTGACATCAAAAGCCACCGATATTTCATTCAATGTAAAATTGAGCCTTGCAATAATTGTAGTGGGAATAATCCTGATTGGCGTGTTCCCCAAACCATTATTATCTCTTACCAGTGAAGTATCGGCAGATATCCTTGGAAGGATGAATTTAAAATAACCTGAGAACGACCAGAATAGTATGAATGCAATAATTCTTTCCGCAATACTTGGAGTGATACTGATGTTCAGTGGCATCTTCGTGACCAGCAAAACCGCCATTCGTAATATAGCCACCGCAGGCATGGCTTTGCTGCTGCTGGTTAATATTGCTGAACAGGGAGGATTCCATCTCTTTAATGTGAATACGCATAATATGCTTGTATTCTCTAAATTCGGCCTGCTCTTTAATTCAATTGCCTTCTCTGCAACATTGCTTTTTTTCCTTGTATCAGCAAAAGATATTACCAATGTTGGCATTAATGCCGCCGAATATTTTGCGCTTATTTTCTTTATTTCCTGTGGTATCGCAATAGTTTCTTCCTTCAATTCACTCCTGTTGCTTTTTTTGGGTATTGAGATAATTTCCATCCCCCTTTACATACTAACAGGAAGCGATAAACGCAATCTGAAAAGTAATGAAGCCTCCCTGAAATATTTCCTGATGGGATCTTTTTCCACCGGCATAATGTTACTTGGTATTGCCCTGGTTTATGGTGCAAAGGCAAGCTTCAGTATGGAACAAATGCATTCCAGTATCAATGCTGGAAGGAATGCATGGTTTTATGCAGGATTGCTGCTGGTTCTGATCAGCATGCTATTCAAAGTATCTGCTGCCCCCTTCCATTTCTGGACTCCCGATGTATATGATGGAGCCCCAACGGTGTTCACATCTTTTATGGCAACCATAGTGAAGGCAGGGGTTTTCATAGCGCTGGTTAGATTGTTTGATATGTCATTCGTTGGTTCCGGGTATGATTGGCAACTCATCATTGCCATTGTAACTGCCGCAACACTTTTTATCGGGAATATTACAGCTATTTTCCAGCAGAGCGTCAAAAGAATGCTTGCCTATTCTTCCATTGCACAAGCCGGTTTCATGCTTTTTGGCGTGTTTAGCCAGAACGACTTTTCAAGGGAAGGTATCATCCTCTATACCCTTGGTTATAGCCTTGCCACCATTGGTATTTTTGCCGTTCTTATCAAGATGAAGGATTATACCTTTGAAGGCTTTAATGGACTTGCCAGAACAGAGCCCGTACTCGCTGCCACTACAACCATCTTTCTGTTATCGCTTGCCGGAATTCCGCTGACCATCGGTTTTTTTGCCAAATATTTCATGCTGGCTTCCGCCGTTAAGAGTGGCTCACACCTTTGGCTGGTCATCTTTGCAATACTCTGTGCCGCCATCAGTGTGTATTATTATTTCAGAGTTATTCAGTCGATGTATTTCAAAACCGGCCTGGCAGAAACTGAACCTGTAACGCCTGTTTTCCGCTGGCTTCTCGCCGGCATGGCCGCCGCCGTCATTATCCTGGGAATCTTCCCCAATCTTGTGCTCCAATATCTGTATTTTTAAACCTTACCTCTTACCTCTTACCTGAATGAATTTTCTTGACACCTTATCCCTCGCTTACCGTACCATCCGCGGCAATGCTCTTCGTACCAGCATCACCGTTGCGATCATCGCACTTGGTATAGCAGCACTGATAGGTATCAACACCGCCATCCAGGCCATCTCGCAGAAATTCATGGAAAGCTTTTCCAGCATGGGCGCCAGTGGCTTTTCCATTCGCTACAGGGCAATGTTCCGGTTCGACAGGGGTGAACTGAAGAAAGAAGAGAAGAATGGCCGTAAACTTAAAAAATCAAATACCAACCAACCCATCACAAGAGAGCAGGCAGAACTCTTTAAAGAAAGATATGATTACCCCGCCAAAGTAGGGATATCCCTGGGGGCAGGAAATAGTTTTACCGCTTCCTATGCAGGAAAAAAAACAAACCCTACTGTAAGGGTTGCAGGTGGGGATGAGAACTATGTTGAACTCAACGGATATGATATTGAAGGGGGTAGAAATATGAGTGAGATCGATATCAGTTCGGGTCGAAATGTGTGCATTATAGGAAAAGATATCTATGACAAAATTTTCGGTAGCGGTGATCCTGAACGACCGGTTGATAAGATCCTTCGTGTTAATAATATTCCCTTCAGGGTTGTGGGAACATTGAAATCAAGAGGCTCAACATTTGGAATGAGTCGCGACAATATCATCATCATACCCTATATGAGTGTTGTTAGATTCTTTGCCGGTTCAGCTTCTAATACTTTTAATATAGGGGTTAAAGCGCAGGAGATAGCAAACATCGAAACCGCCATCGGTGAGGCTGAAGGAATATTTCGTGTTATCCGCAAAAATGGAATTAAAGAGGAAAGTAATTTCCTGATCGATAAGAGTGATGCATTCGTTGAAATGGCACTCAAACAAATTGGATGGCTAACAGCTTCTGCCGTTGTCATAGGGTTCATTACACTCATGGGTGCAGCCATCGGCCTGATGAATATCATGCTGGTGGCAGTTACAGAAAGAACCAAGGAAGTGGGGTTAATTAAAGCAATCGGTGGGCGACAGAGCAATGTGCGATGGCAGTTCCTTCTGGAGGCAATACTGATAAGCCTGCTTGGCGCTTTTTTCGGTATCGTGCTGGGCGTTTTGCTGGGTAATATTGTCAGTATGCTGATGGAAACAGGATTCGTAGTGCCATGGCTCTGGGTTTTCATGGGGGTGCTGATATGTACTATAGTTGGACTGGCAGCGGGATCTTATCCAGCCTATAAGGCCAGCAGGTTGAATCCGATCGAAGCGTTGAGGTATGAATGATTTGGAGGGATGGAGGGGTGGAAGGGAAGAGGCAATAGGCAATAGAAAAAAGAACGAGAAGAGATAAGATTTGGGTGGAATAATAAATGAAAAGGGGAAACGATTATGTTTCCCCTTTTTTATTTCAGGCAGATATGATCTATTTAACTGTTAAAGCATCAGTGATTCGATCATTCAGATCCTGCAGGTGATACTTGCTTGCGAGATCCTGGTAGGCCGGCGTGGCAGTGCGGATATCAGTTTGAAGGGTACGTAGTGTACCTCTTACAAAGGAGATGATATCGCTGTTCTTGTTCACTGCAGGTGCAAAGTTAAGCGCTACACCACCAACAGTAATCGATGGAACTGTTGATGGCTTGATCAGGGTAAGCATCCGCTCCACCAGGTTCTTCTGGAGATTGCGGCGATACATATCGATCGGCTTTCTTGCACTAAGTTCACTGAACACATTCCGGCGCAGGTCGCCAAGCAGATCCTGCAGCGTATAGGATTTAGCGCCCATTACAACCTCAGCATTGAGCAGTTTGTTCAGGGTTGATGCACTGAGTACCCTGCCAAGTGCAGCGTCCTGGAGGCGGCTTACAACGCTTGTAGGTGTATTGCCGGTTTTGGCAAACACCTGCTGGTCCAGTAACCAGGTTGGCGTTGTGAATACCTGCCTGTTAAGAAAATCCATGGCTTCCTTCTGTGTTTCACGGCTCACAAATTCATATACCGCCCCAGGCTGCTCTACTGTTTTTGGCGTTTCAGTTACTCCGCCAATATTCTTACTCACATGACCAACATAACGACCATACTGCGTCACTACCTCGTTATAAAGTTTATTGAGAGATGCATAATTTTCATTGGGTTCTTTTGTCCACTCTGAAATATTGGGAATGATACGCTGAAGATTTTTGATTCCATAGTTGCTTGCCTTCATTGCGTTATCTCCAAGGTCTTCATTTTGTGAACGCGGATCATCGGCATTGGTTTCCCTGCCAAACCACAACCTTTTATTCTTTAACTTCTCCATGGTGAGGGCGTTCAGGATAGGAATTTCTGCTTCCGGGCTGGTAGCATCAGGTATCCACTTGTATCCCCACTCAATAGCCCATTTATCATAATCCCCAATGCGTGGAAAGATGCCTTTATCGCCAACATTATCCTCGGGCTGGGCTACATAATTGAAGCGGGCATAATCCATTATAGATGGTGTATGTCCGTTTTCTTCCAGCCATTTTTTATCGCGAAGTTTTTCAACAGGCACGGAAGATGATGATCCGAAATTGTGGCGGAGTCCAAGTGTATGGCCCACTTCATGTGAGGATACAAACCTGATGAGCTCACCCATCAGCTCATCATCAAACTGTGGTTTGCGTGCCCTCGCATCATTGGGAGATGCCTGCACGAAATACCAGTTGCGTAAAAGTTCCATCACGTTATGATACCAGTTGATATGACTTTCGAGTATCTCACCTGTACGAGGGTCATGCACATGCGGTCCGCTTGCATTGGGAACATCTGAAGGCTTATACACGATGGCTGAATAACGCGCATCTTCAAGGCTCCATTCAGGATCATTCACCGGCGCTTCTTTTGCCATGATGGCATTCTTGAAACCAGCCTTCTCAAAAGCTTCCTGCCAGTCATTAACTCCCCTGATCAGGTAAGGAACCCATTTCTTTGGCGTGGCAGGATCAATATAAAATATGATGGGTTTCTTAGGCTCCACCAGTTCTCCCCTTTTATATTTTGCGATATCTTCCTGCTTAGGCTCAAGCCGCCAGCGCGTCACCATTCTTACATTTTCCACTCCCTGCGGATTGAGATCAAAATCTACATACTGGCGGGTGAAGAAACCAACCCGCTCATCATAATGGCGGGCCTTCATGGGAGAGGCCGGTAGCATCACCATCGAACTGTTGATCTCAACGGTGAAAGCTCCACCTGATGGCTGAGGAGCGCCCGGGGTGGCAGGTGCGGCTCCGGTGGCGGCGGCGCGACTATAGGTTTTCACTGTTTTAATTTCAGTGTTCAGCGGGAACGATCTTACATTATCGATATAGGACTTGTCTGATTGCTGTGACCCCACACGGAATGTCCGCTTGCTGTTTGCCTCAAAATTAAGTACCTCGTTATCGCTGTTTAGAAAACTGGTAACATCTATCACCACACCGTTTGAATCTTTCCCTAACGCCGCTATATCAAAGGCCTGAACGATGGGCTGGATATTTGAATTGGCCACCGCACGGTACATGGGCTGGGTTGAATCCCTCGACATTTCATCATAAGAAATGCTGCGGATATAAATTTTGTTGTTGGGACCTTTATCAAATGTGATAACATTCTCACCGATTATATCACCGGCATAGCCAAAAAAGAAATTCCGCATACCGGCCGCTGCCTTCGAAAGGCGGTTCACTACAAGGATCTCCCTGCCCAATACAGATTGAGGTATCTCAAAGTAATACTTATCATCTACCTTGTGCACGGTGAAGAGTCCGTCATCCGTTACCGCCTTGGCAGTAATTACATCCTTGTAAGGCTTTGGACCGGTAGATTTGACTGGGGGTACAGGTGGTATTGCAGCCGGATTTGCTGCGGCATCCCTTGTCTGCGAGGGCCTTTGCTGACCATATCCGGCTGCATGCGTCAATACGGCAAGAATGGCAAGTGGCATTACCCTTTTAAGAAACGGGGTTGATAACATAGCGATCTCTGTTTAAATTTAGGTTGAATCAATAAATGTAAGACATACCCTTAACAGAAAATCGGCGGAAATGATCGATCATTGTTGGGACAATCATTTTTTTTTATTTTGTACCGTATTTGGATATTTATTGTGCTAATTTGATTTTTTTATTCTTTTTTTATTTAGACTTGTGTCCCCAATACGCTTTGGGTCAATTCAAGAACAATTATTACCTGTTTACAAAAAAACTAAAAACAAACACTTATGGCAGAGACTAAACCTACTGCAACTGCGAGAGCGGCCACTTCTGTTCAGGCTAAAAAGAGAAGCAATGTCATTTCCTGGATTGCCCCTGTTTTATGTATCATCGGAGGATATATAATCTGGAGATTTGGTATGGGCGCTGCTAGTGGATTCACTAATCCTGATCCGGCTGGTGGATTCTGGCCTAACCATGTTGGACCTATAGGTGCATTCCATGGTGTTTATGAAGGAGGTATCGTTGTACCGGTCCTGATTGCCAACTTCCTGATCGTATTGGTTTTCGCTATCGAAAGAATGTTGACCATCTCTAAAGCTACCGGTACCGGTAACAATGATGAATTCATCCGCAAAGTTCAGTATCATCTTGCCAACAAGAATGTTGATGCAGCACTCGCTGAGTGTGATAAGCAAAAAGGTTCTGTAGGTAATGTTATGAAGGCCGGATTGCGCAAGTATAAGGAAATGATCACCAACACTGAACTCGATACTGAGCAGAAAGTTGTATCTATCCAGAAAGAAGTTGAAGAAGCAACCGCACTGGAACTGCCAATGCTTGAGAAGAACCTCGTGTTCCTTTCTACCATTGCATCTGTTGCAACACTCCTCGGATTGTTCGGTACGGTATTGGGTATGATCCGTTCGTTCTCTAAACTCGGTGATGAAGGTGGTGGTGATGCTGCACGTGAACTATCACGCGGTATCTCTGAAGCTCTTTACAACACAGCCCTTGGTATCGGTACTTCTGCGCTGGCCATCATCATGTATAACGTATTTACAACTAAAATCGACGGTATCACATACGGTATAGATGAATCCGGATTCACTCTTACCCAAAGCTTTGCATCACTGTACAAATAAGTGAACAGCCAATAGGGAATAATAGAGTAAGAGAGCAGTGTAAAATAAAGTCGGAATAATTTTATGGATTGCTGCTTTCCTTGAATCTAAATGTGAACTGATCAATTAACAAGTCATGCCAAAAGCAAAACTCCCACGGAAGAGTACAAATATTGATATGACCGCGATGTGCGATGTGGCATTCCTCTTGTTGTCATTTTTCATCCTGACAACAAAGTTCAAGCCATCAGAAACACTCGCGGTGCAGACTCCAAGTTCGGTTGCTTCCAAAATTGCACCGCAGAAGGATGTTGCGCTGGTGACCATCGACAAAGACGGAAAAGTTTTTGTTTCTTTCTCTGAAGATGCGCCCACCAAAGAAGTACTCGAAGCATTGAATACAAACCGCACACTCGGTTTGTCTGATGCTGAACTGACTGCTCTTTCAAAAGGTCCATTCTTCGGCGTTCCCATCAGCCAATTGAAATCCCTGGCCAGCCAGCCAAAGGACAACTGGCCTAAGATGAATCTTCCTGGTATACCTGTTCTGGATACAATCAATAACGAAATGGTTGACTGGATGCGTGCTATCAAAACCGGCTTCCAGGGTATCAAAATGAACCTGCTCGTTAAAGGTGACAACGCTTCAAAATACCCGGCTTTTAAAGGTGTTATCGATGCCTTCAAAAAGAACGACGAAATGAAGTTCCAGATGGTTACTAACCCTGAAGGCGTTCCGGAAGGAACCGAATTGTATAAGAGGAATATGAGCCGGAATGCTGCGGCGGAAACAACCGAAGAGTAAACATTTTTAACATAAAAACATTACCATATGGCAGAAATGGATACCTCGGGCGGGGATAAACATAAAAAAGGGCCCGGCGTCAAAAAATCGAAAAAACAATCCACCCGCGTTGACCTTACCCCCATGGTGGATCTTGGTTTCCTGCTCATCACTTTCTTCATCTTCACCACTTCCATGAGCCAGCCAACAGCAATGCGCCTGTTCCTGCCCAAGGATACGGACAAGCCTGAAGAACAGAACAAAGCAAAAGAATCAGGTGCCCTCACCATCATGCTCGCCAAGAACGACGTAATTTATTATTACGAAGGAATGCTGGCACCAGATGGATCAAATTTCAAGAGCACCAATTTCAAAGGAATCCGTGACATCATTCTTACCAAGAAGAAGTCCACCGACCCTAAAGACTTTGTTGTGGTGATCAAACCTAATAAAGAGTCCACCTATAAGAACACTGTTGATATGCTCGATGAAATGACCATCAATGATGTGAAGCGCTATGCATTGGTTGATATTGCAGAAGCAGAGCAGATGATGATCGCAGCCACCGAAGGTGCTAATCCGCAGTAAACAGGTTTGTGGAAAAACTAATTAAATGCATCTTATTCAAAAAAGCGAACAATGGAAGTAAATAAAATTCTAAGTGCTGATGTGCTGGACATCGTGTTCGATGGCCGGAACAAAGACTATGGCGCTTATGACTTGCGTAAGACCTATTCCAAGCGCATGACATATGCCCTGGTTGGTACTGCCTTGCTCCTCGCTTTGGCATTTCTTGGAAGCTTCCTCGCCAGTTCACTCAAGAACAATGACGATAAAACCGAGATGATCGTCCAGGACGTTCAACTCGAGGAAGTGAAAACAGAAGAGCCAAAGAATGAGCCACCACCACCTCCTCCTCCGCCTAAACCGGAGCCGCCAAAAGTGGAAATGGCAAAATTCACTCCTCCTAAAATCGTAAAGGATGAGGAAGTAAAAGAAGACGAAAAACCACCAGAAGTTGAAAAGCTGGAGGAGACCAAGATAGGTACCATCAACCAGGAAGGTATCAAAGACGAAGGTATTGTTGCACCACCTGCTTCTGATGAAGGAAAGGGTGTTGTGGAAGCCCCCAAAAAAGTAGAAGAAGATTGGGATAAAACCTTTACAAAGGTGGAGATCGAATCTGAATACCCCGGTGGTACCAGCGCATGGCAGCGTTACCTGAATAAGAGCCTCCGCTACCCGCAGGACGCCATTGATAATGAAGTGCAGGGTACTGTTGTGGTTCAGTTCATTGTTGATAAAGAGGGTGTGGTTAGTAATGTAGAGGCTATCAGCGGACCAGAAGAACTCCGTGATGAAGCCGCCCGCGTTATAAAAAAATCAGGTAAGTGGACACCCGCCGTTCAAAACGGTCGCCAGGTGAAATCTTATAAGAAACAGCCTATCACTTTCCGCCTCGAAGTGGAATAATAGTCCCGGTATAATTGTTAGAATCCTCCTGCCCAGCAGGAGGATTTTTTTTAACTTCCACTTTTTATTCACTATTGCCTATTGCCCATTCTCTTTCTCAAAATTCCCCCTCATGCTAAATTTTGAATTCAAAAACCCCACAAAAATAATCTTTGGTAAAGGCCAGATCGCTAAGCTATCTGCTGAAATACCTGCTGGTTCAAAAGTTATGCTCCTCTATGGTGGTGGCAGCATCAAATCTAATGGTGTTTATGACCAGGTGATGCAGGCACTAAATAACTATGAGGTCATAGAATTCAGCGGCATTCCCGCCAATCCGGAATACAGTATATTACTTCAGGCACTGGAAATTATCCGCAGCAAAGAGATCAGCTTCCTCCTCGCTGTTGGTGGAGGATCCGTGATCGATGGAGTTAAATTCCTTTCCTCTGCCGCGCTATATGAAGGCAAAGAACCCTGGGATATACTAGCCCAATCAATACGTACCGAAAAGGGTATGCCCTTCGGTACGGTACTGACACTTCCAGCCACCGGCTCTGAAATGAATTCTGGTGCCGTTATCTCCCGCGCAGAAACAAAAGAGAAATTATCTATGGGTGGGCCGGGACTTTTTCCTGTTTTTTCAATCATGGATCCCGAAGTAGTTCGTTCTATTCCAACACGTCAGATTGCCAATGGTATCATGGATGCCTATTCGCACGTGCTGGAACAATATATGACCTATCCTGCCGGGGCACTCCTGCAGGATAGAATTGCAGAAAGTATCCTCCAAACCCTGGTAGAGATCGCCCCACGTATAATGAAGGACCCCGCTGATTATATTGCTGCTTCAAATTTCATGTGGAGCTGCACCATGGCACTGAATGGACTTATCCAGAAAGGAGTACCAACAGATTGGGCGGTTCATGCAATGGGGCATGAGCTTACAGCACTTTATGGCATCGACCATGCGAGAACTCTTGCCATTATTACACCCGGACATTTTCTTTACAATTTCGATCGCAAGAAAGATAAACTGGCACAGTATGCCGAAAGGATCTGGAATGTTAGGGAAGGAACTACTGAACAAAAGGCCATGGCAGCAATTGAAAAAACAGAAGCATTCTTTCATTCACTGGGTATTGAAACCAAACTGTCAAAATATACCAGCAGCTTTGAAGACACGGCAAATATAATTGCCAACAGATTTACCGAGCGTGGTTGGACGAAGCTCGGCGAGCATAAAGACCTGGGTCCAGACCAGGTTAAGGAGATCGTGGAGATGAGTTATTAACTTTGCCCCATGAAATACACCACCCCGCAATGGGATGATACCATCGTTGCCCTTGCTACGCCTCCCGGCCTGGGCGCAATCGGCGTCATCCGCCTTAGCGGAACCCGCGCAATTGAAATTGCTGACCATCTCTTCCCCTCCAAAAATTTACTGGAGCAGCCAACCCATACTGCACATGTAGGATTGCTGAAGGAGGATGGTAATGCTATTGATGAAGTGGTGCTGACCCTTTTTAAAGCTCCGCGCTCCTATACTGGTGAAAATGTTGTGGAGATATCAGGTCATGGCTCACCTTATGTGTTGCAGCAAATCATTGATGCCTGCATCAGAAAGGGAGCCCGGCTTGCAAGGCCCGGTGAATTCACTCAACGGGCCTTCCTTCATGGCAAGCTCGATCTTGCACAGGCAGAAGCAGTGGCTGACCTCATATCATCCAATACAGCAGCCTCCCAGCGCAATGCTTTGAATAATATAAGGGGGGGATTCTCTTCCGATCTGAAAGCCCTCCGCGAACAACTTATCACCTTTTCGGCATTAATAGAACTTGAACTGGATTTCTCCCAGGAAGATGTTGAATTTGCCGACAGAACACAATTGCATTCACTTGTATCCGCTGCTATTGATAGGGTAGGAAAGCTTGCTCATTCCTTTCAGCTTGGCAATGTGATAAAAAACGGCGTAAGTGTTGCCATTGTTGGCAAACCCAATGCAGGAAAGAGTACGCTACTCAATACACTACTCAATGAGAACAGAGCGATCGTCAGCGAAATTGCGGGAACCACAAGAGATACTATTGAAGAGATCATCAATATTGATGGCATACTTTTCCGCTTCATAGATACAGCAGGAATTCGTGAACATACCGAAGACCAGATCGAAAGTATAGGAGTGGAAAGAAGCCTCGAGAAAATGCGACAGGCCGATGTGGTCCTCTATCTTTTTGATGCCAACACCATGCCGTTGGAAGAACTATTACATAATAAGACTGCCTTTGAACAGAATGGATTGCAGTTCCTGCTTGTTGGCAACCAGGTTGATAAAGGTGATGAATCGGTTATGCGTGAACGATATGCCCAGGCAGCGCCGATCTTTTTCATTTCCGCCAAACAGTTGCTTCATATTGAAGTATTAAAAGAACGCTTGGTAGACATGGTGTTGCAGGGAACAGTGAATACAGAAGATACCATCGTTACCAATGCCCGCCATTTTCATAGCCTGCAGCAGATGCTATCCTCACTCCAGGATATACGTTCGGGTTTGGACAACAAGATCCCTGGCGATTTACTGGCGCTCGATATCCGGCGCTGCCTTCATTACGTTGGAGAAATCACCGGCGAGGTGAGCAATGAAGATCTGCTGGATTATATCTTTAGCAAGTTCTGCATCGGAAAGTAGCAGGCGCAAATTTCAGGTGGGCGTCACCTCACCGGTTCATGCACTATTCTCAGGTGTATTTGCCCCTGCTTGAGCTCGGTATCATCTTCAATTCTTTTTTTAAAGTCATTGAATTTATCAATTAATACGGTTGACTTATTGTTGGCGGTAAACAGGAAGGTCGTTTTATCATTGGCCATTGTATTGATCAAACCCTGCCGTTGAATATCCATTTGTTTTTTGCCTTCGTATTGTTGTTTCAGTTTTCCCATGGCTGTGTTGGCGGGAGCCTGGTTTTGAAAATTCGATATTGTTTGCAGTATGGCGTTTCCCTGGTCTATCGCCCGGTCCTCATCTATTGCCCCGGCATAAAAAACATAATTGGCAAATATTAAAATGTCTGCCTTGTATTGCTTATATGTTTTAGACATAGCATTCCCCAACTGTTGGGCCGTTGATTCATCACCCACAAACCCCGTCATAAATGCCGTATCGGATTTGGAGTTGTTGCAAAAATCAATTTTGAACTCAGGAAATTGCAGAGGAAAACTTTCCGGGCCACTGTACCTGTAGGTGACTAATTTATTCTCCTCATCACGAATGGTTTTAGCTCCCGATTTTACCGTCATGGGCATGGTTACCTTTTCTATTGTCTGATTGCTGATGTCGGTGCTATAGGGCATCATGCGGAATGAGCAGCTGTCTGCAATAAGCATGGTGTATTTTTTAACTGATGATTCAAGGGTGCCTGTAGCTTTAAGCAAAATTTCATTTTCGTCATTGACCTTTTCGTATATGAAGTCGATTTCTGTTGTCATCGCAAACCTGTTGTACTCCAGCAGCATGTTGACAAGGTCACCAAACTCATTGCTTTCTTCATCCAAACCAAGCAAGGCCCGCTGCCTCAGTACACCTATATGAAAAGGCATGTTCAGCACAAAGTCGTGGTTCTTGGCCTCCACCTGTTCGTCGAAATATTTTTTATAGGCAGCGCCGGCCTTTTTCATCAGCGGCAAAAGAAGGGAGGGAGATTCAGTTCCCATGCCCAATAGTTGTCTTTGTCTTTCGTGGCCCAGCACCACTATGCAAATAATTTGTGAGTAGCGTAGGTCGTGCCCAAATTTTTCGAGCAAGATATTATCCTTTTCCTCCATCCGGGCCGTAATGGGGTTCAGGAGCTCGGCAAAAGAGTTGTTGCTCTCCTGGCCCAATAAGGCTTTTGTTCTTTCTATCCCAAGAAGGATGCCGGCTATCCTTTGTTCCTCGCCCTGGTAAGTTTCAAGCCATATGCCGTCTTGCCTACGTTCGCGGGCAAGCAGGCTTGTATCGCAGGTTCCACAAAAACCAAGGCTCCTGGCCGGTGGGGCAGGGAAGGATGCAACCGGAGGCAGTTGTTGTATTAGTTTCTTTGCCAGGGCGAGTTGTTCATTAATATGTTTGTGAATGGCTGCAGGATCGCCGGCCTTTTTAACATCCTCTTTTTTTTCAGGAGTTGGGCGCTTATTTTCTGCTGTGCTTATTTCCGGGGAACGCGACTCTTCATCACCGGCAGGCAGTGGTCTTAACTCAGGCAGTTCAATGGTATTTTTAACGGCAGCTGCAAATCCCGATGCAAGGTCGTCGTACATAGCCATGCTGGTAACAAGCAGAGGATAGTATAAGAGCCCATTCTCCATTTTTACAAAGTGTTCGGCTACTTCATCTTTTCTTTTTTCATTGTTGATCAATTCATCCACGGTTTTTACAAAGCGGTCGTTTTTTTTGGGTGGTTGCACCACCACGGTTCCCTTCTTTTTTGCGTATTGCACCAGCATGCCGGTCATCGTTATCAATGTGCTGTCGTTCGCTTTTTTTCCCTTGTACCAAAGCAGGTTGTCTTTGGCTTGAGCTGCAGTAGGAACGCTTAGGGGTTGCTTTAGTATGATGGGTACGATGGGTGAGGCTGCTGCAGCTGGCCGCTTTGCAGCAACGGACGCTGTTTTAACAGGCTGTTTGGTCACCGTACCGCCCATCATCGACAAAACATTTTTTAAAGCCGCTAATCCTTTTTTAAGTTGTGCAGCCTCTTCCGGGTCTGATTTTTCTGCCACTTTTATTTCAGCTTCGAGGTCTGTAATTTCTTTTTTCAACTCCTCGATTTGCTGCTTCAACTCAGGGGTTTGTTTTACCTGTGGCTGCTGTGCATGCACAAGAAAAGTGTTGAAAATAATGGTAAGGAAAAATAGTATTTTTAGCATGGTAAGAATGTTTTGGTTTTTAAAAAGTAAGAAGCAGGATTATTTATGCTCAGTTTTAATTACCTTCGATGCTTATTTTCCTTTGCTGAAGTTGCAATCCCGCTGTGGTTACTTTTAATTTCACTGCTTAGAGGCACAATGGTCAGTTGATTACCGTTAACAGAAAAAGACCTATTTTCCTGAATGCTAAAAATGTTTGGATTCATTATGCGGAAACTCCTTTCAGTGAACAGGTAAAATCCATTTTTTTTAAACACGTAGCGGCTTGTAATGTAGCCTGCTGTGCCCCAACTTGCTGCATCAGCATAGTGTGGATCTGAGGCGCCCGAACAGTTCCCTTTCCCGAAAAGCCTAGCATTGGCCCGCACAGTTTCTTGACCTAAGGGTGTAAGATCCACAGGGCTTTGGGTCGTTTGATTATCCTGCACTTTTACAAGGTTATACTCCTGTCCGGCTCCATTGTTAAGCCTTAATATCCTGCCTCCCCTTACCGCTACAAAACTGGCATCGAACTTATCTGTTTTACCGCCATACCTGTTGCTGGCAGATATTGCCCAATTGCTTACGGTGTAATTGCCCTTGTATTCCTGTTGAAAGGTATTCATGTTGCCTACTGCACCCGTGGCGCCGTTATGGATACTGCTATAGGTGCCGTTGTAATTAAACGTAAAACTGGCGCTTGTAGAAGCCAATGTCATTCCTGCATAATTTTCATATCCCGATGGGCTGGTATAATACCATTGGACCGTGGAAGTGTTCCCGTTTTGCCAGGTGCCTACCACATCAGCGGGGGCCACGGCAAATTTGTTATACCGTGTCATCCCCGCAATGTCGGAGGCGAAAACGTCATTGGCTTTTGGATAGCGTTTGCGGAAAGCCTGCTCATCGGGGGCTGTGCCTATGACGATACTTGTTGCATTGGGTACTATTAGCAGGTACATGCCAATGAAACATTTTTTTCCGGTGCGTTTATCCGTTGCAGCACCTTCCATATAGGGAGGCTTTAAGGCCATGCTGCCACCATCGTTGAATTGTTTTGATTGAACTGAAAACAATTGGGTTACATAGTTCTCCCAGTAAAATTCAGCATCCCGCAGCCCTGTACCACTAAACTGACTGGCATTGTAGGGTACATGGTAAAGAAGGTAAACTGAATGGCCGTTATTTTCAACAAGAACATAATCCTGCATCACTGTACTCACCCAGCCATCATCAAAATTGGAAGTTGTAAACTGGTATTTACCTGTGGAAGGTAATGTGGTGGTATTGGAAAGTGCGGGCTGCCTGGTTGCCTCAGGTTTGTTGAGTTTTACCGAGCTGATAAAATGCTCCATTTCCGGGATAAGGTCTTCTTTATTCATTAGGGCCAGCATACTTAAAACGGTTCCCTCTTTTTCAAAAACAGTGAGCACTGCAATAGCCCGGCCATCGCTTAATTTAATGGTTGCGGCACCTGTTTTAAAGTTCCACCCATCTTGCAGTTTTCCTGTCTCCGTTTCGGGCTTACCGGTAATGGTATAGCGTCTTGCAACCAGTTCCTGCCATTCATTGCTGTAATCTTTTTCCAGTTGGCCATGGCCGGCAATGCTTTTATACACGCCCATCACCAGGTAACTGCCTACAGCCTGGTTTACGAATGTATAGTTGACAACATCCGTCTTCACCTCCTTCTTCCAGTTTTTTGGAACGGTGTAGGATGCGATGTCGAAACTTTCTCGCGTCTGGCTATTGCTAACGAGGCCCGTAAAAAGCAGTAAAAAAGTAATTGACCATTTCATAAAATCATCTTATATTAATTTGAACATAGCTTCGTCGCGGTTCTGAGTAAGGTTTGTTTTGTTGATTTTGAATAATTCTTTCATTACACTGAAGTAAGAGCAAATTTTGATTATCAATTATTGCAGGGGGGAATCAAAAATTCGTCCATGCAGTATTAGTTTCAGCATCCCATCCGTGTTTGCTGCTGATGCTTTGCAACCCGCTTTTGGTATAGGTGTAATAGGTCCATCCAATGCGGGTGGCACGTAGTTGAATGGTGACAACACCATCAGCATCTGCATAATCCACTACTTTAATATTTTCCATGTTGATCTTGTACCTCACCAACCTGCCGCTGAAGTTGGTATAGGTAACTATTATTTCTCCCTGCGGCAGTATTATATTGCTGAGTAAATTGTTGTGCAGGACGCCTGCAGCATTTTCAGCCCCCATACTGAATCGCAATACCGTGCTGTTGGCGGTGGGGTTGCTTTGGAGGTTGTAAACAGGTATCTGCCTTTCATAAAATTTGGTCACTGAAGAACCCCGGACCAGGGTCCCGTCTTCATTTACAAATTTGGCAAAGCTTTCATCTTTTTGAGCCCAAGCTACCAGGGGAAGAAAACATAAAAGGAGGAGCATTATACGCATAGTGTACGCTTTAGTTTGAATTAATTTATTTAGCAGGTTTTTTTGCAGTGGTTTTCTCGTCCCAAACACACCTGCAGGAGTAACCATTGCTGGCCAAAGTATAAATTCGGCCAACTGCGTTGCTGTTATAGTTCACATGATGGTTCCAGAGGTACAACAATCCGTAACGGTCATCATAAACCGTAGAGGTCCAGAAATTGCCGTATTGGTTAACTGTTGTATACTCACCGTTATCGAGCCTTGCACCTGCAGGCTCAATGCTAAAGCCTGAGCTGTTGTTTCCTTTGAAAGGAGATGTTTTCCAGCCTGTACCTGTTTTTATTTTGTCGGCCACATCACCCCTTTCCCCTGTCCAGTCGAGTTCGGCTGCCGGAAACCCGATAAATTTTTCCAATTCCTTCCAATCCTTATCGGTGGAAACCCGCCAGCCTTTGGGACAAAGCTTGCCTGTAGCCACTGCATAGCCGTTGTAGAGCTTGCCATAGCTTTTTTCGTGCAGGGGATTGTTTTCGTAAATACTGTATGCACCCTTTTGGGTTTGCTTCCACTGCTCATCACTGAGCCCTGTGGCAATAGCTGTGGTATCGTTGTATTTGCTAGTGCGTAAATTTTCTTTGAACCAGTATTGGTTGCCTAATTTGATGATGGTGTATTTGTTACTGTCGAGGTCGTAGGCAACGGCGGGGATCTTACCGGCCAATTCGTTGGATGCAGCCTTCTTTGCCTGAATTTGTGCCATGGCAGCAAGATGAGTACACATGAGTAACAAGCATATCCTAATGCAGCGGGTTCTCTCGCAATTCATATTTTAGTTTTTTGTTTTAGCGATAGTAGTCACCACGCCTGCCGGGGTTAGCTTCCGGACGGCATAATTGCCACCATCGAGAATGTAGAGATTGTCTTTGCTGTCGATGGCAAGCCTGACTTTTGAGGGAAAATTAAAAAGTGCTTTCGATGCAGGACCATCCAGGTATCCTTCTTTTGATCGTCCGCCCATATTTGATCCGCATGGTTGAATGAGGCTCGCCCCTGCCACCGTTTTAACTGAATTATTGCTCACTTTGATAATGCGGTTCATCCGCTCATCTGCAAACAACAATTCATTTTTACTGTTGATTACAGTGGGTCCTGGCTGTACAAGTTCTGCTTTTGCAATGTCTCCCTGGGTGTACACAGGGCAAAAATCTCTTTTAAAGCATTGTCCTGCTACCACGGTTACTGTACCGTCAGCGGTTATTTTATTGATACATCGTCCTGCTACAGAACTAATGTATAACATACCATCCCGGTCAACGCCTAAACCCGTTACCTGCCTGATTTTTATAGTGTCACCCCCTTTATCTTTTAATAAAACCTGTTTGTTTTCGGGGGTTAACCGGTAAAAAATGGAAGTAGAGGAATGGTTAATACGACTATTGAAAAATATATTATCTCCCTTGTCAATTGTCATAAATTCTATTTCTGAAAGTTCTACTGGTTTTTTGGCCGCTTCTGCCCAGGCATTTTGGTATTGCTCTGCAGCCGCATGAATGCTTAATTTGCCATCGGGTGCCAGTTTCCAGAGGCTGTGCCAGTAGGGATGGGTCATGAAAATATTCCCTTTTGAATCGGCGACCATCAGCTCAGCGTCGGGTTTTACTGTTCCCCTGAATTCTTTAGCGATATCTTCTGATACATAACTTGATCTGCCATCCGGTGTTATCTTCATCAGCATTCGTTCAAACTCTATGTACAGGTTGTCGGATACATCAACCACTATTTCTCTTGGGGCCCAGGGGAGTTCAATGAGTTTTGTTTGTCCAATACTAACGTTGCTGATCATAACCAGTAACTGAAAAACCAGGGTAACGGTTTTCATTATAGTAAATTTTATTTTTATTGAATAATCCTTTTAAAACATTACTATTTTGCCCAGGTGCCCGCAATCATTTATTTAGGTCCGGATGGGGCCATTTTTCTCAGCACTTTTGCGCTCCCTGGAATTTATTTCTTTTGATGATTTACAACGATTAGGATCAAAGGCTGAACCTTACCACCTGTTTTCTAAAATTAAATAGAAAGTATGCCCCGGAGAATAGGTAAAAAGGACTATATGTTTAGAATTGTAAATGTTTAGGTCCAGCGATTACCATACACTTTATTGATTGCTTCCGTTTTGTTTTGCACGTGTAACTTTTCGTAAATTTTACAAATATGCTGGCGCACTGTATGGAAGCTGATGCCCAGTTGCTGTGCAATTTCTTTATATAATAATCCTTTGGAAAGTAGGCTCAGCACTTCTTTTTCCCGTTTGCTTAATTTGGCGGCCTCGGGTAGTGCAGTGGATGAAGATTGGTTCTGAAAAACGGACAAGAGTTTACGGGCAATGGCGGCACTCATAGGGCTACCTCCCTGGTAAAGCTCCTTAATAGCTTCTATAATTTGTGTGGGCGGTGTTTTTTTTAGCAGGTATCCACTTGCCCCGGCCTTTAATGCCTCAAATACCTGGTCGTTATTTTCATAAACAGTAAACATCATAAACTGTATAGCAGTATCAAGTTGTTTTAACTTTCGTATACATTCTATACCGGTTATGCCAGGTAAATTAATGTCCATTATTACGATATCTGGTTTTAGAAAAGGTATTTCAAGGCTAGCAGCTTCCGCAGTGCGGTACACTGCCAATAGCTGAAGGTCGGTGTCATTATCTATAAAAGCATTTAGCCCTTCAATCACTTCTTCCAGATCTTCAACCAATACTATTTTTATAACAGGCATACATAAAAATATACAATCTGCCGCGGCTGTCAATAGCTATTTTGTGTGGGTTCCAAAGGTATTGTCAGGTATACCACCGTACCTTGTGTGCTATCAAGCTGCATATTACCGCCTATATTCTGCATTCGGTTTTTAATATTGGCGAGCCCATTTGCAAAAGGACGCACAGCAGCGGGGTTGAAGCCGTGGCCATTATCCTTTATGGATACCGTGAGCTGCCCGTCTTTTTCGATTACTATGTGAACTTGGGTGGCTCCCGAATGTTTCACCACGTTGTGCAGGCATTCTTTTAAAGAAAGAAAAATATTGCGTCTGGTTTCGCCGTTGATGCATGTTTCGGGGTATTCGTCTGCTGTAAAATGGAGCGTAATGTTCTTATCCTGAAGATAAGAAGATGCATAGGAGCGACTAAAACTTATCAGGTCATCTAGCGAATCATATCGTTGATTGAGTGCCCACACAATTTCACCCATTTTTTCTGCCATCTCATCGCTGAAGGTGGATATTTTTACCAGGTCATTAGTAAGTGTCGGATCTCCGGTTTTTTGCAGTTGTATTTTTTCACTTAAAAATTTAATGCGTGAAATCGAAGCGCCAAAATCATCATGCATGTCGGTGGCGATCCGTGTCCTTTCTTTTTCAATCGCCTGGTTTTTCTCCTGCATCACTTTATCTTTTCCCATTTTGCGTTGATAATAGTTCCCCACTACTATCCAAATTAATCCGATGCCTGTTAACGCCAGCAAGCTGAAAAACCACCATGTGCTGTACCAGGGAGTGGCAATGCTAAACCTAATGGGCTGCTGTAAATGAAACCACTGCTGATCACCCTTATATTTTGCCCTAACCGTAAAGGTATATTTGCCCGGTGTAAGGGAGGCGTAGGTGGCCGTAGTAGCAGCGTCGTTGTTGATCCATTCATCGTCGGCACCCAGCAGCCGGTAATTGTACTCCACGTTTTTGTTGCCAGATAGATTTATCCCGGCAAAGCTGAACATAATATTGTTTTGTTTTGGTCTTAGCCGTATATTATCAAATGCTGCAACAATTTTTTCTCCATTTACAATCATCTCGTCAATGTAAACAGGCAGGTTTTTTCTGCTGTATTTCAGGAGCGTGTCGGGGTCAAGTTGGATGATTGTATTGCCAGAGCCTATCCACAAACTGTTGTTAGGCGAATCATAATAAATACATTTTTCATCAAATACTTCAGCAGGTAATCCATACTCTTTGGTAAAATTTATAAACCTGTTTTCGGCAACTAATAAACAACTCAATCCTTTTTGGGTGCCTATCCACAATCGGCCTTTATTATCAAACTCAAGTGCGTAAACAAAATTGCTTAGCAACCCGTTGTGGAGATTATATTGCCTGGCAACTTTCAATTGGGGGTTATACATCATTAGTCCTGTACCATCGAGGGCCAACCAGATATTATCCTGGGAATCAGCTTTTACATCATTGATGCCGCCCGTAGGAGAGGAGCCTACACCTTTTACATCGTCAAATGCCACTTCAGTAAAATGATTACTGTCATTGTTCCAGTGCAATAGCTTTGAAGATTTGTTTACGCCGAACCATAGGTCGCCCTTACTGTCTTCTGTGCACGAAGAATAATAACCTGCACCAAAACTGCTGTACCTGCCATTTTTCCGGAAGTATTGGACCCCGGCATTATGTGCCTTTTTACGCAGGAGGCCCCCATTATTATTGCCGCTGTACCATTCATCACCGTTGGTATGCTTAAATGCCAGCAATATCATTTCTGATTGCGAGAAATAATTTTTTAGAAAGTCGGATGTTTTTGAAGTGCCGGTTCGGGTATTGTACCTGGTAATTGCGGGACTACTACCAGTGATCACCAACTCGTCATCCATTTTTCGCATGCACCATGCAGGGGCTGGCGACAGTTTTTTTTCAACAGTCACCTGCCCCATCGGGCTGATTGTATAGATGCTATCATGCTCCAGCGCTGCTGCATATATGGAACCAGCCTGTGCAGGAGCCAGTTGGATCAGTCTTATATCGGGTTTAATGCCTTTCCGAACCTGGCTCCAGCTTTTAAGACCCGCTGTATTTTTAATAATACTTATGCCTGCATTTGTACCAAACCAATCATGTTGGTCACCGTCGGTATAGTGAACAAGGCTGTTGGAAAAAAATACCGGGCTTTTTTCGTCAGCAGACAAGGTGCTGATTTTTTTAGTACGGGTGTTTAAAGTTTTTATCCCACCGGTTTCGTAAGAGCCTATCCATAAGATGCTATCATTTTTTGGAGTTATAAAACTAATATTGCTATTATTGATATTGCCAGGCCCTGTGCCCCGTCTATAATTACACAGCAACTGCCCGTATGCATTAAATTGGTAAATGCCCGTGTAATAGTTAGAAAAATAAAAAGATTGACCCAAGGAGTCATAATACTTAAAAAACAATGAAGGATCCTTCATTGTTTTTTCCAATCGTACAATGAAGGGTGTATACCTTTTTTTTTGTGTATCGTAAATAAAATATTCGCGGGGAGTGCCAGTGAGTATTTTATCCTGTGGCAACCGTACTGCAATTACCGGCAATCCTTTTTGCTGCAGCGGTGGGGTAAGGGTAAGTTCTATTTTCAGGTCGTCATTTATGAGCAGGCATGAATCTGCCAGGCTAATACTCATTAAATCAGTTGTAAATGGTTTAATAAAATGAACATTGAACTTTTTAAAGGCTGTGGGAGTTTCAAATACATGTGTAATTGTATTCAGCAGGGTGAGTTTACCCCTTGCATTTATTAAAAGTTTTAGCGGGGTATATTCATGTATTGAATACACAGAATTAGCCTGCAGGACATCATTACCGGGTCGGGCAAAATAATTTTTAAAATGAACACCATCATACCTGCTCAATCCCTCGTTGGTACCAAACCAAAAAAAACCCCGGCTGTCCTTTGTAATGCATAATACAGTATTATCTGCCAGGCCGTTGGCTATCGTTAAATTAGTGCAGGTAATGAAATTGGGTTGCCCAGTCACATAAATACTTAGCAGCCACATTATCCCAAAACAAACAGCCGGTTTCAACATTCTTAAAATTACTTATTTATGTGAGGAATCTGCTTTAGAGTGCATGCAATTTTATACTATGTGTGGCTTGCCAGCTTCGAAGTAGCAAGGATAGAATTTCAGTTAATCAGTAGATATTATCTGATTTTTTCAGAAAGTAACCTATGTTTTGGAAACCTTGTTGCCCACTTTGTTGCCAAATCGTTGAAACCCTTGATATACAAGGAAAGCTAAACTCTGTATCAGCAAGTAAAAGGATAGACAACTTTATTAAAAAGAATCGTTGCTATTTTATGTTGCTGTCATGGTCGTAGGTTTGATCTTGATCTTTTTTCAAAAACATTAAGCTAGAGACTCAAGACAATGAGTATAACCTAAGTTGAGAAAATGGTAGAGGGACGGCTCTTGACAGCGTAGAAAACCTCGAAATGCTCCACAATTTAAAACAGGCTTTAAATAATAATCCTGCAGCCCTAAACTTTTTTTATGAATTTCCAGCTTCGGTGAAAAAAGTTATTTTAGAGTGGATACAAAATGCAAAGGTGAAGTAACCATCCTCCCCGCTAATTCACTTCGCCAGCAACGTATATACTTTTCCAGCCGAGGTTGTAATGTCATATTCAAAGGTTTCCTTAACCTTCAGTAGCTGAATATTCGCTTTTGGCGAAATGATCGGTTCGGGTGTTTCGTCAACATAAAAGAACGGGTTGGTGTTATTGCCGGAGGAAGGCTTAAGAAGATCTCCATTGTCATTCTTCATTGCATTAGGTACGCGTAAACGAAGATTGCCACCCAGCCTGGCCTTTATTATCACTTTAGCAATTTTACCGGCTTCCCATTCCATACTGACTATTTCAAACCCTCCTCTTGCGCGCAAACCACTAATAGTCCCGGCCGGCCATTTATCAGGAAGGGCAGGAAGCAAATGCAAACTACCATCTGAACTTTGCATAAGCATTTCTACTATACCGGATGTACATCCGAAATTGCCATCGATCTGAAAAGGCGGATGCGCATCAAATAGATTGTTGTATGTGCCTCCCCCGCCTGGATTGGTGCCCACTGGTGTAAGCTGATCCTGAATCAATTTGTAGGCATGATTTCCATCAAGCATACGAGCCCACCAATTTACTTTCCAGCCCATACTCCAACCTGTTGATACATCACCACGGTGTATAAGTGTTGTTGACGCCGCGGAATGCAGTTGTGGTGTTCGATATGCTGATATCTGGTTGGATGGAAATAAGCCGTAAAGATGCGAGATGTGACGGTGCTGATCTTTTGGATCATCGATATCTTCCAGCCATTCCTGTAATTGCCCGTGTTGCCCGATTTGCATGGGCGCGAGTTTTCTTCTCAACGCTAGCAGAGTGTCCGCAAATGTCCTGTCAGTGTTTAACATCTCTGCTGCTCTGATAGTAGTACTTAAGATGTCAAACACAATCTGATTATCCATCGTTGCGCCTGCAGCAATAGAAGTTTCTTCGTGTGCTTTTGGTGCATTTTCTGGTGACATGCCAGGGTTTACAACAAGCCAATCATGATTCGGATGCTTCACTAAAAAGTCAACATAAAACAAAGCTGCACCTTTCAATATGGGATATATTGACTGCAGGTATTTTTTGCTTCCGCTGTAGAGAAAATGCTCCCATAAATGCTGACTCATCCATCCTGCGCTCCCGTTCCAGCAGCCCCACAAAGCTCCGTCTACGGCCCCTGTAGTACGCCAGATATCAGTGTTGTGATGCGCTACCCATCCACGCGCTCCATACATGCCCCGTGCTGTTTCCTGGCCTGTTTCCGACAAATCCTCCACCATCTTTAAAAATGGTTCATGAAGTTCTGCAAGATTGGTTTTCTCCGCTGGCCAGTAATTCATTTGTGCATTAATGTTGATGGTATACTTGCTATCCCAAGGTGGACGCATGGAAGGATTCCAGATTCCCTGAAGATTCGCCGGCTGTCCCCCCGGTTGTGAAGATGAGATCAGCAGGTAGCGACCGAATTGAAAATAAAGGGCTGCCAGATGAGGGTCGTTGGAATTGCGGAAGTTTTTCAATCGCTCATCGGTGGGCAATTTCGCAATATCGGTTGTGCCGAGATCGAGTGTTACGCGGTTAAAATATTTTTGATATTCAGCAACATGTTTTTTCACCAGCACATCAAAGGATTGGGAATACGCATGGTCCAGCTTATTCTTTGCAAGCGTCTGATCGTTACCGCTTATATCCTGGTAAGATTTGAAATTTGTTGCAACTGAAATATAAATAGTAACCGCGTTTGCTTTGTTTACAATGATGGCGCTATCATTCACCGTCACGCTCCCTCCTTCTGATTTGATTCGCGAAATTGATGTGAAACGAATTTTTCCCCTGACCCCTTCATGATCAATGGTAGAGCCCGCTACAATTATTTCGTGCGATGTATTGGTAATAACACTGGCATTCGGCTGAGGGGTAGAAAAATTCGCTATGAATGAAATCTTTCCTGGTTTGCTTGCGGTTAATCGAACTGCAATAACGCTATCTGAAAGAGACGCGATCATTTCACGTTTGTAATTAACATCATCTACCGTGTAGGATACTTGCGCCACTGCTCTTTCAATGTCAAGATCACGGTAGTATTTGGTGAATCTTTCATGACCTTTAAAAGCCAGCTTAAAATTTCCAACCGGCAGAAACATCTGACCGTGAGAGTTTTTTGTAATGATCGCTTTCCCAATAAGCTCCTCCGCTTCCTTGTATCGTCCATCAAATACGAGTTGCCTTATCTTCGGGAGCATGGCTAAAGCTTCCGGATTATCATTCCGGTTTGGACCTCCACTCCATAATGTGTGTTCATTTAGCTGGATGATCTCTTCTTCGGGATTTCCGTATACCATTGCCCCAAGTCTGCCGTTGCCAATTGGCAACGCATTTTCCCAGCTATTACGGGAGGGCGTTTTATACCAGAGCCTGAGCGGTATTTTTTCTTGTGCTGTCGCCGTGATGGTGATTGTCAACAGAACACATAAAGAAAATATTTTCATTTTCCTTTTTTAATTATTATGAGTTAATCTCAATCATTGCTTTGATAATACCACCGGTAGGATTCAGCCAGGTTTCAAAATGTTTAGCTGCATCCTCAAAACCTGCCCGATGTGTAATATATGTCTCCGGATCAATGAGCTGCTTTTTCATTGAGTCAATAACAAATTCAAAATCCTCTCTCGTTGCATTACGACTACTCATAAGGGTTGCTTCGCGCTTATGGAATTCAGGATGGCTAAAGGAAATATGTTCACGTTGCAAACCTATCAGAACGTAACGCCCTCCATGCGACATGTATTGAAACCCTTTGTTTATGGCCTGAACATTACCTGTAGCATCTATCACGACCGAAGGCATATCCTTTCTGGTAATTTCCTGAAGAATATTGAGCACATCCGCATCGCGCGCATTAATTGTGTAATCTACCTTCAGGTGATCACGGCAGAATTGCAGACGGTGATCATTCGTGTCTAATGCAATAACTTTAGCTCCCGCAATTCTCGCGAACTCCATTGTGCCAATGCCAATTGGACCAGCACCCATTACCAAAACAAATTCACTGCGCTTTATTTCAGCACGGCGTACACCATGTGCACCAATAGCCAGTGGTTCAACAAGGGCCATCGCATCCAGAGAAAGCCCATCACTGTGTAACAACGATGCCGATGGAACGGAGATATATTCCGCCATACCACCATCCATATGTACCCCACATACCCTGATGCTTTCACAACAATTTTGTTTGCCAGCAGCGCACGCAGCGCAGGTGCCACAGCTGAAGTATGGGATCAGCGATACTATTTCCCCTGTTTGGAAACCCGGCGCATTATCGGCCGAAACCAATTCTCCTGCTAACTCGTGTCCAAGTATTATCGGATAGCTTAGAAAAGGTTGGGTGCCCTCGTATGCATGCAAATCAGTGCCACATACACCTATCCGTTTTATTTTAATGATAGCTTTGTTCGCTTCGCTTTCAGGTTTCTGTTTTTGATGATATTCGAACTTCCTGGGTTCCACGCAAACTATTGTCTTCATGATTTCATTTCGGTCAGTGAAACAATTAAAATACAGCTTTTGCATAACTTCACCCTCATTATCCTGGGTGACCTCTAAACTATTATGCGAAAAAAGAATGTTGTCGAGTTTGTAATTAAACAGCAAAAGATTAGAATTGCTGATCTTTCAATATGTTTTTTAGTATTGGTTGCAATTTCCGGTTGCGGCACAGGGAGTACCGCAAATAATGTGGAACATACTATTGATTCTGTTCATTCCTGTATGCAAGTGCCTTCCCGCTTTGGCATAATAACAACAGACTCTCTGCCATCAGGAAATCAGGATAACCCTTATGCCGGCATGGTATTGATCCCCGCCGGCAGTTTTGAAATGGGTGGTGATAATGAACAGGCTTCTGCTGATGAATATCCAAAGCATAAAGTGTCTGTGGATTCCTTCTATATGGATATTACAGAAGTTACCAATGCTCAGTTTAAAGCTTTTGTTGATGCAACAGGATACATCACTACAGCAGAGCGCAAGCCAAGCTGGGAAGAATTGCAAAAGACGCTACCTCCCGGAACACCCAGGCCACCGGATAGTGTGATGGTTGCAGCTTCATTAGTATTCAGACAAACATCCCAACCAGTTCCCTTAAATGATTATACACAATGGTGGATTTGGATGGAAGGAGCCGATTGGAAACATCCTGAAGGCCCCCAAAGTAATATTAGTGGTAAGATGGATTTCCCGGTTGTGCATGTCAGTTGGTATGATGCGATGGCTTATTGTAAATGGGCGGGTAAAAGATTACCTACTGAAGCCGAATGGGAATATGCAGCAAGGGGCACACTCGCCAATAATATTTATCCCTGGGGCAATGAGCATATAAACACTGCAGCACCTAAAGCCAATAGCTGGGAAGGCAGTTTCCCTTATTTAAATGAGCAACGTGATGGGTTTATTAAACATGCTCCCGTCAAAACCTTTAACTGCAACCGGTACGGTCTCTTTGATATGGCCGGAAATGTATGGGAGTGGTGCAATGATTGGTATGATCATGATTACTACAGTTCGCTTGCAGGTAAGGCAAGTATTAATCCACCCGGGCCTCAGAAGAGTTTTGATCCCCAGGATCCCTATACGCCCAAAAAAGTATTACGCGGCGGTAGCTTTCTGTGCAACGACAGTTATTGTAGTGGCTACCGTGTTGCCAGGCGAATGAAAAGCAGTCCCGATACCGGACTTGAACATACGGGATTTCGATGTGTGAAAGATCTGGATTAGTTCTCCTGCTAAAACCATTGACAAAAGTCAATGCTATTTCTTGTTTAAAGGCATTGGAGCATGGGTACAACCCTGAGTAGCTTTGATTCATAAACAAAAACAGTTTTATGGAAACAAATCAAAGCTCAAGCGACTTCACTGGAAAAGTAGCCATTGTATCTGGTGGCGGATCCGGAATTGGTGCAGCAACAGCTAAGCTTCTTGCTGCCGGTGGTGCATCGGTGGTGCTTTCTGACATCAACTTATCCGCTGCAGAAAAAATAGCCGCAGAAATCACAGCATCAGGCGGTAAGGCGGCGCCATTCAAAGCAGATGCGTCTAAACCTGAAGACTCCCAGGCTACTGTTGAATTTGCCAAAAAGACCTATGGCGCCTTACACCTGGCATACAATAATGCCGGCATTGTTGGTCCGGAGAAATATGTAGGCGACCTTACTCCCGAGGGTTGGCAGAGTGTGATCAACCTCAATTTAAATGGCGTCTTTTATGCCATGCATTACCAGATTCCGGCAATCCTGGCATCAGGTGGTGGAGCCATTGTGAACACTTCTTCTATTGCTGGTTTTATAGGAATTGCTAACCTTAGCGCTTATGTAGCCTCTAAGCACGGGGTAGCTGGACTCACAAAATCAGCTTCTATTGAATACGGCAAACAGGGTATCCGCATCAACTCGGTACACCCGGGTTATATTATGACGCCACTTATTGCGCAGTGGACCGACACTGATCTTGGCGCACTGGAAGCAATGCATCCGATAGGTCGACTCGGTCAGCCAGAGGAAATTGCAGAGGTTGTATATTTCCTGCTTTCCAACAAAGCTTCGTTCATGAGCGGTAGCCAGGTAGTGGTTGACGGTGGATTTCTGAGTGTATAGAATAATGATTATTGTTATATTCCGGAACGGGAAGTGATCTTGCATGCAAGCACCTTCCCGTTTTGGTATTATAATTACTGATAAAATTATTTAACCACTATGCATTTCCACCTTAAACCTTTGTCAGTGCTCTTGCCCTTAGCACTGTGTATGATTTTGCTGAACCAGGATCTAAACGCGCAGGCAACCGGCTCCGAAACATTTACAGTTACTCATGTGCCGGCAGAAAACGGTGCCTATACAATTCAACCTGCAATTGCAGATGCTACAAGGGTTAAAGCCGGAACTGTATTGACTGTAATCGCGAAACCCTCACCCAAATATAGCCTTGATGCTATTTACTATACAGTTAAAGGCGGGATGTGGGGCACAACCAGCTACGAAAGTTTTTCTTCTCCCATGATCATCAGGGTTGATAAGGATATGTCGATCGGCGCAACATTTGTTGAAAGGGAACTTGTAGAGAATTTAAATCTAACGCAGGATGTGGTTTATGCTAAACCGGGTAATAAAGCACTGAAGTACGATGTGTTTTCACCAAAGGGTGCACGCAATCTTCCCTGCATTGTAATAGTTCATGGAGGTGGCTGGTCTTCAAACAATGAAGATATCATGAGAGGACTGGCCCGTGAAGTAGCAAAAGGTGGGAAGTATGTGGTATTCAGTATCGACTATCGTTGGGTTAACAAACTGGATGGTGATGAAAAGCCCAACTACATGCATAATCTTATTGAAGATGTATTCGGGGCCATTGCGCATATACAGGAACATGCTGCCACCTATGGTGGTGATCCTAAACGAATAGCTGTTACCGGCGACAGCGCAGGAGGTCATTTATCTGAATCTGCGGCATTGCTCTCTCCCTTGATTGGAGATGGCGGCTTCGGTGCCCGTGCCGGGGTTTACGAGTATCTGCCCAGCTATATGCCAAAAGGAAAATCTCTTGACCAGGTGCGCCAGGAAATTATGGACGCGGTTAAAGCAGTAGCGCCAAGTTATGGACCTTCAGACGCGCGCCATTTCAAAATGTTCATTGAACAGACCAGCGATGAATACTATGATGCCGTATCACCTGTAAAACATGTACCTCAGGTAAGACAGAGAGCCCTGCCTCACTTCATTGTGCGTGGCAAAAAGGATGACCTTGTAACACATGCAGTTGTTCAGTCATATGTGGATGTTTTGAAGTCAGCCGGACAAAGAGTGGAATATATCCAGGTGGATGATGCAGGACATGCGTTCTTTGATTGGAAACCAGATGCCGCAACCAGGGCTACATTTGCGAAGTATGGCATAAAGTACGCAGCAGAGATGCAGGCTTTTTTTGATACTGTGTTCAAATAGTTGTCATTATATGCTTCACTAATTTAGGCATAGCTTTGCCCGGTAATAATTTTAAAAACTGACGAAATAATTTGCAATGGAATTAATAATTGCCCTGGTAACATTAATACTCCTGGAAGTAGTATTAGGGATAGACAACATCATTTTTATTTCCATTGTAACAGACCGCTTGCCGGCACATCAGCAAAAAAAGGGAAGACGGCTTGGACTTTTGCTGGCTATGCTTATGCGCCTTTTGTTGTTAACGATTATTTCTTTCATTCTCAAATTAGAAGGAAATCTTTTCACCATCCTTTCAAACAACATATCCGGTAAAGACCTGATACTGATAGCAGGTGGAATTTTCCTGTTGTACAAAAGCGCCTCCGAAATTTATCATAAGATGGAAGGGGAGGACGGTGATACCTCTAAAAACATCAAGGTCACTACATTTGGAAGCGCAATTGGACAGATCCTTATCCTTGACCTGGTGTTTTCTGTAGATAGTATTATAACAGCAGTTGGAATGGTTGACCAGCTTTGGATAATGTATACAGCCGTTGTGGTAAGCGTTGGCGTTATGCTTTTTGCCTCAGAACCCATAAGCAAGTTCGTAAACAACCACCCTGCTTTTAAAATGCTTGCGCTGAGTTTTTTATTATTGATAGGTGTTTCATTGATCGCGGAAGGTTTAGAAGTCCATATTCCTAAAGGATATATTTATTTCTCCATGGCCTTTGCTTTGCTCGTAGATGTTTTCCAAATGAAGATGAACAAGCGGAAGCCAGCGCCGGTTAAAACACATGAGCATTACCTCCCCGAAGAGGCAGATACAAAAATTGATATCTAAACAAGATGCCCCTTAGCGCTAATGCGAGAATAAAGTGGCTGGTTGCAGGTATTTTGTTCGCGGCGTTCTGGGCGTCCGCAGCCACTGCCACCAAAATTGGTCTTGCTTTTGCCCAGCCCCTGGTGATAGCAGAAATGCGTTTTGGATTGGCTGCCCTTATCATGCTCATCATAGCGCATCTAATCAAAGGCCATCGATTGCCGGTAGGTAAAGAATGGAAACAAATAGCAATTTATGGGCTGCTTAATATCACCATTTATTTAGGCTGCTATGTTATTGCAATGCAAACAGTCACCGCAGGGATTGGTTCACTGGCCATTGCTACCAACCCCGTTTTTATCAGTTTTTTTTCCGTCTTCTTTTTAAGGAAAAGGTTGACATGGCCCATTATTGCTGCCCTCATTGTATGTACAGCCGGAGTGCTTACTGCTGCCTGGCCTTTGTTTGCAGGCGCTGAAATAACAACAGGTGGTTTACTGCTTTTACTTTTTAGTATGCTCTGTTACTCGCTCGGGGCCATTTATTTTTCCTCTTTGAAGTGGAATGATCTTTCCTTATTTACCATCAATGGCTGGCAAACATTTTTAGGTGGCTTGTTCCTATTGCCGGTAACTATATTTTATTATGAAGGCAGTTCCAATCTTTTTAATAGTACCTTCTGGTGGTCGGTCGCCTGGCTGGCTATTCCTGTTTCTATTATTGCCGTACAGCTTTGGTTATGGTTATTACAAACAAATGCTGTAAGGGCCGGACTCTGGCTGTTTTTATGTCCATTGTTCGGTTATGTATTTGCCGCCTGGTGGATGAAGGATGCGATAAGTACGTATACTGTAATCGGTGTAATATTGGTTATTGCAGGCTTATTGCTATCAAAATTAAAAACAGGCTAGCAGTAAATTGTTCTTGAATAAACGCACTTAAGCATCTTTATCTTCGCCAGTTAATATATTGCTCCTGATGAAAAAATTCTTTCCTCTGCTTATTATTTTTCTTGCTGCCTTCACAGTCTTACCTGCGCAAGACAGTTTGCATACAGTATCATTACTCATTAAAAATGCAGATGAGAAAAATGCTCTGGCAGGGGCAACTGTCACCATTGATTCTCTCAACATAACAGTGGTTGCCGACAGCACCGGACTGGCCATCTTTACTAAGGTACCAAAGGGAAGGTATTCTATAACGGTGACCTTCATAGGTTTTGAAGAACAGAAGCTAATGCTGACTGTGCCGCCATTGTCAACTGATCCTTATGAAATATTCCTTGAAGAAGGAGAGGAGCATCAGGAAGAAGAAGTATTTGTAACCGCTACCAGGCTTAGCAGAACAATAGCGAATATCCCTACCCGTATTGAAGTGCTAAGTGGAGAAGAACTCGCAGAGAAAGGAAATATGCGGCCAGGAAATCTCCAGATGCTTTTGAATGAAACAACCGGCATACAGACGCAGGTAACTTCACCCGCCTCTGCTAATGCCAGCATTCGTATTCAGGGATTGGACGGTCGCTATACCCAGATTCTGAAAGACGGATTCCCTCTCTATGCCGGCTTTTCCGGGGGATTGAGCATCATGCAGATCGCACCACTTGATCTTCGACAGGTAGAAGTTATTAAAGGATCCGCCTCCACACTTTTTGGTGCAGGTGCTATCGCCGGATTGGTAAATCTTGTTTCAAAAGTTCCAACCGATGAAAGGGAGATCAGCTTCCTCGCCAATGGCACAACTGCGGGGGGACTCGATCTAAGCGGGTTTTACAGTGAGAAGTATGGCACACTGGGCCTAACCGTTTTCGGATCGAGGAATAGCGGTAGCCCTTTTGATCCGGCTGATATCGGCCTGACGGCTATCCCTAAGTTTGAACGATATACCATCAATCCAAGGCTGTTTTTTTATGGCAATAAAACCACCGCCAATGCCGGCTTCAGTTATATCACGGAAGACAGACTCGGTGGCTCCGTAGGTTATATCAAGCGTGGAACCGAAGGCTATTTTGAAGAGAATAATACAGACCGCTTTACCACACAACTGGCAATCACCCACCGGCTCACAGATAAATCTACCCTGAATTTTAAAAACAGTTATAGCCACTTTGACCGGCAGCTTCAAGTTCCTTCCTACCGGTTCAAGGGACTGCAAAAATCCAGCTTTTCTGAGTTTACGTTTACCCATGAACGGGAGAAAGCAGATTGGATTATTGGCGCTAATTTCCTCACGGATGATTTTGAGGAGGAGCAGCAGTCAGCTGATCCGCTTCGCAATTATCACTACAACACCTACGGCATCTTTGTCCAGAACCAGTGGGCACCCAATGATTTCCTGACCCTGGAAACCGGTCTCCGCGGTGATTATGTAAACGAGTATGGATTTGAACTCCTTCCAAGGGTCTCTGCCATGCTGCGCTTCACGCCCCAGCTCACAGCGCGTATTGGTGGAGGGTTCGGCTATAAAACACCCACCGTATTCAATGAAGAATCAGAACGTATCCAGTTTCAGAATATTCTTCCCATCAATAACTCCACCACCAACAATGAACGCTCTGTTGGAAGCAACATCGATCTGAACTATCGCACAAATATTGGCGAACTTGGATTTACCATCAACCAGCTCTTTTTCTATACCCGTCTCAACAAGCCGCTGGTCCTCACCAGCAATGGTGCTGATTCTGAGTTCGTGAATGCCGATGGTTATATAGATACCAGGGGAATGGAAACCAACCTGCGACTTACCTACGGCGATTTTAAACTCTTTGTTGGCTACACCTATGCAGATGTGAATACACATTTTGAGGGAACTAAAGAATGGTTTCCGCTCACGGCAAGGCATAGATTAAATAACGTGCTGATGTTTGAGAAGGATGAGAGACTGAAGATCGGGTTGGAAGCTTATTATTTCAGTCCGCAGCGCCTCAGCGACGGTGCCCTTGGAAAATCATACTGGATAATGGGACTGATGGGGGAAAAGGTTTGGGAGAAGTTTTCCCTATTTATAAACTTCGAGAATTTCACCAATACCCGCCAAACCAGGTTTGATACGATCTACACGGGTGCAATCACCAATCCCGTCTTCCGTGATATCTATGCACCCCTGGAAGGGTTTGTAGTGAATGGCGGCATTAAGATCAGGCTATAAACAGTAATTCTGGTAGGCAATTCAGTAATTGAGGTTGGTGCAGGTTGCCGATTGCTGGTAGATTTGGGTTAAAAAATTATATGAAGCAGTCATTCCTTCTTCTTTGCTTTTTAACGATAGCAATCCAATTCACCTCGGCGCAGTCAACCAGTAACGCTGCCCCCACCCAGGCCGAGCAGGAAATCATCAATCTCTCCAAAGAGAAATGGCAGTGGATGGCCGATAAGAATGTTGACAAGCTGGCCCCGCTATTCCATGATGAGTCCAAATTTGTGCATATGAGCGGAACCTGGAAAAAGGACGAGGAACTGGAGATTATCAAAACCGGAAGTATCTGGTATAAAAAGGCCGATGTGCACGACGTGGCAGTTGAAATGTTTGACAATACAGCTATCGCCTGGAGCCGCATTACCCTGGCAGCCGTGGTAAGAGGCAATGAAGTGTCAACCCAATTTACAGTTACAGAAGTTTTTAAGAAGGAAAATAGTGGATGGAAGCTGTTGGCGTTGACGTTTAGCAGTGTCCGCGACACCCATATCATTAAACACTAAAAAGATTTAACAGAACATTAATTGCCGACCATTCTGCCTAAATAATTATTACCTTTAAATGTACTTATCTTCTCAGATAAACTCCCCAATCTCATGGCAACATTCAACCTGACTGTTAACGGAAAAAAGCAAGAATTAAATGTTGATCCGAGTACGCCATTGTTATGGGTATTGCGCGATCACCTCAACCTGGTAGGAACCAAATTCGGCTGTGGCATGGCTCAATGCGGTGCCTGCACCATTCACCTTGATGGCAAGGCCGTCCGCTCTTGCATATTGCCCGTGTCTGCGGTGGGCGACCAGGAAGTGACCACCATTGAGGGACTATCAGAAAACGGTGACCATCCCGTGCAGAACGCATGGCTTGAACATGATGTGCCCCAGTGCGGCTATTGCCAGGCGGGACAGATCATGAGCGCTGTCGCCCTGCTGAAAGAGAATCCCACTCCAACCGATGAGCAGATCGAAAACACGATGAGTGGAAATATCTGCCGCTGTGGTACCTATACCCGCATCAAGGCAGCAATCAAAACAGCTTCTAAAACCATTAACGCTTAAGATCATGACAACAATAAAAACTGGCATCGGCAGAAGGTCTTTCCTGAAGTCATCTGCACTTGCAGGAGGAGGCTTATTATTAAGCTTCAGTTGGTTGGGGGGATGCAATCCAAGTCCCAAAGAAGCCCTCTCCCTACCCAAGGAATGGTTTGAGCTGAATGGTTACCTGAAGATCGGGGAGAATGGATTGGTGACCATCATGAGCCCCAATCCCGAGATTGGACAGAATGTAAAAACATCTATGCCAATGCTCGTTGCAGAAGAGCTGGATGTGGATTGGAAAAATGTAATTGTTGAACAGGCACCACTCAATACAAATGTATTTACCCGCCAGTTGGCAGGGGGAAGCCAGAGTATCCGCCAGGGATGGAAAAGCCTTCGAATGGCAGGCGCTACCGCCAGAAGAATGTTGCGCGAGGCAGCAGCCAAGTCGTGGAATGTTCCGCTGGATGAAGTAACCACCGAGGCAAGCATGCTCTATCATAAAGGTAGTGGCAAATCTGCCAGCTATGGTGAGATGGCATCGGCTGCCGCCAGCATTACAGTTCCTAAAGAAGTGGAACTGAAAAACAACAAAGACTTTACAATTATCGGTACCTCCAAAAATAATGTGGATGGTAAGAGCATTGTTACCGGTAAACCTTTATACGGATTGGACTATAAGAAAGAAGGAATGTTGATTGCCATGATGGTTCAACCTCCCGGGTTTGGAATGAAATTGAAAAGCGTTGATGATTCACAGGCGCGCTCAATGCCCGGCATTAAAGACATCTTCACCATCAATACCTACAAGGACGACTACGCAAGGCAGTGGTGTGATGTGGATGCTTTTAATGACCTCGTTGTAGTGGTGGGAAATACTACCTGGGAAGTAATGAATGCCCGTAAAGCGTTGAAGCTTGAGTGGGAGCAGTTCAAGGATCATGATATTAGCTCCTCTTCTTTTTCAGGTGATAAGGTTAGTATCAAAGTTCCCGGCGGTCTCGAAAACTCTACCCGCCATGCGCTGCTCATGAATGAATATGCCGCAAAGCCGGGAAAAGTTGTTCGCAAAGATGGCAATCCTGATGCCGCTTTCAGTAAAGCTGCCAAGGTTATCGAACGTTCATATTCGGCCCCTTTCCTTGCTCACAATACCATGGAGCCCATGAACTTCTTTGCCCATGTAACTGCCGACAAAGCAGAACTGGTTGGTCCTATACAGACACCAGAATTCATGGAGAAGAGTGTTGCCGCAAGGCTTGGATTGCCACTCGAGAAAGTTGATATCCAGATGACAAGGCAGGGTGGTGGATTTGGTCGTCGCCTGTATGGTCACTTCCTCGTTGAAGCCGCAGTGATCTCTCAAAAAGTGAATGCTCCTGTCAAATTAATTTATACGCGCGAAGATGATATGTCTAATGGTGTATACCGTCCGGCATACCATGCTTTGTATCGTGCAGCACTGGATGCCGATAATAACCTGATCGCCTTTCACGTGAAGGCAGGTGGTATTCCCGAGAGCCCATTGTTTGCTGACCGTTTCCCTGCAGGTGCAGTTGAAAACTATATTGCGGAAGAGTGGTCGGCCCCTTCCAATATTAGTGTTGGTGCATTCCGTGCTCCACGTTCTAATTTCATTGCAGGTGCTGAACAGTCTTTTTTAGACGAGGTTGCAGAAGCTGCAGGAAAAGATCCGATCCAGTTCAGGCTCGATCTGTTAGACAGGGCCATTAAGAACCCGGTTGGAGAAAAGAATGACTACGAGCCCAAGCGATATGCCGGGGTGCTGGAGTTGGTTAAAACCAAATCCAACTGGGGTGTTGATACACCAAATGTATTCCGTGGTGTGTCTGCCTATTTCTGCCACGATAGTTATGTAGCCCATGTAATTGACCTTGTGATGGAGAATGATAAGCCGCGGGTACAAAAAGTACACTGCGCAGTGGATTGCGGAATCGTGGTGAATCCTGTGGCAGCTATTAACCTGGTTGAAGGTGGATCGGTAGATGGTATTGGTCACGCGATGTACAGCGGACTCACCTTTACCAACGGAGCGCCTGATCAATCTAACTATCATCAATACCGCCTGATACGTCATCGTGAAGCGCCAAGAGAAATTGATGTTCACTTTGTGAAGAGCGATGTTGATCCAACTGGTTTGGGTGAACCACCGTTTCCACCGGTTATGGGTGCATTGGCGAATGCTCTCTATAAGGCTAGCGGTAAACGTCACTACCAGCAACCTTTCATTACCGAAGGCGTTAAGAGAGGCTAGTTTACTGAACTGCGATATTCTAGCGGCGTCATCCCAACATGCTGCTTAAACACCCTGCTAAAGTGCTGGGGATATTTAAAACCTAATCCGTAAGCGATTTCGCTTACGGATTTTTTCTTGTCAAATATCCGCTCCTTCGCTACATCGATCAACTTAAGCTGGATGAACTCCTGGGCCGACTTACCGGTTTCTTTTTTGATCAGGTCGCCGAAATAATTTGCCGACAAATGTAGTTCACCGGCGCAATAGCCTACTGATGGTAATCCTATTGTCTCCGGTTTGTCGGACGAGAAATATTCACCTAACAATTTTTCAAAACGCTCGAGGATTCCCTTATTCGCATTGTCGCGAATAATAAACTGCCGGTCATAAAACCGTACACAATAATTCAGTAGTAATTCAATATTGGTGGCTATCAATGTCTTGCTGTGCTTGTCTACCGAATGCTCGAGCTCATACTGGATTTTAGCGAAACAATCCAGTATCATGGCGCGCTCCCGTTCACTCACATGAAGTGCCTCATTCACATTGTAGCTGAAGAATGTATATTCATCAATATGACGGCCCAAAGCCGTTCCCCTGATCAGGTCGGGATGAAATACTACACCATAACCTTTTGGTTGATACAGTTCATCGCTGCTCTCTATCCCAACAATCTGCCCGGGTGCAATAAAAACCAATGTTCCCTCCTGGTAATCGTAGAGGTTTTTTCCATAACGGAGATCACCACATTTCACATCTTTCAGCAATACGGCATAAAATCCGAAGTAGAGGCGCCGTAATTTTCTTGGTTTCGCTTTTGAAAAATCGATCACACTTACCAGCGGATGCAAGGTCTCGTGGTTGTTGAAAATGTTGTATTGTCCAACGGTTTCAAACTTTAGTATTTCTTCCATAAAAAATTGATCTGATTACTTCCTGAAATTAAGTATTCCAGGAGGCTTTTTCAGGTTACAGACGACGAATCAGTGAATTTGGTTGGTAATCCTGTAATCTATATACAGACATGGCACAAAATGGGGGCATATTTGACTTCTAATTAGGAATTAATGAAACGACTATTATCTATCGCGATATTACTATCGGCGGGTTTCGCAAATGCAATAGCACAGGATGCCACCATCTTTCCACGCGGCGAAAAAGCTGCCAATGTGCATCATGTTGGAAATGTTTGGCTGGTGGAACTGGCAGAGGCCGACAGCACGTTCAGCTATAGCACAGCGCAGGCCAGCTTTGATGCAGGAGCACGGTTAGATTGGCATCAGCATCCCGGTGGACAAATACTCCTGATCACCGATGGCGTTGGTTACTACCAGGAAAAAGGAAAACCAAAACTCATTGTTCGCAAAGGCGATGTGGTTAAATGCCCGGCAGGCTTACCCCATTGGCATGGAGCAACGCAGAACAGTGGTGTTACTTACCTGGCAACATCGCCCGTGCAGAAAGGAAAGACAGTATGGCTGCAACGCGTAACAGACCAGGAATGGGAAGCCCCTGCATCTAACTTCAACACAAATACAGAGAAAGAGATCCTGAAACTCTCTAAAGACAAATGGCAGTGGATGGCCGATAAAAATGTAGATAAGCTGTCAAATTTTTTCCATGATAAATCTGAGTTCGTTCACATGGGCGGATCATGGGGTAAAGCGCGTGAACTGGAGATCATTAAAAGTGGTGGCATTCATTATAAGAAAGCAGATGTTCATGAAGCATCCGTGCAGCTCATTGGTAACACGGCTATCCTGCTAAACAGAATAACGCTACTGGCAGTGGTAGGCGGAAATGAAGTTACCAATCCCTTCATGGTGACAGAAGTTTATATCAAAGAAAACAATGAGTGGAAGCTTGGTTCATTGTCGTTCACTAAACTACTTACACCCGGCAATAACAATTGAAACCAGCCAAATGAAAATATTATTCGTCGGAATTCCACTACTGGTTTTTGGATGTTCTATACGTTCACAGCAAACCGTTCAGCAAACAGCATCACCTGAAGTTCGGACAGCCTCAGGAATAGTACGCGGACTGATCGAAGATGATGTTGCCATCTTCAAAGGCATCCCTTATGCAGCCCCGCCAGTTGGTGAATATCGCTGGCGGCCGCCACAACCTGTGCCAGGTTGGGAAGGTGTTCGCGATGCAAATAAATTCTGCTCCGATTGTCCGCAGGCCGGGTGGCCCCGTGGCTCAGGCATGTCGGCAAACTCATCCGAAGATTGTTTATTCCTGAATATCTGGAAACCTGCCGGCGCTAAAACTAATTCAAAGCTGCCGGTGATGGTTTGGATACATGGTGGAGCCTTTGTTTTTGGCAGTGGCTCATCTCCTGATTTTTCAGGAATTCCTTTTGCGAAGAAGGGCGTAATGCTGGTCACATTTAATTATCGGTTAGGGCGACTCGGCTTTTTCGCATTCCCGGCATTGAGTAAGGGAAATCCATCAGAACATAAAGGCAACTATGCTTATATGGACCAGGTTGCAGCACTGAAATGGGTACAACAGAATATCGCAAATTTTGGAGGCGATCCCGGCAACGTTACCATTTTTGGTGAGTCGGCGGGCGGGGTATCTGTACATTCACTCCTGACCATTCCATCCGCCAAAGGACTTTTCCATAAAGCCATCATTGAATCAGGAGGTGGCCGTGATGGTGTACTCACCGGGCGTCCCATCGATAAAGAAAATGCAGACCTGAATTATCCTGTGTCGGCAGAAACCATTGGTATAAACTTCGCGAAGCGTTATAATATTGAAGGAACTGATGCAGGTGCACTGGCAAAGCTTCACGCACTTAGTGCAGCAGAGATCGTTGATGATGGACAGGAAACTGCTGGTGCTGGTGGACCACCAACTTATCCCGGCCCAATACTGGATGGCAGCTTCGTGGTGGAGACTGCCGAGAGCGCTTATAAAGCAGGACGGCATACAAAGGTTCCCATCATTATCGGATCCAATAGCGCTGAAGTGCCTGCGGGTTTTGTAAATGCAGGCTCAAAAGAAGCCTTAGCTACATTGTTCGGAAACCTGAAAAACGAGATGACGGCGGTTTATGATGCGGATGGAAAAACTGATTTTGCAAAGGTGCTCACACTCGTCAATACTGATCGTGTATGGGCGGAACCGGCTCGCTTCACTGCCAGGGCCTATGTTGAAAAGGGTACAGCCGCTTATCTCTATCTCTTCTCCTACGTGTCTGACTCCATGAAAAAGAGGATGCCCCATGGCGCAGCACATGCATCCGAAATACCTTATGTATTTGCTAACCTGAGAGCACAAAATGGTGCCGCCATTGCAGTGCGCGACCAGCAGGTTGCCACCATGATGAATACCTATTGGGCCAACTTTGCAAAGACGGGTGATCCTAACAGTGAGGCACTACCGAAATGGCCCGCGTATAATCCAAAAAATGATGAGATCTTTGAGTTCCGGCAGGATGGCTCCGCAGGAAGTATTCCAGATCAAAGGAAAGCAAGACTCGACCTGATGGAAAAAGCCGCCGGCAAACTTCTAAAATGATAGTGCACATGAATACTGTTAAAAGCCTTTTCTTATTCTCCCTCATATTATTGGGGGTAAATGGATTTACACAAACAAATAAGGTAATTGAATTCTTCCCCAAAGGCACTGTATTGCATGGCAATATTCCTTACAACAATAACAACTTACCCAAGCATCTTTTAGATATTTATTTACCTCCCAACGCAAAGGGGAAATTACCCCTGGTGATTTTCGTTCATGGTGGTGGATGGCTGGTAAATGATAAATATGCCGACATGGGTTATATGCGAAAGACTGTTGCTGAAATTGTAAATAGCGGATTTGCGCTTGCATCAATCGATTATAGATTTGCTTCTGATGCCATTTTCCCGGCGCAGATACAGGACTGCAATCGGGCCGTTTCATTTCTGGTGGACAATGCCGACAAGTATGGCATCGATAAAAACAGGATTGCTGTTATGGGCTTTTCAGCAGGAGGACACCTTGCATCATTGATGGGATTATCGAAGAACAATAATATTGAAGCCTTCTTCATGCCGGGCACAAACAGATCTTTC
The DNA here is from genome assembly GCF_000814325.1 of Flavihumibacter sp. ZG627. Lineage (GTDB taxonomy): Bacteria > Bacteroidota > Bacteroidia > Chitinophagales > Chitinophagaceae > Flavihumibacter. The sequence goes on along the minus strand of NZ_JPHF01000004.1, from coordinate 302,917 downwards.
ACCTTCAAAGCTGTTGTTGATTTTTATGGTCCGGCTGAATTGATATTGTTTCCGGGAAGCGACGATCCTAAGTCCCCGGAAAGTATCCTGATCGGCGCCACACCTTTATCCCGTCCCGATTTAGCAAAGGCAGCAAGTCCGGTTACCTATGCCGATAAAAACGATCCTCCCTTCCTGATCATCCATGGCGAAAAAGATGATATGGTTCTGCCAAAGCATTCCCAGTTATTGAGTTCCTGGCTAACGGTGGCAGGTGTTCAAAACGAACTGATAATTGTAAAGGGTGCACCACATTTTGGTGAGATGTTTGATACAGATGAGCTGAGAAAAAAAGTCATAAGCTTTCTTAAGGGTAGGTTGAACTGATTGTTATTCTAAACTACTCCTGTATTCTTTTGGAAAACAACGATCATACTTCCACATTATTTATAAACTAATGAAAATGATTGAAAAAATTGCCAAAAACAGACTGCAGCAAATCTTTATTTTAATTGCTGCGTTTTGCATAGCTGCATGTAACCAGAACAAGGAATATGATCGCACCTGGTCAGTCTATAAAGCTGATGAAGCCAGTTCCAGTTTTTCCCCGCTCAACCAGATCAACATCTCCAATGTTAGCCAGCTGAAGCCGGCATGGACCTTTACAATAAATGATCTTCCGCAATCCGCACAGCCGGCAAATAGCCAGTGTAATCCAATAATTATTGACGGTATATTGTATTCCCTCTCTGCCAAACGTGTTGCGTATGCATTGAATGCAGCAACAGGCGAACAGATATGGGCCTATGATCCTTTTGAGGGGGGAGGCGGAGGCGGAGTGGAAAGAGGTATCACCTATTGGGAAAGTGACGATGATAAACGAATATTTTTTGCGGCGGATAATTTTCTCATAGCACTGGATGCACGAACAGGAAAACCAATTCCATCATTCGGGCAGAATGGTAAAGTAAATCTTAATGTTGGTGTTCGGGATAATCCGGAAAATATTGCAATCACTATGACCTCACCCGGAATCATCTATAAGGATCTTATTATCTGTGGTTCCAGGTTGCCGGATTTATATGGAACTCCTCCTGGTTATATCCGTGCCTATAATTGTAAAAGCGGTGAACTGGTATGGACTTTTCATACCATTCCTCTTCCTGGTGAACCGGGTTACGAAACATGGCCCAAAGACGCACATAAATATGCAGGTGGTGTCAATAGTTGGGCAGGCATGTCAGTAGATAGTAAGCGGGGCATGGTATTCATGTCATTGGGCTCACCAACTTATGATTTCTATGGGGCAGACAGGGTTGGCGAAAACCTTTATGGGAATTGCATCCTTGCATTGGATGCAGCCACCGGAAAACATATGTGGCATTACCAGACAGTTCACCACGACATATGGGATTATGATCTGCCTGCACCACCGAGCCTAGTGAAACTATCAAAAGATGGAAAAGAGGTTGATGCCGTTGCTCAATTAACAAAACAAGGTTTTGTTTTTATTCTGGATCGCGAAACGGGTGTGCCGCTTTTCCCCATTGAAGAGCGCCCTGTTCCGGCATCAAATCTTCCTGGTGAAAAGGCATGGCCAACCCAGCCATTCCCCCTAAAACCTAAACCCTATGCAAGGCAACTGATCACGGAGAATGATCTCACAAACTATTCAGTTGCTGACCATGATTCTATCGTTTCACAATTCAGATCAATGCGATATGAAGGATTATACACGCCTCCCGATTTGAAAAGTACGCTTATGTTTCCTGGAACACGGGGGGGAACAAATTGGGGAGGCGCTGCCTTTGATCCGGCTACAAAAATGCTGTATATCAGGTCTACCAGTGCACCTGATATACAAACAATAATTAAACAGGATCCAAATGTTGTTGTGGGAATGCCATTGGTTGACCAGGGCAGAAGGCAGTATGCAATTTATTGCGGCGCTTGCCATGGTAACAATAAAACAGGCATTGGCACTAACCCATCACTCATTGACCTAGATAAAAGAATGACAAGGGAAAATGCCCTTGAAAAAGTAAAAAAGGGAGGTGGATTAATGCCACCCTATGCAGGAGTACTTAATGACGAACAACTCGATGCAATTGTTTCCTTTATACATTCAATAGGACCAGATTCAAAAGGGTTAGCGAAAGTTGAAGGAGAAGGTGCACAACCTGTGAAGGAAATGTACATGAATACTACAGGCTACGTAACCTGGAAAGATCCCAGTGGTAATCCAGCTATTCGCCCACCCTGGGGCACATTGCATGCATTGGATCTCTCTACTGGGGAATATGCATGGGAAATACCATTAGGTAATGATGAAAAGCGCCAGCCGCAAGGTGGTCCTGAAACAGGGTTGGAAGGGAAGTCGGGACCGGTGGTAACCGCAGGGGGATTGATTTTTATTGCAGGAGCCGATGATAAAAAATTAAGGGCATTGGATAAATCAACTGGTAAGCTTTTGTGGGAAACAACCCTGCCTGCCATAGCCAATGCAACGGCCTGCACCTACATGGTGAAAGGGAAGCAATATGTTGCATTATCGGTTGGTGGTACCAGGGAAAATCCATCCGGTTCAATCATGGCATTTGCCCTGCCTTAACAAACTAAAGTAGGGGTATATTGGAATGTCAAGTTAATTAACGTTTGATTGTCTGAGGTTTCAAGCTTTTTCTTCCCTAACAAATTACTTTTGCATGGATGAATATTGGCGCCAATAAAATATTTTCTGCATTATCAGTTGCCGTGGCCGTGTTGATATTGGTTGTTTCGTGCCCGGTAAAACGTTTACTGCAGAATAATTTTGTTTCCGTTTCTACAACTGCCACAAAATCAAGTCAAACAAATTTAAACCAGCGATCCTTTGCTGATTACAGCACTGCTGGTAACTGCTCTTTGGCTGCACAATATACAGTTCTGGTAAAGCAGGATTTGTCAAAACAGGATCAATTACCTAATCCTTTTCATCCTTCAAATATTGCTGATGAAGCTGGATTTGATTCAAATTATTTCTTAAACGGATTAAATCCGGGCAGCCTTACATCTGCAAATACTCTCCAAAGAAGCATTCCCCTGTTTCTGCAACATCTGCGGTTGCTTATTTGATTTTTCCCCCCCTCTTTTTTATTTTACTTATTATGCCTGTGAGCGTTAATACGAAAATGGCAGGTTCTCCCTAACATCATCAATATGACTATTCAGAATATTTATGCAGGAGTCAGAAAGCATCTGGTGGATATTTTACTTGTAGGTTTTCTACTCCTTATAATCTTTAATCCGGGAGCAAAATCCTGGATGCTGAAACAACTTGTTTCAATAGGACTGTTCAAAGCAGAAATAAAGAAGGAGGGAATCAATAGTAATCCTGAAAAAACATCCTTTGCTTTTACGGACGCTGCAGGTAATTCTGCTTCTTTAGAAGACCTTAAGGGAAAAGTGGTGTTCATTAATTTCTGGGCCACCTGGTGCCCGCCCTGCGTGGCGGAAATGCCTTCACTGGAAGCACTCTACTCCATATTCAAAGATGATGAACGGATTGTTTTTTTATTTATGAACGAAGATGATGACAAAGCGAAAGCCATAAAATATCTTCAAAAGAATAGTTATACAATGCCACTTTCCAAAGCTGCCGGTATTGTGCCCAAAGAAGTCTATAGTGGCACTTTACCCACAACCGTAATATTAAACAAAGAAGGCAAAGTAGTTCTTAAAAAAGAGGGATTGGCTAACTATAATACTGATGCGTTTATAAAGCAGTTAGAAGAGGTATTATAAAAAGGCATCAAATAAAAATTATCTAAATCAAATAATTATAAAAATGAAAACTTCATATATCGTATTCATTTCTTTAGCTCTTTTTTCATTCACGGCCTGTACTGAAATCGCAAAAGAGCCTTTAGTAGGAGAGCAGGGCGTTCAGGGCGCTCCAGTTGTAAATGTAAGCTCCGTTGCACCATCAACATTGCCTTCATTCAGCATGATACAATCAGATGGTAGTACAATTAACCTGGCCGACTTAAAAGGGAAGAAGGTTTTTGTGAATCTTTGGGCTACCTGGTGCCCACCTTGCCGCGCAGAAATCCCATCCATTGAAAAACTCTACAGCAAAGTTGATAAGCAAAAAACTGTCTTTATAATGTTGTCGCTGGATGAATCGTTTGAACTGGCAAAAGGTTTTGCACAAGCAAAAAAAATGAAACTGCCAGTGTATGCTCCGGCAGGCAATCTTCCGGAAATGTTCAATGTCAATGGAATCCCCGCCACATTTATTTTTAACGAGAACGGTGAACTGATAAAGAAAAACACAGGAATGGATGACTATGATACAGATGCCTATGTGGAATTGCTGAAATGATGAATTAGTGGTAAATTAAAGGATGACACTGTATAAATCTTCCATAAGCAGAAGGAACTTCCTGAAGTCTTCTGCCCTGGCAGGCGGGGGATTGATGATCAGCTTTAGCTGGCTCTCATCCCTTGCCGCGCCTGCCGCCGAAGCCAATGCTGTAGCCAGCGATTTTACCGGGCTCAACGGCTACCTGAAGATATCCCCCGAAGGTATCGTCACCATTTTTTCCCCCAATCCGGAAGGCGGACAAAATGTGAAGACCTCCATGCCGATGATCATCGCAGAGGAACTCGACGTGGACTGGAAATCAGTTGTCGTTGAACAGGCACCCCTGAATACAAAACTCTATTCCCGCCAGACGATTGGCGGTAGCCAGGCTATCAGGCAGGGATGGAAAACGCTGAGAACAGCAGGTGCATCTGCGCGACTGATGTTGCGGGAAGCTGCTGCACAGGCATGGAATGTTTCACCTGAGGAGATCACTACCGAAAATGGAAACCTCCATCATAAAGCATCGGGGAAAACTGCTACTTATGGTGCAATGGCATCTGCTGCAGCAAAGATTCCCATTCCGAAAGAAGTTAAACTCAAAGACTTTAAAGATTTTAAGATCATCGGCAGCTCACAGAAAAATGTTGATGGCGAAAAGATCGTTACCGGCAAACCGCTCTTCGGTTCTGATATTATTCGCGATGGAATGCTCATCGCCATGATCGTTCATCCCCCTGCATTTGGAATGACATTCAAATCGATCACTGACACTGACGCCAGATCAATGCCCGGTATAAAGGATATTTTCCCCATCAAAATATTCAACGACGATTATGAGAGATCTTTCTTCGATACCTGCTCTTTCAACGAAGTGGTTGCCATTGTGGGTAACAGCACCTGGGAAGTAATGAAGGCTAAGAAAGCATTGAAAATCCAATGGCAGCCTATTGCTGATCACAAGTTCAGCAGGAATGCTTTTGATAGAAAAGAAACAGTCACCATCCCTGCCGGGCTTGAGGGTACCTCCAGGCATGTGGCCACCATGGCAGAATTACTGAAAAAGCCAGCGCATGTTGCACGCAAAGATGGTGATCCGGAAGAAGCATTTAAGCATGCTGCAAAAATTATTGAACGCACGTACAACGCCCCTTTCCTGGCCCATAATTGTATGGAGCCAATGAATTTTTTTGCTGATGTAACTGAAGATAAAGCTGAACTGATTGGTCCGCTCCAGAAGCCGGAGATGACGGAGAAGGCTCTGTCTGCTCGTTTAGGCATGCCTGTTGAAAAGATCGATATACAGATGACGCGCCTCGGCGGCGGCTATGGAAGAAGATCCTATGCCCATTGGCTGGTGGAGGCAGCGCTGATCTCACAAAAACTCAAGGCACCGGTTAAACTTATTTACTCACGCGAAGATGATATGAGCTCGGGTATTTATCGACCTACTTATACAGCGATGTATCGTGCTGCATTAGACGCTGATAATAACCTGGTAGCATTTCATGTGAAAGCTGGCGGTGTTCCTGAAAGTCCTCTTGAAGAGAATCGTTTCCCTGCAGGCGCTGTTGAAAATTATTTAGCGGAAGAGTTCACTATCAATTCAAATATCACTACCGGTTCTTTCCGCGCACCAAGATCAAATTTCATTGCGGCCGCAGAGCAATCCTTCCTCGATGAAGTGGCAGAGGCTGCTGGTAAAGATCCAATTGAATTTCGGTTGGAGTTATTAGATCGCGTCATAAAAAAACCAGTAGGAGAGAAGCATGATTACGATCCCAATCGCTATGCAGGCGTACTGAAACTGGTGCGTGAAAAGAGTGGCTGGAATGCTTCCCCCGGCAATGTGCATAGAGGTGTATCCGCTTATTTCTGTCACAATTCATATGTGGCCCAGGTGCTGGACCTCAGCATGGAAAAAGGAAAGCCTGTGGTTAAGCGGGTCTGCTGTGCTGTTGATTGCGGTATTGTGATTAATCCAGATGCCGCTATCAATCTCACCGAAGGTGCAGTGGTAGATGCTATTGGAAATGCGCTGTATGGGGAGCTGAATTTTAAGGATGGCGTGCCTGACAGGAATAATTTCCACCGCTACAGGATGATCCGGCATAATGAAGCACCCAAAGCGATTGATGTTCATTTTGTAAAGAATGATATCGATCCAACCGGCATGGGCGAGCCTGCTTTTCCGCCAACTTTCGGCGCGCTTGCTAACGCGCTGTACAAAGCCACCGGCAAACGTTTTTATAAACAGCCTTTCAATAAACAACTAAACGAGAGCCTCAGAGCTTTTTGATTATTATTTTCCTGGTAACTGATTTACCGCTGCTGTAGTAAAGACGTATCGGCGTTTGAATAATTAATAGATTGCTTTAATCTTTAATTGTATAGATGATGAAAGCAGTCCTTAATGATGAATACGGGTCTCCCGATGTACTCCGCCTTACAGAAATTGAAAAGCCTGTTCCAAAAGATAACGAGGTTTTGATCAGGATCTTTGCCACTGCCGTTAATTCGGGGGATGTGCGTATGCGCAAGGCCGACCCCTTTCTCGTCAGGCTTATGCTGGGATTATTCAGGCCCCGGATCAAACTGATGGGAATAATCCTGGCGGGCGAAGTGGAAGCCACCGGAAAAAATGTTGCCAGGTTTAAACCGGGCGACCAGGTGTATGGATTATCCATCAAAACATTTGGCACCTACGCCGAGTATAAATGTTTACCGGAAGATGGAGTGATCGCCCTAAAGCCCGCAAACCTCTCCTACCCGGAAGCCGCCGCTATTCCCTTCGGCGCCAATACTGCCCTTCATTTTTTAAGAAAGGCGAAGTTGCAAGCCGCACAGAAGATATTGATCTACGGTGCTTCCGGATCGGTGGGTACAGCTGCTGTTCAGCTTGCTAAAATTATGGGTGCAGAAGTGACTGCCGTTTGCAGTGCTGCCAATGAATCGCTGGTAAAATCATTGGGAGCAGATATTGTAATTGATTATACTAAAGAAGATTTTAGTAAGAATGGCAAGCGCTATTATTGAAGCCGGACAACTAAAGCCGGTTATCGATAGGACCTATCCCCTTGAGCAGCTTGCAGAAGCACATCGGTATGTGGATGGGGGACATAAAAAAGGGAATGTTGTTATAACGGTGTAGAATATGTAATTTATAAGATCAACTTATTTTAAAATGGCACAGTTTGTTATACCCAATAATGACGGGAAACTCAGAAACCTTTGGTGGGTCGCCCTTTTCTTTCTGATCTTAGCTGCTTTTACCATTCCTCTTGTATTACTTTCTCAGCACTATGCATTTGAGCTTAGCATTTTCTACCAGGTTATCATCATTACTGTTGTCTCCATTGTTTGCCAGGCTATTATCCGGCAACCATTAGAGGATCTTTTTGGTACGCTTAATATCAATTGGATTCGATCCCTTTCAAAAGGTTTGTTGATAGGTGCCGCCCTCATGTTGGTTCCTGCTTTGGTTTTATTGCTGGCAGGGGTAAGATGGATTGCGAATCCGCTGCACCTGTCATCCCTCCTTCCACTCACCGTATTGTTTCTTGCCTATGCGGTTTCAGAAGAACTGCTTTTCAGGGGCTTTATTTTTCAAAGACTTATTACTGCTTTAGGGGAATGGCCGGCTCAATTAATTATTTCTGGATTATTCATGCTGGCACATCTGGATAATCCGGGCATGACAGGAACTACTAAAATACTCGCCAGTATAAATATCTTCTTTGCTTCCATATTATTCGGACTTGCTTTTATTAAAACCAGAAGTCTTGCCCTGCCTATCGGTATTCACTTTATGGCCAATTGGGTGCAGGGCATATTGCTTGGTTTTGGCGTTAGCGGAAACCAGCATCCCGGCATTCTAAAGCCCGATCTCAATGACCTGCCGGTTTGGTTAACAGGTGGCAACTTTGGCATGGAAGCAAGTGTACCCGGCCTTGTGTCGGTTATCATAACGATTGTCTTTTTATACAAGTGGCGACCGCCTCATGTATGATCTATCTCATCGCTTTAGGTAATGCAAGTCACTACTTGAATGATCATCTCCGATTATCTGTTCAACTTTATCAGGTAAATTAACAGTCCTCTTATTGTTGTGTAACAGTTCTTACACAACAGTCATTTTTGGTGGAGTAGCTTTATTGCACTATTATAAAATACTTCATCATGAAAAATATATGGAAACATGCAGCCATCTCTACGCTGCTCGTCGCACTTGTTTTTTCCTTTTCTTTCTGTAATAAGGATGATGACGATAGCCCTTCAAATGACGATAACGCCATCATTAATGTGGCCAATCTCCGGTTACAGGTTAATAGCCTTCCTAATCAGCCAATAAGCCCGGAAGAGCGAACCAGCCTTGTCTTTATGCGTGAAGAAGAAAAACTTGCCAGGGATGTATATATCACCTTATACAACAAATGGGGATCAAGAATCTTCAATAATATTTCATCAAGTGAGCAAACCCATATGGAAGCCGTGCTGATCCTTCTTAACAAATATGATATACCCGATCCCGTTGGCTCTAATCCTATCGGCGTATTTAATAATACAGCCTTACAGACGCTCTACAACGAGTTGGTGGCAAAGGGGAAATTAAGCGTGCTTGATGCCTATAAAGTTGGCGCCACTATTGAAGACCTCGACATCTTCGATCTGCAGAATGCAACGGCCTTAGTTGATAACCAGGATATCGAACTGGTGTATTCAATGCTTTCAAAAGGAAGCAGAAATCACCTGAGGGCCTTCTTCAGTAATATCCTGAAGGTTGGGGGAAGCTATACACCGCAATATATCAGCCAGACAGAATTTGATGCCATCATCAACAGCTCTATGGAAACAGGATTTTAGGATCTGATCTTATCAGCTCTGTTCAGTAAAATTGGTAAGTAAATCAGAAATGATCAATCCTTCACAAATCAATGAGGCATTTGACAGGTTGCAGAAAGGGGATGTTAAGTATCGCTTTGTAGTGGACATGAAATCACTGAGCTAGCTGTGTATTATCTTTGTTTTTTCATTTAACAAAGACATGCATATGGCAATTCATGACAACACTCACATCTTCGAAAGAATGAAAGCGGGAGAGATCATTCGCATGGATGACCCGCAATTTCATTTTGTTGATGAGATTGTAAGCAGAACCTTAAAGTTATCTGTCGGACTTAATGCATCCACGGATATTAACCAGTCAAGGGAAAGATTAAGTGATATTATCGGCTCTCCCATTGATAATAGCACCACGGTATTCGTTCCCTTCTTTACCAATTTTGGGAAGTTTATCAAAATTGGTAAACATGTATTCATCAATCATGCCTGTTCCTTTCTTGACATGGGCGGCATCACACTTGAAGATCATGTATTGATTGGACCCAAGGTTAACCTCATTACAGAGAACCATCCGCTCGAATCTAAAGAAAGAAGATCGCTGATTTCAAAACCCATTCTTATAAAAAGAAATGCATGGATCGGTGCTGCTGCTACCATTCTGCCAGGAGTAACCATTGGCGAAAATGCTGTGGTAGCCGCAGGCGCTGTAGTTACAAGTGATGTTCCCGATAATACTGTGGTTGGTGGTGTTCCGGCAAAGATTTTAAAACATTTGGAGCATAACGCCCATCTATAGTGTATATCTGAATAACTGCGCAAGCGCCTTATGGTACTCTGCTTCCATCTGCAGGTATTTGTCGTATGCGCTGTAGTAAAAACTTTGCTCATAGAAATACTGCACAATAGTTATCTGTCCAAGTGACAGTGCTTTACCCAGCAGGTATTCATTATTTAATGTTTCCAGCAACTCCTTGTGTTCTAACATGGCTTTTTCACGCACCGCTAACTGCTCATAGTATTGACGGTTTGTTTGCCGGTGCTCCAGCCGGTGGGCATCCGCAGCTGATGTAGCATAGTTTAGGGCTGCCTTCGCTGCATTGAGCCTGTTCTTATTCTCCCATAAAGGAATTGCTACCCCAAAATGAACACCCCTGTAACTCTGTCCCAATATTCCTTGAGAATGATAACCTGTTTCCAGCTTGGGAAGATTCAGCCCTTTCTGCACATTTATTTGTTGGTCCTGTATTTTTTTCTCCTGCTCATACACTTTAATGAGTGGATCACTCACTTCAATGATACTATCCAGTTTATCAAATGCCGGAACTATCGGTACCTGGGGATAGATTGTATCATTGATTCTCACAGGTATATTCCCATTCATCTCAAGGAGCCTGGCCAATACAACTGTCTTTTCATTTTCAGTAAGCGCCACCTCATTTTGAATGGTCAGCAACTGCAGTTTCACCTTATTCATATCCAGAATGATGATATCGCCCTGCTCAAGTTTTTTTCTAAGATCGGACGCAAGCTTCTTGGTACTTGCCAGCCGCCTTTTCAACTCAGTCTGCCTGCGGTTAAGATATATTACCCGCAGAGCCAGTAGCTTCGCCTCCAGCAATATATCCTGCCTGAATACCTGTCGCTGCAGATCAGTTTGCGCGATCTGTATTTCCGACAACTGTTTTTTCCGCCTGTACACCGAAGGGAAATCTATTCGCTGCGTAATGGCAAAGTCGCGTTGGTTGCCTGCTCCAGCCGGACTCCCAAACATATAATCATATTCTACAAAAGGATCCGTCGGCGTTAATCCGGTCTTGAACAAGGCTGCCTTTGCTGCTGTAAGCTCCTGGTTTGCCGCTATCTCTTTATTGTTTCTTTCTACCTGCCTTACAATACTGTCAACCTCATATTGTGCAAGCGCCGGCTGCAATACCAGGCTCATAATTATTGCTGTAACCAGATTCCTCATTTCATTGCTTTTTTTCTGTTTGCCATATAATAAACTATTGGCACTACAAATAAATTCAACAGGGTAGAACTAAGCAGTCCTCCCAGAATTACTTTCGCCATCGGACTTTGTATTTCATTACCCGGAAGATCACCCGCTATTGCAAGTGGGATCAATGCAAGTCCGGCAGTAAGCGCCGTCATAAGAATAGGACTTAACCTGTCCTTCGATCCCTGGATCACCACATCATTCAAGTTCTTCCCTTCCGCTTCAAGTGTCTTATAGTGTGATATCAACAGAATTCCATTTCGCGTTGCTATCCCGAACAGCGTAATAAAACCAATAATAGCCGGGATGCTTAATATGCCTGAAGTAATCCATACACTCAATACTCCACCAATAAGAGCCAGAGGAAGATTGAGCAAAATGATTGAGGATATTTTAATATCCCTGAACTCCTGGAAGAGTAAAAAGAATATCACCAGTATTGCCAGTATGGAAGTTATCAGTAATGTCCTGGAAGCTTCTGCTTCTGATTCAAACTGCCCGCCGTATTCTATCCTGTAACCTTCCGGCAATACCACCGATCGCTCTATTTTTTCCCGGATCTCATCCACCACACTTTTTTGATCTCGCCCTGATACGTTGGCTGATACTACTGTTTTACGTTGAACATTCTCCCGGTTGATTGTATTTGGGCCAGCCGTTGATACTACATCCGCAACATAATGCAGCGGAATTTTCTGTCCTTCGTGACTGTCAATAAATGTATTCCTGATGCTTTCAATATCTCCGCGGTTAGAAGAATCAAATCGTAATACCATATCAAATCGATAAGCACCTTCATAAACCTCTGATACCTTTTCACCGGCAAATGCCACATCTGTAAATTCTGCAAACTCCCCGATAGTGATGCCATACTTTGCCATCATATCTCTTTTGGCTTTTATCTGTACCTGGGGTATCTCAATTTGCTGCTCCACACTTATGTCTACCAGTCCGTCCGTTCCTTCAATAGCCCCCTTCACCTGGTTCGAAAGAGTGAAGAGTTTATTGAGATCGCTGCCGAAAATTTTGATGGCTATATTGGCCCTTGTTCCTGAAAGCATATGATCGATCCGATGTCCGATAGGCTGACCAATTGTTATATTGGCTCCTGATATACCCGATACTTTTTCACGAACATCATTCATGAATTCTTCGCGGCTTCTATCTTTTAAAACAAATGGTGCGTCTATCTCTGAAGCATTAACGCCCTGCGCATGCTCATCCAGTTCTGCCCTTCCTGTTCGGCGGGTGGTGATAGTTATTTCCGGAACGGTTAATAACGCCTTTTCTACTTTGGTTCCTATCTGGTTACTTTCACCCAGTGATATTCCGGGTAAACTCGTTACACTTACTACAAGGCTTCCCTCATTGAACTCGGGCAGAAAACTTCTTCCCAATGTTCCCAATAATAGTAAGGCTCCAACAAACAATGCGAACGAAACAGTAAGGATTGTTTTTTTGAAATGCATGGCATTTACCAGGCTCTTTTCATATATGTTATTGAGGTTTCGCACCAGCCAGCTTTCGCGGTGTTGATGTTGCAGCATTTTATCGGAGCTGAGCAGGTAACTGCAAAGTACAGGTGTAATAGAGAGCGCAACAATGAGTGATGCAAACAGTGAAACGATGAAGGCAATACCAAGCGGTGCAAGCAACCTGCCTTCCATTCCGGAGAGGAAGAAGAGAGGGATGAACGCTACGATGATGATGAAGGTGGCATTGATTACCGAGGTCCTGATTTCAACAGAAGCATCATAGATGACCTGAATTTTATTTCGTCGCTGTTCTGGGGGAAGTGCTGCATTCTCCTTCAATCTTCGGTATACATTCTCCACATCAATGATGGCATCATCCACCAGGTCGCCGATGGCGATTGCCATACCCCCCAAGCTCATGGTATTGATGGTAAAGCCAAACCATTTTAAAACAAGGATGGAGGTAAGTAGTGAAACCGGTATGGCGATCAAAGAAATAAATGTTGCTCTCCAGTTCATCAGGAAGAGGAAAAGGATCAGCACCACAAAAAGCGATCCTTCTATCAGCACTTTCTGGATATTGCTGATGGATGCATCAATGAAATCGGCCTGCCTGAATATGCGGGTATTGATCTGAAGGTCGGCGGGTAATGTTTTTTTGAGGTCATCAATTGACTCATCTATTTTATCTGTCAGCTCCAGTGTATTGGTTTGCGGCTGTTTCATAACGGTCATGATTACCGCAGGTTCACCTTTCAATGCGCCGTCTCCTATTTTGATGGATGCGCCGATCTGGATATTGGCTACATCTTCAATTTTTATGGGAACGCCATTTACAGTTTTAATTACGGAGCGGCCCAGCTCGCCAATGTCACTGGTTCTTCCCATTCCCCTCACTATATATTCATTACTGTACTGGCTCATGAACCCACCTGCCGCATTCTGATTGGCTTCCTTTGCTGCCTTCAGAAGTTCAGTGAGACTCACCTTATAATAATCCATTTTTTGAGGGGAGGCCAGTATCTGGAACTGCTTGTACTCGCCACCAATCACCACTACCTGCGATACCCCACCTATCGACAAAAGCCGCGGACGAACATTCCAGTCGGCAATGGTACGGAGGTCCATCTGTGAGGTTGTTTTAGCCGTTATACTGATCAGCATTATTTCGCCCATGATAGACGACTGCGGCGCCATCACCGGAGAACTAACGCCAAGGGGTAGGGTATTGCCTACAATGGTCAGTTTCTCACTCACAATCTGCCTTGCCCGGTAGATATCGGTTCCCCAGTTGAACTCAATCCAAACGATGGAGATGCCGGCAGAGCTGGATGACCTTACCCGGCGCACATCACTGGCACCATTAACCGCAGTTTCTACCGGAAAGGTTACAAGCCGTTCTACCTCTTCCGGTGCCATGCCATGCGCTTCCGTCAGCACCACAACAGTTGGCGCAGTGAGGTCGGGAAATACATCAACTTCCATCCTGGAAGCGGTAATACCGCCCACTATAAGTAACAGTAATCCCAGTGCCAAGACCACGAGGCGATTGTGCAGGGAATAATGTATGATTCGGTTTAACATCCTGGTTGCTGTTTAATGTTCATGGCCATGCGCGGGCATGGTTCCGCTTGCTTGTGATAATTTGATCTGATAGGCACCCTTTGTCACGATCCTTTCTCCTTCTTTGATACCGGATAACACCTGGATGATGCGTCCATCTGAAACGCCGGTCTTAACCTCACGTTTCTGGAAACTCTCCCCGCCGGTTTGCACGTACACATAATAAACACCCTGCTCTTCCACTAATGCGGTAACAGGAATTGCCAGACTTCCATCTATAGGTGATGTTTTCAGATGCACCTCAGCAAAGGACCCCGGCACCAGCCCCTGCTTGTTGCTGATCTCAAAATGAACCGGGATGAAAGGCATGTTTGTTCCTGTGGTTTTTCCAACAGAAACCAGCCGTCCGTTCAGCTCCCTTGTATTATAGATCTCTTTGCCTTGTGCCAGGATGAAATTTGCTTCCTGTACCGATCTTATCCTGTCTGCATCACGCAGTGAAACATCTGCTTTTAGAAGTAGTTTCTGGTTCCTGCTGATAGTTGCCAGAGGTTGACCTGAAGTCACATACTGCCCTTCGCTAACCATGATATTGGTGATAAATCCTGCTATGGGAACGGTGAGGGCATTGCCACCGCTATAGTTCCTGGATAGGTTGCGGAGGGCGATCCTGCTTTTTTCATAGCGTAACTTTGCAGCTTCAAATTCTGCCCGTGTTACCAGCTGATCCTTGATCAGTTCAGCCGCCCGATCATATTCTGCTTTGGCGCTGCTGAGCTCGGCCTGTGCCGATTGCCTTGCTGCTGCAATGTTTTCAAATGCTATCTCACCACCTGTTACTGTGAAAAGCCGCTGACCTGCTTTTACTGCTGTACCGGTAACCAGCCCGCTTCCTGAAAAATGTACAATGCCATTAGAACGCGCTGCAATGGTTACTTCATCGCCCGGTGCTGCTACCAGTTGTCCCGTGGCTTTTACAATATCATAAATGGTTTGCCGCTTTACAGGTGCATTGGCAAATTCTGTTTTCCAGGCCTGCTCTTTCAGATAAGAGATATCCGAACCCGTTGCCACCGCAGGTTGTGCTGCCGCTGCCGTTTTTTCATCCGGATATACCTGAATACTATCAATTGTGATTTGATCTTTAAACCCATTTCTACTGATATCAAACACAAGCTTTCCCCAACCTGGCAGTACCGGCTGCAGTGCCAGACGGAATATACCTGGTGAAGCTACACTATCAACTGAATTCCTAAGGCCTTTATCACCCTGTATCAGATTAACAGTAATGTTGCCTTCGGTATAGGGACGAAAGCTTTCTCCCAGCATCGTTAGGTGCGCTGCAAACCGCGATGTTTTCCCAACAATAAGAGGTTTGAACTCAACAAACAGTTCGGAACTATCTGAATAAAGCGTATAGGAAACTGAAGCCAGACCTTCTTCACCGGGATGACTTCCATCTTCGTTATGCGTATGTTCGCCCGCCTCATTTTGGCGACAGGCCATAAGGCCGGTCACCAAAAGGCAGACAGCAAAAAAATATTTCATATTGCTGGAGTTAAATCTTAGTGCGAATGTTTCTTGCCGTCGTCATGTGTATGCTCCTTACTAGAATCGGTTCCATGCATGGTAGAGTCGGCTACTTTAAACTCCTGCTGTACAGGCATTGAAGTGTCATGATCAGAATGGGTTGACCCGTCATCATGCGTATGCGTTCCGCTTTCTTTGCTCGAATCATTGCAACTCATTATAAGTAAGGCTATGGCGATAGCGCCAATGGAAAAAATACTTTTCATTGTTACATTAAATTAGGTAGAAGAAAATAAATGATAATAACCTGTAATCAGGCTTAAACAATCAAAGCAGGGGGACCACGATGGGAGAAAGATGTCAGAGAAAATTGAGGTGGTAACCAGGATCGGTCGTTTAAGAAAAAATTATCCGGAGCCGGATTATCATTGATAAGTAACAGTTGTAAAATGGCGTTCAGTTCAATCACCGGGCATTCCAGATCGGCGATGGCTTCATGCGAGGTTTTAGGCTGGATAATTGACTTCTCAAAATCTTCACTGTGATTTAGCCCGGGTATCGGCGTTTCAGAATGATCATCCTCGCTGTGTGCATGATGATGGTGTGCATCATGTTGGTGCGAATGAGGTTTTTCAGCAATTGTATGATGCTGGTGCGGCATCAGGTTATGCACCTGCAGCACAACAAAAGCCATGCAAACTGTAAATGATATTATCCACCTTTTCAACATCGCTCCAAATATACTCCCTATTATTTTAATCCCCCTAAGCTTACCTTATTCAGCCAGTTGACAACAGATGTCAGCATAATGCTATCTATATGCCTTTGAAATATCGTGAAAGTCAGGATGGAGACGTAAGATAAACGTAGGATAAACGTAAGATAATTTGGAGAGAATGCCTTGATAATACCTTTAATTTCTTACCTTAAAGAAAAAAATATGGGAAGAGCATATGGCACATTAACGCTTGGTATGAAAGGCCAGGTGGGCAAACAAATAGTATATCGTACGAGGGGCGGTAAAACCTTCATGTCGAAATACCCTGATATGTCAAATGTTGTTCCCTCCAAAGAACAACTCAGGTATAAATCTTTATTCTCCAAGGCCGTCCGCTATGCCCAGGGAATCATCCGCAATCCGGCAAAGAAAGCCGCCTACAAAGTGAAGAAGGGAAAAACAGTTTACCATACTGCTATTAAAGACTATATACGCCAGCATAGTGCCGGCAAAAAGGGTTAGTAACACCATTTTTCTGCTCTATTGCCCATTGCCTATTCCCCATTGCCCTTCCTAACTTTCTACCTCCCCATATTTTCCTTAAATTCAGATGATCAATTTCAATCAAAGAAATCACCCCCACATGAAATCTTACCTCTTACCTCTTACCTCTTACCTCAAGTCTTACCTCTTAGCTCTTACCTCTTACTTCCTCTGCCTCTCTGTCTCCGCCCAATCCCCCTCCTCCGTTTTCACTACCCATAAGGATATCGGCAATCCTGCCATTAAAGGCAGTATGCAGTACCGTGAGGCCGACCAGTCTTACCAGCTCACCGCAGGTGGCTATAATATCTGGTTTGGCAGGGATGAGTTTCATTATGCATTCAGGAAGATCAGCGGTGATTTCATTCTCACAGCCAATTTCAAGCTGGTGGCTCAAGGCGTTGACCCCCACCGCAAAACCGGCTGGATGGTGAGGGCAGGGGAGGGCGAAGATGCTGCTCATATGACCGCCACGGTTCATGGCGATGGAATGGTGGCCCTTCAATGGCGAAGGATGCGCGGCGCACATATGCGCGATCCGCAGGATGAGATCTTCACCAAAAAAACGGCCACAGAAATTATTCAGCTGGAGCGGGTGGGAAAAACTTTTATCATGCGCGTTGCCAATCCTGGAGAGCCTTTGCAGGAAGTGGGCAGAACAGATGAGATCGATATGCCCGATACAGCACTGGCAGGTATTTTTCTCTCCAGCCATAATCCCGAAGTAAAAGAGGAAGCCATCGCATGGAATGTTCGCATAGAGAAAACTGTTCCCGATAATTATAATGGCTACCGCGATGGCATCCTCGGCAGCCGCCTCGAAACCATCGATATTGCCAGCGGCATCCGCAGGATCATCTATGAGGACAAGGGTCGTTTTGAAGCGCCCAATTGGATGAAGGATGGTAAACGATTACTGTATAACCAGGGCGGGGCCATTTATACTATTCCCGTGGCAGGTGGTAGTCCGGAAAAGCTCAACACCGGCAACGCTACCCGCAACAATAATGACCATGTCATCTCCCCCGATGGCAAATGGCTGGCCATCTCTTCGCATCGGGATGGAATGACCGGTGGTGGCAGCACCATATATTATTTGCCCATCACCGGCGGCGAGCCAACACTGGTTACCGACAGCACACCCTCATACCTCCATGGCTGGAGCCCCGATGGAAAACAACTGGTATATACTGCCCAGCGACTTCAATCATCGGAGGCCTATAATATCTATCGCATTCCATTGAAGGGCGGAAAAGAAGTTCAACTGACCCATCTCAAAAAAGGACTGGCAGATGGACCTGAATACGCGCCCGATGGTAAATGGATCTATTATAACAGCACCGTCTCCGGAAATATGCAGCTCTGGCGGATGAAGCCCGATGGTAGTGGAAGCGAGCAGCTCACCTTCGACGAATACAATAACTGGTTCGCGCATCCTTCTCCCGATAATAAATGGATCGTGTTCTTATCTTTTCCAAATACGGTTTCTGCCACAGACCATCCCTTTTATAAAAGGGTGTTGCTGAGATTGATGCCGGTATCAGGCGGTGCGCCAAGAGTGATCGCCTATCTCTTCGGCGGACAGGGAACCATCAATACACCCAGTTGGAGCCCTGACAGCAAGCAGGTCTCTTTCGTGAGTAATTCGAAAGCTATAGATTAGGTCATAAGGCAAGTGGAATTTTAGTTCCACTCTTCACCGCTGCATAAATGGCATCGATAATTTTAAGGTCTTTTAATCCCTCTTCTCCATCAACCGGAACGATTGCCTTCTTGCCTTCGAGGAGGATGGCAGCCATCTCATCCATCTGTGTTGTCTGGTGCGTGATATGCATGAAATTAAGTTCGCCTTTATTCGTTCTTGCCTTGATGGGCCCATATCCCGTGGAAGGATTCATCTCTGCAAAACCTTTATCTCCATTCAGGAAAAAACGATCCAGGTAATTCATGCTATAGGTAGATAGGCAGGACGCAACGGCACCACCAGGGAAGCCGAGTTGGAATATTATCGTCTCATCTAAACCTTCTGTAAACATTGCCGGATCTGTCTTGGTTTCCTGTGCCGTAACCCAGACGGGTTCTTCGCCGATCATATACCTTGCCCCATTGATGCTATAGATCCCGATATCCATCATGGCGCCACCACCCGATAATTCTTTCTTCATTCGCCACTGGTTTGGATTGCCGATCTTGAAACCACTGAGTCCCTGGAAGAATAGTGGCTTGCCAAATTCTCCTGCATTGCGTAACCGGATGATCTCAAGCGTATTGGCCTCAAAATGCATGCGGTAGCCAACCAATAATTTCACATTTGCTTTTTTGCAGGCAGCTTTCATTTCTTCGCCCTCTTTGGCATTGATGGCCATGGGCTTTTCACAGATCGCATGCTTGCCCGCAGCGGCTACTCTTATTACCTGCTCCTTATGCAATGCATTGGGAGTGATCACATATACCGCGTCTATATCAGGATTATTCTTAAGCTGGTCGAAGTTTTCGTAGTTATAGCAATTCTTGTCGGGTACAGAATACTTCTTCTTCCATTCCTGGATCTTGGAAGGGGTTCCGCTGATGAGTCCGGTAATCTTAGCCTTTTTACATTGCTGCATGGCTTCCGCAACGCGTGAGGCGTAACTGCCGAGGCCCATCAATGCTACTCTTAAAATAGGGGCATGTGGATCGTATTCATCTGTTTTTGCGGCAGCTTCCGTTTCTTCAGGATTATTTGCAAACGCATTTTCTTCAGGGGTTAAACCGCTGGAACCATCCTTGAGATTCAGAAAAGGAATTCCCATGGCAGAGATGGTGAGGTTTTGCAGAAAATCACGACGTGAACCCATGATAAAGATTTTTGTGTTTCTAAGTTAGCACAAAAAAAGTCCCGTGTCGTTACAACTTCCATAAGGAAGATAACGACACGGGACGATGTTTTTCCCACACTACGGAGTGGTGGAAGCGTTATTTATTAGCGCTGCTCTCTTGGCCTTGCTTCATTCATTTTAATAGCCCTGCCATCAAGCATTTTGCCTTCCAGCTCACGCATGGCATTTTCTGCTGATTGTTGGTCAGGCATGTCAACGAAACCGAAACCACGACTGCGATTGGTTACTTTGTCCATGATAATGTTAACAGAAGAAACTTCTCCATACGGAGTAAAAATTTTTTTCAGGTCTTCTGACTGTACGCCGAAGCCTAAATTGGAAACATAGATGTTCATTACTTAACTTTTAAATAAAAAGAGTCTGAGGACAAAAGCGAGAGGTAAAGAAATGCGGTTGATTAGCGGACTTCCATTACGAGATGCTGAGATACTCAAATGTCATTTCAGTGAAGATAGTCTATTTCTTGGTAAATTCCTTTCCACAGGGTAAATTGACCATCATGACGACTTTATTAACATTTGCATGCATGGCGCTTAATCCTATTGATACAACTGTTCTGAAACAGAAAATAGTTACCGAATTTAATAAACAACCACAGGCTGTATTTGCCGTTGCGGTGAAGGATCTTTCAAGTGGCAATACATTTCTTTATAATGATCAACTTGAATTTCATGCTGCCAGTACCATGAAAACGCCCGTGCTGGTGGAAGCTTACAAACAGGCGAAAGAAGGAAAGTTTTCACTGTCAGATTCTATGTTGGTGAAGAATAGTTTTGAAAGTATTGTTGACGGAAGCCTTTATTCACTTGATTCAACCGATGATAGTGAGAAAGATCTTTATTCCAAAATCGGAGCGCGACTTCCCATATCGGATCTGCTTTACAAGATGATCACCAAAAGTTCTAATCTCGCCACCAATCTGATCATCGACCTGGTGAAAGCGCCTAATGTAAATGCAAGCATGCGAAAACTCGGCGCCTCTAAGATCCAGGTTTTGCGGGGTGTGGAAGATGGAAAGGCCTATGCAAAAGGACTCAACAATATAACAACTGCCTATGATCTGATGCTGATCATGGAAGCTATAGCCAACGGAACGGCGGTTGATAAAAAATCAGGTGAAGAAATGATTAAGATATTGATGGACCAGTATTTTCGTGACATCATTCTCGCAAAACTTCCCACTGATGTGAAGGCAGCCACCAAGAGCGGAAATATTACGGCGGTATGCCATGATTCAGGAATTGTATTCCTGCCCGATGGAAGAAAATATGTGATCGTGCTATTATCGAAAGGCATTCCGCAGCAGTCAGTTGCAACAGAGATTCTCTCCACCGTTTCGCGAATCGTTTATGACCATCTGCAATAAAGTTTATGAAGAAAGCATTCATCTATGATCTCGATAATACCATCTACGCGGTATCGTCAATCAGTAAAATATTGTTTGCTGATCTATTTGCGTTGATAGAAAACAGCACAGAGCATGACGGTAATATTGAGGGAATAAAACTTGAACTCCAAAGAAGACCTTACCAGTTGGTGGCTAAGGAGTTTTGTTTCAGTGAAAACCTTACCGGGGCAGGCTTTGATCTGCTCAATAACATGAGCTACGATGATGCGATCCATCCCTTTCCGGATTATAATGAGATCCTATTATTGGAGGGGGACAGGTTCCTTGTTACAACAGGCTTCAGCAAACTGCAGTGGAGCAAGATAAGGGGAATGAAAATAGAGCATGATTTTCTCGAGATCCATATTGTTGATCCCTCCAACTCAATCCGCACCAAGCGTGATGTATTTGCTGATATCATTGCGCGCCATGGATATGATATTTCAGAAGTGGTAGTAATTGGTGATGATCCAAAATCGGAGATCAGTGCCGCGCAGGAACTCGGTATTGAAACTGTGCTGGTTGATAAAACGTCGCAGTTTCCGGAAGCGGATGTGGATCACCGTGTTACCGGGTTTAGTGAATTCAGACTGCTCTATCAGAATTTATAAATGGCGGCAAGTCCATGGCTCTCGCCAGAGAAAGGAACAACTTTCAGGTCTCCTTTTTTCAGCAGTTTATTCTTGTGGAAATGTGGCACGAGGATGCCGGTTATTGTGCCCTGTGCCATTCCTAAAAGTATTTCGGTGGGGAAATGCAATCCCCCTCTGTAACGACCATATGCTGTGAGGCCGGTTGCGGCACCCGCCACTCCATAGAAAACATATTTCAGTTTGGATTCCGGATGATAATCTGCATAGGTCTTTGCCATGAAAAAGGTAGAGGTTGCTACTAAAGCAACATGCCCGGCATAGAAAGAATTTTTTGCGCCACCACGCCTGCGAAAATCCATGGGTGTGTCTTCATGATAGGCATAAGGCCTGTATTCGTTGGTGAGATAAACACTTCCCGTATACATGATACCGGTCATTGACATGGTCTCCAGGTAGAGGAGATTCAGTTTCCAGAAATCGCGGCGCATTTTTTTATCGGCCAGGAATAAGATGGGTAGCGGCATGGCAGCATAGAAAGGGCCATAACTATCTTTATCGGCTTTTTTTGAGTAGGGTCTGATGGCCCATCGATTGATCTTACCTATATCATCTTTCCTTAATGCATTGATCTGTTCTAAGCTGGATTGGTCCTTACTGTAGATCTGGGTGAAGGCATAGAGGGTCCACGCGGTTCCGATAGCAGTAAGCGGATAATCGATTACTGGTTTGATGATGTAAACAGGGGTGTCTTCCACCTCCTGGCTGAAAGATTTAACGGCCAGCATTATTAAAGCAAAAGATATGGTAATGATCTTCTTCATGCCCCGCTATTGCAATCCGGATGCCAACACCCGCCAATTACTTCTTTCCTTCCACCGTGGGGTCAAGTTCCCTGCTGCTATATATTTCGATCCGCTTGAGTAAAATGAGGGATAAAACCAGCCAGATAAGTCCCATACTGAATCCCGCCAATACGTCACTGGTATAATGTACGCGAAGATAGATCCTGCTGAAACCTATCACCAGGATGAATGCGATCAAAAAGATGGCAAGTGTCCATTTCAGGTAGGGATTGGGAACTGTTTTCCAGATCAGGTAGATCAGCAATCCATAAAAGGTAACTGAATTCAGGGCATGACCGCTCGGAAAACTCAATCCCCTTGCCTCTGTCAGCAGGGGGATCAGTGGCCGGGCGCGACCGAAAAAATGTTTCAGCAGAAACATCAGCGCCAGGCTGCTTAAGGCAATGGCCGGCACTTTTATAGAGAACCATTTATGCTTCCTTACAAAAAGAAAATATACAATGAGCGATAGGTTGGCGGGAATAAGAAAATAGTGCCCGCCGAAATAACTAAAGAACACCATCAGCTGGTTATTGAAGTCACTAACATGATTGCCGAGGTAGTCAAAAATGGATTGATCGAAACTATTGTTCTGCAAATAAAACACGCGCCGCACCATATAGATAAATGCGTATAGTGAAACAAAAAAAAGGCTTATGATGATAACCATTTCAACAGAAAGAAGGGCCGCCGCCGCCCCGGCTTTTTTGATTTTCTTTTTTATTCCCGATCGGATCATGCGGTCAAGTTAAGAAATCTTTACCCGTCTGACACATGTCCTGACATGTGTCAGACGGGTAAAACGAGGGTTGAACATCATTTGAGTATTCCTGTGAAACGCCCGCTGATAAAGGCTTTTTAAAATTCTTTAAGGGTTTTGTCATCAGTTAATCTGCAAAAAGTTGGGTTGCAGGCCGGAAAATCATAGTCTAAGTTTGTATCAGCATCCAGCTTTAAGGGCCACTTGCCTGGCATCTTTCCTTAACATTGCTTCCCCTTACGATTGCTTCTCCATCACGATTGCTTCTTCATATCGATTGCCTCCATGCAAGTTTTTTTTTAAACACACTAACAGATAAACTTTTTATTATGAAGAACACAAACACACACCTGAGAAACATTCTTTCAGCAATCGCAGTTTTCGCAACTCTGGCAGTTGGATCATCCAGCGCAATGGCTAACACGGAGAAGAGAACAAAGAAATCAGTACCTGTCGAAATGAAGTATGTTGGTAGTAACTACCAGTCGCCCGTACTCGAACTTAGTTTCGAAAACGCAAGCGAAGAAGACCTGACCATTATTATCCGCGACCTCGATGGTAACACCCTGTACACAGAGACCTCTTCTGACAGTAAGTATGTGAAGAAATTCCAGTTCGATAACTACAGCATCGAGCCCATCCAGATCAAGGTTACTGTTGCTTCTAAAAAAGGAAGTACTACTGAAACTTTCGAGGTAGCCCGTAAAAGCCAGGTGGTAGAAGCGGTTGTAATTAATAAGTTATAATCAGTTTCGGGTAATTTAGTACCAGTAAGGGAGGCAGGAATTTTTTACTTTAGGAGTATGAAATCTCCTGCTTCCCTTTTTTTAGTCCTCCTGCTTTTGCTTGCAGGTCTGCCCCTCGCGGCACAACTCCGTTTACCATCCCTGATATCCTCCGGAATGGTATTGCAACAGAATGATTCGGTTGCCCTTTGGGGATGGGCTGGTCCGGGTGAGAAAGTATATGTAAAAACCAGTTGGTCATCCACCACTGATTCCA
Source organism: Flavihumibacter sp. ZG627 (assembly GCF_000814325.1). Lineage (GTDB taxonomy): Bacteria > Bacteroidota > Bacteroidia > Chitinophagales > Chitinophagaceae > Flavihumibacter. Next base: position 278,463 of record NZ_JPHF01000004.1, on the reverse strand, counting down.
CCCTCGCAACCAACCTCGCTACCTGGAAACTTAGGATAAAAACACCCACGGCCGGTGGCCCCTACAGCATTGAGATCAAAAGCCGGAATACCATAAACCTCACGGATGTTATGATCGGGGAGGTTTGGATCTGCTCGGGACAATCAAATATGGAGTGGAATTATTTCAATGGCACTTCCGACCTGGCCGCTGTTTTTCCTACCGCCAGCAATTCAAACATCAGGCTATTTCATGTTCCAAGAACAGGAGCCGATTATCCGCAGGAAGATGTGAGGGCAAATTGGGTGAGCGCTGATTCCACCACCATAAAATCATTCAGCTCTGTCGGTTATTTTTTCGGCCGCAAACTCCAGGAAGAACTCAAGGTTCCCATCGGACTCATCAATGCGAGCTGGGGCGGAACGCCTGCTGAAACATGGATGCCTGAAGCGAATATTCTAAATGATGCAACACTCCGCGAAGCCGCCTCAAAATTGAAAACCTTTGCCTGGTGGCCATCAGCTCCTGCCAAAGCTTATAACGGAATGATCCACCCCCTTACCAATTTCAATATTGCCGGTGCCATCTGGTACCAGGGCGAAAGCAATACCGAAACCAATGCATCCTACAAACAGCTGATGGTTTCGCTGATCGATTCATGGCGCAGTGCATGGAAAAAAGAGCTGCCTTTCTATTACGTGCAGATCGCTCCTTTCAACTATGGACAAACGAATATCGGCGCGCTATTGCAGGAGCAGCAGACAAAACTTATGAGCCATCCCCGTACAGGAATGGTGGTGGTTACCGACCTTGTGGATGATGTAAAAAATATCCATCCCTCCAGGAAGAAGCCGGTAGGAGACAGGCTCGCTAACTGGGCTCTTGCAGAAAATTATGGGAAGAAGGGAATCAGTTATAAAAGTGCGGCCTACCAGCATCACAGCACCGTTAAGAACCGATTGGAGCTTACCTTCACTGATGCGGCAGAACTAAAATTCAATGGGAAGGAAGCAAGCGGATTTTATCTCTCTGGTGAAAATGAAGCCTGGTATCCGGCAAAAGCAAAATGGGAAAAAGGGAAACTGATTCTCACGGCCAAAGAAGTTCCAAAACCCGTTCATGCCAGGTATGGGTTCGGAAATACAATTATTGGAAATGTATTTAATGAGGCCGGATTGCCGCTTATTCCATTCAGAACCGACAATTGGGTTGTAGAACAAAAACCTCTCTGATAACGCATACAAACACATGAAAATGTTACGATTGCCTCTGGCGATTTTCGCCATCCTGCTGTGCTCCTTAAATCTTTACAGCCAGCGTTCAACAGGAACCATATACCAGCTTATCATTTATCATTTTCAGGATAAGGAGCAGGAGGCTGCACTTGATTTATACATGGCGAAAGCCTTGCTTCCTGTATTACACAAAAGAGGCGTGCATAAGATCGGGGCCTTCAAGCCCATTGCAAATGATACCGCAAAAATGAAACAACTCTATGTGTTGCTTCCCTTCAAAAACTGGAAGGATGCAACGGAGTGGAGACTGGCCATTCTGAAGGATAAAGATTACTGTAATGACGCTGCTGCTTTCCATGCTGCGCCATACGACAAAGCACCATACACGCGTATGGAAAATATTTATATGCAGTCATTTGCCCTTGCACCAACACTTACACTTCCGGTGCTTAGTGGTAGCATTGCCGATAAGGTTTATGAACTGCGGAGCTATGAATCAGGCACGGAAGAAAGGTATCGCAATAAAGTGCATATGTTCAATGAAGGAGGGGAGATCGACCTGTTCAAAAGACTCGGATTCAATGCAATATTTTATGGGGATGTAATTGCCGGAAGCAGAATGCCCAACCTGATCTACATGACCAGCTTCAATAATATGGAACAACGCAATGAGCACTGGAAAGCATTTGGTGAATCACCGGAATGGAAGAAGATATCTACCATGGCAACATATCAAAAAAATGTATCTAAGGCTGATATCATCCTGATGCATGCTGCGCAATATTCTGACTATTAAAATAATTGCGAAAGTTCTCAATCAGGGCTCGTCCCAAAAACAAAAACTGAAATACGCACAGCCTCATTGTTTTCTTTTATCCCGAACAATTGATGCGATTTTATTTTAGTGAGCAATGACTCAATGAAAGCGCTGGCCATGATTCTTTGTGGTGTGCTGAGAATGATGGTGCTGCCATTTTCCAGGAAGCGATCCAGCAATTTTATTAAACCAGGAAATAAGCCGGGATCATAATTAACATCGCTTAAGAGAACTATATCTGCATACAGGCCTTCAGGGTAATCCTTAACGTCAATGCGCACACTATTTGCATTTCTAAAACCATGGTGTGAAAAGCTTTTGACCATAGTTTCCAAGGCTGCTTCTATATAATCGCTACCGGTTACACGCAGGGCTTTTGCTGCCGCAACAACAGAAGGAAGTCCGAGCCCCGCCCCTAATTCCAATACAGTTTTTCCGGAAACCATCTCTTCATTTTCACGGAGAAATATAGAGAGGGCAATAGCAGAGGGCCATAATCTTGTCCAGAAAGGAAAATCAATATCCGGATGTAGTGATTTCTCCCGCTTATATATTTTCTTGACTTCTTCTTCATCGGGCATAAAGATTTCCGTGGTAAAGGATCCATAATCTATACGGCGGAGGTAGAGGGGATAATGCATGCGTTGAATGCTGCAAATATCCGGATTGTACTTTAATTGGGTATTATTGCAGCATGGCAACGGTGATGCTTATCGTATACTGGTTCAGCCTGCTGGTTGTGCTCTACACTTATATAGGGTATGGTGTGGTGATGGCGATGCTGGCGCGACTTCGAAACAGGCCCTACCCCATGCCTATAACGGAAGAAAATCTCCCCACCATTTCTATTATTATCCCGGCTTACAATGAAGCTGAAATACTTGGCCCCAAAATCAGGAATACCCTGCAGTTCAATTATCCCAAGGAACGCTTGCAGGTGATCGTAATAACAGATGGATCTGATGATGGAAGTGATGCCATCGTTCATGCCTTCCCACAGGTGACGGGTATGCACCAGGCACCTAGGGAAGGGAAAGCCATGGCCATCAACCGGGCGATGCAAATAGTGCAGGGAAGCATTACCGTGCTCACCGATGCCAATGCAATGGTTGATCCGGCAAGTCTTCGTTTACTGGTGGCCCATTTTGCCGACAATAGGGTGGGAGGGGCTTCCGGTGAAAAGCGCATCGCTTCGCCTGCTAGAGAGGAGGTGAGTGCAGGCGGGGAGGGACTCTACTGGATCTATGAATCATGGTTAAAGGAGCAGGATGCCGCGGTGCAGACACTGGTGGGGGCGGCAGGGGAACTATTTGCTTTCCGCACCCGTTTGTTTCAACCCTTTGAGCCCGATACCATCCTCGATGATTTCATGCTATCATTAAGGATCTGTCTGAAAGGGTATCGCATTGCCTATGAGCCCGGGGCAACCGCAATTGAAACAGGATCGGTATCGTTGGCAGAAGAACAGAAAAGAAAAGTACGTATAGCTGCAGGAGGCTACCAGTCGATGGCCCGGCTTAAAATGCTGCAGAATGCCCGCGATAAACCCATGCTCTTATTTCAATATATAAGTCACCGGGTATTACGCTGGACCATCACGCCGCTCTGTCTGGTCCTTTTAATGATCTCAAACCTGGCGCTGGTTATACAGGACAAAGGCGATTTTTATTCCTTCAGTTTCTGGTTGCAATGCCTTTTCTACGGAGCTGCGGCGGCGGGATGGTTGGGGGCGCTCATTAATAAGAAATGGCCTGTGGTTAGTGCCATATACTATTTTGTTTTCATGCATTGGTCGGCCATTTTGGGGGGGATCATGTACTTCTCCGGTAAGCATACTGCCAGCTGGGAAAAGTCAAAACGTTTGAACCTTCCCGTTAAGGAAAACCAGGCTGGGTAAAGCTATGGTGAGAGATTCACAATAGTGCATAAATAATTGTGGTAAAAGATTTTGATTAACCGAAAAGAGTGCTAATTTTACCTCACAATAGTCCTATTCAAATCCGCTATAATCTCGCTTGCTATTTCCACGAATCCTAAGAACTCGCCTGAAAACGGTTTCTGATTACAAAGTATCACTGGCTCATTTTGCATTGAAATGAATGTTTCAATGACGTCAAATACCTTATGAAATCATAACCGTTCCAATTGCATTCCTATTGAAAGATTGAGTTTAACCGCTTAATTAATCAATGATGAGAAGAAAGATACTCGTGATCACCGGTAGTAATGCCATCAGGTTTTTATTGCAGACCATTTTACAGGATAGGTATTCTACCCTGACCGCCTCCGGTGCTGGCGATGCCATGCAGTGGATGTCGAAGTCAACCTTTCCTGATGCCATCATAATGGACTCCAGTCTCCCCGACCTTGAGAATTGGGAGCTTGTTGAATACTTCAAGACCAGCGGGCTTTACAAGCACATACCTATTATTATCATCTCAGCATTGCCGGAAGAAGAGATCCTTTCTGCATGCGATCTATATGGTATTGATGCCTGGTTCAAAAAGCCTTTTAATCCGATCGATCTCCTCCAAAAGTTGGAAAGCCTGTTACATGTACCGTCAGCCAGGGGGACTAAAACCCTCAAAGTAGTCTGACTATTATCTAACAGAAAACTGTACCTGAATGGAACAAACTTTACACTTAACTCATCCATCACCACAAACCGCTACCTACAAAAGGTATTCCGTTTTCCGCGAGCCGGAAACCGCTCCTGTTGTGAAGATTCACTCCCGTGAATTCTTTTACATCGGCAGAAATACCCGCCGTATCGATTACCTGGTGAATCTCTTCGATGGCGGCTATGCTGCAGAAACCATCAACAAAGGCATTACCATCCTGCAAAGGCTGGAGTCGGGGCAAAAGATTGTACCGGCAGCATTTATTGTAGATTCCTGTATTGCCCTTGGCGAAGTGGAAATATTATCTAAATACCTCGCCTCCGTTGAACGGTTCAGGGCTATCCCCGTTATCATGGATAGCAGTGATAACAGTCGCGATTACGGTGACCCATCCCTGCTGATGCATCTCTTTGATGACATCACCGATACCCGTAAGGCGGATGCAAAATTGCTTCACCGAATCAGCTTCCTGCAGAAAGTTAAAGTCCGCCGTATTGGTCAACAGGCTAAAAAGCCGGTGTACAATTATGCTGACTCCTTTACGGGTATGGGCCCAACAGGTAGAAGGATCTTCGATATCAGCGTTGCATTACTCGCGATAGTGATTACCATTCCTGTAATGCTCCTGATAGCTATTGCCATCAAGCTTGAAAGCAAAGGACCAGCGTTGTATATCTCCAAAAGAGCAGGCAAGGGGTACCGCATCTTCAATTTCTTCAAATTCCGTACAATGAAGTGTGGTGCTGAATCACAGCTCGACCAGCTTAGGCACTTAAATATATTCAATGAAGAAAAAGGAAAAGTATTTTTTAAGGTTACCGATGACCCGAGGGTTACCCGCATTGGTAAGTTCCTGCGGAACTCAAGCCTTGATGAATTACCACAATTATTCAATGTATTGCTTGGTGATATGTCGATAGTAGGTAATCGTCCCCTGCCTCTTTATGAAGCAGCCATGCTCACCACTGATGAATGGTCTGAACGATTTATGGCACCGGCCGGAATGACCGGGCTTTGGCAGATCCGTAAAAAAGACCGACATTTCATGTGTGTTCAGGAAAGAATCAACCTGGATATAACGTATTCTAAAAAACAAAATTTCTTTTTTGATCTCTGGATCATTGCTAACACACCACCAGCGCTTATCCAGAAAGCCAATGTCTGAGCAAATTGCTAACCTTTCTTCACATCGCGGGACTAATCCTGTTCGTATACTTATTTTGCAGTATTTCCTACCTGCTGGTGATTGCTATTGCAGGAATGCTATACAGGGAAAACCTACCGCCACCAGCATCACGATTTGCAAGGATAGCCATCCTGATACCGGTTTTTAAAGACGACCATGTTATTGAACATACAGTGTCAGAAGCCCTCAATCATGATTATCATGAAGGGCTTTTTGACGTTATAGTAATAGCCGATTCATTACAGCATTCCACCATCGCTAAACTCCGGCAGATAGGGGCAACCGTGCTTGAAGTAGCAGCTCGTATGAAGGCAAGATCAATACATGCTGCCTTATCTGTACTCCCCAATGATAAATATTCACTGGTAATGATATTGGATGCTGACAATATCATGAAATCCGACTGCCTTAACCTGGTGAATGATTATTACCAGGCGGGTCATCTTGCCTTACAATGTCATCGCACCGCAAAAAATGAACAGAATCCTGTTGCCCGCCTCGATGCCATCAGCGAGGAGATCAATAATCATCTGTTCAGGCTCGGTCCGCAGGCACTTGGATTTTCAGCTGCTCCCTGCGGCTCGGGGATGGCCTTTGAGATCGGGCTGATCCGTTCCATTTTTGATTACCCGGGTATATTGGATAATCCGGGTGAGGATCGTGAAATAGATATGCAGCTACTAAAGAGAGGAATACGCATGCATTATATTCCCGATGCCTGGGTACTTGATGAAAAGGTTGCCAGCCATGATGTTTTCCAGAAACAAAGGGTGAGATGGCTGGAAGCGCAATGGTATCACCTCAGGCGATTCCTCGAACCTGATATGAAGGGAATTAAAATTAACCGGCAATATGTAAATAAGCTGGTGCAAAATCTTTTGCTCCCCCGCTCGCTCTATATGGTTGTTTTCAGTGGCATAATAGTATTGCTGATATTGCGCTATGCTACCGGCAAACATTTTATGTTTCCTATTGCAGGGTGGTGGCTCAGCCTGCTGCTTTTTTTTGTACTGACCCTTTGCATCGCTATGCCATCCCGGTTCTTTTCTTCTGCCACTATCCGTGCCCTGCTGGCACTCCCAATGTTAATCGTTTCGATGCTGCGTGCCGTTTTCAGCATGCAGCGCTCCCGGAAAGAATTCCTGCATACACCCAAATCATATACCAGTACAGCAAATCACGAAGAATAGTTTCCAGCCACTTATTTTTGCATCAAACCAATCATTCCGTATCAGTTTTGATGCTACCATATTATCGAGCTCTATTGAATACCTGAAAGGTGTTGGTCCCCTGCGTGCCGACATCCTCAAGAAGGAACTCAATATTTTCACTTTCATGGACCTGCTTGATCATTTCCCCCTTCGGCATATAGATAAAACGATTGTGAACCCCATCAGCTCGGTGCATCCGGCATCAGAATATGTTCAGGTTGCCGGTACTATTATCAGCACAGCAGTGATGGGTGAGAACCGTGCAAAGCGCCTGGTGGCAAAGATCCGCGATGCCAGTGGAGAGATGGACCTGGTCTGGTTCCAGGGTATACACTGGATACAGAAGGGATTGCAGGTGGGGCAGGCATACCTTGTTTTTGGAAGGGCGGGCTTCTTCAATGGTGTTCCGCAGATCACCCATCCGGAGATGGAGCCCTGGGAGCCTTCGCGCGCAGGAGGAAAGGCCTTTCTTGAACCGGTATATCCTAGCACAGAAAAGTTAAAAGCAAAAAATCTGGGGGGAAGGCAAATCGGCAAGCTCACATACTCTCTGCTGGCATCATTGAAAGAGGGCGACCTTCCTGAGAACCTGCCGGATGCTTTCCTGAAGGAATTTAATTTTCCCTCGCGGTTCGATGCCTATAGCCAGATACATTTCCCATCTTCCGAAATGGCGTATAAGCAGGCCCGTGAGCGTCTTGTTTTTGAAGAGCTTTTTATTGCACAACTTCGTCTGGCGCTCATCAGGCTTCAAAGACACCGCTATTCAAAAGGGGTGGTATTTGTACAGGTGGGACAACTTTTCAATAGCTTTTATCATAACCACCTCCCCTTTGAACTGACCGGTGCACAGAAAAGAGTACTCAAAGAGATCCGGCAGGACATGGCCCGCGGGAAACAGATGAACCGCCTGCTGCAGGGAGATGTTGGAAGCGGTAAAACCATGGTGGCCTTATTGAGTATGTTGCTGGCAGCCGACAATGGATTCCAGAGCAGCTTGATGGCACCAACCGAAATCCTCGCCACACAGCATTATCATGGCATCAGCGAGCTGCTAAAGGATATGCCGGTGCAGGTAGCACTGCTGACAGGATCAACAAAGGCAGCCGAAAGACGCCGGATTTTAAAAGGACTTGAAGAAGGAGAGATACATTTTATCATTGGCACCCATGCCATACTGGAAGACAAGGTTAAATTTCATTCCCTTGGCCTGGCCATCATTGATGAGCAGCACCGCTTTGGCGTGGCACAGCGGGCTAAACTCTGGAAGAAGGCAGCCATCCCCCCACATATACTGGTGATGACGGCAACGCCTATCCCAAGAACCCTTGCCATGACGGCATATGGCGATCTTGATTATAGCGTAATTGATGAATTGCCACCCGGCAGGCAACCTATCACCACCGTTCATCGTTATGAGCATGCAAGGGCAAGTGTGATGGATTTCATAAGGGCGGAAATTGACAAGGGCCGGCAGGCATATATTATTTTTCCATTAATTGAAGAATCAGAAAAGCTGGACCTGGAAAACCTGATGCGGGGTTATGAAAATGTAAAAGCATTTTTTCCTGAACCCAAATTCTGGATCAGCATGGTGCATGGAAGACAGGCACCTGATGTGAAAGAAACCAACATGCAACGATTTGTACAGAAAGACACTCACATCATGGTATCTACAACGGTTATAGAAGTTGGTGTGAATGTTCCGAATGCAACAGTGATGGTGATTGAGAGTGCTGAGAAGTTTGGATTATCACAATTACACCAGCTTAGAGGAAGGGTAGGAAGAGGAGCCGATAAAAGTTTTTGCATATTATTAACAGGCCCCAAAATAACCAACGATGCCCGTGAACGGTTGAAGACAATGTGTTCCACGAATGATGGTTTTCAGATTGCTGAAAAAGATCTTGAACTTCGCGGTCCGGGTGATATTGAAGGAACCCGGCAGAGCGGATTACTGAATTTTAAACTGGCTGATATTTTGATGGATAAAAGCTGGCTCGACGCGGCAAAACAGCGTGCACAGATGCTGATAGAAACGGATCCGACCCTTGACCTTCCCTTACATCAAAGGCTGAAAGGCTACCTTCAGATGCAGAAAGGAAAACTGGCATGGAGCAAGATCTCGTAGATTAGAAGCGCTGGTTTAATTCGATTATTTGATGTAAATTCAATAGACCTTGGTAAAGTATCTCCACATATTTTTTCTGGCCGCCCTATGTACCACCTCGGCCCTCGCCCAAAAGAATACGAACAATGTTGAGTTCGTTGAAAACAAAGGGCAATGGGATAAATCTGTAACATTTATGGGTGACCTTGGCAACGGTGCGTTCTTTTTGCAACGTACCGGCTTCACTGTTGTTCAGCATCACCCTGAAGATCTGGCTAACCTCGCAGCGCTTACCCATGGTCATGCACATGATGGTGCTAAAGGCTCGGGTGGTGGTGCAGGAGGCGGAGGTGGAGATAACAAGGCAAGCGCAAAAAACAAGACAGCAGCTCCTTCAGAATTACCAAAAGGTACCATCAGGATCCGCTCCCATGCATATCGCATGGTGCTGGAAGGAATGAATCCCGCTATGGTAGTTGAAGGCTCAAAGCCATTGCCTTCCTACAATAACTATTTTATCGGCAATGATCCATCGGCCTGGGCAGGTAATTGCCGCATATTCAATACCGTTACTTACCGGAATGTATACCCGAATATAGACATGCGCTATTTCACTGATGAGGGTATGACGAAATATGAATTCATCATTCACCCGGGCGGTGATCCTTCGGCTATAGTTATGCGTTACGACGGCGCCACCAGCCTGAGTACAAGCAAGGGCGAGCTCGTTATTAAAACAAGTGTGGGCGAAGTAAGGGAGATGCCTCCTTTCACTTACCAGAATACAACAAAAGGCCGCACTACTATTGAAGCGAGATACCAGCTCCGCAATAACACTGTGAAGTTCGCCCTCGGCGATTATGATAAAAGGACTACTCTTATAATTGATCCCACCCTGATCTTCGCCACCTTCACCGGTAGTAGGGCTGATAACTGGGGTTATACCGCTACCTATGGTGGTGATGGCTCATTGTATAGCGGTGGTATCGTTTTCGGAACCGGCTTCCCTGTTTCTCCAGGTGCCTTCCAGCAAAGCTTTACAGCTAATAACGATACCAATCCTTTCAATATGGGCATCATGAAATTTGATGCCACCGGTACACAAAGGGTATATGCAACTTATTTGGGTGGTACATCCAGCGACCAGCCCCATAGCCTTATTGTAGATGGACAGGGAAACCTCATCATCGGTGGCAGAACAAGCTCTTCTGACTATCCCGCATTTCGGTCGCTTGGACCAACCGGTGGGGGTACACTGTCCGGATATGATATCGTTCTTACAAAACTGAATGCAGCAGGAACTGCACTTATTGGTTCACTGCGTATTGGTGGTAGTGGTGATGATGGTTTTAATACTGCCGACAGTCACCGCGAGAATCCAAGAGGCCTCTTGAATTTTTATGGTGATGATGCACGCAGTGAAGTGATGCTCGATAACAGTGGTAATATTTACCTCGCCTCCTGTACACAATCATCCAATTTCTATACAACTGCCAATGCTCCTTTCCGCTCACTCAGAGGAAAGCAGGATGCGGTTCTGATCAAAGCAAGGGGCGACCTTTCTGACCTCACCATGTGTACTTATTTTGGTGGTGATAGTCTGGATGCCGCTTATGTGGTTGGCATCAATCCCAATGGCGGTGATATCTGGATCGCCGGGGCAACCATGAGCAGTAATTTTCCGGGTGATAAATCAGGAACGCTTGGACAAACTTTCGGTGGATACCGCTCCGATGGTTTCATAGCCATATTTTCTTCCGACGGTTCGGTATTGAAAAAGTCAACCTTTATTGGAACAGCTGCCACCGATGCAGTTTTAGGATTTGAATTTGACCGCGATGGCGATCCCTATGTGATGGGGGTTACCTATGGTAACTGGAATATTATAAATGCTCCTTATGCCAGGGCGGGAGCCAAGCAGTTTATAGGCAAACTCAAGATCGATCTCTCAGAATGGGTCTATACTACTACCTATGGCACCACTTCAGCGCTGCCCAATATATCACCGGTGGCCTTCCTGGTTGACCGATGTGAAAATATTTATGTGAGTGGCTGGGGCGGAACCAATCTCGCTGATTTCCCCATGGCAGGTACCATTGGGATGGAAGTAACCCCCGATGCTCTTAAACGGACCACAGATAACAACGATTTCTATTTTATTGTCATCAAGCGCGATGCTACCGAACTGATGTATGTCACCTTCTTTGGACAGGATGGTAATTTTTCAGAACACGTGGATGGCGGTACAAGTCGCTTCGACCAGAATGGAATTATCTACCAGGCCATGTGCGCCAACTGTTATAGCAGCGCCATTGGAAGTCCGCGTCCACGCTTCCCCGTTTCAGGAGGTGCATGGTGTTGCTCCAATGGATTTTCCGGCGCCAATGGAACCGGCAATGGTGCTGAGTGTAATCTTGCCGCCCTCAAGATCGCCTTCAATTTTGCCGGGGTGGGATCTGGTGTGTCTTCCTATATCAATGGCGTTTATGATACCTCGGGATGTGTTCCCCTCACTGTTAAATTGATCGACACCGTTCAGAATGCACAGAGTTATATCTGGAATTTCGGGGATGGTTCTGCTGATACTTCCACCACCTCCGTTGAAGTGGAGCATACCTATACTTCGGTGGGTGATTTCAGGGTGAGATTGATCGCCATTGATTCAACAAGTTGTAATATCCGTGATACATCTTTCCTTACAATAAGGGTTCGTGCTGATGAGGCGCTGCTCGATTTCACGGCAACGAAATTATTGCCGTGTGAATCGCTTTCTTTCAGGTTCGATAATCTCTCAGTACCATCGCCGGGAAAAGCGTTTAGTGATACCAGTTTCCTCTGGGATTTTGGTGATGGAACAAGAGTAATTGCGGGAACCACACCTGTTAATCATAATTATATTTCTGCAGGAACCTACCAGGTGAGGCTTTTGTTGCGAGATACAATATTCTGTAACGGCGGCGATTCATTGATGAAAGAATTTAACCTCGCTCCATTGGTTGTGGCTAGCTTTGAAATGCCCGATGGTTGCGCACCCTACACTGCACCCATTGTCAATACTTCAATAGCAGGACAAACATATTTCTGGGATTTTGGGGATGGTACAACATCAACGGATAAAGAACCGGTGAAAGAGTTTCTTAACCCCGGTACCTTCCGCGTGAAGTTAGTGGTGACCGATCCCAATACCTGTAATATTTCTGATTCGGCCTTCAGGAATGTGATCGTGCAATCCGCTCCGGTGGCTGGTTTTACCCATTCGCCGGTTACGCCGATAGAAAATACGCCTACCACCTTCACCAATACATCTTCAGCCGATGCGGTTAATTTCCTCTGGCAATTTGGAGATGGTGATAGCTTAAGGACAACCAGCAGGGCGCCTGTTGATCACCAATATAACAGGACCGGAATTTATGATGCCTGCCTGATGGCAATAAACCAGAGCGGATGCGCTGACACTATCTGTCTGCCGGTTGAAGCCCTGGTTATTCCACGTATTGATATACCCAATGCATTTACCCCATTGGGTCCCGCCCCCAATAACCAGATCGTGGTGCGAGGGTATGCTATCGGTAGGATGAAATTCATCATCTTCAACCGTTTCGGCCAGAAGGTTTTTGAATCAAATAGTCTGAAGATTGGATGGGACGGCCGCTTCAATGGTGTGCTGCAACCAATGGATGTATATGCCTATGTGCTGGATGTTGAATTCACCGATGGCAGCAAGGCAACCAAAAAAGGTGATATTACCCTGATCCGGTAACCATTAATGAAATGATGATGATTAGCAAGAGGATACCAATGAAAAGGTTATGGATGATCTGCCTGGTAATGACAGGCTTCACCCTTGTTGCGGATGCTCAGGATCTGAGGTTTTCCCAGTGGTTCAATTCACCCTTGACCACCAATCCGGCCAATACTGGATTTATTCCTGATGCCGACTACCGGATAGGCGCAAACTATCGCAGCCAGTGGGTGAATATTATGTCTGTACCTTATAAGACCATCAGTGTTTTCGGGGACGCACAGGTTTTTAGAAATCGTATAGAAACGGGATGGCTGGGGCTTGGAGGCGTTTTGCTTCGAGATGTTGCCGGCAGTGGTAATCTTACATCTACTAAATTTTATGGCTCGGTGGCTTATCACCAGATGCTTGGTTATTCGAGCCTGCTTTCTGCAGGATTCAACGTGGGCTATGCCAATAAGCGCATTGATCCCACGCGACTAAAATTCCCTGACCAGTTCAACCAGTCGACCGGATTTTTTGATGCCGGCATCCCCACCAATGTGGTATTTAACTCCACCAGCACCAGCTATGTTGACCTGCAGGTGGGAATGAACTATGCCTATTTTCCCAGCGATAAAGTGTATGTGAATGCCGGCTTCTCGGTGCATCATCTGAACCGCCCGAAGGAAACCTTTTTTGCAGAAGACGGATTCGAGAACAGGCTCTCGCCACGCTATATCGGATTTGTAAATGCAAGTTATAAGGTGAATGATCTCGTTATAGTGAATCCTATGGCTTATTACACCACCCAGGCCTCGGCGTCAGAATTGGTTGGAGGTGCTTCTGCCAATTACAATCTAAGCGGTGATGGTACCACACAGTTGATCGGCGGACTTTACTACCGCGCAGGTGAATCCATTATTCCGCTTGTCGGATTTCAATGGAACAATTTCCGGATGAGCTTTAGCTATGATGTAACAACTTCATCTTTGTCGGCTTATAATGGTTCAAGGGGCGCCATCGAGTTCTCCCTTATAAAGCATGGCATTTTCGATGAGTTCCAGGGCAACCAGCGACAAAGTCTCTGCCCGGTTTTCTGATGTACTAAAAATGGGATCCCGACCAATTTCAAAGGCCTTTTTTCATTGATTGCCTGAATTATCCGAGTTTTACAGGGTGAACCTGTTTGTGCAACCGGGAGGGTAATGAGTTTACAGGCTTAATTCAGAAACTATGAAGAAAATTATTTGCCTACTGCTTTTTGCTGTCTTTTGTTCTGGCGTCAATGCCCAGGATAGTACTGCTGTAGAAAAAGAAGCTGAAACGGAGAAGAAAGGTTTTGATAAGAGCAGGTTGTTCTTTGGTGGAAATTTTGGATTGAGTTTCGGTAATTATACCCTGATCAATATCTCTCCACAGGTGGGTTATCGCTTCAATAATTACTTTGCCGCCGGTATAGGAATTAATGCACAATACTCACAGTTCCGGGATCGCTATAATGGAGAAACAATTTCGCGTGAAAGTTATGGTGTGGCCGGTATGAATATTTTCGGCAGGTTTTATCCCATCCGCCAGGGCTTCGTTCAACTACAGCCCGAAATGAATTATATCTGGGGTAAATACAAGTACTATCCAACCGATGTAGAATACTCACTCAATGGAAAGATCCTTCCTTCATTATTGGCAGGGGCGGGAGCTGTTCTTCCTGTTGGAGGAGCTGTTAACATGATCATCTCCGCGCAATACGATCTGCTCTATAAGGCTTCCGGTAATTCCAATCCCGGTACCCCCTACGGCAACCGGGTCTTCTACAGCATAGGATTTAATATCGGCCGTTAAAGCTACCCGTCTGACGTATGTCCTGACATGCGTCAGATGGGTAACTTATTGAAAAGCTCAACCGGGTTATTGCAGATGATGATCCTTTCTTCCACCGGCTCGTAGAGGAAGTTCTCCTTTTCGGCATGGCGCAGGAACTGGATCAGCGAATTATAGTAGCCCGCACTGTTGAGGATATAAATCTTTTTGTCGTGGATCTTGAGTTGGTTCCAGGTGAGCATTTCGAATAATTCATCCATGGTGCCGAAACCGCCGGGGAGGATGATGGCGGCATCACTCATTTCATACATCATCTTTTTTCGACTGTGCATATCCGGTACAATGGCCAGATCGGTAAGTGATTCATGTTGTTGTTCCCATTCAGTAAGCACTTTTGGAATCACACCCATTACTTCACCACCATGTTTTAGAACAGAATCAGCGATGGCTCCCATCAATCCTTTTTTACCACCGCCATATACCAGCCTGATATTAAGCATGGCCAGCAGTTTACCGAGTTCTGCTGTGTGCTGTTTGAACAAAGGGTTGGATCCTGCCTGCGAACCGCAAAAAACTGCTATGGCTTTTATATTCATAGATTAATTGTACTAAAGTAATTGTATTAACGGTTAATTTGTAGCTTATTTCAGAAAAATCTTAGTGCATGTCGCCAACCTTGTTGTTCTCTTTTGTAATCGCTTATTTTGTTTTATTGCTTGTGGTGGCCTGGTATACATCCCGGAATGCCAATAACGAAAGCTTTTTTATCGGCAACAAAAGTTCCAACTGGATGCTGGTTGCATTCGGCATGATCGGTACCTCGCTGAGTGGTGTAACTTTTGTTTCTGTTCCCGGTACTGTTTCCACCAATGCATTCATGTACATGCAGGTGGTGGCGGGATATTTCCTTGGATATATAGTTATTGCTTATGTGTTGTTGCCTTTGTATTACAGGCTGAATCTTACATCCATCTATCATTACCTGCAACAAAGATTCGGCTTCACTGCCTATAAAACCGGAGCTTTATTTTTCATCATATCAAGAACTATTGGCGCAACGGCAAGGCTATACCTGGTGATCAACGTGATGCAGCTTTTCATCCTCGATAACCTCGGCGTTCCCTTTGTAGTAACGGCCTTTGTGATTTTACTGATGATATTGCTCTATACATTTGAAGGAGGCGTAAAGACCATCGTGTATACTGATACATTGCAAACAAGCTTCATGTTACTTGGACTTGTGGTATGTGTTATCTATATAATGAACAGCCTTGGTTATGGACTGGGAGAAGCAATGCAGGCGCTCTCCGCGAAAGGATATACCGATATGATGAACACAGATGTTAACAGCAAAGGATTCTTCCTGAAGCAGGTGATCGGGGGAGCGTTCATCACCATTGCAATGACCGGTCTCGACCAGGAAATGATGCAAAAGAATATCAGTGTAAAGACGCTGAAAGACTCGCAGAAAAACATCATGACCTTTAGTGTGGTGATCGTATTTGTAAATTTCTTATTCCTGCTGCTGGGTGGTTTACTTTATATATATGCCGCCAATAAAGGAATGGATGTAAAGGGGGATGATCTGTTTCCTACCATCGCACTCAGCTATCTTCCACCGGCCATTGGAATCATATTCATCATTGCTCTTATATCTGCCTTGTTCCCCAGTGCCGATGGAGCACTTACAGCATTAACATCCAGTTTCTGTATTGACATACTCGGCATCCGAAGAAACCCCAATCTCACAGAGAAGCAGCAGAAGCGTATACGTATGACCGTGCACCTCACATTTTCCGTGATCTTCATGATCTGCATCTTCATCTTCAAATGGATCGATAACAAATCGATCATTGGAATCATCCTCGATCTTGCAGGTTATACCTATGGGCCATTACTCGGTTTATTTGCTTTTGGGTTACTCACCAAAAGGAACTTCCGGGACAATTTTATTGTTACCATTATCTGCCTCCTATCACCCTTTATCAGTTACCTGATCAGTAAGTTTGCCGCGGACTACCTGGGTGGCTATCAGATCGGTATAGAGCTCTTGCTGATCAATGGTTTGATAACTTTCCTTGGGCTGTTAATGATTTCAAAAAAATCAACAGCTTTACAAACTATCTAAAGAAAATATACGTTCTTAATATTGTATTACTACGATGCCATCCATGTTCTGAATGGGTGGCATTGTTGTCTCCAAACCTTAAAAAGAAGGAAATGAATGACACGATAAAGATGAACAAGCAAAGGCGGTGGAGTGAATCAAAAGCACATTCGAGCTGGCAGATCTTTAAAATAATGGCGGAGTTTGTAGATGGATTTGAAGCGTTGGCCAAATTAGGTCCCTGTATATCCATCTTTGGATCTGCCCGCACCCAACCGGGCCATGCATCTTATGAATTAACGGTAGACATCTCCCAGAAACTTGCAGGCGAGGGATTTGGAATTATTTCGGGTGGCGGTCCGGGTATCATGGAAGCTGCCAACAAGGGCGCCCAGCTTGGCGGTGGTAAATCGGTGGGACTCAATATCGAATTACCTTTTGAGCAGCATGCCAATCCCTATATTGACCGCGATGCCAATCTCAATTTTGAATATTTCTTTGTGCGCAAAACCATGTTTACCAAGTATTCGCAGGGCTTTGTGATGATGCCCGGCGGATTTGGCACCATGGATGAATTCTTTGAAGTTGCCACACTGATCCAGACCGGTAAGATGTTACAGGTTCCGTTGATATTGGTAGGAAGGGATTACTGGGCAGGCCTGATGGAGTGGTTGCAACATACGATGCTGAAGGAAGCTTATATTTCAGGAGATGACCTGGAACTGCTGAAAGTTGCGGATACCGCGGAAGAAGTTGCCGAGCATGTTTTGCATTTCTATAGTAAACATCCGCTACAGCCGAACTTCTAAGGGAGTATAAATAGGCAGGAAGCCTTATTTTTGCCAGAATGGATTCATTAGAATTAGTCAACCCCCTGGCGAATGCCTATGCTGAGAAGTTCAGTTCACCAGAGCCGGAGTTGTTGAGAAATATAGCGGAAGAAACAAATCGTACCCATCCGCAGGCGCATATGCTGAGTGGACACCTGCAGGGAAGGTTGCTGGCAATGCTGAGCAGGTTGGTGCAACCGAAATATATTCTGGAGATAGGCAGTTTCACAGGTTATAGTGCGCTTTGCCTTGCAGAGGGACTTGTGCCGGGAGGTGAGTTACATACCATTGAATTAAGAAATGAAGAGGCAACTGTTGCGAGGAGAAACTTTAGGTTGTCGCCCTATGCCGATCAGGTAATTTTGCATGAAGGGGTAGGCACGGAAATCATTCCTGTTTTAGACCGCCCCTGGGACCTGGTTTTCATAGATGCTGATAAGACCGGTTATATAGATTATTATGAATTGGTTGTTCCGCAATTACGCAATGGCGGATTGATCATAGCCGATAATGTCCTCTTTCATGGACAGGTACTTGAAAACCCTCCCAGTGGAAAAAATGCCAAAGCTATGCAGGCATTTAATGAGCATGTAGCGGCCGATGGCAGGGTTGAAAGGGTGATGGTCACAATAAGGGATGGATTATTATTGTTGCAGAAAAAAAATATTACATGATCCGCACAGTATTGTTAACAGGGTTGGTTTTTTTCACCTTCACCATTGGATTGGCGCAAACCAACCCGGCTGTTCTTGATTATATCAACACTTACCGGCAGGTTGCCATTGATGAAATGCAACGCACCGGTGTTCCGGCGGCTATTAAACTTGCACAGGGAATACATGAGACAGAAGCGGGGAGGAGTGAACTTGTTCAGAAATCCAATAACCATTTTGGTATCAAGTGTAAGAGTTCCTGGCAGGGCGAAAAAGTTTACCATGATGATGATGCCAGCGGCGAGTGCTTCCGCAGTTATAGCGCTGCGCTTGAATCATATCGTGATCACTCCAATTTTCTAAAAAACAACCAGCGATATTCTTTTCTGTTTCGTCTTGATCCTGCAGATTATAAAGGCTGGGCCTATGGACTGAAACAAGCTGGCTATGCCACCAATATCAAATATTCACAATTGCTGATAAAGCTGATTGAAACCTATGACCTGCAGCAGTACAGCCTTATAGCCATGGGGAAGATGCCCGCACCCTCGGGTGTGTTAACAGGCATAAGACCACCGGCTGAATCAACAACTATGGCTGATGCACCTTCTATAATTTATCCTGCCGGAGTATTTGAGATCAACGATACCAGGGTTGTATTTGTAAAGGCAGGCACATCATTGCTCGCAGTTGCCAATGAGTATGATCTTACTCTTTCCCGATTGCTGGATTTCAATGACATGACACCCGGGGAGGGAAATATTCTGGCGATGGATCAACTGGTGTTTCTCCAGCGCAAGCGTAAAACCGGGGCGAATATTTTCAGGGTACTGAAGCCGGGAGAAACGATATATGATATATCACAGCAGGAAGGTATCCGCTATGAAAATATTCTTGAGCTGAACCATCTGCTGGCCGGCTCTGAACCTGCGGATGGAGAAAAGATATATCTCCGTGAGAAAGCTCCAGGCCGGCCACTGCTGGCGGGCGCTGCCAGGAGCCTGCCGGAGCAACAACTGATAATTACAGCACAAGTTTCTACTGAAACTGAAACATCAGCAGCAGCAACTATTACAACCGCAAAGCGAACAACCCATGTTGTAAGAAGTAAGGAAACATTATATGGCATCAGCAAGAGATATGGTGTGAGCCAGGAACAGATCCGCGAATGGAATAAGCTCGTGGGTGTGAGTCTGAGAACGGGACAGGAATTAATCATTTACACAAATTGAAATGACAGATATCAGGGTTAATGATAAGACGTTTGAGCCATACCTTACTGTAGAAGAGATCAATGGCCAGGTTCAAAGACTGGCAGCGGAAATAAATCGTGATTATAAAGGCAAGAGGCCATTGTTCATACCGATTTTGAATGGGTCTTTTATGTTCGCCTCTGATCTTTTCAAGGCAATAAGTATAGATGCAGAAATCTGCTTTATCAAACTGGCTTCTTACAAGGGTACTAAATCAACCGGTCAGGTAGTTACAGCTATAGGTCTTGATATTGATATACATAACAGGCATGTGATTATTGTTGAGGATATAGTTGATACGGGTAAAACGCTTAGTGAATTTCTTCCCCAGCTTAATCACCAGCAACCAGCTTCACTTGAGTTAGCCGTCTTACTTCATAAGCCCGATGCTACTGAGTATCCTACACATATAAAGTATCTCGGCTTCAGCATCCCCAATAAATTTGTATTGGGATATGGGCTCGATTATGATGGCCTGGGACGCAATATTCCTGAGATCTACCAGTTAAAAGAGCATTAGGTGGAAGCACACCCCCTTGACAATGCGTTTGGAATGATGTACCTTTCCCCCAGAAATAAAGACCCTGAAAACTGTACTTGCCATATTACTGGTACTTACCTCTATTTCCACCAGCGCCCAATTCTATTACCGGGGTGAAATAAAGGATGATGCAGGCAAAGCATTAGCCAATGTCAAGATGATGCTTCATGCCACTGGATATCTTTACTATTCAGGCACTTACGGCGGCTTTGGTATCACCTCCACCATTCTCAAAGATTCTGCAACACTTAGTCTCGAAGGATATCAACCGATGACAGTTATGCTTGACAGCAGGAAGGAAAATAATTTCGTGATGAAGCTGATTTCCAAGCAGGCAAAAAAGCAGGAGAAGAGATTGATGTCGGTGACACGCGACCTTCATTCAAAAGATGGAACGAGATTCAATGTGGGTGGTGAAACCTACAGTAGCCTGGTGGAGAATAATTTCACGGATGCAAACCGCTTCCCCCATACAGACTTCGCCATCAATACCGATAAGGCCTCCTATAGCAATATCCGTCGCTTCCTGAATATGGGAAGTACTGTTCCACATGATGCGGTAAGGATTGAGGAAATGATCAATTACTTCAATCTTAATCATGTTGCACCCAGTGGTGGAGATGTTTTTCATCTCGATGCCAAACTCACAGCCTGCCCCTGGCAAGTCGCCAATAAATTGCTGTTGATAAAGGCTTCTGCAAAAAAACTTGATCTGGAAAATGTTGCCCCCAGTAACCTGGTATTCCTTATCGATATTTCCGGTTCAATGGATATGCCCAACAGGCTTCCCTTATTGAAATCTGCCTTCAAATTAATGGTCGATAACTTACGCGCCATAGATACCGTATCGATAGTAGTGTATGGCGGAAGTGTTGGCGTGTGGTTGAATCCTACTTCTGGCGCCGAAAAAGAAAAGATCCATAAAGCAATCGAGGGATTAGAACCTGGTGGTGCAACGGCAGGCGAGTCAGGAATTCGTGCTGCTTACCGCGTTGCCCAGAGTCAATATATTCCGAAGGGCAATAACAGGGTGATACTAGCCACTGACGGTGATTTCAATGTGGGACAAACAAGTGAAGAAGATCTTGAGCGATTGATAACACAACAGCGTCAGCTGGGTATTTATCTTACCTGCCTGGGTGTGGGAATGGGGAACTATAAAGATTCGAAGCTGGAGGTGCTTGCAAAGAAAGGGAATGGGAATTTTTCCTACCTGGATGATGAAAAAGAAGCAGAGAAGGTATTGGTGAGGGAGCTTACACAAACCATGTATGCGGTGGCCGATGATGCCTTATTACATGTGCGATTTAACCCATCGCAGGTAGCTGAGTATCGCTTACTTGGATTTGATAACAAATATTCAGCTGTGTCTGATACAACCAGTGTGCTGGAAGGAGGGGAGTTAGGATCAGGGCATACACTAATGGCTATTTTTGAATTAGTGCCTGCTGCTACTGCCAAAGCAGATGCACTAGAACTTGCTGATGTATCGCTGACCTATAAAAAGCCAAAAGACAGTGTTCACAATGAAATAAGGAGCAAGGTTAATTCAACGGAAACAGCATTTGATCAGTTGCCGGCAGAATACAGGCTTGCAACTGGTGTGGCATTATTCGGGTCACTGTTGAAAGAATCTAAATTTACCAAACAGTCAAGCTGGAATGATGTCCAGAATATTGTAGTGCCGGTGGCAAGCCAGGGCGATTTTCTGCAACAGGAGTTTTTGTTGTTGCTGGAGAAGGCAAAAAAAATCTATTATAAAGGGAAACCCCCAACCAGGTTAAGAAGCATATTTCGTTAGTTCCACTTCCTCTACTTCAGTTTTTTTCAGGTGGTTAACAAAATACATGTCTATATCACCAATATTTTTCGCTGATATCTTACCACGATAACTGCAGTCATATTGATCCTTGATCAGTTCATATAATGTCTCTGAAATATTTACCTGTCCTATTTCTCCGGCACTTTCCATCCTGCTGGCAATGTTCACGGTACTACCCCATATATCGTAGGCATATTTCTTTTTACCCACCACACCGGCAACAACGGGACCAACATGTATACCTATGCGAAGCTCCCATGAGCTGAGCCCTTTTTCTGCTCTCACCTTGTTCCATCCACGCATGAATTCCAGAATTTCAAAACTTGCCCTCACTATATTCATAACATGGTTAGGATCGGCACGTGGTATACCGCCTGCGCACATATAAGAGTCTCCGATGGTTTTTATCTTTTCCAGATTGTTGCGATCTATGATATCATCAAATGCCATGAAACATTCATTGAGGGCAGCAACAACTTCCTGTGGTGAAAGGGCATCAGCCATTCGTGTGAACCCTTTAAAGTCTGTAAAAAGAACAGAGGCCTGCTCAAAATACTTTGGTGTGGCATTGCCTTCCTGTTGTAGTTCAGTGGCAACTTCTGCTGGAAGAATATTCAGCAAAAGACCTTCGATTTCTGCTTTCTGGTGGTCAAGAAGTTTGTTTGTTTTTACTTTAGTGCGGTAATCACGATATAATATTCCAATGATGAGGAATACCAACCCTAGTCCGGCGATAAGCCCGTTCTTAGCAATTTTCTGCCGTTTTAATTCGAGGTCTTTTAAATCTTTATCCTTTGTCAACAGGTCGATTTGTTTTTCTTTGATTCCTACCTCATATTTTAGCTGCATGCTATCTGCTGCATACTTATAAAGTGAATCTGCGAGTTTTGCTGAGAGGTTACTGTAACGATATGCATTTTGATAATCGTCAGTTGCATAATAAGCTTCTGAAAGTCCGCGGTATGCCCTTTGTAATTCCGGTCCGGCTTTTATCTCCAGGGCCAGTTCACTAGCCTTGGAAAAAAATCGCATCGATTTGATCTGCAGGTTTTGCTTCTTGTACAAATTGGCCATTGAAAGGGATGCCTGAGCCATGAATAATTTAGATCCGATTTCAGTGGCTTTTGCTAAAGCTTCTTCATGGTATTTTAATGCCAGGTCATTCTGCCCTTTTCTTGAATAAATCTTCCCGATATTATTCAGGAGGTAAGGAAGGATTTCATCATCAGGATGAAGAAGTTCCTTGGCTCTGAAACAATTATATAATGCCGCAGAGTCATTCTTTTGTTCGTAATATACCTCTCCAAGGTTAACATAGGAAAGGCCCATATTTGCACTGTCTTTAATACGCCCACCCAACTTCAAGGCCTTGGTCAGATAGTCGATAGCAAGATCATGTGTGTTAGGTTTAGCCATATAAATAAGTCCGACGTTATTAAGCGCTGTAACAGTTCTTAAAGTGTCGCTGGCTTTTTGAGAGGCTTCCAGTGATTTGAAAAAATACTCAATCGCACTAGATAGATTGCCCAGGTTGTATTGGATGGATCCCAGATTGTTGAGGATATTAGCTAGTCCCGCTTCATCCCTGATCTGGGCATAGAGTTTCTGTGCCTGTCTCCAGTTTTCATCGGCGCGAATAAAATCGCTTTTTATGAAGTGATGCAGACCAATATTTTTATAGGCAAGTGCCTTGCCTTTACTATATTTTATTTTATCGGAGAGTGTAATGGCCTGTTGGGCATAATCGAGGGCGGAAGGAGATTGAATGTCGGCTGCTGTAATCTGATTCAGGAGATTTACCTTATTTGAATCTTCATTTGCCTTATCCAGAAGTTGGATCAGGCTATCTGTCCCATTATCCTGTGCCTTTGCAACAAGATATACATTTAGCATTAACATCAGCCCAATTATCCCCATTACGCTTCTGAACCTACTCATTCTTTCCTATTTATATGTTGCTTAAATTACTTATAAATGGAAATAAAACAAAGAAAGAATGGAGGTAATCCTCCATTCTTTCTTTTAACAGGATAGGTTGGTGCTTATTGTTTTATGAATTTGAACACCTGACCGCCTGAGGATCCATTTATCCGAATGAAATATTGACTATTAGATAGATTACCAATATCAAATATCATTCGCTGTGATGACTGTTTCCGTATGGAGGCAGGTCTTACCTGGCGACCCAGCACATCCACAATTATTACATCCCGTTCGGTAACCCTGGTGAAATCGCCCACTATCATCAATTGTGAACTTGCAGGGTTGGGGAATATAGATGCCCCTCCGGCTACGTCCACCGGCACAGCCCTTGAACTGGCGGCAAGTGTGATCGGACCATTACTGTTGCACTTATTTGATGTGGAACTGGCATCACTGGATGAAGCTGATTTTTTATTCTTCTCAACAGAACTGATAAGCCAGGTTATCTTGGTGCCATTGAACAGTATATAGAATTCATGTGTTCCAGGCAGGAAGAGTTCTGGTGGATTACCGCTTTTTTCTGCACCCGGAGAAAGAATGATCTGGTTTTCCTCACCCAATGGCACATAGATGATTGTTTTGTTGAGGTTCTCGTAGGCATATCTGGCCCTGAAAGTTAAATCACCAACCGGATTCTCAATTGGCTCAATACAAACCAGCACTGGCTTGATTGCTTTGGTGTTTCCTCCACTTGGATTCACATACAAAGGAGAAGGTGTTCCTATTATATTATAACTATTAAAGTTCACGAGGTTTGTACTATTGATATTGCGGAATACAGAATAAATCCCCGCAGTTAAATTATTGGCGGATACAATTTCATTACTGCTGTTTCTAATGGTGTATAGGTCATTTGACACCAGGCCTGCCGGATCAATAGTTGAACTGAAAACAGGTACTGGCTGACCTTCAGTGAAATAGTAAACATCTGAACCCATGGTTACAATCAGGTCTTTTTTACCCACATTGAGGGTTCCATTGATTCTTGTTACTTCATAGTTGGCGGGGTCTGTAAATATTGACCGGATGCTGTAATTGCCAACAGGATAAATAGGGCCTGTAACAATCGTATTATCTGCTTTCCGCACCTCATGGGTTATTCCTGCATCACCAAAAATGGAGATATCATCATCAACATCTGTTTCCTGGTTTTTCACATAACCAGACACTGTTGAGGTAAAGGTGACTTCATTACCATATTGTATGTCCTTGTTTTCCGCTGTAACAGTTAAGGGTGCTTTGTTGACAGTAAGATCACCTGGCTCATATTCAATGATATAGTTTCCGCTGGCAACCGGCAGGTAAGCACCTGGAATGATACTGTGCGGGTTGTCATTATTGGTAACGGTAAGACCGGTAATCGTGTTGATGGAGATATACCCTTCAACATAGCCACGTGCAATATCCGATTCGTCGAGAATCACAACAACACCTGAATTGGAAATTCCATCAAACAATGCACTGTTTACAACAGGTTCACCATTTGCCCTTACCACCCCATTTTCGATTTGTGAGTTAAGGTCAGGCACAACATTAGCCCTCACAACACCATTCAGATCTGGCGCCAGGCTTATGTTGGCGAAAGGATAATCTTCATTGTCTATAACAACATTGGCTCTTACCACCCCGTTTGCATCGGTAGTGAAGTTGATATAATTAGCCCTAACAACTCCATTGGCCCTTGTGACCCCATTTGGCGTTATGCCGCTGCCCGAAACCGGAACATTATCAACTATCACAAAACCATTTATAATTGCATCAGCATTTACAATAGCATTTGCTCTTACAACTCCATTAGTAGTGTTTGCCCTCACCACACCATTCTCATAGGGTATGCCGTTGGCTCTCACCACTCCATTTGCAATACGGTTCAGATACTCATAAAATGATTCGGCAATAATATTAGCTCTCACCACTCCATTGGCCCTCACTACCCCATTTGCCCTTACAACACCATTTTCGAATCTGACGGTTGAAAGAGTGGCAAGATTAATGAGGTTCGTTAGATCAAGGTCTTTGGCAAGGGCATATCCATTAGCCATATAGAGATTATGCTCAGCCCTGATATTTTCAATTATTGATTGATCAACGGAAACTTCTGTGCTGTATTTAAATTGGACAGGCTTCAGGTCTTCACCATAAGTTATCACCTGGTTTTCCGGTTGAATCTTAACCCTCAGTTTCTCAATCTCGAGTAGGCCGTTTACCAATCTATAATCATATTTTTTGAGAAGGTCTAATGGAACTACGCCATTCTCAAATCCTTCAATTTTTAGCTGTATAGAAACAGGTGTACCAGCTGCACTTAAGGCTGTTGCTGTGGTAGTCGCATCTACTGTGCTTATATCAGGGCTACCCTCCGTTAGACCAGGTTTAGCCAAACCAAGATCACGCAACGTGAGTCCACCAGGAAGTGGCTGACTCAGATCCACCGGATTTATATCATCCCCAATCAACAGTTCATATTCAAGTGGGCTGGGAAGGGGTGCACCAAATTTTTTGATATATGATTTAGCCCTGACGGTGATCTTCGTTCTGGCTGCATCAAGTAGATTAATGACATTGGAGCATCCTCCATCAGCTACTTCTATATTTGGAGTTACAGGATTGCATATCCTTACTTCGGGATTGCCCTCAATAGGATCCACGATGGCAGTCAATGTCTTGTTTGCCAGGTCAACAATGGTTGGATACTTGACGCCTCCAATTTCCAGTTGTGATCCTTCCACCAGGTAGTTGCCTTCAACCTTTACAGTGATCTCAACTTTCTGATCGGGAGTGGTGGAAGAAGTTAATGACACTACCTCCGTTATTACTGGTGTTGGGTTAGCTTCAGTCAATAAGGCCTGGTATGCATCCAACATGCCATTTCCACTCCTTACATCATAATTACTTCCATCATTGGTAAAGTCAAGTGCTGTTGATTGAAACACTTCCCTTACTTCATTATAATTAAAGGCGGGCTTACTGGGCCAGAATTTAAATCTTGTTTCCAGCAAAAGTGCTGAAAGTGCAGCGGCATGTGGTGCTGCCGCGGAGGTTCCAAAGAAACTGTTATATCGTGGAGTGCCATCAGCATTTAATGGTGCTTCCGGATCAATAAATGGCTGTCCATCTTTATCCAGCAATGGACGGTTGCCCAGGCTTACACTGGTATTAACACCATCTGGCGCAACAAAATCAGGCTTGTTAGTGGTAATGCCATTGATAGGACCTCCCCATGATGAGAAAGGTTCTACCTGAACATTGGTAACACCATAGGCTGGTGTGAGATTATATTGAACCGCACCCACTGAAAATGCTTCTGGTATATTGGCATGACCAATAATAGTTGTAGCATTCGGGTTGCCTTCTATTTCTACATTGCCCCTGAAGAGGATATATTTAAAACTTACATCCGCACCTGCATCCGGACCACTTGCCTTCACGATCTTTAGATATGCAGTAGTTGCATCTGATACCCTGAAAGGAAAAATTTCCAATGGATCGGAACCGGTATTGACCCTGTTATAGCCGAGGATATTCTTACCTGTATAATCGGTCAGATAAACATCAAGGTCATAGTCTGCTCCATCTACTTCACCAGCAGAATAGAAATCATCATCCCACTGAAGTATGAGCATATAATCACTTACTCCTCTTCCTTTAAGGAAGAGTTTTTGTAGCGGCTGACCTCCTGTTAATGGTATCACTCCGCCATCCGGAATGGCCGATGGAGAGAATTTTCCTTCATAGGATTTGCTGCCAAAGTTTCCAGCGGATGTGAAATACAATACACCCTGGGAGGTAACTTCTTTGATGGCCTTGCTTATAAGTCCTTCCCTATAAAAAGGTGCCGTTGCATGGGTGATGTCATCAACAATAATATTACAGTTGATTTCTTTCAACCGGCGTATTCCTTCTGCCATATCGCTTTCAGAAACAAATCCTGTCCTGAATGCGAGTTTTGCACCAGGCGCAACTTCATGAATGATCTGCAACATCGCTCTGCCTTCATCTGATGTTTGGAAGGGGAATGGGAAATCACCATCGGGTAGCTCTACTCCACCACCGGGCATATTACCTGCAGGAAGATCACCCTCCGCTATATCAGCAGCTACGGGTGTTCCCAGGTAACTGGTTTTATTTATTACCCGATCGAGCATATTGTAACTATCCGATAATACCCCGATCTTAATATCCTGTTCAGCACCTGCCTGGTTTTTGAATTTAGCCCCTGTGATTGTATACCCTGCTCTGGCCGACCTGGCGCCCATACTACTATCTCCACCTGTTTTATACAATCCGCCATCACCAACTGCAAGACCAAATGGTGAAACAGTTTGACGAACCTCTTTGAAAAATTCAGGGTGTCCGTTCAGTTCAAGCAATTTGCTGATCTCATAAAATCCGGTGATCCTGTAGAAGGATGGATTATTCGAGATCTCCGTCTGGTCAAAACCGTTTATTACAAGGTGATTTGTTGCATTGGCTATATTATTGGATTGAAGGATCGCATCTATCAACACACGTCCACTATTATTGGGATCGAACTGGAAGATACCCTGTCCTTCACCATAAGTAGGATCGGCAACAAGTTGAGTGAGATTGGCATTAACTATCGTAAATACCTTGAACGGGTTTTCATCAACAGCGTCATTAACACATGATGTTACTCTTACATCATCTGTGAAACTGCATTCATCATTACTAACCGTCAATGTATAGTTTCCTGCTGTAGTAATGGTGATAGTTGCCTGGTTGGGATCGGTTATGATATTACCAGTTGGAGAGCTCCAACTATAGGACGGATTTGGAATATTTGTAGAACTTCCGGTTAATTGAATGGATAGCTGATCACATGCAATATTGGCATCGGAGCCCGCATTAACTGTTGCATTTTCACAATTACTTACCAACGGCGAATGCACCACATTTACACCACTGTTGATCATCACATTTTTACCACTCCATAGTGCTCCTGTCAGATCTGTATTGCCAGTGCCCGATCCTATAGTGATTGAGCCATTGGGCGCCCACACGGTACCAAGCCATCGCGATTGTGTTGAACTTGATCCGTTTGCTATAAGAAAGCTGTTTCCGCTTGCATCACCCGAACCATGCACCTCGGTATATATTCTTGTGGCAGCATCTGCGTTGGTTGAACCAGCCGGACCTTCTTCAAAACTTGTAGCCACCTTGCTGAGAAGCATATTGCCTTCTACCTGGATAATAAACTTTCCTGTAGTTGTTCCATTAAAGTCAAATATGAATAGGTTGGTATTGGTAAGATTTATTGATTTGATCTTATATACTCCAGGGCCATTAAACCTTATGGTTTTGTTACCAGACAGGTTAATGTTACCATAGCCATTCACATCATTGGGCTCCAGTGTCCTGTTATTGGTTATATTCCCAGAACCGCCGGTAAATTGAATAAAGGGGGGCAGCGCAGGCAGAACTGGTAACTGGTCAGTAAGCAATTCGGGAATTTTACTGGGGCCGCTGTATTGTGCGCCAGCAGGCTGGTACACGGTTCCGCTGATAGTTCCTGCACTGATGAAAATGTCTCCATTTACCACCACATTTCCTCCGAAGGAGGCACCTGATCCCGTCTGCAGAATGTTGCCCGACACACCGGCTTTGTTTGCGGCCGTAACAACACCATTCACTATGTTACCATTTGCGAGATCAATTCTTCCATCACTGTGAAGGCTACCCGTAAATAGTACATTACCGGTAGACTTCACCAGTTTTGTACTGCCAACTGCGCCTCCGGATATGGTATTGGAAGTGCTGATCTGCACACCCTCCACTCCAAACATAACAAATTGATTACGGTTTAGTTTTTGTCCAACTACTGCGGTAGACACTAATGCGAATAATAAAAGAAAGGCAAAATTGCTTACCCTGAGGAAAGGCTTTTTCATTGTTAGGTTCATTAAGATTGTCAAGGCACACAACCTTAATGAGCACCAGATGATAATCGGCGTCGGTTCCGGGAATCAGGGTGCCATTGCAGTTAGGCGTCTTGCAACAATCGTGAGCAAATGTTTAATACCAGGTTCGATCCGTCAATAAAAAGCGGGTAAATAGATTCTACGTATTGATAGGAATGGATTAGGGTGGGGGTTCAATCTCGAAAGTTAAGTATTTTAATGGTTATAATCAATGGTTGATATAAGTAAAATTTCAACTATTCGATAAAATGGACTTTTCATTCTGTGCCCGCAGGCGTTGGCAGAGTATTTTGATAAAGCCTCTCGCCACTTCCGGACGGGTATCAAGTAGTTCATAGAAAGGTTCCTGGTCAATCCTAAACAAGGTACAGTCAGAATATGCCGTGGCGCTTGCTGAACGGGTTTCGGCATCCAGAAGGGATAGCTCTCCGAATACTTCTTTTTCATCAAGGATCGCAAGAGTTGTAATGCCCTTATGAATCTTCACCTGTCCCCGGTGGATAATAAACATGCAATCACCGATCTCGCCTTCCTCAAAAATGATGGTATCTTTTTCAAATTCCTCCTCCTGCATTAGTGGTGCCAGGTCGGCCAGGATGTTTTCCGGCGTTTCACTGAAAATAGACAGCGCCTTAAGGATAAGTACTTTTTCTATTAATAATAATCTATCAGTGGATGTAATCATAAAGTCTTTTGTTTAGGCTAACGCATACCGTGCAGTTTCCTGTAATAACTGGCTCTCAGAATCAATGTACTTCCTGAAAAGCAAGTGATCAACGCGGATTCCATATTTACGCGATATATATAATGAACAGGCCTTTGTCCAATCCTGATAACGGATAGGCCTCTCCGTGAGTATCCTGCCCATAATCTGGTCAATATTTTTATATTCTTTTTCTGTATACAACTGCCGTAAGGCATTGCATCTTTCCTGTATTCCCGTGTCTTCAAAGAGAATATTAAAATAACGGGCGATGTCTTTCTTTACAGTCACTTCAATCAATTCCAGCGCATTGGCAATTGACTCCTTTTGATTGGAAAGAAAACTGTTCCTTACCTTATTTATCTTATCACGGTCATACATGCAGCCAAAAAGGCAAAGTAGTAATTCCCTGATCTCATGCAGTTCGATCTTTATAGCGTTGGATAACAATTCAGCCGGTATATGCTTTTGGTTAAGAGCAAGCTGCATATGAAGCAATTCAGCGCCATAACGGGTATATGCCCTTGCAAGATCTTCCATGATTTGCCGCGATTCATTTGTGGCTTTGAATTTACTTCGATATAGCGCCTTGATAATAACAGGAAGTAATAGCGATTCCTGCCCCAGGTATTTACTTAACAGGAGCTTGGATTCCGAATTACCGATCTTGCCGAGTACGGTTACCAACTGCTCGCTAAGGGAAAAACCCGGACGGTGTTTATCTATATAATTTTCAATATGCCCTACTGCCTTCGGACCTGCTCTGAGCAAAGCGGCGATAACCGGTTTTTCATGTTTTGGTAAATGTGATAGCAAGGCTTGCAGCGATTCATCAGTTGCTGCTGTTCCAATGGCGCGTATCGATACTGCTGCCAGTTCAGGTACTTCTTTTCCCCTGATCAATGATGCATGCGCCGGATGGTTATACACATTTCTTGTAGTGTATAAGATCTGCAGGCCCGAATCGATGTCCATTCTTTCATTACTTGTTAGTAACCTTTCCAACTCCTTCTCAGCCTCTGAATGAATAGTTTTATTCTTGTTGGTAAGCATGCCTGTTAGGGCTGCCTTCCTGACTGCACCATCCTGGTTATGTAGATATGGTGAAATGGTTTGTTGGTCTTCCGCTAAACTGCAGATGGCATTCACTACTTCCAGCTTTACCGTTTGATTTGTTGTTTCCTGCAATAATGTTTCTAACTGGTGCTGTAAGGGCACTATCTGCTTCAATCCGATAAGCTTAACTGTTTCCAGCTTAACGGCCTCGGAGGGGTGGGATAAAAAATAGCCCAGCAACTCCTCTGAAATGGGATTCTGTTTGCTGGCTACCATATTCAGTATACTTAGTACTTCCTGGTCAGAACCATTGGTAATTTTATCCTTGATCTTTTGCAGCATTTCCGGGTCGTTCAGCGAAAATTCTTCCTGACTGAAAAACCTGCTGGAGATTGTGCTGATCAGCATATTCAGATATTCCTTGTTCACCCATTTTGTTCCGATGATCCAGAGAACTGCCAGCATGATCAGCGTATAACAGATGGTGATCAGGTTCACCTCCTGCTGCATTTTGAAAAATACAAGCAATAAGATACCACAAAACAATGTGGCGAAAGGATCCATAATACCTTTAATGATATTGTGCGCTCTTAATCTTTCATGCGTGGGGAGGGGTTGCATGATAGTTAACAGAACTGGTGAATTTATGGATGTTCTTAATACATCGATGGCAATAGAAGTTGCACCGAAAAGGTAAAAGATCTGTTTTTCGTCGGAGCTCATCCAGTTGGCAAAAAGGTTCATGAGAGTGAGCAGTATCAGAATAGCAGGGGTAATAAAAAGAGATGATCTAACACCTATCGCTTCGGTTAACCTGCTGGTGAAGATCGTTTTTGTGATCAGGGCAATGATTCTTAACCCCGCCATGAACATAGCTATGAACTTCGCCAGTTCAACATCATTATTATAGGCATCTTTAACGTTGGCATAGAGTCCATAATTTACCAGGATGATACAGGCTGAAGCCAGCATGGATATCAGTGCAATACGCCTGATCATGACAGAGCTTACAAAACTTTGCATTAAGGTTTGTATAGTGTTGGATGAATGATGCACCCGTTGCTTTGGATGTGCATGGGCAAAATGGCGATGCTCTGATTTTGAGATGCTCCTGAAGAAAGGGATTGATACAAGCATACTGATCACACCCAATAGCAGGAGGTTGAGGGTTCCGGTATAAGGAACAAAGATCAGGGCCAGGGTATATCCTATGAACTTTGCCGGGATATCGCCCGAACTAATAACGCCAAACAATCGCTTGCTCTGCCTGATATCAAATAAACGGGAGGCAATGCCCCAGAATTCGAGATTGTTTAATAGATATAATACATAGAACCAGGCCAGACTGAAATAGTAAAACCAGTCGTCGGTAAAAAAATTTGATCCCACCCTTACCAGCAACATACTGGCGGCCATAAAGATGATGATACCTTCATTAAAGCGTGCAAAATTCAGTTTATGCTCATAGTAGCTGTAGATCAATCCAGTTAACCAGAGCAGTACTGAGGAGAATACCATCACCCAGGGCAATTCATAAACCGGAAATCTTTCGAGGAAGCGCGCGAATTCGGCGGTAAAGAAAAAGGAGATACCAGCACCCTGGAAGAACTGGAGCCAGAATAATTTTTTGACGATCCACCATTCACTGGTGTGTACATTAAGCACATTCAACCAAAATCGGTTGGTACGCATAAGACGGTAGGGATTTAGTGGTTTCTTTTATTTTCCTGAAGCCTTCAGACTTTTCAGGAAATCCATTTTCCGGGGTTGTCGGATCATTCGTGAACTGGCTGTGAAATAATGATGCTTTTCAAAAAAACCTATTTGCAATGGATCCCAATCTTTTTCTTCTTTAATAACACCAAAAACAAGAAATTCTTTTTTGAGATTATTACTGATAGGCGGAAAATCGTCTCGTCCAAGGTAATCCAGGTCTGCATCGCAGATAACCTCTTCCATCAGGTTGGCAGGATTTTGCGGGATTTTTGTTGCCATGATCATTCCGCTTATTTTGTCCAGATCACCTGTTGTTAGCGAATTACCACCAAGGTCATGCAGCATAATTTCACAGGATCTTTCTTCATGTCCTTTATAAGTATCAAGAAACCCCGTGTCATGATACAAAGCGGCAAGCTTAACAAGCAACAGTGTTTTCGGGTCGGTTATTTTTTCTTCAATTGCAATTCTTTCAGCCTGTTCCAATACATCCAGTGTATGAGCCAGATTATGGTAGGTAAGCCTCTTATCAAGCCCTTCTGATAGTCGGGCAATGATCTTTTCTTTTAGGGCCAAAAAGCCGGTTTCAGTCATGGAAGCCAGGATTACATATTTTTATGAATTGCTAACCTGAACGAAATATAATAAAAAAAGCCGCTATTTTCAAAAGCGGCTCTATTTATCAGGAGAATATTTCCCTTACTTTTTCGAAGAAACTTCTTTCATTCTTATCGGGGTTAGGTTTAAAGTTGCCCGAATGCTGTAATTTTTCCATGATAGCTTTCTCTTCGGCGCTTAGGTGTTGAGGGGTCCATACATTAATATGTATAAGCTGATCGCCCTTCTCGTAACTGTTTACGGCAGGGAATCCCTTTCCCTTCAATCTGAAGATCTTACCACTTTGTGTACCCGCCGGTACTTTGATCTTAGCTCTTCCATCAATGGTCGGAACTTCTATCTGGATGCCAAAAACGGCATCAGGAATGGATATATGAAGGTCATAAGCCACATTTAACCCATCGCGCTGAAGCTCTTTATGCTGTTCTTCCTCAATAAGCACGATGAGGTCGCCAGCCATCCCACCTCTTTCTCCGGCATTACCTCTTCCGCTTACATTTAGTTGCATTCCTTCCTGCACGCCGGCAGGGATATCGATGGTTACTGTTTCTTCGCCGTAAGTTCTGCCTTCACCTTTACAGCTTCCGCATTTGGCTGTAATTGTGGTACCCTCTCCATTGCAGGTAGGGCAGGTAGTAACCGTTTGCATCTGACCCAGGAATGTATTGGTAACCTTCCTGACCTGGCCGCTTCCCGAACAGGTGGAACAGGTCTGCACACTGCCCTTATCTTTAGCACCTGATCCTGAACAGGTATTGCAGACCACATATTTTTTTACCTTGATGCTTTTAGAAACACCCTTGGCTATTTCTTCAAAGTTCAACTTCAGTTTTACCCGAAGGTTGCTTCCGCGAACACCATGCGCTCTTCCACCGCCCCTTGCTCTTCCGCCGCCAGCGGCACCTCCAAAAAAGGAGCCGAATATGTCATCGCCGAAAATATCTCCGAACTGGCTGAAGATATCATCCATGTTCATATTGCCCTGGCCACCAAAACCTCTGGCGCCGTTCCCTACTCCTGCGTGACCATAGCGATCATACTGTGAGCGCTTATCTGCATCACTCAATATTTCATATGCTTCAGCAGCCTCCTTGAATTTCTCTTCTGCAGCTTTATCTCCCGGATTTCTATCAGGGTGAAACTGCATGGCAACTTTGCGGTAGGCTTTCTTTATTTCATCTGCCGATGCTGATTTCTCTACCCCCAGTATTTCGTAATAATCTCTTTTCGTTGACATCAGATTGTTGTACTTATGCTTGTTACTTTCCTACCACTACTTTGGCAAAACGGATGATCTTTTCATTCAGCAGATAACCTTTTTCCACTTCGTCCAGAACTTTTCCCTTAAGATCTTGCTGGGGAGCAGGTATCTCGGTTATGGCTTCATGCTTATCGGCATCAAAATCGGTCCCGATACTTTCCATTTGTTTCAACCCCCGGGATTGAAGGATATTTCTTAACTTATTGAATATTAATATACTGCCGTCTTTGAATGAGGCAATATCATCATTCAATTCCAATTGTTTCTGTGCACGGTCAGCATCATCCAGCACTTCCAATAACTGGCCGATCACTTCCTTGCCGGCAGTCTGGATAAGCTCCAGCCTTTCTTTGGCGGTGCGCTTCCTGAAATTATCAAATTCAGCCACCTGCCTGAGATATTTGTCTTTCATTTCAGACAATTCCATCTCCAGCTTTTCCAGATCACCTGATTCTTTAACCGGTTCATTCAAATGGCTGGTTCCGGGTACATCACTGTCCGCGTTGATATCAAAGTCGGTTGTTTCTTTTAAATCTTTCTCTTCCATAATTGAACAAATTGGCAGCAAACCTAGTACATTTTGCCATTTTTGACGGAAAGTCGGCTTTTTTAGTACTGGTTCAGCTTCATTTAAGATGATTGTATAAGGGGCAATTTTTTTGCCAGAGCTTTAATTAGGGACATTTTGTCTTCTCTCCCAGCCGGTCAACACCTTACCTTTGCCGGCATGACAAAAGTTTTTCTTAAAAAGAAGGTTAGCAGGCGTGTGGAGAATGGTCACCCCTGGGTATTCGGCAATGAAGTAGGTAAGGTAGAGGGACCATTGGATGGGGGTGATATCGTGGAGCTGCTCACACATGATGGGAGATTCATCGGCAGGGGTTATGCAAACCCAAAATCCCAGATTATTGTAAGACTGCTAACACGAAATAAAAATGAACAAATTGACGAAAACTTCTTCCTGGAGAGGATTCGATCAGCATGGAACTATCGTCAGCAAATCGGGTATATAGAAAACTGTCGTCTCATTTTTGGGGAAGCTGATTTCCTCCCAGCACTTATCATAGATAAATTCAATGATTATTTTGTTTTACAGACGCTGGCATTGGGAATGGATATCTGGAAGCCAGCCATAGTGAAGGCGCTGAATACCATCTTTTCTCCCAAGGGAATCTATGAGAGGAATGATGTGCCGGTTCGGGAGTTAGAAGGGCTTCCACAGCTTAAAGGATTTTTATCGGAGCCTTTTGATACCACTATTATCATAAACGAAAACGGCCTTCAGTTCAGGGTAGATATTGAAAATGGTCAGAAAACAGGCTACTTCCTTGACCAGCAGGATAACCGTCGTGCCATCCGCCATATTGTTAAGGACGCAGATGTATTGGGAGCCTTTACCTATACTGGCACCTTTGAGATTCACGCTGCCCATTATGGGGCAAAATCAGTGGTGGGACTGGATATTTCGCCTTCAGCAGTAGAGCAGGCCAATGCCAATGCCTCTCTTAATGGCTATTCTGACAGGTGTAGCTTTCAGGCGGTCAATGCCTTTGATGTATTGAAACAATGGAGCAAGGATGGGCGTCAATATGATGTGGTGATGCTTGATCCCCCCGCATTCACTAAGAGCAGGGAAAATATTCAAAAGGCTATTACCGGGTATAAAGAGATCAATCTCAGGGGAATGAAACTGGTTAAACCAGGGGGATTTTTGGTGACCACCTCTTGTACCAACCTGATTCAGCCCGAAATGTTTCTGGAAATCATTCAGATGGCAGCTAATGATGCTAAAAGAACATTAAGACAGGTCGTATACCAGACCCAGGCCAGTGATCATCCTATTGTTTGGGGATTGGAAAACACGCATTACCTGAAGTTCCTGATCGTGCAGGTGCTTTAATTTATCGGGCAACCTGGAATCGACCGGATTCTACAACTTTACCGGTTTTATCGCGTAGCTGGAATATATAAACACCACGATAGTACTGTGTTAATTCGACAGTTGTTTTCGGGGTTATATTCTTTTGTTCAAATACTTTCTTGCCAAGGAAATTATATATCTGGAAAGTGTAATTGCGTTCGAATTGGCGGGGGAAATCAAATGTTATCTGGCTGATGGCCGGGTTAGGGTAAAAGCGTATAGCCGGTGTATTATTAACCGGCAGGCGGGATTGTGCAACCCCTCCTGTGTACAAAAACAATAAAATGGATAGTGTAAAAATTATCCTCATTGGCGTATTTCTAAGGTTATAACGCTTAAACAAGATATTCTATTTTCTTCAAAGTTACAATCCACACCTGAAATTAAAGAAAGGCCGGTAAATAACCCGACCCTTTTGAAAATTCTAACAAAATATTAGTTTAAATTATCAAGTGTCTGGTGGATTGCCTTAAAATCAGGCAGTTCACCTACATTATCAAGGATCTCCGCATATTGTATGACGCCCTCCTTGTCAATTACAAAAGCAGATCTTTTTGAAACCCCTTTCATTTCAAAAGCAAAAGTTTCCATCAGGGAGCCATATGCTGCAGATACTTCCTTGTTGAAATCACTCAGTAATGGGAAATTCAGGTTTTGTTCTTCTTTATATTTCGCCAATGAATAAACGGAATCAACACTTATGCCATACACCTGGGCGTTGGTATTATTGTAGTAGGCAATATTATCACGAACATTACAAAGTTCCTTGGTGCACACACTTGTAAAAGCGAGCGGGAAAAATAACAATACAATATTCTTCCCCTTCTGATCAGCCAGGCTTACCTTATTTTTTCCGGAATCAAACAAACTGAACTCCGGCGCTTTTTGTCCTTTACTTATTTTCATGGGAAACTATTTCTTTGCATAATAACAAGACGGGCAAAAAATAGTTAAGAAAATTTACCTGATCAGAATCGGGGACAGAAGATCTTAAATTTTGAAGAATTATAGCGGTTCACAAATCCGATATAGGTTACCGATAGTTCAAAGCCACCCCGTCCCTGGCTTGCGGTTTTTAGTTGTGATACGTTCACATCATAACTTACTCCAATGGAGAAGGGATCATAGTCAATTTTTACTGCTGGAATCAGGGCATCCTTGAGACGAAGAAATCCGCCGAAATAAATAGTATAATCAGGATTTGCAGGATCACCAATTCTATACCCATACATTGCCCCACCAATTGTTTCACTTGCGGGGCCCTGCTTTGAATAATCTGCCTGCAGGTTAAAGAATGCCTGCTCATTTACATCGAATCTTACACCGCCAGATGCCACCCATTTTGGATATAATGCTTCGGTTGTGTTCCTGTAGAAAGAATTACGAGGTTTGTTCAGATGGTGATATGCAAGACCCACGAACAGGTTGTTCTTCATTTCCGGTCCAAAGCTGGTATTGAAACTGGCTCCAACACTTCCGTCGATATAGCTGAAGTTTGCATTGGCAAAAGACTCTCCATCTGCCACTGCAGGGTTATAGGCGCCTCCCACAAACTGGTTGTCAGTAGTAATCTTCGAACGGTCTATCCGTCGTTGTACTAATCCCCCCATGA
The DNA here is from genome assembly GCF_000814325.1 of Flavihumibacter sp. ZG627. Taxonomy (GTDB): domain Bacteria; phylum Bacteroidota; class Bacteroidia; order Chitinophagales; family Chitinophagaceae; genus Flavihumibacter. Next base: position 239,747 of record NZ_JPHF01000004.1, on the reverse strand, counting down.
AACCAACAGACAGGTACATATTTTTTTCTGTACTCAGGCTTTTGTGATAATTGACAGCCGGTAAAAAATGGCTGGAAGTTAATGCCGCTGTTCCGGCCCTGTCAAATAATAATTGAACTCCTGCAGTAATGAAATCATCACCAATACCCACTGGCATTTTATACTCAGCATTGAATGAGCCACTTCTGTATGCATTGGTAAAGCTGTTCCATTGATCGCGATATACCAGTTGAGCCCTTATATCGCCAGTGAATATTCCTGCCAGGGAAGGATTTCTAAGGAGGGGGGCTTCATAAAACTGTGAAAAATGAATATCCTGCGCATATGCACTTCCGCCTGCAAGTATTATGCATGCTATCAGCAGGAATTGAACAATATGGATTACAAGATTTTTCATGGTTTTATCGGATCAATGTTACATTTCCTTTAATTGGTATAATCTCTCCATTATCGCAAATGACTTCGATGATATAAACATAGGCATCCATGGCCGCCACATTGCCCCTGATTCTTCCATCCCAGCCATCTGACTGCGAATTGGCGGGAAAGTTTCTTCTTTCAAAAACAAGTTCTCCCCAGCGATTGAAGATGCGCATTGATTGAATCTTATCTATGGCAGTACCACGGGGATAAAATCTGTCATTCACTCCATCATTATTCGGACTGAAAGTATTGGGAATAAAATAATTCTTGTCCACGCAAATCACCTTTACAACTATGCCTGCTGTTGCTTTACAATTATTTGAATCAATAACTGCAACATTATAAGTGGTTGTGAATTGTGGATTTGCAAAAGGCACTGGACAATTGGTGCAACTTAAATTATAATCAGGGGTCCAGTTCCAGGTGTTTACATCAGGACTATAACTGACCGGCATATTAAGACCTGTTCCCACCACTATTGTTGCTTCGGGGTCAAGGGTGATTACCGGTAATGGCCACACGATAACATCCATTGCTGTGTCGTTTGTACAACCTATTGCATTTGTAGCCTTCAGTTGAAAATTCACCGTACCCGGAGTACTGAATTTCCCCAGGACTGTTTGCTGTTGAGAGGACCGTCCATTACCATAATTCCATTGCCAGAATGTTAGGGAGTCAGGAACTACCGTTGTTGCATTAAATGGAACTGCATCATTCACACATACTTCTGCCGGACCAACAATCAATGGTACCGGTGTTGTATAAACTCGCACAGTATCCATATAGGTAGCGGAACAACCTGTTATGGTAGTTACTGTTTGTGTAACATAATAGGTTCCTGCTGTTGTGAAATAGTGCGTTGGATCAGTTGCAGTACTGGTGTTGCCATCATCGAAGTTCCAGTTTCTGCTGGTGATGGAATCATTTCCGATGCTGAAGTCTGTAAATCTAACCGTCCCTGTATCACAGAAACGATCCTGATCCATTCCAAATACGGGTAACACGCCTTTTACCAAAATGCGCTGTCTTCCTCCCACATTGGCTATACAATCGAGACTGTCATATAATGTAATGGTTGGTGTATATGTATTTGGGCGATTATAAGTATGCGTCAGCGTAGTGGCACCCGAAGTGTCTTTTGTACCATCTCCAAAGTTTATCTGGAACCTAGTTCCCGGAGGAGGGTTAATATTAAAAGTTACTTCAAGTTGGTTACATGCTTCCAGCGGGCCATAGGTAAATCCAAGGGTGGAAGATGGATTATAAACATTCACGATTGCAGTTGCAGAGTCTACACATCCTCCCACTCCTCTTGCATAATGAGTGACCGAGTAGCGACCAAAGGTCTCATAGAAATTACTGGTTGAAGGCAGTGTTGAAGTATTTCCGTCACCGAAATTCCAGTATAGCGAGTCATAATTTATTGACTCGCTTATAAACTTGGCTTCAAGCAGCGGGCAAATGGATGCGGTGTCAAACGCACTGAATGCAGCTTTGGGAGAAACGATCCGGATATAATTTGCTTTAGTAACAGAGTCACGGCATCCAAAACGATCAACCGTCAAAAGTTTTACAGTATAAACTGTATCCTTTTTTGCATAACTGTGCAGCGGGTCTTTTTGTGTGGAGCTGCCACCATCCCCAAAATCCCAAAGGTAGGTCAGGTTTGATCCCAGGGTGGAGTCACTGAACTGAAGCGGTGTCTCCGGACAATAAACAGTATCGGCAGCGCTAAAGTTTGTGCGGGGCTGGCTTACTGTAGCAGCTGCTATTTTTGTAAGGGTATCAATACAACCAAAATTATCGCGGGTGGTAAGCTTTATATTATAGACGCCTGGGTTCGCATATACATGTGTGATAGGTGAGCTGGTAAAGGTTTCCGCTGTTCCATCTCCAAATATATATGTCCACTGTGTGATGCTTGCCGGTGGCGTTGAAGCATCCGTAATTGTGATCTGGCTATTGGCGCATCCACCTTCATTTACTACAGTAAAGTTTGCATCTGCACCTACAATATTTATTAGTCCGGTCTTCGTTCTCGTAAGGGTACATCCATATATATCAACAATTGTGAGGGTAACATCATAACTGCCATTTACATTAATGCTGGTGTCATAATTGTTGGAACCTACCGCTGCTGCGCCTGACCCTATTCTCCAGCTATATGATTCAACCAGGGAAGGGTCGAATCCGGTAAAGCTCAGACGGAACCTTTCTCCCCTGCAAATGGATGAATTGCTGACTGTAAAATCATTTAACAGTTCAAAAAGATTTAGTTCAACTTCACGTTCATAGCTACATATGGGATCTGTTGCAATAAGTTTTACGGTATATTTTCCATACCCGGAATAGGTCATAACCGGATCTTCAGCAGTTGAAGTTTGTCCATTTCCGAAATCCCAGAAATAGGTAGTTACACCATGTGATGCGTCTGTAATAGATGTATTGTCAAATTGTACCCGAAGCCTGTTGTTACAATCAATGATTGGTTCAAAAAGTGCCACAGGAGCCTCTATGGTTACAAAATCTGCTTTTGTAAGTGTATCACTGCAGCCATTGTTGAAAGCGATCAGCTGAACATTTAATAATCCTGTATCCAAATATTTATGTGAAGGATTTTCATCTGAGGAGGATGCACCGTCGCCGAAATTCCAGATCCATTGGTCGGCCGGCGTTGCAAGAGAGGTGAAATTATATTCATCACCGGCACATCCGGTTGTTTTATCAATACTGAAATCGACTGTTGGTTTGGTTCCTGCCTTAACGGCGGCAGTAATAGTTGTGTCTTTGGTACAGCCATTTGCCGTGGTTACACGAAGCGTGAGATTATATGTTCCTGGTGTGGAGAAGGTGAAGGAAGGAGTGGCACTGGTACTTGTTCCTCCTGAACCAAGATTCCATTGATAACTTGTAATTGGATCATTCCCCCCAGCAAATGCCACAGTTGGATTAATGGTAAAGGGCACACAACCACCTGCTGGTATCCCGCTTATAACAAGTGGACCAGGTTCGGCAATGCGAATGAAATTGGTTTTAACAACAGTTGCCGGGCATCCGGCTGCTGTTGTTAATGATAAGGTTACAGTGTAATTACCAGCAGTATTATAAGTATGGGTTGGATTTTTTTCATTCGATATTCCCCCGTCTCCAAAATCCCATAACCAACCGGTTGAATTTGTTTCAGGATCAGTGAACCTGATGGTTACAGGTACCTGGCAACCACCCGTTTTATCAGCTGTGAAATCAATTGTTGGAGAAGATGTTACCGTAATATTATTCGTTACGGTTCCTGTACATTCAGCATAATTATTTGTAAGCGTCACTGTATAGACCCCCGGACTGCTAAATGTTTTCAAAGGATGGATATCTCTCGAGCTGGTACCATCACCAAAATCCCAAAGGGAGGACACGGGAGTGGGGGTACTGGCATTGGTAAAGCTGATATCCCTTCCCGCACAAACAGAACCTATTGTATTGAAGTCTGTTGTTGTTGTATTGAAGACTATGGGTTTGGTAATGCTATCCCTGCAACCATAACTACTGCTGGTAACCAATTTTACGTTATAGGTTCCAGGAGCATTATAACTCGTAACAGGATTTTTATCTGTTGAACTGGTATTATTGCCAAGACTCCATTGATGCTGCAAAACTCCCGGCGCAACAGTCTGGTTAATGAAATTCACACTAACAGGAGAACTACAGTCTTCAGAGCGGCTGAAATCAAAGTTTGGTTTCACCCCGCCAATCACCCGGATGAACCGGTCTGCCGATGCAGTCACTGTACAACCGCTTGAGGTGGTAACAGTAAGGGTAACATTATAATATCCAAGATTTGTATAGGTATGTAATGGGTGCCTATCGGTGCTGGTGCCACCATCTCCAAAATTCCATAGCCAGCTGGTAATGGTTGCTCCATTGGGTATTGTACTACCGTCCGTAAATCGTATAGTAGCTGGAGTACAGGCAATTCTCCTGTCGGCATTGAAGCCAATGCGCGCAGAGGGGAATACATCGATAAGGCCAGCCTTAATTATCCTTTCAGGACCGGATGCATTTTCTGCGACCAGTGTAACGGTATATTTTCCGGGAGTACCAAAACTGATGGTTGGATTCTGTGCCTGTGAAATCTGATCGGCCACTAATCCCTGGTCGTGACTGAACTGCCAATACCACTTTGTTGGATTATTGGTGGACTGATCTCTGAAACTAACAGTAAGCGTTGCACAGCCACTTGTGGTTGAGGCCGTGAAATTGGGCACAGGCTTCTGGCTGTATGCCACATTGAACCCCGCCATGAGCAGGATCACAAATAAGGTAGTATGGATCTTTCTCAACAAGCTGTTTTGTGTTAAATCAGTAAGCAACTTGTTTTCAAAAGGTAGTCGGATTAAATTGGGTTTCATCTGCCTTCCGGGATCATTTCTTTTTTAAATGTAATAGTCTGGTAACGCCGGCGGCGGAATTTTCTGCTATTACATAATCCCAGGAGTTATTAGTGATCTTCCAAACTGCATTCAGCATCTTGACCGGATCGGCGGCAGTGGGGAAATTGGAAGTGATCGTCATTGCATTCGGATCACCAGCCCATGTTCCCTTTTCTTCCGTTGAGCTTGTAAAGCCACTGACTTTGCCATCGCGGTAAAACTGGAATGTGTAGGGTGCAAAATCATTTGTTATATCTGTATCGCCATTTTTGAAAGAGAATACATACCATTGGCCATTTGTCATGGCGTCAAGCACAATGTCTTCCTTCTTCTCTTCAATTGCCTTTTTGCAGGAAATTACCAGCACACAGGCCAGGATCATCCAGTATAGTTTTCTCATAATATACCCTCCTCAGTTTGAAAACCGTATATAAAACGGTATTTATCAGTTGAATATTGCATGAAATAGTTGATGTTTATTCCCTCTCCACAGAGTTGTTTGCAAAGTTCTTCACTTGTGAATCTACGGCCATGGCGATGAATGCTTTGGTTTAACCAGGTTAACAAATCCCTGAAATTGCCCGATCTGATCTGCTTTTCAAGGTCAGAGATAGCCCCCTTAGCAGCATGAAAGAATTGTGCCGCATAAAGGCTGCCAAGGCTATATGTGGGAAAATAACCAAAACTTCCATGGCTCCAGTGAACATCCTGGAGACAACCCTGGCGGTTATCGGGTACCCTAATACCCAGGTAGTCCAAATATTTCTGGTTCCAGAAAGCAGGGATATCCTTTGTATTAAGCTGACCTCCAATAAGTTCTTTCTCCAGTTCATATCGGATGATCACATGAAAATGATAGGTTAGTTCATCGGCTTCTGTACGAATCAGGGAAGGTTCCACCTTATTTATGGCCCGGTAAAATTTCGAAGCGCTTATCTCTCCCAGCTGTGAAGGGAAATGATGCTTGAAAAGGGGCATGAAGTGTTCGCACCATGACATACTTCTGCCAACATTATTTTCCCATAACCTTGATTGCGACTCATGAATGCCCAGTGATGCATACTCACCCAGCGGCAACCCATATTGCCCGGCAGGCAAGCCCTGTTCATAATGGGCATGCCCTAATTCATGGATCGTACTCCAGGTCATATTGGAGATATCCTGCTCATCTATACGGGTGGTTATCCGCACATCTTTACTGCTGAAATTTATGGTGAAGGGATGGGCCGCCTTGTCCTGTCTGCCCGACTGCAAATCGAATTCCATTCTTTCAAGAAGAGCAAGGCTGAACTGCCATTGGTCAGATTCAGCATAGTATTGCTTGAGGAACCGGTCATCCACCTGTTCGCAATGCCTGATCTTTTCAAGCAGTTCTTTTAAAGGTATCTGGAGTTCAGCAAAAACGGAATCCAATAAGGTAGTGGTTGCGCCCCTTTCATATTCATTTAGGAGTGCGTTGTAAGGGTGGTTTTCGTAACCAAGCAGATCTGCCTCCACTTTTTTTAGCGCTACCAGGGTTTCGAGTGATCCTTCAAACAGGGAAAAATCATTTGCCCGGCGCGCATCCATCCAACTGTGAAAAGCCTTTGAGGAGGCTTCACTCAAATCGCGTATATGTGAAGCAGGAAGCCTGACCTGTTGCTCATAATCATAAAGACTAAGGCTGATATTTTTTTGCAGCTCTTCATTCAGGTCATCCCTATCAGAGAGAGATTTTAATAGAGAACCCATTGAATCGGTAATGAACCGGCTATGAGCTATTTCACTCAAAGTGGCAATCTGCCTGGAGCGCGCATCAGCACCACCAGCAGGCATATAAGTCTCCTGGTCCCACTGTAAAACTGCCGCTGAATAACGGATATCCGCAATCTGCTGCATTTCACTTACATACTGCTCATATAAAGATGCGGTAGCCGCCGAAACATTCATAGGTTAGTGATTCTGGTCGCAATCTAAGGAATCTGGCCAATATCGGTTGGTTAGCTATTTGGGATATGGGCAGGGTATTAAAGTTAACAAATATTGAGCCAGCTCCAATTATCTTTGGACTATGCAGATACATAAGATCATCCAGGCATTGGAACAATTTGCGCCTCCTACTTTAAGGGAGTCTTATGACAACGTAGGCTTGCTTACAGGAGATGCGGCCTGGCATTGCACGGGTATCCTGATTTCGCTGGATGCTACTGAAGAGGTGGTGTTAGAAGCAAAAGCAAGGGGTTGTAACCTGGTGATTTCACACCATCCAATTATTTTCGGTGGATTAAAAAAGATAACAGGAAGTAATTATGTTGAAAAGGCAGTAATAGCTTCCATAAAAAATGATATAGCCCTGTATGCCATTCATACCAATCTCGATAATGTGAAAGAAGGGGTAAATGGCCGCATCTCCGATCTGCTTGAACTCAGAAACAGGCAGATCATTCTTCCTAAAACGGGTTTCCTCAGGAAGCTGATCAGTTTTGTACCGATCGATAAAATTGATATTGTCAGGAATGCTCTTTTTTCTGCAGGTGCAGGCCAGATCGGGAATTATAGTGAATGCAGTTTCCAGGCTGAAGGAACAGGTAGTTTCCTGGCAGGAGAAGGTACCAATCCATATGCAGGTCAGCAGGGCAGCAGGCATTATGAAAAGGAGAGTAGGCTGGAGGTGATCTTCCCATCCTACCTCGAGCGGGGGGTAATTTCGGCGTTGAAAGCTTCACATCCCTATGAAGAAGTTGCTTTTGATGTGGTAGAACTTCAGAATCAATGGGATAGGGTAGGTTCAGGTATAATTGGCGAGCTTGTAGAAGAAATGGAAGAGCTGCAATTCCTAGGGAGGCTGAAGGAGTTATTCCGCGTACCGGTAGTGCGGCATACAGAATTGCGGAACAAAACCATCAGACGGATCGCCGTTTGCGGAGGTGCAGGTAGTTTCCTGGTTAATAGGGCATTACAATTGAAAGCGGATATATATGTCACCGGTGATATGAAGTATCATGAATTTTTTGATGCTAATGGGCAGATGGTGATCGCAGATGTAGGCCATTTTGAAACGGAGCAATTCACGGTAGACCTTCTATATGATATTTTGGCGGAAAAATTTCCTACCTTTGCCGTCTTCAAAACGGGGGTGTTGACGAACCCGGTGAATTATTATATATAATCTCAAAAACAAATATGGCAACTGTTAAAGACTTTTCGGTTGAAGAAAAACTGGTTTCACTTGTAGCGTTACAGAAGATCGAATCTAAGATCGACGAATTCCAGATCCTGAAAGGAGAATTGCCGATGGAAGTGAGTGACCTGGAAGATGAGATCCAGGGACTGAATGCCCGTCAGACACGTATCGAGGAAGAGATCAATGGCATCAATGAATTTATCAATCAGAAGAAAGAAATTATCCAGGAAGCAGAAGCTTTGATCAAGAAGTACGAGAAACAGAGCACGAACGTGAAGAACAGCCGTGAGTTTGAGGCCATCAATAAGGAAATCGAAATGCAGCAGCTTGAAGTTAAGCTGGCAGAGAAACATATTAAGGATGCTAATGAAGAGATCTCTGAGAAAGTAGTTGGTCTGGATAAGGCCAAGAAAGCACTTTCATCAAAAGAAGGTGTTCTTAAGCATAAGAAAGATGAACTCGAGAAGATCATCGCTACTACTGAAGCAGAGGAAAAGCATTTCAACAAGCTAGCTGCAGAAGCAAGGGAGAAAGTTGATGCCAGGCTTCTTCATTCATATGATCGTATCAGGGATAATTACCGGAATGGTCTGTCTGTTGTTCCGGTACTTCGCGATGCCTGTGGTGGTTGCTTCAATGCAATTCCTCCCCAGCGCCAGAGCGAGATCAAGCAACGTAAGAAGATCATTGTTTGTGAAAACTGCGGACGTATCCTGGTTGACAATGAGCTTAATGATGGTGTTGAAGTGAAGTAATACGTTAGTATTCAAATATTATAAAAGCTACCTTTTGGGTAGCTTTTTTTATGCAGTTGTATTCTCCGTGAATACACCATAAAAGATTGCCTGATTTATTCCCTAAATTGCCGGTCATTATAACAGATGTTACAGGAGTTGCACATACAGAATTACGCCATAATAGATGAGCTGGTGATTTCTTTTCATGGGGGGTTGAATATAATCACTGGTGAAACCGGTGCTGGTAAATCTATCCTGATGGGAGCCCTGTCTCTTATTCTTGGTGAAAGAGCGGATAGTAATGTTGTATTAAATAAAGAAAAAAAATGTTTCGTGGAGGGTGTTTTCCATGCTTCTGGAAAGCACGCAGTAACAAAGTTTCTGCAGGAAAATGATCTGGATGTAAATGATGAATTGGTCATTCGCCGGGAGATAGCCGTGAGTGGAAAATCAAGGGCGTTTGTAAATGATACACCCGTTACGCTAAACCAGTTGCAGGAGTTGAGTGGTAAGCTTGTTGACCTGCATCGGCAATTCGATACGGTTTCACTGGGTGAATCTGGTTTCCAGATGGCTGTTATTGATGCAATGGCAGGTAATGAAGCAGTTCTGCAGAAATATCGTAAGGCTTACAAGGGATGGCTGGAAATAAATAATAAGCTTGCAATACTTACAGAACGCCGCTCCAGGGAAACAAGGGAGATGGATTATCATCAGTTCCTTTTCAATGAGCTGGAAGAGGCTGCCCTGAAAGAGAATGAGTTAGAAAATCTGGAATCAGAGTTAGAGTTATTGAATAATGCGGAAGGTATCAAAGCAGCACTTTCTAACATATATGAGCAACTGCTTGGGCAGGACAAGCCCACAGTCCAGTTAATGAAGCAATTGCTCCAGCAGCTCCAACCATATACTTCCCAGCATCCCCAAATGGGTGAACTGGCAACAAGGTTACAGGCAGTATATGTTGAACTTGATGATGTTGCCTCCGAGGCTGGTCGCCTGCAGGATAAAATTGGTTTTGAGGCTGCCCGAATTGAACAGATCAACGATCGACTGAATACAGGTTATCGGCTCCTGAAAAAACATAGTGTAAAGTCCACCGCATCCCTGCTGGAAATAATGGATGAGCTTTCAGCAAAACTATCCGATGTTGAACAACTTGGCGATTCAATCAACCAGCTTGAAAAGGAGAGGCAACAAGTTGCTGATGAAATGTTTCAGCATGCACAGGTATTAAGCATAGCCCGGAAAAAACTTATACAGTCTTTTGAAAAACAGGTTAATGATCTGCTTACCAGGGTTGGCATGCCGAATGCACGGATAAAGGTGCAACTGGAAACTGCCGATGCTGGAATGAATGGAACGGATACAATAGATTTCCTATTCGATGCCAATAAAAGCAACCAATTTTCGCCCATACGAAAAGTGGCCAGTGGTGGTGAATTAAGCCGGCTTATGCTTTGTATAAAATCATTAGTTGCCGGCAAAATGGATCTTCCCACGCTGATCTTTGATGAGATTGATTCCGGCATTTCGGGTGAGGCAAGCCGGCAGGTTGCGCTCATTATGAAAGAACTATCCGCTGCCCGTCAGATTCTATGTATCACCCACCAGCCGCAGATTGCAGGCAAGGCCGACCAGCATTTACTAGTGTATAAAGATAATGCTGCAAAGGCAGTCAGAACAAGGATCAGGGTTCTGGCAGAGGAAGAGAGGATCAGGGCCATTGCCATAATGCTGGGAGGTGATAAGCCTTCTACGGCTGCCATGGACAATGCCCGCGAGATGATGGTGAACTGAAATTTTACTTTGGCGCGATCGCTATGGATAACCCAGAAATAGTAGCTTTGGCCCTCAATCTTAAATAACTGCATATGGCCTATAACTTACTGAAAGGAAAGCGTGGTATCATTACCGGAGCATTGGATGATAATTCTATCGCATGGAAAGTGGCTGAAAAAGCACACGAAGAAGGCGCAACGTTTGTTCTCACCAATGCACCTATTGCCATGAGGATGGGTGAGATAAATAAGCTTGCTGAAAAAACAGGCTCCCAGATCATCCCGGCTGATGCAACTAATGTGGAAGAACTGACCAATCTTTTTACCCAATCACAGGAAGTTTTGGGTGGTAAGATCGATTTTGTGTTGCACTCAATTGGGATGAGTGTCAATATCCGGAAAAATATCCCCTACACCGAATCCAATTATGATTATTTCATGAAAGGGATTGATGTGTCGGCAATGTCGTTTCATAAGATGTTAAATGTTGCACGTAAGCTGGATGCAATAAATGAATGGGGAAGTGTTGTAGCCCTCACTTATATGGCGGCGCAACGCGTTTATCCTTTTTATACCGATATGGCTGATATTAAGGCCATGCTGGAATCTATAGCCCGGAGCTTTGGTTACCATTATGGGGTTGAAAAGAAGGTTCGGATCAATACCGTTTCACAATCACCCACCAAAACTACTGCTGGCACGGGTATTAAAGGCTTCGGCGATTTCTATGATTATGCCAATGCCATTGCTCCTTTGGGAAATGCTACTGCTGAGGATTGTGCCAACTATTGTATCACCCTGTTCTCCGATCTTACCAGAATGGTTACCATGCAGAATCTTTTCCATGATGGTGGATATTCAACTACGGGTGTAAGTATGGAGGTTATGCAGAAATTGGGGGTTGAAGGATAATAATTAATCTCACAATTCATCATATAAAAGGCCGCTTCAAATTCCTGAAGCGGCCTTTTAATTTCTTACAGTTAGTATAAGCTGAGTTATAAAGTTCACTTATTCTAAGGTCATCTTAGGGTATTCCTGGGGTTATTTTAAGGTATTGCCAGGCTTTAAACCCTAGGATAACCCTAGGATAACCCTAGGAATACCCTAAGATAACCCTAGGATAAGCCTAGGATAGATCTTGGTTATTACAGTGAGAAAACAGGGTAAAAGCAAAAGGCTGCCTCATATTTGAGACAGCCTCATCTTATGTTTTAATGAAATTTGCTATAAAATCCGCCCGATCCTGATCACCATTTACTGCTGCAACTAGTACTCATCTTCATTGAAGAAGAAATCTTCCTGCGAGGGGTAATCCGGCCAGATATCGTCGATCCCTTCGTAGATCTCGCCTTCATCTTCAAGTTCCTGCAGGTTTTCCACTACTTCAATAGGGGCACCGCTGCGGATGGCGTAATCGATCAGCTCGTCTTTGGTAGCGGGCCATGGAGCGTCTTCCAGATAGGATGCTAATTCGAGGGTCCAGAACATCTGTACTTATTTTAATTTTCCGGCAAATGTAGGGGTTAATATGAAATTTCCAAATCCTTTCGGTCAACAACGCTTAATATTGCGGCTTCCTTTTCATTTTAGACAAAAAAAGAATATTATCGCACATGCTTCAGGCCAGAAATATTCATAAACGGTACGGCGACGTAGAAGTACTGAAAGGGGTGGATATCGATATCAGTACCGGCGAGATCGTTAGTATAGTGGGTTCTTCCGGAGCAGGGAAGAGCACCTTGCTGCATATCCTGGGTACACTGGATAAGCCCGATCAGGGTTCAATCAATATGAACAATACGGCTGTCACCTCCTTAAACGGCCGGCAATTGGCTGCATTCCGGAATCAGTATATAGGTTTTGTTTTTCAGTTTCATCATCTCCTGCCTGAATTTACGGCCCTGGAAAATGTATGCGTTCCGGGTTGGATCGCTAAGCGACCCAAGGACCAGGTGGAGGAAAGAGCGGTGCGGTTGCTTAATACCCTCGGACTTTCTCACCGGATCGATAATAAACCTCAGGCTATGTCGGGCGGTGAACAGCAAAGAGTAGCGGTTGCCCGTGCACTGATTAATGAACCCCGAATAGTATTTGCCGATGAGCCCACCGGCAACCTCGATTCAATAAATGCCCGCGATCTTCATGAATTATTCTTCCGGCTTCGGGCAGAATTCAACCAGACGTTTCTCATCGTTACCCATAATGAAGAACTTGCCAAAATGAGTGACCGCCTACTGCATATGAAAGATGGTAAAATGGTTAACGGAGATTAGCTAATTCTTGGCTTCCATGGAATCTCTTCTACAGAAAGCAGGTGGCCGGTATATCTCGATAATACAAAAAGATAATCGCTTAGCCGGTTGAGGTATTTGATGACCAATGGATCCACAAACAGTTTTTCCTGCTGCAGGTGAACACATAACCGTTCTGCCCTGCGGCAGATGCATCTTGCAATATGCAGAGATGACACGGCAATATGGCCTCCCGGCAGAATAAAAAATTTCATGGGCGTGAGGGTATCGTTCATCCGATCGATTTCTTTCTCCAAAAGAGTTACATCGGTCTCCAGCAGATCAGGCATCTTCATCGTGGGTTCCTTATCCGGATCACAGGCAAGGGAGGAGCCGATAGTGAATAGACGATCCTGTATTTCCCTCAACATTGCCCTAGATGCCTCATCCTGTAGCTGGTCGTTACAAAAGCCGATATAGGAATTCAGTTCATCAACTGTACCATAGGTTTCAATCCTGATATGACTCTTGGGTACTTTAGTTCCCCCGATCAATGAAGTGTTACCGGCATCGCCGGTTTTGGTATAAATCTTTAAAGCCATTAGTTAGGATTGGAATTTCAACAAAATAAAAGAAGGAAAGTTGAGGCAGGTTTAAATTATCAGAGAACAAGCGTGTGTTGATCAAGGTGTTTACGCTTATCAGATTCAATAATGCCATCGCGCAATCTCACTATCCGGTGTGCGTGATTAGCAATATCTTCTTCGTGCGTTACCAGCACCACCGTATTTCCACTGCTCTGTATCTTTCCAAAAATATCCATTATCTCCACGGATGTTTTCGTGTCCAGATTTCCGGTTGGTTCATCTGCCAGGATAATACTGGGGTTATTTACCAGTGCCCTGGCTATGGCAACACGCTGGCACTGTCCGCCGCTTAGCTCATTTGGGCGGTGATGGCTCCTGTCTGCCAGTCCAACCTTATTAAGTACTTCCAGAGCGATCTCATTTCTTTGCTTTTTGGCAATGCCCGCATATACAAGTGGAAGTGCTACATTTTCTGCAGCAGATAGTCGGGGTAGTAAATTGAATTGCTGGAAAACGAATCCGATCTCCTGGTTTCTCACGGCTGCAAGGTCGTCATCAGCCATGGTGCTAACATCCTTTCCGTTAAGGATATAAGTGCCATCCGTAGGGGAGTCGAGGCATCCAAGGATATTCATCAATGTGCTCTTACCCGAACCGGAGGGCCCCATCAGGGCTACATATTCGTTTTTGAAGATATCTAGTGACAGGCTTTTTAAAACAGTGATAGCCTGTTTTCCCATATAGTAATTCTTTACAATGGATTCAAGGTGGATTATCGGTTGGGTCATATTATTTTTTGATCACTTTAGGAACATAAAAATATTCCTGATCTGCATCAGGCGCAATTGCAAGGGCTGTTTGACGGTCCATAGAACCCTGGGGCAGGTCGTCGCGGAGATTGTTTCGGATATCTGTCATGTGAAGCAAAGGCTCTACACCAGTTGTATCAATTTCGCCGAGCTTTTCAACGAAAGATATCATCCGGGCCAGATCATCCTGGATCCTTAGTGTTTCCTCTTCATTAAACTCCAGCCTGGCCAAACTGGCTAGCTGCGCTATCATTTCTTTAGTAAGTTCCATAAGCTATCAACAAAAATAATGGAAATGAATGGGTTTTGAAGGAGCTTCTTATCTTCGCCGCTCTATGGAAAATGGAAAAAAAGCAGTTGTGATGAGCGGGATCCGAAGTACCGGTTTCCTGCACCTCGGAAATTATTTTGGCGCCATTCGCAATTATGTGCGGATGCAGGATGAATATGAATGCTATTTCATGGTGGCAGATCTCCATACCTTAACCACCCATCCGGATACAAAAGAACTTAAGACGAATGTTCACCGTGTGCTTGCTGAAAATATTGCCTGCGGACTGGATCCCGAAAAAGTAGCCCTCTATTGTCAGAGCCATGTTCATGAAACCGCGGAGCTTTATCTGTACCTAAACATGCTAGCCTATAAAGGCGAATTGGAAAAAACAACTACGTTTAAGGATAAGGTGCGTCAGCATCCGGAAAATGTAAATGCCGGGCTTCTGACATATCCCGTATTAATGGCTGCCGATATTCTTTTACACAGGGCTTCACTTGTACCCGTTGGAAAAGATCAGGAACAACATCTGGAAATGACCCGTAATTATGGAAACCGGTTTAATCATAGATATGGTGAAGTTTTTCCGGAAGCGTTTGCATTCAATTTCGGCGAAGAGCTGGTAAAGGTGCCCAGCCTCGATGGGCTTGGGAAAATGAGTAAGAGTGAGAATCAGTATGCAACGATTTTCTTATCTGATGATGATGATCTGATCCGGAAGAAGGTTATGAAAGCTAAGACGGATGCGGGTCCGGAGGCTCCCGGTACTCCCATGCCAGACTATATCGAGAATATTTTTCTTCTGATGAAACTGGTGAGCGATGCAGATGTAGTGGAAAAATTTAACACGGATTATAACCAGGCATCTATCAGGTATGGTGATATGAAAAAGCAGCTTGCAGAAGATATGGTTCAATTTATCAGCCCTATCCGTGAGAAAACAGAAAGCATTCGCAATGATGAAAAATATCTGCGCCAGATCATGGAACTAGGAGCGGAGAAGGCACGCAAAAGCGCAGGTGCCACCATGGAGAAGGTTCGCGAAGCAATTGGACTGAAATACTATTAATTTCCTATATTCAAAAACCTGTTAAGGCAGGCTTAATTATTATGGCCAAAGGAAAAAAACCTAAGCATATTGCCGTTGCCGGAAACATCGGTGCAGGTAAGACCACTCTTACCGAGTTATTGAGTAAACATTATAAATGGATTCCCCAGTTTGAAGATGTTGATCATAATCCCTATCTCAACGACTTCTATGAAGACATGCCTAGGTGGAGCTTCAACCTTCAGATTTATTTCCTTAACAGCAGGATCAATCAGATCCTTGATATTCATCGTGGAACCGAAACCGTTATACAAGACCGCACTATTTATGAGGATGCGCACATCTTCGCACCCAATCTTCACGAGATGCAGTTAATGAGCAAGCGTGATTTTGATAATTATTTCCTATTCTTCCAAACACTAAAAACTATGGTTCAGCCACCTGACCTGATGATTTACCTCCAGGCATCGGTACCCACGCTGGTTGGACAAATTCAGAAGAGAGGCCGTGAATATGAAGAAAATATCAGGCTTGATTACCTCAAACGTCTTAATGATTTCTATAACAAATGGATAGATACATATAAAGAAGGGCCCTTGCTGGTAATTGATGTTGACAAAAATAAATTTGCAGAGAACGAGGAAGACCTGGGAGACATCATCCGGAAAGTGGATGCGCAATTATATGGTCTGTTTTAACTTTTTTTAGAGTACAAATAATTGGTGAAGATCCGCTCATTGAGCGGATTTTTTTATACCTGAAATTTTACCGTTATAACACGCTTACCACAGGTTAGGGGATGTATTAGCTTAGTGATGTAATTAATTATAACACGTGTAAAGGGAAGATTTGTATTGTAATGCCCGTTGCCGGCCAGTGACAAAAGAAGAATACATCATTAAAAATTCAAGAAGTATGGAACAGGTAAGTTTATGTGAAGTGGAATTTGATGAGTTGCAATGCTCTGAAATGATGGAGATAAATGGCGGAGACCTTTTGCTGCCTTCAGCATCACTCAGTTTGATAAATGTGACTACAAATTTATTTGTGGCCGCAGAAGAGATGGTTCAGGGCTTTATAGCCGGATGGAATTTTGATAAAAAATAATAAAACAAATTAAAATGGAAAATACAATCTTAAATGAACTCACCGCCGATGAGCTGGTGACAATCAATGGTGGTGCTGAATCAGGTGAAGGCTTTTGGTATACCATAGGTCAGATTGGTGGAACAATTGTAAAATCTATAGTGACACTTGCAGAAACAGCTATGGACTACCAGGCATCTCTTTCAACTTCCGACAAAAAGTAACAATAAGGCCGGCGAATAATATCGTCCGGCCTTTTACACCAAACCATAGGCTAAAGTCATGGCAAATAAAGTATTTGAGCAGCAGAGAATATTGGCTGGACGACTACCCGGTTCTGTCAGGATACTTTATTTGGTATCCATTTTCCTGGTCTTAATTTTAATAGGGTCCGGAAGGTTCTTAAAAATGGATGTGGTAGTTAAATCACATGGACAAATTCGACCCGCTCTTGAAAGGACAATGGTAAGATCGGGTATCTCGGGTCTGATAGACAGCCTGTATGTAAAGGAGGGGCAACGCGTACAAAAGGGAGCAGTGCTTGCACTGTTAAACGGGGAGCATGAATCAATTATTGAATCTCAATTCAGCGAAGAGCTGAAAAGAAAGCGGAAACTACTGGAAGACCTGGAACAATTGACATTGATCCGCCAGCCGTATTTGTCCAATTCAGTAGTAATTAATAGTGACGCCTACAGGCAGCAGCTAAAAGGTTTTCAACAAGTTTACCAGGAAAAAAATCTATTGCTTCAATATGCAAAAAATGAAGAAGCCACGGCCTCTGCTTTATTGGAGGATAAGATTATTGCCAGATCAGAGTACGAGCTTAAATTAAAAGAATTAAGGCAAGCGGAATATAATGCAAGGAGTTACTGGCACCAACAGCTTTCAAGATGGAGTGAGGAAAAACAGAAGTTAAACCAGGATATGCACGAGCTTGATTCACGATCAAGGCAAATTAATGCTGAGAAGAAAAAACTGATGATAACTGCACCAGTAGGCGGAATAATAATGGGTGTTAATTCAAGGTATGAAGGCAATACAATTCAGGCGGGAGAAACCTTCTGTTCAGTTTCACCAGAAGATACACTTATTGCTGAGTGTTATGTTAATACTGAAGATGTGGGCTTTCTATATGATCTCCAACCTGTAAGCTTTCGTGTAGATGCTTATGATCACAAAACATTCGGAACGGTTTCCGGCAGAGTCCTGAAAATTGATGATGACCAGACGATCATGGATAACCGTTCGGTATTCAGGATTCGATGTTCCATTAGCCAGTTGGAACTTAGTTCTAATAATGGGTTTAAGGCAAGGCTGAAAAAGGGACTTGGTCTGGAGGCACGCTTTATTATCACACGCAGAACATTGTGGCAATTGCTTTTTGATAAACTGGAGAACTGGCTCGATCCTGTAACTGCTATATAGTTCTGAAATGAAAAAGGTCAAAGCTATCAGGCAACGTGATATCACCGATTGTGGTGCTGCATGTATTGCCTCAATACTGGATTATTACGACACCTTCGTTACTGTTAGTCAGATTCGGCAATATGCGGGAACCGATCAGCAAGGCACTAGTTTACTAGGATTGAAGGAGGCCGCCGAAGCATTTGGATTGAGTGCAAGGGCTGTTAGGGCAAATAAAGATAATCTCTCCCTGGTTCAATTACCCGCGATCGCACACCTGGTACTCAATTCAGGATTGCAGCACTATGTGGTTGTATACAGGATAAGAAAATTAGTAGTAGAGTATATGGATCCGGCTACGGGGAAAACTGAATCGGAGGGTCTGGATCTGTTTCTTTCAAAATGGTCGGGTGTGATAGTGATGTTTGCTCCACAGCCAGGTTTTACACCAAAGAACAGAAAACTCTCTGTTTCTTCAAGATTCATGGAACTGGTTAAGCCCCACTATCCTGATATGCTGCAGGCTTTGCTGGGAGCCATCGTTTATACGCTCCTGGGATTCGCCACATCCATCTACATACAGAAACTCATCGACGATGTTATTGGTAATTCCAGTTTGGAGTTATTGCATATGATGAGTTCCATAATGATTATTCTTATTATCATTCAGGTTGTGATCGGCTTATGCAGATCTCTTATTGGATTAAAGATAGGACAGGCTTTGGATGCAAGATTGGTAACAGGATATTATAAACACCTCTTTCGTCTTCCTGTACGATTTTTTGACACAATGCGGGTGGGCGAAATTTTAAGCCGGGTGGGAGACGCAATAAAGATCCGGATCTTCATAAATGAATTGGCTCTTAGCCTTATGGTAAGTGTCCTGATTGTATTGTTCACTGTAGTTTTGATGTTTCTATACTATTGGAAGCTTGCGTTAATTGTTATGGCAGTACTTCCTGTTTATCTTCTACTATATCAGATTGCCGCAAAAACGAATAGAAAATGGCAGCGTAGCATAATGGAAAGGTCTGCTGAACTTGAATCATGCTTCGTTGAAGGACTTCACAATGCTTCCACAGTAAAGCGACTTAACCTGGGTGAATATGTGGTAGAACGAACAGAGGATAGTTTTTTCAGTTTAATTAACACTGGATATAAGTCCGGACTTTATAATCTTTTCATAGGAACAAGTTCCGAATTTATCAATCGGCTATTGATCATCGTTGTACTATGGATTGGCGCCTGGTTTGTAATGAAACAGGAATTATCGGCCGGAGAACTGTTGAGTTTTTATTCACTGATTGGATATTTTACTGGTCCGGTTGCTTCACTGATTGGTTCGGGTAAAATGATCCAGGATGCGACAATTGCTGCAGAAAGATTATTTGAAGTGATAGATCTTGATGCAGAACAAATTTCAGGAGTACCATTATTAGAACTAAATAGCCCAATGGGTGGTGACATTGTATTCAGTAATGTTTGTTTTAGTTATGGCCCCCGGAGTATGATCTTTACTAATCTTGAATTCCGGATCAGGAAATCCAGCATTACTGCTGTGGTAGGGGAAAGCGGATGTGGAAAATCCACCATTATATCATTGCTGTTGAATCTCTATCCATTAAAAGAAGGAAAAATATTCATAGGCGATTTTGACATTACATATTTTAATAATAATAGCTTGCGGAATTATGTAGGAGTTGTTCCTCAGCAAATAGATCTGTTTAATGGAACGATCATAGAAAACATTGCCATTGGTGATCCGGCACCTGATCTGGAAAGAATTATTCAACTCTGCAGAAGCACAGGTGCAGACCAGTTTATTGAAAAAATGGCTGATGGTTATTATTCCAAAATAGGAGAGAAAGGTACTAACTTATCGGGCGGACAAAAGCAGAGGATCGGGATTACAAGAGCATTGTACAGAAATCCTGAGATATTGATTCTTGACGAGTCAACAGCTAATCTTGATGCAATAAGTGAAAACTGTATAAATCAATTGATTCTGGATTTAAAGAAAGCTGGTACAACGATAATTTTGATCACTCACCGCCTTAGAAATATAATTAATGCAGATACAATCCATCTTATAGAAAATGGTATGGTCAGGGAATCGGGCAGTCATCAGGAATTATTAGAAATGGGAAGCGCTTATTATAATTATTGGTCAAAAAATTCGGAATGAGTCTATTTGCTGAAGAAGCTATTGAGGATAATTAGCATAATGCTTAAGTGACTCGAGCTGATCTTCTATGATTTGCTGCCAAAGTACTTGCTTGTCCCTGTGTCTTGAATGGTTTGTTTCCTTATCATACAACTGCTGATAACTGGCCTGCTCCTGTGTGATCCGCTGGTAGATAAGTTGAATATCTTTTTCCACCGTTGCATGCCTGAATTTATACTCACTGAGGGCTTTATGCAATTTTCGTGTATATAACTGTGATATGTCGAAATGACCTTGTTCATGGGCCAGGATGTATACCTTCTCTACTTTGGTCCAAGATTTATGCGGATAAAAATTGCATTTCAACTGGTAGGTAAGTTCATTTTCATCATAGCCGTAGTTAATTAGAATAGAGGTACTTGTCAACGCAGCATTATTTGAGCTTTCTATTGGTGCGCCTTTAAAATCGGACCAGTTAAGGATACGACGATTGCGCCAGTTAATTGCTTCTTTTTCAGATCTGGGAGATGTATGTGTAAGGGTAATTCCGGTTTTAAAGGGAATAGAAAATTTATGCTGATTCACCGGGGTATTTAAAATTCCGATGCCGCCCAATATTATCATTAAGTAAGGTAGAATCATGGATTAAACATTTGTCCAGAGCAAAGATGCAAAACTCCTCTTTCAGGTGGTGTGGGTGAATGCTAAAATATGGCAAAAAAATTCCGCCCCGTGAACGGGGCGGACTGCAAGCAACGTTTGAGACCGAAAACTATAAAACTAAACTTTAGGAGCAGCTGCTAAAATTTCAGCTGACACTCCTGAAGCATACTTTTCAAAATTTGCCAGAAACTGATTTGCCAGTGCCTTGCACTTGTAATCATAGGCAGAACTGTCTGGCCAGGTATTGCGTGGATTCAGAACCTCAGATGGAACGCCGGGACATTCCAGCGGCATTTCCATTCCAAATACAGGATGTGTTTCATATTTAGGTGTTTCCATTTTGCCTTCCAGCACTGCTGTAATCATTGCGCGGGTGTAAGAAAGTTTCATTCTGTGACCTATACCATAAGGGCCACCTGTCCATCCGGTATTAACCAGCCAAACTTTTACATTATGCTTACGCAATTTTTCCCCCAGCATTTCAGCATATTTTCCTGGATGAAGTGGAAGGAAAGGAGCGCCGAAACAAGCGCTAAAGGTTGATTTTGGTTCTGTAACCCCAGCTTCAGTTCCTGCAACTTTTGCGGTATAACCAGATATGAACTGGTACATGGCCTGCTCTGTTGTGAGTTTGCTAAGGGGGGGGAAAACACCATATGCGTCGCATGTAAGGAAGAAAACATTCGTTGGAATATTGCCCAGTGAAGGTTCCTGTGCATTACTGATAAAATCCAAAGGATAGGATACCCGGGTATTCTCCGTTATAGATCCGTCGTCAAAATTAATTCGGTTTGTTCCATCAAAAAACATGGTATTCTCCAGCAGGGCGCCCTGTCGTATGGCGTTATATATTTCAGGCTCTTTCTCTTCAGTTAACCCAATGCATTTTGCATAACAGCCACCTTCAAAATTGAAAATATTGTCATCCGTCCAGCCGTGTTCATCATCTCCGATGAGCTTTCTTTTCGGATCAGCACTCAAAGTTGTTTTGCCAGTTCCGCTGAGTCCAAAGAAAAGTGCGGTTTCACCATCCCTTCCCATGTTTGCTGAACAGTGCATGCTAAGGACATTCCGCTCCTGGGGTAATATATAATTCAGTACACTGAAAATGCCCTTCTTGGTTTCACCGGTATACCCTGTTCCTGCAATGAGGATTGTTTTATGGCGGAAAGAGATCACAGCAGCATTATGCTGACGGGTGCCGCATTCTGCCGGATCAAGCAAAAGGTCGGGTGCTGAAAAAATCGTCCATTCTGGTTTGAAGGTTTCCAATTCCTCTTCAGTAGGGCGAAGAAACATATTGTATGAAAAGAGATTGATCCAGGGTTTTTCATTAATTATCCGGATATTCAACCTGTAACGGCTATCTGCACATGCATAAGCGTCACGAACCCAGATTTCAGGGCATTTGGCAAGGTGATCGGTGATTTTCTTCTTAATGATGAAGAAGTACTTTTCGTCGATTCCGATATTAAACTCATTCCAGTGAACTGTATTGGTAGTAAGATCGTCCTTAACGATGAACTTGTCTTTTGGACTCCGGCCGGTAAATTCACCCGTCCTGATCACCAGTGCTCCCGTATCATTTAATACACCCTCACCTAAACGAAGTGTATCCTGGACTAATTCTTCCGGGCTTAATTGATAATGCACATTATCTGCTGCATGGAGACCAATATTTACCAGTTGGTCAACAGGAAACATAATGGTAGGTACTGACATATTCGAACAATCGTTTGTTAGCGCAAATCTATGGGTTGAAAATTAAGAGTACTAACAATGCGTCCATCTAACACTATAGAATTTGTTTAAAAAAACAGCCATTTTTTTAAATAATGTTCAGCAAAATGCTTCTTTTTTGACTTAAAAACACATACTAACAACTGTTAGCTTGAAGGATGGCTATTTTTTTATTTGTTCTATGACTCAGTTTTTTTCACAATATCTGTCCAAATCCACTTTTTTTCAGCAATAGCGAAAATCATGGTTATTTTAGCCACCCGAAATGTCTGAATATGAAATATTTGCCGCTGGATCCAAAGATATTTATTGAAAACAGGAAGAGGTTTGTAAAGGGAATGGAAGCAAGTTCCATAGCTATTTTCAATAGTAATGACGAGCTGCCTACAAATGGCGATGCACTCTTCAGGTTCAAGCAGAATTCTGATTTATACTGGCTAACCGGCATTGAACAGGAGGATACAATGTTGATTTTATTCCCCGCCAACCCTGATCCAAAATACAGGGAGATTTTAGTACTTGTGAGGCCAAACGAGCTCAAGGAGAAATGGGATGGGCGGCGCCACCGCCGGGAGGAGGCCACTGCCATATCGGGCATTAAAACAATTGTTTGGCTTGATAGCTTAGATGCCCTATTGCAACCAATGATCCACCTGGCGGAAACTATCTATCTGAATACGAATGAGAATGACAGGAAAGCAAATCTGGTGCCTGTGAGGGATTATCGTTATGCAGAGGAAATGCGCAAGCGATATCCTCTTCACCAGTATCGTAGAAGCGCGCGTATCCTTAAGGCACTTCGTGCCATAAAAACGCCCCAGGAAATTGTGGTAATGCAGCAAGCTGTTGATATAACGGAGAAGGCTTTCCGTAGATTGTTGAAATTCATCAGGCCTGGTGTAATGGAATATGAGATCGAAGCGGAGATCTACCATGAGTTCCTCCGAAACCGAGCCACCGGTCCGGCCTATGGTAGTATAATCGCCAGTGGTGACAGGGCCAGGACACTTCATTATGTAAGTAATAGTGAGGAATGCAAAGATGGTGAACTTATCCTTATGGATTTCGGGGCAGAGTATGGCGGCTACTGTGCAGATCTTACCCGCACCATTCCGGTAAATGGGAAATTTACAAAACGTCAGAAAGAGGTGTACAATGCATGCCTGGCCTTACACAATTATGCAAAATCAATATTAAAGCCTGGCATAACAATCCTCAACTATACGGAGAAGGTTGGGGATGAGGCTACGAAACAATTCCTGAAAATTGGTTTGTTAACGAAGGATGCTGTAAAGAATGAAGATCCGGAAAACAGGGCATATCGGAAATACCTATACCATGGAATATCCCATCATCTTGGAATAGATGTTCACGACCTTGGTACCCGAACCGAACCAATAAGAGCAGGAATGGTCTTTACGATCGAGCCAGGAATTTATATTGAAGAAGAACAAATGGGGGTACGTATAGAAAACAATGTCTGGATCACCAGAACAGGTAATAAGGATTTATTCGAAAATATTCCCATTACTGCTGAAGAGATAGAAAAACTTATGAAAAAATAACTGCTTAAGTAAACCCTGAACAAAGCATGAAACAAATTCCGAATCTCTTTACCCTTTTAAATCTTGTTTTTGGCTTCATGGCAATAATTGTCATTCTTCAGAATGGCATAACCATGGTGAACGGATCAGCAGGGCAGTATATGGTTGATATGCCTGAAAAGATCTGGCTTGCATCACTTTTCATAGCTATAGCCGCAGTTGTTGATTTCTTTGATGGTTTTATTGCACGCCTTTTGAAAGCTAGTAGTGCAATGGGTAAACAACTGGATTCATTGGCTGATGTTGTGAGTTTTGGCGTGGCACCGGGATTAATCCTATACCAGTTTCTGAGGTTAAGTTTTGCTGCAGATGAGAATGGCCTTGATACCAGTTTAATCTGGTTACTGCCATCAGTCCTTATTCCCTGTGCTGCAGCATACCGTCTCGCGCGATTCAATATTGATGAAAGTCAGTCATATGGATTTAAAGGCGTTCCGGTTCCTGCTGTCGGATTAGTAGTTGCCTCAATGCCACTTATTTATTGGAATACAAATAGTGAAACAGTGATTAATATCCTGTCGAACAGATGGGTACTTTATGCCATAATACTGGTGTTGAGTTATCTAATGGTAAGTACATTACCCATCATGGCATTGAAGTTTAAAGACTACAGTGTACAAAGCAATATTCCCAAACTCATAATTCTCGCCATTGCAATAATTTCAGCTATTGCATTGAAATGGGCGGCCATGCCCGTTATTTTCCTTGCATACATTATTGTATCTTTGGCCCTCAAAAACCGAAAAGAATGACGTTCTCTGTACAGGTTAAAGTAATGCCCCTTAAAGAACTCCTTGATCCTCAGGGCAAGGCTGTTATGGGTGGATTGGGAAATCTTGGACTCAACGCAATAACTGATGTTCGCATAGGAAAAAACATTACACTGCAGGTTGAAGCGGCCGACGGGGATGAAGCCAGATCTATTGCTGAGCAAGCTGCAAAAAAACTTCTCGCAAATCCTGTAATGGAACAATTTGAGATCACCATCAATTGATCTTAAGAACCTTGTTCTTCTTCTAACAAAATTTCCCGATGCTCTACTTAGTTCCGTCGCCCATTGGAAACCTGCAGGATATAACACTAAGGGCTTTGGAAGTGCTGGGTACGGTAGATCTGATCCTGGCTGAGGATACACGGAATTCGGCGAGGTTGTTAACACATTATAATATTCAGAAACCATTAAGTCCGTATCATCAGCATAACGAACATAAAGTTCTGCAGCATCTTGTAGAACAACTGGTGGGTGGAAAAAAAATGGCTGTATTAACTGATGCGGGTACTCCCGGAATATCTGATCCTGCTTTCCTGTTAGTACGTGAATGCATTCGTCATGACATCAGGGTTGAGTGTTTGCCTGGGGCTACCGCTTTTGTTCCTGCATTGGTAAATAGCGGACTCCCGATCAACAGGTTTTGCTTTGAAGGGTTTCTTCCACCAAAAAAAGGAAGGCAGACAATGTTAAAGAGGCTGGCCTTAGAAGAGAGGACCATGGTATTTTACGAATCTCCCATGAGATTGGTTAAAACACTGGAAGAACTCGCCTTATATTTTGGTGGTGAAAGGCAATGCTGTGTAAGCAGGGAGTTAACTAAAATGTTTGAGGAGAATAAAAGGGGAACTCTTTTGGAAGTAGCGGGTTATTTCAGTGGCAAAACTGTTAAAGGGGAGATAGTACTGGTTGTTGCAGGTGTCAATTCTTAATTTTTTATGATTTCATTATCAGGATGCATAGGATATTTGCATTGAATAAACCATAACAATCATGAGATCAGCGATCATCGCAATTTTATTTCTTTCATTTGTAAGCCTTCCCAAAGAAGGATGGGCACAGATCAGGAAGATTCCGGCAGTGGTCACCGATGCTTTCAAATACAAGTATCGCAATGCGGAAAGTGTTGAATGGAAGGATAAGCTCACACATTATGTTGTATACTTCCAGATGAATAATGATCGTTATGAGGCTGGATTTAAAAATGATGGTACTTGGATAAGCTCACAGAAAGATATAACCGAAGATGATGTTCCTGATGCCGTGGAAGAGGGGCTTTCAAAAAGTAAATATGCAGACTGGGAGATTGACAGTTATTACCAGTTGATTTATCCCGATGATCACCTTGAGTACCGTTTGCTAGTTCGCAAATCGGACCTGAATAAGCGGGACCTTATCTTTGCATCAAACGGAAGATTATTAAAAGACAAGCTCACGCTCTGATATAATAAATATTATTAATGCTACGGGGTTCAGATTATTCTGGACCCTGCTTTATTTATTGCATTAGGCATTTTTACTGAAATTTGCAGATCATCGCATCAATCTAACACATACAAGAAAATGAAGTATTTTTTGTTATTACTATTTGTTGTTGGCAGCCTTAGTTTAACACATGCGCAAACAAGCGGTTGGCAACAGCGTGTCCGTTATAAAATGGACATCAATATGGATGTAAATACAAACCGGTTTACAGGTAAGCAACATCTGGAGTACACTAACAATTCTCCGGATACCCTTCACCGTGTTTTTTATCATTTGTATTGGAATGCGTTCCAGCCCAACAGTATGATGGATGCCCGCAGTCGCGAACTCGGCAAGGTCGTACATTCAAATAACCGCCAGGATTGGGATGGACGGGTTCGTGACCGGATACAGAATCTGAAACCTGAAGAAATGGGTTACCAGAAGATCCTTTCGCTAAAAATGAATGGTATGGTTCAATCATTCAAGGTGCATGAAACTATATTGGAAGTTACGCTGACAAAACCAATTTTACCTAAAACCAAGGTGGTTTTTAATATGGAATTTGAAGCCCAGGTGCCTTTGCAGATCCGTCGCTCCGGCAGGGATAATCCAACCACTGGTGTACGTTATAGTATGAGTCAATGGTACCCCAAAATTTGCGAGTATGATTTTGAGGGCTGGCACCCTACACCTTATGTAGCACGTGAATTTCACGGCGTTTGGGGTGATTTTGATGTAAAGATTTCAATTGATAGAAACTATATTCTTGGTGGTACCGGGTATTTACAGAATGCTCAGCAGATAGGCTATGGTTATGAAGCCCCTGGTTCCAGGGTAACCCAACCTACGGGTTCGAAACTCACCTGGCATTTCATTGCACCTGAAGTACACGATTTCATGTGGGCCGCTGATCCGGAGTTCAGGCATATAGTAAGGAAAATTCCCCAGGGCCCTACCATTCACGTACTTTATAATTATAAGGAGAACGACACCAAAAATGATGATGCATGGACGAAGATTGCTGATGCAGCGGTTAAGGTACTTCCGTTTATAGAGAAAAACTTTGGGAAATATCCTTATAAGCAATATTCATTTATACAAGGGGGTGATGGGGGTATGGAATACCCGATGTCAACTTTACTCAGCGGTCCAAGTTTGGGAACAGCTTTCCATGAATGGATGCATAACTGGTACCAGATGGTTCTTGCCACAAATGAGAGCCTCTATGCATGGATGGATGAGGGTTTCACTTCTTATGCAGAAAGCCTGGTGGATCGCTATTACCGCGATGTAAGTTTCGAAGAGAAAGTAACAAGGTCAGCAGAGGGCACAGGGCCCCGGAGAATCGCTGATGAGAAGTCAATGCAGAATCCGCATGCCGGAGCATACCAGAATTATTTTGCATTGGTACGCAGTGGTAAAGAAGAACCAATGACCACCCATTCAGATCATTATGAAACCAATTTCGCTTACAGTATCGCTGCGTATTCAAAAGGGGAGATATTTCTTGAACAACTGGGATATATCGTTGGGGCAGCAACGCGCGATCGCATTCTGCTTGACTATTACAATACCTGGAAATTCAAACATCCCAATGTCAATGATTTTATTAGGGTAGCAGAAAAAAGGAGTGGTATGAAACTGGACTGGTACCGTGAATACTGGGTTAATACAACCAAAACAATCGATTATGGTATTGATAGTTTATTCGAACGTGGTAATGAAACCCGTATCAGGTTGAAACGAAGTGGTAAGATGCCAATGCCAGTTGATGTTATGATTACTTTCCGTGATGGTTCTAAAGAATTGCATTATGTGCCAATGTACCTTATGTTTGGTGCTAAAGGGGTGGAAGAGCCGAAAATGAACAACAAGACATATGAAGCATGGAAGTGGACGCATCCTACATACGAGGTAAGTACATCGAGAAGGCTTCAGGATATCGTTAAGGTGGAAATTGATCCTTCAGGCCGTATGGCTGATGTGAATCCAAAGGATAATACACTTGATCTGAACTGGTGATCACTATTCCATAATTATGATAATGCCGTTGCTTAGCAGCGGCATTATCATTTATGATAAGCCAAAAACGGGCGGCGAATCAGTAGGTAAGGTTAATGATTAACAATATTTGAGGCATCCCTCTCTTGTTGCGACCCAAAAATACAGCGCATTTTTTTCCTGTATATACCACAAAGTGGGTATTTTATCGACCGAAATACTTGTTTACAGCCTCTACCCGGTTGCTTACATGTAGTTTTTCATAAATATGATATACATGTTTACGAACTGTTTCTCCGGTAATGAAAAGTTGGGCAGATATTTCCTTGTATTGTAATCCTTTTGCAAGGAGTTCGAGGATTTCCCTTTCCCTGTTGGAGAGAATGCCAATTGTTCCCAATGCCGTATTTGAGATGTCTGCAATTTCCGGAGTAACTGGTTTATGCTGAAAGGCAGCTACTACCTTGCGGGCAATCTGGGTACTCATGGGAGCCCCACCTTCATTGAGTTCTCTAATGGCCTCCAGTAATTTGGCGGGCGAGGTTTTCTTGAGAATATATCCGCTTGCCCCGGCGCTGAGAGCTTCGAAGATCTTTTCATCCTCTTCATACACGGTGCACATCATGAAAAGAATTTCAGGATTTTCGGGCTTCATTCTTCTCACACATTCAATACCACTCATGCCTCCAAGATTTATATCCATCAAAACTACTTTGGGCTGTAGCAATGGCATTTTGCTTATCGCCTCTTCGGCACTAGAAAAACTTCCCAACAATTGAAATTCTTCCGAAAGCTGAACGATCTCTTCAAGGGCCAGCCTTATATCGTGAGTGTCATCTACAATACATACAGTTATAGCCATAGTGCAAAGTTGCGCTTATATATGATTTCTGCAATACCACAAAGTGGTAATTGTGGAGAGTTACCGGTGTACATAAATCACATATTTTTCGCGGAAAAATTCTTCCGGGAAAAGGCTAAATACTTCAAGTACATGAGGCTTGACACCACTCTCTGAGATTTCCTGGGAGAGATCACCGCCTTTAAGGCAGATTAGTCCCGATGCCGGATACTCACCTTCTGAAGGGCGTTTAAGGAGGAGTGGTCGGCTCCATTGCCAGAGCGTTTTTAAGGGTGCAACCGCCCTGCTCACAGCATAATCAAACTTCCGGTCGCGGATTTCTTCCACCCTGCCATGCCGGGTAGATATATTCGTTAAACCAATGGCATTTACTACCTCTTTTACCACCGTTAATTTCTTATTGATACTATCTGCCAGCAGGAATTCGGATTCGGGAAAAAAAATGGCCAGGGGAATTCCAGGAAACCCACCCCCAGTACCAATATCAATAATCTTTGATCCGGGAGGAAATGAAAAAGCTGCGGCAATACTCAGTGAATGCAATACATGATTTTCATAAAGGTGGTCTATATCCTTTCTGGAGATTACATTGATCTTACTATTCCAATTGAGATACAAATCCCCCAGAGCATTAAGTTGTTCTTTTTGCCTGGGAGTAAAATCAGTAAAATATTTCTCGATCAGCTCCAGTTTTGACGGGGTTTTTTCCATAATGCAATTGCAAAGATGCAATAATAAAAGAACATCCAAATATCATAGAGCCACCACAAGGCCCATAGATCTTTTTCACCCAGTTTGATCATTGAGCGGTAATTTATCAGGGCCTGACTGATAAATCGCAATCCAAAAACTGCGAGCGTAAGTTGCCAGTTGTATACCAATAGGCTTAAAAGGAATAATGGATAATAAAGAAACAGGGAGAGGGTATACAATCCAAGTAAAAATCTGAACATGGGCCGATAGTATTTACCTGTAGTATAATGTCTGGTCTTCTGACGGTACCAGTTCCCGAATGTCTTTTCTGCTTCAGACAAAGTGAAAGCTTCCGGGTCAAGTACCACCTTTACATTGCTTGCAGTGGCAACTTTGTTTATGAACAGATCATCATCTCCCCCGGGTAAGTGGTTGATGGAACTAAAACCTTTATTTTTCAGGAATAGTTCTCTTTTATAGGATAAGTTTCGTCCAACTCCCATATAAGGTATTCCTGCGAGCGCATATGAAAGGTATTGCTGTGCGGTATGAAAAGTTTCAAAACGGATAAGTTTGTTTAATAAGCCTGGCCGTTTGTGGTAGGCCCCATACCCTAATACAATATCAACGCCTGGTTCATAGGCGTCCTGCATTTTGTATAGCCAATGTTCAGAAGCGGGTACACAGTCCGCGTCTGTCAGGAGTAGCACCTCATGATTTGCTTCTCTGATACCCATCGAGAGTGGGTATTTTTTTCCGGGTATTCCTTTCGCCTCCTGTTCCAGATTAACTATTTCCAGTCCTTTGAATGTTTTCCTGAATTCTTCCAGGAGGTAGCGGGTATCATCCTGACTATTATGATTAACGACAAGGATCTCGTGAGTGCTGGGATATTTTTGGAACAAGACTCCGGGAAGGTTTCTTGCCAGGTTACCAGCCTCATCGCGAGCGCAGATTACAACTGAAACAGGATGTTGCTGATTGATTTCTTTAGGTTTTTTCCTGAAAAAAGCCAATCTGCTGAAAAATCCCCAATAATATAGGAGTTGGATAAAACTGATGACACAAAAAATGACGAAGGCGGTGAGCCGCCAGTTAAACTGAAGCTGCGATAAATCCATAAACATCTGGGCTTGGGGTGTTTTGTCTGCTGACTACAAAAATACGTTTAGGTTAAGATTATTGGCATGTGAATCATCAACAACTGGGGATAACTCCATCGCAGCCCCTACCTTTGCGGCCATGTCAGCACTTTCTTTCTGTCTCCAGCATCAGGATCCATCGTCCAAAGCACGGGCGGGTATCATTAACACTGACCATGGCAGTATTCAAACACCCATATTCATGCCCGTGGGTACAGTAGGTAGCGTTAAAGCAGTATCACAGCAGCAATTGCAGGATGAGGTTAAGGCAACAATCATACTTGGTAATACCTATCATCTTTACCTCAGACCTGGAACGGAGGTATTACAGGCAGCAGGGGGATTACACCGTTTCAATGGCTGGAATCACCCCATCCTTACAGATAGCGGTGGCTACCAGGTGTTTTCGCTGGCTGGTAACCGAAAGCTGACGGAAGATGGAGCATTGTTTCAATCGCATATAGATGGGTCAAAGCATATGTTCACCCCCGAAAGTGTAATGGATATTCAACGGGTGATTGGTGCAGATATCATTATGGCCTTTGATGAATGTCCGCCTTACCCCAGCAATTATGAATATGCCAGGAAATCTATGGACCTAACCCATCGATGGTTAAGCAGATGTGTTAACCGTTTGGCTGAAACCCCTGACCTGTATGGATATTCGCAGAACCTTTTCCCTATTGTACAGGGTAGCACTTTTGCTGATCTCAGGAAGGCATCCTGCGAATACATTTCTTCGAAAGGGGCAGTGGGTAATGCTATTGGCGGTCTTAGTGTGGGCGAACCTGAAGAAATGATGTATGAACTTACTGCACTCTGTTGCGAAAACCTGCCTGAAGATAAGCCCCGCTATCTCATGGGTGTAGGTACTCCCTGGAATATTCTGGAGAATATTTCCTTAGGGGTGGATATGTTTGATTGTGTTATGCCAACACGTAATGGTAGGAATGCTATGTTGTTTACAAGCAAAGGGGTAATAAACATAGATAATAAAAAATGGGAAAAGGATTTTTCACCTATTGATGAAGGGATTGATTGCAATTTCAGTAATTATTATAGTAAGGCCTATTTACGTCACCTTGTAAAAGCAAAGGAGATACTTGGATTAACGATTGCGAGTATACATAATCTGGGTTTCTATCTCTGGCTTGTAAAACAGGCGCGTGAACATATTATCGTCGGAGATTTCCAACGCTGGAAAAATGAGATGATCCCTGTGCTTAAAACCAGATGCTGATCTTCTTAACCTTAATTCAACATATATTTCGCCTACTTTTGATTGTGGTAACAGAGAAATAAATGAAGATCCTCGACTGGTATATATTTAAAAAATTCATGGTGACCTTCGTGTTCACCATCCTCACGATCACCATTATTGCAATGGTTATAGATGCCAGTGAAAAAACAGATGATTTTGTTAAATCGGGGCTACCATTTACCGGGATTATTACCAAGTATTATTTTGGATTTATCCCCTTCATAATTTCAATGATCTTCCCACTGATAGTATTTATATCAGTTATATTCTTCACATCTAAACTGGCAGGCAGATCTGAAACGGTTGCCATTCTCGCAGCTGGTATTCCATATAACAGGATGTTACGTCCTTACCTGATGGGAGCGACCCTGCTTTCGCTATTAATGCTTTGGGCAAATGCGTATGTAATTCCGAGAGCTAATGAGATCCATAGTTCATTTAAGCAGACATATATTGACAAGCACAGCACTTATTATGCAGGGCAGGGAGGTAGCCGGGATTTTTATTTCAGGGCAGATACCAACACGTTTGTTGGAATGAAATATTATGACACGCTCAATAAATCAGCCAGTAGTTTTTTTCTCGAAAAGGTAAAGGATAACCAGGTGTTCTATAATCTGCGTTCAGATTACATCAGATGGGATACTGCAACCCGGAAATGGCGTGCGGAAAATGCATTTGAAAGAAAGATTGACGGGCTGAAAGAAACAGTAGTTCGACACCAGTTTATCATCGTTGACCTGAATATGAAACCCGATGAATTACGTCGGGATGAATACATGAAAGATAAGTTTACAACACCTGAGTTGTATACTTTCATCCAGCGGGAAGAACAGCGGGGAACAGAGGGACTTAATACCTATAAAGTAGAATTATACCGCCGCTTTGCAACACCGGTTTCTGTTTTCATACTTGCGATCATGGGAGTGGCCGTTGCGGCAAGAAAAACGAGGGGCGGTAGTGGGCTTCATATGGCATTTGGAATAGTTACCGCGGCATTATTCGTAGTGATGGATAGATTCTCAACCGTTTTTTCTACAAAAGGCAGTTTCCCGCCCGCACTGGCTGCCTGGCTTCCAAATATAATATTCGCTGTTGTTGCATGGTGGCTTTACCGGAATGCTCCAAAATAATTATCATTGGATTTTAATGGCTTACATTCAGCACTGATATCAAATAATCTTTGTTGTACCACTGACAATAGCTAATTTTATTGGTTATAGCAAGTCGGAAATTCTAACGATAGTACATATATAAATTGTTCTTAATGGACACATACAAAGAGAAATTCAAATCAAAAGCGGATGCGGCAGGAGCCGAAATCAAAGACCTATTGAAAGAGCATGGTAACAAAAAGATTGGAGATGTGCATTTATCCCAGATCTACCAGGGTATGCGTGGAATGACTGGATTGGTTTCTGAAACTTCACTTCTTGACTCCCAGGAAGGAATTCGTTTTCGCGGTTATTCAATTCCCGAATTACAAGTGAAGTTACCTAAAGCTAAAAATGGAAGCGAGCCATTGCCTGAGGGACTTTTTCATTTGATGCTGTATGGTGAATTGCCAACTGAAGCTGATGTAAACGAGATGACTGCAAAATGGCAGCGACGGTCACATGTGCCTACACATGTATTCAATACCATCGATGCTCTACCCCTCAGTACTCACCCTATGACAATGTTCGTGGTAGGGATAATGGCGCTTCAAACCGAAAGTAACTTTGCAAAGGAATACTCAAAGGGCATGAACAAAAAAGATTATTGGGATTATGCCTTTGATGATGCCATGGATCTTATAGCAAGGTTGCCAAGAATTGCCGCTTACGTATATAGGAGGAAGTATAAAAACAATGAGCATATTCAACCAAATGGTCTGCTTGATTGGGCAGGTAATTTTGCCCACATGCTAGGCTATGAGAACGAAGGCTTTCATGAGCTCATGCGTCTATATATGACAATTCATGCCGATCATGAAGGAGGTAACGTATCAGCACATACCACCCACCTTGTGGGTTCAGCTCTAAGTGATCCGTATCTCAGTTTTGCAGCGGGAATGAATGGTCTTGCGGGACCATTACATGGACTTGCAAATCAGGAAGTAATTAAATGGATATTCGAAATGCAGGAGCATTTAGGCGCTGATAATCCATCTAAAGAGCAGATTGCTACGTATGTGCAGGATACCATTTCTGCCGGTAAAGTTGTTCCGGGTTACGGACATGCTGTTTTGCGAAAAACAGACCCACGATTTACTGCCCAGATGGAATTTGGTAAAAAGCATATGCCGGATGATCCCCTCTGCCAGACAGTATGGAATATATATGATACTGTGCCTCCAATTTTGCAGAGCCTCGGCAAAATTAAGAATCCATGGCCTAATGTGGATGCACATAGTGGGGCCTTGCTGATTCATTTTGGACTCAAAGAATATGAGTTTTATACTGTCATGTTCGGTGTTAGCCGTGCATTGGGCGTAATGGCCAGCCTGATATGGAGCCGTGCACTTTCTTTCCCACTCGAAAGGCCAAAATCTGTGACCACCGAGCTTGTGAAAAAATGGCTTAAAGGTGAGGAAGAGGTTTGGGGGGAATAACGTAGTGCTTAACATAACAAATAGTAAATCCGGCTTTGGCTGGATTTTTTTTATTGTTGCCATTTTGAAAATAATTAACAGCATAAGATTTGGCTAAACGATGTTTAAACATTAATTTTGCTTTATCATTAAAACTCAAACATTATGGCAACCTGGAAAATTGATAACAATCACTCTGAAATTGCATTTAAAGTAAAGCATCTCGTAATTTCTACAGTAACTGGAAAATTCACCAGTTTTGAAGGAACAATAGAATCTGAATCCGATGATTTTAAAGATGCTAAAATTGACTTTACAGCTGATATTGATAGTATCACTACCGGAAACGACCAAAGAGATGGACACCTTAAATCTGCAGATTTCTTTGATGCAGGAAGTCATCCTAAATTAGAATTCCATTCCACTTCTTTTACGAATAAATCAGGGAATGATTACCAGTTAACCGGTGATTTAACTCTTCGAGGTACAACAAAGCATGTAACTCTTGCTGTAGAGTTTGGCGGTATTCAGAATGATTTTTATGGAAATACTGTAGCTGGTTTTGAATTAACAGGTAAAATCAACCGTCAGGATTATGGATTGGCATGGAGTGCGGTAACAGAAGCAGGAGGCATTGTAGTAGCTGATGAAGTTAAACTTCTCATCAACGTCGAGGTTATAAAACAATCTTAAGAGGTCGAATTCATTATATATTATATCCGATTTTTATTCCCGCCAATAGGCGGGAAATTTTTGTTGGTATCAAACAGGGTTCTATATTTGCACACCCTGTTTAAGGGGATATGTTCTTAAAAATTGGGGAATTAGCTCAGCTGGCTAGAGCGCTTGCATGGCATGCAAGAGGTCACCGGTTCGACTCCGGTATTCTCCACTTTATTCAGGGAATGCGATGGCATTCCCTTTTTTATGCTTACTTATGGCATTCTTTGCTTTTGCTGCCACAATTTTGAAACCGATTTCCTAATTATGTAATATCACTCTTGTATTTATACTTATTTTTGAGATATTATTACTCCTTGCGAATATTATTTACCATACTAGCATTTGTTTACCTTTCCCTAAGCACAGGAATCGCATTAAACATCCACTACTGTATGGGCAAACTGGCCGATTGGAGCTTGTTTGAACCGAGTAAAAATAACTGCTCTGAATGCGGTATGGATATTCATTCTTCAGAGAGCAAAGGTTGTTGTGATAATGAAGCATGTTTTGTAAAGTTGGATCAGGATCAGAAAAAAGCAGCTGAAAATCTATTTACCACTTATGAACCTATTATTAATGAGGTTCATTTCTCTTATTTTACTGCTGAAAAAGTATTTTTCGCAGAAAAGCGCATACCTAACTCCAATGCGCCACACCGAACGGTCAGTCATCCAATTTTTCTTTTTATTGGGTCCATTCGTATTTGATAAAATTATCCTTCAGTAATATAAATATTGCTGTAGTGCATAATCATGTCTTTTATTTTATCTCCCTAATTTTCGATTATGGTACATGGTCTCATCGAATGGAGCCTGCGTAACAGATATATAGTCTTGTTATTGTCGCTTGGCCTTTTCATTGCTGGAATATTTGCTATAAAGAAAAATCCGATCGATGCTATTCCGGATCTTTCGGAGAATCAGGTAATAGTGTTCACCGAATGGATGGGACGTGCGCCCCAGCTGGTAGAAGACCAGATCACCTATCCATTGGTTACAAACTTACAAGGTCTGCCACGAATTAAGTATGTACGGGGATCATCAATGTTTGGAATGAGTTTTATCTATGTGATCTTCGAAGATGATGTGGACATCTACTGGGCACGTGAAAGAGTTTTGGAAAGGCTTAGTACCGTTAGCAGGAGTCTTCCACCTGGCATAAGTCCCCAGCTCGGGCCGGATGGTACCGGCGTTGGTCACATTCTTTGGTATACCCTTAATGCAGAGAATATGGACCTTGGTGAACAGCGGGCCATTCAAGATTGGTATGTCCGGTTTGCATTGCAAAATGTACCTGGGGTTAGTGAGATCGCTTCCTTCGGTGGATTTCAAAAGCAATACCAGGTTACAATTCAGCCAAATAAACTACTTTATTTCAAATTATCTATTTCAGATGTAATCGCAGCAATTCGTTCTAATAATAATGAAAGTGGTGGTAGGAAATTTGAAATGAGTGATATTGGATATATCATCAAAACGAGCGGCTACCTCAAATCGGTTGAGGAGATTGAAAATATACCAATTGCAAATAATGGGGGAATACCTGTTCGTGTGTCTGATATTGGAACCGTACAAATGACGGGAGAATCACGACTTGGAATTTTTGATCAGGATGGGGAAGGGGAAAAGGTTGGAGGAATTGTAGTGATGCGTTATGGAGAAAACGCTTCGGAGGTAATTGACCGAGTGAAAGTAAAAATGGAGGAAATTTCCCTTGGCCTCCCTAAGGGTGTGAAATTCGACATTGTTTATGACCGGGGAGAACTTATCAAAGAGTCTATTTCCTCCATTAAGACAACACTCGTTGAAGAAATGATAGTAGTGTCACTTGTTGTGATTATTTTTCTTTTCCATTGGCGTAGTGCCCTTAGTATTATCATACAGATACCCGTCACAATAGCAGCCAGTTTTCTTCTTCTGAATGGATTCGGAATCTCCTCCAACATTATGTCTCTGACTGGAATAGCACTTGCAATTGGTGTAATTGTGGATAATGGGATTATAATGAGTGAAAATGCCTATAAACACCTGGGAGAAAAATATGCAAACTGGTTAAAGACCAACAAGCCATATAAAAATTGGATCACTGAAGAGGAACGTTTACAGACCATAGAAAAATCGAGTAAACAGGTGAGCAGAGGTGTATTCTTCGCAACTGTTATCATCATTACTTCCTTTCTTCCGGTTTTCATGCTCACCGGGCAGGAAGGCAAAATGTTTCACCCCCTTGCATACACCAAGACTTTTATAATGGTAGTGGATGCATTGTTGGTTATTACACTCGCACCGGTATTAATATCCTTTTTCATGAAAGGAAAATTCCGCCCCGATAATGCAAATCCGGTTAATCGGTTACTGGAACGGATTTATGAACCCATAATCCGATGGGTATTAAAATGGAGAAAAACGACCATAGCAATCAATATAATTGCTCTTTTAATAACGGTGCCCCTGATGATGAGGGTAGGAACAGAATTTATCCCGCCACTTGATGAACAAAGCATACTCTTCATGCCAGTCACTTTACCGGATATCAGCAATGGTGAAGCGAAGCGTATTTTACAAGTACAGGATAAAATAATTAAATCAGTACCTGAAGTAGAAAAGGTATTAGGAAAGGCTGGCCGTGCAAGTACTGCAACCGATAATTCTCCTATTAGTATGATTGAGACTATTATAATGCTTAAGCCAAAAGATCAATGGCGGGATGGAGTTACTAAAAAAGATATTATTAATGAGTTGGATCGGAAGCTTCAGATTCCTGGTGTTGTAAATGGATGGACCCAGCCTATCATAAATCGTATTAATATGCTTTCAACCGGAATCCGTACTGATGTCGGCATTAAAGTTTTTGGGCAGCATCTGGATACAATCGCATCGGTTTCGGAAAAAATTAAACACGCGCTTGAAGGAACTCCTGGCATAACTGATCTGTATGTTGAACCTATAACTGGGGGGAAATATATGCATATGGAACCTGACAGGGCATCATTGGCAAGATTCGGTTTAACGATTGATGATGTGAACTCCACCGTTGAAGCTGCACTGGGAGGCAGTGCAATTGGTCAGACTATAGAAGGACGCCAACGATTCAGTATTAATGTAAGACTTGCACAGGATTACAGAAACAGTATTGAAAGAATCAAGCGAATACCCCTACAAAGCAAGGCTTTCGGTGAAGTGGCACTTGGATCTGTGGCTAATGTATCTCTTCAGGATGGTCCACCTATGATTAATTCTGAAAATGCTTTATTACGTGGGGCCGTCATGTTTAATGTGCGTGACCGCGATCTCGGAGGGACAGTAAAAGATGCTATAGCTAAACTCAATAATCAAAAGGGAATTCTTCCGGAAGGATATTACCTTGAATGGAGTGGACAATATGAAAATCTAATAAGAGGACAACAGACCTTATTATGGATTGCCCCCATTGTTCTTCTCATAATTTTCTTCTCGCTTTATTTTGCTTTTCATTCCATCAGGGAAGCTTTCTTAAGTCTTATCACAGTACCATTTGCTCTTATAGGAGGTGCTTATATGATTTATTTGTGGGGAGTGAATCTTTCTGTTGGTGTTGCGGTAGGATTTATAGCACTTTTTGGTATTGCAGTTGAAACGGGCATTGTAATGGTAATATACCTTAATGATGCAATGCAGCAGTTAGTGGCAAAGAAAGGAAACAGTTCAGCTTCTATTACAAAGGACGATTTGCGAGAATATGTGGTAATGGGTGCAGCCAAGCGATTAAGGCCTAAACTCATGACAGTATGTGTGTCCCTTTTTGGATTGGTTCCCATTTTGTGGGCAACCGGAGTTGGCACCGATATAATGAAACCTATTGTACTTCCTATGATAGGAGGTGTGCTTACTTCTTCCACTCATATTCTCTTGGTAACACCTCTTATTTTTCTGATCACCAAAGAATATGAATTAAGGAAATATAAAAAAATCGAGATCCATGAAACAAATCATTAATCTGGGCATTTGGATACTATCCATTCAGAATATTGCTTCTGCGCAGGATACAACTATGATGAGCTTGCAGGCGATTTTGGAAAGAATTGATAGCAATAATATATTATTGAAATCATATGATCTGAAAGCTCGTAGTTATCAGTTTAGTGCTGAGGCATCTACTGCATGGATGGCTCCCATGGTTGGTGCTGGAACCTTTATGTATCCCTATTCAAAACCTATGGATGACAGGGATAAGGGTTCATTTATGATCAAACTGGAGCAAGAAATTCCCAATCCCCATAAACAGAAGGCCAAAAAATCATTCATACAAAGTAAAGGAGAGATTGATCTGGCTGAAAGGGTTATTACATTGAATGATCTCAAAGCAATGGGCAAGAAACTTTATTATAACTGGGTGGTGGCCGAGAAGAAACGTGGCATTTTGGAAAAGAATGAAAGGATACTGGAAACAATGAAAAAAATTGAAGAGGTTCGGTATCCATATAACCAAAGCTTATTGGGAAATATCTTTCGCGCTGAGGCTCAGATTGAACAGAACAGGAATATGCTTATAATGCTGGAGGGTGAGATTAATAAAAGCAGGGCAATCCTAAATAGCCTCATGAACGAAAGAGGAGATTTTGTTTTCACTATCGATACCACCAGCCTTCCTGAGTTTAAAACAAATCTGCATGATACTGCTTTTTTATCTTCATTGCGCGGAGACATTAAAAAGATGGATGTATCAATTCAATCAATGGCGTTGAATATTCAATCCATGAAATTAGAACGTAAGCCTGATTTCAGGGTAAGCTATGATCATATGACTCCGCGTGCTTCAATGATGCCGAATGCATTCAGTATTATGGCTATGGTAAGTATACCCATTGCACCGTGGGCATCAAAAATGTACAGGAATGATATCAAAGCTATGGAGTTAACTATTGACGCCATGCAGAATGAGCGATCAGCTATGCTGCAGGAAACACAAGGAATGCTTTATGGGATGCAGTATGAAATAATATCCATGCAGGCTCGCATCAATGCAATGGAAGTAAAGATTTTGCCAGCATTGCAGAAAGCCTTTGATGTTAATTATTTATCCTATCAGGAAAATAAACTTCCTCTTACAACCCTTATCGGTGATTGGGAAGCATTATCAATGATGCAGGTAAATATTGCAGACGAGAAGGCTAAACTCTATCAAATGATTGTAGACTATGAAAGGGAAATATATAAATAGCATTGGTTTATTCTTATTAATGATGTTAGCGATAGCAGGTTGTAATGAAAAACCAGCCGCGACGGATGCCGATAAAGCCCATCAATACAACGTGGATACTTCAGTAAACCACCTCTTAAAACCTGTAAATGAAAGGGTGGTATCTAATATTCCTGTGATTTCGGCTGTAAAAGGGCCTAAGATTCTAACTGAAACCGTACCAGGTATCATTGATTTTGATACCCGTAACACTATTACACTCTCTAGCAGGGTAAGTGGGAGAATTGAAAGGATGAGGGTTCGTTTCAATTATCAACCTGTATCGAAGGGTGAGCTACTTATGGAAATTTACTCGCCTGATTTAGTAGCTACACAGCGGGAATTATTATACTTGGTAAAGGCTGGCTCAGATGAACGATTGGTGAAGAGTGTAAAGGAAAAGCTGTCACTATTGGGAATGACTTATTTGCAAATTAATGATGTGATCACTAAAGGACAACCACAATATCGGATAGCCGTTTTCAGCCCAGCCAGCGGCTATATTCTTGAATCTAATTCTGCTGGAGCCGCAAGAAATGAAGTCCTGATATCTGGGCAGGGAAATAATGGAATGGAAGGAATGGGTAATGAGTCGGTAGATATTGAAGGAGTTTCTTCCATTAAACCAGATCTTTTTCGCAATACCCCAATCCTAACTAAAGAGGGGGAGTACCTGACTGCCGGTGAACCGGTTTTCAGTATTTACCAGAATCATGGATTAATCGCCCGTTTCAGTTTTAATAATCAATTGGCTTCGTATATACATAAGAATAGAAAAATGTTGATCTGGGCATTGTCTGATTCGCTTAATACACATATGGTGAAAGTTGGATTTGTGGAACCTGTTGTATTAAATGGGAGGTCCTTTTCGGAAGTTCGTGTTTACCTAGATAGAAAAGATTTCCGTCCAGGACAGATAATGACTGCATTAATGGCATATACTGTTAATGATGGCTGGTGGCTACCACGAAAAGCAGTTTGGGATCTTGGCGATAGGCAAGTCATATTTCACAAAGAGGGAAATGTGTTTCTACCAAAAGAGATAAGGACCGGAGTTAAGGATGATGAATGGGTTCAAATACTGGACGATATCAGTTTATTAAGAATATCATCCAATGCCTGGTTTCTGGTGGATAGTGAAAGCTTTATTCCTACTATAGAAAATAACAAAGAATGAAACGAAAATCATTTTTGAAAGTTTCGCTTTTTGCGCTGTTAGAATTTACGATAATATTATCTGCATGTAATGATCAAAAAGCAAATCAGGCAGAAGCTATGCCTGATAATTTCACCTGTCCAATGCATCCACAAATCATACAAACCAAGCCAGGTACCTGCCCTATCTGTGGTATGGATCTGGTTTTATTTGATAGGAATAACCAGGAGGCAAAACTTATTTTAGATAAGAATCAACAGGCACTGGCAAATGTTCAAGTTGCGGTAATCGGATCGGGCAAAATTGGCAGCCAAACAATGCTTAATGCCAGGCTGGTTAAAGATCCTCAAAGCAATGCGGTTGTCAGTAGCCGGATAGCAGGTCGTTTGGAAACACTATATATAAAAGAACCTGGGGTAACCGTTGCTAAAGGGCAACCCCTCTACCGGATATATTCCGAACAGTTAATGAGTTTACAACAAGAGTATTTGCTCGCCCGTGCGCAGTCGGTCGCATTTAAGGAGGATAAGCGATTT
Source organism: Flavihumibacter sp. ZG627 (assembly GCF_000814325.1). Classification (GTDB taxonomy): domain Bacteria; phylum Bacteroidota; class Bacteroidia; order Chitinophagales; family Chitinophagaceae; genus Flavihumibacter. The sequence continues at coordinate 197,204 of NZ_JPHF01000004.1, read as the reverse complement.
AAGGATATTACGGCAGCCGCCGAACAACGTCTTATGTTATACCAGCAAACAGAAGCGCAAATCCAGCAACTCATCAAGTCAGGTAAACCCGAACCATATTTTACGTATTTTTCACCCCTCAGTGGAAAAGTTTCAGAGCTTTCTGTAACACAGGGGCAATTTGTAAGTGAGGGAACTACACTAATGCAAATCGAGAATTATGACAGGCTTTGGGTAGAGGCAGATATTTATCCTTCAGAAATTATTCAAGTTAGAAAAGGTATGATGTTTCAGGTTATAGTGGGGGGAAATACAGGAACTAAAATGCCAATGCGGGTAGAGTTCATTGAGCCAGCAATTGACCCAAAAACACAGTTAATCCGGATTCGAGGCACTATAGTTAATCCCAATAAGTTGTGGCAGCCAGGATTATCCGCCCAAGTGATTCTACCCGGTAAAACATCAAAAGAATTAATTACAGTGCCTTCGAATGCTATTGTGCGGGATGGCGCTTCAACACATGTTTGGAAAGAAGGGGAGACTAATACTTTTGTGCCAGTTGAGGTGGTGATAGGGGAGGAAGGAATGAATGGCACGGAAATAGTAAAGGGACTTCAGGAGGGTGATAGGGTAGTGGTAAGCGGAGCATATCTGTTATACAGCGAGTTTATTCTCAAAAAAGGCAGACATCCGGTTAAGCAGCATTAAAATTTATTAATTCATATTAAAATCAATGAAATGATCAGAATGACAATCAAAATCGGAATCCTTTCCATTTTATCAGTTTCACTGGTTGCTTGCGGGGATGCAGCTACCAAAACGGAAGATCATAGTGGACATGACACTATGACCATAACAACAGTTAATTCTGATTCAACTGTTTCTGTGAGTCTTAAAGATGCTTCTCTAAATGCAGTATACCAACATTATATTCATCTCAAGACAGCACTTGTTAACGGTGATGTGGTAGAAGCTAAGAAAGCTGCAATGGCTATTGAAGAAGGCGCCGTACAACTTACAGATGGTAAGGCAATTGCAGCAGAGGCGGCAAAAGTTTCAGCAACCTCAGATATTGAGACGCAGCGTGTAGCTTTTTCAACAATGAGCAATCTTTTGATACCCAAAGTGAAGGCCAGTGGTTTCAATAGTGGGGAATTATATGTGGAGTACTGTCCTATGGCATTTAATGACAAAGGAGCACAGTGGATTAGCAACGAGAAAGAAATTCGCAATCCATATTTTGGAGATAAGATGCTTACCTGTGGCGAAATTAGGGAAACGCTTAAATAAGTAGATAAGTAGATTTTTATATAATGGCGATGGGCTGGAAGTTTATTCTTTTTTGCTCATCGCCATTTATTTATTTTAATTTACCATACTTATAAAGCATGGATTCACTAACGCATATAGCAATAGGAGCCTGTATAGGCGAAGCTTTCTGGGGAAAATCTATTGGTAAAAAGGCAATGTTTTGGGGGGCGGTTTCTCAAAGTGTTCCCGATATCGATTTTATAGCAGGATTTTGGATGCCTCTTTCAGAGGAATTACTTGCTCATCGTGGCTTTACACATTCCTTCTTATTTGTTGTGCTGATGACACCACTTCTTGCACTCATTGCAGACCGTATCCATCTACCTAATGTCAGCACTTTAAAGAAATGGATGTTATTTTTCATAGCAGAAATGCTTATCCATGTTTTTTTAGACGGATTTAATAATTATGGTACGGCCTGGTTTGAACCTTGCAGTCATTACCGTTTTTCTTTTAATACACTTTACGTAGCAGATCCATTTTTCTCAATTTGGCCTGGAATTGCCGCTTTTATAATGTTGGTAACGCCAATGCTTAGTGTCCGACGACGTTTCTGGTGGAAATTTGGAATTTATATTCCTGCCATCTATCTCTGTTATGCAATGGTGAATAAGCTCAATATTGATAGAGATACACGCCAAATTCTTGCAGCCCAGAATATACGAGTGAAGAGATACTTTACAACACCCACGCCATTGAATAATTGGTTATGGTTCGTTGTAGCAGGTAATGATAGCGGTTACCATGTAGGATTCCGTTCTGTATTTGATCGGCAGAAAAAGATCGATTTTCAATACTTCCCCAGAAATGCACACTATCTAGATTCCATCGCGGATCACGAAGATGTTAAAAACCTGGTTCGTTTTTCACAAGAATTTTATACAGTCGAAAAAAGAGGAGACAGTCTGGTTTTCAATGATCTCAGATTCGGTCAGATTATTGGCTGGCATGATCCCCGGCAAAAATTTGTATTTCATTATTACCTCACCCATCCTGAAGACAATGAAATAATTGTTCAGCGGGGGAGGTTTGCGGGCTGGAATAAGGAAACGGCAATGTCTCTGGTTCGGAGGATAAAAGGAAATTGAAATGGCTAAGGTAAAAAAATGACCATTTAGCAAGTTAGCTCTACTAAATGGTCATTAATTTTAAAATTGGAGTTAAGAAGTGTACTCTTCAACTTTTTCTTTCAAAGAATCTACCTTGTTAAGCATGTTATTACGTACACTTGAAAGGCGATCTTTTCCTTCATTAATCTTATCCAACAAATCATCTGAAAACTTTTTTGTGCCATCTGCAATCTTTTTGCGAGTATGTTCGCCTGAATCAGGAGCAAACAAAACACCCAGTATGCTTCCGATTGCCACACCTGCGGCAACTGCCGCAAGTAACTTATTTGTGTTTGTCATGATAAATAGGTTTATATGATGGATTTATTAGCCTTTCTAAGATAACAAATTAGTCAATAATTACAATTGATAGTTAACAGGGTGGACCATGATTCTTGTCAATTTTAACATCTCTAACGCCTGCATTATTTTGGTTTTCCAAAAGCTGAATCTTTGGATTTAATCTTTTCTTGTTTACGGAAATAGCCTCTTAATAAGAAATTGTGTTTTAGCGCTTTCATATTGTCATTGAATGCAGCAGTGCTATTCTCCACGTTAGTTAGGGTATTATGGAGTTTGACAACCATTCCAGAATCCTTTAATATGGAATTCGCAGGCCCATTACCTGATTCTATATCATGTTTTATACCTTTGAGGAGCTGATCTGTTTTTTCAGTCAGGGCTGCAGCATTGGAGGCTGCGTGGTTTAATTTGGAAAGAGCTTCGCCCAGCTGGGTGGCCAATGTAGTATCAAATAATATTTTTCCTGCTGATCCATTTCCTGATTTGATATCGTTAAGCATTCCATTCATATCTGAGGTCAGCATATTAGTATTTTCAGAAGCTTTCCGGATATTTTGCAATGTGGTTGTTAGGTCTGTAGCCAAGGTGTCATTTTCAATGATTCTCCAAAAGCCACTACTTCCATTTAATCTTTTGACGGCTGTCAGGAGTTCAGACGAGAGTTCCGCAGCATTCTGGTTAGTGGTAGAAAGTGTTTCAAGCATCTGGTCTGTATCCGTTGTTTTTTTCCCCATAATCACGTCACCTTCCCTGATGGGCCTGCCTGTTCCCGGGCCTGCAATTAGATTAACTATTCTGTTTCCTATCAAGCCTTCAGTTCCAAGTGAAGCAATAGATGTATTCAGGATTTTATTAGCAGCATCCTCATTGATCAACATAATAATTTCAATACTAGTATCTGAAAGCAGGTTAACTTCACTCACTGTTCCTACCTGGATACCAGAATACCGAACATTATTCCCGCTCACAAGCCCTCCTGCATTCCTCATTCTTGTGCTTATGAGAATGTTGGAACCAAACAGATTCTGGTCCTTTCCTATCATGTAAAGCGAAATCACAAGAAACAATATACCGGCTATGGTGAAAATTCCAAGTTTAAGATTGTTGATTCGTGATTCGGCCATATTGCAAAATTAATCAAAGAATTGCTTAACTACAGGATCATCCGAAGCTTTCAGCTCATCATAGCTACCGGTAGCATATGCGATTCCGTCGGTTAGCAGGGTAATCCTGTCAGCAGTGATTTTAATACAATTCATATCGTGTGAGATGATTATAGAAGATGTCTTATACTTTTCCTGTATGCGGACCATCAATTCACTAATCTCCTTGCCGGTAATAGGATCCAAACCGGTTGTAGGTTCATCATAAAGGATAATTTCCGGACGCAAAATTAATGTTCGGGCCAGTGCTATTCTTTTTCGCATACCACCGGATAATTCAACGGGCATCATGTTAAGCGTATGGGCGAGACCAACATTTTCCAAGGCTTCCTCGATCAATTCAAGTTCTTTTGTCTGGCTCTTTTCAATCCAATGTCTTCTGAGGGGGAAGGCAAGATTTTCTCTAACTGTCATGGAATCGTAAAGGGCATTACTCTGGAATAGAAATCCAATGCGGGCACGTATATGATCAAGTTCATCTTGTTCCATTTCGGGAATGGATTCGTTGAAAACATTAATTATACCACTATCGGGTTTGAGCAGCCCAATAATGCATTTAATCAATACAGATTTGCCACTTCCGGATTTACCAAGTACAGCAAGGTTTTCCGCTCGGTTAAGATCCAGATCGAAGCCTTTTAATACAGCATTAGTTCCAAATGCCTTATATAGCTTTCGGATACTAATTACCACTTCGGTCTTATTTAAGCTCCGCTCTTCCATTAAATTAATTTAAACCCAATAAATCGGTTACCTGAACGGCCAGCAGATCAAGGACAAATACCATCAGGCTCGACACCACAACTGCACTATTTGCACTTCTACCCACCCCTTCTGTACCCTTACTTGAATTAAAGCCTTTGAAGCACCCAATTATTCCTACAGCAAATCCGAAGAAAAAGGATTTCACAAAAGCCGGGATCACATCCGAGAAAGCCAGGGCGTCAAATACCTGTGTGTAATAAAGAGTAAAAGATGTATTTGTTTTAATATTCACTCCCATAAATGCGCCATAAAGGGATATTGCATCCCCTAATAAAACTAACAACGGTAGCATAAGAGTAGTTGCCAGAACACGGGTAACTACAAGGTATTTGTAAGGATTAGTTCCACTTACTTCCATGGCATCAATCTGTTCAGTTACCTTCATACTTCCTAATTCTGCTCCAATACTACTTCCAATTTTACCTGCAAATATGAGTGCCGTAAGTACAGGGCCTATTTCCCGGATGATTGCGATTCCTACCATCGCAGGTAATTCACTTTCTACCCCGTAATCAACAAGGGAGGGTCTGAGCTGCATAGTTAAAACCAGTCCCATAATAAAACCAGTTAACCCAACCAATGGTAATGAGCGATATCCTATAATGAAACATTGATTTATAAATTCCACAATTTCATATCGAGGCCGGAAAGCCTCATGGAAAAATCGACCCGTAAATCGGCTTATAGCTCCCGCTTCATCAAAAAATTTTTGGGTAGTGCGGGGCAATTTCATACCGTTGTAGTTCACTTCAATGTAATCAAAAAATGTTGGATAGCGAATGATCTTCACCTGATGAACCCCGGAAGATCATTAAATCGCGCAGCTTCTTCTGAGCCTAATAAGAAATCTTTTACTGCCAGAAGGATAGATTTTTTGGCCGTGTACAGTTCCCTGTTATAATTAATAATTGTAGTTATTTCAGATTCATTAAGATTCGAATATGCATGCTCCTTATACAGTAGCCTTACAGAATTTGTATACTGTTCAACCACGCTGTAGTACAGACCCTCGAGTAGTTCGCTCCTCGTACTACCTGGAGCCACCATTATTTGTAACAACGGCTCCAGAAATCCCTGCATACGCCCCTGAGAAGCCTTATAGTAACCGAATTTGGATTCATTTGAAGAATTCCTGAGCAGTAAGGCATCTTGCCAGCCATCCTTCATGCTTTTTGCCCCGTACATGGCATTCCGTACTGCGGAAATTAAGGATTCAGTTCTCAATGTATTCTCAGTATCTGAATTATTGCCTTGCATTTTCAAATAGAACCCATGAATGTCGCCATGCAACTCTTTAATGAACTCATACTTATCCTGTGCCCCCTTTTTGTTGTAATCATGGTTGATAAGTTTAACCTCCACTGACAATCCCTTAAGTTCAAGGGCATCTACAAAGAAATCAATAACATGGTAAATAAAGTGAATTACTTCTTTCTCCATTGCTTGGAGTGCAAGCTCCTGGTCTGTTGGCTTAACGAGATGGAGAAACCTGGTTTCTTTTTCATTCTCTGTAAACCTTTTCTGCAAAAAATTTCCAAAAATATTCAGCAAGGGAAAAAACAGGAAAATGCTTATAATGTTGACGGTGCTCTGGAAAAAAACCAATGCTATCAGGTTGTCTTTTATACCAATTGCTTCAGTTATGAACCATAATAAAGGCGTGAGTATAAAGAAAACAACGATTGTGGTTAAGGTATTGAAAAGAAAATTTCCGAGGGCAACCCGTTTTTTGTCAGCCATTTTACCTTGCGCTGCAATTAGTAGTTTAATGGTAGTTCCAATTTCAGCACCAAGAACTATTGCGCACCCCGCATATAGGGTTATACCCCCGGTATAAATTGCAGAAAGAACAAGGGCGACGGTGGCACTGCTTGATTGGACCAAAGAAGTAATTATTACCCCGCAAATCAAAAATATTATTGGAGGGTATCGATTAAACTGGGTCAGGTCAACTTGTTCCACTGTTTCAGTAGCCCCTTCTTTCATAAACTGCAGCCCTATAAGCAGCAGGCCAAATCCCAGGAGAAAATGTAGCCATTGATAAAATCGTGAATTGCTGGAGGTAAGAGACCATGCTAAGCCAGCAATGCCGGTAAGCGGAAAAGCGAGTGATTCGATATTAATTTTGAAACCTATGGTGGCGATTAGCCAACTGGTAAGTGTTGTGCCTAAATTTGATCCCAGCATTAAAGCCAATGCGTTTTGCATACTTATGACCCCGGCACCCACAAAAGCTAAAACCATTATATTTACTACTGAACTGCTTTGAAGAATCCCTGTAACCACTGCACCGCCTAATATGCCTTTAACTTTATTGGTTGTATGCTTTCTGAGAAATAATTTGAAAGGACGCCCAGCGATCTGTTTCAGGGCCTCTTCCAGAAATCGCATACCCATAATAAAGATAACGATGCCTGCAATCAACTTCCATATTTCAGTACTTATTGCCATGTTTGAATCTCCCTAAAAGTACTATATTAACGTAATCATGAAAGCCAAAAATGCGCTTGGTGGATTCACGTTTCATAATCGGGTCAAATTGATCCGGGGAGGAAAAAATTATTTTGAAAGTCTTATTGACTTGATCCGGTCCGCAGAACATTCAATTCATCTTCAGATGTATATTTTTGATGATGATGAAACAGGAAGATCTGTTCTTAATGCATTAACCGATGCTTCTGCAAAAGGTGTATCAGTATTTATGCTGGTTGATGGTTATGCATCGCAAGGATTGTCCAGGAATTGTATTGCAGAGATTAAATTAGCTGGAATAAAATTTCGCTGGTTCGAACCACTTTTAAGGGCAAATCATTTTTATTTCGGACGAAGGCTCCACCATAAAGTTATCATTGCGGATGCCTCCAGGGCGATGGTTGGCGGTATCAATATCAGTAACAGGTACAATGATATGCCACAGGAAACAGCCTGGTTGGATTGGGCTGTATTTGTAGAAGGAGAAATTTGTGGAAAGTTGTTCCTGATTTGCCAGGATCTATGGAATAAAGCTGGATGGGGTAGGAAAAAGTCGGTTCGATATCAACTTAAACCTGAGCATTATTTAAGTGAAGGGAGTTGTAAAGTTAGAATCAGGCGAGAAGATTGGGTGCGCAGACGCACCGAGATATCGCACAGTTATATTGAGTTACTTTCTTCTGCTGAGAAAGAAGTTTATCTAATGTCAAGTTATTTCCTGCCGGGTCGCGTGATGCGAAAAAGTCTGGCAAGAGCAGCTGCCCGCGGTGTGAAAATCCATGTAATAGCGGCCGGTAAATCGGATATAGTTATGGCCAAGAATGCTGAACGTTATCTTTACCGATGGCTACTTAGAAATAGAATTTCTCTCTATGAATATCAGGCAAATATTTTGCATGGAAAAATCAGTTGCTTCGATTCAGAATTCACAACCATTGGATCATACAATATTAATTTTCTTAGTGCTTATGCCAGTATTGAATTGAATCTCGATATAAACAACAGCCTATTTTCATTTACGGTGGAACAAGAGCTAAAGAAGATAATTGAAAATGATTGCAAAGCAATTACTGAAAAGGAATGGTCAAAACAGTATAATTTATTTGAACTTTTTCTGCAACGTTCATCCTATGATATTATCCGTCTTATCTTTTTTCTGTTTACATTTTATTTCAAGCAAAGGCGATGAGAGCCTTTACCTGAATTCATAGCCTACCCCCATCAACTGGGTCAGCAATGTGTCCGGTGCATCAGTTGCTGTACACCTTCCCTCCATTTTCGGTGATATGGGCGAATGCACCGCAAGGTATTCTTCTATCATGTTATGAAGTGTTGAGCCAAGTCGTTTAGCTCCTGCTACACCTTCAATTCGGCATAATGTGGTATCCGGATCGCCCTCTCGTTCACATGCTACAATCCGATAGTTTTTTTGAATATCAAGTGGTTCACCACCCACATTTATATGTTGGACTCTTTTTCCTATCTCATTTCCAATAGTGAATTTTACTTCCATACCTTTAAAACGAACAACCCAGCCTCCAAATCGTTTTGCAGGATCTTTTGCGAATGCATTCTGGAGTTCCTTTTCCATCCAATCCCATAGCTGGCGTCCGGTAATCAGACCTTCTTTTGCCTCGCTATCTACCGGTAACATACTCCATAAATAATCCTTTGTAATTTCAGCAATTCCTGTTGACGGATCAGGAACAAGGGGTGGGCAGAATCTGAAACCGTTACTAATTGCTATATCAGGTTTAAATTTCCACATGATTGCATCTGTGATGAAATTATCCATCGGAGTTTCAATGACATAATATCTTACCAACGGAGTTTTAGTTTTTCCAATCACTTTGTCCAATTGCGCTTTAAAAGGCGCACGGGCATTTTCTACAAGCCTTTCCATTTCTGGATCTGGTTTGTATCGGTCAGGATCAACATCAAGTAACTGATAAGATTGGTCCTTAATCACTCCCTTTTCAAGAACAATATCAAGTTTGGCGAGGAACGAACCAAATGCACCCGGTTCTGTAACCTTTGTATATTTCCCTTCAATTGGGCTCCGTACCCGCTCATGGGTATCTGCACCTAAGATATAATCGACGCCTTTTACCTCAACCATGTTGGCTAGTCCAACCTGTTGGGCAAGTCCCATATGTGTAAGCAGGAAAACCATATCACAATGTTCATACTCTTTTAGTAAACGGATATACTTTGATACGTTTAATTCTGGGGATGTGAATTGAATACCATCGCTATATGCCGGTGATTGACGCTTTGGTGTTAAAGGGTCATTGTATCCTATGAACCCAATCTTTGAGCCGCCGATATATTTAATAAAGTATGGAGGAAAGATAAGATCCCCATTATAAGTATCATTTGTTTTGTGAAACATGTTTGCACAGACCTTAATGGCATTATAAGCAAACATATCTTTCATCATCATTTCCTTTCCATATACAACTTCCCAATTGCCTGGAAGCATGATGTCATAACCTATGTTATTGATAAGTGGGACAATAGCTTTACCCTCGGTCAGTGCCGCAACTCCTCCTCCCTGGAAGCAATCGCCACCATCAATTACAAGTGTTCCAGAGGGATTCTTTGCGCGTAATTGGTTGATCATGGTCTTGAGTGTTGCAAACCCACCTCTTTTCTTGTAAACTACCTTTTCATTTTCAATGAAGAATTCATCATGAATTGAAAGCTGTGAATGGATGTCGGCAGTATGAAGTAATGTAATCACTGATGCATTACCTTTTTTAACCGCTTTGTTTGCGTAAATCCCGGCCTCTTCTAAATTGCTTTCCGGGGTGCTGCTTGCAGCTGCAGCCATTGGTGTAACAAGACCACCACCAGCCCCCATTCCCAATCCAAGCATCCCGGCAGTTCGTAAAAATTCACGTCGGCTATTGGATGAAATTTCCAGGTGTAACTCTTTTTCTTTCTGGGTAAGTCTGTCTGAATTTCGATTTGTGCATGCACAATTGGATGGATGGGATCTTAACATGGCTGTTTTTTAAAAGTTATTAGCTTACTTCAGAGCTGTTTTTTCCTGCTATCTCTCGCTTCCTTTATTGGTTGGAATGGGCCGAACTTATGTTGTTCTTCACTAAATTCATCGGAATAAGGACCAAAAGGATGATCAATTGGTTTTTTAGAAATGTCAGGCCAATCCTGGCTGATATCTTTCCCTGGCCGAGGTTGTGAATTTATATATGCTGCAACATCCCATGATTCTTCATCACTAAGAACTGGATGATTATAAGTGGCCAGTAGGTAAGGCATGTTAGTCTTAACGAATCCGGCAAGCCGCGATATACGATAAAGTCCGGCACCCACATTATAACTGTTGGCTCCCCACAATGGGGGATAGGTATATCCGGAACCAGATATATTTAATTGACCATCGCCATTATTTCCATGGCAGTTCTGGCAACTATTAATATACACAGTCCTGCCTTTATTAGGATCAGCGGCTCTATCTAGGAATGCCAATTCTTTAATTCCGCTACCTATTGGTTTTTCACCCTGTGCAATATCATCACCTACCCAATGCATATATGCAACCATAGATCTCATCTCCAAACTATTACTATCAAGGGCCCTGCCATTCAGGCTTCTTTCAAAACAATCATTTATACGTTTTGGAATAGTCTCCATACCACCACTACGATCGCGAAATTTTGGATAGGTGGAAACAACAGCACTGTAATTATTGCCCCATGGAACTGTACCTCCCGAAATATGGCAGTTCTGGCAATTCATGCAATTTGAAATCTGAGCAACAGATCCTTTCGGTCCGAGATATTGTGATGTATTAGAAATCAGCTCATATCCATACCGTACAAGGCTATCCTGGGGACTGATGAAATCTTTACTCCACCCCTGCCATGGAATTTCCTTCATCGACGTTTTTTCAATTTCTTTTGAGGATTTTTTGTGGCTGCAGGCGGATAACAACAATACTGTAAATAAGAATATTATAGTTGCTTCGAGACCTGAATATGCAATCGTTTTCATCTCTTTCCTGCTTATATAATTAAAAATGCTCTTTTGCCAAGTTAATTATTGTGATATTGGTCACAGTTCACATTTGTCATCAACGCACCGCCCGGGCCTGACGAATCCCGTTACAATAAAAATACCGCCAAATAGGTATAAGGACCATGCATCTTCATATTGAAAAGCAATAGCGATGAAGACAATGCCCAACCCAAATCGAATTATTCGGGAGAACCATACAGGGTCTATCTTATTTATCATGGCACTAAAAATTATAGTTGATGATAAGGTTATAATGTGACAAGTCTACCTTATTAAATACATATTTATCATTTCCATAGTCTTCTCCTGCCAACAATTTTCCTACGTAAATACATTGTACATCCATCCCTTGAAATAATTTCTGAAAATCATATTTTACAGTTGCGTTTAATTGGCGGTATGAGGGAATCGCATATTTATTAAATGCGGCATTTCTGGCATCTGGTAAATAATAATGCCCATAACCAAAAGTGGAACGAAGATGCGCCTTTGGGAAATTATATCCCAGCTTAATTACAACAGCGTCCAGATCACCTATGCCCTCATTTCTTTCTCGGGGTAAGAATGTATAAAAGGGATCCTTCCCCCATTCGCGCGGCATCAGGTATCGGCCACTCTTAGTTATACGGGTATAATTGAGAGAACCATCCCAATTTTTACTTTTCAAACCAGTCATCAAACTAAAGGCATAGCTTTTGGATCCCTTTTTGAAATATGTCTTCTCAGGATCCTCATTGCCTCCATGAGCTATTGCATCCTGACGATACAACTGCAAACCAGCATTCAATTTGGTGGAAGATTTTATCGGATGATTTAAATCGAACTGTATCAATGATGTATTGAAAATGTTGTCTACATATTGGTTCCACACCTCAGCAGTAAACCATTCACTAATTTTTCTTTTTATTCCCAAAACTGCTACCCCCTTGCTTTCGAGTTGTCCGCGATAGGAAGAAGGTTTTCCATCCGGACTTATTCCCTGCGGATAAACACCAATAGATTCTCCTACTGAATACCATTCAACAGAGCTTCTCGGAGAGATTTTAAAGAGCCAGGCTGCTGTGATTGTTGTGTTTTTTATATCATTGATTGTTGTTACTGCTCCTTCTACTTCGGTGGGACGCATCCTTCCATCCTGCATATTTATAAATGGCATATCAGGCAATTGTTTACCGAAAACGATCGTTGATTCTCCAATTTTATATTTCAGATATAACTCCTCAAGCCGGTCGATATCATTCTTATTGCCAGGGTTTTCTATATCAAACAAACCCAATTCATATCGATTCATTGAACCTGTAGTTGGATCTGGAACACTAAAGTTTGAAGATCCGATATTATAAATAAAGAATCCGCCAACACCAAACTGGAATCCATGGAATAGAGCTGTTTCATATTTTATGCCTCCGCCAATGGCATTAGCATAATAGTCTTGCAGAACTCCTCTGTTTTTTGTAGCCATAAAAAAATACCGGAAATGGCCATGAATTTTGCCCTTTTTGAAGGCATGTAGAATTGAGCTGCTATCTGATTCTGCAGATGAATGATCAATAGCCTGCTGGGCCGCTGCCTCTTTAAATGTTAACACTAATAGCATTATAATTGCTATTTGGGCTGTTGTCATTTTTGAAAGATTAATTATCATTTGCACGGTGCTATTTTTTTCTTCCCATCAATTTTAATGACCTCCACCACCAAAAAAAAGTTCCTTTATTATGATGTATATACCCATTACCAGTACAAACCACCCAAACCCCTTCTTGAGTTTTTCGGGGGATACTTTTTTGCTCATACTATTTCCCAGAAAAATTCCAGCAATAGCAAGAGCTGTAACTAAAAGCAGCAGCTTCCAATCCATTATTGTATGACCAAGATCACCCGTAAAGCCAATCAGTGACTTGGCTGCTATAATAAGAAGCGATGTGCCCACCGCCTGTTTCATAGGTAATTTGCTTAATAAAACAAGAGCCGGGATAATAAGGAAGCCCCCACCTGCACCCACCAATCCGGTAAGTGTACCAACAATTGCTCCTTCTATAATTATGAGCGGATAATTAAACTGCTGGGGGCCTTCTACAATTTCTTTGGCTTTACCATTTTCACGAATCATTGAGACAGAAGCAAATACCATTAAGACTGCAAATATGATCATCATGAGAATAGGCTTGGTAATCAAAAAATCACCTATACTTAAAATATCATGTGGGATGGCAGGCACAATGAATTTTCTTGTGGCGAATACTGCCAGAATGGATGGGATTCCGAAAATAAAAGCAGTTTTAAAATTGACTTCTCCCTGCCTGTGCTTAGGCCAGGTTCCCACCAGACTGGTAGCTCCAACAATAAATAATGAGTAAGCTGTTGCTGTTATAGGATCCACACCAAACAAGTATACCAGTACGGGAACAGTGAGAATAGAACCCCCACCTCCAATCAATCCTAATGATATGCCAATTACCAATGCTGCCAGATATCCAATAATTTCCATTGCTGTTATTTTGAATGCAAATTTGAAACAATGAAGACGCCTGTATTGTGATATGTATCACCTAATATGAGCCTGTAGTGAGAAATTGCGCTTGAAAACAAAAAACGGCTAGCTTTGTTAACAATAAAAAACTGATGGGCATTCTCAGACAACTTGCGGAATATCTATATTTAAAGAAAAAAAATCCCGATGCGCCAAAATCAAAATGGATAGGGTATATGCATGGAATCAATCGCCTATCCCTTCTTATGTTTCTGGCAGCACTTATTTACATGCTTATCCGTTTTCTGTTCCTGAAAAAATAACTTAGACCGCCCCCTGCATGAACTGCAAGATACTATGTGCAGCTTTTTCGGAAGCTCTGCCTCCTTTTTGTAATTTACTGATCAGCTCCAGGTAATCAGCCGCCATCTTGTCTCGATATTCATTGTCAAAAAGAACTTTTTCCAGTTCAACATGAAGATTGGTAACATTCATTTCATCCTGGATAAGCTCCTTCACAATTGGTCTATCCATTATCAGGTTCACCAAAGAAATATATTTCACACGGATAAGCCTTCGTGCAATCAGGTATGATATCCTGTTGCCTTTATAACATACAACCTGTGGCACACTGAATAATGCAGTTTCCAGGGTAGCAGTTCCAGAAGTTACGAGTGCAGCGCGGCTTTGCATCAGAAGGTTGTAAGTAGCATCACGGGCAGCTGTGACGTGGGGGTAAGCAGACAATAAAGGCGCATAAAATGAATCTGGTTGTCCTGGAGCTTTAGCTACTACAAACCTATGTTCAGGAAATGATCGGGTTACTTCAAGCATCAAAGGTAGCTTCTTGAGGATCTCCTGTTTACGGCTTCCAGGTAATAATGTCACGAGATCTTTATGTGGTTGCAGTTGTGGATTTGCCTTAATATAATTATCCACTACTTCTGCAAGCGGATGACCAACATACTCAACGGGGTAATTCCATTTTTTATAAAACTCCTTTTCAAATGGTAGAATGACCAGCATTTTGTCAACCGTCTTACGAATTAACCTCACCCTGTTTTCTTTCCATGCCCATACCTGTGGAGATATATAATAGATAGTACGGTATTGTTGTTTTCTTGCCCATTCAGCGATACGCAAATTGAAACCTGGATAATCTATCAGTATAATAGCATCTGGGTTGAATGCAGCTATATCCTTTTTGCAGGTATCAAGGTTTCGGAAAATTGTGCGGAGGTTAGCTATCACTTCCACGAAACCCATAAAAGCCAGTTCTGAGTAGTGCTTTACAAGTTCTGCGCCGGCAGCTTGCATAAGATCACCCCCCCAACCACGGAATATTGACCCGGGGTCTTTCACTTTCATTTCCCTTATAAGGTTACTGCCATGGAGATCGCCGCTTGCTTCGCCTGCGATGATATAGTATTTCATGTAAGCAAAGATAGGGATGACGATTACTTCAAAACCTTGATCAGAAGTACTGCTATTCCATAAATCAATGTGGCGACAAAAATTCCCTTTGCGGTCTTATCCTTTCGGTTATTGATATAAAGCGTAAATAAAATAGCATTGGCCACAAGAGAAATACTACTAACCGCAGTTAGAAGATTTTTGTATTGTTTGAGATAACCCAGAAATTCAAGAAAGCCAACCTGCCTCGTATAGAAAGCAAAAAAATAATAAAGTACTAGGCCTGCAATGGGTGCCAGGAATCCCAATAATATGCCCAATCTTAGATTATCTTTTTTTATCATCAGTGTTTCCAGCTTTTTTCAAGTTTGGACTTAAGAACGTAATTTGTAAGATCAAATTGCACGGGTACAACACTTACATAATTATTGTTTAATGCCCAAACATCTGTATCCTTTCCTTTGTCAAAATTCATGAATTCACCTGTGAGCCAGTAATACCTTCTGCCATGAGGATCCTGCCGCTCCATGAAATCTTCCTGGTACTTAGCATATGCCTGCCTGCAGATTTTAATACCCTTTATATGTTCTTGAGGTACAGCAGGAATATTGACATTTAATACCATGTGCTTGTCCTGTTTTTTACTGAGGACCTGCTGGGTGATCTTCCGGGCATAAACACGGGCAGCAGTGAAATCGGCCTCAATACTATAATCCATCAGAGAGAATCCAATTGATGGTATGCTTTCTATTCCTGCTTCCATTGCAGCCGACATTGTTCCGGAGTAGATGACATTTATGGAATGATTGGCGCCGTGATTTATTCCAGACAAGCATAGATCAGGTTTCCTATGCAGCACTTTATCAACAGCAAGCTTCACACAATCCACTGGAGTACCTGTGCATTGGTAAGCCTCAATGCCAGGAAACTGGTGAAAGGCATGTAACCGAAGAGGTGATCCTATGGTTATTGCATGTCCCATACCTGATTGTGGTTTGTCAGGCGCAACCACTACAACTTTACCCAGATCTTTGACTGCCTCTACAAGGTTAATAATGCCTGGGGCAGTGATGCCATCATCGTTGGTTATCAGTATGATGGGTTCTTGTTTTATTCTTTTCGCCTTGGCCATACGCGAATGTAAGAAGGAAATAATCCTGAAAAAGATTTTGTAATGATAAGAAATTTAGTAATTTCGTGCTAAATCAGTTAGCATGTCTTACGCTGGAAAGAACTTAAAGTACTTACGCAAACTTCGCGGATGGACACAGGAAGATTTCGCCACCAGGCTGAAGATCAAACGCTCCCTCTTAGGAGCCTACGAAGAAGAGAGGGCCGAGCCAAGGCTCGAAGTGCTTGAATTGGTAAGTGATCTCTTCAAGGTTAGCCTTGATGAATTATTCCTTAAAGACCTGGGCGAAACCAAGGGCAGTTATATCGCAAAAAGAAGGGCGCAGAAACTGGCTACAGAGCCTACGGTTATTCAGTTTGTACCAGTTAAGGCAGCGGCTGGGTATCTTAATGGATTTGCAGACCCTGAGTTTATTGACGAACTGAATACTTTCACTTTACCAATGCTTGCACCCGGTCAATACAGGGCTTTTGAGATACTTGGAGATTCAATGTTACCCACTCCCAGTGGTTCTATTATAGTAGGAGAAAAAGTTGAAGATCTTGAAGCAGTAAAAACCAGCAATACCTATATAGTTGTTTCCAGGCAGGAAGGTATCGTGTATAAACGTTTGATGAAAAATCCCAGGTCAAAGCAAAAATTGACATTGGTAAGTGACAACCCTGTCTATCAGCCCTACCAGGTAGAAGCAAGTGATATTGTTGAAGTTTGGCAGGCGCAAATGGTTATTACCAGGGCCAATCTACAGCAACGTTGGGATGTTGATCAACTGGCAACTATTGTTACAAATCTCCAGGAACAGGTAAGCTCTCTAAAGAAAAAAATGAATTAAGTATAAATCTTTGTTTTTAGTACAATGGGTTAGTAAGACCGGCATTTCTATGCCGGTTTCCTTTTTTATAGGTAGGTGGATTTGGTTAAGATTATGATGAAAGGTGATAGATTTTATTGGCTATGGAGTAGTTTTACAAATAATCCCTTTTTGAATGCGACCGATTGCCCTTTTTTTATTCCTGATTTCATCTTTGTTTTTAAAGGCGCAGCAAAAAACGACTATTGCATTACAGGTAGTGCAGGGCCCGAAACTAGATGGCTTACTTGATGATCAAGTTTGGGCAAATGCTCCTGTTGCCAGCGATTTTATACTTAATCAACCTGCATTTGGAAACCCTGCTGCAAAAAATACAACAGTTAAGATTCTTTATGATAACGCGGCTATATATGTTGGAGCACAGCTCTATGATGATCCTTCGAGGGTGCGTAGACAATTAACCGCACGTGACGAACACGACAGGGCTGATGCAGACCACTTTGCCCTTTTCCTCGATACATATAAAGATCAACAAAATGGTTTCCAGTTTCTAGTCACTTCCCGTAATGTTCAATCTGATGCTCGTTTATCCCCGTTGGTTAGTGGCGACTGGGGTAATTACGGAGATAAAAGCTGGGATGCAGTTTGGGATAGTCGGGTTAGCTATAATAAGGAGGGATGGTCAGTTGAAATAAGAATTCCTTATAGTGCAATCAGGTTCTCTAAAGAAAAAATGCAAACATGGGGCATCCAATTCCTGCGATTTGACAGAATAGCTAATGAAACAAGCTTTTGGAATCCTGTAAATCCTGCAGTAAACGGTTTCGTAAACCAGTTTGGAATCTTAGATGGATTAACCGACTTAAGTCCCCCGCTTCGTTTGAGTTTTTCACCCTATGTAAGTGGTGGTTATCGCTCCAATATCCCGAATGAAAAAGGCGAGAAGCAAGTTGAGTGGTTGCGTAGTGGCGGTATGGACCTTAAATGGGGCATTAATGAAAGTTTTACACTTGACGCAACATTGATACCAGATTTCGGGCAAGTGATCTCCGATAATAAAGTAAATAATCTTACCCCTTTTGATATTCAGTTTCAGGAAAATCGTCCCTTCTTTACTGAGGGTACAGAATTATTTAAAAAGGCTGGAATCTTTTACAGTAGGAGGGTTGGGAGAACCCCAGGAAGCTTTGCGAAGATATCGGAGACTTACGGGGCGGATGAAAATTACACAATCAAACATAACCCGGCTATAACTCCTTTATTTAATGCGATTAAATTTTCTGGTAGAAATAAGCATAATCTTGGGATTGGAATATTTAACGCGGTTGCACAACCGGTTGACGCAATAATACGTAATGAAATTTCAGGGAATGATTCCATTATCCGCACCGAACATCTCTCCAATTATAATATTATAGTGCTGGATAAAGCTTTAAGAAACCGATCTTATATAAGTTTCACTAACACCAATGTATGGCGAAGTGGGTCATCGCCCGATGCAAATGTCTCTGCAATTGATCTTGGTCTTTATACACGCGACAATCGTTATTCCTTTCTTTTTAAACCCCGCATAAGTAAAATCACCGGAGCAAATGGTCGTGAAGGTTGGGCCAATATTATTTCATTCGGAAAAGTAAGCGGCAGGTGGCAATGGTCTTTAAGCAACAGCATTGAATCGGATCTCTATGATCCAAATGATCTTGGTTTCCTTCCAGCTTCAAATGAAATTACAACTGCCTTAAACCTGAGTTATAATATATTCACTCCTACAAAAAAATTCATACAGCAGCGGTATCGTTTCACAGCCAATCATACGTCGTTGTTTAAACCTTTTGGTTTTCAGGAAGCCAGGATAAAAGCAACTGCTTTCTGGTGGTTTAAGAATTTCTGGGACCTTACTGTTGAGATAACTGCCACACCCACATGGTACAACGATTATTTCGAATTGCGTTCTGGTTACAAACTCCTCCGCCGACCCTCTTGGGCTTTTATTGGGTTAAGCGGTAGCAGCGATAGCCGTAAACGTTTGTATGGCTATTGGTCGGCCGGATTTGCAGAAAGCAAAGACATTTATAATGATATGTTCCTTAAGTACAGCCTGGGTCTGAGATATCGGTTCAGTGATAAATTATCGATGGAGATTAGTAATGCATACCAGAATGACAATGGCCAATTTGGTTCTGCATTTGAAAAAGAGGCAGATGGAAGACCTATCATTGCTTTCAGGCAGAATCTTGTTGTGACCACCATACTGAGTGGCATCTACAATTTTGCTCCACGCATGAACATGACTGTAAGGGGCCGTCATTATTGGAATAAGGTAACTAATCACTCCTTCCACTCCGTGAACGATGATGGTAATTGGACCGACCGTCCTTTTGTTGAAGGCCGCGATCTGAATGTGAATATTTTTAACCTAGACATTTTTTATGTATGGGATTTCAGGCTCGGGAGCAGGATCATCGCAGGGTGGAAAAATTGGATAGATCCAGATTACAGTAATGATCTTAATAGCAGACCCGGATATGGAAAAAATCTTTCGCATATAATGGGGCTTGACCATGGAAATGAATTTACCTTGAAATTCATTTATTACCTGGATTATCAGGATCTTCGGAAAAAGAGATCCTGAATTATTGCCATAAAAAATTTGCTGCTTCTCTAAATGTGTTGCAGTGAGCATCAATAATATGCCTGATATTTGGAGAGTAGCCTCCACCCATTGCAACAACACATGGAATATTAAAAGAAAAAAGTTGGCTGAAGACTAATCGGTCTCTTTCTTTGCACCCTTCCATAGTAACCTTTAATTTTCCAAACTTATCTGTCGAAAGAATATCAACACCTGAAAGATAAAAAACGAAATCCGGTTTATTTTTTTGAAGTAGCGAATTCAAATAGTGATTAAGTAAATGGAGGTAGGTGATAGTATTAGTACCATCTTCGAGTTCAATATCAAGATCTGATTTCTCCTTATGAAATGGGTAATTGTGTCGACCATGCATGCTGAAAGTGAAAACGCTGTTTTCTTGATCGAAAATCTTTGCAGTACCATTGCCCTGGTGAACATCAAGATCAAGAATAAGTATTTTTTCTGCCAGTTTCTGGTGGAGGAGGTAGTTGGCAGCCACTGCAAAATCATTAAGCAGGCAAAAACCCTCACCATGATCCGCAAACGCATGATGAGTTCCTCCTGCAACATTCAGGGCTATGCCATGCTTCAGTGCTGCATGACAGCAATTGATAGTACCCTGCGTTATGATCAGTTCCCTGAGTGTAAGTTGAGGGGACTGTGGAAAGCCAATATGACGTTGCTCTTTGGGCGATAATTGTTGCAATTTCAATTTGTCAAAGTATTCAACTGTATGCGTCATGAGGATAATCTCGTCTTTGCATGGAAAAGGTGGGTGTAGATTTTCCTTTGTTATGATTTCTTCATATAATAGTTGTTCAGGTACCAGGTCATATTTAAGCATGGGAAAGCGATGACCTTCGGGTAGGGGATGATTATAAGCCGGATCATAGGCAATATACAGATATGGATTTATCATTGGAGGTTCAAAACCTGGTTACCGGCAATTACAAAAACATTTGCATCCCTCTTTGGTTCAATAATAGCAAGACCAGTAAAATCACCAAATGCAGGCAGGATTGCATAGTCCTGTTCAAAATAGAAGCAGGGAAGCCTAAGAGATTGCTTGCCAACTCCCTTGAATCTTACCCCTGGATGTATATGGCCTGAAAAATGATATCCCCTCCTTTCCTCATCTTCACACTTTGACCATTCATGTACAAAACAAAAAGGACCTTGCTGATACGTGTCTGAATGTAATTTTATATTATTGGTTTCATACCATCGGTCTGGAAATATATCGTGGTTACCCCTTACCAGGTTAAACACAATACCTGAATGATCACTTCGCCACTTTGCGAATAATTCAGCTTCCTTGTTCTGAGTGGAGTGAAAAAAATCACCCACTATAATTATTGAGGAAGGCTGGAAATGTTGTACAAGGGCGAAAAGTCTTTGGAGGTCGTTGCGGTACACATGTTGCGGAATAGCAATACCAGATTTTCGGAAATGTCCGCTTTTCCCGAAATGGAGATCCGATAGTATCAGCGTATTTTGATTTTCCCAAAATATAGCTTTAAGTGGGGAAAGCCAAAGTTGTTGGCCAGATATTGAAAAAGATATTGGTGCCTGCATGCCATGCAAAGCTAAATGGTTTATTTTTAATGGAATTATAAACCAAACCTGTTTTTATGAGTACACAAAACCCCTTTGATAAGGATGAGAAAAAGCTACCATCCCTTTTGAACGTGTTGACTATATTAACAATGATCGGCTGCGCCATTGAGTTATTTTTCGGATCACTCAATCTTATTAATGGACGGAAAAATCTCGACAGATTGGAAGAAGCCCAGGCAAGCGGTGACATGGATAAAGTGCCAGAATTTATGAAGTCTATGATGGGGCCTGAAGCACTTGAAAATGCACGGCTCGCCTATGAAAACAGAATACCCCTTTTTATTATCATGATTGTGGGCATTGGGCTTTGTTTTTATGGAGCATTGCAGATGAGAAAACTTCAAAAGGCCGGGTATTTTATGTGGCTGATCGGTGAAATTCTTCCAATTATCGGAAGCCTGCTTTTTATAGGAGTTGGTTTTGCGGGTGGAGCTTCATTTATGTTATTATTGCCTCTATTATTTATCATCCTGTATACTTCACAGTTGAAATATCTGAAATAATCAATTCCCCAGATGTAGCTGCATTTTTCGGATACGGTCTTCCAACTTTTCCGAACTGAGGTTCTCACGCATACTGTCAACTTTAATAGGAAAGCAGAAAGGTGTCAGTTTTTCAGGAAACTGCAGAACTATACTGGAAGATTGTATACGGTCAAGCATTTCACGCAAGCGGGCTTCTTCCATTTGCTGGTCGAAAACTTCCTGGTAGGCTTGTCTCATAAGGAGGTTGTCCCTTTCATATTCCTGAAAAACTTTGAAAAGAAGCGAAGCACTTGATTGCAGGTGCCTCGCTTTTTTATGTTCACCAGGGTAACCCTGGAATATTAGTCCACCAATAACCGCAATATCTCTGAATTTTCGTTTAGCCATTTCCGTAGAATTTACACTTCGCTGTATGTCAAGGAAGAGGTTATCTGGTGAAAACAGATCATAAACATTTGTATCATCAACCGGAATGAGTTGGTCGCTAAGAAGTTCGAAACCGTAATCATTCATTGCGAAAGAAAAGCTGATGGGTCTGATCTGGCTTATCCGCCAGGCAAGGATAGCAGCCATAGCTTCATGAACCAGCCTGCCTTCGAAAGGGAATACAAACAAGTGAAAGCCATCCTTAGTTTCTATTTGTTCAATCAGCAATTCATTGTCCTTCGGAATATGGCTGAGTGATGACTGTAGATCAAAGAGTGGTTTTAAAGCACTTATTTCTTTACGTGTGTTCTTTTGTTTGCCAGCATCATTGAATTGTTCTCTCAGAAGTTTTCCAAGATTCGCTGATAATGGCATCCGGCCACCCATCCAACTCGGTACTATAGTTTTTTTGGCATTTGACTTCTTCACCAGCACTGTCATATCTTTGATCATCACCAATTCCAGGTTTCGCCCGGCAAGGGTAAATGTAGTCCCTGGATCAAGTCGGCTGATGAACCATTCTTCTATTACTCCAATATATCCTCCGGTCATGAATTTAACTTTCAGCATCGCATCGCTTACAATTGTACCTATATGCATGCGATGACGCATTGCCATACGTCTGCTTGTTATGCGATAAAGCCCATCAACTATCTCAACTTTCTTATAGTCATCATACTGTTGAAGTGCTTTACCACCCGAGGTAATGAATTGAAGAATGAGTGCCCATTCATCTTCCGTCATTTCTCTGAAACAATAGGTAGATTTTACTTCATCAAAGATCAATTCCTGCCTGAATCCATCTGATACTGCAATTGTGCATAAATATTGAATTAACACATCAAAGCAAAGTAACATCGGTTGCCTTGATTCTACTATTCCCAGATCGATCGCTTGCTGCAAGGCAGCCGCTTCAACTAGTTCAAGGGAATGAGTTGGTAAAAAATAAATTCTGCTTGTTGCACCTGGTTGATGTCCACTTCTGCCGGCCCGTTGCAGGAAGCGGGCCACGCCCTTTGGTGAACCCACCTGTATAACAGTTTCGACTGGCCGAAAATCAACACCAAGGTCAAGGCTTGCTGTACAAACTACACATTTAAGTGTACCCGTATGCAGGGCGTCTTCTACCCACTGCCGCAATTCCTGTTCAATACTACCATGGTGGATCGCAATGGCACCGGCAAGATCCGGAGCTGCTGTAAGTAATGCCTGGTACCACATTTCCGTCATTCCCCTTGTATTAATAAAAAGCAGGGTTGTTTTGCTATTCCGAATTATTGGAACAATTTTATCAACCAGTTTGATTCCAAGGTGACCGGCCCAGGGATACTTTTCAATTTCATCAGGATAGATGGATTCCACTTTGGTGACTTTGGGAAGGCTGGCCTGGATAATTCGGCTTCCAGATTCTAAAGGTGACAATAGAACATTTTTTGCCTGTTCAAGATTACCTACTGTAGCAGAGATCCCGAATACCGAAGGGGGGGTAGGTTTACAAGCACTTATAATGCGGGAGATGGCGAGTTCAACCTGAACCCCGCGTTTACTGCCTAGTAACTCATGCCATTCATCCACGGCAATGATCCGTAAGGATTTGAAGAAAAGTGCATAGCCTTTTTGAGCAAGCAGCAGGTGTAAGCTTTCAGGCGTAATAATCAGAACTTCGGGAGCATTTTTTTTTTGTCTTTGTCGTTCCGAAAGAGGGGTATCACCATTCCGGATGCCAACCTCCCAATTGATTTCCAATTCTCCTATTACTTTCTCCATAGCCCTTCCGATATCTTTGGCAAGTGCCCTCAATGGAGTGATCCATAGAAGTTGAAGGCCGTTTATAGATTTTGATTTATAATTATCGGGATTGTCATTAATGAATTGAATAACTGCGCCCAGAAAAACAGAGAATGTTTTGCCATAGCCGGTAGGCGCATTAACCAGGGCACTTTCACCAAGGTGAATAGCCTCCCATGTTTCAGATTGGAATGAAAATGGCCTTCGTTCCTGCTTCTCCAACCATTTTACAACAACTTTATATCCTATCGTTTTGTGGAACAGCAAAGTAATTTCTTACAAAGTTTTCAGGTATTCGATCACGGCCAATCGCTCATCTTTGCTCAGCTTGTCACCAAAATTATGTCCATAATTACCATATCCCTTAAGGGTAGTATTATAAATAGTTGTGCCAGTTGCAGAATCCCTTGATTCATATTTCCACCCAAGTTGTTCATAATCATATTCAGGTCTGGAAAAATTCCTTTCCCAATATTTAGGTCGGGCGGAACTGTTCAATAATGTGAATATAGTTGGAACAGACCCATTGTGAAGATATGGTGCGGTAGCCCAGACTCCATCCAATGGAGGGGCAATGTAACCATTAAATGGTACCAGACGGGCTGGATGGTCGCCCATGGCAAACCAGCTGTTATTGAACCAATTTACAAATTGCGGGTTCTGGTAATTGGCTTTGAACAATGCAGAATCTGTTTTTATTACAGATTGGGGAATTAGTAGGTTAGGATATTCTTCTTCCTCTCCATAGATGCCATGGCATTTTGAACAATTGTCTTTAAAGATAAGCCTGCCTTTTTCAGACAACATTTTATTAATGCTTCCGGGGTATTTAGGTGATTCTAACGTATAAATATAGGCGAGAACATCACTGATTTTTCTATCAACTGTAGCTGCTTCTGCACTGTCCTTCACCGTTAGCAGATTGGATGCCATAAGAAACCTTCCAAAATCACCCCTTCCGAACCCATTATAGAACATGGCATTCTTTTTCTTTAAGAGCCACCATGCCGGAACGTCACTTGGTATTACATCAGGTGGTATGTCCATAATAGCGGTATCGCGCCATTCTAATGTCAGGGGATTGCGGTGTGCAACAAGAACTGCTGCCAGGCGGTCCGCCGCATTCACCCCTCTTGTTTCAGTCTGCAGATAGGGACTAATGGTCCCGGTCACCTGTAAAAAATGTTTTGCTGCCTCATACCTTGCTGGGGATGTGTTTTTAAGCATCATAGCAAGCATGTTTACATTTTTTTGATTTAATTGTTGTTCGGCTCCGGAAGAAAAATCCATGAAGCTATTGCCCATTCCCACAATAAGACTATCATTAAATACCTGGGCATGGCATTGCATGCAATTAGGTGCCACAAGATTTTCCCCATTTGCTGCTGTTACCACAGTGAACTCATGGCTAATATTTGCATTAAGGCCTGTTCGTTTAAGGTAATTGTATTTTTCCTTGCCCTTGCCAAGTAGAAAAAAATCATATGGAATACCCCCTTTCACATAATCTCCTGTGGTAAGATAATCAAATCCTTTTTCAGGATTACCGGTTCGCTGAGGGGAGGGAGGGATGGGAACTGGTTTCTCCGGATCCCTTGCGGGGTTGCCGGTTCCAAGCAGATTCACCATGCCAACAATAGCAAGCATCATTACTACACAGATTCTGTACTTCATTTGCATTGTTAAATTTACCGATCTGAGTGGAATTTATGACTATTAAAATATTCTCTGCAGGCAGTTTTACTTTCCATAAATCTCAAGCATTCTTTTCAGATCTTCAAGAGTGTTTATTTCATCCACATTTTTATCGTGACGCCAACGCAACATACGAGGAAAGCGAAGTGCTACTCCACTTTTATGCCTTGCAGATGCAGCAATGCCTTCAAATGCAATCTCAAACACCAGTGATGGCTTTACAGTTCGCACCGGACCAAATTTCTCCAGCGAATTGTTTTTTACAAAAGCATCAACCTGGGCAAATTCCTTATCTGTTAATCCCGAATAAGCCTTAGTGAACGTAACGAGCTTGTCTCCGTCTTTTACGGCAAAAGTGTAATCCGTATAAAGGTTACTTCTTCGCCCATGTCCTTTCTGGGCATATACCAGCACGGCATCAATTGTAAGTGGATCAATTTTCCATTTCCACCAATCTCCGCGTTTACGACCAACCTGGTAGGTGGATGACATGCGTTTTAACATCAATCCCTCCGCTCCGTTTTCCCTTGATCTGTCTCTTAGAATTTTTAAATCATTCCAATTATTAAAGTCAATAATCCTTGATACTAATAAGGCCGGGTGATTAACTGATTTTACAATCGCATCTAAATTTTTTCGCCTATCCGAAAGCGAAAAAGATCGGATGTCGTGTCCCTCAATTTCAAGTAAATCATAAGCAAAAAAAGATACCGGTGCTTCCAGTAATTGTTTCCTGGTAACATTCTTACGACCAATTCTTGTTTGTAAAAGAGCAAAGGGTAATGGTTGTCCATCCCGGCTTGGCATTATTTCGCCATCAATAACTATACCATTCGGCAGGATATTAAGTAATGCATTATACTCAGGAAATTTATCAGTTATAAGCTCTTCCCCACGGCTCCACACAAAGAGCTTATCATTCCTTTTAATGAGTTGCCCCCTGATGCCATCCCATTTCCATTCTGCTTGCCACTCTTCATGCAAACCTAGTTCCTCGGGTAATTGCTCAAGCGCATAGGAGAGAAAGAATGGATAAGGCTTTGAATCGTCAGTTGAAGCCAGTTCACCACCAAGCAATTCCTCAAAGGCAGTAGTCATCGGATCCCATTTACCACTGATACGGTGGGCAATTAGCGAAGTTTCAAGCGAAACAGTTCGGGCTAAAGCCTGGACCATGATCTGCTGAGATACACCAATCCGGAAGCCTCCTGTAATTAGTTTATTGAATACGAATTTCTCCTGACGGTTAAGTTGCTCCCAACTCTCCAAAATGAATGACTTCTTTTCCGCCTCCGAATTTTGTGAAAGATCAATCAGTTTTTCGAGATAATAGGAGAGTGAGTGGGGGTTAATACCTCTCTTAATCTCAGGTAATAATAAGGCAATTGTTTCGGCAAGGTCCCCCACAGTATGATAACATTCTTCAAATAACCATTGCGACAAGTTTGCCTTTTCACGACACCAGGCAGCCAGAAGGGTACTGGTAACTGCTCTTTTGGGTCGTCTTCCACTAAACAGGGCAATCACCCATATTTTATCGTGAGGTGATGCCTCCCCAAAATAGTCAACCAATGCATCAAGTTTATCATTGGTTTTAGTGGATGTACCCAACGCATGTACAAGAGTGGCAAATAATGACATACCATTCATGGTGTATCAATTTTGGTTTCCTTTCCCTCGTCTTCTTCTTCCTGACCATAGGCCGTTTTAACCTCATAAGCATCAATGCCCTTTTCATTTAGATACCTCGAAAAAGCAGATTGAAATCCATGTGTAACATATACTTTTTCAGCTCCTGTTGCAGCTGTGGCCGATATTAATCCATCCCAGTCGGCATGATCACTTAAAACAAATCCGGCATCAGCATTTCTTCTTCTTACATTTCCCCTCACTTGCATCCATCCGCTGCAAACCCCCACACGAAAAGGGGAAAATCTTTTCATCCAGCTACTGCCATCCGCACTGGGTGGAGCGATCACAATAGATTTTTTTAACGCAGACTTCTCTGTATCAACTGTTATCCGCTGGACCGAAGGAAGTTCCCAACCCTGATTTATCAATAGTTCCTGTGAATTGCAAATAGCGCCGTGGGCATAAATGTTTTGATTTTGCTCCAATGCATTAATTACTCTTTGTGCTTTTCCCAGGCTATATGCAAGTAGCACAGAACTGAATCCATCCTCCATGTTTTGTGTTACCCATTTGCGAATTTCATCATAAATGGTTTCCTGTTTTTCCCATTTATAAATAGGAAGTCCGAAGGTGGATTCTGTAATAAAAGTATGACAGGGAATGGCCTCAAATTGACCACTTAGGCCATCATTTTCTGTTTTGTAGTCACCGCTGAATACCCACACCTCCCCCTTGTACTCAATTCTTACCTGTGATGAACCAATAATATGACCCGCAGGGTGCAGACTCATAACAACATCATTGATGTTGATTCTTTCCCCCCATTCAATTGCCTGATAATTACCCTCACCCAGTCTTAATTGCAGTAATGGCTTTGTATAAGTATGGCATAAGTAATGCTTCGATCCGTATCGCGCATGATCACTATGGGCATGCGTGATAACGGCACGGTCTACAGGTTTCCATGGATCAATGTAAAACTGTCCTAATGAGCAAAATAATCCCGCTTCTGTGAAAGTGATCAGATTCATTACCTGGCGATTGATTTGTGTGCAAGTGGCACAGTAATCCTCTCTTAATGCAAAAGGCTGGCCACTTATAACATCACTGCCACATACATGTTCGAACGTATGTCCCGAATAGATTGGTAACGTCTAAAAAGATTTTTAGAATACGGTCTGTACAGCACCATTCAGCTTTTTGATAATGTAAAGCTTTTTATTTTCAAAATAATCAAGTTGCTGCTTCTGGTTATCGAGCAACACGGGCTGTATATCAAAGTCGGTAAATACCTTATGTTTTTTCTCTCCAATGCTCGAGCTGATATTCGGACCCTGTTCCTGAAGCAGCTTACCAAAACGGTACATGGTCTCATATCCCCTGAATACCATGTCGCTCGGACGTGAAAATAAATTGTCTTTGAAATGCCTGCCAATTGCTTCGCTCAATGCATCTGTACGAACGGGATTGAATGGAATGGAATAAAATATTTCCAGGTCTTTGTATTCCTTCTTGTCAAGGTCTCTTATTCCATCCCAGGTTGGCATTCCCATAACCTGTACGGGATAGGTTTTGTTAAGCGTAGCCAGATGTATTGCTAGATGCCGTGCAAAACCTTCATCAAGACTACCAGCAACAGCCATCGTTATGCGATTACTGTCCAGATGAATTTTTAACTGGGCCTCCGTAAACCCATCAGGTAATGTCACATATTTGAGCTTTAATGCTGTGCCCATAGTTGCTTTTTCCACGTCACTGAAATAAGCTTTTAACCTATCTTCCTGGGCTCCTGCTTTGCGGAATACCACAATTGGTCCTTTGCCGTAATTTCTTTGCAGAAAATTATAAATACCCTCACAATGCGACTGTAAAGTGCTGTTAAGGATTACCATATAAGGATTATTGGTGACGCCTCCATCATTGGGCAAATTCACATTGATAAAAGGAAGTTTTTCATCATTTGCAAATTCTGCCAATGGCTTCAATTCATTAAAACTGATATGTGCAAGAAGTAAGTCGGCATTCTTAACGACAGATTGCGCTAAAATGTTTCCTAAACTTTGGCTGGAGCGGGTGTCAACTATATTTACATCTAAAACAACACCTTCCTTCTTTAGTGAATCAATTGCGAGTTGAACACCTTCATAGAATTCTAAGCCCGGAAGCATAAAACGAGGGAACTGTTTTCCATAACGGTATTGGCCACTTGCATCAAAAGCGGAATCAAGATACAGAGGCAATAAGATGGTTAAAACAGGCTTTTTGTATTTTACCGCTCTCAGTGTGTCGGGTAATTTTACAATAGCTGAATCCTGAGCTTTTAAACTGAAAGCAAAGCTGGTAAAAATAATTCCTGCCAATAAGAAAATCCATTTGGTAAACCTCATTTTCTAACGGTTTGTTCTTTTATTCCCATTCGATGGTTGCCGGCGGCTTACTGCTGATATCATATACAACCCGGTTGATTCCCCGAACATTGTTAATGATATCATTCGAAATGTGTGCCAGAAAATCATAGGGTAGGTGAGCCCAATCGGCCGTCATACCATCTACGGAAGTAACTGCCCTCAATGCAACCGTATATTCATAGGTACGTTCATCTCCCATAACCCCCACACTCTTTACCGGAAGCAGGATTGCGCCAGCCTGCCATACTGTTTTATATAAGTTGTGTTCTTTGAGGCCAGAGATGTATCGATGATCAGCATCCTGCAAGAGTTTAACTTTTTCTTCTGTGATCTCCCCAAGAATGCGTATCGCCAACCCCGGACCGGGAAAAGGGTGACGATCAAGTAATTCATCAGGGATACCCAGTTCCCTGCCAACCCTCCGAACCTCATCTTTGAAAAGGTAACGCAGTGGTTCCACCAATCCCAGATGCATTTTTTCCGGAAGGCCCCCTACATTATGATGACTTTTGATGGTTACCGAAGGCCCATGCACTGAAATACTTTCAATCACATCCGGGTATATGGTTCCTTGCCCAAGCATACCAATACCTTCAATTTTAGCAGCTTCTTCCTGGAACACATCAATAAAAAGCTTTCCGATCACTTTCCTTTTTTCTTCAGGATCGGTTTTGCCGGCCAACTCCCGATAAAAGGTATTCTTTGCATCAATACCATTCACATTGAGATGCAGATTGTCTTTATAAGTTTTAAGTACCTGCTCATATTCCCCTTTTCTCAATACTCCGTTATCTACAAAAATACCATAGAGATTATCTCCAATTGCCCGGTGGATAAGGGTTGCCGCTACTGTACTGTCGACCCCGCCACTCAGTGCCATGATCACTTTGCGGTCTCCAATCTGTTTCTTAAGTGCCTCCACAGTATCTGTTATAAAATGTGCAGGCGTCCAATCCTGAGAACATCCGCATATCTCCACAAGGAAATTGCGAATGAGTTTTTTACCTTCTATGGAATGGTATACTTCAGGGTGAAACTGAACGGCATATAAAATTTCACTTCCGGAAGATTTTTTAAAAGCAGCCACGGGAATAGATTCCGTATCAGCAAGCAGCTCAAACCCGTCTGGCAGTTCGCTGATGCTATCGCCATGACTCATCCAAACCTGTGATGGCGTTGATATTCCTTTAAGTATAACGTCTTCTTTAATGGTTCTCATAAATGCCCGGCCATATTCACGTTTATCACTCTTCTCGACCCTTCCACCAAATTTTTTTGCCGTTAACTGTGCTCCATAACAAACGCCTAAAACCGGTAACTTTTCACTCAGAAAACGGATATCAACATCCGGAGCATTATCATCATTCACCGAAAATGGTGAACCCGAGAGAATAATTCCTTTTAGGGACGGATCTATTTCGAATGGTTTATGATAAGGGATGATCTCGCAATAAACATTCGCTTCACGCACAGCCCTGGCTATCAATTGTGTATATTGAGAGCCAAAATCTAATATGAGTATTTTTTCTGTCATTGTGCCGCAAAGATAATATCTCCGGCTGAGGTTTGTGGAACCGGAGTTGCCTAAGATGAATACTCAGCTAGGATTTGTTTCCGATATTGTAACTGCTTTCATATAATCTACCATCATGCAAAATATTCTTTCAAGATCAATACCGGAGGGAAGTATTCCAGAAAGGATTGAAGTTCCGGGAAAGGAGATATTTGAACTACCGGAAAAAGTTCTTCAGTTCGGGACAGGTGTGTTATTGCGTGCGCTCCCTGATTATTATATAGATAAGGCTAATAAGAGAGGAATTTTTAATGGCAGGGTTGTGGTTGTCAAAACTACCGACCTGGGGTCAACCGAATCATTTCAACGCCAGGATTCATTGTATACCCAAAAATTGATGGGCATTGAACATGGTATTCATGTTGAGAAAACAATTATCAATGCTTCTATTAGCCGGGTATTATCGGCATCAAAAGATTGGGAGGCTGTTCTGGCCTGTGCTGAGAATCCCGCAATGGAACTGGTAATATCAAATACTACCGAAATAGGTCTGGTGCTGGATGCCGAAGATAAAATATTAAATTCTCCTCCGAAGTCATTCCCAGGAAAACTCCTCGCTTTTCTTTACCGTCGGTATCATTTTTTTCAGGGTAATTCCCATAAAGGCATGATCATCATTCCAACTGAGTTAATTCCTGAGAATGGAAAAAAACTTAGAGAAATAATCCTTACACTGGCACAATTGAATCAAATGGAGGATGACTTTATCAATTGGCTGATTGCGCATAATCATTTCTGTGACTCATTGGTAGACCGTATTGTACCTGGCAAACCTGATGGTCAACACATGGCCGAAGAAGAACAATTGCTCGGATACCGTGATGAACTTTTTGTTGTATCCGAAGTGTATGGTCTCTGGGCAATTGCCGCCGACTTAGCAATTGTGAAAGATATTCTAAGTTTTAGCCAGATTGACAATGGTGTTATCATTGCCCCCGATATTCGGAAGTTCCGCGAATTAAAACTCAGGCTGTTGAATGCTACACATTCGCTTGTTTGTGGTATTGCAGTTCTTAGCGGAATAGAAACGGTAAAAGATGCCATGGAAAATGAGGACATGCGCAAACTAATTCAGGACATAATGAATCAGGAAATCATCCCATCCATAATTGGAGATGATATCTCCCTCCAGGAAGCCAATGAGTTTGCCAATCAGGTATTGGACCGTTTCAGGAATCCTTATATTGAACATAAGTGGATCAATATAACCCTCCAATATAGTTCCAAACTTAAAACCCGGGTTGTCCCGGTTTTGCAGGAATATATACTGAGATTTAATGAAGTGCCTAACCTTATTGCACGTGGCTTTGCTGCACATATACAGTTTATGAAATCCGCACCTGCCACTAATGGGTATACTGGAAAGCAGGAATCGGTTGAATATCCAATAAATGATGATAATGCTGCCATCTATGCAACCCACTGGAAGGATAACAGCAATGGCATCGTTAAAGCAATACTTGGTGATTTGGCATTATGGGGATCAGATCTCAATGAGTTACCTGGGTTTACAGATAAAGTCAACAATTGGCTAAACAAATCCAACTTCAAACTCACACCTAATAATTTGTTCCAAAATTCTTAATTGGGAATAAAAAATCAGCCAGTTATAAATGAAATCAAGTTCAATAATAAGTCTCATTTGCGATCAGGGATTCCTCCCACTATTCTATGACCAGGACAAAGCGGTAAGCATTTCTGTTGTAGATATTCTATATCAGTGTGGTATCCGCACAATTGAATATACAAATCGTGGTGAACATGCACTAAGCAACTTTAAAGCAATTTCCAGAGAGCGACTAATCAGATGGCCCGGAATGGTCCTTGGTATTGGGACTATCAAATCAAAAAGCGATGCAATTAGTTTTCTCGATGCCGGAGCTGATTATATAATTTCTCCTGCAATGATAACGGAAGTGGGGGAGATGGCTCTTAATTCAGGAACATTATGGATCCCAGGTTGCATGACCCCAACTGAAATTTCGCTTGCAGACAATGCAGGTGCGAAAATGGTGAAAATATTTCCTGGTAATATTCTTGGACCAGGCT
Organism: Flavihumibacter sp. ZG627; assembly: GCF_000814325.1. Taxonomy (GTDB): domain Bacteria; phylum Bacteroidota; class Bacteroidia; order Chitinophagales; family Chitinophagaceae; genus Flavihumibacter. The sequence goes on along the minus strand of NZ_JPHF01000004.1, from coordinate 163,927 downwards.
TCATAACTGCAGTGAAAGATATATTTCCTGACATGCTTTTTATGCCAACGGGAGGTGTTGAGTTACAGGAAAAGAATTTACGTGAGTGGTTTGCCGCGGGAGTATGCGCTGTAGGTATAGGAAGTAAAATGATCAGTAAAGAGTTACTGGCCGATCGCAATTTTAATGAAATTGGCAGCCTTGCAAATAACGCGATTGAACTGCTTAAAATTGTGCGCTATCATTAAGAATAAATTAAATAATAAAAACCATCACATGCAGTCAACAGAACCTCTGGAACAGCCTACTTTAATAGGTAAGTATCGCTGGACCATCTGCATGCTTCTTTTTTTTGCGACCACTATAAATTATCTCGACCGCCAGGTGCTCAGCCTTCTTAAACCTGCACTGGAACTTGAATTCGGTTGGAGCAATACAGATTATGCCAATATCGCATCAGTTTTCCAGTTCACCTATGCAGTATCCATGCTTTTTGCAGGAAGAATTATTGACAGGTTAGGAACTAAGTCGGGCTATTCATGGGCCATTATCATATGGTCACTTGCTGCCATGGTACATGCCCTGGCTATTCCCATCGGACAAAGCCTCGTAAGTTTAATGGCCTGGGTGGGAATTGGAGCTGTATCTGTATCTGTTGCAGGATTTATGTTTTCCCGTGCTTTGCTCGGACTTGGCGAGGCGGGTAATTTTCCTGCTGCCATTAAAGCAACAGCTGAATATTTTCCAAAGAAAGAACGGTCCCTAACCACCGGCATCTTCAACTCCGGAACTACAGTGGGAGCCATACTTGCCCCTCTCACTGTCCCCTGGATTGCAGTAAAATGGGGTTGGGAAGCTGCTTTCCTGGGTATTGGCGCCCTCGGTTTTATATGGTTGTTTTTCTGGCTTTATGCCTATGAGAAACCCGAAAAGCAGAAAAGGCTTTCAGCCGCTGAACGTAAATATATTAATGAAGGCCAGTCTGTTCAAGCAACTGAGTTAAAGCATTCCAGTATCCCCTGGTTCAAACTTCTGGGCTACAGGCAGACCTGGGCATTTGCATTCGGTAAGTTCATGACAGATGGTGTTTGGTGGTTTTTCCTTTTCTGGCTCCCCGCATACCTAAATGATCAATACCAAATGACCGGAACGGCTATCATGCTCCCCTTAGCCATACTTTACAGCATGACCATGTTCGGTAGTATCGGAGGCGGGTGGTTTCCCATGTATTTCATTAAAAGAGGTTTCGAGCCATATGATGGACGAATGAAGGCCATGCTGCTGATTGCCATAATACCCCTGGTAGTTCTTGCGGCCCAGCCGCTGGGTCAAGTATCCTACTGGATGCCGGTATTACTGATTGGCATTGGTGCATCTGCTCACCAGGCCTGGAGCGCCAATATATTTACCACTGTTTCAGATATGTTTCCTGCTAAGGCGGTTGGTTCAGTGGTTGGAATAGGAGGGATGGCTGGAGGGCTAGGTGGTGTACTTGTTACTAAACTGGGCGGGGCCATTTTTGATCATTATAAGTCTTTGGGAAATATTGAAACAGGTTATACCATCATGTTTGCCATCTGTTCAATAGCTTACCTGGTAGCTTGGACTGTAATGAAGTGGCTGGTTCCCAGGTATAAACCTGTAACAGATCTATAGGCAGATGAGTTTTTTTCTATTTATTGTAACTTAATTTGCGACCGGTAGTCTAATCAAAAACAAAACCTGCATAAATGAGAACAGTAAACTTTATTCTTATCACTTTATCCCTATTCGTTTCTTCCTGTGTTTACAATTTCGGTAAAAAGGTAAAAGGCAACGGAAATACAACTACAACCACCCGAACACCCGGTGAGTTTACCAAATTAGAACAAAAGGGATCGTTTAATATCGTAATTAAAAATGGTCCCCGCCATGAAGTATTTCTGGAAGGGGAAGATAATATCCTGCAGCATATTGAAACAAATATTGAAGGAAATACAATTGTGATTCGCAGCGAACAAGGATTTAATCTGAGGCCTACCCGTGAAGTTAATATTATAGTTACCTCACCTGATTTTGAATCCGTCTACACCCTTGGTTCAGGTAATATCAATAGTGAATCTTTAATTACCGATAGCACTGGTATGGAGATGGGAACAAAGGGTAGTGGCGACATTAACGTTCAGGTACAATGTCCTGAACTCGAATTATATTCATATGGTAGTGGAAACGTAAAAGTTTCCGGCCAAACCCGCAGCATTAAAATGGAAAGCGCTGGCAGTGGCAACCTGGAAGCAATTGATCTGAAGACAGAAACAGCATCTATCGAAATAAAAGGAAGTGGTAACGCCAGTGTTGAAGCTAGCCGGTCACTCGATATTTCGGTTATGGGTAGTGGTGATGTTAGTTATAAAGGGAACCCTTCAGTCAAAAGTAATATCAGGGGAAGTGGAAATGTAAATAAGGTCGACTAACTGATAAGATTGGTTTTTCCAATCATTCATAGAATTTCTGGTGAACTAGTTCTCCTTTCCTGTTGTATTGCAGGATGGACCTGGTTTTTCCTGATTTATCAGTAGCAGTCCAGCTACCTGTTTTCTTGCCATGACGATAAGCGCCCGAAAGGCGTGTTTGTTCCGTGGTATTGAACTCTTCCCAATGTCCTTCACGAACTCCATACTTGTAATAACCAGAATCAAGCATCATTCCGTCTTCCGAATAGTTGATGTAAAGTCCATCATGCAAACATTTTTCGAAAGGCGCTGAAGGCAAGGAATAATTTGCATCTGTAGCACGATCAAGTTTGAGACGATCATTTTTTGCTTCAATCGCAAGGGGGATAAAGATAAAACGTGGATGCTTTTTTACTTCCTGACGAAGGCGTTCATATTTATCGTGACTATATGTTCTCAGATATCGCTGCGAGCCATTGGCATACCATCCCTTCCATTCGCCATCTGGAATTCCTTTTTTCAACTTGCCTGAATCGCGCATTTTAGTGATCGGATGCCAGGAATTATGCTCCACATCAATAGCCATCTGTGAGTATAAGTCAGCTTTTCCTGCTAGTAGCATCACTCCCAATAAAAGGCATGGTATCATGTGGTGGATTCGTTTCATAACTTGAAGCAATTGCGCAAAATTACGAAACTGCAGGCCTTCCCTAGGGGGCCAGCTGTTAAAATTGTCTTGTTAGTTCAGCAACCGGAAAACAGGGTAACGATTATGATCAGGCTCCGCATAAGGTGAATTTTTGAATATAAAATCCAATTGTTGGTAGGCATTCCGGGCAAAACTGGTGTCGGTGGCCCTCTTTTCTTCCAATTGCATTTTCAGCTGTGGATTTTCTGCCAGCAGTTTCTCAGCCGTATCTTCAAAAACATAAGAACTAAATCCTTCCTTTTGGGAAAGTATCGGGTCAAAAAAGTTCCACGTAAAATAAGAATCCATTGCTTCGGGTTCAAGCACTTCAACGAGAAACCTTTTTGCGGGTTGGGCTGTTTGGATCAACCAGTCTCCTCTTCTAAAAGATTTTTTGATCAGCTTTCGGCTAACCTTAACCGAATTATTCAGGTAATGCCCCTCAAATGCACGCGATGAAACTTTGTTTTCATTTATCATTAATGCTTCCACCTCCAATACGGTATCACGCTGAAGTCGCTCCATTTTTACACCATTATCCTGTAAGCGTTCAATTACTTTCCACCAACCTTGTGGAATTATATAAGCTCTGGGGGCTGTAACTTCTACCGAGGCCACGTATTGGTTATAGAATTTAATTTTCTTATCAAATGGCTTGTTCCTGTCATAATAAAGCCTTGGAAGCTTCGATACTGCACTTGGTTTACGGCCTGCTTCAAATCCTTTAAAACTGATCTCAGTGAACCTTGAACGGTCGAGTACCCATTGTACCGGGAATACACTGCGATTGAGTTGTTCCTCCTGGGCAATTTTTCTTATTTGCCGGATAGTATCCGCATTGGCAGCCGCATAGCGTTCAAAGCACTCCATGAGGGCATATGTGGCATCTACTCGTTGTGAATATGGTTTAAGCATATGTGTTTCCGGAACAAAAGCAAAACTATTGAACAGGGTTGCATATCCGCTACTATAGCGGGGACCTTCCAGAAATTCGGGCCAGCCCGATTCTGGAGTATCGCCAAACGCATTTACATAGGGTATAAGGTCATAACCCCTTTCTTTCATCATCCGGTATATGGAGGGTTCAATTTGCTTATTCATGAACTCACCCAGCCTACCTCCCAATTTATTATGCTGCGAACTGATCAACGTCATAATATGCTGATAGTCAGCACCATTACTAACATGGTTGTCAATGAATATGTCCGGCTTAAGGTATTGATAGATTACTGCGAAACTCCGCGCATTACGAGAGTCGGCCTTTATGAAATCCCTGTTAAGGTCGAGGTTTTGACCATTCCCGCGGGAGCCAAATTCTGCCGGACCATTCTGGTCAACCCGGTAAAAGGCACTTCGGTTAAGTGCTCCACCAATATTATAAACCGGGATAAAAGCCAGTACCACACTATCCGAAATCCTTTTACGGCCAGTAACCAGATCACGCACCCACATCATACTGGCATCAATTCCATCTGGTTCACCGGGATGAATGCCGTTATTTATCAGGATCACCACTTTATTGCCTGATTGCCAGCGTCGCGGATCAAACTTCCCGTCATTACTGAATAATACCAGATGCAATGGATACCCTGCATCGGTTGTACCCATGCTCTGCATCTGGACCTTTGGTGAAAGTTCATCAAGCCTTTGGTAAAAATCAATTACCTGGAAGTAGGTAGCGGTATGCTTCCCATTGGTTTCCTCATAAATTGTAAGAGGTACCTGAGCGTCTGAAACTATAGGGAAGTTGAATAGCAGGATGATTTGATAAAATGAGTAGGAAAGGAGATACCGGCGGAATAATTTTTTTCGCATGCTTTAGTAATTGCTCTGGCAATTTAATGTAAATGCCTGGTAATGAACCACCCAGACGGAAGCATATAGCCCAACAAAAAAAGGTACTGTCAAAGACAGTACCCTAATATTATTAAGGAAAGATGTTCAGAAAACCAATTACTGGGCTACAGCCATATTATTGACGCGCTTAGCCAGCTTGCTCTTCAGGTTGCTTGCCTTGTTCTTGTGGATGATTCCACGCTTGGCCAGCTTGTCGATCATAGCTATTACATTGGGCATGCCCTCTTCAACTGCTTTCTTTTCATCCAATGCCTTCAGGTCACGGATTGCGTTACGTGTGGTCTTACCGTGGTAACGGTTTCTGTCACGACGCTTGGCAGCCTGACGCATATCTTTTTTGGTAGCCTTATGATTTGCCATTCTTCAAAATTTAGGACGGCAAAGGTAGCGAGCATAGATGGAACAACAAAATAAAACCTTGATTTTTTTCTATTGACTCCACGACTGAGTAAAGCTATGCGATTTGGGCAAACTTCTCCATCTTTTCCCCGATATTTGCATACCCAAAATAAGACCCAAAAGGGCTTCTCATATGAAGGATTTTTCGTTTATCACAAGTTCATCCCCGGCATATATAGAGTCTCTGTATCAGGATTTTGTAAAAGATCCCGGCAGTGTAGACCCGGAGTATCGTAAGTTTTTTGAAGGATTTGATTTTGCCATAAACGGTGGTGTGCCAGCAGCCAGATCATCATCTGATAATGGAACCACGGCAGTGGCTGAGCTTCCGCCTGATTTTGATATTCAGAAGGAAATAAGCGCTTACCGGCTCATCCTGGGATATCGCAACAAAGGTCATCTGGTTGCCAAAACCAATCCAATTCGAAAGCGTCGCGACAGGGGTGCAAACCTCGACCTTGCATTTTTTGGCTTTACAGATGCAGATCTGGACCGGAAATTTCATGCGGGCCACAGGGTGGGACTGGGTACCACAGAACTCAGGAATATCCTGAATCATCTGCAGAATGCATATGCCAGCCATGTTGGAATCGAATTCAAATATATCAGTGATCAGGCAAAAGTGGATTTCCTTACCAATGCCATGGAGAAGGAATTCACCCAGGACCTTCCTCTGGAGAAAAGACGCCGGATTCTGGAGAAGCTAAACCAGGGAGTGATATTTGAGAAGTTTCTCCATACAAAGTACATCGGACAAAAAAGGTTTTCCCTTGAAGGTGGTGAAACAACTATTGCGGCATTGGATGCAATCATCAATACTGCCGGATCAATGGGTGTTAAGGAAGTGGTTATAGGGATGGCACATCGCGGTCGCCTTAATATCCTTGCCAACATACTTGGCAAAACTTATGAACATATTTTCAGTGAATTTGAGGGAACGGCCGTTATGGACCAGACCATGGGAAGCGGTGATGTAAAATACCACATGGGGTATAGCTCTGATGTGAAAACAGATGAAGGCAAAACAGTTCACCTTAAACTGGCACCAAACCCCTCACATCTTGAAGCCGTTGATCCGGTGGTAGTGGGATTGGCGCGTGCTAAGGCAGACATTCTTTACAACAGTAATTATGACCAGATTTTACCCATCCTTATCCATGGGGATGCCTCAATTGCAGGGCAGGGCATTGTATATGAAGTACTTCAGATGAGCAAGCTGGAAGGTTATTATACCGGAGGCACCATACATTTTGTTATCAATAACCAAATTGGATTTACTACCGACTTTGATGATGCACGCAGTTCTGATTATTGTACTTCTCTTGCCGCAACAGTTCAGGCCCCTGTACTTCATGTAAATGGAGATGACGCTGAAGCAGTAGTGAAATGTGTAGAAATTGCCACCCGCTATCGCCAACAATTCAATTCTGATATTTTTATTGACATGGTTTGTTATCGTCGCCATGGTCATAATGAAGGTGATGATCCAAAGTTTACCCAGCCAGGTCTCTATGCATTGATCGATAAGCACCAAAACCCCCGTGAAGTTTATACCCACTTCCTGATGGAAGATGGAAATGAAAATGCCCGTGGACTAGCACAGGAGATGGAGAAAAAGTTCTGGGCTGATCTTCAGGAGAGGCTCGATGAAGTAAAGCAGAATCCTCTTCCATATAAATATCAGCAGCCTGAATTGGCCTGGAAGAGTTTGCGTCGTGCAGTAGAAACAGATTTTGACAAGAGCCCGGACACAGCAATTTCTGTTGAGGCTTTCGATAAGTTATTTGATGCCATCATGCAATGGCCCGATGATTTTAAACCTCTTAAGAAAGTTGAAAAGATCATCCAGGATAAAGTGCGCTTGTTTAGAGAGGAAGGAAAGCTTGACTGGGCAACGGGTGAATTGATGGCCTATGCCAGCCTCTTGCTGGAAGGGCATGATGTGCGGATGAGTGGGCAGGACGTTCGTAGAGGCACCTTTAGCCACAGGCATGCTGTATTACGCGATGAAGTAACCGATAAACCTTATAACAGGCTCAGCCGCATTGAAGGCGCAACGGCACAGTTCCGCATTTTCAACTCATTGTTGAGTGAATACGGCGTACTTGGTTTTGAGTACGGATATGCATTTGCCAGTCCAAATTCACTGGTATTATGGGAGGCTCAGTTTGGAGATTTTTGCAATGGCGCTCAAACCATGATAGACCAGTTCATTGCTGCCGGTGAACAAAAATGGAATCGGATGAACGGTGTGGTGATGCTTTTACCCCATGGTTATGAAGGTCAGGGACCAGAGCATAGTTCGGCGCGCCTCGAACGTTTTCTGCAGATGTGTGCAGAACTGAATATGGTAATCACCAATATCACTACAGCAGCTAATTTCTTCCATGCGTTGCGTCGGCAAATCAAATGGCCCTTCCGCAAACCAATGATCAATTTCTCTCCAAAAGCAAATCTTCGCCTGCCTGATTCCTATTCTGAAAAGGCAGCCTTTACCAGCGGTCAGTTCCAGGAAGTGATAGATGATGTATTTGTTGGAGACGCAGCTTCCGTTAAGAAGATATTGTTCTGCAGTGGTAAGGTTTATTTTGACCTGGCAGCTAAGCAGCATAAAGATGGCGTGAAAGATGTTGCCATCATAAGAGTGGAACAATTATATCCACTTCCTCAAAAACAACTGGATAATCTTTACAGGAAATATAATAAAGCCACCTGGTTCTGGGTGCAGGAAGAACCACTCAATATGGGTGCTGCATCCTTTCTGAAAATGAACCTGGCAAATATTAATTTTGGCGTAATCAGTCGCCAGCCAAGTGCTTCTACTGCAACGGGATACATGAAGGTTCATACCCAGGAGCAGTCAGAGATCATTGAGACTGCCTTTGGGATATGATATGCAATTATTAATGCAGACTAAAGAATTAAGAATAAACAAATAGCTCAAGTTCAATAACTGAAACGTATGATCGATATCAAAGTTCCTACAGTAGGCGAATCCATCACTGAAGTGACGCTCGTAAAATGGCTAAAGCCTAATGGCTCTTATGTTCAACGTGACGAGGTCATTGCCGAACTTGAGAGTGAAAAAGCAACCTTTGAACTCAATGCCGAACGTGCCGGAACATTGGTAACAAAGGCTGAGGAAGGCGATACACTTAAAATTGGCGATCTCGTTGCTTCCATTGATGAATCAACAGCAGCTCCGGCCGGATCCACTGAACCAGCCAAAGCCGAGGCTGCAGAACCCGCCAGCATTCAAAAAGATGAGACTGCCGAAAAAGTTCGTGCTAAAAATGATGGGGAGCAAGCAAAGGCAGCAGGCAAGGGTGTTATTGAAATGAAAGTTCCCACGGTGGGAGAGTCCATCACTGAAGTGACCCTTGTGAAGTGGTTAAAAAAAGAAGGTGATCTTGTTCAGCGTGATGAAATATTATGTGAACTGGAAAGTGAGAAAGCAACATTTGAATTGAATGCAGAAGAAGCTGGTCAGCTAAGTCCGGTTGCCAAAGAAGGTGATACCTTGAAAATAGGGGATGTTGTTGCTACAATTAATTCTGATGTTGCCGTGCCATCGGCTGCATCAGCAGCAACAGCGCCTGCATCTAAATCAGCAGAACCCGGTACAAAGCCTTCTGCAGCCAATGCACCCGTTACCTCAATTCCGAATGACATTAAGGCAAGTCCTGTTGCTGCAGCAATTATCGCTGATAAAAAAGTTGATCCAAAGTCAGTAAGCGCAAGTGGATCTGGTGGTAAGATCATGAAGCAGGATGTAATGGAAGCGCTTAATAATCCAGGCCGCAAGCCTGGTGCTGAAATGTTCACACGTAATGAAAAACGTGAGAAGATGAGTAACCTCCGCAAGACGGTTTCACGCCGGCTGGTGGAGGCAAAGAATACTACCGCTATGCTCACCACTTTTAATGAGGTGGATATGGGCCCTGTTATGGCAATACGCTCTAAGTACAAGGACAAGTTCAAAGAAGCCCACGGTGTAAATCTTGGATTCATGAGTTTCTTTACAAAGGCAGTTTGTTATGCCTTGCAGGAATGGCCGGCAGTGAATGCGTATATCGATGGCGATTCCATTATTTATCACGATTACTGTGATATATCTATTGCAGTTTCCGCTCCAAAAGGGCTGGTGGTTCCTGTTATCCGAAATGCCGAAAGCCTAAGTATGGCAGGCATTGAGAAGAAAGTGGTGGAGCTTGCAACAAAAGCGCGCGACAATAAGCTCACCATGGAGGAGATGACTGGTGGTACATTCACAATCACAAATGGTGGTGTTTTCGGATCACTTATGAGTACACCAATAATCAATATACCACAATCAGCTATCCTTGGAATGCATAAGATCCAGGAAAGACCAATGGCTATAAATGGACAGGTAGTGGTGAAACAAATGATGTACCTGGCACTGAGTTATGATCACCGCATCATTGATGGACGCGAATCCGTTGGTTTCCTTGTTCGTGTGAAAGAATTGCTGGAAACGCCTGAATTGCTCCTCTTTGGTAAGGATCCGGTTAAGACCTTGCTCGAAGTATAATGTTTGCAAGGGCACATGTTAATACAGCACTTCAGTTGCTGCACACATACAAAGGCGAGATGCCATTTGTACATTTTCTAAAGAACTATTTCAGTACAAATAAAAAACACGGCTCGCGCGATCGTAAACAGATCGCGCAGCTTTGTTATTGCTGGTTCCGGCTGGGCTATGCTTGCAGAGAAATGGTAGCTGAAGAACGATTACTGCTGGCACTCTATCTCTGTTCTGAGGAACCCAATCCTTTACTGGCGGCCCTTCACGAAGAGTGGAATGAAAAAGCAAGTCTGCCACTGGGTGAGAAAATATCATGCCTTCAATTAACCATCTTTCCGTGGACTGATTTGCTCAGCGAAGGCATTGAGGCAGAAGCTTTTTCAGCCTCGCATCTCGTTCAGCCTGATCTGTTTCTGCGGATAAGACCGGGATATAAGAAATCAATCATAAGAAAGCTGGAGCAACTGACCACTCCCTTTAGAATCGATGGTGAAAATACCCTGCGTTTGCCCAACGGGTTTAAAGTGGAAGATCACTTTGAAATGAATAAAGAAGTAGTGGTTCAGGATCTTAACTCACAGCGCATAGGTGAAATGATTGACCTCGTATCAAAGGATCTAGTTGGCAGAGAGGATGTAAGAATATGGGATTGCTGCGCAGCAAGTGGAGGTAAAACAATGCTTGCCTTTGATCGTATGCCGGGTATTACTTTCACCGTAACAGACATACGCTCCTCAATATTGCAGAACCTCATTCAGCGGTTTAAGCAGGCTGGCATTTACTCCTACGATGGTTTTGTTGCTGATCTTTCCCTTACCTCAGCAAAACAGATCGGGGAGCGGTATAACCTACTGCCTTTGCAGGATCTGATCATTGCAGATGTTCCCTGTACCGGTAGCGGAACCTGGGGTCGCAATCCCGAACAGCTATATTATTTTAATGCTTCCTCTATAAATGATTATAGTGCCCTGCAAAAGAAGATCATCTCTAATGCAATTCCGAAACTAATGCCGGGCGGTTATTTCCTTTATATTACCTGCTCTGTTTTCCGGAGTGAAAACGAAGAAAATGTTCAGTTCCTGGAAGAGAACTTTAACCTTGAACTGATCAGCTCGCGTACATTGAAAGGCTATGACCAAAAGGCTGATACAATGTTTTCCGCCTTGCTGAAGTCGCATTTATAAATGTCATCAGTATATTCGTTCACAAACAAATAAACAAAGCCGTGAAATTATTTTGCTCGTTAATTATCTTTCTCCTTGCATTTAATTCCGGAAACTGCGCTATTGTTGATACTGTTATTACTTATAGCTCTTCCATGAAGAAGGAGATTAAGGCAGTTGTTATAAGACCCAAAAATTATAATAGCCTCAAAGAATTACCTGTTGTTTACCTGCTTCATGGGTACAGCGACAATTATGCTGGCTGGATAACTAAGGCACCCGGATTTGAGAAGCTGGCAGATCAATTTAACATGATGATCGTTTGCCCGGATGGTGGTTTCGGAAGCTGGTATTGGGATAGTAAAATCGATACAACTTTTAAATACGAAACCTATATATCGAAAGAATTGGTTGAATGGATCGACGCTAAATACAAAACCATTAAAGATCGTAAAGGACGTGCCATCACCGGACTAAGCATGGGCGGTCATGGAGCTCTTTATCTTGCAATACGCCACCAGTCTGTATTTGGGGCTGCAGGAAGCATGAGTGGCGGAGTGGATATCCGACCCTTTCCTCATAACTGGGATATGGCAAAAAGATTAGGCGAATATTCCCTTCAACCCGAACAGTGGGAGAAGCATACAGTGATAAACATGCTTCACCTTATTCCGCCAAAATCATTAAAACTTATAATTGATTGTGGCACCGGTGACTTTTTTTATGAGGTTAATGAAAACCTGCACCAACAACTTTTGTATCGTAATATTCAGCATGATTATATAGTGCGGCCGGGTGTTCACAATTGGCCCTACTGGCAACAGGCAGTTAAATACCAATTGCTGTTTATGCATGAATTCTTTAATGAAAAAAGTTAAGCACCTTTCAGGGTTTGCCAGGCTTTTCCCAAGGCTTCTTCAAGGAGCTCCATATTTACTTTTTTCAGATCAATGATGGTCCATCCCTTCAGGCCCCATTTATTTGGCACCCGGTAGATCATTACTTTGTCTATTGCAACAAAAATGCTCTGGTCAATTTCATTGAGCTTAATGGTAACAACCTGCATTTTTTCGTCCATGGTTGCATAGATCTTTTTTTTCAACCTGAAGCTTGTCTTTTCAAAATGAGGTAATTCAACAGTGCCCTCCAGCGACAGTGCAATGTTCCTTACTGTTTGTGAATTGACCATATGAATCCTTTTAATAAAGTTGCTGATTTTATTGTTTTCATATCCTTATTTTATTTATTGCTTGTTCATGCAAAGTTCTTCTTGCGTTAACATCTGCATAATCTGTGAATGGGAATTTCGTGCCTCGAAACTACTTACAGCTTATGCGAATCATCTTCACCCGTGTGCTTTCTTTTTGCATCCTTATTATGCTATCTCACAACATCCTTGCCCAGGATATACAAGTCAAAGGTTCCGTTACAGACAAAACAAATGGAAAGGGCATTCCAGGAGTTACTGTACAGCGATCTGCCTCAGGTCAAACTACTGTTTCGGATGAATCCGGACTCTTTTCAATTTTAGCAGCAGTGGGTGATGAACTGGTCCTTAGTTCTGTTGGCTATGCCCAACAAACCATTAAAGTGAATGCTGCTGGAAATCTTGAAATCGTGATGGTGGCTGAATCTTCTGATATGCAGGAAGTGGTTGTTACTGCTCTTGGTATCAAGAAAGAAAAAGCCAGACTTGGCTATGCATTACAGGATGTAAAGGGAGAAAACCTCGTGAAGGCGCGTGAGCCTAATGTGGTGAACTCACTCACGGGGCGGGTGGCCGGCTTACAGATCAATAACTCCACCGACCTTTTCCAGGATGCTGGCCTTTCGCTTCGTGGCCGAAAACCCCTGATTGTTATCGATGGTATTCCTGATCAATCGGCCGACATGTGGAAGATCAACGCCGATGATGTGGAGAATATCAGTGTACTTAAAGGTCCTGCTGCATCAGCACTCTATGGCTCCATTGGCCAGAACGGCGCCATCATGATCAGCACAAAAAGAGGTAAAGGCAATCAGCTTAGCATTGAAGTTAATTCATCCATACTTGCTCAAACCGGGTTTATCCGTATACCCGATGTGCAAACCACCTATGGCAATGGTAATAAAGGGAAATATGCCTTCGTAGATGGAAGCGGCGGTGGAACAGAAGGTGGTGGATGGATATGGGGTCCCAAACTTAACCAGCGTGATGCATCTACCTCCAGCGGTTATTTTGAGACTACCCAGTTTGATAGTCCGGTTGACCCCGTTACGGGAGAAAGAATCCCTACGCCATTCCTTTCCCGTGGGCAGGATAATGTTCGCAACTTCTTTGAAACCGGACTTATCGTCAGCAACAACATCAGCATTACCAAAGCTTCTGATAATGGGAGTTTCAGGGCTTCTGCAGGCCATATCTACCAAAATGGTGTGGTGCCCAACACAAGCCTTAATAACACATCCTTCAGCCTTGCGGGAAATTATAAGCTTAGCTCCAGGTTCAGCATGGATTCCCGATTCACTTATAATCGCGAATACACTGATAATTTTCCGGAAACCGGGTATGGGCCAACTAATTATCTTTACAACCTTGTACTATGGACCGGACCTGATGTGGATGTAAGAAAGCTCCGTAACTACTGGGTGCCCGGAAAGGAAGGCATCCAGCAGAATCATTACAATATTTCCTGGTATAATAACCCATACTTCCAGGCTTATGAATACCTCCGGGGATATCACAAGGATAACTACTTTGGTGCGCTTGATCTCAACTATGATCTCTCTGAATCATTTAGCCTGAAACTCAGAAATGGCCTCAACGGTTATGCACTCAACAGGTCATATAAAGAGCCTAACAGTTATGTTGGTTATAGTAATATTTCAAGAGGCAACTTCAGTACCTCAACTGTAAATTATCTAGATATCATTTCTGACCTGATGCTTGCTTATCGTAAGAACCTGGGTGAGTTTAATATCAATGCACAGGCTGGTGCATCTAATTATTATCGCAACCATCGGTACCAGTCTGCAAGTACAGATGGACTAACAGTTCCCGGTTTTTATAACCTCTCCAACTCCGCCAATCCCATACAGGGGTCTAACGGTGTTGAGGAGAGAAGAACCAGCAGCCTATATGGATATGTTGACCTTGATTATAGAAATAGCTTTTACCTGACACTTACCGGAAGGCAGGATAAGATCTCCACCTTACCGGTTGGTAACAACAGTTATTTTTATCCATCCGTTTCTGGAGCAGTGATACTTTCAAATCTCCTTGATCTTCCATCACAGATAAGCTATCTGAAAGCAAGAGGTTCCTGGTCGCGCGTGAGCAGTGGCACACTGAATGATAATGCCTATACATATGGATTTCTTCAGGCTTATGATAAAGGTACAAGCTGGAATAATACACCTGCTCTGGCATATGGAAGTGCACAGATCAATCCTGATATAAAACCACAAACATCGGATAGCTGGGAAGCAGGATTAGAGCTGAAACTTTTCAACGGCCGCCTTGGCGTTGATGCCACTTATTACCAGAGTCGTGATTATAACAACATCGTTTCAATTCCTGTTTCTGAAACCAGCGGTTATACATCAAGGTTGGAGAATGGAAATGAATATAAACGTAAAGGATTTGAAGTAATGGTTAATGCCAACCCTGTAAAGACAAGCATTTTCAGATGGGATATCAATGCTAACCTCAGTAATTATCGCCGCTATCTAACCGCTATTTACGGAGGAGCAGAACAACTCAATAAGATCAGGGTGGGTGAGCGCACCGATCGAATCTTCGACTGGAAATATGAAACGGATGGTGCCGGTAATGTGGTTTACAACAGCAATGGCTTCCCCAGATGGGATAATTTCACAAGATATGTGGGTGATGCAAACCCCGACCTGGTCTATGGATTGGAGAACAGCTTCAACTATAAGAATTTCTCTTTCAAATTCCTGGTTGATGGCCGTATCGGAGGATTGATGTATTCAACCACCAACCAGAAAATGTGGTGGGGCGGAACACATCCAGGAACAGTAAACCAATACAGGGATGATGCTAATGAAGGGATCAACTCATGGATTGGGCAGGGTGTTGTGGTGACCGCCGGCGAAATAACGTATGATGGAGATGGAAATGTACTCAGTGACACAAGGAAGTTTGCCCCGAATACCAAAGGAGTCAACTATATCGATTATATGATCAGCACCAGTAACGCCATCGATAATAACTACCATTACTATTCACAGAGCTTTCTCAAACTACGTGAGGTTTCCCTAACATGGCAACTCCCAACAAAATGGCTTGGTAATAAAATTCAATCCGCTTCTGTATCTGCAGTGGGAAGAAACCTCTTCCTGGTTTCAGAACTTGATAATGTGGATCCGGATCCGGGAAGCGATAACCTCCAAACTCCTTCCACCCGCAACATAGGTTTAAACCTGAATGTTCGTTTCTGATTATAAAATAAGATCAAGATGAAAAAGATATATATAGCAATTACAGCGATAGCCGTTTTTGGCTTAGCCTCCTGTAGCAAATATGAAGATTTCCAGGTTGACCCCAACCGTACTACCCAGGCAACTCCTGATCTCCTGCTTACTACTATTGAACGATTAGCTTTCAACGAGGTAAATACAGGTGCGGCACTTGCCAGCAGGCAATTGGCATATACCGATGGAGTATCCGATCAGCAATATTATGGCTGGCAGCGGGGTAGCTTCAGCGATTACAGTAACCTTCGCCAGGTGCTGCGAATGGAAAAAGAAGCAGTACGTGTTGGGAAACCAGCATACCAGTCGGTCGCAAAATTCTTTCGTGCATATTTCGGTATCCAGCTTACTATGAGTTTTGGGGATATCCCATTTAGTGAAGCACTGAAAGGGGATGAAGCCCAGTACACATCTACTTATGATACCCAGGAATCTGTATTCCTGCAGGCCCTCGAGCTACTGGAGCAGGCCAGCAGCGAACTGGCAAACATTGATGAGCCAATGCAGGGTGATGTTGTGTATGACGGAAGTATTTTGAAGTGGAGAAAGCTTATCAATAGTTATACATTACGCGTTCTCACTTACCTGTCATCGAAAGAGTCGAATACAGCTTTCAATCTGAAGCAACGTTTTGCTGCCATTGTAAATGACCCTTCGGCTTATCCGTTGTTTACAGGTAATGCAGACAATGCGCAACTTAAGTTTCATGATATCCAGGGCAACAGGTATCCTCATTACAATGATAACTCAATGCAAACAGCATATTACATGGCTGAGAGTTTTGTTGATACCCTAAGGCATCTGCAAGACCCACGACTATTTCTTTTTGCAGCGAAGGCACCCATACATGCTGATCTTGAAGACGGAGACTTTAATGCCTATGGTGGGCTCAACGGAAGTGCTCCTATCACTGAGAATACTGAAAAAGTTGTTGCTGGCGAAGCATCAAAGATCAATCCCCGATACTACACTGATCCGGTGAATGAAGCATCAGTTGCTTTTGGTTACGCTGAACTGCAATTCATCCTGGCTGAAGCTGTTGTGCGTGGTTGGATAACTGGTAGTGCAGAGACCTTTTATAAGGAAGGTATACTTGCAAATATGATGTTTTATGGCATTGCTAATGCCACCATCGAAGCATATCTTTCATCACCTAATGTAGCATTGCAGGCCGGAAACGAGATCAGCGACATTATGGTTCAGAAATATATAGCATCATTTATGCAGGGGGGATGGCAGCCATTTTTTGAACAACGCCGTACAGGATATCCGCTATTTGACGTAAGTGGAGGAGGCGTGCTCAATGATGCAAAGATCCCCAAACGCTGGATGTATCCGGAAGCAGAACTCCAGTTAAACAGGGCTTCCGTAAATGAAGCTATTGAACGCCAGTTTGCAGGAGCCGATAATGTAAACGGCGAGATGTGGTTGCTTAAATAAAAATCCATTATTTTCCACTCATCAATTATGAATAGAATATTTGTATTTCGGAGCAGTTGTATATTGTTGCTGGCTTTGTATCTGTCGCCGGTAAATCTGCAGGCACAAGTTGGAAAGAAGAAAGCCCTCTTCATTATCGCAGATGGAATTCCTGCCGATGTACTGGAGAAACTATCTACTCCAAATATCGACAAAGTAGCTGCTGCAGGAAGCTACCTTCGGGCATTTGTGGGTGGCGAAACAGGTAGCTACAATGAAACACCCACGATCTCTGCAGTAAGCTACAATAGCATACTTACTGGAACCTGGGTGAATAAACATAATGTTTGGGGTAACTCTATAAAGGAACCAAATTATAATTACTGGAATATTTTCAGGTTCTATAAAGAATCTTTTCCAAAAGGCACAACAGCTGTGTTCTCAAGCTGGACTGACAACCGCACTAAACTTATTGGAGAGAAACTGCCTGAAGCTGGAGCACTCGTTCTTGATCATGTTGCAGACGGGTATGAACTGGATACAGTTCGAATTCCGCAAGATGCAAACCGTGATTTTATGCACCTGATTGATGAAGAGGTTTCATTTCAAGCCGCAAAAACCATCAGGGAAAAATCGCCCGACCTTTCCTGGGTCTACCTCGAATACACAGATGATATGGGTCATATGCATGGAGACGGGGATGCATTTTATAATGCAGTGAAGAAATTAGATGTACAGGTGGGGAGGATATGGGATGCTATACAGTACAGGCAAAAGCAATTCAGGGAAGACTGGCTTATCATAATCACCACCGATCATGGACGCAGCGAGAATAATGGTAAGGATCATGGTGGACAAACACCCCGGCAAAAGAGTGGCTGGATAGTGTTGAATAAACCAGCTATCAATGCGCACGCACGATACTACCAGGCATCCATAACCGATATTATGCCTACAATTGGCAGGCACCTGGATGTCAAACCTTCAGCACGCCGCTTGCGTGAGCTTGATGGATTGCCACTATTTGGTGAGCTTTCTGTTGGTGACCTCCGGGTTAATTATTATCAGGATCAGCTTGATATAAGTTGGAAAGCTTTGGGAGCAAAGGAAGATCTCAAGGTTTATATAACTGCAACCAACGAATTCAAAAAAGGAGGAGAGGATAATTACAAACTGGTTGGAACAGTATCCTCCCACAAACAAAGTCTGCTTATTCCGGTAAAAGATTTACCGGCGGGATTTTATAAAGTTGTTGTAGAAGGCAGGCACAATTCTGTAAACCGTTGGTTCACCAGTACTCAAAACAAACCCTGAACAGGCGTAAAAGTGGAAAAATCAAGAATTCCTGTTGATAATTTTTTCAGGTACTGTTCACAATAAAAAAATCTTGGTGGTACATATCTGTCCGCCATGATTTTGTTCGTTAAAGTAATATGGTAACTGATAATGCCCCTTTACCCAGTTTTTCTTTTATTGGATTGAACACCACGCATACCTGCGCTTTGTTTTTTCCATCTCCCGTTCTGGCATGGCAGCAGAGTTCCGAGGAACTCATATCGTGCACAGCATCAGCAGGTACCAAGTTATTATTAGTGAAGGCTGGAAAGGAACAATTCAGGCAAACCATTTTACAGGTACATACCGAGGATGGAAGTCATTACAATCTGGTTACACGATATACTGGCGAAATTTCCAGGTCATTTTATGTGATGAATAGTTTATATGGTCAAACTTCAGTTTTTCATTCAGACAAGGCTGCTACACAAACTAAGATCAGGAGGAATTATTTACCGGTTCCTGGTTTGATGGCCGCACAGCAACTTAAACTTGAATTAGCCGGATCCTATATATTTCAGGATAAAGTGTTTTACCAGCTTGATCTGTACAATTACAGCACTGAAATGCTTGATCCCTTTGAAGTAAAAGCATACTATCGCAAATCAGGATGGTCTCTCTGGCCCGATAATAAGGAGGAGACTGATGCACCCGTGCTTAATGGAAGAAATGATTTTTACCTCGAGCCCTATTCATCACGCCACCTGGTACTGGAAATTAACAGGCCGGCATGGCACCGTGGACATGAACTTGTAATTGAGGCCACCTCCATTTCGGGGAAGCAGCTTTATAGCCTTGTGATTCCACACCTTGAGATGGCAGACAATATAATCGGTAAAGAACAGCAGCCAAAACCGGCATTCGCCTTTTCATAATGGGGGACAGAATTTTGGGTGGAAAATTTGGTCGGCAAGCTTAATCCTAGTCTAATAGTTGTCTAATAGTTGTCTAATCCTTGTCTCATCTATGTGTGAAACCCAGTAAAATAGGGGGTTCCAGCTTGTTTTACACATACATGACACATGGAATAAGCAGTTTTCAGCCCTTTAACACTCTCTTTTTCTTATAATCCTGATTATTTCCAACTGAGAACTTGCATGCGGATACCGCCTCCTTCCTTTAACCCATTAGGGTATTCATTGCCGGTTGTGGCGGGGGATTGGAAATCCCAGTAGATCAATTCCTTATAAACGAGACCAATGCTTTTTGCATAGATCTCCTTACTATATACCCGGTATCCGTTCTGGGAAGGATCAAGCGGTCCAAGGCCGGCGGAATTCAACTCATCATCCTGCTGCTGTACGGTAATGGTGTTTGGTATCACCTGGTCAAAACTGGTATGGGTAGCGTCAATGTCCTGGTACCTGTAAGTCCAGTTATAGAGATATGCCAGTTCTTCTCCGGGAACGGCATTGATATGACTATTTCCCTTCCATTCTTTCCCATCCCTTATGGGGGCTATAAGTTTTTGAAAGCGAAGGTTATTTTCAATTACTTCAACAACTGAAAGAGTAGGAGTGATCATGTAGGTATCAGATTCCTGCCAGGCGCTCTCACTGGTACTTCCGAGAGGGCGCAGTGAACGGAATACTCTCCAGCTTTTCCTCCCCAGGTTATCGGTAATCTCAGCATCAACCACATCTCTGGCTTCATAGGAACGAACAATGAATGAAGTGTCCTGAAAAGGTGCTTTTACAATCGAATCAAGCTGGTAATTGATCTGCCTGCCTGGAGCCAGGTTAAAATATTCGGTGAGGAGCGGTTCATCGGGTGTATCTGTTTCTTTACCACAGGAAACTATTCCCGCAAACACAGCCAGTATTAAGATGTATCCTGCCAGTTTTCTCATAGCGAATCAACGATTTTCAATAAGGTTTATTGTTGATCAAATGAAGGGTATCTGCTGCCGCTGGATAATGCCTCCGCCAATTACATCGTCCCCCTCATAAAACACGGCACTCTGGCCCGGCGCCACTCCTTTTACGTTTTCATAAAAGTGCACCCGTACACCATTTTCATGCTCGTGTAAGGTAGATAATGTTCCTTTATCCTTATAACGGATCTTGGTGGTAGCCTCCATTCCTTCCGTGATACCGTCATATTTCATCCAGTTGATACGGCTTACTATAGCCTCAGAACGATTGAGGTCTTCTTCATCTCCCAGCACCACTGTATTACTTTCAGGTATAATTTCTGTTACAAATACCGGTTTGCCGAGTGCTATGTCGAGGCCCTTCCTTTGCCCGATGGTATAAAAAGGATAGCCTTTATGCTTACCCAGCATCTTGCCATGCTTGTCAACAAAGGCTCCACCCATAACACGATCCTCGAGACCCTCCACTTTCTTCTTCAGGAAACCCCGGTAATCATTATCGGGCACGAAACAGATCTCATAACTCTCCGCCTTTTTCGCCAGTTCCGGATAACCATAGTCGTGGGCCATCTGGCGGATCTCCGACTTACGGTATCCTCCCAGTGGCAGCATGGTTCTGCTCAGCAGGTCTTGTTGCAATCCCCATAAAACATAACTCTGGTCTTTGGTTTCATCAACTCCTTTGCAAACGAACCAACGGCCATTTGAATGCTGTTTGATGATGCCATAATGCCCCGTGGCGATGAACTCGCAATCAAGTGCATCAGCCCTTTTCAGGAGTGCCCTCCACTTGATATGGGTGTTACACATCACGCAGGGGTTGGGGGTGCGCCCGGCAAGATATTCTTCTACAAAATTTTCGATAACAAAGTCGCCGAACTCATCCCGGATATCCAGTACGAAATGCGGAAATCCATGCTGTACCGCCGCCATACGGGCATCATTGAAGGAATCGAGGTTACAGCATCCTGTTTCTTTTTTGCTGCTTCCTGAAGTGGCATAATCCCATGTTTTCATAGTGATGCCCACCACTTCGTAACCCTGCTCATGAAGCATCAGGGCTGTGACGGTGGAATCAATTCCACCACTCATCGCTACCAGCACTTTACCTTTTCGGCTCATACACTTGAAATTGAGGTGCAAATGTACGAAGATTTCATTCGGATACTTGTATATGCAAATATTATACGCTATTGGCAGAGCTGGATGGTGGTTGCATTTTCAGAACTCATCAGGATACGGTTCACCTTTCCCGCGGTATAATAGAGTATAAGTATACCGTAGGCCGTCTGGAAGGCCTCCCAATTATCGTCTTTGAGTTGTGGGCTGCCAAGCAGGGGGAAGAGTTTGGTTCGGCTGGCACCAAGGAGGGAAATGCTCATTTTACCCTTATATTTTGAGCCTATCTGGATGATGTTGCGTTGGGTATAGAACACTACATCCTGCCCTTTATAGCTGATAGAACCGCCACATTTAGCAGCCGGACCTTCTTCTTCGAAACCTGAGGAGCAGGGTAGTTTTTGTTTGATCTCGGCTGGCGTATGATTGGGCTTCATTGCGTTAACGGTGCCATTCAGGATGTCAACGTAAAAAGGGTCACATTCGGCTTTAACCTTTAATTGAGCATGGGTAGACAATGCTATTATCAACAAGTAACAGGGCAGGAGGATCTTTTTCATATGGGCTTATTTAAAGATTATGAGCAAAATCCTTGCTAAATTCATTCCTATACACAAAAACATGCTCATGAGAATCGTTTTTACCCTGTTTTGCATTATTGCTATTAATTTGTCCGGACAATCCCAGGACCTCTCATATTACCTTCCTGCGGGAACCAGCTATAGCCCGAAAGTGCCTACGCCAGAATCAATTATTGGGCATAAGGTGGGGGAATGGCATGTGACCCATGACCGACTGGTCAATTATATGCGGGCTGTGGCGGCGGCGGCACCTGACAGGGTGAAACTGGTTCAGACAGGACTCACCTATGAAGCACGCCCTCAATTATTGCTGATCATAACATCGCCTGCTAACCACAACCGCCTCGAAGAAATCCGTACTGAGCACCTGAAACTTTCAGATCCACGTTATAAAGGCAGCCTCGACCTCAACCGGATGCCGGCTGTGGTATGGCAGGGATTTTCCATTCATGGCAATGAACCCAGCGGTGCCAATGCAGCCCTGCTGGGGGCTTATCATCTGGCCGCTGCAGAGGGTCCGGAAATGGATTCACTTCTCAATGATGTGGTGATACTTTTTGATCCCTCTTTCAATCCCGATGGCCTCAACCGGTTCGCTACCTGGGCTAATATGCATAAGAGTAACAGTCCCGTAACTGATCCGGCATCCCGCGAATTCAATGAAGTATGGCCTGGTGGCAGGTTCAATCATTACTGGTTTGACCTGAACCGCGACTGGCTTCCCGCACAGCATGTGGAAAGTAAAAACCGGCTGAAATGGTATCAGGACTGGCGCCCGAATATTCTAACCGACCACCATGAGATGGGAAGTGATGCTACATTTTTTTTCCAGCCTGGTGAACCCAGCAGGGTTAATCCATTAACTCCTTTAAAGAACCAGCAGCTAACACGGAAGGTTGCCGAATTCCATGCCAGGCAGCTCGATAAGATCGGTTCATTGTACTATACCAGTGAGGGATATGATGATTTCTATTATGGGAAAGGAAGCACTTATCCCGATGCCCAGGGTTGTATCGGGATATTGTTTGAACAGGCATCCTCGCGCGGACACCTTCGGGAAACATCTAATGGCATGCTGAGTTTTCCCTTCACTATCCGGAACCAGTTCACAACGGTTCTGAGTACCCTCGAAGCAGCGAAAAACATGCGGCGTGAATTACTGCAATACCAGCGCGATTTTTATAACCAGATGGCCACGGAAGCTACCACCGCCCGGACAAAAGCCTATGTTTTTGGTGGTAATGATGGTGTACGTACAGCTCTCTTTTTGGAGATGATGATGCAGCATAATATCGAGATTCATGAGTTGAAAACAGATCTGGTTTCCGGTTCACAACGCTTTCAGAAAGGGAAGGCCTATGTGGTACCAACAGCACAACCGCAGTATAAACTGGTGCAGACTTTTTTCGAAAAAACGCTTGAATACAAAGACAGTATTTTTTACGATATAACGGCATGGACCATGCCGCTGGCCATGGGTATTCCATATGCAGAGATGACAAAGCTTCCTGTTGAAACCGGGGATAAGGTTACAGAGCTGAAGTATCCACATGGATTGGTGATTGGTGGGAAGGCAGCGTATGCATATGCATTTTCATGGGATGCATTGTATGCCCCACGCATGCTACATGCATTACAACAACAGGGTGTGCTGGCGAAAGTGGCAGGCAATGTATTTGAGAGTACCGTTAATGGACAGCCGAAAAAATTTGATTATGGAACTATCCTTGTTCCATTACAATCTCAAACAGTTGGTGCAGCTAAGGTGCATGCACTTATGCAGGAGTTATCAATGCAAAATCATTTGGATGTTTATGCTATAAATGGCGGGCTCTCGATATCTGGTTCTGACCTTGGAAGTGGTAAAATGATCACCATCCGTAAACCCTCTGTGGCTATGTTAGTTGGTGCCGGGGTCAGTGCCCTGGATGCAGGTGAAGTTTGGCATCTTCTTGACCAGCGTTACAATATGCCACCTGTTATGTTGGAGGCCGCAGTTTTTGATCGTACGGATCTCAATAAATACAATGTAATGATTGTAGTTGCTGGTACTTATAATAGTTTCAATAAGGAAAAATTACAGTCGTGGGTGCAAGCCGGAGGAACGCTGATCCTTATGGAAACTGCCATTAGCTGGGCGAAACAGGCTGGATTGGTAAACCTCAGTATAAGGCGCCAGAAACCTGCCGTTGATTCAGGAAAGGTGCTTCCATATGTGAGTCGCCCTTATGTAGAACGCGCACAGCAGTTAAGTGGTGCCATTCTGGAGGGTAAGCTCGATCTGACACATCCGTTGGGTTATGGTTACAGCGATCCGAAGATCTCCTTATTTAAGCAAAATGAGGTGTTTATGGAGAAACCAAAAAATCCCTTTGCAGCGCCCATTATTTATGGCGATAACCCTTTGCAGAGTGGCTTTGTGACCAGGCAAAATCTGGAAGGCATTAAAAATACGGCAGCTGTAATTGTGCAGACAATGGGATCGGGAAGGATCATCAGTATAGGCGAAAATCCCAATTTCCGTGCCTACTGGCTTGGCGGAACTAAGTTGTTTATGAACAGTATTTTCTTTGGCAATCTTATAGATGCGGGATCGGCCCGGACAGAGGATTAATCGATATTCATTGCAGAGGTTATCCCCACGCTTGGCGACTTTTCAACAAGGGTTAAAAAACGGTATGGCGGATGCCACCATGGGTGTATATTGCCTGCATAATTTTTATTTACGTAGCTAAATTTTAAGTGTATGATCAAACTTCAGGTAATAGGTAATCTCGGTCGGGATTGCGTGACCAACAATGTGAATGGGAAGACAGTGATGAATTTTACGGTGGCACATACCGAAAGGTATCGCGACGCGCAGGGAAACCAGCAGGAGCGCACCATTTGGGTGGATTGCGCCTATTGGTCTGATCGTACTGCAGTTGCTCCTTACCTGAAAAAGGGAACCCAGGTATATGTGGAAGGGGCACCGGAAGTTCGGACCTATGCAAAAAATGATGGATCCACAGGGGCTTCCCTCTCGCTGCGTGTTCAAAATGTACAGCTACTAGGTCAGAAGCAGGAGAACCACGGAGGATTTCAACCACAAACTTCGGGCGGCTACCAACAGGCCGGACCGGCGGGTAATCAAATTCAACAACCTTCTGGTTTGCAGCAGGCTCCGGCAGCGATGGGTGATCCGGGAGATGATCTTCCTTTCTAGGAACTAATTATTACAACTTCTATAAGCTCCCTCCGGGAGCTTTTTTTATTTCGTTTCTTTGCGCCATGGCCGAAACTAATTATTCCTACGATCAACTTGAAAGCTTTACACAGGAAATTTTCCTTGCAATTGGATGTTCAACTGAAGATGCCAAAACAGCCACAAGGGTATTGTTAAGTGCTGACCTTCGTGGAATCGATTCCCACGGTATCGCCCGGTTGAGCGGATACGTTCGCCTTTGGGAAGCGGGCAGGGTAAACGCCAGGCCCATTCTGAAGATTTTGCATGAAACACCCTCAACTGCTGTAGTTGACGGCGACAGCGGCCTGGGTTTGGTTGTGGCTCCATATGCTATGCAGGTAGCTATTGATAAAGCAAAAAATGTTGGAACAGGGTGGGTTAGTGTTCAGAACAGCAATCATTTTGGTATTGCGGGATGGCATTCCATGATGGCCCTTAAGGAGGATATGATAGGAATTAGCATGACCAATGCAAGCGCTCTTGTAGCACCAACATTTTCAACGGAAAGATTACTGGGAACCAACCCCATTTGTGTGGCAATTCCTGGAGGGGAAGAGCCCGCTTTTGTTGCAGATATGGCAACCACTACAGCGGCAAATGGTAAGCTGGAAATCTTACAGCGAAAAGGGGAAGCTGCACCCCTGGGCTGGATCCAGGATGCAGATGGCCGGTCCACCACCGATTCACACGCATTAAAACAGGGCGGCGCATTGCTGCCTTTAGGTGGAGATCGCGAGCATGGAAGCCATAAAGGATATGCATTAGGAGCAATCGTGGATATATTCTCAGCTGTGTTGAGTGGTGCTAACTATGGCCCCTGGGTGCCCCCGTTTCCTGCCTATGTTCCCATGCCAACCGGTATGCCCGGTAAAGGAATTGGCCATTTTTTTGGAGCCATGCGGATAGATGCCTTTCGCTCGGCCGCAGAATTCAAAGCAGACATGGATAATTGGATCCGGAGATTCCGTTCTGCCAGGACGGTAGAAGGTGCTGAATCAGTTTTGGTGCCTGGGGATCCGGAACGAAAACTTGAGGTAGAACGCAGATTGGGTGGAATCCCGCTTTTGGATGTAGTGGTGGCAGACCTGCAAACGCTTGCGCAAAGATTTTCCATTCCATTCTGATGATGTAAATTCGCCCCGCTTGCTATGATGGAATAAATGAATCTTTAACCGGATAAGGTGAAGTCGGTATTATCGGTTGATCCAATCCACTCAAATAATGTAACAGATGAAAGTTATGAAGTTCGGGGGCACATCCGTGGGCAAGCCGGAACGCATGCACCAGGTAGCACAGCTCATTACTAAAGATAGTGAGCCCAAGATTGTAGTATTAAGCGCACTCAGTGGCACAACAAATACACTTGTTTCTATTGGGGAGGCATTGCTCAAAGGTGATAAGGATGCTGCCAATGCAATTATCGAAAAACTTGATATTCACTACCAGCAATTCATCAATGAACTTCTTAATGATGAAGTTTATCGGCAGAAGGCACGTAACATCATCTCCGAACATTTTGAATTTCTGAACATAATAACCCGGATATCTTTCAATGAAGCCCTTAATAAGGATATCCTTGCACAGGGAGAGTTAATGAGTACCAAGCTCTTTTCCGTATCACTTGAAGAAAAGGGTATAAAACATTTGCTCCTTCCTGCATTGGATTTTATGAGTATAGATGCTAACGATGAGCCGCAGGTTAATGCCATCAGGGCGAGACTAATGCCTATTCTTCGTGCCCATGAGGATACCAAACTCTTTATCACCCAGGGCTATATTTGCCGCAATGCAAGGGGTGAAGTAGATAACCTAAAAAGAGGGGGCAGTGATTATACAGCTTCGTTGATTGCAGCTGCAGCCAATTGTAGCGTTTGTGAGATATGGACAGATATAGATGGCATGCATAATAATGATCCGCGTGTTGTGAATAAGACAATGCCAATCGAGCAACTCAGCTTTGAAGAAGCGGCCGAACTCGCATACTTCGGTGCCAAAATTCTACATCCCACCTGTATTTGGCCAGCGCAGCAGGAAAAGGTTCCGGTAAAGCTGTTGAACACTATGCAGCCTGAGGCGGCAGGAACAACCATCATGCAGGAAGCCGGGTCAGTTGGTGTGAAAGCGATTGCAGCGAAGGATGGTATCATCGCTATTAAGATCAAGAGCAGTCGCATGTTACTGGCTTATGGATTTCTGCGGAAGATATTTGAAGTGTTTGAAAAATACCGCACTCCCATCGATATGATCACTACCTCAGAAGTGGCTGTTTCTGTTACCATTGATAATGCCAGTTTCCTGAAAGAGATCGTGAAAGAGCTCGAACCATTTGGAACGGTGGAAGTTGATCTTGACCAAACCATTGTTTCGATAGTTGGTAACGATATAGCACAAACGCAGGATATACTAAGCAAACTATTTGAATCGCTGAAGCCTGTGCCTGTAAGAATGGTTAGTTATGGAGGCAGTAAACATAATGTTTCCCTGCTTATCCCCTCAGTCTATAAGCAGCAGACGCTTCAGCTACTCAATACCGGTTTGTTCGGTTTGTAGGTTATATGTGTCTGACACATGTCTGATAGATGTTCGAACATATGTTCGGACATCTTCTAGTGATCATAACTAACTACCCGGGAAACTTTCCACTTGCCATCTTTCAGTTGCCAGATCATTATATTCTTGAATGTACCGCAATCATCCTTCCCATTTTCCTTATGACAAAAGCGATGGAGGTTTGTTTGAACAGCCCCATAGTTGATAATGGGATATACTTCAAGACTGCCGGCTACGAGTTGACGATTCAAACCGGTATTCCGGTTGTTATTAAAAAGCAACTGCAGTTTTTCCCTGGTGACCTTATAATTATCCAATCCGCCCTTATCGTGATAAAACTCAAGATCTTCTGAGAAAAAACTCATTGCCGATTCCAGGTCCTTCGAGTTGAAGGCGGCAAAAAACAGGCTATCTAGCTTTGCTATAGTATCATATAATTCCTTATTAACAGGTTTGTATATGCTTGCATTTTGTTGGTCGGTTTGGGCCATTGCCAACACCGGGAATAATAATAATAGTAGTATACTTTTCATATCTGTCTGACGCATGTCCTGACATATGTCAGACGCATAGTTAACGCTTTTTGAGGATAAGGTCCATACCGAACATCCATTGTTTTACGTACTTCATCCATTCTACATCTGAAGTGCTATTCTTTAAGCCAAAACCATGGCCTCCATTATCATAAAGGTAAATATCATTTTTGACCTTGAATTTATCAAGGGCCTCCTTGAATCTGAGACTATTATCAACTTTAACAGCCTTATCGTCACGCGCATGCATCAGGAAAACCGGCGGAGTTTTTTTATCGACCTGCTCTTCTGCAGAATAGTATCGGAGTTGTGAAGCAGTAGGTTCCTTGCCAATAAGTTGCTCCCGGCTACCCTTATGTGCTAATTCTTCAGAAAAGCTAATTACCGGATAGGCAAGAATAGCAAAATCGGGGCGTAATGAAGTGCCGAGCGGGTTGGCTATTTTCGGATCATCATAATGAACGGTAGCCATCGCTGCGAGGTGGCCACCCGCACTAAAGCCCATTATCCCTACTTGTCTGGGATTCAATTGCCACAGTTTCGCTTTCTCCCTAACAAGCTGGATAGCGCGTTGGGCATCCTGAAGTGGTCCGATGGTTTTATCATCCATCGTGGCATCATCCGGAATCCGGTATTTTAATACAAATGCGGTTACGCCCCAATCATTAAAAAGCTTTGCAACCGCGCTTCCTTCATGATCATCCGCAAGTATCCTGTATCCACCACCCGGACAAATAATGACTGCTGTTCCGTTGGCTTTATCAGCCGCGGGAAGGTAAACTGTAAGGGTTGGGCGACTTACCTTATAAGTCCTCAGGATTCCGTCACCCGCACGTTCAGAACGCTCCTCATTGGATGAGGTCCTACTATTTGGAATAGAATCGCCTTCATAGAGCGGAAGCACTTCCTGCGCACTCGTATTCAACATTAGGGTCAGTATCATAACTGCGAGCAATATCTGTTTCATAGAGATGAAATTAACTATCCTCCACAAGTTTATGGAAAGATGCTTAAATCTTTAACATTCGTCTGAGGAATGTCGCGACAGGCGTCAGACAGGTATCAAAACAAAATACTGCCTGAAAGGGCAGTATTTTGTTCGGACTTATGTTCGAACATCCTCCGAACAAGTGTCAGACACCTAGATAACCAGCATCGCGTCTCCATAGCTGAAGAAACGGTACTTATCCTTGATGGCTTTTTTGTATGCTTCCATTGCAAGGTCATATCCTGCAAATGCGCAGGTCATGATCAGCAGGCTCGTCTTTGGCAGGTGAAAATTGGTTACCAGGGCATCGGCAATATTGAATTCATAGGGGGGATGAATAAAATGATTTGTCCAGCCCTCCGAAGGCTTCAGCAGCTTTTCCGCGGTAAAAGAAGACTCTATAGCACGCATCGTGGTTGTTCCGATAGAACAGATGCGGTGATTAGTGGTTTTGGCTTTGTTAACGATCTGACAGGCAGTATCTTCAATGCGATAATATTCTGCATCCATCTTATGCTTGCTGAGATCTTCCACTTCAATTGGTCGGAAAGTTCCAAGGCCTGTATGAAGAGTTACTTCGGCAAAACGGATGCCTTTGATCTCCAGTCGCTTGATCAGCTCCCGGCTAAAATGCAATCCGGCAGTGGGGGCCGCAACGGCGCCTTCGTGTTTCGCATATACAGTCTGGTAACGCTCTTTATCATCCTCATCAGGCTTACGCTTGATATATTTCGGTAATGGCGTTTCCCCCAGGAATTCCAGCATCTGGCGGAACTCATCATCGGTGCCATCCCAGAGAAAACGAATTGTACGTCCGCGTGAGGTGGTATTGTCTATCACTTCTGCAACCATTTCATCATTTTCACCAAAATAGAGTTTGTTACCAACACGGATTTTACGGGCAGGATCAACGATAACATCCCAGAGGCGGTTGGGTTTGTTCAACTCGCGTAAAAGAAATACCTCGATTTTTGCACCGGTCTTTTCCTTACGGCCATACATACGCGCAGGGAACACTTTTGTGTTGTTCACTACAAATACATCTTTGTCGTCAAAATACTCGAGGATGTCGCGGAAATGCTTGTTATCGATATTGCCGGTCTTGCGGTTAACAACCATCATACGGCTGTCTTCTCTTTTTTTCGCAGGGTGCTGGGCAATAAGATTGAGGGGGAGATCGAACTTAAACTGTGATAGCTTCATGTATAAAATGGTTTATTACAACCATCAGCCACACGACACAAACCGGGAGAACGTGGTTCTTGGGGGTGTCTACAGCCCGGTCTTACGGCACCGGGTTTGTTATCATGTTACGGCATGATGTTAAACGGGTGCAAAGGTAATTAAAAATAATGAAGAATTGAGTTTGAAGTTCAATCAGGTATTTTCCAAGAATTTGTCTACAAAAATTGGTTTTTTCCGCCGGGAATAGCATCCACAAGGCGACGGGTATAAAGGGAAGTTGGGTTGTTGAAAACCTGTTCGGCCGGGCCAATTTCTTCCGTTTGTCCCGCATGCATAACCATGATCCGGTCAGAAATATATCGGACCACACCCAGATCGTGAGATATGAAGATGGCTGTAAATCCAAATTCCGACTTCAAATCATTGATCAGATTCAATACTTGTGCCTGAACACTCACATCCAGTGCACTAACACTTTCATCGAACACTATAAAACCCGGCTCCAATGCTAATGCCCTCGCGATCCCGATCCTCTGACGCTGCCCCCCGCTGAATGCATGTGGATATCTTTTAAAATGATCTGCTTCCAGGTTTACTTTTTCAAGTAATTGTACCACTCTTTCCTTACGTCGGGCAACAGTAGTTTCGATGCCATGGGTTGACATTGCCTCCAGTAGCGCGTCGCCTATTCTCATACGCGGATTGAGTGAAGCGTAGGGGTCCTGAAAAACGATCTGAATATTCTTTCGCAGTATTTCAAGTTTGTGTTTGCCAAGGGATAATAGGTCTATACCGGCAGGTCGATAAATAACCTCCCCGCCATTCGCAGGTACAAGGCGGAGCAAGGCACGACCCAAAGTTGTTTTCCCTGACCCTGATTCGCCCACAATGCCAAGCGTTTCTCCATGGAGTACTTCAAAGCTTACATCATTTACAGCTTTAACCCAGGTAAGGGGCTTTCCAAAAATATTCTTTCTTGAAGGAAACCAGACCCTGAGCTTAGACACTTCCAGAAGAGGAACGGGATTTTCTCCTGATTCAGCTTTCCGGGTTTGTGAGGATGCAACAATTAAAGAAGTTAAAGATGGTTTTTCGATTGTAGCCTCATTATTCATAAAATCACTGACCACTGGCAGCCTGCTACCTTTATTATGCAGTAATGGCCGGCAGGCAAGCAGTGCCTGCGTATAAGGATGAGCGGGTGAGGAGAATAACTTATTTGTGTTTGCTGTTTCCACCAGTTGCCCCCGATACATTACAACAACCCTGTGAGCAATATCTTTTACAACTCCAAGATCATGAGTAATAATGATCATACCCATTCCGGTCTGTGCCTGTAAATCCCGCAATAACTCAAGAATATTTTTCTGAACAGTAACATCAAGTGCAGTGGTCGGCTCATCTGCAATAAGCAGCGCGGGATCGCAACTGATAGCCATAGCTATCATTATCCTCTGTTTCTGACCTCCACTTAACTGGTGAGGAAATCTTTTCAGTATTTCCTCAGGATCCGGTAAACGAACTTTAGTGAAAAGCTCCTTTGCTTTTTCACGGGCAGCAGCACGACCTATATCCTGATGCTGCAGAATGGCCTCAATTACCTGGTCACCGCAAGTAAATACTGGGTTAAGGGATGTCATGGGCTCCTGAAATATCATTGAAATATCTGCTCCGCGAATTTTTTGCAGGGTGTCAGCAGGAACTTGTAAAAGATCTAATTGTTCACTATTGTGATCAAATAGAATTTGTCCCGATGGATACCTTGTTGTTTTTTGGGATAGTAGCTGCAGGATTGATAATGCTGTGACAGACTTACCCGAGCCCGATTCTCCAACCACCGCCAGGATCTCACCGCGGTTAACAGTGAAGGATATATTACTGACTGCCATCTTCCGGGCATCACCATCGCCGAAGGCGACTGAAAGGTTTTTTATCTCTAGTAAAGTAGGCAAATAATGGCTTTAGGGCTTGGTGATCTTCCTGATATTTTTAATCATTAATTTTTGCTCTGGTGTTGGATAATATGCCATGCAGATAGCACAATTCTCTGTAACTGTACTATCGGTTAGTTCAAAACTAAAGACATCACCTTCAGCTAATTCGGCCTTCGCAAAGCTGCATTTGCTCGCTACGCTAAAAACATTTTTAAATGTCATATTCCTTTTATTATCCGTCCAGGATTCTGCCAGGTTGTTTTTATCAATCGAGCCAGTTTCTAATGCCACAACATAGTGATTGCATAGTTCGCTTACCACTAGTTTGCCAGTATGTGTAGCGGTCGTTTTGTTAGCCGGAGTCTTGCAACCGGAGATGCCCCATAAAAAAATCCCGGCCATAAGAAAAAAAGCTTTCATCATTTTTTCATTTATACAGGTGTAAGAAATTGTAAATTTTTAAGAAGTGCCTAAAAGCGAAGGTGCCTTACCGTTAGTCCGTCATTGATAAGTTGCTTTAAGGAATCTATTCCTATCCTAATATGTCTTTCAACAAATTCGGCAGTAACATTTTTGTCACTTTCTTCTGTTTTTACGCCTTCCGGAATCATGGGTGAATCACTAACTAGTAAAAGTGCTCCGGTTGGAATCTTATTATAGAATCCAACAGAGAATATCGTTGCGGTTTCCATATCAATGGCATATGCTCTTACCTGTTGAAGGTATTCTTTAAAGGCCTCATCATGTTCCCAGACACGACGGTTGGTTGTATATACTGTTCCGGTCCAGTAATCAACTCCATGATCCCTGATAGTAGTTGATACTGCCTTCTGCATGGCGAAGGCGGGTAAAGCCGGCACTTCCGGTGGAAAATAATCATTGGAGGTTCCTTCTCCCCTTATGGCCGCGATGGGCAGTATAAGATCACCAACTTTATTACGTTTTTTCAGTCCTCCACATTTACCAAGAAACAAAACTGCTTTGGGCTCAATGGCAGACAATAGGTCCATCACTGTAGCGGCGGTTGGACTACCCATACCGAAGTTGATGATGGTGATATCTTCTGCTGTAGCACATTGCATAGGCTTACCAATACCAACCACTTCAACGTGATGCCATTTAGCAAACCATTCCACATAATTACTAAAGTTAGTTAGCAGGATATATTTTCCAAAATTAGCTAGTTGCTCACCTGTATAACGGGGCAGCCAGTTTTCAACTATTTCCTCTTTCGTTTTCATGTCCAAACTGATTTTACAGAGTCTGGCAATATACGATTTTCATATCATAGCTTTGGGGGATGGCATCCCTACAATACCCATCCTTTCCTTTTCGCTTGCGTGAGAATGGTGGCAGGCGCCAGATCTTTGACGAAACCCGCAAGAGGTGGGTAGCATTCACTCCGGAAGAGTGGGTTAGGCAAAATTTTCTTCAATACCTTCTGCAGGAAATGAATTATCCTGCTACACTGATAGCTATTGAAAAAGAGATTAAGCTGGGAGAACTTAGTAAACGCTTTGATATACTGGTATATGATAACAACCATAAACCATGGTTAATGGTTGAATGTAAATCAATGGAAATTCCCTTAACCGAAGAAGTGCTTCATCAGGTTCTTCGTTATAATATTACCATTCCGGTTCCCTACCTGGTAATAACTAATGGAACTATCAGTTATTTTTTTGAAAAGAGATCCGGAAAACTGGAAATGCTTGAACAACTTCCGGCATGGTGCTAATCAGTATTCACAATAAACAACAATAGCTGCACATGGCAGCTATTGTTGTTTATATTGTTTGATAGCTCAATTTGTTTATGGGAATATTCCAAGTTCAGCATAGCTTGTTGCAACCTTATTAATGGCAACAACATAAGCAGCGGTACGCATATCAGGAATAGCGGGATTATTTAACCAGAGCTCCATTATTTCGCGGGTTGCAGTGATCATGGTTTCCTCGAGACCAGAATATACCAGGTCAACTTCATCGGGACCGTGCTCAATGAGGCTTTTCTGGGTATCATTCACCTTCTTTCCCGTAAGGCCTTCAATTTCTTTTATGATATTCTTATTCTGGTTTTCTGTAAAACGCTTTTCCAGACGACCATAACGTACATGGCTAAGGTTTTTTAACCACTCAAAGTAAGATACGGTTACACCGCCTGCATTCAGGTACATATCAGGTACAACAAGTGAACCTTTTTGTGTGAATACCTCATCAGCCTCAGGAGTAAGCGGACCATTCGCGGCTTCACCGATGATCTTTGCTTTTACGCGTGGTGCATTATCACCATTGATAACATTTTCGAGTGCTGCAGGTATTAAAATATCACATTCCAGTTCCAGTGCTTCTGACGATTTAGTGATATTTGTAGCGCCGGGGTAATTAAGGATCGAACCTGTTTTTTTCCTATGCTGGAATACATCATTTTCATTAAGTCCATCGGGGTGCATTATAGCACCTTCATATTCAGCAATAGCAATTACTTTAGCTCCTCCTTCACGGAAATATTTAGCAGCATGGAAGCCTACGTTTCCAAGCCCCTGTACAACAACAGTCTTTCCTTCCACTCCGGGCTCAAGTCCCAGTTTCTTCATAACCTCTGCCATATTGCAAACTTCG
The DNA here is from genome assembly GCF_000814325.1 of Flavihumibacter sp. ZG627. Classification (GTDB taxonomy): domain Bacteria; phylum Bacteroidota; class Bacteroidia; order Chitinophagales; family Chitinophagaceae; genus Flavihumibacter. Next base: position 129,023 of record NZ_JPHF01000004.1, on the reverse strand, counting down.
CGGATACCAAAATAAACACCGAGACCCGTTGCTTCCCGACGTCCACGTACCCCTCCCTGCGTTACAGGTTTTCCGGTTACACAGGCCAATGCATCTACTTCACCCGGCTTCTGGCTCATGTAGGTATCAAGAATCCAGGCCATTTCTCTCTCACCGGTACCATAATCAGGAGCAGGTACATCAGTACCCGGACCAATGAAATTTTTCTTGATCAGTTCATGAGTGTAACGCCGTGTAATTTTTTCCAGTTCGTACGGTGTATATTTTTTAGGATCGATGGTTATTCCTCCTTTGGCCCCTCCGAAGGGAACATTCACAATTGCGCATTTGTAAGTCATCAATGCCGCCAGTGCCATAACCTCATCAAGGTTAACGGATGTTGCGAAACGAATTCCACCTTTACAAGGTGTTTTATGATGAGAATGCTGAACGCGATAAGCTTTTATCACTTCGATCTTATCACCGATCTTAACGGGGAAGTGCATACGATATACTGAATTGCACTGCTTGATCTGTTCCAGGATTCCCGGATCCCAGTTTGTAAAAGCCGCTGCCTTGTCAAAACTCTGCTCTACTGCTCCAAAAAAGCTGTACTCTTGGTGTGAAGACATGATTTTTGTTTTAGAAATTGTTTTTTATATGTGTTTAAGCAATCGACAATATGAAGTTCCCAATGATTGACCCGATCATTTGCCACCTTTCTCCAGCCGGGAGATTCTTCTGTCCAGATTAATCAGGTAAACAACAACCCCGGCTACAATGGTAACTACTACCGCTACAACAACATAGATCTTGCCGTTTGAGCGGAGGCCATCTGCCATTTGAACAGGTTCATCACTCATCATATCCTGACCCAAACCAACGTTTGTAAGCAATACCAGCATGGCAAGCATTCCAATACGGGAAATAATATTAGGCATGTTCTAATTTTTGTTCTTCCAATAATTTAAAACGTATCCTGAGCGTGGTGATCCAAACCCCGAGCAAGGTCCAGGCGGGAACTGCAACCGGCCAGAATAAAGTTCTCATCCGGCTGTCTATATCGTTCGTATTCAGGGCGGGATTACCCATTCCACCAGGGTGTAGACTTTCAACAAGCCTGGGAATAATCCACAAGGTGGGAAATAACATCGCGAAAGCGAAAATATTATATACTGCGCTGATCTTAGCCCGTTTATCGGGATCAACCAGGGAGTTACGTAAAACCATATAAGCGAAATAAATCAACAGGGCTATGGCCGCTCCAATCTGCTTGGGATCGTTACTCCATGGTTTGCCCCAGGTATAATTTGCCCAGATCATACCGGTAACCAATCCCAATATGCCAAACAGGATACCAATGTTGGCATATTCAACTGAATATGTATCATAACGAAGGTCCCCGTTTCTTAGGTATCGCACAGAATTGACCAATGAAACAATGAAGAATATCATCATGCTGAACCACATCGGCACATGAAAATAGAGGTTGCGGATGGTCTCGTTCAGAATTGGTTTGGCAGGTACACCACCCAGAAAACCGGCTATTGAGATTGTCAGCAGCAAAAGGATACAAAGTATTTTCCACCAGGAGAGGCGCATAGATATGAATAAGTGGGGCAAAATTAGGGGAATTTAAGGGGTTTCAATCCTTCCATAAGAAGGGAAATAAAATAACCGCAAGTGCAATCACCAGGATATCCATACCAGCCAGCAGGAGTACAATTTGTAATAATCCTTGTTGGATAACATGGCTGAAGGCAGTATTAGCGAGTTTCATCATTAGCAGTATCTGTGGGATGATCAGCGGAAATCCGAGGATAGCCATCATAGCGGCATTTTGCTGGGCCCTGGCGGCTATAGCTGACAGGAAAGTGAATACAAGACTCAATCCTAAACCGCCAAACATGGCCACACCCATAAATCTTAATCCATTCTGGACAGGATTTCCCAGCAACAGGCTAAACAGGATCCAGGAGGTAATACTTAAGACGGCCATTAATAATGCATTGAAAAGCAGCTTAGATAGTATAAAATCCCGAGCTCCTGCTATTGAATAAAAATAGAGTAAGCGGCCCCTGCTTTCCTGTAGAAAACTTTTAGCCACGGCGTTAACACATACGAAAAGCTGGATCATCCAGAAAAGCCCGTTCCAAACTTCATCTTCTGGTTGCCCCATTGCCAGATAAAGAACAAAAATGGTACTTGCAACATATAGAAGGATACCATAAAAGCTGTATTGCTGCCGCATTTCCAGCAGCAGGTCCTTTCTGAATAATGTTATGATATGTTTCAAAGCAGAAATTTAAACTAGTCCTTTTCATTAAAGCAACTACGGCAACGGGGTTCATAAAATTCCTTTTCACCCAGCATAACCTGGTTGGAACCGGGCGTTTTCCGGTAGCTATAACTTGCAATGTTTCCACATTTTACGCAAATGGCATGCAACTTGGTGATATAATCTGCTTTGGCAAGCAGGAAGGGCATTTGTCCGAATGGTTTGCCGAGAAAATCCATGTCGAGTCCTGCTACGATTACCCTGATACCTTGCCTGGCAAGCTGGTCGCAGACTTCGGGTAGCTGGTCATCAAAGAATTGGGCTTCGTCAATGCCAACAACATCAACATCGCTGGCCATCAGCAGGATGGTCTGGGAGTTATCAATAGGGGTGGAGTGTATCATTTTTTCGTCATGTGACACAATATTCTGGTCATCATAACGTACATCTATGGAGGGTTTAAAGATTTCAACCTTCAGGTTAGCGATCCTCGCCCTTTTTAAACGCCGTATCAGTTCTTCGGTCTTACCAGAGAACATTGATCCGCAGATCACTTCTATCCATCCCCTGCGGCCGCCGCTGAGATTTGGTTCTATAAACATAATTGATTCAGGCGTTTGCAGTTTGAGTTTAACAAACAACAAACGGTTTTATAGGTGTTTTTTTATATAACTTTATGAAATCCAATACTAACCCAAAAGTACCATATCGTATGGAAAGAGTAAGAGCACTGATAAATAAGTTGCAGGAGCAGCTCGATGAGCAGGCCGACAACCAGGTTTTGCTTGCAACAATCCAGCTTCTCCAGGCAGAATTGCAACCTCCTGTTGCTAGCTCCGTTAGCCGCAATAGCAGCAGTAAAGTAGCAGTAGTGATGCCATCTTCCAATCGGCAAATGGATACTTCCCAATATGAGCCAAAGGCAACAGAATCATTTCCTATAGCCCCCCAACAAAATTCTGAACCCGATCAATCCCAAAAGGAAGAAAAACAAGTGGATTGGCTTCATAGTCTCATGCAGGAGATTCCAACCCTCGCTCATCAGAAAGATATCCGGGAATTGAATGAGGTAATGGGACAACAGCATAATTCCACATCTCTCAACGATAAATTAAAACAACATTCTCTTGAATTATCTGAGGTATTGACAAGGGAACCGGTTAGGGATCTCAAGAAGGCAATAGGGGTAAATGACCGTTTTGTTTTCGTTAATGAATTATTCCGCGGCGATGAAACCATGTATGAGCGGAGTATTAAAACAATTAATTCATTTCATATTCTTCAGGAAGCTGAATTCTGGATTGAGCGTGAACTTAAACTGAAACTGGCCTGGGATGATACCAAAGAACCGGTAGTGCATTTTCTTCAGTTAGTAAGAAGACGGTTTACCTCCAGATAATCCATTATTATATGAGTTGCCCCTCTTCGTTTTCGCACGAACTCCTCGGCGGCAACAGCAGCCATGCTATACTCAGAACTGTTAGCCAGTAGTTTTTTGAGCGTATCTTCAAGCTCGAGCGCATTTCCAACCGAGAAAGAGCCCCCAGCCTCAATCAGTTCAATTGCTTCCGGAAAACGTTCATAGTGAGGTCCATGAATAACAGGCCGCCCATAAACAGCCGCTTCCAGGATATTATGAAGCCCATCGCCGCCGAATCCCCCACCAACATAGGCTATTATGGCATAATGATAGAGTCTGGACAACATTCCAATATTATCAATAATCAAGACATGTGGGCTGTTTGCCTTGAATGCGGACTCCTTCCATATTTTAACCCATTTCGAATAGCGGATGGTGTTATGAAATAGCTTCTCAATGTCTTTCAGGTGGTGTTCACCAATTTCGTGGGGAGCAATGATGAATCGAAAACCACTATTCGTATTGGCGAAATGATCCAGTTCCTCTTCATCTTCCGGCCAGGTGCTGCCCCCTACCACCACCGGTAAACCGTTCACAAAAGCTGCGATCTCTGGTAAGGGCTCAAATGCCTCCGCAATAGCAGATACCCTATCATAGCGGGTATCACCACTAATTGCAACGTTCTCAATACCAATATTTCTCAAGAGAGTAGCGGATTCAGCATTCTGGACAAAAATATACCTGAAACAGCTTAGCATATGGCGATGTAATCTTCCAAACCATTGAAAGAAAGGTTGGGACGACCGGAACAATCCTGAAATTAATATTACAGGGGTTCCCCGTTTAAAAAGTTGGTTCAGAAAATGGTACCAGAATTCATATCGGACCCATAGAACAATATCAGGCTTCACAATATCCAGGAATCTTCTGGCGGTTGAGGATCCATCTAGTGGCAGGTAACAAACATAATCTGCACCCTGGTAGTTTTTACGGATTTCATACCCTGATGGACTGAAAAAGGTTATCAAAATGGTATACCTGGGATATTTCTGACGAATTAATTCTAAAACCGGGCGACCTTGTTCAAATTCACCCAAAGAGGCACAATGCATCCATAAAACATGAGAAGATCTGCCACTCATTGCTGATATGAGGGGGGCTTCCCATCCCCGCCGGCCTGTAACCCAGCTTTTGGCTTTGGGATTCCAAAAAGCTGCAAATTTCAGGGCTGTTCCATACAGAAACAGGAAAATATTATACAGGAATAAGCTCACAGAAGCAGTGTATTAATGATGGCAAATCTAAATTCAAAGTTCCACCCTACCTATATTTTGCTATTTTTGTGCGCATTTTAAAAAGAGGATAGCAATTATGCGGACGATACAAATGGTTGACCTGAAGCAGCAATACCTTCATATTAAAGAAGAAGTAGATGCGGCTATTCATGAGGTGCTTGATAGTGTTTCTTTTATTAACGGGAAGGCAGTGCAGGATTTTGGAAGCTCCCTTGCATCCTACCTAGATGTTAAACATGTGATTCCCTGTGCTAACGGTACTGATGCTTTGCAGATTGCCATGATGGCTTTGGATCTGCAACCCGGAGACGAAGTAATTACACCTTCTTTTACTTATATCGCCACAACAGAAGTAGTGGCTTTACTGAAACTGAAGCCGGTATTTGTAGACGTTGATCCCAAGACCTTCTGCCTTGATCCTGTTGCATTGGAAAAAAGTATCACCTCCAAAACAAAAGCAATTGTACCTGTACACCTGTATGGGCAGGCAGCTGATATGGAGGCAATTATGGAGATCGCCCGCAAATACAATCTGTATGTGATAGAGGATAATGCGCAGGCTATTGGAAGTGATTATATTTTCAGGGATGGCCGGAAACAGAAGACCGGGTCAATCGGAACAATTGGATGTACCTCATTTTTCCCTTCCAAGAATCTGGGCTGTTATGGTGATGGCGGAGCAATGTGTACGAATGATGATGAGCTTGCCGGTAAACTGAGGATGATTGCAAATCATGGACAGAGCAAACGATATTACCATGATGTTGTAGGTTGTAATAGTCGCCTTGATAGTATTCAGGCAGCGGTATTGAATATAAAATTACCCAAGCTGGATGCTTATATAGGTGCCCGACGCGAGGCGGCAGATCATTATGACAGGGCTTTTGCTGCCTGTAATAAGATCACCACTCCTTTCCGGGCTCTTAACAACAAGCACGTTTTTCATCAATATACCCTGTTGCTGGAAGGTGTAGACCGGAATGCGCTGAATCAATTTCTGGCTGATAACCAGATCCCATCCATGATTTATTACCCTGTACCGGCTCACCAGCAGGAGATGTTCGCTTCATTTGGGGGCTCGGCATACAATTTGCCTGTGACCGATTGGCTGACGGAAAGGGTCATTTCTCTCCCAATGCATACAGAACTCGACCAGGAGCAATTGGAATATATCAGCTCCAAAGTTCTTGAGTTCGTTAACAGATAACTAAATCACTCCTTTTATAATATGAAAATTGCAGTTGTAGGAACCGGATATGTTGGACTCGTTACCGGAACCTGTTTCGCGGAAACAGGTAATGAAGTTATTTGCGTGGATATAGACAAGCGTAAAGTGGATATGCTGACCAATGGTGAGATCACCATATATGAACCAGGTCTTGAGAATCTTTTTCTTCGTAACCAGAAGGAGGGGAGGCTCAGCTTTACTACTGACCTGGCTGAAGGGATCAAAGATGCAAGGATAGTTTTCCTGGCCCTGCCTACACCACCGGGTGAGGATGGGTCCGCAGATTTAAAGTATGTACTTGGAGTAGCTGAAGATATTGGCAAGCTCCTTACTGACTATAAAGTGCTAGTTGATAAAAGTACAGTGCCTGTTGGAACAGCTGAAAAGGTACGTGCGGCCGTGGCAAAAAATTATTCCGGCGAGTTTGACGTTGTTTCCAACCCGGAATTCCTTCGTGAAGGAGTTGCGGTTGAAGACTTTATGAAACCTGACAGGGTAGTGATCGGTACCAGCTCAGACCGCGGAAGAAAACTAATGGGAGAATTGTATGCCCCTTTTGTTCGTTCAGGTAATCCAGTTATATATATGGATGAAAGATCCGCAGAACTGACAAAATACGCGGCCAACTCATTCCTTGCTACCAAAATTTCATTTATGAATGAGGTTGCGCAGCTATGTGAGAGGTTAGGCGCAGATGTTGATATGGTTCGCCTGGGTATTGGTAGTGATGACAGAATTGGTAAAAGATTTCTTTTTCCTGGCATAGGTTATGGTGGTTCCTGCTTTCCCAAAGATGTGCAGGCTCTCGTAAGATCTTCCAGCGAAGTAGATTACGATTTTCAGATCCTCAATGCTGTGATGGATGTAAATGAAAAACAGAAACTGCATCTGATGCCTAAGATCCGAAACTATTTCAATGGGGAACTTTCCGGGAAGCATTTTGCTATATGGGGACTTGCATTCAAACCAAATACCGACGATATCCGTGAGGCACCAGCATTATATATGATAGATGAGTTGTTAGCTGAACGCGCAACGGTGACTGTATTTGACCCCGAAGCCATGAAGAATGTAAAACAAGTTGTTGGGGAAAAGATCAGTTATGCGGATAATCAGTATGATGCCTTAAAGGGCGCGGATGCCCTGATAATTGCAACTGAATGGAATGAGTTCCGGTCGCCCGATTTCCTCAAAATAGTTACACACCTTAAGAATAAGATCATCTTCGATGGGCGTAATCTTTTTGATGTTACTGCTATCGCTGAATTAGGATTCCACTATGAAAGCATCGGACGTAAACCGGTGTCTCAAAAAAAATAACTCCACAATGTCCCGTAAAAGAGTTTTGATCACCGGAGCGGCTGGCTTTCTAGGTTCCCACCTTTGCGATCGTTTTATTAAGGAGGGCTTTCATGTTATTGGCATGGATAACCTGATCACCGGAGACCTGAAAAATATAGAACATTTATTCAGACTTGAACAGTTTGAATTTTATAATCATGATGTAAGTAAGTTTATCCATGTTCCGGGTGAACTTGATTATATATTGCATTTTGCATCACCCGCAAGTCCAATAGATTATCTCAAAATACCAATCCAGACGTTGAAGGTTGGTGCACTTGGAACCCATAATTGCCTTGGTCTTGCCAAAGCCAAGCAGGCACGCATTTTAGTGGCGTCTACTTCTGAAGTTTATGGCGATCCACTTGTTCATCCACAAACAGAGGATTACTGGGGTAATGTAAATCCAGTTGGCCCAAGGGGTGTGTATGATGAAGCGAAGCGTTTTATGGAATCCATTACTATGGCTTACCATACTTTTCATAATGTGGAAACAAGAATCATAAGGATTTTCAATACTTACGGACCAAGGATGCGATTGAATGATGGCAGGGCACTCCCCGCTTTTATAGGGCAGGCCTTGAGAGGAGAAGACCTGACTGTGTTTGGTGATGGTTCTCAAACCAGGTCTTTTTGTTATGTAGATGATTTGGTGGAAGGCATATACAGATTGTTGATGAGCGATTATGCATATCCGGTTAACATCGGCAATCCTGATGAGATATCACTTAAGGAATTTGCAGAGGAGATTATAAAACTTACAGGCACCAGGCAAAAGATTGTTTACCGTGATCTTCCTGTTGATGACCCCAAACAACGACAGCCTGATATTACAAGAGCAAAAAATTTACTGGGTTGGCAACCAAAAGTAAATAGGGCGGATGGTGTTCGTATAACATATGAGTATTTCAAATCTCTTCCCCATGAAGAGCTCTTCAAACAACCGAAGGAGTTTAAAAGCTTACACAAATGAAAATTTACCAGGACCTCCTAGATAAGAATTCAAAGCTGGCTGTAATTGGATTAGGATATGTAGGATTACCCCTTGCACTGGAGTTTGCGAAAAAATGTTCAGTGATAGGCTTTGATATCAATCCACGCCGGGTTGAAATGATGAGAAATGGAATAGACCCTAGTAAGGAAGTTGGTCCCGACGCATTCAGGGACAGGGATATTATTTTTACTGACGACCTTGAAGTGTTGAGAACAGCAAAATTCTTTGTGGTAGCAGTACCAACTCCCGTTGATAAATTTCATGTTCCCGATCTTAAACCTTTGATCGGAGCATCTACTACTGTTGGATCAGTTTTAAAGAAAGGGGATTATGTGGTTTATGAATCAACCACCTACCCGGGTTGTACTGAAGAAGATTGCCTTCCAATTCTTGAAAAACTATCGGGCCTTAGGCTTGGAGAAGATTTTAAACTGGGCTATTCTCCTGAAAGAATCAATCCTGGAGATAAGAAAAATACCTTGCGCACAGTCGTGAAAGTTGTTTCGGGTTCTGATGAGGAAGCATTAGATGAAATTGCAAAAACATATGAGCTGGTTGTAGATGCAGGTGTTCATCGCGCACAAACGATCAAAGTTGCGGAAGCTTCGAAAATTGTTGAGAATACGCAGCGTGATATGAATATCGCCCTCATGAATGAACTATCACTCATTTTTGACAGAATGGGAATCAATACATATGAAGTAATTGAAGCTGCAGGTACAAAGTGGAACTTCCTGAAATTTCAGCCTGGATTAGTGGGTGGTCATTGCATTGGCGTAGATCCCTATTACCTTACTCACAAGGCGGCATCGCTTGGCTACCAGAGCAGGGTTATTGCTGCAAGCAGGTTCATTAATGATGATATGGCGAAATACTTGGCCAGAAAGATTATTAAATATGTGTTACGGAATTCCGACAATCCACGTGTATTGGTGAAAGGAGTTACTTTTAAAGAGAATGTAAGTGATATCAGAAACTCAAAAATTGTTGATACAGTTGAAGAACTTTTAGCATTTAATATTCATGTGGATGTTGAAGACCCTTATGCTGAGCATGGGGAGGTAAAAGAGGAATATGGTCTTCAGCTTGCACGTTCAGGAGGAAAAGAATATGATGCGGTTATCATTACCGTTCCTCATGAACAATATCTTAGTCACGATGATGCTTTCTTCGCTGGAATCACTCGTGAACATGGAGTGATTGTAGACCTTAAAGGTATTTACCGCGGTAAAATTAATTCACGTTTATACTGGAGTTTGTAATGAATAATATTAAGAAAACCTTATTGGTTACGGGTGGTGCCGGATTTATAGGTTCACATGTGGTCAGGTTATTTGTAAACAAATACCCAGATTATCTGATAGTCAACCTTGACGCCCTGACTTATGCGGGCAACCTTGAAAACCTCAAGGATGTGGAGGCTAAAGAGAATTATATTTTTGAGAAAGCCGATATCACTGATGAGCCAAGGATGCAGGAATTATTTGATCAGTACAAGTTTGATGGCGTAATCCATCTTGCAGCCGAAAGCCATGTAGACAGAAGTATCCTTGACCCCCTCCAATTCGTAAGGACAAATGTTCTGGGCACAGTGAATCTGTTAAATGTGGCCCGGAAATTCTGGAATGGAAATTTCGAAGGGAAGCGTTTCTACCATGTTAGTACTGATGAGGTGTATGGTTCCCTTGGTGAAGAGGGTTTTTTCACCGAAGAAACTGCGTATGATCCCCGATCACCCTACTCAGCATCTAAAGCATCTTCAGACCATTTTGTAATGGCCTATTTTCATACTTATCACTTGCCAGTAGTGATGAGTAATTGCTCGAACAATTATGGGTCACATCATTTCCCGGAAAAGCTTATTCCGCTTATGATAAATAATATCCGGAACAATAAACCCTTGCCTGTTTATGGGAAAGGGGAGAACGTTCGGGATTGGCTATATGTGGAGGATCATGCCAGGGCCATAGACGTAATTTTTCATAATGGCAGGGAAGGAGAAAAGTATAATGTGGGTGGGTTTAATGAGTGGAAAAATATTGACCTGGTTCATCTGTTGTGCAGGATTATGGACACAAAACTGGGAAGAGAGGAAGGCGAATCAGCGAAACTCATCAGCTATGTTACTGATCGGCCTGGTCATGATCTGCGTTACGCAATTGATGCTACTAAATTAAATAAAGAACTCGGCTGGAGCCCTTCTCTCCAATTTGAAGAAGGGTTGGAGAAAACGGTAGACTGGTATCTCCGGAATGAAGAATGGATAAACCATATAACCAGCGGCAATTACAAGCATTACTACGAAACCCAGTACGATCAACGATAATTATGGCATTCATAGAAACGGGATTACCCGGATTAATTGTTTATGAGCCCCGCGTTTTCGGAGATGACCGTGGCTATTTTTTTGAATCATATAATGAGGCGGTTTTTGCCGCAATGGGATTGGAAATGCGGTTTGTGCAGGACAACCAGGCACGATCGGTATATGGTGTGGTCAGAGGTCTTCATTTTCAAAAACCTCCATATTCCCAAACTAAGCTTATCCGCGCAATTGAAGGAAGTATACTTGATGTGGTGGTAGATTGCAGAAAAGATTCACCAACGTTTGGAAATGCTTATTCCATCGAATTATCAGCTGAAAATAAAAAACAGCTGTTGGTGCCCAAAGGCTTTGCTCACGGGTATTCCGTGATCAGTCCATTTGCTGAAGTGATGTATAAATGTGATGCATTTTACAATAAAGAATCAGAAGGTGGTGTGTTGTTTAATGATCCCGGCTTGAGTATCGATTGGAAGGTTCCAGGCGATAAAATGATTCTTTCAGAAAAGGATAAGCTGTACCCTGTGTTTGCAGATGTTGATCATTGCTTTACTTTGCATTCATGAAAAAGATATTGGTAACTGGTTCGGGCGGACAACTTGGAACTGAGATACGGCAGCTATCAGCCTTCTATCCCGGCTTTCAATTTATTTTTGCCGATAGTGAAACCTTACCTATTGACAAAGAGGCTTTTGTTGAGTCCTATATTAGTTCCCATAAGCCGGATTATTGCATCAATTGTGCTGCATATACCGCAGTGGATAAGGCTGAAACAGAGGTAGAGAAAGCAAATCAGATCAATGGTACTGCTGTCGGATACCTTGCAAAATCCCTCAATAAAAATGGGGGTCGTCTGATTCACATTTCAACCGATTATGTTTTTGATGGCAGTGCATCCAAGCCACTGAAGGAGACCGATAAAGTTCATCCCCTTGGAATATACGGGTCATCTAAATTAAAAGGTGAGGAGCTCGCTATGGATTATGCTCCTGACAGCATTATACTTCGTACTTCATGGGTATACTCTGCATATGGTAATAATTTTGTGAAGACAATGCTGCGACTAATGAGTCAGCGTGAGGAATTAAATGTGGTGGCAGATCAGATTGGATCACCTACTTACGCTGCAGATCTGGCAAAAGCTATTCTGGATATTATAGTACAACTTGACGACCTGGAACAATCAGCAAGCCTGGGCGGAATTTATCATTATTCAAATGATGCCAACATCAGTTGGTATGATTTTGCATTAGCCATCAAAGAACTTTCAGGAAGCAAATGCAAAATTAATCCGATAGCTTCTACTGAGTACCCTACTCCAGCAGCAAGGCCCGCATACAGTGTATTTGATAAGCAGAAGATCAGCAAAGTTTTCGGATTGCCTATTTTGAACTGGAAAGAGAGTCTGCAGATCTGTATGCTCCAGTTGCAACAGTATCTTGCATGATCACTGATAACAATAATGACATTATGGTTACCAATTTCATTGACCAATTAGATACTATAATAGATTCTGTTGATCTTCATGCACGATGGTTGAATACATTATCTATGCTGGAAAATGCCGGGGCGAGAAAGATCAAGCAATGTGAGCATCCTGTTTTTGTTCCGGAAGATATCCTGAAGCATGCTGCCGAAGAATCGAGACATGCCTGGTATCTGAAGAAACAACTCCGTAAACTTGGGGCAGGTTTATGTCCCACTTATGAACCTCAATACCTTTTAGCACCATTAACCAGTATGCGTTATCTGCATCGTCTGGATGTACTGGTTTGCAGGTATCTTAAAACTGAACACGATTTCCGAGGTGATAAACTAAAGTATTCTGCCTACCTGTTGGTAACCTATGCCATTGAAGTTAGAGCAGACGAACTTTACCCCGTTTACCAGCAGGTATTAAGATCTCGAAAAAGTAGTATCAGTGTTTATAATATTATAACAGAAGAGCAACAGCATCTGGCTTCAATGGAAGAACAACTGCAGAAACTTTCTCTAAAATGGAAGGAACTTTGTGATTATGCCTGCAATCAGGAAGCTAAACTTTACGAAGAGTGGAGATCTGAGGTAATGGATGATGTTGGCCGGTTGGTTGTATGAAATAAAAAAGGACAAATTGATTAATCAATTTGTCCTTTTGTTGGCCTACCAGGATTCGAACCTAGACAAACAGAACCAAAATCTGTCGTACTACCATTATACTATAGGCCAATCCGTCCCAAATGGGAGTGCAAAAATAATAGGCAGCGTCCTTTCCGCCAAAAAATTCTCTGAAAAATCTCTTTTTGTTACACACATCAGCGTGCATAGCTATCAACTTTGCCCATTCGGTGTTTAGAATTAGATTTATTGAAAATCAGCACCATGGAAAATACCGGAAGAAGGGGATTTCTGGCAGGGATATCAAAAATTGGGCTTGGAACCCTTATGGCCTCTTTCTCTGAACCTGCATGGAGCAGGCAACTTGAGAGAAGTCTTTCTCAATTCCGCCAGTATAATTCTACTCAGATCGCTGAAGAGGAAGATTTCTGGTACTCAATCCAACAAGCCTATACTGTTTCGTCATCAATTATTAATCTAAACAATGGGGGTGTTAGCCCCAGCCCAAAAATTGTGCAGGATGCCATGAAGCGTTACCACGACTTCAGTAATGAGGCCCCGAGTTATTATATGTGGCGCATCCTTGACCAGGGACGTGAGCCTCTGCGCAGGAACCTGGCGTTGATGGCCGGATGTGAACAGGATGAGATAGCTATTCAGCGCAACGCATCCGAAGCCCTTGAAACAGTTATCTTCGGACTTCCTCTTAAAGCTGGTGATGAGGTAGTACTTAGCAAACAGGATTATCCAAATATGATAAATGCCTGGAAGCAACGCGAACTTCGGGATGGTATAAGGTTGGTATGGGTTAATCTTGAATTGCCCAGCGAGGATAATGAGTATCTTACTGAACAGTACACGAAAGCATTTACTGCTCGTACCAGGGTGGTGCATGTAACGCATATAATCAACTGGAATGGACAGATATTACCGGTAAGAAAAATCTCGGATGCGGCTAAACAAAAAGGAATCGAGGTTGTAGTTGATGGGGCTCACAGTTTTGCCCATTTTCAATTTTCTATTCCAGATCTGGGAGCAGATTATTTTGGAACCAGCCTTCACAAATGGTTGGGTGCTTGCATAGGGAGTGGACTTCTTTATGTTAAGAAGGATAAGATCGCTAAATTATATCCCCTATTTGGTTCACCGGATGCAGTTAGTGGTGATATCCGAAAATTTGAAAATTTGGGAACAAGGCCATTTTTCATAGAACAGGCAATCGGTAAGGCAATTGAATTTCACCAGATGATTGGTGCAGATCGAAAAGAGAAACGACTGCATTACCTGAAAAATTACTGGATGAATAAAGTGAAGGATTTACCAGGCATACAACTGGGTACTTCACTCCGGGAGGGTTTCGGTTGTGCGATAGGGTTGGTTGGTGTTAAAGATCGTAAGCCTGCTGAATTAGATCAGTTTTTATTCAATGAATATAAGATCCACACTGTTGGAATTGAGTGGGAAAATATTAAAGGCGTGCGGATTACACCTAATGTTTATACGACCACCAAACAGCTTGACATACTTGTGGCTGCCATCGAAAAATTTACAAAGAAAAAAAATTAGTGCTTATACAGCCCTGACCAGATAATAATTTTTCTTTCCTTTCTGTACTAATAAATATTTACCTGTAAGAAAATTTGTTGGGGTCAGTTTTGTCTCCACTGTTTCGACTTTTATTTTATTGATACTTATGCCACCGCTTTGAACCACCTTCCTGGCTTCGCCTTTACTTGGAAATATACCAGTTTCAGCAAGGAAACTCACAATATCAATACCCTGATCAAAAGTTGATTTCGCATAATCATGGGTAGGAACACCTTCCAATACCTGGAGAAGTTGCTCTTCATTAAGCCTTGCAAGCACATCCCTAGTTGCATTGCCAAAGAGTATTTCTGAAGCATTCACAGCAAATTCATATTCTTCATTACCATGAACAAATCTGGTGATCTCTTCAGATAGCTTTTTCTGTAGTATTCTATGGTGTGGCGCTTCCTGGTGTGAAGAAATTATTTGCTCAATTTCATTCTTTGTAAGAAAAGTAAATATGCGTATCCATTTAATGGCATCTTCATCGGATGCATTCAGCCAGAACTGGTAGAACTGATAGGGGGATGTTTTTGAAGGATCCAACCACACATTACCCTTTTCAGTTTTGCCGAACTTTCCGCCGTCGGCTTTAGTGAGCAACGGGCAGGTGAATGCGAATGCCTCACCACTACACATTCTTCTGATCAATTCAGTCCCGGTGGTAATATTACCCCACTGGTCACTGCCACCCATCTGAAGTTTGCAGTTTTTGTGCTGGTACAGCCAATAGAAATCGTATCCCTGAATAAGTTGATAAGTGAATTCTGTAAAACTGATGCCACTATTCCCTTCAATTCGTTTACGTACACTGTCCTTTGACATCATATAATTAACCGTAATATGTTTGCCGACGTCCCGAATAAAGTCAAGGAAACTTATGTTCCTGAACCAATCATAATTGTTCACTATTTCTGCATTATTGGGGAGGCTGGTGTCAAAGTCAAGATATTTTTCGAGTTGGCGCTGAATACCAGCCTGGTTTTTTTGCAGGGTGGCTTCATCCAACATCTTTCTCTCTTCCGCCTTAAAAGAAGGATCGCCCACCATTCCGGTGGCACCGCCCACAAGGGCGTAGGGTTTATGGCCAGCCAGTTGCAGGTGACGAAGCAACAAAATCGGCACAAGGCTGCCGATATGCAAACTATCCGCGGTGGGGTCAAAGCCAATATAAGCTGAGGTCATCTCTTTGTTTAGCTGTTCTTCTGTTCCGGGCATAATATCCTGCAACATGCCCCTCCACCGTAATTCTTCTATTAATTTCATAAAAACGCTGCAATTTGCAGCAAAACTAACGCAATAATAGCAACCCCGCCAGAGGCAATATTCCTCCCCTCCGGTCGTTACTGTTCATTAGCGTTATTATTGCTTATCCAGAAAGTTGAGTCATGATATTGAAGATCAAAAGCCTGATCCTGCTGTTTATAATTCTGCCCTCAGTTCTGCTGGCACAATTCCGGAAATATTCCAATGAATTCCTCAATATCGGCGCTGGTGCAAGGGCACTTGCCATGGGATCTGCCCAGGTTGCCTCAGTATCAGATGGAACTTCCGGATACTGGAATCCCGCCGCCCTGGTTCATGTGAAAGTACAACCCCAGGTGAATATCATGCATGCTGAATATTTTGCCGGTATCGGAAAATATGATTTTGCTAATGTTGCCATTCCCTTGAAAGATGGAAAAAGAACTATCGGCATTTCAGTGCTCCGTTTTGCAGTTGACGATATCCCCAATACTGTATTCCTTGTGGATCCCGATGGCCGTATCAATTTTGATAATATCACTACATTTTCTTCTGCGGATTATGCTTTTCTGTTTTCTTACGCACAGCAGTTAAAGGACCTTGGCCCGGATAAGAAGCTTAATATGGGATTTAATGCCAAAGTAATCCATCGTAAAGCAGGTGATTTTGCAACTTCATGGGGGTTTGGTTTTGATGCAGGTTTACAATATATCAATAAGAGAATACAGGTGGGATTGGTTGCACGTGATGTTACAACCACATTCAATGCCTGGTCTTATAGTATCAATGATAAAATGCGGGAGGTTTTCTATGTTACCCAGAATGAAATTCCCGTTAAATCCACAGAATTAACCGCTCCTAAGTTAATAGGAGGGGCTTCTTATAATTTCAGGATCAACAAGTCGGTGAATTTACTGGCTGAGGCGAATCTTGATTTCACATTTGATGGGAGGAGAAATACAGTAATCAGTTCGAGCGCAATAAGTGTAGATCCAAAACTTGGTTTGGAAGCATCCATAAAGAATGTCTTTTTCGTACGTGCAGGCATAAGTAATTTCCAAAAGGCTCTTGAAGATGAAGATAGTACTTACACAAAAAAAGTTTGGATCTACCAACCAGCAATGGGGGCAGGTTTCAGGTTACAGAATGTGATGATCGATTATGCATTCACCAATCTTGCAAATCAGTCAAACCCATTATATACACATGTCTTCTCTTTAAAGCTTGACATGGTTAAAAAGAATAAAAAAAAGTAAGCGATTAGCATATGCAAAAAAAATGTAGCATTAGTTTCCGGAGAATATGCGTCCTGCTGTTGCTTGTCTTTTCATTTGACGGCGTAATATTCGCGCAAACCTTCAATAACGAATGGATCAATTACAATAACACGTATTATAAATTTTCCGTTGGAAAAGACAGTCTTTATCGTATCAGTAAATCTACACTCACTGCATATGGATTAGGCGCTGTTTCTGCTGAACATTTTCGGTTATATAGAAATGGGAAAGAAGTTCCTATTTATACTTCCGTTCCAATGGGTCAATTGCCCGATAATGGATATATTGAATTCTGGGGATTAGCGAATGATGGCGAATCGGATCGGGAACTCTACAGAAATCCTGCTTACCAGCATACTGCTAAATATAATTTGCATTCTGATAGTGCCGCCTATTTCCTTACAGTTGAAACTTCTTCAATTAATAAAAGGTTTATAGATGTAGCCAATGATTTAAGTGGAAATTCAATACCTCCTGAAGCTTATTTTTATCATAAGGCTGCTTTATATTTCAAAGAACAGATCAATCCGGGATTGTCTGCTAATGCAGGCGAGAATGTGTACTCTTCTGCATATGACAGAGGTGAATTCTGGAGCAGTTGGGAGATCCGGGAAAGAGAAACCCGCACAGTTGTTTTCCCAAATCTTCGGGCAATTCCAAATGGTCCTGATGCCACTTTAAGATATGGTGCATTTGGTAATACAGGTAAAACCAGAAGAGTTCGCGTAGCCTTGAACAATACTCAACTGGAAGAGAGGCAGATGGATTTCTATACCGACATGATCCGTTCAGTGAGTTTCCAGTCTTCACTTCTGTCGGCTGCGTCAGCTTCCGTGGCTGTTACTGATGTACAGCCCCCTAAACCGGCTGGTGCTGATCCCTACCTCGACAGGATGGTTCTATCCTTCATCGAATTGACGTATGCCCGTGAGTTTGATTTTGATGGCAAAGGGCAGTTCTATTTTGAAATGGAACCTCGTACTGATGGTTATTATTTTGAAATTAGAAACTTTAACGGTAATGGCATTGCCCCGGTTCTTTATGACCTGGAAACACAGGAACGATATACCGGAAATATTGAGCAGACGGGTCTCGTCCGATTTCGATTGAATGGAAGTTCACGTGCCCGTAAAATGGTTGTCGTAAACCAGTCGCCTGCTTATGCTTCACCAATAAATACATTGACAGAACGAAAATTTGTCAACTACTCCAATGCCAGCGTGCAGGGGAATTATATTTTTATCAGCCATCCTAAATTGTCCAACGGAGCATCTGGCAGAAATCCGGTGGATGAATACCGGGCATACAGAAGCAGTGCTGTGGGAGGATCTTATAATGGCAGAATTTATGACATCCACGAATTAACAGATCAGTTTGCATTCGGGACTAAAGGCCACCCGTCCTCTATTCGGAATTTTCTCCGATATGCAAAGGCGAATTTCGGCCAGGGTATTTCAAAAGTTCTGCTTTTGGGGAAGGGAGTCAACTATACGGCATACCGGAATATAGACTGGAACACCGGGGTATATTCCGATCAACCGGAATTGGAGAATCTGAACCTGGTACCAACTTTTGGTTTTCCTGGTTCAGATAATATGCTTACGACCAGTAATATCACCAGTTCAAAACCGGAATTGGAGATTGGAAGAATTTCGGTTATCAGTGCAACCGAACTGGCTGATTATTTCGAAAAGGTAAAAGAGTATGAACAGCTCCAACGTTCTGCACCCAATACCGTTGATGGAAGGCTTTGGATGAAGAACATGCTTCATATTACGGGTGCCAGTAGTTCACTGCTTGCTGGTCCACTCTGTAACTTTGTAAACAAGTACAAGAACATTATTGAAGATACCCTGGCAGGAGCACGGGTGGAAGTCCTATGTAAGGATGTTTCAGGTGAAGTTGATCAATCGGGTTCACAACGTGTTCGTGAGCTTTTTGAAGAGGGACTTAGCATGGTGACCTATTTCGGTCATTCTTCTTCAACAACACTTGAGTTCAGTATTGAAAATCCCGATGCCTATAACAATACCGGCAAATACCCGGTTTTTTCCGTTAATGGTTGTGATGCCGGCGATTTTTTCCGCTACAGTCCGCAAAGATTACTTGAAACCCAAACCCTGACAGAGAAATTTACACTTGCCAGGCAGAAAGGCGGCATTGCCTTTATTGCCAGTACCCATTTCGGGCTGATGAACTTTCTTGACACTTATCTTGAGGCATTTTACAAGCGTATGGGTGTAACTGATTATGGAGCTACATTGGGACAGTTGATGGTTGATGCGCTTGATGATATGAGCGATTATTATGGAGATAACTATTTTGCCCGTACACATACTGAACAGATTTCTCTTCATGGTGATCCGGCCCTGGTCATGAATTTCCAGGAAAAGCCTGATTATATGATTGAAGAATCACTCATACAGCTTGAGTCAAATTTCATATCAATCTCAGATCAAAACTTTAAGCTGAAGGTTAAGTTTTTTAACCTGGGTAAGGCAGTTGGAGACTCCCTGCATGTGCTGATTAAAAGATCGAATGCTGATGGAACCAGTACTACTTTGTATGATCAAAAAAGACCAGCTGTTCTATATGCTGATTCATTGGAATTTACTCTCCCGGTGAATGCACTTACTGATAAAGGGCAGAATAGTATCAGTGTTGTTTTAGATGGTATAGCCCAGATACCGGAGATGGATGAAGGGAATAATGCAATTTCTAAGAATTTCTTCATATTTGAAGATGAACTGACACCAGTATTCCCTTACCAATATGCGATCGTTTCAAATCCATCGCAAAAGTTATTCGCATCTACTGCAGATCCTTTTAGTGGTATGAAACAATATGTGATGGAGATTGATACAACGGAATTATTTAGTTCCCCTCTAAAGAAAACAATCACCCTTTCATCTGTGGGAGGTTTGCTTGAATTTGACCCACAACTTACATATTCAGACAGCACTGTTTATTACTGGCGAACTGCACTTATACCTGCAAGCGGACAGGAATATTTTTGGAATACAAGCTCCTTCTTTTTCAGAAATACTGAGCAGGAGGGGTTTTCCCAATCGCATTACTTTCAGCATCTTAATTCTGACGTCGAGCAGATATTTATTGATACCGTTACCCGTCACTGGAAATTTGGTAACAGGGATAATGATCTTTTTATAAGGCAGGCAACCTACCCCACAGCATCAGCTGAACAGGCTGATTTTGCCATCATTGTAAACAATGAAGAACCTACCGGGGCAGGATGTATTTATGACGAACTCATCTTTCATGTTTTCGACCGGAATACTTTCAAGTTGTGGGACAATAAGATAACAGGTGGTGTTGGTCTTTACAATAGTTATAACTCTAATTGTGGTGTGGGAAGGGCACATAATTTTGAATATAGGGTTAACACCCGCGACTGGAGAAAAAGGGCAATGGATTTCATTGACCTTATACCAGAAGGATCCTATGTACTCGTGCGGAACAATAATAACCCTGAGTTTACAGGCAACACCTATCCCGATGTCTGGAGGGCGGATACCGCCGCATTTGGATCAGGGAATTCATTATATCATAAACTCCTAGATCAGGGCTTCACACAAATT
This sequence comes from Flavihumibacter sp. ZG627, assembly GCF_000814325.1. Lineage (GTDB taxonomy): Bacteria > Bacteroidota > Bacteroidia > Chitinophagales > Chitinophagaceae > Flavihumibacter. Next base: position 108,420 of record NZ_JPHF01000004.1, on the reverse strand, counting down.
GATAGCTTCAATCGTTCACGTGCCTGGGTGTTTTTCTTCCGAAAGAATGACAGGAACGGTTTTACTCCGGTGATGAAATTTTCCACTGGTATTTATGACAAACTGGCTTTTGGTATAGTTGCACCTACACCACAAACATCCGGTATTATAACCTCCCCGGCTTTTGGTCCGGCAAAACAATGGAAATCACTTCGTTGGAATGGCAGCCAGGTGGAAGAACCAGGTAAGGATGAGGTGAAGATTTCGATTATAGGACTGAAACCCGATAATAGCGAGACGATATTAAAGGAGATAGGGATTAATGAAAAAAATGTTGATATATCCGAAATTGATGCCCGCTTATATCCTTTCCTGAAGCTTCGCATGGTAAATACTGATACTGCCAATAACACACCATACCAGCTTCAATATTGGAGATTGATCTATGATCCTATTCCTGAAGGAGCTGTTGCCCCTAATTTGTTTTTCAACACTAAGGATACTGTTGAATTAGGGGAGCAGGTGAGTTTAGGTATTGCTTTTAAGAATGTCAGTAAGGTTTTTTTTGACAGTCTGAAGGTCAAAGTAATTATTACGGATAAGGATAATGTTCCCCATGAATTGCCTCTGGCATTGATGAGACCATTAATAAGTGGTGATACTATTCGGTTCCAGTACAGTATTGATACAAAGAATTTCCCTGGTGCCAATACTATATACATTGACTTCAATCCGGATGGTCACCAACCGGAGCAATACCATTTTAATAATTTTATTTTCCGAAATCTATTTGTAAAAGGGGATGAGATCAATCCATTGATGGATGTAACTTTTGATGGAACGCATATTCTTAGTGGGGATATAGTATCTGCAAGACCGCATATCCAGATCAAATTGAAGGACGAGTCAAAATTCAGACTTCTAAATGATACATCGCTGATGACTGTGAAAGTGAAGTATCCGAATGGCGTTGTTAAACAATTCAGATTCGATAATGATACTATAAGGTTTACACCAGCTGTGAATACAGAAGATAATACTGCTACTATTGATTTCAGGCCATCCTTTACAGAAGTATTCAATGAGGAGGGTGATTTTTATGAATTGATTGTTTCCGGTAAAGATGCAAGTGACAATCCAGCCGGTAAAATTGATTACTCGGTAGAATTCCTTGTGATCAGCAAACCAATGATCTCCAATCTGTTGAATTATCCAAATCCATTTACAACTTCTACTGCATTTGTATTTACCCTTACCGGTAGTGAGGTGCCTACAAATTTCAAGATCCAGATTCTCACGGTTACTGGTAAGATCGTTAAAGAAATTACAGGTGCAGAACTGGGTCCCATCAGGATAGGCAGGAATATTTCTGAGTATAAATGGGATGGTACTGACCAATTTGGACAACGTCTCGCTAATGGCGTTTATCTATATAGGGTCATAACCAGCCTTAATGGTAAAAAAATGGACAAATACAAGGCTGAAGGTGACCGGACCGACCAATTCTTCAATCGTGGTTATGGAAAAATGTACCTGATGCGCTAATCGCTATCTTTGCGAAGACACAAATCTTGTTTCTATGGCGAAGATTGGAATTAATATAGCGACCGGGAGTTTGCAGAAGGAAGAGATGATTGTGGGCATTGACCTGGGTACTACAAATAGCCTGGTTGCAATTATTCATCCGGATAGTAATCAACCTGTGGCATTAAGAGAGCATAATGGTACTTCATTAGTGCCCTCTATCGTACACTTCGGTGAAAATAATTCCATAACGGTGGGGGAGGATGCAAGGAAACTCCTGATCAGGGATCCAGCAAATACCATCTATTCCACCAAAAGGCTAATGGGGAAATCATATAATGATATACGTGATAATGCATCATTTTATGCATTCAAGGTTCATGATGATAACACTGAAAGCCTTGTAAAAGTACAGGTGGGCCCTCAATTTTATACCCCTGTGGAGCTTTCATCATTTATTCTTAAAGAGCTTAGGTCAAGGGCTGAACATATATTGAAAACACCAGTTACTAAAGCTGTGATTACAGTGCCTGCATATTTTAATGATTCTCAGCGCCAGGCTACAAGGGATGCGGGTAGACTCGCTGGCCTCGATGTTCTCCGTATAATAAATGAACCTACTGCAGCTAGTCTTGCATATGGCATAGGATTGAATAAAGAAGAAGAAAAGGCCATCGCAGTTTATGACCTGGGTGGCGGTACATTCGATATTAGTATTCTTAAGATCCATAATGGGATTTTTGAGGTTCTTTCCACTCATGGCGATACTTATCTTGGAGGCGATGATTTCGACCAGCTTATTGTTAAAAAATGGGTGAAAGAACATAAGATCGGTGAAGAGCGCCTGCAGAATGACAAAGAACTAATGCAAACCCTTCGTCTAAAAGCAGAGACGGCAAAGGTCCATTTATCTTCAAAGGATGTTTTTATTGACCATATTGGTGATATCCAGTTACAGGTTACCGTTTCTGAGTTTAATAAACTTATTCAACCCTACATAACAAAAACGCTTGGTGCCTGCGAGATTGCATTGAAAGATGCGGGTCTGAAAAAGCAGGATATTAACGAGGTTGTTATGGTTGGAGGTTCTACACGCACGCCTCTCATTAAGAGTTTGGTGAGCGATTTTTTTGGCCTCTCATTGCACGATACGCTAAACCCCGATGAAGTAGTAGCTCTTGGTGCTGCTGTGCAAGCCAATATCCTTGCTGGAAACAATAAGGAAATGTTGTTGCTTGACATTACACCTCTATCTCTGGGTGTGGAAACTATGGGTGGGTTGATGGATGTGTTGATTCCCCGGAACACCAAGATTCCAACACGTGTGTCACGTAATTACACTTCACAAAAAGATGGACAATCAGGCATTGTCATTTCTGTTTTTCAGGGTGAACGTGATCTTGTAAAAGATAACCGCAAATTAGCATCGTTTATTTTGGAAGGTATACCCGCAATGCCTGCGGGTTTACCTAAAGTGGAGATCAGTTTCCTGATAAATGCAGATGGCATTTTACTCGTAAATGCAAAGGAGATAAGAAGCGGTACGGAGCAAAGCATTGAAGTTAAACCACAATACGGACTTACCGACTCAGAAGTAGAGAAGATGTTGATGGATTCTATTATTAATGCTAAAGATGATATTAAGACCCGGGCATTAACAGAGGCGAAAACCGAGGCTGCTCAACTGATAGACACAACACTAAATTTCATTGAGAAGAATAAGGAATACCTGACCCCCTCAGAAGTTGATCAGACAAATGAGGCTATTAACGCACTCCGCAACCTGATATCTCAGGGAACAAAAGATGAACTGCAATTTCAAATTGAAAAACTGAACGAAATATCACGCCCCTATGCCGAAAGATTGATGGACATAGCCATCCGGAAAGCCATAGGAGGTAAAAACATTTCTGATAATTATTAATTATTTTTTTGAGCGGAACCCATCTCTAATACTTGATCCCCGTGGTTCGAATGTTTCACAGCTATTGTAAGCACATGGTAAGGGATTGGTGCCACAACCATTTGGGTTCTGTGGGATGAAAATATAAATCCCATTACAGTTCCTGAAAGTGCCAGGTGAGTTAATAGTGCCATATGGCCGAAAAATGTTTACTGCATCGAAAAATGTATAAAAACGATATATACTGTATCCTCCAATAAAGAGAATTAGTATTATTACTGCAATGTTGGGGTGTTTTTTAGGAATGATCGATTTAACTCTATCGATCATCAACCATACTGAAATCAGGATTAACGGTAAAAGATAGGCCTGCGAAAATCTCAATGCAGGAACTTTTGTCATCCATAGGATACTGCTGATCAGGCAAACTATTGTTATCCACCCCAGAGTTTTCGTTGCAAATATTTTTTTTATATTCAAAAGCAGATAGGAAATGGAAACTAAAACAGAAAAAAAGAAAATTTTTTCCATAAAGGTTAATGCGTTCCACCATAATTGGCTCCATTCTGAAAATTTCAGGTTCGATATATCTTTATAGTCCTCCCACTCAACACTTCCTGCCCTGGCAAATGCAGTTATATAGATTTCAATTTCTTCTGCCAGCTGAGGAGAAAATTTCCAGTCCACATCGAAAAAGTTAAACATGGTTGAAGGAAAAAGCGGGTACCCCGAAAGGATAACATTACGTGCCAGGAAGGCCCCAAGTGAAAGTATTAGGGGAATGGATATAAACAGGATCTTCTTAATTGATGAAGACGATGGTATGTTTTTGTAGATTAATGGAATCAGGAGTATTGCCGCGGCGGCAGATATTTTTAAAGTAACAGCGAAAGCCAGGATTATTAAAGCCATTTCACTTTCCATGGCATATTCACTTTTTGTATCAGTGTCAAGCAGAAGGAGAAAAGCTGACCATAAGAAAATACAGATTATAAAATCCGGGCTAGCTGAACTAGCTGCCTGGTAAATCATCGTGTATATTCCAAAAATGAATGCAATCCATATTATACTGACTACGATGAATCCAGATTGCTTCCGGAGTTGTTTATTTAGGACACCGGCAGTATAAGATATGCACCATATCAGAACAACAGCATTTATGAAAGTAAGTGCGCCTGTTCCTGTAAAATCAAATTTGAAAAATGCCGACAATATGAACCAGCTACTGCTAAGTCCAAGTCTTCCATTAAGATTAGCAATGCCAGGCACTGTTCCATATTGTAGCGTCCACTCTATGATAGGGGCATGATAGCCTGTAGTATCCGGATTAATAACATGCCACGGATGTATGGCCAGAACAAATAAACTCCCTGTTATGAAAAATCCCCAGCCTGCAATATTTAATCCTGAAAATCTATGACGAAGAGCATTGATAAATACATAGGGTAAGCGTCTGTTGCTGAAATAGAATAACAGTGGCGGCAAGGCAAATAACAAATGAATTCCCCATCCGCCTAAGGGCATAAACAAACAAAGAACCTGAAGCACGATGCCTATAAAAGAAAGTCCTGTGAGGCAGGAAAATTCAACATCAATAACTGGTGTTGAATTTTGATGGTTCATGTAAAGGTTAATCGCGTTCAGCAGCATTTGTCCCCATAACCAGCAGATGACTGAAATGTAAATTATTGCTGCTATTACCTGTAACATCTATGCTTGCTTTATTCCAACCTGAATAATAGAAAGTCCTGCAACTCTATTGGTAAATCGGTCAACTATTTTAATAAGGGGGACCAGAGTTTCATATATCTTCATTTCCCCGTTACCGATCTTTTCTTTCCCTAACAATTTCCCAAACACATACCATCCTAATATCCCCGTGAAATTAAAATACTGACTGTGAACAACATTGAATCCATTGTTTTCAAGCAATTGTTGCATTGTATCTTTGGTGTAGCGCCTATAATGCCCCAGGCCCTTATCTATTTTGCAGTAGAGTGATTCATAAGATGGTGCAAGCATAATTAGTCTTCCACCCGGTGATAATATTTTTTGGATATTTATTAAGGCCTCATCTTGTTCTTTGATATGTTCAATCACATTTAAAAGAACGACCGTTCCATACTTTTTGGTAATACCTGAGTATTTTATATCGAATTCAGGATCCACCAGATCTATCCCCATTATTCCTTCCAGACAAGCATTTCCCTTGAAGCGGTTTTTAAGGTAGTGACAATAATCAGGATTTATATCCGAGAGGGTCACTTTGTGATCTTTAAGCAGAAACTCCGATATATTACCGATTCCGCTTCCGATTTCAAGTACATTCCCATTGATGTAAGGCCTGATATTCTCATACATCCATCGGTTGAATTTATTTGCATTGCTTATAGCCTGCAGAGTTGAAGAGCCTATCTCGTCTTTATCGGATATGATTTTTTCAGGCATCACTTAAAGATGTATCAAAGATTGTTTCATAATTGGGAAATTAATTCTTTTTGATCTTAAACCCATCTGCAATAGTGCTACCTCGATGTGTAAGTTTATGCTGCAGGGTATATGTACAGGGCAATGGAAGGCAATAACACCGGGGATTCCATTTATTTCCAAGTTTCTTCGGGATCACTACTTGAATGCCATCTACATTAACTGTATTGAATTCAGGAACCGGGTTCTTAATAGGGGAAAGGAAATGCTTATAATTATTATCAGTCACTATTTTTTTGCCTGTATATGCGAATACAGCTGCGGATAAAAGAAGTATGCTGGCAGATAGAATTTTTCCTTTCTGTAAGAACCTGGAATTTTTAAGGAAATAAGCCGGACAAATGGCAATGAGTAGTAATGCCCCATAACTGAACCGGGGATCGGGTGCCACCAGAAACCATGAGATAATTTGAAACAGAATAACCAGGAATAATATTTTAAAGTTCAATACCCTAATACCCTTATATTTTACGAATACCAGGTATGTGGTTGTTAATAATCCAATGGGTATTATTAGTATCAGCACTTTATCAAAACCCGGGAGGTATGAAAACCATGCGGGTATCCAACCCCACATACCCATAGACTTCGTAGTGGCAAGGTCTTGATATTCTGTTGAAGCCCTGTTATAATATTTGATGAATCTCAGTAATTCCTGCACAAGTTCCTGCGGCACTTTCCAGTCGGGTTCAAAAAAATCAAACTCCATTGATGGGAAAAAGGGGTAGCCGGAGCTTATATAGGTTCTGCCAATCATTGCTCCCGCTAATAGCAGGGAGGGAATGATTATCCGGAGCATTTGACTGTATTGTCTGCGTCGAAGCATATAGAATACGCTCACCAACAACAGCATTAGCATCGGGTAATTTATTATGCGAACAGAAAAAAGATAAGCAGGCCAAAGGATCCATTCCAATTCATTTCCGGATCGCGAGTTTATTGTGCGAGCTTCAAACTCCTGAGCAACAAGTATAATTATTACTGTTGTTGCAATGAAATCATAATTTGAATTTGTGGACGATCCTCTCAGTAGAGGCCAGGATAATGTTAGTGCCAGAAGCATTAGAAAACTTGCCCATGCCAGTATAGTTTCCTTATTATTTGCCGAGGAATATGAAATATTTGAAATCAGGTAATAGCTTAACCATATGCATACTGTACCATTTAATGCCGCAAAAAAATTATAACTCATGGGAGCCTGGAAAAAAAACGCAGATAGAGCAAACCAGGAGGATTGAAACCCATACCGTTCATGCAGGTTCGCGATTCCGGGAACTGTATTATATGTTTTACTCCAACGGATCAACTGCATGTGATAAGATTCGGTATCATCCATAATGGTTGGGCCACTTGCAATAACTATTACCATGGTTCCGAATGCCAGGAAGGATAGGGTATTAATTACATTCAACCTGGGTTTTTGGAGCCGGGAGAAAAAAAGAAGCAGGTCTCTTCTGAAAATAAACACCCCTGCAATTAATAAGAATGAATAGGCAATGAAAATTTTACCATTTAGAGGGAAACCAAAATTTGCTAACTGGGCGAAACAGGTAATGATTGCAAGTCCGGTAATGAAATGATTTATCAATGGCCTGCTTATGGATGGATGTTCTTTTGAATCATTTGTTAATGCCAGCCGGTAGAAAATAAAACCTGTTAAAACGCTGTAAAGCGAAATAATAAGCTGGGCCAGAAGAACAAGAAGCATGTGCCGTATTATATTATTTAATGGTGGTTTTTAACTCTGCAATCCGATTGGCATATTTTCCTATGATATCAAATTCTATATTCACCCTCATCCCCACTTCGATAGTTCCAATATTGGTGTGGGTAAATGTATACGGTATAATTGCCACCGAAAACTCATCTATACTGACATTGAAGATGGTAAGACTGATCCCATTCAGGCAAATCGATCCTTTTTCAATGATTAATGTGGAAAATTGTGGAGGGATGCGAAACCGGAACTCCCAGCTTCCATCCATATCAACCTTTTCTAAACAGGTTGCGGTGCAGTCAACATGGCCCTGAACAATATGGCCATCAATCCGGCCATTCATCACCATGCAACGCTCGAGATTAACCAATGCTCCCACTTTCCACGAACCCAGTTCAGTTTTCTCCAGTGTTTCTGAAATCGCAGTTACCCGATGCTTATCTTCTGAAAGTTGGTCAATAGTAAGACAAACACCATTGTGTGCTACACTCTGATCAATTTTGAAGGTGTTGGAAAGGGTCGAATTCAGCCAGAATATAGAATTACTGCCCTCTTTTTCAATGCTTTCCACTATTCCGATGGTTTCAATAATTCCGGTAAACATAGTCGCAAATTAGGAGTTAATTGATTAAAAGGACGCTCTGGATAATCAAAAGGGTCTAAAAAGAAGGGAAATTTAGTTACAAATGATTTGGTATTTTTATATTGTTTCCTATCTTTGCCCTCCAAAAAATTACCAAAGGAGGTATATTACCATGCTGATCATCGATTCAAAAGATTGCGAAAACATTGACAAGGCGCTCAAGAAGTACAAGAAAAAGTTTGAAAAGGCTAAAGTGCTGTTGCAACTAAGAGAACGTCAGTCATTCACAAAGCCGTCTATTAAGCGTCGTGCCCAGGTGTTGAAGGCTGTTTACAAGCAGCAGATCTCCAGCGGTAAGATCGAAATCTGATTATCTACATCTTTATAGTGTGATGCGATAGCAGCAAAGTATTAGCTTTGCTGCTATCGCTTTTGTATGCATATACCTGAAGATGTCCTTTTATTAGATTTTATACAGTATCTGCGCTTTGAAAAGCGTTATTCAGAGCATACCATCAGGGCCTACCAGGATGATATAAGTTCGTTCAAGGATTTTATCAGATTTGAATTTGAAACTGATAATTTAAAGGATGCCAGTGTTTCTTTTGTTCGCACCTGGCTTTCCACGATGAAAGAAGGAAAGAACTCGCTTGGTGCACGGTCCATAGGTCGTAAACTTTCTTCCCTGCGCTCATTTTATAAGTACCTGCTTAAGAAAGGATTTATACGCATTTCTCCGGTAGCTAATTTATCGGCCCCTAAGGTTGGGAAAAAGCTTCCTGTGTATGTAGAAACTGATAAAGCAGAGCAATTATTTGCCCGCAATTCTTTTGGTGATGGTTGGCGGGCGCTCACAACTGAGTTAATATTGAAACTTCTTTACCAAACGGGTATGCGGAGGAGTGAGCTGGTGAATCTGAAAAGCAGCCAGATTGATCATTATAGCCACAATTTGCGTGTGGTGGGCAAGGGCAATAAGGAGCGCATTATTCCTGTGAATAAAGATCTGCTGGAATCAATATCAGCTTATGAAGCCGGAAAAGCCGGGCGATGGGAACAGTTTGACCAACAGCACTTGCTTCTTACAGAGAAGGGGAATCCCCTTTACGCCCAGTATGTTTATAAGATCGTTCGTGAATACCTCAAAGATTTTACAACACTTAGTAAAAGGAGTCCACACATACTGAGGCATAGTTTTGCAACTCATCTATTGAATAATGGTGCTGATCTGAATGCTGTCAAGGAACTGCTTGGGCATTCGAGCCTGGCCGCCACCCAGGTATATACACACACCACTATCGGAAAGCTCCGGGAAATACATAAAAAGGCTCATCCAAAGGGTTGATATGCTAAAATTTTAAACTCTATTAAGGTGTTGTGAAAGTCAAAATATAATGACTGCCTTTCTTGGAAAATGACCCTTCTTATATTAACTTCATAGCAAGACATTTTTCGGCCTGAAAAGGATGGTCTTACAAATAAGCTCTTTATTTATTGTTCACAGATAAAACGTGATTGCTATGAACGTTAACATTCAGACTGTTCACTTTGATGCAGATTCAAAGCTTGTTGATTATGTAACTAACCGACTGGCGAAACTCAGTACATTTCATGACCGGATCATCAAAGTGGATGTTTTTTTGAAATTAGACAATGTAGTGCACCAGATTAAAGACAAGGTAGCGGAGATCAGAGTACACGTACCCCGCCATGATTTCTTTGTAAAGGCCAGTTCTAAATCATTTGAGGAATCATTTGACAGCGCACTGGATTCAATTGTTAATCAAATAAAAAGAAAAAAAGACAAGCTGATCGCTTAATAAAAACTCGAAAAAGACCTCTCAGGAGGTCTTTTTTTTTGTCCCAAATTCTCGTCAATCCTACGGTGTGTGGTTTTTTTAAAAAAAATGATTTCAAAATTTTTGTATTTCTATAATTCTGTTACCTTTGCCATCCCGAAACAAAAACGGGTAGTTCTTTAAGGGGATCAATCGCCACTTTAGCTCAGCTGGTAGAGCAACTGATTTGTAATCAGTAGGTCGTTGGTTCGATTCCGACAAGTGGCTCTTGTAATAATCGGGCAGGTTCCAGAGCGGCCAAATGGGGCGGACTGTAAATCCGCTGTCTTTCGACTTCAGAGGTTCGAATCCTCTCCTGCCCACTTAACACCCGCAATTGGTAAAACAAATGCGGGTTAAGTTCTTAACAACATACTGGGAAATGGTTCTTTTCTCACTGTTGGTAATAAGCGGAAGTAGCTCAATTGGTAGAGCGATAGCCTTCCAAGCTATAGGTTGCGAGTTCGAGACTCGTCTTCCGCTCCAGATTGGTTTGTAGTTAAACCACGAACCACTAACTACAAACAGGTTTGTGCCGTTGTAGCTCAGTGGTAGAGCACTTCCTTGGTAGGGAAGAGGTCGTGAGTTCGATTCTCACTAACGGCTCTTTGGATCGAAAATCGGCTGATTGACCGCTCCCAGGGAGTATTGTTAATCACAAGATATAATGGTAAAAATGTGTTGAATTGTGTCAGGCATGGATAAGGATATCGGTATCTTTGCAGACACATAAATTATAATAAGTCATTTGGACTTACAATTTTAAACCACAACTTAAAAACAAATAAAATGGCAAAAGAGACCTTTAAGAGGGAAAAGCCCCACGTTAACGTAGGTACTATTGGCCACGTTGACCACGGTAAAACCACTTTGACTGCCGCAATTACTTCCATTCTGGCAAGTAAAGGATTAGCGACAGCAAAGAAGTATGATGAAATTGATGGAGCTCCTGAAGAAAAAGAGCGTGGTATTACCATCAATACTGCACACGTTGAATATCAGACAGCAAACCGTCACTACGCTCACGTTGACTGTCCCGGTCACGCTGACTATGTGAAAAACATGATTACAGGTGCTGCTCAGATGGACGGTGCTATTTTGGTTGTGGCTGCTACAGATGGTCCTATGCCCCAAACGAAAGAGCACATCCTACTGGCTCGCCAGGTTGGTGTACCTCAGATCGTTGTTTTTATGAATAAAGTTGATCTGGTTGACGATGCTGAATTGTTAGAACTGGTTGAAATGGAAATTCGTGACCTCCTTAGCTCTTATGGCTTTGACGGTGACAACACTCCAATCATTCAGGGTTCTGCAACCGGAGCCCTCGCTGGTGAAGAGAAGTGGGTTAAAAAGATCGAAGAGTTGATGGAAGCGGTTGATAGCTACATTCCACTGCCTCCGCGCCCGGTTGATATGCCATTCCTGATGTCTGTGGAAGATGTATTCTCAATTACTGGTCGTGGTACTGTTGCAACAGGTCGTATCGAGCGTGGTCGTATTAAAGTTGGTGAAGGTGTTGAGATCGTAGGTCTTATGCCAACGGCTATGACTTCCACTGTTACAGGTGTTGAAATGTTCAAAAAACTCCTCGATGAGGGTGAAGCTGGTGATAATGCTGGTCTTCTTCTCCGTGGTATTGAAAAGAAAGATATCCGTCGCGGTATGGTAATCTGTAAGCCAGGTTCCATCACTCCGCATACAGAATTCCGTGGTGAAGTATACGTACTGAGCAAGGAAGAAGGTGGCCGTCACACTCCTTTCTTCAATAAGTATCGTCCCCAGTTCTACTTCCGTACAACGGATGTAACCGGAGAATGTACACTTGCTGAGGGAACTGAAATGGTAATGCCTGGTGATAACACCAACTTAAGGGTTACCCTTATCCAGCCCATCGCTATGGAAAAAGGTCTGAAATTCGCTATCCGCGAAGGTGGCCGTACAGTAGGAGCCGGACAGGTAACTGAGATCCTGAAGTAATCGATAAATTTCTCAATAGCAGCCACTGGTGTTAGCGACCAGCCTTTAGTTGTAAATTTGCTAACGGCTACAGCAAATTCCAGTGGCTTTTTTACGGGCATAGTTCAATGGTAGAATAGAGGTCTCCAAAACCTTTGATACGGGTTCGAATCCTGTTGCCCGTGCCAGTTGACAGTAATTCATTATTTTGCAAAAGCTCAATGGGTCAACTGCCCGTTGAGTTCTTTTGTTTCTGTCATCGAAACTAATAACAAGTAATCTTGTATCATGAATAAAGTAACAACATACTTCAGCGAGTCTTATAAAGAGCTGGTTGAAAAAGTAACCTGGCCAACCTGGGCACAGCTCCAACAATCCACAATGATCGTGCTGGTTGCTACCATCATTATCACGCTGGTAATCTGGCTCATGGACTTTGCTTCAAATTCATTACTGAAATTCATCTATTCATTCTTTGCATAATGGAAGAAATCGTTAATCAACAAGAAACCAAATGGTACGTGCTGCGCGTGGTGAGCGGTAAAGAACGAAAAGTTAAGGAATACCTTGATAAGGAGATCAGCCGTGGCGGTTGGAGCGAAGTGGTGAAACAGGTTTTCCTTCCGGTAGAAAAAGTTTATAAGGTACAAAACGGTAAAAAAGTAATGCGCGAACGCAACTATTACCCAGGGTACGTTATGATTGAAGTGGTTGAAGGCAAGCTAGGAGATGATCTTCGGGAAACCATCAAGAATACCAGTAATGTCATTCATTTCCTCGGTAAGGAACATCCGATTGCTCTTAGAAAAGCGGAGGTGAATAAAATGCTCGGTAAAATGGATGAAATGAGCGAAGCTGGTGGAATGAGCATGAGCGAACCATTCATAGTAGGAGAGACGATAAAGATCATTGAAGGTCCATTTAATGATTTCAACGGTATCATCGAAGAGGTGAACGATGAGAAGAAGAAATTAAAAGTAACCGTTAAGATTTTTGGACGATCAACTCCTGTTGAACTTAATTACATGCAGGTAGAAAAGCTCTCCTGATTTTTTAAAGCCGTATTTAATATCATTAACTAAGCCATTCCCAAAGGAGTGGTTTTTTTAATTTCCCGGATTATCTAAGTTCTGCAGCTATTGGAAGGAGGGAATTTCTTTGATAAATTAAATTAATGTCTTAGTTTTGCACCCCCAATCATTAGTTCTTATTTCGAATTGGATTTGGGAGTCTGCCTCAGCAAATGCGAAAGCAGACGCTATCACCAAAAAAACATTTAAAAAATGGCAAAAGAAATCACTGGTTTCGTAAAGCTGCAGTGTAAAGGCGGTCAAGCCAACCCTGCACCCCCCATTGGTCCAGCCCTTGGTTCTAAAGGTCTGAACATCATGGAGTTCTGTAAGCAATTTAACGCCAGGACTCAGGATAAAATGGGGAAAGTACTTCCTGTGTTGATCACGGTGTACTCTGACAAGTCATTCGACTTTGTTATCAAAACTCCCCCTGCATCAGTCCAGTTGTTGGAAGCTGCAAAGTTGCAGAGTGGTTCAAAAGAGCCAAACCGTTCAAAAGTTGGTAAAGTAACCTGGGCCCAGGTTGAAGCAATCGCAAAGGATAAAATGCCTGATCTTAATTGCTTTACTGTGGAAAGTGCCATGAAAATGGTAGCCGGTACAGCACGTAGCATGGGTATCACTGTTGATGGTGTTGCTCCATGGGAAAATTAATCGTTGACTAACAAAAACTTTTGAGCAATGGCTATCACAAAAAAAAGAAAAGAAGTTAACCCTAAGGTTGATTCAAATAAGATTTATTCACTTAAAGAAGCTTCTTCACTCGTGAAGGAAGTGAATATCGCAAAATTCGATGCTTCCGTAGACCTGCATATCCGTTTGGGTGTTGATCCTAAGAAAGCCGATCAGGCTGTTCGTGGTACAGTTACCCTCCCACACGGAACAGGTAGAACAAAGCGTGTATTGGTTCTTTGTACCCCAGATAAAGAGAATGATGCGAAAGCTGCTGGTGCGGATCATGTAGGACTAGATGAATTTATCCAGAAGATTGAAGGTGGATGGACGGATATCGATGTTATCATCGCTACTCCTTCAGTGATGCCAAAGATCGGTAAGCTTGGTAAGATCCTCGGTCCACGTAACCTGATGCCAAACCCCAAAACTGGTACTGTTACTAATGATGTGGCATCTGCAGTGAACGAAGTTAAAGGTGGTAAGATCGCCTTTAAGGTTGATAAAGCCGGTATCGTTCATGCTTCGATTGGCCGGGTTAGTTTTGGTCCTGATAAGATTGCAGAGAACAGCCAGGAGCTTATCAATGCTATCCTGAAACTGAAGCCTGCAACTGCTAAAGGTACCTACCTGAGGGGTGTAAGCATGGCAAGCACCATGAGTCCTGGTATCACTATCGACACCAAAACATTCATTCACTAATTCAAGAACTTTCTCCCTTTAAGGGGCAGAAATAAATTTTTGCGGTATGACTAAAGAACAAAAAACAGAAGTGATTGAACTGCTGAAAGGTAAGTTCTCTCAATACAATAACTTCTATATCACCGACACCGAAAGTCTGACAGTTGCACAGGTGACAAAACTTCGCCGTGTATGTTACGACAAGCAGGTTGAAATGAAGGTTGCTAAGAACACCCTCATTAAGAAAGCGCTGGAATCTATTGATAGTGAAAAATATGCAGGAGTATATGAAGCACTCAATAATGTTACAGCATTACTATTTTCTGAAAATCCGAAAGAACCGGCTCTGATAATATCTTCTTTCCGTACTGAAAGCAAGAGTGATCGCCCGGTGTTGAAGGCAGCATTCATAAATGGTGATATCTATGTTGGTGATGAGCAGTTGAAAGCTCTAACCCGTATTAAGACCAAGAATGAACTTATTGGTGAAGTTATCGGACTCTTACAAGCACCTGCTCAGCGCGTTATCGCTGCATTGCTTGAAAAAGGTAAAAAGGCTGAAATTGTGGCAGAACCGTCTGGTGATGTTGCACCAGAGGCAAGTGCTGACGCTGCACCAGAAGCAAAGGCTGACGCGGCACCGGAAGCAAGTGCTGATACTGCTCATGAGGCACCAACAACACCCGCTGAATAATTTTTATTTAAATAATTCCCCTGCCTGAGGGGATATCATTAGAATTTTTTTAAAAACTGCCGTCGGAGCATACAGGCTGTGAAGACGGTAAAAATTTTAAACAATGGCAGACGTAAAAGTATTAGCTGAACAACTGGTAAGCCTCACTGTAAAAGAAGTACAGGAACTGGCTGATTTTCTGAAATCCGAGTATGGTATCGAACCCGCTGCTGCTGCAGTTGTAGTAGCTGCCGATGGTGGTGGTGGTGCAGCCGCTGTAGAAGAGAAAACTGCTTTCAATGTTATTCTGAAAAGCGGTGGTGCTTCTAAACTAAACGTTGTTAAGATCGTTAAAGATCTTACTGGTCTCGGACTGAAAGAAGCTAAGGAACTAGTTGACGGTGCTCCTAAAGCAGTTAAAGAAGGTGTTTCTAAAGCTGAAGCTGAAGAAATTGCCAACAAGCTTAAAGAAGCTGGTGCTGATGTTGAGATCAACTAATCAGTATTCACATAAAAGAAAGGCCGGGATCTTTTCCCGGCTTTTTTATTTAAGGGAATTGGGGTGGCATCGGCATTTTACCCTTTCCTCACCCAAAAATTTGTTCATTCCCCTAAAATCCGTAGCTTTGCCCTCCGTTTTAAATTGAATAGCTATATATTATGGAAGGCTGCAAAATGGCCATTTTATTGTAACTTCCTATATATCAGTGCACTGAGTATTAAATTTGCTCAATCGAGAGTATTCTGTCGACGATTTTTAAAAGCTTTAAAACCGGTTTAAAATACATATGTCTTCTACTAAACTGAACACCAGGATCAACTTCGGTAAGATCAAACACCTCGCTGAAGCTCCTGACCTGCTGGAAGTGCAGATTCAATCGTTTAAAGACTTCTTCCAATTAGAGACCACTCCTGACAAACGTAACAATGAAGGCCTGTTCAAGGTGTTTAAGGAAAATTTCCCTATCACTGACACCAGGAACATTTTCGTGCTGGAGTTTCTCGATTATTTTATTGATCCGCCACGCTATACCATTGAAGAATGTATGGAGCGTGGACTTACATACGCCGTGCCACTCAAGGCAAAACTTCGCCTGAGTTGTAATGACGAAGAGCATGTTGACTTTCAAACCATCGTACAGGATGTATTCCTTGGAAACATCCCATACATGACTCCGCGTGGTACCTTTGTTATCAACGGCGCTGAGCGTGTAGTGGTTTCTCAGTTGCATCGCTCACCTGGTGTATTCTTCGGTCAGTCGATACACCCCAACGGTACTAAAATTTATTCTGCCAGGGTTATCCCTTTCAAAGGTGCCTGGATGGAATTTGCTACCGACATCAACAATGTGATGTATGCCTATATTGATCGGAAGAAGAAGTTCCCCGTAACAACTTTACTCCGTTCAATAGGATTCGAAACTGATAAGGACATTCTGGAACTATTCGGAATGGCGGATGAAGTTAAAGGTGAGAAAAAAGCGCTTGATAAATATCTGGGCAAGAAACTTGCTGCCCGCGTTCTCAGGACCTGGGTAGAGGATTTTGTTGATGAGGATACTGGTGAAGTAGTATCTATTGAGCGTAATGAGGTAGTGTTGGAGCGTGATACTATTCTTGATGATGAAGCAATCGAAATGATTGTGGATATGGATGTTAAGAGCGTATTCCTCCAGCGTGAAGATGTAGGGGGTGATTATGCGATTATCTACAATACTTTAAATAAAGATACTTCCAATAGCGAGCTGGAAGCGGTTCAGCATATATATCGTCAGTTACGTGGTGCTGATGCCCCTGATGATGAAACGGCCCGCGGTATCATTGATAAGTTGTTCTTCTCTGACAAACGTTATGATCTGGGAGAAGTTGGACGTTATAAGATCAACCGTAAACTCAATCTAAATTATCCACTTGATCATAAAGTTCTGACCAAAGAGGATATCATTGAGATCATTAAATACCTGGTACGTCTTACTAACGCCAAAGCAGAAATCGATGATATCGATCACCTGAGCAACCGTCGCGTACGTACAGTTGGAGAGCAGTTGTACGCACAATTCGGTGTGGGACTTGCCCGTATGGCACGTACCATCCGCGAGCGTATGAATGTTCGGGATAATGAAGTATTTACACCTGTAGACCTCATTAATGCCAGAACGCTTTCATCTGTTATTAATTCATTCTTCGGAACATCACAATTATCACAGTTCCTCGACCAGACCAATCCTCTTTCGGAGATAACGCATAAGCGACGTATTTCAGCGCTCGGACCAGGTGGTCTTAGCCGGGAGCGTGCCGGTTTCGAAGTTCGAGACGTTCACTATTCGCATTATGGACGTTTGTGTACAATTGAAACACCGGAAGGTCCAAACATTGGACTGATCTCTACGCTTTGCGTCCATGCAAAGATCAATGAGATGGGCTTTATCGAAACACCTTATCGTAAAGTGGAGAATGGCAAGGTGAACATGAAAGAGCTGACTTTCCTGAGTGCGGAAGAAGAAGATACCGCAAAGATCGCCCAGGCTAACACTCCTCTTTCTGAAAAGGGAGAATTCGCTGAAGAAAAGGTAGTGAGTCGCGAAACCGGTGACTTCCCGATTCTGGATCGCACTGATGTAGAATATATGGACGTTGCTCCAAATCAGATTGTGGGACTATCCGCATCACTTATTCCTTTCCTGGAACATGATGATGCGAACCGTGCCCTGATGGGATCTAACATGCAACGCCAGGCCGTTCCATTGATCAAACCCCAGGTTCCTTTTGTTGGAACAGGTCTGGAAGCGAAAGCTGCCCGCGACTCAAGGGTTCAGATCATCTCGGAAGGCAATGGTGTGGTTGAGTTTGTTGATGGTAATGAGATCCATATTCGTTACGATCGTAATGAAGAACAGCGTCTGGTTAGCTTTGAAGAAGATCTGATAATTTATAAGCTCACTAAATACCAGAAAACAAACCAGGAAACATCTATTACACTCAAGCCAGCGGTTAAAAAAGGCCAGCATGTGAAAGAAGGAGATTTCCTTACTGAAGGCTATGCGGTTCAGGGTGGTGAAATAGCCTTGGGAAGAAACCTCAAAGTGGCATTTATGCCATGGAAAGGTTACAACTTCGAAGATGCCATAGTAATTAACGAGAAAGTTGTTCGTGAAGACCTGTTCACATCTATTCATATATCTGAATATGAACTTGAGGTTCGTGATACCAAATTGGGTGAAGAAGAACTGACTCCTGATATTCCAAACGTTTCTGAAGAAGCAACCAAGGATCTGGATGAGAATGGTATCATTCGCATCGGAGCCCATGTAAAAGAAGGTGATATTCTTATTGGTAAGATCACTCCAAAAGGAGAAAGTGATCCTACACCTGAAGAGAAGTTACTACGTGCAATCTTCGGCGACAAAGCTGGAGATGCAAAAGATGCTTCACTGAAAGCTCCGAACGGTGTTGAAGGTGTGGTTATCGATAAGAAACTTTTCCAGCGTGCTAAGAAAGATAAGAACACAAAAGTTCGTGAGAAGGCAGCTCTTGAGAAAGTTGAAAAAGTTCACGAGAAGAATGAAGCCGACCTCCAGGAAGTTTTATTGAGCAAACTCCAAACATTGCTTAAAGAAAAACCATCCGCAGGTGTAAGCAACAACTTCGGTGAAATGCAGATAGGTAAGGGTGCTAAGTTTACAGCTAAGAACCTGGCGGGACTTGATTTCCTTAACATTAATCCCCTTGGTTGGACTGGAGATGAAAAAATTGATAGCCAGATCAATATACTGCTTCACAACTTCAGTATTAAATACAACGAAGAGCTTGGACGTTACAAACGGGAGAAATTCAATATTTCAATAGGAGATGAATTACCTGCGGGTGTGCTGAAACTAGCCAAGGTTTACCTTGCTGTAAAACGTAAGTTAAAGGTTGGTGATAAGATGGCAGGTCGCCATGGTAACAAAGGAATCGTTGCAAAGATTGTACGCGCAGAGGATATGCCATTCCTTGAGAACGGTGAGCCTGTAGATATTGTTCTTAACCCACTTGGTGTACCAAGTCGTATGAACCTCGGTCAGATCTATGAAACTGTATTAGGATGGTGTGGTGAACAACTGGGAGTGAAATTTGCAACACCAATTTTCGATGGTGCCACTACAGACGAGGTTGAACAATACTGTACGCAAGCTGGAATTCCGATGATGGGTCACACCCACCTGTATGATGGTGAAACAGGAGATCGCTTCCACCAGAAAGCTACAGTTGGTATCATCTATATGATCAAGCTGCACCACATGGTTGACGATAAAATGCATGCGCGTTCTATCGGTCCATATAGTCTCATTACCCAGCAACCGCTTGGTGGTAAGGCGCAGTTTGGAGGTCAGCGTTTTGGTGAAATGGAAGTTTGGGCACTTGAAGCATACGGCGCATCCAACATCCTGCAGGAATTGCTTACCCTTAAATCTGATGATATCATTGGTCGCGCCAAGACCTATGAAGCAATCGTGAAAGGGGATAATATTCCAAGACCAGGCGTTCCTGAATCATTCAATGTTTTGATCCATGAACTGAGAGGTCTGGGTCTTGACCTGAAATTTGATTGATAGTTTTTAACTATGCAATGCATATATATCCAAAGCCACCTTAACCGGTGGCTTTTTTTATATTTACAACTCATAACTATATGCGACGATGAAATTTAAAATACCACTTCCGCTCTGGACCATAATATTCCCTATTGTCGCGTGGGTATTATATGCTTTAAAAGATTCTTCCCAGGAAGTATGGTTCCAGTTATTTCTGGCCGCAGTCCTCATTGGTAGTGTTTTGGCCGCTGTACATCATGCAGAAGTTGTGGCCCATCGTGTAGGAGAGCCCTTTGGAACACTAGTACTGGCTGTGGCCATCACAATAATAGAAGTGGCTCTAATAGTTTCATTAATGATTGCCGGAGGACCCGATGCTGCCATTCTCGCACGTGATACTGTTTTTGCAGCAGTTATGATCATTCTGAATGCTATGGTTGGACTTTGCCTTTTGGTAGGTGGTGCAAAATTTGGCGAACAAACATTCGGTTTGCAGGGAGTAAGCGCTTCATTAACCACCCTAACAGCTATTGCAATCCTAACCCTTGTATTGCCAAACTATACAGTCAGTTCACCAGGCCCCGTTTACACAGATTCACAATTGATTTTTGTCGGGATTATAACCCTGATATTATACCTCAGCTTTGTTATGGTGCAGACCATCCGACATCGTGATTATTTCCTACCAACTGATGCAGATAGTGATGAAGACCTGCATGCTGATCCTCCATCGGTTAAAGTAACACTTTTGTCTGCAGGATTACTTCTGATCTGTCTGGGAGCTGTAGTATTACTGGGTAAGGCGCTTGCTCCTGCCATTGAGCAGGCTGTTTTCGCCATGGGGGCACCTCAATCACTCGTGGGTATTATAATAGCAATGGTTGTGCTTATGCCGGAAGGTCTGGCAGCTCTTCGCGCCGCCCGCAATAACAGGTTACAAACAAGTCTTAACCTTTCTCTCGGATCAGCACTTGCCAGTATTGGACTCACGATTCCTGCGGTGGCAATAGTTTCACTTTACTATGGATTTGACCTCACATTAGGCATAGATATAAAATCAACTGTATTATTTATTTTATCTCTTATGGTAATCATACTTTCACTTAGTACAGGAAGAACCACTGTATTGCAAGGCATCGTATTATTAGTCCTTTTCTTTGTATACCTATTTACAACCATTATACCTTAAACCGAATATTAATATCTGTCTTTTTATTCACCATCAAAGGGTCAGATTTATCTTTAAATTGTACATCATCAATTTCATCTCACAATGAAAAGCATCCTTTTTTCTGTTCTACTGGCGGCTGTTTTTACATCTCCTCTGTATGCTCAAAGCAAGCGCACGCTACAGCCTTCTGACATCTACCGATTACAAACACCTTCCTCACTACAGGTTTCACCAGATGGCAAATGGGTTCTTTATCGTGTAAGTAAGGCTGATAGTGTAAAGGATAAATTCAACTCCGATTTATGGATGACCGGTTGGAATGGTAAAGATCATATTCAACTAACCTTTGACCCAGGGGGAGAATCTGCAGCCAAATGGAGCCCCGACAGCAGGTATATATCTTTTCTTGCAACACGTGGGGAAGACAAGAATAGCCAGCTTTATCTTTTGGACAGGCGAGGAGGTGAAGCAAAAAAACTTACAACTATTAAAGGGGATATCGATGAATATAGCTGGGCACCCGATGGGAAAAAGCTGGTTTTTGCCATTAAAGATCTCAGTAATGCAGATACATCCAGTACCAAAATCAGGAAGCCATATGTTATAGATCGTTATCATTTCAAGCAAGATAGATCCGGATATCTTGATAGTACCTCCACCCACCTTTACCTGTTTGACCTCAGTTCCAAAAAACTGGATACCCTTACTAAAGGCATTTATAGCGAAACACAGCCCGTTTTTTCGCCAGATGGTAAAAGGATTGCATTCACAAGTAACAGGTCAGAAACGCCAGATAAAAACGAGAATAGTGACATCTTCATTATGGATGCCACACTCAATTCAACCCCTCAGAAAATTACAAATTGGGAAGGCGAGGATAACCGCCCGGTATGGAGCCCCGATGGCAAATGGATCGCATATCAACAAAGTAGTAGTGAAGAAACTTTTACTATGTACGGACAACCATTGGTTGCTATAGTTTCTGCAACAGGTGGACAGAAAAAAATATTATCAGGCAGCCTCGATCGTCCCGTACGTAATCTACGCTGGAGCAGGGATGGTAAGCAAATCTTTGGTCTGATGGAAGAAGACAGGGAAGTACAGGTAGTGAATTTTGATGTTGCATCTGGCAAAGTAAACAGAATGCTGACGGGCGAGAAGAGCTATTATGAAATGGAAACTAATCCAGTTGACAATAGTATTGTTACAATTATGAGTTCATCGCAGATGCCACCTGAACTCTATGCAATCGAAGCGGGTAAAACAAGGCGGTTAACCCATCTGCAGGATTCTTTCCTGGCACCTATTCTTCTCCCTAAAGCAGAGGGGTTCCGTTCAAAGAGCAAAGATGGAACAATTGTTTCAGGAATTCTGTATACGCCTCCCCAACACCAGGCTTCGCAAAAATTACCCCTTATAATATACATTCATGGTGGGCCGGTATCACAAGATGATTTCGATTTTGATATGACAAGGATGATGTATGCTTCTGCCGGATATGCAGTTGCTGCAGTTAATTATCGGGGAAGTAGTGGAAGGGGACTGGATTATACCAGGTCTATTTATGGTGATTGGGGAAATAAAGAAGTATTGGATGTGATTGGTGTGGCTGATCACCTGGTTGGTCAGGGCATTGTTGATGAAAACCGTATGGGGCTTGCAGGCTGGAGTTATGGGGGTATCACAACCAATTACACTATAGCAACAGATACAAGGTTCAAAGCCGCGGTTAGTGGTGCAGGTAGTGCGTTGCAACTTAGCCTGTACGGAAGCGACCAATACATTACTCAATACGAAAAGGAGTTAGGCGCGCCCTGGAAAAATATTGAAAAATGGCTCGCCCTGTCTTATCCTTTCCTTAAAGCCGATAAGATAAAAACACCCACATTATTCATGGCAAGTGAAAGTGATTTTAATGTTCCTGTTGCGGGTGCAGAACAAATGTACCAGGCTCTTAAATCGCTTGGTGTTCCAACCGGCCTGATCATTTATCCTAAACAATTTCATGGGATTTCTGTTCCCAGTTATCTGAAGGACAGACATGAAAGGCATATAAACTGGTTCAATCAATATCTTAAAACCGATAGCAAAACGCCGCAGAAACCATTTTGATTAGTTTCCTAAAAGGAAGGATCTTAATGCTTCATAATTATTGCCAATAAGGATAGATTCTTTTTGTTTACTCATAGTATTCCTGATGTTTTCGGGAATCTCTATTTGTTCCTGTATCAGAGGCTCTACTGTATCAAGAAATTTGATCGGGTGTGCTGTTTCCAATACAATTCCACTATCGTTGGGATTCATTGAAAGCCAGTTCAGGAGAGCGTCATATCCAACAGCACCATGCGGGTCAAGCAAATAATCATCGTTTTGGTAAACATCCAGAATTACTTCACGGGTTCGGTCATCACTTGTAGTATAGGAAGAGAATATATCCTTGAGCTGGTCTGTATTATTATGAAAAAGTTCAAGGATTCGCGAGAAGTTACTTGGGTTTCCTACGTCCATCGCATTTGAAATTGTAGGAACGGCAGTTTTCGGTTGATAGATACCGGTATGAAGATAATCGCTGACTACATCATTGCGATTACAGGCTGCAATAAAATGTTTAACCGGCAGTCCTGTTTTCCATGCCATTATACCTGCACAAATATTGCCGAAATTGCCACTGGGTACACTGAATACAGGTGCTTCCTTTTGCTTCCATTGCTGGAGTGCAAAGAAGTAATAAAATTGTTGTGGCAACCACCTTGCAACATTGATGGAATTTGCGGAAGTAAGAAAAATCTTTTCTTTTAATTCCTTATCGCGAAATGCTTCTTTTACCATTTTCTGGCAATCATCGAAATTTCCTTTTACTTCCAGAGCTTGTATATTTCCTCCGAAGGTTGTTAACTGCTTTTCCTGAACAGTACTAACTTTTCCGGAAGGGTAGAGGATTACAACATTCACCCCATCCACATTATGAAAACCGCTGGCAACCGCCCCACCCGTATCACCAGAAGTAGCGACCAATACTGTGATTTTTTCGCTTTTTTCTTTCGCAAAATAACCTAGACATCTGCTCATGAATCGCGCACCCACGTCTTTAAAAGCCAGCGTAGGACCATGAAATAATTCCAATATATAAATTCCTTTATCCACTTTAATAAGTGGGATGGGGAAGTCAATAGTCTCGTTAACGATTGACCAGAGAATATCTTCAGGTATTGTATTTCCGGTAAAAGATGATATTACCTTAAAAGCAATTTCTGCCCGGGAATATTTATTAAGATCCTTTATCCATTGAGCGGAATGTTGTGGTATCTTTTCCGGAAAATAGAGGCCCCCATCTGGTGCCTGTCCATCTATAGTAGCCTGCCTGAAATCTGCAATGGGCGACTGTTTATTAAGACTATAATAGTTCATGTTTATTTTAATTGCCACGATAAAATTTAAAATTTAAGCAACCCTTACTCCACGCTCATTCAGCGTGGTGACATAGGTTTTGCAATCAATTCCCAGCTTGTCATAAATTTCCCGCATGATCAATGCAATGCTTTCTGCATTTGCATGGTTACGGCATAACATAAAGATGGATGGGCCTGATCCACTGATCCCCCCACCCAATGCTCCGGCTTCGTTACTCAGCCTTTTAACTTCATCAAAGCCCGGTATGAGTATGCTACGAACGGGTTCTATGATAACATCTTCAAGTGACCTGCCAATAAGATCAAAATCGCCCTGAAGCAGCCCTGTAACCAGGCCAGCAATATTTCCCCACTGACGGATCGCATCTTTCAGTAAGACCTCTTTTCTCAAAATCTGCCTGGCGTCTGAAGTCCTTACTTCTATCTGTGGGTGTACAACAGCCACATACAGCATTGGTGCTGAAAGTTGAATAATATCAAGTGGAAATATTGAGCGTATCAATGTAACGCCTCCCATTATGCAGGGAGCGATATTGTCTGCATGCTTAACGCCACTTGCCACCTTCTCACCAGCCATCGCAAAACGAACGAGATCGAGATTGGAAAAAGGCTTCCCCAATAAAATATTGGCTGCAACAACTGCACCTGCTGAACTTGCCGCACTTGAACCCAATCCGCTTCCTGGTTTAATCTGTTTGGTAATGGTAATATCAATACCAACCTGTTTATCGCATGCATGCAAAAGATCAAGTAGTGCAGCACCAGCAACATTTTTTACCGGATCTGTAGGCAGATCAAACTCATCTGCATGTAATATTCGTATTCCTGGTTCTTTAGAAAGGTTCATTTCCACTATATCACAGGGATCATTAAGCGCCATACCCAATATGTCGAAACCGCAGACCATATTTGCTACTGTTGCCGGGCATTCTACTTTCAGCCTGCTGTCAAAATCTATTTTATCAAATTCTATGTTAATCATAAGTGCTCAGTTGAGTGTAGCCCTCAGAATATCTGCAAAAACACCAGAGGCAGTTACATCTGCACCTGCTCCGGCGCCCTTAATAACAAGAGGTTGCTGGGGATAACGATCTGTATAAAACAATACGATATTATCCTTGCCAAAAAGATTCGAAAGATCATGTCCGGTGGGAATCTCCTGAAGGCCAACAGCGGCTTTTCCTTCTTTAAAGCTTGCCACAAATTTCAGTTTGCACCCTTTTGCTGCAGCGGCATCATATATTGATCTGAAATGATCTTCAAGTCGAAGCATTTCTTTATAAAAATCTTCAACGGTTCCTTCCATACACGAAGCAGGAAGAAAGCTGTTGTTGTGGATCGAATCCATTTCCAGCGTTTCGCCGGCTTCGCGGGCAAGTATCATAATTTTTCGCATAACATCTGTTCCACTTAGGTCAAGTCTTGGATCTGGCTCAGTATAACCTTCATCCTGGGCCTGCCTGACAACATCCGCAAAAGGCCTGCTACCATCGTAATGATTGAATACAAAATTTAGTGTTCCACTGAGAACCGCTTCCATCCTGTTTATTCTATCGCCACTCCTGAGAAGGTCATTCAGCGTGCCAATAATAGGGAGGCCGGCACCCACATTGGTTTCGAAAAGAAACTGGGTGTTGAAGTCGTGCGCCTTATCCTTTAATTCCCGGTAATATTTAAAGGGAGAAGAACAGGCTATCTTATTACAGGCAACCACTGCAATGCTTTTATCTAGCAGCTTCCCATATACCGACGCAACAACCTCGCTTGCAGTGATATCAACGAAAACAGAATTTCTCAGATTACGTTGAATGATTCCATCAGTAAATGTTTCAATTGTAGATTCTGGAGCCGCAGCCAAAAGTTCTTTCCATTTATTCAGATCGATACCTTCTTCATTAATCAAGGTGCGTTTTGAGTTTGCCAATCCAACTACCCTGAGCTGTAATCGCATGTGATGTAAAAGATATTGCTGCTGCTGGGCAAGTTGGGCCAGCAATTTACTGCCCACATTTCCCACACCACTAATAAATAAATTAACCTGCTTATTGACGGTTTCAAAAAATTCTTCATGAAGAAGATTGATTGCTTTTCGTACATCAAGGGTTGCTATCACTGCAGAGATATTACGTTCGGAAGAACCTTGTGCTATGGCTCTTACATTAACCCCGTTCCTGCCCAGGGCACCAAACATTTTTCCACTGATACCTGGATGGCTTTTCATTTGCTCGCCCACTAAGGCTACAATAGATAATTCTTTTTCAACAACAAGAGGATCCACCTGCTGCAGGTTGATTTCTGGCGCGAAAGCCTCGTCAACAGCCAGTTTTGCTTTATCAGCTGTTGATGTGTCAACACCCACGCATATAGAATGCTCCGAGGAGCCCTGTGTAATTAATATAACATTGATTTGCTGCGAAGAGAGTGCTTCAAATAACCTGCGTGAAAAGCCCGGTACCCCCACCATTCCACTGCCTTCCAGGCTGAGAAGCGCCAGATTACTTATACTTGAGATTCCTCTTACTGGTGTACCGTTGCGATAGCTATCCTGTTGAATAAGGGTTCCTGCATCTGATGGTGCAAAAGTATTCTTGATCCAGACCGGTATACTTTTATTCATGACAGGTTGTATGGTTGGTGGATATATAACCTTTGCCCCAAAATGGGAGAGTTCCATCGCTTCCTGGTAAGAAATTGTTGGAATAACCTTGGCATTGGGAACCCATCTGGGATCAGCTGTCATCATGCCGCTAACATCCGTCCAGATCTCCAGGGATGTTGCTCCGATAGCTGCTGCAGCAATTGCTGCAGTATAATCGGATCCACCGCGTCCGAGGGTTGTAGTAATACCATTAGGATCGGAAGCAATAAAACCAGGCATTATGACCAGGTCAGTGGCCAACTCCTTCATTATCTCTGAAAAATTTTCTACCGTTGTTTCAGTATCCAGTGTTGCTTTTCCAAAATCAGAATTGGTCCTTATAAGTTTACGGCTATCCCACCATGTTGTTAATATGCCTTTTGCCAGAAATGCGTTATTTATAACCTGAGATGAGATCAGTTCACCATAACTAACAAGCTTATCCCTTGTACGTGCAGTCATCTCACCCAGTAAAAAAATGCCATTGCAGAGATCCTCCACTTCATTACATAACTTTTTTACGGCACTGAGCATGCTGCTTTGTTGTTGAATGGGGATCAGTTCCTTAACCGCATTAAGGTGACGTGTTGTAATAAGATTTACCTGCTCCTTGTATTGCTCTTGACCACGTGCGGCCTGTAAACCACAGTCAAGAAGCGCATCAGTTATGCCTCCGAATGCGGAAACAACCACTATTACCGGTTCTTTGCTAATCTTTTCTTTTACGATTTCAATTACTTTTTGAATAGCTTCCGGACTTCCTACCGAGGTGCCGCCAAATTTTAAAACCTGCATATACTAATTGTGGGATAATAGTTCTTGAAAAATTAATGGGAATGAATTCTTCCCGAGACACAGCCAATGGCCCAAACGTGATATGGAAAATACAACCCTTAACGGGTTGTGATAGTTGTAATAGTAGTGGTGCTGGTTGACGGGGTAACCAGTAACGAGGTAGTTATATATGTATTTGAAAATACCACTGTTTTTTTCTCTGTCGAAAATACAAACAGCACTATATATAACAAGCGTTAGTTTTTTAATTTCTTATATTCATTCCCCGATTGCTGCCCCAATTGTATCAACCAAATCAACGAAAACATGCCAACTACGGACCCGGCAGCCCTGCAACAATTCAAAAGCGAGGTGGCGCTTAAATTTCAGTTATATAATAGCCTGTTCACATCTCTTCCATTTCATCGGATCGAAAAAACCGGAATTTTATTATCCATGCTATTGCATGTTTGTGAGGAAGGATACAAAATGAAGAAGAATCCTGTCCAGATCATGGATGAGTTTTTTTCAATGCATACCACATATCGGAACGATCAGGAGAGAACCGATCTATTATTTCGTTTTGTTCAATATGTTGAAAGACAAGTAGTGCTTTTTGATGCTCTTGAAGATGCTGCATTCAGCAAGGTCAATGATGTAGGCGGGCAGGGTTCCCTTAAACAGCTAAAAGGATTTCTCGAACAGGCAGGCCCTGATGCAGTAGATAACACGGAAGATGATTTCTGTGTAAGAATGGTTTTGACTGCCCATCCTACCCAGTTTTATCCAGGATCTGTTCTGGGAATCATAAATGATCTCTCTAAAGCATTACAACAAAACAACACCACTCAGGTAAATACTTATCTGCAACAGCTTGGTAAAACTCCTTTCTTTAAAAAGCAGAAACCCACTCCCTTTGATGAGGCGATGAGTTTGATATGGTACCTTGATAATGTATTTTATGCCGCAGTAGGAAGAATATTAACCTATACTTCCAATGAACTCTCTCCCTGGCTTAAATCGGGTAAGCCCTTGTTGCAAATGGGATTTTGGCCGGGTGGTGACAGGGATGGAAATCCTTTCGTGACAGCAGAAACTACCTTGCAGGTAGCTGCTACCCTGAGAAGCAGTATTGTAAAATGTTATTACCTCGATGTAAGGAGACTAAAACGCAGACTCACATTTAAAGAAACGGATCAGTTGTTGATAAATCTGGAAAAACAACTGTACAATGAAGTGTTTAGTGAAGGGCCAAAGGAAATACTGGATGCAGAAGATATGATACGGCAGTTGAAGCAGATAAGGGATACCCTGGTATACCAGCACAATGGATTGTTTGCGGGTCTTGTTGATAACCTGATCCAGAAAGTAAATGCATTCGGACTTTATTACGCATCACTTGATGTGCGGCAGGATAGTTCCGTGCACACTGCTGTTTACAAGTATCTTCAACAACAATCCGAACATCTCCCGGAAGGTTATGAGGAAATGCCAATGGATCAGAAACTCAATGTTCTCGCAGGCATGAAGCCCTTATCACCCGAATATATTTTCGAAGATAAAATTCATCAGGATACCATTGATTCTATTCGCGCCATCTCTAAAATTCAGGAACAGAATGGAGAATCAGGTGCTTATCGTTATATAATCAGCCAATGCAACAGTGCTCAAAGTATAATGGAGGTGTATGGTTTGTTTCTTCTTGCCGGCTGGAATGAAAATAATCTTACGATTGATATAGTACCGCTTTTTGAAACAATTGATGACCTTAACAGGGCCGGAAAAATAATGGAGACACTTTACCAAAACTCCATATACCGGAATCATCTTTCTGCAAGAGGTAACCGCCAGACAATTATGCTTGGTTTTTCTGATGGAACCAAGGATGGGGGATACCTGATGGCCAATTACAGTATCCTGCATGCAAAACAATCACTTACCAGTATCTCTGCAAAATATAATATTGACGTTTTGTTTTTTGATGGAAGGGGTGGGCCTCCTGCCCGGGGAGGTGGCAAAACACATAAGTTTTATGCATCGATGGGAAATGATGTTTCAGTAAAAGAGATACAACTTACTGTGCAGGGGCAAACCATTAGTTCAAACTTTGGTACAATTGAAGCGGCGCAGTATAACATGGAACAGATGCTGAATGCAGGCCTCAGCAGTTTTCTTCGTTCGCAGAAGCGCCCAACCTTAGAACCGCAACAACAACATCAGTTTCAGCAACTCGCTAAAGATGGATTTGAGGCATACATCCAACTCAAAGAACATCCATCCTTTGTAGAATATCTTTCACATGCCAGTGCCCTTAGATTTTATGCGGAAACCAATATTGGCTCAAGGCCGGCGAAAAGAGGAACAGCAAGCAGATTGAATTTAAAAGATCTTCGCGCAATTCCTTTTGTTGGAGCATGGAGCCAGCTAAAGCAGAATGTGACTGGTTATTATGGTGTAGGTACCGCGCTTCAAAAAGCTGAGCAAAGAGGAGAATGGAAACAGGTCAAAGAAATGTACCAGCATTCGCTTTTTTTCAAAACACTTATTGATAACTGTGAGATGGCCATGTTGAAATGCTATTTTCCACTTACAAGCCATCTTGCAGATCATCCTTCCTATGGTGAGATATGGCATATGATATATGCAGAATATGAACTTACACGGAAATATGTTTTTCATTTATCGGGGAAGAATGAACTGATGGCCGATTACCCTGTTGAACAATTGAGTGTTCAGATGCGGGAAAGGATCGTTTTACCGCTCACCACCATTCAGCAATTTGCAATCACTAAGGTGAGGGAAATGGATGGTGCTGTTATGCCTGCTGCAGCAGAGAGCATGAAAACTGCATATGAAAAGCTTGTAATGCGGTGTTCCTTTGGTATCATTAATGCTGGCAGAAATTCGGCTTAATGTAAACATAATAAAGCCCCCTGTAGACACAGGGGGCTTTCAACGATTGCTTGCCATATGTGAAACGAAGGTCAGAAGCTGTAAACTGCTGCGAGCAGAAAGCTTCCCGTTGATTTTTTAGGGTTGAAATTAGCGTCAATAAACACTTCTTCACTCGCATTGTCAAGCCTGAATTCAGGTATGATGGTTAGTCCCCCCGCTTTGAAATTCGCAGAAAGTGTAGTCGCGAAAACTGAGGCACCCTCATCAATACCTGTTGGTATTTTGAATTGATTTTTATCACTGAAATATTCTGTACGTAATGTAAGTCCGAACCATGCTTTAGGGTCAACATTGATGTAAAGGGCAGATCCCCACCACGATTTGCCATCGGCATTTTTGCTGCCATCCCAAACCTGTGTTGTATTAACCGTTCCATTATAGCCCAGACTGAAAACATCATTGATCTTTGCCGTGGCTACAAGGTCAAACTGGCTGGTTTTTGAAGTATCGGGATTTTTTCCGCCTGCATAGTTAAGGTAGAATTTTACATTGTCGCTTGCAGCAAGGCTGTATTGTGCCAGCAAAAATTTACGATTGATCATATCAGATGGTGGAACCCGGTAGTCGGTAGCATTCGCTATTCCAATCATAAATCCACTTTTTCCCCTTGATAATTCGGCTTTCAATCCTGTATGATGGAATGGTCCGTTTGTGAACATATAAGACATGCTATAGTTACGATTAAGTTGTGGATCTACCAGCTCATAACCAACATGTGTAGCCCAGGTTCCTGCGGTAAATTTGATCCAGTCGGCGGGTGCATAGCTTACATAAAGCTGCTTAACTGATTGCATTATACCTTCATCGGCATAGGAGAATTCTTTAGCCCTCGGACCAAACCCCAGGTCAATTACAACACCAACTTTATCGCCTTTATGTTCTGCCTTAATGCTTGCCATTCCCAGGGCAAAGCTGTTATGTGTATTGGTAAAACTGGTTCTGTTATTTCCTGATTGTTTGTTAAAATCATATCTGTAATAAACATCAGCTGATCCGGAAAGAGTTATGAGGGGTTTTTTCTCCTCCGGGGGGGCAGCCACAGATTCTGTTGAGGTGGTGGATGCAATAGTGGCAGTGGTTTCAGTGGTTTGCGCAAAGGCCGGTAACGTACAGGCCATAACGAAGCCTGTTGCAAATATTTTTTGTAACATTGTGTAACATTTTAAGTGTTAAGGGAAAGGGTACGGCGATGAACTTGTGTCAGAAGTTTATCATTACGCTGTACCTTTT
Organism: Flavihumibacter sp. ZG627; assembly: GCF_000814325.1. Taxonomy (GTDB): domain Bacteria; phylum Bacteroidota; class Bacteroidia; order Chitinophagales; family Chitinophagaceae; genus Flavihumibacter. The sequence goes on along the minus strand of NZ_JPHF01000004.1, from coordinate 76,582 downwards.
TCTGGTTTTTGAAGCCTGGTAGTTAACCCTGACTATTAGATTTCAGAAAGCTGCTCCTCTTCTATGATTCCATTATTGCGAACCAGAAGAGTTCCCTGCATATATTTTTCATTGTGCTGAGATTCATCAAGGCCCAATTCCTCTTCTTCAGAAGTAACACGAAGTGGGAGAATGAAATTGATGAATTTGAAAATGCCATATGAAACTGCGAAACTGTAGGCAACTACAATTCCAAGTGCTTTTAATTGAGTAAAAAAGAACTCCGGATTACCATAGAATAGTCCATCATTGCCGGCAGCATTAACCGCTTTTGTGGCAAATATTCCGGTCATGAGCATACCTACCATACCTCCGATACCGTGGCAGGGGAAAACATCAAGGGTATCATCAAGTGTTGATTTTTGCTTATAGTAAATAGCAAGATTTGAAATAATTGCAGCCAGCACACCCACAAAAATACTTTGAGGGATGGTTACGAAACCGGCAGCAGGTGTAATGGCAACTAGTCCCACAACTGCACCGATACAAAAACCAAGTACGGAAGGTTTTTTACCACGGAGTACATCAAAAAACATCCAGCTTAAACCTGCTCCAGCTGCAGCTGTATTGGTTGTTGCGAAAGCAGATACCGCAAGAGAATTTGCACCAAGGGCAGAACCTGCATTAAATCCGAACCAACCGAACCACAGAAGGCCCGTGCCGATCAATACATAAGGAATATTTGCGGGTGGGATTTCTTTCTGCTCCAGGTGTGACTGTCTGCGCTTCAATACCAGAGCTCCTGCAAGGGCTGCACATCCCGCAGAAATATGTACAACTGTACCACCTGCAAAATCCAGTACTCCCATCTGAAACAGGAAACCCTCCGGATGCCATGTCCAATGCGCAATTGGCGCATATACCAGAAGGCTGAACAAGGCGATGAACAGGATATAAGATGTAAATCGGATCCTCTCCGCTACGGCACCAACTACCAGTCCTGGCGTTATGATCGCAAACATCAGCTGGAAAAGGGCAAATAAAGTTAATGGGATAGTAGGGGCCAGGCTCCATGGAGCTCCTGATCCTACCCCCTGGAAAAAGGCGAAAGTGCCCGGATTGCCAATGAAGCCTCCAATAGACTCTCCAAAGCAAAGACTGAAACCTACTGTTACCCAGAGTATGCTAACTACTCCTGAGGCAACAACACTCTTAATCATGGTAGAGATCACATTCTTGCGATGTACCATGCCCCCATAAAAGAAAGCTAAGCCCGGTGTCATAAGGAACACCAATGCAGTAGCTACAATGATCCAACCAGTATCAGCAGCACTGTATAATTTACCGCCATCGTCAAAATTTGGCAGAGCTGGAATGAAAAGGGTGGCAATGGCTACCACCGCAAGGATCACAAAAGGGGCAATCTGTTTTGTGGTTAATTTCCGCATAATTCAGTTGGTTTTGGTTATTGTATTAAATAAAATAATACTTTAAATTGTTTTACTAAATTAATCAGAAAATTATTAAATCCTATTCGTAAATATACACATGTAAATATATATAATATTATACTTCAGGTATTGTAAAATGAATAAGGCGGCCAAATGGCCGCCTTATTCACATATGCTAATAAAAATTATGTATTAACTGGCTACAGATAGCATGGCATCTTTAGTTTCGAGAACCGAACTTCCCATTAGATACTCATCTACCTTCCTGGCGCATTCCCGGCCTTCACTGATGGCCCAGACTACCAGACTTTGTCCCCGGCGAATATCCCCGGCTGCGAAAACTTTAGCAATATTGGTTTGGTACCCCTTTTCACTCGCCCTTACATTTCCTCTCTCATCAAATTCAACTCCAAGTTCATTTAACATACCCTGCTGTTGGGGGTGAACGAAACCCATAGCCAGTAAAGCTAGTTCACAAGGGATCTCCCTCTCGGAGCCCTCAACTTCCTTGAACTGTGCAGGCCTTCCATCTGCTGCACTTACCCATTCGAGATTTACTATTCGCAATCCTTTCAGTTTCCCATTCTCATCACCAAGGAATGACTTTGTAGCTACAGCCCATTGACGCTCACATCCTTCTTCATGTGAAGTGGAGGTTTTCAGCACCATAGGATAGCTGGGCCAAGGCATGAAAGGGGTCCTTTTCTCTGGTGGCTTAGGTAACAATTCAAATTGTGTTACTGTTATGGCCCCCTGACGATTTGAGGTTCCTACACAGTCACTACCAGTGTCACCCCCGCCAATTACTACTACATTTTTCCCGGTTGCAAACAGTTCCTCAATATTGATATTACTTTCTATATCTCTAAAAGCCAGTGGATCTGATTTGTAGTTTCGTTTGTTTTGTTGCTTCAGGAAATCCATTGCAAAATAGACTCCATTTAATTCTCTTCCGGGTATACTAAGATCGCGTGGTACAGTTGACCCCCCCGCCAGAACTATTGCCTGGTATTCCCTTAGAAGATCATTTACTCTGATATTTACCCCCACATTAGCATGACACCTGAAAACAACGCCTTCTTCTTCCAGGAGGGAAATCCTTCTTTCCACCACCCATTTCTCCAATTTAAAATCCGGAATGCCGTACCGTAAAAGTCCACCGGGTTTTTCATCGCGCTCAAATACCGTCACCTGATGACCCGCATAGTTCAGCTGGGCGGCTGCCGCAAGTCCCGCTGGACCCGATCCTATTACTGCAACCTTTTTACCAGTTCGAACATTTGCCTTTCGGGGTTTAACCAGTCCCTTCTCAAAAGCGATCTCAATAATATGTTTTTCAATTTCTTCAATAGTAACGGCGGGCTGATTGATTCCTAAAACACAGGCAGTTTCACACGGAGCCGGACAAATCCGGCCGGTAAATTCCGGAAAATTGTTTGTAGAACTCAGAATGCTATATGCTTCTTCCCAATTTCTGCGGTACACCGCATCATTAAACTCGGGGATCACATTGCCTAAAGGACAACCATTATGGCAAAATGGAATGCCACAATTCATGCATCTCGCTGATTGTTTATTCAGTTGTTCATCAGAATATCGCTGAATAAATTCTTCATAATCTTTAACCCTTTCCTCCGCCGGCCGCTTGCCTGGCAGCTCCCTGTTATATTCCAAAAATCCGGTTGGCTTTCCCATGATTTAATCGTGATTTGTTTTGTTGAAAGTTTTAATAACTGCTAGTTGCTTACCTACCAATCCTCAATGTTTTACCTGTTCCTTTGATTTCCTTTCAAGCAATACTTTCTTGTAATCGCGTGGGAACACTTTTACAAAATTGCGTAGCTGGTTATCAAAATCTTTGAGAATGAACTGGGCAACAGTGCTTCCGGTATATGTATAGTGCTGGTTAATCAGTTCCTTCAACTCTGCACTATCCTCTTCTCCAAGTGGATCAAGATCCACCATTTCAGTATTGCAGTTTATATTGAATGTTCCATTAACATCATATATGTATGCGATGCCTCCACTCATACCAGCCGCAAAATTTCTACCGGTATCTCCAAGAATAACAACTTTACCACCTGTCATGTATTCACAGCCATGATCACCTACACCTTCAACAACAGCTGTTGCTCCTGAGTTACGTACCGCAAAACGTTCGCCAGCCTTACCACGGATAAATGAAAGGCCTGACGTTGCTCCATAAAATGCAACATTGCCGATGATAATATTATCTTCGGGAACAAAAGCTGCCTGAAGTGAGGGATACACAACCAACTTTGCGCCACTCAATCCTTTACCGAAATAATCATTAGCATCACCTTCCAGTTCCATCGTAACACCTGATGTATTGAAAGCGCCAAAACTTTGTCCTGCAGTACCTGTAAGTTTAAAATGTATCGTGTCTTCCGGCAGACCCTTTTCTCCATATTTCTTGGAGATTTCATTTGAAAGGATAGTGCCTATGGTTCTGTTTGTATTCTTAACATTGAAGGAAGCAAAAACTTTTTGCTGGTTTTCGATTGCAGGCTTTGCTACCTCCAGTAATTTCCAGTCTAAAACATCCTCTAATCCATGATCCTGTTGTTCCATATTGTAAAGTCCCGTATACATGGAAGCAGGTTCTTTGTACAATACCGGTGATAGATCAAGATTTTTGTATTTCCAATGTGTAATGTCAGTTCTTGGCTCCAGAAAATCTACCTTTCCAACCATTTCATTTACTGTTCGAAAACCTAACTCAGCCATTATCTCCCGAAAATCTTCTGTAATGAAGCGGAAGAAATTTACTACATGGTCAGCATCTCCCGTAAATCTTTTGCGCAATTCAGGATCCTGCGTTGCCACACCAACCGGACAAGTATTCAAATGACATTTACGCATCATTATACAGCCCTCAACAACAAGAGCAGCGGTTGCAATACCCCATTCTTCAGCCCCGAGTAAAGTAGCGATGGCGATATCGCGTCCTGTACGCATCTGGCCATCGGCCTGTAATACAACACGGCTACGTAGTTTGTTTTTAAGGAGAGTCTGGTGTGATTCAGCCAGGCCAAGTTCCCAGGGTAGACCCGCATGTTTTATTGAACTTATTGGTGATGCACCGGTACCGCCATCAAATCCTGCAATAAGGATCACATCCGATTTTGCTTTGGCAACTCCCGCTGCAATAGTGCCAACCCCCGCCTTACTTACAAGCTTGACACTGATTCGTGCAGCCCGATTTGAATTCTTAAGATCATATATCAACTGAGCGAGATCTTCTATTGAATAAATATCATGATGGGGTGGGGGTGAAATCAATCCAACCCCAGGTGTTGAGTGTCGTACCTTTCCTATCCATTCATCAACTTTATGCCCCGGCAATTGACCGCCTTCACCGGGTTTTGCACCCTGGGCCATTTTTATTTGTAATTCATCAGCCATAGTAAGGTAATAGCTTGTTACGCCAAACCTTCCTGAAGCAACCTGTTTAATGGCGCTTCGCATAGAATCACCATTGGGTAATTTCTCATATCGCATCGAATCTTCGCCTCCCTCTCCCGTATTGCTTTTTGCACCTATACGGTTCATGGCAATGGCCAATGTGGAATGTGCTTCGTGGGATATGGATCCGAAACTCATAGCACCCGTCGCAAAACGGTGCATGATAGTTTCAGCAGACTCTACTTCTTCAATTGGTATAGAGGGTCGGTTATTCTTAAACTGCAACTGGCTTCTCAGAGTTGAAGCTTTCACAGACTGGTCATTTACCAGCTTTGTATATTTTTTGAACGTTGCATAATCATTCATCCGCGTTGAATACTGCAACAAATGAATGGTCTGTGGATTAAACAAGTGGAACTCTCCTTTACGTTTCCACTGGTAAACGCCACCCACAGGTAGCCTGTCAACAGGAATATCTTTTTTGCTGAATGCAAGGAAATGCTTTGCCAAAGATTCTTTCGCTATTTCATCAAGTCCCATTCCTTCAATCCTTGAAGTGGCACCAGTAAAATATTTATCTACAACAGCCTTGTTGATACCAATGATCTCAAATATCTGGGCTCCCTGGTATGATTGTAGCGTGGAAATTCCCATTTTGGAAAATACCTTCAACAAACCATCATTCACCGCTTTGATATAATTTTTCTTGAGATAATCCGGATCGAGATCAGTTTCCATTTTGCCACTGAGTTTCATATCACGGATAGTACTCAAAGCCAAGTATGGATTGATGGCAGTTGCTCCAAATCCGAGCAGGCATGCGAAATGATGAACCTCCCAAACATCTCCCGCTTCAACTACAAGACCTACCTGTCCACGAAATCCTTTTCGTATCAGATGATGGTGAACTGCAGCTGTAGCTAAAAGTGAAGGAATGGGCGCGTGATCTGAGTCAATGGCCCGATCAGAAAGTATGAGAACCTCAAATCCATCCTGCACAGAATCAACTGCATACCGGCATATTCTGTCAAGCGCTTTTTGTAATGATCCTGGCTTACCATCTGATCGGAAATAACATTGTAATGTCTTTGCCTGGAAAATTCCTGTATCGATGCTGCGGATCTTCTCCAGTTCATGGTTATTGAGCACGGGATGTTTAAGCGCCACACAATGCGCTGCCAATGGATCTTCAATGAGAAGGTTGCCATTATTCCCTGCAAAAGTAGCTAGCGACATTACCAGTCTTTCCCGGATGGGATCAATGGGTGGGTTTGTAACCTGGGCAAATAATTGTTTGAAATAATTACTTAAATGCTGCGGTTGGTCACTCAGTACAGCAAGCGGTGTATCGGTACCCATGGATCCGATTGGCTCTTTGCCATCTGTTGCCATGGGTGCGATAATAGTATCAAGATCCTCCGTTGAATACCCAAATGCTTTTTGGTACTTGAAAACCTGCTCATGTTCAAGATGTGTGAACAGAACTCTTGGCTCCGGAAGTTCTTCAAGACGGATCTTATATTTATTCAGCCATTCTGAATATGGCTTCTGTGAGCAAATCTGCGACTTAAGTTCGTCGTCGCTGATAATTCGGCCCTGTTCAAGGTCAACCACAAACATTTTTCCCGGCTGAAGTCGCCCCTTCTCAATAACTATTGAAGGGTCAACCGGTAATGCACCTGTTTCTGATGCCATTATTACCCTGTCATCATTGGTTACGCAGTAGCGGGAAGGGCGAAGTCCGTTTCGGTCAAGTGTTGCGCCAATTATTTTTCCATCAGTAAAAGATATAGAAGCCGGACCATCCCATGGTTCCATAAAAGCCGCATGAAATTCATAGAATGCTTTTTTGACAGGATCCATCTGATCGTTACCGTCCCATGCTTCCGGAATAAGCATCATCATTACATGTGGAAGTGATCGGCCTGTCATCGTCAACAGCTCGATCATATTATCAAGACAGGCTGAATCTGATTGTCCCTCTGTTACAATAGGAAGTAACATATCCATTTCCTCCTTTGAAAAATATGGAGAGGTGAAGCCTTTTTCACTTGTTCGTAGCCAGTTGAGATTCCCCTGTAAAGTATTGATCTCGCCATTATGTGCGATATAACGGAAAGGCTGGGCAAGCTTCCATGATGGAAATGTATTTGTTGCAAACCTTGAATGAACCAGGCCGAATGCACTCACCATTCTCTTATCGCTCAGGTCAGGAAAATAGCCGCGAACCTGGTGACTAGTAAGCTGACCTTTGTAAACGACAGTTTTGTATGATAATGATGCAATATAAAAACCGATAGCATCTTTCCTTACTGTATTATTGATGGTATGGCTGGAATAATTTCGGAGAATAAATAATTTTCTCTCAAAATCATCGGGGTTGGTCAGGTGATCCGGACTGGCAATGAAAACATGCTCCATTTCAGGTTCAACACTTAATGCAGTTGGACCAATCCCATCGGTGTTCACCGGAACTTTTCTATAGCCAAGAATCTCGAGGCCAAGTTTTTCTGCAGCGCGATTGAATATATCCCTGCATTCTTCGCGGAGACGGATTTCCCTCGGAAAGAAAATTACCCCCACTCCGTATTTACCATAAGAGGGGAGGTGTATGCCTAACTTGACACACTCATCAAAATAAAATTCGTGGGGCGTCTGGATAAGAATACCGGCACCATCACCCGTATTCACTTCACAGCCACATGCGCCGCGATGTTCCATATTTTCAAGAACAGTAAGTGCGTCAGAAATTATCTGGTGACTTTTATTGCTCTTGATATTTGCCACGAATCCAATGCCACAGGCATCATGCTCAAAAGAGGGATGGTATAAACCCTGGTTGCTTGCCATCGTTGAAAATGCAGTTTAGAAATTATTCAAAAAAATATGCCGTTTCCTATATGGAATTTAATATATGCAGCAAGCAGACCCTGAATATACAACAATCCGGTATAAATCAGACTAAATATCCAAAAAGATTATCGTCTTTATTTAGTTCGGTGTAATTGATATTGTACTGCCGCATATTTTCCAAAAGGACATTGTAATCCTGTGAATTTTTAAGTTCTACCCCTACAAGGGCAGGACCTGATTCTTTGTTGTGTTTTTGCATGTACTCAAATCGGGTGATATCATCATCCGGACCCAATACATGATTCACAAATTCCTTTAAAGTTCCCGGCCGCTGCGCAAAACGTACCAGGAAATAATGTTTTAGCCCCTCATACTGTAAAGATCTTTCTTTGATCTCCTGCATCCGGTCAATATCATTGTTGCTTCCGCTAACTATACATACCACATTTTTACCCTTTATCCTATCTGAATATTGCTCTAATGCAGCGATAGATAATGCGCCAGCAGGTTCCACTACAATAGCATCTTCATTGTAGAGCTGAAGAATCACTGAACACACTTTTCCTTCAGGAACCAGTACCATATCATTAAGTACATCTTTACAGATCCGGAATGACTTGTCGCCCACTCGCTTGACGGCTGCGCCATCTATAAATCTTTCGATTTCATCCAGTGTAACCGGACTTCCATTTCGAAGTGCTGCTGTCATGGAAGGTGCTCCTTCAGGTTCAACACCAATCACCTGGGTTTCCGGACTATATGTTTTCAGGTATCTTCCAACACCCGCAGCCAGTCCACCACCACCTACAGGAATAAAAACATAATCGATTTCGGGTTGGTCTTCAAGAATTTCAATTCCTACAGTACCCTGTCCTTCAATAATTTTATCATCATCAAAAGGAGGGATAAATGTCATGTGGTTAGCAACAGTAAACGCTTTTGCTGCAATTGCACAATCGTCAAAAGTATCTCCTGCCAGTTTTATATCAACCCATTCTTCCCCAAACATTTTTGTTTGTGAAACCTTTTGTTTGGGGGTAATGATGGGCATAAAAATTACACCTTTAACCTGAAGCTTCTTACAGCTGAAAGCAAATCCCTGCGCATGATTTCCTGCACTTGCACAAACCACACCATTTTCAAGGAGATTTTCGGGAAGGCTGCTCATCATATTATAAGCACCCCGCAACTTGTAGCTCCGTACTAATTGAAGGTCTTCTCTTTTTAAAAATAGATTGCAACCGAACTTGCGGCTTAGATTCGGGCTGAACATTAACGGAGTTCGGGTCACCACCTTCCGAAGACGCTGGGCTGCCTTGAAAAAATCGAGAGTAGGTGCTTGTAGGGTGGACATATAAAGTCTGTTTACCTCTATTCTATAGAAAATTGGCAATAGGGAATAAAGATTCAGATCTGCCTGGCTCAATATTCCCTATTGCTAATTTTATCAGGCGGGTACCGCTGTTTTTTGTGTCTTAACTTCAGTTGCCGCTGGCTGATTTTCTGGTCGCAGGCTACGAACAGTTTTACCTGCCTGCCACATTTCACTTTCACGGAGTTCCTTCAATTCTTCTTCTAACTTTTCGCGATAATCAGGCTGGCTATTTGAGTCAATAGATCGCTGACTTTCTTTACCACTTGCAACACTTTCATACAGTTCCTTAAATACAGGTGCGGTAGCGTCCCTGAATTTTTTCCACCAGTCAAGCGCACCTCTCTGTGCTGTAGTTGAACAGTTGGCATACATCCAGTCCATTCCGTTTTCAGCAACGAGTGGCATCAGGCTCTGGGTAAGCTCTTCCACCGTTTCATTGAATGCTTCGGAGGGACTGTGACCCTTATCACGAAGCACCTGGTACTGTGCTGCAAAAATTCCCTGGATTGCACCCATCAATGTTCCTCTCTCACCCGTGAGATCGGAATACACCTCTTTACGAAAGTCTGTTTCAAAAAGATAACCGCTGCCAACTGCAATGCCCAGGGCAATCACCCTTTCTTTGGCACGGCCTGTTGCATCCTGGAAGATTGCATAGGAACTGTTTAGCCCGCGACCCTGGAGGAACATACGGCGAAGTGAAGTGCCGCTTCCTTTTGGTGCTACTAAAAATACATCCACATCAGCAGGTGGTATGATGCCGGTTTGCTCATTGAATGTAATGCCGAAACCATGCGAGAAATATAATGCCTTTCCTGGTGTAAGATGTTGCTTAACTGTTGGCCAAAGTGCTATCTGTGCTGCATCGCTGAGAAGATAACAAATGATAGTGCCACGCTCAAGGGCTTCTTCTATTTCAAATAATGTTTCGCCCGGAACAAATCCATCAGCAATGGCCTTATCCCATGTCTTAGAATTTTTTCTCTGCCCAACTATTACGTTGATGCCATTATCACGCTGATTCAATGCCTGCCCGGGGCCTTGTACACCATATCCTATTACAGCTACAGTTTCATTTTTAAGCACTTCCTGTGCTTTTGCGAGCGGGAACTCTTCACGAGTTACTACATTTTCTTCTGTACCGCCGAAATTTAGTTTTGCCATGATTGTTGTTTTGTATTTAATTAAAGCGGATGTTAAACCCGGTCATTTTTTGTTTTGTTTATGTTGATTGCTTGGGTATTTTTTTTTGCAAATGATTACATGGTAAATACTTCCTCCTGCTTATCCAGAAATTCATTTTCAATCACCTGTTCGCTTGGTTCATGCTGTTCAAATTCCCGAAGCTTCTCATGAAATCCACTGCTTGCTTTGATGATGGCAACTCTTGCACTTCTTACAAACTCTATCAGGCCATATGGTTCAAGAACCTTTATCAGCTTATCAGTTTCTTCACGATGCCCGGTTGTTTCAAAAACAGTATAATCCTTCCTGATCACCACCGCCCTTGCACCGAATTCACGTAATAACCTTTCTACCTTAACTTTTTCTGCAATTTCATCTGTAGGCACTTTGTAAAGCGCCATTTCCTGCCAGATCAGTTCCTCATTGTTGTTGTAATAGGCTTTTAAAACCTCTACCTGCTTTTCGATCTGTCGGACCAGCTTTTTTACCACCTCTTCAATTTCATGAATAACGATGGTGAAGCGATGTATTCCTTCTACCTCACTGGGAGAAGTATTCAAACTCTCCACATTTATTTTTCTACGGGAAAACATGATGGCAATGCGGTTAAGCAATCCGATCTGGTTTTCCGTATAAACTGTTATGGTAAATTCCTGTTTGCTCATTGTGTAGTTATTAATTGATGGCTGTTCTTTTCCAGGTAATTTTTATTTCAGTCTTATTTCTGATACACTGCATCCTTGCGGAACCATGGGGAATACATTGTTTTCTTTTCCAACCATTACTTCAAGAAGATAAGTGCCATTATGATCCAACATTGTCTGAAGTGCCTGCTCGAGGTTTTCTCTCTCACTCACTTTTTGTCCGGCAATGCCATAACCTTTTGCAACCATTACAAAATCCGGACTTTGTATATCAACAAATGAATACCTTCTGTCATTAAAAAGTTGCTGCCATTGCCTCACCATTCCAAGGAACTCATTGTTGAGTATCAGGATTTTAATATCAACACCGCACTGCATTATCGTTCCAAGTTCCTGTAATGTCATCTGGAATCCACCATCACCAATCACGGCTACAACCGTCCTTCCCGGATCTCCATATTTTGCACCAATAGCAGCAGGTAATGCAAATCCCATTGTACCGAGGCCTCCCGATGTTACATTGCTTTTTGATTGATTGTACTGAGCGTAACGGCAGGCCACCATCTGGTGTTGACCTACATCTGTAACTATAATAGCATCGCCATTTGTGAGGGTATTTAATACTTTGATCACTTCTCCCATAGAAAGTATAGCCGTTTCCGGATTCATTTCAGGATGGATACAGGTTTCTTTTTCCTCAGCTTCAAATTCCCTGAAACGTTGTAACCACTGCGGATACACCTTTTGCTCAATAAGTGATGTAAGAAGCGGAAGTGTTTCTTTACAATCACCCCATACAGGAACTGTAGTCTTTACATTCTTGTCTATTTCGGATGGATCAATATCAAAGTGAATGACCTTTGCCTGTTTTGCATATTTATCAAGGCGGCCGGTTACACGATCATCAAATCGCATTCCAATTGCAATAAGAACATCGCACTCATTCGTTAATACATTGGGCCCGTAATTGCCATGCATTCCTAACATCCCTACTGCAAGCGGATGATTGGTAGGGATGGCACTCATTCCCAGGATGGTCCAGGCGGTTGGAATACCAGCCTTCTCAATAAATTTCAAAAATTCCTTTTCAGCTTTTCCCAGAATAACACCCTGGCCAAATATCACAAAAGGTTTTTTCGCTTCATTGATAAGTTTAGCTGCCTGCTCTACATATTCTTTTCTTACTAAGGGCTTTGGACGATAACTTCTGATATGTGTGCAGGGCAAATAACCTTCATAATCGAACTTCTGAATTTGTGCATTCTTGGTGATATCGATCAAAACAGGTCCGGGCCTGCCGCTTCTTGCAATATAAAATGCCTTGGCCAGCACAGATGGAATCTCTGTTGCATCCGTTACCTGGTAGTTCCATTTGGTAACAGGGGTGGTAATATTGATGACATCAGTTTCCTGAAAGGCATCTGTTCCCAGAAGATGAGCAAATACCTGTCCCGTGATGGCAACTATTGGTGTGGAGTCAATCATTGCATCAGCAAGTCCGGTCACCAGGTTGGTGGCACCAGGCCCGCTTGTGGCGAAAACAACACCCACATCCCCCGATGTTCTTGCATATCCCTGAGCAGCATGAATGCCCCCTTGTTCATGCCGAACAAGAATGTGATCCAACTTATCGCGGTAATCATACAAAGCATCATAAATAGGCATGATAGCTCCTCCGGGATACCCGAATATTGTTTTAATTCCTTCTGCTATCAGGGCCTCCAGTACAGCCTGTGATCCACTGATATTCTCAGTCTTCGTCGGTAACGCAGCCGTCTGCGGCTGACTTAACGTGCTTTGCATATTTGTATAGAATTCCTTTGTTAACATTTAATGCCGGTTTCTTCCATTGCTGCTTACGGCTACTTATTATATCCTCAGATACCTTCAGGTTAATGGTATTATTTGTTGCATCCAATTCAATGATGTCATCATCCTCAACAAGGGAAATCAATCCCCCTTCATATGCTTCCGGTGTGATGTGGCCAACCACAAAACCATGTGTTCCACCACTAAATCTTCCGTCTGTAATCAATGCCACCGATTTGCCAAGTCCCGCCCCAATGATCGCAGATGTTGGTTTAAGCATTTCCGGCATCCCCGGTCCTCCCTTTGGACCAACATATCTGATGACCACAACATCGCCCGGTTTAACTCTACCACCGGATATGCCTGCAATTAATTCATGCTCACCGTTGAACACTCTGGCAGGGCCAACAAATTTTTCACCTTCTTTACCACTTATCTTGGCTACACTTCCGCCTTCTGCCAGGTTGCCATAAAGTATTTGGAGATGACCGGTTGCTTTGAGTGGGCTTTCTATCGGGTAAATGATTTTCTGTGATTCAAAATCCAGGTCAGGGATGGATTCCATGTTTTCTGCAATGGTTTTACCCGTCACAGTTAAGCAATCGCCATGAAGCATTCCTTTGCTTAACAAGTATTTCATTACTGCAGGCACACCACCATGTTCATGCAGATCCTGCATCAGGTATTTACCACTTGGTTTAAAATCTGCAAGTACCGGAACCTTGTCACTGATGGCCTGAACATCATCCTGCGTTAATTGTAGTCCAACACTTTTTGCCATTGCAATTAAATGTAGTACCGCATTTGTTGATCCGCCAAGAACCATAATAACTGTGATGGCATTTTCAAATGCCTCCCGGGTCATTATATCAGATGGCTTGATATCTTTTTCCATCAGTAACCTTATTGCCTTACCTGCTTCCTCACATTCTTTCTTTTTCTCTTCGCTCAGTGCGGGGTTTGAAGATGAATAGGGCAAGCTCATTCCCAGTGCTTCAATAGCTGAAGCCATTGTGTTTGCGGTATACATTCCACCACAAGCTCCTGCACCGGGACAGGAATGCATAACGATGCCTTTGAAATCGGCCTCATTCAGTTGCCCTGCGATCTTTTGTCCCAATGCTTCAAATGCAGAAACAATATTGAGGTCCTGACCCTTATAATGGCCCGGTGCAATAGTACCTCCATACACCATGATGGATGGGCGATCCAGTCTTCCCATGGCAATAATGGAACCAGGCATATTTTTATCACATCCGGGTACAGCTATTACCGAATCATAATACTGTGCTCCACAAACTGCTTCAATGGAATCTGCAATAATATCACGGCTAACCAATGAATAACGCATTCCATCCGTTCCATTGCTCATGCCATCACTAACACCAATTGTATTGAAGATCAGGCCTACAAGATCATTTTCCCACACGCTCTTCTTGATGATTTTTGCCAGATCATTAAGATGCATGTTACAGGTATTTCCATCATACCCCATACTTACCACACCAACCTGTGCTTTCTGCAGGTCTTCATCGGTAAGGCCAATACCATAAAACATAGCCTGTGCTGCTGGTTGCGTAGGGTCTAGTGTAATGGTTTTGGAATACTTGTTCAGTGACATATCTTCTGTTGATTTTTGTTTATTCTTTAGATACTTGCTTCTGCTGCTATTTTTTCTGTAACACGTTCTTTATATGCCTGCTGGATCTTCCTTGATAATGAACCGTTCCAATCGCCCGAAAACCTGCTGCCATCAAGGCTTTCCCATCCAATTACTTCAGCTGCTGTACCACAGAAAAATGCTGAATCTGCAGCCTTTAATTCATCTGCGGTGAATAGTTTTTCAATTACTTCTATATCAAGCTCAGCAGCAATTTCCTTAACAGTGGCCCTTGTGATTCCAGGCAATATGTTACCTGAAGGGGGTGTATAAAGTTTTCCATCTTTTTCGAAGAAAATATTGGCTCCCGGACCTTCTGCTATATAGCCATTCATGTCTGTAAGAAGTGCCTCATCATAACCCATTGCCTTCGCCTCCTGGCTCGCCATAATGGAGTTCACATAATGACCACATGCTTTCGCTTCAATTTTGAATCCACGGGGATTAGGTCGCTGGAAGGAAGAACTCATTACCCGCAATAATTTATCTCCTAAAAATGGCTGCATCTCCCATGCCTGGATGGTTATGAACGATTCTGTATTCAGGTTGAAACTCATATTGGCAGGCGCATACACTAAGGGCCTGATATATGCGTCCTGAAGATTATTTTCCTCCAGCACTTTATAGGTGGCAATCGTCAACTCTTCCACCGTCCAGTTATAAGGCAGGTTATATGCAGCAGCTGATTTTTCTAACCGGAGGAAATGTTCTTTGGGCTTGAATATCCGGGTATCCCCACTGGCTGTGCGATAGGAGCGTATCCCTTCAAAAACTCCATAGCCGTAATGTAATGTCTGACTGTAGAGATCAATTTTGGCATCTGCTGTTTTTACATAGCTCCCATTGAGGTAAATAACTGTGTTGTTGTCGTAATATGTTGCCATATCTTTTGTTTTAATTGTTGCGGTTCCGGTTAAAAAAAACGGTCCGCCTTTTGGAGGCGGACCGTTTGTATATTCAAGTTTAAGATTGCTACATACAATTACCACCTCCTGATATGACAGGAATAATCACCACCACAATAATGACTGTGATCTGGTTGATGATAATATGTATATTTCTTGACTGCATGACGCTGTTAATGATATACAAATATAGTCCTGTCTTCTTATTTAAAAAGAACTAAGCGATTATTTTTTTAAATAATCGTTGATTTCCTCAATTGGATATTCTCCGGATTCAATCCGGATGGTATCTTATCCTGAACCAGATCACTGATCAATTCGCCTATTGTTGATGTGAAATAAAAGTTGACCGGGTCAATATCTTTGGTTACAAAACCATTTTCAAGTGTCCATTCAACGGCGGCCCTAACACGCAAAGCTTCCGCATTCATCCCAAAATGATCAAGCATCATGGCTGTTGAAAGTATTGAACCAAGCGGGTTGGCAATATCTTTTCCGGCAGCCTGGGGATAGGAGCCATGGATGGGTTCAAATAAAGCACCGCCATTACCGATGGAGGCCGATGGCAGAAGCCCCAATGATCCGGTAATGACGCTCGCTTCATCACTCAGTATATCACCAAACATGTTTTCTGTGAGGATAACATCAAACTGTGATGGGTTCATAATGAGCTGCATGGCTGCATTGTCAACAAAAAGATAGTCAACCGCAACATCAGGATAACCGGCTTCTAGAAGTTTCACCACCTTCCGCCAGAGTCTTGATGTTTCCAGAACATTGGCCTTGTCAACCAATGTGAGTTTCTTCCTTCTTTGTTGCGCCGCATGAAAGGCAAGGTGCGCGATCCTTTCTATTTCCGAACTGGTATATATGCAATCGTCAGAGGCTGTATTGCCATCTTCTGACAAGGATTTATTTCCAAAATATATTCCACCTGTTAATTCCCGGTAGATGAGAAAATCTACACCTTCCAGATTTTTTGCTTTAAGGGGACTTAAATGATTTAATGCGGTAAATGGCTTAACCGGACGGATATTGGCAAAAAGTTGTAATGATTTACGCAGTTTGAGTAATCCCTGTTCAGGCCTAACAGTGGCAGCAGGATCAGCATCATATTTTGGATGGCCAACAGCTCCAAATAAGATAGCATCACTGTTCAGGCAAAGTTCAATTGTTTCGTCGGGTAAAGCATTGCCAGTTTTGTCAATGGCATCTGCACCCATAAGGCCAAAGCTATAAGTGAATTTGTGTCCATACTGCTGGGCAATGGCATCCAGCACCCGGATAGACTGCTGGGTGACTTCGGGACCAATTCCATCTCCAGGTATGACAACAATTTTTTTATGCATGTCAGATACTTACCATTTTATGGGATTCAGCCAGTATTTGGAGATCTTCATCATATACTTCTTTTTTTGTATCAGCCACATCAAGAAAAAGCGGGTAAAGGATATCAATATCATTCCTGTTAAACTGGTGTCCCAACTTCTGGAAACGGTAGGCCAGGGCACTTCGTCCACTCCTTGCCGTTAATACTATCTTGCTGCTCTCGGCACCTACCTCTTCAGGGGCTATTATTTCATAGGTTTGTGTGTCCTTAAGAAATCCATCCTGGTGTATGCCTGATGAATGAGAAAATGCATTGGCACCAACGATCGCCTTATTTGGTTGAACAGGCATACGCATGGTTTCACTCACTTTCCTGCTCATAGGATTAAGCTGCATCGCATTGATTTCAGTATAGAATCCCAAATGGCCGTGCTGCTTTATGATCATCACCACCTCTTCAAGCGATGTATTGCCAGCACGTTCTCCCAATCCGTTGATGGTGCATTCTATCTGGCGGGCTCCGGCAATGATTCCCGCGATCGAATTAGCGGTGGCCAATCCCAGGTCATTGTGACAATGGCAGCTTAAAACAGCTTTGTGGATATTAGGTACATTATTTATAAGGTAAGCAATCTTTTCTCCATATTGGTGGGGGAGACAGTAACCTGTAGTATCAGGAATGTTTACAGTGGTTGCACCTGCTGCAATCACCGATTCTACAACACGGGCCAGGTACTCATTGTCGGTCCTCCCTGCATCTTCGGCATAAAACTCAACATCATCAGTATAATTGCGCGCCCATTTTACACACTGTACTGCGCGTTGAAGGATATCCTCGCGGGTAGAGTTGAACTTTGACCGGATATGATAATCTGAAGTGCCTATGCCCGTATGGATGCGTCTGCGTTCAGCCGGACGAAGAGCTTCGGCGGCCACTTCAATATCTTTTTGCACTGCGCGACTTAACCCGCACACGGTTGTTTCCTTTAAAAGTTTTGCGATCTCATGAACTGCTTCAAAATCACCCGGTGACGAAATAGGGAAACCTGCTTCCAGTATATCTACACCCAGTGATTCCAATTCAAGCGCCAGTTCGATCTTTTCTTTCTTATTGAGCTTGCAGCCTGGAACCTGCTCGCCATCACGAAGTGTTGTATCAAAAATGAAGATCTTGTTGTCCATTTTAATCAGGTATAAGTAAAGAAATGCGGGTCCTGTAATCATGGTTTTGCTTGCTATGTTGGTCAATTACAGGAACCCGCATACCGAAAGTAGTAATGACTGGAGGTGGAAAGAAATCAAAATCCCCCGTAAATTACAGTCGGTAAAGGGCTTGTTATGCCCCCAAATGCCCTACAGGCAAGGATTTTTATCAAGAACAATTACGATGCCCAACCGAACAGTGGATGCTTTGTTTCAACTCGTGAAATCGCTCGAGAAATCGGAAAAGCGGAATTTTAAGCTATATGTCACCCGTAATTCCGCTGCCGAGAACCTCAAGGTTATCGAGCTGTTTGATGCCCTGGATAAAATGGGAGAATATGATGATGCGGTATTACTTAAGAAAACGCCGGGAATAAAAAAGCAACAGCTTTCCAACCTTAAGGCCCATCTTACCCGCCTCATCCTGCAAAGTCTACTCCTGATAAGAGATGACAGGAATATTGATATCCTTCTCCATGAACAGATGGGCTACGCCAGGATACTCTATAATAAAGGACTCTACCTGCAGAGTTTGAAAATGCTCGATAAACTTAAGGATTTTGCCCGCCAGCATAACCAGGCCACTTTCCTGATGCAGGCAATTTTCTTTGAGAAAAAGATCGAGGCGCTTCATATCACCAGGAGCAGCGAGCACCGCGCCACAACTTTGGTACACGAATCGGAAGCCGTCACCAAAAGGCTGGAGGGAATCAGCGCGAGTTCCAATTTGTCGCTTCTGCTTTACGATTGGTATATAAGGCATGGCCATGCCCGCAATAAAAAGGATGAATCTGAACTCGATGCCTTCTTTGAGCGTCATATGCCTGCAGGAGCCCCGCAATCCAGAGGATTCTATGAGCAGCTTTATATGGCGCAGAGCTATTGCTGGTACGCCTTTATAAGGCAGGATTTCCTGATGTATTACCGCTATACATCCAAGTGGACGGAACTTTTTCAAAAATTCCCGGAAATGGTAAAAGTAGAAACACTGCAGTATATAAAGGGCCTGCATAATCTGCTGAATGCACACTTCGACTTGAAAAACGAACCGGGATTTGCTAAAACGCTGGAACTTTTTGAAGCGCTTGAAAAGGAGGAAGTGGTTCAGCAAAATGATAATAACCGGATACAGGCCTTTGTTTATCTCCAGTTGGGACGGCTCAATCAGCATTTTCTTCGCGGCACCTTTACCGAAGGTCTCTCCCTCGTGCCTTACCTGGAGGAAAAGCTGGAGGAATATTCACTTCAGCTTGACCGCCACCGCGTACTGGTATTCTATTATAAGATAGCCTGTCTTTATTTCGGTAGTGGAAATAATTCAAGGGCCATCGACTATCTGCAAAAGATCATAAACTGGAAAGTTGATCTCAGGACCGACCTCCAGTGCTACGCAAGGCTCCTGCATTTAATAGCACATTATGAGTTGAATAATACTGATCTGCTGGAGTACCAGATCAAATCGGTTTACCGCTTCATGGCTAAAATGGGAAGCCTGAGTGTTGTTGAGGAGGAAATGTTCCGCTTTCTGAGGAAATCTTTCGGCCTTTCTGCCGGCTCTGAGAAGGCAGCTTTTAGTAAACTGCTGGAAATTATAAAACCCTATGAAAATGACCCCCGTGAAACCCGCACCTTTTCATACCTGGATGTAATCAGTTGGCTTGAAAGTAAGGTTAACGGGATGCCCGTACAGGAAGTTATCCGCCAAAAGGCCCTGCTTGCCCGCCAAAAGCGCATTGTTTGAGTCTATTTTTTTTCAATCGGTGTATTTTATTATCTTTGCCAACTATTTAAGTTGGGAAAGCTAGGTATATTCTATATAAAGTATTGGTAATCAACCTGTTTCGTTGGCATCTCAAGAGGTGAAAACGAGCAGGAATTTGTATGTAGTACCGGTTAAACCCGCGAGGTAGGATCCATAAAACACAATCTGCAGTATATCTATGGCTATCAAAAAAGAAAATCGTCCCAAGTCTAATTTCTCGAAAATCACGATTGGACTGGCATCACCCGATTCGATCCTGGAGAAGAGTTACGGTGAAGTGTTGAAGCCTGAAACCATTAACTACCGTACCTACAAGCCCGAGCGCGATGGTCTTTTCTGTGAAAGGATCTTCGGACCTGTGAAGGATTACGAATGTGCCTGTGGTAAATACAAGCGCATCCGTTATAAGGGTATAGTATGTGATCGTTGTGGTGTTGAAGTAACAGAAAAGAAGGTTCGCCGCGAGCGCATGGGCCACATCAAACTTGTGGTTCCTGTAGTGCATATCTGGTATTTCAAAAGTCTTCCTAACAAGATCGGATACCTGCTCGGAATGAGTTCAAAGAAACTCGAGAGTATTGTCTATTACGAAAGATTTGTGGTGATCCAGCCGGGTATCCGCACTGATAAAGGTCAGAATGTTGGTGATCTTCTTACTGAAGAAGAATACCTCGATATGCTGGAAACGCTGCCAAAAGATAACCAGTACCTGCCAGACGAGGATCCTAACAAATTCATAGCAAAGATGGGTGCGGAAGCGGTTCATGACCTGCTTTCCCGTATTGATCTAGACCAGTTAAGTTATGACCTCCGTAATGCCGCTGCTACTGAAACTTCACAACAGCGTAAAGCTGATGCCTTGAAACGTCTCAGTGTGGTTGAAGCATTCCGCGATGCCAATAGCAGAATTACAAACCGTCCGGAATGGATGGTTATGCAATATATTCCTGTTATTCCTCCTGAACTTCGTCCCCTTGTTCCCCTTGATGGTGGCCGTTTTGCGTCTTCTGACCTTAATGACCTCTACCGCAGGGTGATCATCCGTAATAACCGTCTCAAGCGCCTTCTGGAAATCAAAGCACCAGAAGTGATCTTGCGTAACGAAAAGCGGATGCTGCAGGAAGCTATTGATTCATTGTTCGATAACAGCCGGAAATCAAATGCTGTTAAAGCAGAAGGCGGTCGCGCACTGAAATCATTATCCGATGTACTGAAAGGTAAACAGGGTCGTTTCCGTCAGAACCTTCTTGGTAAGCGTGTTGACTATTCTGGTCGTTCTGTAATTGTGGTTGGCCCTGAATTGAAAATGCATGAGTGCGGATTACCGAAAGACATGGCGGCCGAGTTGTTCAAGCCATTCGTTATCCGGAAGCTTATTGAAAGAGGAATAGTAAAAACAGTTAAGAGCGCCCGAAAACTGGTTGATAAAAAGGAACCCGTTATCTGGGATATTCTTGAAAATATCCTGAAAGGTCACCCGGTGATGCTTAACCGTGCCCCAACACTGCACCGTCTCTCAATCCAGGCCTTCCAGCCTAAACTGATTGAAGGTAAAGCCATTCAGTTACACCCACTGGTTACTACAGCCTTCAACGCCGACTTTGACGGTGACCAGATGGCCGTTCACGTACCACTAAGCAATGCTGCAGTTCTGGAAGCTCAACTTCTGATGCTTTCAGCTCACAACATCCTTAACCCGCAGAACGGTACGCCAATTACACTTCCTTCTCAGGACATGGTACTTGGACTCTACTATATTACCAAGGGAAGGAAATCTACTGAAACGGAAAAAGTACGTGGAGAGGGTATGACCTTCTATTCTCCTGAAGAAGTAATTATTGCTTACAACGAAGACAGGATCGACCTACATGCTCCAATCAACGTGAGAACAAATGTTCGCACAAATGGCAAGCTGGAAAAGAAGCGTATTGAAACAACTGTTGGCCGCGTACTCTTCAACCAGCACGTACCTGCAGAAGTTGGATTCATTAATGCCCTTCTTACTAAAAAGAGCCTGAGAGATATCATTGGTGACATCATCAATATTACAAACGTTCCCAAGACTGCTAAGTTCCTGGATGATATCAAAACGCTCGGATTCAGGATGGCCTTCCGTGGAGGTTTGTCATTTAATCCGCAGGATCTTATCATTCCGGAGATCAAGGGCAAGTTGCTTGATATGGCCAAAACGGAAGTTGATGAGGTTTGGGATAACTACAATATGGGTCTTATCACCAACAACGAACGTTACAACCAGATCGTTGACATTTGGAGCCGGGTAGATACACGTATCACGGAAACCCTTATACGTGAAATGCAGAATGATAAGCAGGGCTTTAACTCTGTATTCATGATGCTTGATTCAGGAGCACGTGGTAGCAAGCAGCAGGTAAAGCAGCTCGCTGGTATCCGCGGACTCATGGCCAAACCACGTAAAAGTGGTTCTACAGGATCAGAGATCATTGAGAACCCGATCCTCTCCAACTTTAAGGGAGGCCTGAACGTACTTGACTACTTCATCTCTACCCACGGTGCCCGTAAAGGTCTTGCCGATACCGCCCTTAAAACAGCGGATGCCGGTTACCTTACCCGTCGTCTGGTGGATGTGGCACAGGATGTAGTGATCACAGAAGAAGATTGCGGAACACTTCGTGGTATCGCAACAACTGCCCTTAAGGACAATGAAGATATCATTGAGCCACTGAAAGACAGGATTGAAGGAAGAAATTCTCTGCATAATATATATGATCCTCTTAATGATGAACTGATCGTTACAGCAGGAGAAGAGATCAGTGCAAGTACTGCATTGCGTATTGAAGAATCAGGTATTGAAACAGTTGAAATACGCTCAGTACTTACCTGTGAAAGTAAGCGTGGTGTTTGTGTAAAATGTTATGGTAAGAACCTGGCAACAGGTTATACTGCACAGAATGGTGATGCCGTTGGTATCATTGCCGCACAGTCGATCGGTGAACCAGGTACACAGCTTACCCTTCGTACATTCCACGTGGGTGGTGTGGCCGGATCTGCTTCAGTAGAATCTTCACTCCTCGCCAAATTTGATGGTACAATGCAGTTCGACGGATTGCGTACTGTTACTACCGAAAACCAGGAAGGTGAAAAAGTTCAGGTTGTTATCGGTCGTACCGGTGAAATCAGGAACATGGATGTAGAGAATGACCGACTGCTGAACGTAGTTAACATTCCATATGGTGCAACACTCACCGTTAAAGATGGTCAGAAAGTGAAGAAGGGTGATGTGATCTGTACATGGGATCCTTATAACAACGTTATCATCGCGGAAATTCCGGGTACTATCAAATTTGAACATGTACTTGAAGGATTCACTTACCGTGAAGAGGCAGACGAACAAACTGGTCACCGCGAGAAAGTGGTAATTGAATCAAAAGACAAAACCAAAATTCCTTCCATTCTTGTTGAAGGAAAAGAGGTAAAACAATATAACCTTCCGGTTGGATCACATGTGATCATGGAAGAAGGTGAAACAGTGAAGGCCGGACAAGTGGTGGTGAAGATCCCACGTGTACTCGGAAAACTCCGTGATATCACCGGTGGTCTTCCAAGGGTAACAGAACTCTTTGAAGCGCGTAACCCGGGTAACCCGGCCATCGTTTCTGAAATTGATGGTGTGGTTGCATTTGGAGCAATTAAGCGTGGTAACCGCGAAATCATTGTGGAAGCACGTGATGGCGTTACCAAGAAATACCTTGTTCCGCTTACACGCCAGATCCTCGCCCAGGATGGTGACTTCGTAAAAGCTGGAGTTGCATTATCTGATGGTCAGATCGCCCCAAGTGATATCCTTAATATCAAAGGTCCGTTTGCTGTACAGGAGTACGTGGTGAATGAGATCCAGGAAGTATACCGTTTGCAGGGTGTACGTATCAATGATAAACACATCGAGGTTATTGTACGCCAGATGATGAAGAAGGTTTCTATCGTTGATCCGGGAGATACCAAATTCCTGGAAGATGATACCGTTGATAAGTTTGATTTCATCGAAGAGAACGACTGGATCTATGACAAGAAAGTTGTTACAGAGCCTGGCGATAGCAGCAGGATGCGTGCCGGACAAATCGTGAACCTTCGTGACTTGCGTGAAGAGAATTCTATCCTCCGCAGGGCCGATAAAAAACTCGTAGAGTACCGCGATGCACAATCAGCTACTTCTCATCCGTTGTTGCTTGGTATCACCAAGGCATCACTGGGTGTACAAAGCTGGATCTCTGCCGCCTCATTCCAGGAAACAACCAAGGTACTTAGTACCGCGGCTATCAACGGTAAGACCGATGATATGATGGGATTGAAGGAGAACGTGATCACCGGTCACCAGATTCCGGCAGGTACTGGTCTGCGTGATTTTGAAAACATGATCGTTGGTAGCAAGGAAGAATATGAATTGTTACAAACTACCCGCGAAGCCATGAATTTCGACGAAGAAGAATAATTTTTAACAGGTGCCTGGCAAAATGCCAGGCGCCAATATTTTCAGGTGTCTGGCAAATGTCAGACACCTTTCTTTTAGTTAAATTTCTCAAGAATTAAGGTGGCTTTTACTTCATTCTGATTAAACCACTTAATTTGCCCCTATCAAACTAAATTTCATGAAGCAACTTTCTTTAGTTCTGAGTGTGATCGCGACCCTGATTAGTGGATTTCTTCTTATTAAACATTTTTCCGGAAACAGTAAACCCGCTGTGGTTACAGGTAAGGAAGGCGTAAAGCCTGAAGAAAAACCGGAGTTTAGTATTGCCTACTTCGATATTGATTCTTTACAGGGGAAATATGAATTCTTCAAAGATGCCCTTGCGCAGTTAAAGGTGAAAGAAGAATCTATGAATAAGGAACTTGCTTCTCTTGAACGCAGCTACCAGAAAAAAATCAGCGAATGGCAGCAGAAAGGTTCCAGCATGAGCCAGTCAGAAGCAGATGCAGTTCAACGGGAGTATGCGCAGATGCAGCAGAATTACCAGCAACGTCGCCTTACGCTGGAGCAACAACTGGAAACTTTGAAGATGGACTATAAAAAGAACATCAAAAATAAGATCGAGGATTACCTCAGAGAGTTCAATAAAACGAAGGGATATTCCTATATCATTTCTTATGAGCCTGAACTCATGTTCTACAAAGACACTATTTACAATATTACCGACCAGCTTATCCAGGGGCTGAATGAAGCGTATAAGAAGAAATGATTTGGAGGGATGGAGAGATCGCTCTTTTAACTATCTTCCGGCCCTAACCGCTTTATATGAGTCAATCGGCTACTAATTTTAAACCGACATTGGGATTATTGGATGCTACCATGGTGGTGGCTGGTTCTATGATCGGATCCGGGATCTTTATTGTTGCCTCCGATATTACCCGCAATGTAGGCAGCGCAGGCTGGCTGATCTTTGTATGGTTACTCACAGGATTTATGACCCTCACAGCGGCCCTCAGCTATGGTGAATTAAGCGCCATGTACCCCAAGGCAGGAGGCCAGTACGTGTATCTCAAAGAAGCATATAATCCCCTCATCGGCTTTCTTTATGGCTGGAGTTTTTTTGCCGTTATTCAAACAGGTACCATCGCCGCAGTGGGGGTGGCCTTTTCGAAATTTGCTGCCTATATATTTCCCAGTTTAAGTGAAAAGAATATTGTACTCGACCTGAATTATATCCAGATATCCGCGGCCCAGCTGGTCTCCATCATACTGGTTGTGTTACTAACCTATATCAATACCCGTGGTGTTAAAGAAGGTAAGCTGATTCAGACTACTTTTACATTGGCCAAGTTACTGGCTCTGTTCGGACTCATCGTTTTTGGTTTTCTCCTTGGCGCTAAAGCTGGCATCTGGGATGCAAACTGGGCCGACGCCTGGAGCTTTGGTAAACTCGAAAGAACCCAGGGAGGAGATGACCTCGTGTTTGTAGGGGAGACCATCCAAAAAACAGCATACCCCACTTTATTTGCGATAATTGGTGCCCTGGCAGCCGCCATGGTAGGTTCAATATTCAGCAGTGATGCCTGGAACAATGTGACCTTCATTGCAGGTGAAATCAAAAGACCTGAAAGAAATATTGGCTTAAGCCTGTTCCTGGGTACTTTGATAGTAACCATAATTTATGTGAGTGCTAATCTCATGTATACTGCTGTTCTTCCATTGAATGAGATCGCATTTGCAGAGAACGATCGGGTGGCAGTAGCTGCCTCGCAGAATATATTTGGCGAAGCCGGCACCATCGTGATCGCCATCATGATAATGGTATCAACTTTTGGATGTAATAACGGACTCATTCTTTCAGGCGCAAGAGTTTATTATACAATGGCCAAAGATGGCCTGTTCTTCCGTAGGGCTGCAAACCTGAATAGAAACGGTGTGCCGGAGCGGGGCCTCTGGATTCAATGTTTGTGGGCCTGTATTCTCTGCCTCAGTGGTAAATATGGCGACCTGCTTGATTATGTTGTATTCGTTGTTCTTATATTTTATATCCTCACTATAGCAGGCATTTTCAGACTTCGAAAAATGAGACCTGATATCCCACGTCCATATAAGGCATTCGGTTACCCGATTCTGCCGGCTATCTATATATTTCTGGCAACCGCCATGTGTATCGCATTATTATTCTTTAAGCCTAAATTTGCCTCTTTTGGACTGGTGATTGTCCTGATAGGCATACCTGTGTATTATATGGCAGTAGCCGGAAAAAAACATATTGACAAATCGATTTAATGGATTTCAATAAACTATTTGAGAGCTTTTCAGATATAAAGGTAGGTGTCATTGGCGATGTGATGCTCGATACCTACTGGTGGGGAAAGGTGGAACGCATCTCTCCCGAAGCTCCCGTGCCAATAGTTGCACTTGATGAACGCGAATTAAGAATTGGCGGTGCCGGCAACGTAGCATTGAACCTTGTATCACTGGGGGCCAAAGTGAATATCTTCTCGGTTCTAGGCGAAGATGAAGATGGCCAGGTGCTGGATAAACTTCTTACCGACCAGGGCATTGATACATCTTATATTATCTTCAGCCATACCCGCAAAACAACTAACAAGATCCGGATCATTAGCCGAAATCAGCAAATGATGCGGCTCGACAGTGAGACCATCGCCGACATTGACCTCGAGGTTGAATCCGCGATATTTGACCGCGTTAGCGATTACATCACCAGTGAAAAACCTGCTGTGATGATCTTTGAAGACTATAACAAAGGTGTTTTAACGGAGAGCCTTATTACCAGGATCATTCATCTATGCCGTCAACATGGCGTTATCACAACGGTTGACCCCAAGAAAAAGAATTTCTTCGCTTATAAGGGAGTCGATATTTTCAAGCCTAACCTAAAAGAAGTAAAAGAGGGATTGAATCTTTCGCTAGAAAAACTCAGCCTGGAGTCTATGAAGCAGGTGCATACAAGATTGCAGGAAGTGCTTGAACATCGGATATCATTTATCACCCTGTCTGAAGAGGGCGTCTTCTACCAGACTAATGGCAATGCGGCCATCATACCTTCACACCGTAGAAATATCGCGGATGTGTCTGGTGCAGGCGATACGGTTATTGCTGTTGCATCCCTTGTTTATGCGCTTACCGGAGATATCGGACTGTTCTCTGAAGTTGCCAATATAGCAGGTGGACTTGTTTGTGAAGAAGTTGGAACTGCCGCCATTAACAAGGAAAAGCTCCTTGCTGAATGTAAGCTTCTCATTAATAAATAAACCTTTATTCTGTTACCACCCTGATGCGGCGATATCCGAGGGCCCATAGAAAATCATGCATCACCCTGAGTGATTGCGCATCGGCCTTCTTTAATAATTCCTGCTGGTCGGCACGATCCCTTAATTTATCAATCGCTTTTTGTTTCAGGGCGTTAACTTCTGCTTGGGTCCACACACCCTCTTCAAGGAAAGTTTCCGTGGTGGAGGGATTTACAATTATATCAAGGTAAACAGATCCGGGTAAGGTAATGGATACAGAATCTTCCTGTATAAACACCTTGCCATCCGTTAATTTAGACAGATCGGTACCCGCAATAATTTTCCCCTTAACGATCAATACTATTCTTTGCATTGACAATGCTCCCAGCGGCGAACTAATGCGGATCAGTTGCCTCAAACTTCCTAATGGCGCCGGTTTCACAGAACTTATTACTACTTCATCAAAAGCGGTTATGCTTACCAGTTCATTGATCTGTTTTATTTCTTTTAGTAACAGGGGTGATTCATCTATCACAATTGGGGAAGGCCGGAATAACTCTTTTATGGAAGGGATCCATTGAGCCCTTACAGCAATAAAATACACTCCGGTGAGGATAGCTGCGTAGATAATTATTTTAAAGAGCAGCCTGTTCATCGGTTTTCCTGATTTAAGAAGGAGTGATTGAAACTGATATCAATATTTTCATAACCCAATTGTTGTAGAAATCTTGTCAACACAAATCGGGTATTATTCTCCGTTGTCTGGAAAATTCCTGTTGCTTCAATATCGCGGCTTATCTGCGCTTCCGCCTGGGCAAGTAATGCATCGCGTTCAGCATTGGTGAAATCCTGTCGCAGCAATCCCACTTCCTGGTATTCCACCTTTATTTTTTCCGGAGGCAGTTTTAATGATATCAGCTTGGGTGGTGGCAATAATATACGAATGGATTTTCCATTGATGGTAATATTATCAGCATCAACAGACCGGAGATCAATACCCGCTTTTACGCTGGCTTCAACACTCATGAGTATTTTTCTTTCACCGATCTTATACCAGGTTTTATCATCACTGGCTTTAACGATGCGTGTAACCGTAAATTCTGTGGTGGCGAGTTCTCCCATTTCCCGGATCGATAAAACTTTTTCAAGCGGGTCCTGTTTCGGAGAACATGCAAGCATCAGCAAAAGGAAAACGGGAAGCACATAGTGCCTAATTTTACCCATATTTGCAAATTACGGATTTCGTATTTTGAGTGTATGGAAAAATATGCAGTTGTTGTTGCTGGTGGCTCCGGATTGCGGATGGGTACAACTATACCCAAACAATTCCTCCTTGTTCGGGATAAACCTCTTCTCTGGTATACCCTCAATGCTTTCCTGGATTCGTTTGCGGATATGCAGATAATACTGGTATTGCCCGAACAGCACATTCAAACCGGGCAGGATATACTAAGATCAACCTATGATCCTGACAGGATATGGATGACTGTTGGGGGTGAAACACGTTTTCATTCTGTGCGAAACGGTCTTCAGCATATTAAAAAACATTCCATAGTTTTTGTTCACGACGGTGTCAGATGTTTACTAACCCCCCAATTGATAAGACGCTGTTATGATGCGGCTGTTGACAAAGGCAATGCCATACCTGCAACAACCGCTGTTGATACTATCAGGATTGATACCGTTAACGGCAACGAACAGATCGACCGCAATAAAGTAAGGATCATACAGACACCGCAAACTTTCTTCTCAGACATTATCATCAATGCTTTTGAGCAGGATTTTCATGAATCCTTTACTGACGAAGCGAGCGTGGTGGAGCGTTTGGGCGTGAAGATAAACCTGATTGAAGGCGAAAGCACCAATATAAAGATCACCCGGCCCCTCGATCTGCTGATCGCAGAAAAAGTACTGGAAGAAAGGGAGATGGGTTTATAGATCAGTAACCGCAAATTGGTCATAAGATGGTTTGAGCATACTTAATGGCCAGGTAAGCCGGTTCCATCCGGTGAAATAATAGGGCTGGTTCATTGCCCCGAAATTCTGGTAGAAATGCGCCACTCCGGGCAGATCCGAACCTTCAAAATCAAGTATAAGATCAGTATCTGCAAATTCCTTTATGATAGCGTCAATCAGGAAATGGTTGGCCGACAGTTTTCTGCCTTCTTCCGGAGTTGCCGATGCAATAAGGTAAATGCGTTTTTCATCCCTGAAACAAATACAACCCGCAACCATGTTTCCATTCAATGTAGCTATCCTTGCAATAAGTTGACCGCTTTCTGCCAGTTTACTGCATAACCTGTGAAGATCTTCATAAGCCTGCTTTCCATATGACATTCTGCCTGCATATAATTGCTGGTACATAATAGCAATACTGTGATAATTCTCCGGAATTGTATATTTCAGATCATCAGTTTCCTGGTGACCCAGGTTTCTTAATAGATCGTTCCGATAATTTATTCGCAAGTGCTCATACGGCTTATGAAGATCAAGAATAAAATTGTTGCGGGAAGACGCATTCGGAATATTGTTTCTAAAATTCAGGTTGATCTCACCAAACGGAAACAGTTCCTTTGCCCTAAGCAGAAAAGCTCCAACAACATCTTTATCTTCTTTCAGGTAAAACACACCAGCCTGCTGAACAAAAGGTGGTTGATACATATACCGTATGCCCATCTTTGATTTCCAGGGCAACGGCATCACCGCTTCATAATCGCCCATAACCAATGCATCCCATCGGTTACACATAATATCAAGGTAATAATGCCTTGCATAAATAAGACCATTGGATGCAAATGATATGCATTGCTCCCATTTAACTGTATCCAGCTGTTTGCGCTTAACAAGTTTTATGTTGCCTGCTTCAGCCATATTATAATCCCAGTTTTGCAAGCATTTTTCTACCACTCACCTTCTGGATATCAATACTGAATGATATTGATTTGCCGAACTTCTTATCTCCCAGTATCGATTGGTTATAATTCCGGAATGGTTTACTCATGATAAAAGGTAAATAGATATTCACTATATCCGAAAACAGGCTCACCTGTAATCCTGCATCAAACAATATCCTGCCATATTCATTTTCTTCATTCCAGGCTTCTGCATAACTGCCAATATCAGCAAATATTTTCAATGGTATCTTCACTGGCAACAGAGACAGGGGATTATAACTATCAGGAATATCCGCATTCAGATTAATAGCAGCAAGCCAATCATCTGTTTTTCCGATCTTGCTGCTTAACAGATCCGTTCGCATTTTAAATCCACCATCACGAATCATTATCTGCTGGCCCCGCCACCCACTGTATTCATTGCGGCCCGCAAAATAATTGGAATAGGTATAATCCTCGTAGCCATTGGCCCCCGTTAAATTAAGATGATATCTCTCTGTCTCCAATTGTTTGGCTGTGGTAGCCGCACCATGGTAAATAAATTTTCCGGCAAAGAATCTTGTACTTAATCTTTTATTCTTTGAACCATAATTGAAGAAATATTGCCCGGTAAATGCGATACGCGTAAACTGGTTATTTACATCAATATTCAGATCCATTTCATATGGATATAATGCACGGTGATCAGCGGAATAGATTGTTAGTTGCTGAAGACTTCTTCCTGCAGATAATTTACCAGTGGTATAAGTTGTATCTGTTCCGTCAATTATGGTATTGAAACTAAGTGCATCTTCCCTGAAGAAAAAGGAACGCATTCGTATCCATGTTTCTTTCTTAGATAATGCGGATCTTTCTTTAAGGGACAGTTTCACAAAGGGTGACAACTTGTTATAATGAAGGCTTATTTTTTCGCCTTCCTCCTCATAATTATTACCAGTGAACCTTGCTGCATTCAATCCAACGCTTATTGAATGCAATAAGCCGGAAGGATACCAGTTGTAGGAGAGATGTGCTAACCCCGTTATGGTTTTACTACCTGTTCCATACATAGGGGCTGCCAGAAATCTCCATCGCGGTAATGGAAATTGATAGTTATGAAACGTTATGCCTGGCATTATTCCATCATAATGATTGTAACCCGCAAGAGGAGCAATATTTATATACCTGAATTTATCTGTTTCTTTATTATTAAATATCAATGCCACCCTGGTCGTCTTTTTGCCGCTAATTTCTAATGTTTCGGTACTGCTGAGTGCAGACAAATGATTACTGTCTCCGCCTGCCATTTTCATGATATGCTGTTGAAATTCTGCAGCGCCTGCATGCCTGAATTTATATGTCGAATACCATGTCCGGATGATACTGTCAAAAAGTGGAGTGCCTGTTTTCTTTTCCAGTTCTTCCAGCCACCAGGCTGCTTTATAATAAGCCATCAATCCATAATTGGCACTATTGAAACTGTCGGAGCTGGTTGTTATTGGCTGGCTTCTCCTAATGCTTTCAAGCGCCCTGATCAATGATCGCTCCGGGAATTCCCCGAAACGATCCGCCATAAAATTCTCCCCGGTTTTTGATTTCCCGTATTTCATTTTCCTGTAACGGTTATCGTAATACGTATTCAATCCTTCATCAAGCCATGGCGCTGTTCTCTCATTATTTGCAATGGCTCCATAAAACCAATTATGTCCGATCTCATGTGCGATGACCATATCAAGCAACATACTGTCACTGGTTTCATTGATAACCGTGATGGTGGGATACTCCATTCCACCGCTGCCTTCTCCCTGGTACCCACTCACAACTTTAACTACATCGTAAGGATAATCGCCGATCCATTCACTCCGTGTCCGGATAGCATCTTTCATATAGGAGATGCTTTTTTTCCATTCCTTTTCCTGCCTGGGTAAATAGTAGCTCCACAATTTTATTTCTTTGCCACCATTGGTAACCATGGTGTCTTGAACTACCTTAAAATCACGTGAAGCGAACCAGGCGAAATCATGGATATTATCCTGGATGAATCTTTGTTCATTCTTTTGCTCAGAGGCTTCTGCGTTTCCTGTTGCTGCAATGATATATCCCTCTGGAGCAGTAATTGTGATATCATGATGACCGAATTCACTATAAAATTCACCCTGGTCAAGGTAGGGCATAGGATGCCAGCCACTTGCATCATAAACGGCCGGTTTGGGATACCACTGTGTGATTGCATAGAAACCTTTTTTCCTTCCGCTCCTCGAAAAGATGCGTGGCAGCTTTACATGAAAAGGTGTTGTGATAAGAACACGCTGACCTGGCGCCAGCGGAAAGGGTAATATTATTTTAGTGATATCCTGGTGTTCCGGGTGATCTTCCATAGCAGCAGTGATACCATCTACTTTAAATTGAAGCCTGTTTATATAACCCTTAGCTGATTCGTCACTAAAGTAGAAATCTGTTCTGTTGTTATGGAGTAATTGCTCACTGAAAGCTGTTCGGTCATTCTTGTAAGCATTGGGCCAGAGATGCATCCATATGTACCGAATGGTATCGTTACTGTTGTTCTGGTAATTCATCTCCTGGAACCCATCCAACGTGTGATCTTTATCATTAAGCGTAACCTTGATTTTCTGATCAACCTTTTGCTGCCAGTAATTTGTTTGGGACAGGAGTGGTGAATGAAATAAAAAAGTTAGTAGAATACAGCAGAAAGTTTTTTCCATCATGATTAAATCCAGTTAATAATGGTCTTTTATTTTCCCTTACCGGAGAATATTATTCGTATTGTATGGAACATGATCTTAAAATCAAGTGCCAGTGATATGTTCTCAATATAAACAAGATCATACTTCATACGCTGCAACATTTCTTCGAGGTTGCCTGCATATCCAAACTGCACCATGCCCCATGAGGTCAATCCCGGTTTTACTTTCAGCAGATAACGGAAATAAGGGTCAAGTTCAACAATCTGATCTATATAAAATTTTCGCTCCGGCCTTGGGCCAACAAGACTCATTTCTCCTTTGAGAATATTGATGAGCTGCGGTAATTCATCAAGCCTCCATTTTCGCATGGTTTTACCCCAGGGCGTAATTCGAATATCGGTATCAGAGGAAAGTGCCGGACCATTTTTTTCAGCATCCTGAACCATCGATCTGAACTTAAGTATGTGAAATGGTTTCCCCTTGAATCCTATCCTTTCCTGGCTGTATATAACCGGGCCGCGAGAGGAGATCCGCACCCTTATCGCTACATATAATAATAATGGCAATAAAATTATCCCGCCAATTACCGCTACGATGATATCAAGCAGCCTCTTAATATTCTGCTGCCAGGCGGGCATTAATCCATTATGGATATCTGTTAACAGCGGACTGAATACATCATCTGTTCTTATTGAACCAGAAAGAATACTGATGGTGCTCGGTAATAATTTTATCTCAACATCCTTTTCACTTAATCGCCGGAGAAACTGTTCTGTTTCCGCCTGTTTATTGCTTTCCAGGGCTAATACTACCAGGTCAATTCTTTGTTCATCAATAATTTTTTCCATCTGGTCAGGTGTTCCAAACCAGGTCAGTTTTTTGCTTAAACCATTTGGCTGTTCCGCGAGGTAGCCTGAATAATAATATCCTGACTTTCTGAGTTGTTGGCCAGTGGCTTTATAAATATTGCCCGCGGTCTGGTTATCTCCCACCAATATTGAATTGAAACGGATATCACCACGTAGCAATTGCTTCTTTGCTTTCTGAAGAAGGATCCACCGCCCTCCAAATGTTGCCAGGGTTTGTAATGCCACAAAAGAAAAAAACACTGTATAGTAATAGGAGAGAGACTTATCATCATCATTCAGCAGGATAGCAAAGAATATAATGGTACATCCAATGAGGCTGGCGATCAGCGTTAGCGTAAATTCACCAAGTCTTGATTTCTTGTAAAGCGAACGATAGCTACCGATAAGGAAATAAAAGATGACCCAGCAAACCGGAAGAATTGCCCATCCTAAAAGAAAGCCTGAATTGAATTGAGGCATGCCATTGTTAAAGGTCGGAAACCCGAGCAGGTTATTGCGTATAAAGAAAAATACAAACCAAACCACTGCGGCAGCCAGGTAGTCGCTTATTGCGTACGCTGCCGGAGAAATGGGTTTGGATCTATTCATATTGATCAGGTGTTAATGGTATTATGCCTTATTTTATGGATGATCTGGTGTGCCACTTCCATTGCCCTGAAACCATCTACTTCAGAAACAATGGTGGGTGTATTATTCAGGATGGCATCCCTGAAATGCTCCAGTTCCAGTTTAATGGCATTTACCTCCGGTATCTGTGGATTGGCGACAGCGATGGTCTTCTTTCCTTTTGGGGTATCAATATCAAATTCAAACACATTTTCATCAGCGTCTGATTTCAACCGTATAACCTCCGTCTTCTTATTCAGGAAATCTATCCCCACATAGGCATCCTTCTGGAATACCCTCATCTTCCGCATTTTCTTCATGGAGATCCTGCTGCTGGTAAGGTTAGCCACGCATCCATTGTTGAACTCGATGCGCACGTTGGCAATATCCGGCGTATCGGTCATAACTGCTACCCCGCTGGCCGAGATATGCTTCACTTCACTCTTCACCATATTCAGTATAATATCGATATCATGTATCATCAGGTCAAGGATCACGCTTACTTCTGTACCGCGGGGATTGAACTGGGCTAACCGGTGAACCTCTATGAACATAGGGTTGAGCCGGAGATTTCTGGTGGCCAGGTAAGCGGGATTGAATCTTTCAACATGACCCACCTGCATCTTCACGTTTGATTCTTTTACCAGCTTTACAAGCTCCCGCGCCTCTTCCATGGTATCGGCAAGGGGCTTTTCAACGAAAACATGCTTCCCATTCCTGATGGCCAGCTGGCACATTTCAAAATGATAGTTGGTGGGGGCAACAATGTCGGCAGCGTCGCAATGCTGAAGCAGCTCAACCGGGTCGGTGAATCGCCTGAGCTGGTATTTTTTAACTACAGCCTCAGCATTTTCATTATTAGGGTCATAAAAACCTACCAAATCCACATCCTTGATCTCCTGCCAGTTGTTAAGGTGGAATTTCCCAAGGTGGCCAACCCCAAATACTCCGATTTTAAGCATACTTCATTATTAATCCGTCAAAGATAAACAAGCCGGCTATAGCATTATTATAAAGCGTTAAGTGCTGACTCAATGCAAACTAACATTCGTTATTGTGTTAATACACAATTCTTTACATTTTGGTGGAAATTTTATTAAAAAGAAATTGTTATTAAAAATAATTGTTAAATTGGGTCTGTCATTTTTAACAAGAAGCATTTTACAAACCAACAACTGATTGCCAATGCCAAAGAGAATCACTATGCCATTAATGGCTAGACTACTCGCGTTTATGTTACTTTTCCTTGCATTTGATGCAAGCGCCCAAAAACAAATCACAGGAAAATTACTCAACAATCTCAACCAGCCTATCGTAGGTGCCACCGTTATGGTAAAAGGCACAAGGCAGGCTGTTGTTACTGATGAGCAGGGAAATTTTTCGCTTACCCTCCCTGCAGGAAGCAATGTACTGGTGGTTTCAAACATCGGCTATGCATCTAAGGAAATTACTGTTGGTGACCAGACCAGTCTCTCCATTACACTTGACCAGGATATATCCGGATTAAGTGAAGTGGTTGTTACAGGTTACAGTACCCAGCAAAGAAAAAACATTGTAGGAGCGGTTTCCACTGTAAAGGGAGAGCAACTCGCGGCTGTGCAGACCGGTAACGTGGAGCAGCAGTTCCAGGGTAGGGTACCCGGAATGACTGTAATCACTTCGGGTCAGCCCGGTACGGTGAGCCAGGTGAGGATCCGTGGATTCGGATCATTCACCGGAAACGATCCTCTTTATGTAGTGGATGGTGTTCCTACCACCAATATCGATTTCCTGAACGGAAATGATATTGAGTCCACAACAGTACTGAAAGATGCGGCTTCCGCATCCATCTATGGTGCCAGGGCATCTGCAGGGGTTATCCTGGTTACTACTAAAAAAGGAAAGGCCAACCAGGGCCTCAGGGTAACTTATGATCTCAGCTATGGCTGGGCCATTCCCGGAAATGGAATTGACCTCCTGACTCCGCAGCAGCAGGCAGATCTAACATGGGTTGCACTTGCTGCAGCAGGGCAGGAATTGACCCATCCGCAATATGGAAGCGGTGCAAAGCCTGTACTGCCCGACTGGCTGAAAGTTGGGGATGAATTCGGTCTTTCAGGATTATCAGCAAATGACCCCCGCCTTGACCCATCAAAGTTCAACGTAAATTTTGACAAAGGTCCGATCTACCAGGCTATCCGTGCCAATAAATCCGGTACCGACTGGTATGATGCCTTAACAGAAACGGCACGCTTGCAGAACCATACCCTTGGTTTCCAGGGAGGTAATGAAAATGCAAAGTATTATGCTGGTATCTCCTATTATGATGAGAAAGGAACGGTATTGAATACCTATGTGAAAAGGTATTCCCTTCGCCTTAACTCTGAATTTAAAGTGAAACCAAATATTCGTTTTGGGGAGAACTTCCAGTTCACCTTCCGCGAAAACCCCAATATTGGCGGTCCGGCTGGTGAAAATGATATCATGTTCGCCCTAACTATTAACCCGCTTATTCCGCTGTATGATGAAGGTGGTGGCTTTGCCGGAACAACTGCCCGTGGATTCAATAACTCCACCAACCCTCTTGCCCGTCGTATACGTTCAAGAGATAACAGGGGTTATAGCTCATTGATTTTCGGTAACCTATATACTGAAGTGGATTTCCTTGAGCACTTTACAGCCAGATCAAGTTTCGGTGGTTCATTCTTCAATTTCCAGAACAGGTTCCTGAACTACAGGACTTATGAAAATTCTGAGAATGTGGGTAGCTATACTTTTGGTGAAGGTGCAGGTAATGGAGGAGGCTGGACCTGGACCAATACCATCCGTTATGGCCAGGAAATCGGTAACCACAGTATTAACTTCATTGGAGGTATTGAAGCCATTGCAGATGGATATTTCCGTAGTCTCAATGGAAGTGGTCTGAATCCATTCACTATCAACCCTACTTATCTCACAATTACCAATACTGATGCAAGTGGCCGTGCTGTTGGTAGTGGCGGTAACCCGTTAACCAAACTTTTCAGCCAATTTGGTAAGGTAGATTATACTTACGATGACCGCTACCTTTTCAGTGGTACATTAAGGCGTGATGGTGCTTCTGTATTTGGTGAAGCCAATCGGTATGGTGTTTTCCCTGCCATTTCTGCCGGTTGGAGAATAACAGAAGAAGCCTTTATGGATGGTAATGACTGGCTTACTGAATTGAAGATCCGTGGTGGTTGGGGTAAAATGGGTAACTCCCGTATCAGCCCTAACAACCTCTTTAATACTGCCTCCTCCAGTCCTTCTGTTGGATATGATATCAGGGGTGCCAATACAAGTACTTTGTCCGGACTTGCACTTTCCGGTATCGGTAACCCCAATGCAAAATGGGAGGAGAACACAACGATCAACGTCGGTTTTGATGGTACTTTATTCGAGAACAAACTGGATATCATCTTCGACTGGTATAAGCGTAAAACTAAGGATCTGCTTTATCGCGATAACCTTCCTGCAACGGTTGGACAGGCAACACGTCCTTTTGTTAACATCGCTTCCATGGAAAACAGTGGAGTTGACCTGATGCTGACCTATAAAGGAAGAGCCAGCAAGTTTCGTTATGAGATGGATGCCATAATAACCAAGTATAAGAATGAAATCACTAAAGTTTCCGAGGGAACTAATTTCTTCCAGGTGAACTTCACCAACCGTATTGGTGGTGGCGATATTCGTAATGCTGTCGGACAGCCTGTTTCTGCATTCTACGGTTATAATGTAATAGGTTTATTTGCAGACCAGGCAGAGGTTGACAAATTACCTGAACAGAATGGTGCTGCTCCCGGACGTTTTATCTATGAAGATATAAATGCAGATGGCAGAATCAATGACCAGGATAGAACGTATATTGGAAACCCTAACCCCGACTTCACGTATGGTTTCAATGCCCGCCTCATGTATGGCAATTTTGATTTTGAGGCATTGTTCTATGGCGTTTCCGGTGGCGAGGTACTGAACTTCACTAAATGGTTCACTGACTTCTATCCATCATTCGCCGGAATTGGAAAGTCTTCAAGAGTACTGGATGCCTGGACTCCTGATAACAGGAATACTGCTGTGCCAAGGTTTGAAAACGTATCAAACTTTAGTACAAATGGTGTGTTGAATTCATATTATGTTGAAGATGGCAGTTATTTCAGGATGAGGAGTATAAAAGTTGGATATACTTTGCCTAAAACCATGCTGAACAGAATAGGATTGGATAAACTGCGTGTCTTCCTTCAGGGTACAAACCTCTTCACTATTACGAATTATACAGGAACTGACCCGGCAGTAAGTGGTGTTGATACCAACTTTGGTGTGGATATTGGTAACTATCCGGTAAACAAGCAGGTTGTATTCGGCTTAAGTGTTGGATTATAAAAGAATACAGTTAACCTCAAAAAATACTACAATGTTCAATAAGCGAATTAAATACGTTTCAATTTTTTCACTGGCGTCCGTTATTAGCCTGGTAGGCTGTAACAAGGACTTCCTGAACCAGTCCACTACCGGATTGCTTACGGAACAGGAAGCGCAGAGCTACAAAGGAGCCCAGCAATTCCTGATCGGGTCTTATGCTTCCCTTAAAGGAAGCGGATGGGAAGGGGGCGGATCAAACTGGGTTTATGGCAGTATTGTTGGTGGTGAGGCCAACAAAGGATCTGATGCCGGTGACCAGGCTAATATTGTTCCTATCCAGCAATACGCGGCTCTTCCAACCAATAACTATTTCAATATTAAATGGAGTGCTTTATATGAAGGTATAGCCAGAACCAATGCCACCATTCGTATCCTCAACAACCTGACAGATGCGGATATCCAGCCAGCTGAAAAAACACAGTTAATGGCTGAAGCCAGGTTCCTTCGTGGCTTCTATCATTTTGAGGCCAAGAAAATGTGGAATAATATTCCTTATGTAGATGAAACTGTTTCAGTAGCTAACGCCAAAGTTTCCAATACAGATAATGCATGGCCACGGATTATGGAAGATCTGGATTTAGCCCGCAAAAATCTCCTCGAAAAACCCAATGCAATAGGAAGGGTAAACCAATGGGCTGCACATGTTATGTATGCCAAAGCTTTGTTATTCCAGGGTGATTATACTGCTGCACGTCCGATCCTGACAGATGTTATTACCAATGGTAAGAATTCTGCGGGAACACCCTATGCACTGGCGCCTGCTTACCATGACCTCTTCAATGCCGACAGGGAAAACGACCCTGCTGTAAGAGCAGAGACTGTTTTTGCGTATGAAGCCTCTATCAATGATGGATCCGGTGGTATCAATGCTAATTATGACCAGATTCTGAACTTCCCGTATAATGGTGGTCCCGGCGGTTGCTGCGGATTCTTCCAGCCTTCATTTGAATTCGTGAATTCATTCCGTACCAATGCTACAGGTCTTCCCCTCCTGGATGGTTCTTATAATATTGGTGCCAACCAGGTTGTAAATGACCAGGGACTGGAATCAACAGCTGCATTTACCACTGATAAAGGAAACCTCGATCCAAGACTTGACTGGACCGTTGGTCGCAGGGGTATCCCGTATCTTGACTGGGGTCCTCATCCCGGTAAAGCATGGATTCGTGACCAGGGTAATGGTGGCCCTTATGCACCAAAGAAGAACGCCTACTATCAGAACCAGGCTGGTAAACTTACCGACGGTACCAACTGGGCAAGTGGTCTTACTGCCATTAACTACAAGATCATTCGTTTTGCAGATGTACTCCTCATGGCCGCAGAAGCAGAAATTGATGGTGGTGGTTCATTGGAAAAAGCCCGCGAATATGTTAACATGGTTCGTGCCAGAGCAGCCAAGCCCGCAACATTTGTTCCAACAACAGAGGCAAAATATATGATCTCTACTTATCTAACCCCATGGACGGATGCTGCGGTTGCCCGCTCTGCTGTTCGTTTCGAACGCAAACTTGAACTCGGCATGGAAGGCCATCGCTTCTTTGACCTGGTTCGTTGGGGTGTTGCTGCTGAAACACTCAATGCATTCCTGAACTATGAGAAGCCTAAACTCAGCGCTGGTTATGGATCAGCAACTTTCCAGGCTGGAAAAAATGAATATTTCCCGATTCCTCAATCTCAGATAGACCTGCATACATCTGGTGGAACATCCACACTGCAGCAAAATCCTGGATATAACTAAAAGAATAGTTCATATGAACCATGTTCTTTAATCACAAAGAAAAGGGCAGATAGCATCTGCCCTTTTCTATTAAGCTGCATGCTATTAATGGTTAAATTCGATGCGAAAACTTGCCACAAAATGAAGTTTTATATCTCTTTATTCCTCCCTATCCTGATCCTTGCATCCTGCAATAACCGGAAAGACAATGTGTTCCATTTACTGGATCCCGACGACTCCGGAATTAATTTTACGAATACGATCCAAGAATCTGATTCAATCAATATTCTCGATCTTGAATATGTTTATAACGGGGGCGGAGTGGCCATCGCAGATTACAACAATGATGGTTTACAGGATATCTTTTTTACAGGCAACATGACAGGCAATAAGCTTTACCTGAATGAGGGTAAAATGCATTTTAAAGATGTTACGGAAACCGCAAAACTGCAGGCGGGTGACAGATGGTCAACAGGCGTGGCTGCTGTTGATATAAATAATGACGGATTGATGGATCTCTATGTTGGAGCATCCATTAAAAATGATGCATCACTAAGGGCAAATATGCTCTTCATCAATAAAGGAAATGATGCAGAAGGCAAACCTGTTTTTAGTGATGAAGCTATTGCCTATAACGTAGCGGATACAGGGCATACAACCAACGCGGCATTTTTTGACTATGATAATGATGGTGATCTTGACCTTTATATCCTTACCAATAAAGTAGGTGAGGATCGCTATCCCAACCAGTACAAAAAGAAAAGAACAGATGGCTCAGCCGCTAATACCGACAGGCTTTACCGCAACGATTTTGATTCACTCAAAGGCCATCCCGTTTTCACAAATGTTTCCCGCGAAGCCGGAATTCTTATTGAAGGGTATGGCCTCGGACTCAACATAACCGACATAAATAAAGACGGATGGAAGGATATTTATGTAACTAATGATTTCCTCTCAAATGATCTCCTGTGGATCAATAACCAGGATGGAACTTTTACCAATAAGGCAGCAGAGTACTTCAAACATACTTCCTATTCGGCCATGGGCAATGACGTAGTGGATATCAACAATGATGGACTCGTTGATGTGATTGCAGTAGATATGTTACCCGCATCCAACTATCGCAAGAAAATGATGATGGCGGCAAATAACTACCAGAGCAATATCAATAACGAAGAATTCAATTACCAGTACCAATATGTCAGGAATACCCTCCAACTCAACCAGGGCATGGCAATTGACAGCAATGATAAACTGAATCATCCCGTATTCAGTGATATCGCATTCCTCGCAGGGGTTGCAGAAACAGACTGGAGCTGGGCACCTCTTGTAACGGATTTTGATAATGATGGTTTCCGCGATATGATCATCACCAATGGTTATCCGAAAGATATTACTGACCGTGATTTCATGACCTACCGTGTATCGGCAAGTAATATCGCTCCAAAAGATCTGTTGCTCGAACAGATACCGGAAGTGAAACTGCATAACTATGCTTTCCGCAATAATGGTAACAGTACCTTTTCAGAAGTAAGCGAAGAATGGGGACTTGGTGAGCCAACCTTCTCCAGTGGAGCTGCCTATGGTGATCTAGATAATGATGGTGATATGGATCTGGTGATCAATAATACCAACCAGGTTTCCATGGTCTATGAAAACAGAACGGATCATGACAATGAAAAATCCAATAACTATCTCCAGCTAAAATTTGAAGGAACTGCACAGAACCGCGACGGCATTGGCGCATGGGTGGAACTCTATTACGGCAAAGGGAAAATGCAGGTGTATGAACATACTCCTTACCGGGGCTATCTTTCCAGTATGCAAAACATAGCCCATTTTGGGTTAGGAGAATTTTCTCAGATTGATTCTTTGCGGGTGAAGTGGTGGGATGGCAGCACGCAATTATTGAAGAACGTAGCAACCAAACAACTACTCAAGTTGAAACAATCCGATGCAAGGCAATCATCGTTTCACATAGAGCAACAATTAGCGCAATCACCCTTTAAAGATATTACTGCTGAAACCGGCCTCTCTTATACGCACCAGGAGCATGATTTTACAGACTTCAATATCCAGAAACTATTGCCACATAAACTCTCGGAATATGGACCAGCATTGGCTGTTGGCGATATAGACGGAAATGGAACCGATGATATCATTGCCGGCGGATCCTATTCTTACAGCGCCATGAAATTACTGCAGGGTACTGATGGTAAGTTCACATCATCACCGCTGATTCCCGGCGTTGATGGCAGTACGAAAACATGGGAGGATATGGGACTGCTGCTTTTTGATGCCGATGGCGATGGAGACCCTGATCTCTACACCAGCAGCGGCAGCTATGAGAACGAACCCAATTCCCGTTTTTACCAGGATAAATTTTACCTGAATGATGGAAAGGGGGGATACACTATGGATACCTCGGCCATCCCGCAAAATTTTACCAGTAAGTCATGCGTTCGGGCAATTGATTACGATAAGGACGGTGACCTCGACCTTTTCGTGGCGGGTAGGGTAGAGCCATGGAATTATCCAAAACCCGTATCCAGTTTTATATGGCGCAATGATACTAAAAATGGTAAACCTGCTTTCACAGATGTAACCAATCAAGTGGCAGCAGGGCTGAAAGATGTTGGATTGGTATGCGATGCACTCTTTACTGATTTTGATAATGATGGGTGGACCGACCTCATTCTTGCAGGCGAATGGATGCCTATTAAATTTTTCAGAAATGAGCAGGGTACATTCAATGATGTTTCATCACTCTCAGGCATCAACGAAAAAACCGGATTCTGGAATAGTATCACCGGCGGCGATTTTGATGGTGATGGTGACACCGATTATATAGCGGGAAATATGGGATTGAATTCTTTTTATCGTGCAAACGAGAAACACCCCGTGCGGATCTATGCAAAAGATTTTGACAACAATGAAAGCTTCGATGCCATCCCCACTTTATACCTTCCCGGTAAGGATGGTAAATTAAAAGAGTATCCTGCACAAACCAGGGATGATCTTATCAAACAGATCATCAGCCTTAGAGGAAAATTCCAGAACTATAACCTCTTTGCTGATGCAACCATCGATAAATTATTTAAACCGGAAGATCTGAAGACGGCATTGGTACTTAAAGCCAACTACCTCGAGTCTGCTTTTCTCCGGAACAATGGCAAGGGAGTATTTGAAATAGTTGCACTTCCAACCGCAGCACAGGTAGCACCCATCAAGGGTATGGTAGCAGAAGACTTTGATAACGATGGGTTCCTTGACATAGTAATGAATGGAAATGATTATGGAACGGAAGTTTCAGTAGGCAGGTATGATGCCTTCAATGGTCTTTATATGAAGGGGGATGGGAAAGGAGGATTTATACCCATGCAGATCAGTAGATCCGGATTTTATATTCCCGGAAATGGAAAGAGCCTGGTGAAATTGAGGAAGCAGGGAGGATCCACTCTTTTAGCCGCCGCCCAGAACAGGGGACCCCTTAAGATTTTTGAATGGAAGAATGCGCCTAAGTCAATTCCTGTGGAGCGGGATGATATCTATGCTGAGCTCACTTACAACGACGGCAGAAAACAGAAACTGGAATTACATTATGGTTCTTCCTTCCTCTCCCAATCAGGCCGGTTCATTAATGCCGGTAACAATCTGAAGGAGATCAGGATGGTGAATTCAAAAGGAAATAACAGAGTAATATCTTTTTAATAATTTGAGTTAATGAAACATTTGTTTAAAGCATGTAGTTTACTATTAATAATCAGTTTATTTTTTTTCTCCGCATGCAAAGAAAAATCTAAGATAGCTTCCATGAATCTGGATGGTCCGGAGGTTCTTCACCAGAACCAGAAAAGATTGACCGACCTGATCATTTATGATGTGTTTTCGCCACCAGTAGCAGCCCGTATCTATTCCTATACTTCACTCGCTTCTTATGAAGCGGTGAGGTTTGCCAAACCAGGAAATCCATCCCTCACAGAAAAATTGAATGGATTTGAAAAAATGCCGGAACCCGAGACAGGGAAAGACTATGATTTCTTGCTGGCTGCTTCGAAAGCTTTTTTTTCAGTGGCCTATAAAGTGACCTTCTCAACCGATACCCTGAAGATCTATGAAAATGAGCTGCTGGATAATTTCAATGATAAATTAGACCAGGAAACTTTTGACCGATCTGTAGCCTTCGGGGAAGAAATTGCGAAGCGCATACTCGCGCGTGCTGCAAAAGATAATTATCCGCAGTCGAGGGGTAAGGCACGTTATATCGGCAGTCATGCCCCGGGAAAATGGCGACCCACACCACCGGATTATTCTGATGCCATAGAGCCTTGCTGGGGTGATATGAAAACATTTGTACTCGATTCCTCCTCCCAATATAAATTACCGCCACCACCAGCCTATAGCACAGATACATCCAGTGCATTCTTTAAGAGCGTTAATGAAGTATATACTATCAGTAC
Source organism: Flavihumibacter sp. ZG627 (assembly GCF_000814325.1). Classification (GTDB taxonomy): domain Bacteria; phylum Bacteroidota; class Bacteroidia; order Chitinophagales; family Chitinophagaceae; genus Flavihumibacter. The sequence goes on along the minus strand of NZ_JPHF01000004.1, from coordinate 31,648 downwards.
TAACCTCACACAGCAATTAAAAGATATTGCCACTTACTGGGACGACAATCCAATTGTTGTAGAACATACCGGTCATATGATGTTTGCCAATAAAAAGATCACTCCCGGCGGGCATTGGATGGGAATCGCTTCCATTGCAGCAAAAAAAGCAAAAGCAGATGAAGTGTTCACCGCAAGGATACTGGCACTTACCGCAGTAGGATTAATGGAAGGTTTCATCTCCTGCTGGGAAGAGAAATTTCATTCCGAAGTTGTTCGTCCGGTTACAGTCATCAATGAAATTATTGATGAGAAATGGGTGCCCTTTCTGCAAACACCTCCCTTCCCCGAATACCCCAGCGGACATAGTGTAATATCGGCATCAGCAGCAACCATCCTCACCGGATTGTTGGGCGATAATTTTTCCTTTCATGATGACAGTGATAAAGAATATATAGGCATGGAAAAAGATTTTAACTCCTTCCTGGATGCTGCCACTGAAGCTTCTATTAGCAGGGTTTATGGAGGAATACATTATCGCTCAGGTGTTGAAGAAGGTACAAAACAGGGACTATGGGTGGGTAATTATATCTTGCAGAAAACCAACCAGTCTAAATGATCACACGGAAACTTGTAATTGTATCCACCCTTGTTTTTATTTTTGTCGCCTGGCTAAGCTTTTGTACCGGTAAAGATCAAAGAAAATATGTTGACGGGCAGGCGCGGGAAGGTCATGCACTTGCCAAAAAACACTGTGTTTCCTGCCACCTCGTTCCCGAAGCTGAATGGTTGAACAAAACCACCTGGGCCAATTATGTTTTACCCAAAATGGGGGAGCTTGTGGGCTTTCGCCACCTTGGTATGAATCATTATGTGGGCACCGGTAAAACAGATCTGATGACGCTGGAAGAATGGAATAAGATCACCCATTATTACCTTGCTCAATCACCCGCTGAACCTTTGCCCAGAGAAAATAAATCCCCTTCTATACATATCGGAATGGAGGGCTTCCATACAACTATCCCTGCTTTCAGTAATAGTCAGCCGGTTACCACCATGGTAAAGATCGATACCTTAAGCAAGAGTGTCTTCTTTGGTGATGGTCTCTCCCAACAACTTTATGTTTCAGATCCAACTTTTACTACAGTAGACTCCTTTCCTGTAGGGGTAGGTATATCAAACCTCGTAATAAAAGAGAAAAAACTGATGGTGCTCACCATGGGCGTACTGCAACCCTCTGACCTCAAAATCGGACAGTTACTTTCCATTGATAAAAATTCCGGAAAATCAACCATCCTCTTAGACAGCCTGCAACGGCCGGTTCATGCCAGCTACGCAGATCTTAATAATGATGGCAGGGAAGACATTGTTATCTGTGAATTTGGTAATATCACAGGCCAATTGAGTTGGTTTGAAAATCTGGATGAAGGCGGGTTCAGGAAACATATTCTCCGCCCACTTCCAGGCGCTATCAGAACAGAAATCCGCGACATTAATAATGATGGCCTCAAAGATATTATTGCGATGATGGCTCAAGGTGACGAAGGGATATTTTTATTTAAGAACCAGGGTGGAGGAAAGTTTCTGGAAGAACGTTTATTGCATTTTCCACCCACCTATGGGTCTAATTATTTCGAAATGGTGGATATGAACGGGGATGGTTATGCGGATATTCTCGCTACCAATGGTGATAATGGTGACTATCCCCCTATCCTCAAAGCCTATCATGGCATCAGGGTTTATCTCAACAATAAGCAGAATAAATTTGAAGAGGCACTATTTCTTCCCATGAACGGCGCCGGAAAAGCAATGGCGGTTGATTTCGATAAAGATGGAGACCTGGATATCGCATCCATATCTTTTTTCCCTGATCATGAATCCATTCCGGCAGAAGGATTCATCTTATGGATGAATAGCGGACAAAATGTTTTCAATCCCTTTTCATTCAGGGAAGTTTCAGAAGGCAACTGGATCTCAATGGATACAGGTGATTTTAATGGGGATGCTATGCCAGATATCGTGATCGGAAACGCTGATTTCGGAGCCGGTATCAGGCAGCAAAAAGCAATGAAGCATGATAAAGGAAATGCTTCTTCCCTTATCATGCTTCAAAACAAATATTGATAATTAGTTTATCAGTGTGGAACGTTGCGCATAAAAATTCACCGGCGCATAAATGAAGAGTAAACTGCCATCTTTTATAGTATTTATGATGGGCCTTGCAAGCTTAACAGGCACTGCCGGACAACCCTGGCTTCTGCCAAGAAATCCCTGGCTTCTTATCAACCGCTCGCTTACATAATCTGCACCATGCATTACAATGGCTCTTTTGTCAGCATTATCATTGATCCCTTTCTCCAGTCCCTCTAATCTTAAGGAATATCCATTGCTTCCGTAATAGGTTTCTTCAGTGAGATAAAAACCCGGACTGCTTTTATAGGAAGACATCGTGTTGGAATAATGAACAGCCTGCTCCTTGCCTGAATTGCGGCCATGTGCAACATAGGTGTTGAAAAGGAGTTGCTGCTTGTTGAAATCAATTATATAAAGTCTTTTCTGTGTGCTGGGCTGACTGAAATCTGCAATCGTCAACAATTGATCACGTTCCAGCTTACCAGCCATTTTCAGTTTTTCATAACCTTTTAGCGCAAGTTCAAAGGCTTCTATACCAAGACCAATTTCAGCAAGGCCCAGACTCTCATACATCATCATGGATGATGATATTTCTGCGGTAGCCGATTCGGTTATATTACTATCTGTTGCAGGTATGCTATTCTTATTGATCATATAACCCGGATTGCTTTCTCTTGCACCAGATGCACTTCTGATACCTGCGAAGCTTAAGATTGCTGTGGCAAACAAGGCGAAGAATATGCCTGAATAACGGTAGTTCATTGGATTCTTATTCAATAGCTGATTTATTTTATTCTGCTGTTAGACGATGAGGTATAGCAGATGGTTGCCATTAGAACAAAAATCGTGCATGGATTTTGTATATTTTTTGGAGCTTCCCATATCGGGGCGAAAATTACCTGATGCAGGTATATTTATACGGGATATACTGTATGAAATCAGCATTCACACAGCATATCCCGTAATTTCTGTTGAGATTTTTTTATTTATTTAACAGTACCATTAACTGTTCCGCCACTGCTTCTGAAGAAGCAGGGTTCTGCCCAGTTATCAGTAAACCATCCGTTACAATATGAGAAGCCCAGTCGGCCTTACTCGAATATAGTCCCCCCTTCTCTTTTAATGCATCTTCCAGCAGGAAGGGCACAACATCCGTAAGCTGCACTGCGGCTTCTTCTGAATTGGTAAAGCCTGTAACATGCTTTCCTTTTACAAGTGGCTCACCATTTTTCTCTTTTACATGCAAAAGCACAGCAGGCGCGTGACAAACCGCAGAAACGGGCTTGCCTGCACGCCAGAATGATTCGATCAGTTTGATACTATCCGCATCTGTGCTAAGATCCCATAATGGTCCATGACCACCCGGATAGAATACCGCATCAAAATCATCGGCCGAAACCTCTGTTATCTTTTTTGTATTTGCCAGCTTCTCCTGTAATGGTTTGTCTTCCTTGAAGCGGATGGTAGCAGGCGTCTGGCTTTCGGGCTCATCACTCTTAGGGTCAATAGGAGGTTGTCCACCCTTTGGCGAGGCAAGTTCTATCTCAACGCCCGCATCCTGCAACGTGTAATAAGGAGCCGCGAATTCTTCAATCCAGAAGCCGGTTTTTTTGCCGGTATTACCCAGTTCACTGTGGGAGGTCAATACAAATAATACTTTCATGATTAATCGTTTTAACTATGTTAAAATTTTCAACAAGATGGGCTGAAAATCTGCAATAAGGTTGAATTGCAATAATCGAACAACAAAGCTTGATGCTTTATGTTTGGATAATATTACCGGAATGAATACAATCATTTGAAATGATGAGTATCGTCATAATCCATTCAGGCAACTGGAATTAGTTTTATCAGATAGTAATACCAGCCATATGACCATCGAAATTCATAGTCCCTACCAGAAAGTGGACGAGAAATTCCTCCTGGAACTGGAGAAAGAGATAATGCATCTATCCAATCTTAATAAAAATATATCGCGGGCAGAGATCAACTTCCGTATTGACGATCCTGCATCTCTTGAAAATAAGATCTGCGAGATCCGGCTCACCATCTATTCTGATAATTTATTCTCAAGACGTGTGTCATCTTCTTTCGAAGAAGCGGCAAGGGAAGTTATTGGCGACCTGCATTCAAAAGTAGTAAACCAGGCATTGCTGAAAAATGAACTTCCCGATGAACTTACAACTTCCATTGAAATCTAAATTCATCTGAAGTGTTAGCAGAAGAAATTATAATCCCTGTTGGTGATCTTCATCTGATAGGTAATATTTTTATTCCTGATGATCCTAAAGGCATTGTCATATTCTCACACGGAAGCGGAAGCAGCAGGCGCAGTCCCCGGAATACAATGGTCGCTTCCTTTCTCAACAGTTTTCATTTTGGAACTTTATTATTTGATCTGCTCACTCCGGAAGAAGACATGGATCGCGATAACCGGTTCAATATTCCATTGCTCAGCAGCCGACTTGATGCTGTTACACAATGGCTCGCTCAACAGCCTTATGCAAGGGGATTGAATTTTGGTTTTTTTGGTGCAAGTACAGGCGCTGCTTCCGCATTATATGCAGCAGCTTCTAACCCGCTCATCAAAACGGTTGTGTGCAGGGGTGGAAGGCCCGACCTCGCAATAAATATTCTTGACAAAGTAAATGTACCGGTACTACTGATTGTGGGTGGTAATGATGAAGTGGTGATCGATCTGAATGAATTAGCACTCCAAAATTTGCACTGCCCCTGTAAACTGGAGATCGTTCATAAGGCTACCCATCTCTTTGAAGAAGAAGGTGCCATGGAAAAGGTTTCAGCATTGGCAGCAAGATGGTTCACGAAATATCTTTAGCATTTCACAGTACCAGTTGCCTATGCAAATGATCCAGCATCCTGGCCGGGTCGGGTGACAGTCCCGGATGCACTTTTGATGATTGCAATACCGTACTTCTTGTTGCCGTGAGCCAACGGAATCTTGATGGCAGATCAAGCCTCGCAATTGGACCGCCATCTTTTGCCCCCATGCAGATTTTTTCAAAGGCATTCAGGTGTTGTTTCAGTTCCTCCATATCCAATTGGCAATTCATCATGTTCAGCTTTGATTCATTCAGCGTGAAGAGGCATCCAAGAAATTTTTTGGAAGGGCAATAGAGGATCACACCCACGTTGATGAATTCTTCCCTCTCCACTTTTGGCACTACCCGAACAATGGCATATTCAAACAAATGATTCTCTTGCATGCTGTGCTTCTTTTACAAAAATTTCTGAGTTAGCTATCCTCCTGTTTAAAAATTCTGCATACACCCGGCGTATCTCCGCCGGGCTTTCACTATCTGACCAACCGAATAGCCATTCCTCCGGTAGCAATGATATGATCGATTCAATGAGAGGCGGATTTAATTTGGAACGGAATTCATTATTTACTTTTTCCAGTTCTGTTGCGTAAGATATCAGCACATGATCTTTTATATGCTGGAAGGGCCTCACCGATTGTTGTTCCCAGTTTTGCCAGGAGTGGTGAAAGTAAAGCGCAGCGCCATGATCTATCAACCATAGCTCTTTATTCCACATCAGCATATTGGTATTTCTTGCCGTTCGGTCAACATTGGTCAGCAGGCAATCAAGCCATACGATCCGCGATGCCAGCAATGGATCAACATTATTCACAGCCGGGTCAAATGATATGGCACCGGAAAGATAGTGGAGGCCGAGGTTTAGTCCCACGCTTGCTTTCAGCAGGTCTTGTATCTCTTCATCTGGCTCTGTGCGTCCGAATGCTTCATCGAGTGTTGCGAACACGATCTCCGGGACTTTAAATCCCAATGCCCTTGCAATTTCTCCACCGATCAGTTCGGCAATAAGTGCCTTCACGCCCTGGCCCGCCCCGCGGAACTTAAGCACATACAGAAAATCATCATCCGCTTCTGCAATGGCCGGCAGCGACCCGCCTTCGCGCAAAGGCATGACATAACGCGTTACGGCAACGGTTCTGAGATTCTCCTGATTCATGATCGGAAAATAGAGTTTAATTTCAATATAAAATCCGTTTATGCCAAAGAGAATACAGCCCGATGAACCTGACCAGTTACCGCGGCCTGAAAAGTTCCCGGAAGTTGCACCACCGGAGGAGCCTGAAGAAGAACCCATGATTCCGGAAGAGGAGCCTGATATGATACCTGAAGAGGAGCCTTATAATGAGCCTCCCGCTGAAGTGCCGGCACCGGACAAAGGACTATGATTTTTTCCTGGCCTTTTTTCCCCTGCGTGCTTATCTTTAATGATAAAGCACAAAGGAAAATTATGGCTGAAAATAAAAAGCAATCCTCCCGCCGGAAATTTCTTCAATCGATGAGCGGCTCCGCTTTATTGCTGGCTGCAAGTGGTTTTAGCTCTCTTGCCAATGAACCCATAGAAGAAAGGATTCTTCCTTTTAACCGACCTTTTTCTCCTAATGATACCATTCGTATTGGCGTGATCGGGATGGGTATCATGGGATTCAGAAACCTTGCCTCTGCACTCAAGGTTCCCGGCGTTGAACTGGTTGCTGTTTGTGATCTCTACACGGGTCGGCTTGCCCGCGCCAAAGAACTCTATGGCGATAAACTTATTGTCAGTTCCGATTACCGCGATATCATCAGCAGGAAAGATATTGATGCCGTTATTGTTGCCACCAGTGATAACTGGCATGCAAGAATAACAACTGATGCACTAAAGAGCGGTAAAGCTGTTTACTGCGAAAAACCCATGGTGCATCGTATCAGCGAGGGACTTCCCATGATAGCTGCGCAAAAGGCAAGCGGTAAAGTGTTACAGATCGGCAGCCAGGGGGTGAGTAGTATTGTTGCTGCCAAGGCCGCTGAATTATATAAGGCCGGTGCCATAGGAAAACTGAATATGGTGGAAGCCTCTTTTGACCGCCAGAGTGCACTCGGGGCCTGGCAATATACCATGCCTGATGATGCATCCCCTGAAACGGTTAGCTGGGATAAATATATCGCCGGCACTAAAAAGATCCCCTATGATGCGAAGAAGTTTTTCTGGTGGCGTAACTACCGCGATTTCGGAACTGGTGTGGCCGGCGATCTTTATGTTCACCTCTTATCAAAACTTCATGTGATCACCGGATCGCTTGGACCGGAAAAGATCTTTTCCTCCGGACAGCTAAGTCATTGGAAAGATGGTCGGGATGTGCCAGATGTTATGGCGGCCATCATGGATTATCCAAAAAGCGAAGCACATGATCCTTTCCAGATGAGTCTGCGTGTGAATTTCATTAGTGGAAGTGGTGATACAGGGTCAGTAAAAATGATAGGGGAGGAAGGGGCAATGGAGATCAGAGGTAATAGTCTTATCATCCGCCACAGCCTCATGCCAAAGGCTCCAGGTATTGGTGGATGGGATGCATTGGAAACCTATCCTAAAGCCATGCAGGAACGATTAAGACAGTCATATAATAATCGCTATAGCGCAGAAGACCAGAAAACACCCACCAAGCCCGATATAGAATATAAAGCTCCTCCCGGTTATAATGATCATGTGGAACATTTCACCAATTTCTTTGATGCCGTAAGAACAGGAAAAACGGTTGTTGAAGATGGCGTATTTGGCTTCAGGGCAGCGGCTCCCTGCCTTGCCTGTAACGATAGCTATTTTGAACAGAAGATCATACATTGGGATCCGGTTAACATGAAGATCAAAAACCCCTCTCAAAAAAAATAACTGACTATCTATGTCCTATACTCCCTCTCCATCGCGGTATGATTCCATGGAATACCGCCGTTGTGGAAACAGTGGCTTAAAGCTTCCCGCGCTCTCTCTTGGACTCTGGCATAACTTCGGAGATATTGACCCTATCGAAAATTGCAGGGCAATATTAAGAAGGGCATTTGACCTTGGCATCACCCATTTTGATCTCGCCAATAATTATGGTCAGCCCCCAGGCTCAGCAGAAGAGAATTTTGGCAGGATACTGAAAACGGATTTTCGTGACCACCGCGACGAACTCATCATTTCCTCCAAGGCCGGATGGCCTATGTGGCCCGGGCCCTATGGCGATCTTGGCTCAAAGAAGTACCTGGTTGCCAGCCTCGACCAAAGCCTGAAAAGAATGGGGCTCGATTATGTTGATATATTCTATCACCACCGTCCCGATCCCTCCACCCCAATGGAAGAAACCATGGGTGCGCTCGACCTCATCGTTCGCCAGGGCAAGGCCCTTTATGTGGGTATCTCCAGTTACAGCGCCGAGGAAACCCGCAAAGCAGCAAAGATCCTGAAGCAGCTTGGAACGCCCTGCCTCATCCACCAGCCCAAATACAATATGTTTGACCGGTGGATAGAAGATGGCCTCCTCGATGTGCTGGGAGAAGAACAGATTGGCTGTATTCCATTTTCACCCCTTGCACAGGGACTACTCACCAATAAATACCTCAAAGGCATACCTGAAACTTCAAGAGCGGCCCGCCACCTTGGCAATGGCGCCATGGAAGAAAACGCTATTACCGACGAGCTGATCCAAAAGGCGGCGAAACTAAATGAACTGGCGGGGAGGCGCGGACAAAGTCTGGCCCAGATGGCCCTCTCCTGGGTTGCGAAAGATCCAAGGATCACCTCCGTATTGATAGGTGCCAGCCGCCCCGAACAGATCGACGATTCAATACGCTGCCTTGAAAACTACCAGTTTTCAGCGGATGAGATCAGCCAGATCAATGATATACTTCGTTAAAGCTTGGCTTAGCCAGGCCGGTAAATCGCTAGTTGGAACCGATTTTGAGTATTTTTGGGAACATGAAGAGAAATGCAGTTTTTATTCCGGTCATCCTGGTGGCAATGGCATTGATTGCCTGGCTCTCCTACAAGCTGGGACAAAAAAACAATCCACCCCCGCTTGCCCAACCTGCGGCGCAGGATTCATATCCCTCTTTTGTTCAGGCATCAAGGAATGCAGTTCCGGGTGTGGTACATATCAAAACTGTTCTTGGTCCATCGGCAGCCCCACGTTTTTCAGTGGATGCAATACTCGGATCACCCTCTGCCGAAAAAGCCTGGGGCAATGGATCCGGATCAGGCGTTTGCGTATCTCCCGACGGTTATATTGCCACCAATGGACATGTGGTGGAAAATGCATTGCGCATATTGGTGGTGTTTCCTGACCGCCGCGAATTTGAAGCAAAACTTGTAGGAACAGATCCCGATACCGATCTGGCCCTGCTCAAGGTAGATGCCAGGGATCTTCCCTATGTGAAATCGGGCAATTCCGATGAAGTGGAAGTAGGTGAGTGGGTGCTGGCGATAGGATATCCTTTCTCACTGAATACAACCATTACCGCCGGTATCATCAGTGCCAAGGGAAGGAGCATTGGCGTGATAGAAAATACTTCAGTATCGCCTAATGATCACCTTGGCAGTACTGCCGTGGAATCATTTATCCAGACCGATGCGGCCATCAATACGGGTAATAGCGGCGGTGCCCTTGTAAACAGGGAAGGTGAATTAATAGGGATCAATACAGCCATTGCTACCCGCACCGGTAGTTATGCCGGATACGCCTTTGCAATACCTGTTAACCTGGCAAAAAAGATACTCGACGACCTCACAGAATTTGGCGTGGTAAAGCGTGGGGTGCTGGGCGTTGCATTTCCCGCGCCTGCCGACGAGAGCCAGTGGATGAAACAAATGGGCATTAAGCCCGGCTCGGTATCCGGGGTATTGATAACTGGTATCATGGAAGGCAGTGCCGCCGCAGGGGCGGGATTGGAAGAGGGTGATATCATCCAGCAGGTTAATGGCAATGACCTATTTTCTTCGGCAGAATTCTCTGAGCAGATAGCCCGGCACCGGCCCGGCGATACGATTGACCTGGCCTACCTGCGAAATGGTAATAAGCAAAAGATCAAAGTGATATTGCAGGGCGAGAGAAAAGCACCTGCTGGTGTTAATGATGAAAAGCTCAGGGAGATCTATAACAAACTCGGCGCTTCCTTCACACCCATATCAAGGGTACTAAAAGAACGGTTCGGACTCAATGCCGGCGTGGTTGTTACCCGGGTTGATAAGGATGCTTTTTTTGATAAACTCGGCATCCCGGCCGGTACCATCATTGCCCAGGTGAATGGCAGGGAAGTGAACAGCACGGCAGATATTGAAGAGGCAATGCTTGCCAATCCCAATACCCGCATGCGCATTCTCGGCATTGCTCCCGACGGATCATGGGTTGCATTCAGTTTCTCCTTCGGAACCTGATCCCCATAAAATATTTAACCGTTAGCAGCAGAGCTATTATCTTGTAGAGCTAACTATCTGCAAAGCATGAAGTATCTCAAGGTTCTCTATGTTCAGGTGATCATCGCCATAGTGATCGGTATATTGCTTGGACATTTCTATCCCTCCCTTGCAACAGCGCTCAAGCCCCTTGGTGATGGCTTTATCAAGCTGATAAAGATGATGATCGCCCCTGTGATATTCTGTACCATCGTTACCGGTATCTCGGGTATGCAGGATACCAAGAAAGTGGGAAGGGTGGGCGTGAAAGCTATCCTTTATTTTGAAGTGGTTACAACCCTGGCATTGATCATCGGACTCGTAGTGATCAATATTCTCCAACCAGGCAAGGGGATGAATATCGATGCCGCTTCGCTTGATAACACGCTTATCCAGGACTATGTAAAAGAAGGGAAGAGCCGGTCGGTGGTGGATTTCATTCTGCATATCATCCCCGACAATATTGTGAATGCGCTTTCTAACAGCGACCTCCTGCAGGTACTGTTCTTTTCTGTTTTGCTGGGCCTCGCTCTTTCAAAGATCGGCGACAGGGCAAGGCCATTGTTACAGGGAATACAATCGCTGGAGTATGGACTATTCGCATTGCTGAAGATCATCATGAAGCTGGCTCCGCTGGGAGCACTTGGCGCCATGAGCTTTACCATAGGAAAATATGGAGTTGGTTCACTGGCATCACTTGGGCAACTGATGATAGCATTCTATATCACTTGCATCATTTTTATCATTTTCATATTGGGGGGCATCCTCAAATATGCAGGCTTTAATCTTTTCCGCTTACTCGCTTTTATCAAAGAAGAATTACTGATAGTACTTGGTACCTCTTCATCTGAATCGGCATTACCCGGACTAATAAAAAAACTGGAGAACATCGGTTGTTCAGAACCGGTAGTGGGGCTCGTGGTTCCAACAGGTTATTCATTCAATCTCGACGGCACATCCATTTACCTGACCATGGCTGCCGTTTTTTTAGCGCAGGCAACCAATACGCCTATGGACATTGGTCAGCAGGTAACATTGCTGCTGGTATTGCTCCTCACTTCCAAAGGGGCAGCAGGCGTAACCGGCAGTGGCTTTATAACACTGGCGGCAACCCTGCCGGTGGTGGGCCATATTCCTGTTGCCTCCATTGCGTTGATCCTCGGCATTGACCGGTTCATGAGCGAGGGCCGGGCCATCACCAATATCATCGGCAATGCCGTAGCAACCATTGTAGTGGCAAAATGGGAGAATGAAATTGATATGACAGTTGCCAATAAGGAGATAGGTTAGCAACCGCGTTTTCCATCCAATCTTTACCCCGCCTTATAGCCGGGCCACGGTCGCCAAACTATATTCGAAGCATATTCGAAACATACTTCGAAAGCCAGTCCCAGTAAGGGCTACACCTAAAAAAATCTCCATTTTCCGGAATCCAGTATAAAAATTGGTAAATACTGAATAATCCTGAGTATATTTAAAATACATCTTTAATTCCTCTTACCCTCTTTAAGCATTCTTGTTTTATACCCTACTGGTAAACGGACTAAAATACCTTTTACGGTATTTCCATTTTATTGCTCTCTACGTAGCCGGGGAAATTCCTGATGGTTTGGCATTTTTTGACATTCGGGCATGGATGGCAATAACCTGATTTTATTCATGTAAATATTTCATGCTTAGTCACTTAAAAACAAAAAAAAATGAAACAATTAAAATTGCTGACAGTTTGCATCGCCTTATCGGGTTTGGTTATTGGATGTAATAACGAAACGGCTGCCGATAAAACGGAGGCGGTGGTAGAAGTAGAGCAACCTGCAAAGGTTGATCTTGCATCCGTTAAAACAGATATCCAGAATCTTGAAACAGCCTGGGCTGCGGCCGACAATGCCCGCGACACCAATGCAATTGCTGCTTTCTATGCTGATGATGCGGTCAGTTTGAGGAATAATAATTCCATGATCCAGGGCAAGGAAGCCATCCGGAAAGATATTGGGGAAGGTCTGGCCAAAAGAGCCAAGGGAGCTACTGTAAGTTATGATGTGGTGGAAGTATTTGGAGAAGGAAACTATATCACCGAAGTTGGAAAATCAACTACAAAGGATGCCTCGGGAAAAGTGATCAATACAGGAAAGTATATGGCCATCTGGGAAAAGCGCGATGGAAAATATGTATGCATCAGGGATATCTATAATGATGATGCAAAGCCGAAATGATAAAGTAGAATTGGCCAGCTCATCTTGGGTTGGCCAGTTTTTTCTTCAACTGTTTCATGCTGTTTCCTGAACACGATTGGCTACATCTTGGATGCTTTGATGAGTAGCATCGCCTTTTTCATATAATTTTCCAGCGGCTGCAGCGGCAGCGAAATTTATCGTTTGTGCAGGCTCGTTATCGTAAAGCATTCCATAGATCAAGCCAGCCATAAAGCAGTCGCCACTGCCCGCCTTTTCGATCACACCGGCAAGTGCAAATTCTTTTGAAATATACTGCGCCTGCTCGTGTTGCATGATGGCCCAGTAGGATGAATCCATCCTGAAAGTTAAAGCCGATGTTTTTGCCTGGGGGAATTGCTGCTGCAGAGCAACCATACTCTGTTCTGCAGTATTGATCAGTGCAAAACGGGTTGCGCCATCACTTCCCTTTAGTGGAGATTCAATACCCAGTAATGATTCTGCCGACCAGATATTTCCCATGATGAGATGAGCATGTTTAACTAATGCGGGCATGATTTCTACCGGCCGTTTTCCATACTGCCATAATTTGGAGCGGTAATTCAGGTCCACAGAAATGGTGAGTCGCTTTGCGCTGGCAACTTCAAGGGCTTCTTTGCAGAGGGCCGCAATATTATCATTAAGGGCCGGACTAATAGCTGAAAAATGAAACCATTGGCAATCATCCAGGATGCTGTCCCAATTGATCATTCCCGGTTTTAGATCAGCGAAGGAGGAACCAGCCCTGTCATATACCAGTGCGGCATTTTTCAGATCGGCACCCTGGGTTAGATAATAGGTTCCGATGCGGTTGCCTGAATAGTGGATAGCAGAACAATCGATGTTTTTGTTGGTGAGATCTTCCACAATTTCCCTGCTCAGGAAATTATCCGGCAGGGCGGTAAAATATTTCACGGGTATATTCCATTTGGCAAGTGCATTCGCCACATTGAGTTCAGCCCCACCAATATAAACCGGCATGGAGGCGTCATGGATCCATTTCCCTTTTGGTGAAGGGGATAACCGCATCAGCAATTCACCGAAACAAAACACTTTTTTCATTCCCCGGATTTTGTTTCATTTTCCATCACTTCGATTTCTGTTTTTACTTTCTTAACATCCTGCCGCAACCAGATGAAAATACTCATATAAATATTGGCGATCCATACAAGGGCAAAGCCGGCGATCAGGTAGCCTCTCCAGTCGGTGAATAATAATTTGTATTCAGTAATGATCAGAAATAGAATGGTAACATAATGACTGAAACAGTATTCGCAGGTAAAGAGGTAAAAGAATTTTCTTTCTAAAAGAGATTTACACGCATCACTTTTTCTTTTGCAATATTCCCTGGGTTCTTTAAACACTTCTTCATGCGTAACCGTCCAGGCCACACAGGCAATTGGAATAGCTAACAGAAACAACCAGGCAATCTGTGTACTAATGGGCATCCTCTGATCTTTTTATTTAAGATAGTTAACAATGCTATGCAATACTCGTGATTTTAAGCATTATTAAAAAGACGGACCCTTGCCAGAGTCCTTTGAGAGTGCCTTGGGAGTCCTTAAAAACCCTGTCGAAACCCTGGAAAAACCCTTTCGCGAGTAAGGTAAAACCCAGGTGGACTGTCACGAATGGAATTTTTTTGCGCCTGATGCTATCAGTTTTTGAATGAATAACGCGGGACAGTAAAAATGGTAAGAGAATCAGTATTTCGTATAAGCATATGTCCGCATTCAGCCTGATCTTTGTAATATCTTAGTTGCAAATCCAACTAGTGTTTCACTTTAATCAGAATATATGAACAGTCATATGAAGAAATACATAAGAATCATTTTCATTGCGACATTTTCCTTTTTTTTCTTCTCAGCAATGAATACGCTGCAGGCACAGACCGACACAGCAAAGACAAGTAAGGCTAAAAAGTACCAGGCTAAAGCACCAGCAACAAAACCCTTTGATTCCAAAGCATTCGGCCCCTCCGACCATACTACATTACGCTGGTTGGGTATGGCAGGATATTTTATCAATAGCAGGGGAACCACATTAATGGTTGATCCCTTACTCGGTGGATTTGATATGCCTGTAATGATCAAGTTTCCAATTGCACCAAAAGATGTACCTAAACTTGACGCCGTACTTATAACACATGCCGATAATGACCATTACAGCGTGCCAACTAATAGGGATCTGAAACCTGTTACTAAAGTCTTCCACTCAACCCGTTATGTGGATTCACTTATGAAAAGTGAAGGATTTACATCAGTTGGTCACAATATTGGTGATAGTTTTAATGTAGGTCCGGTCAGGGTAAAACTTACGACTGCTGATCATGCTTATCAAAATCACTATCCTGGAATGAGTACCCGGTGGTTTGCAAATGAAGATGCCTGTGGGTTCTGGATTGAAACACCTGATGGTAATATTTGGGCCCAGGGCGATTCCCGTTTACTGCCCGAACACTTAAACTACCCTGCACCAGATGCGATCCTTTTTGATTTTTCCGATAGTGAATGGCATTTTACTTTTGAAGGGGCTGTGAAAATTGCAAATGCGTATCCTAATACGCCATTATTGTTAAATCACTGGGGTTCTGTTGATTCACCGGATTTTAGTCCATTTAATGCAGATCCCGAAAAACTCAGGAAGAGCATTGTTAACCCTGGACGTATATATGTGCTTGCCCCTGGAGAGCCATTCACTTTAAAGAAGCTTAAGCAAAAATAAATGGACTGGGATATTTGCTGTTTTACTTTCCAATTGCCAGCAAAATTCACCCTTTTTTCTTTTGGACAAGTCCAGTACAGTTCCATGCCGCTTTACAACTTGTCAACCCTCATCCCGAATATATTTTTCAGCATAGCATTTAGTGATGACCGTTGTTTTTCTGACAAGAAGTTTCTGATTGGAGGATAGAAATATATTATGGAAAAACTATTGCATTACATGTGTGACTGTAAATAATTTTTTTAACAACAAATTTGTCTCTGCCGTTTTATTAAATTTAATTATTTCAATTTCTTTGCAAACCATGAATAAAGTCAGTTATAAAAAATATTTCACCCACTGCAGGTTTTCTCTTGCGGGTATATTTGTTATGGCTGTATTGCTATTGTGCGTCTCCTGTCCACTAAAACGGGTTTTGCAGGCCAACTTTAAAACATCATCTTTGGCTGGGTCAAAACAAGAGAGTAACAGGCATATAAAATCGACTACCAGCATTAGCACTGATGCCTGTGCTACAGTAACGGAACAGGTGATTGTAAGCGAAAAGGCAAGCCAACAAAATCTGCTCACCTCTTTTAACTTACCAGCAGCTACTGCTGGTGAGGGCTTTGCCATTCACTATTATCTATGCGGCACCGCAAGTGTTTTTGCTGATTGCAAATTATTTCACCTATCTGCTCTTCCCATCTTCCTTCAACAACAGCGCCTGCTGATTTGATTTTTCTTTCCCTTTAATATATAACTGTAACGGCTTCAGCATTTAGCTGAAACGGGTTTGTCTATTAATTTATACTGAAAGAAAAAAATGAAACCTAAAATATGGTTGTCTGTAGCGGTCTTTATCCTGGCTGCCAAGTATATGCAGGCACAACAAAAAGTGTATTCACTGGAAGAAGTGTTGCAGAAATCATTGCAATATCCTTCACTGTCTGCCAAAAAAGAATTGCTGGAGCAACAAAAACTAAATAAAAAACTGGTACAGCAACAGGCATTGCCCGAAATACATGTTCAGGGGCAACAAAGCTATGGTACCTACCAAACTGTACCTGGCTCATTTTTCCCTTTACCTGGTATTTACAACAGCAGCGGCAGCAACAAAAATGGTGTTGGATCTGCAATCGGTCCAAATCTTTATACATCGGCATTACTGCAATGGGATTTTATGCAGTTTGGGAGAATTCAGAAAAGGGTTGCGGTTGCTGATTCAGGAATAGGGTTAAGCGGGGCTGTTTTGTCGCTTGAAGAATTCCGGGTACAATCAATGGCTACCCGAAAATATTTTGCCGTACTGCAAAGTGCCGCACTTCTTAACATTTTGAAGGCTGATGTTAAACGACTATCAGGATTGCTTCAATTGTTGGAAAGTCAGTCGGGTGCAGGTTTGCGTCCCGGTGCCGATACGCTGTTAATTAAGTCAGCCTTACTTCAATCTCAAAACAAGATCAACGACCAGCAAGCGTTGCTGGAAACCTCGCTGCTGCAACTGGCTTCACTGATTGGAGAAGATACTGCTGATTTTTCCATAGACACAAGCTTGTACAGGCGTTTTACATCTGAGAGAACTATAATGGAAAACAAATCTGAGCAGCATCCCTATCTCAATTATTTAAAGGCGGCAATTGGCGTTTCTCATGCGCAACTCGAAGCTGTAAAAAAAGATGTTTATCCTTCTGTTGGTTTGCTGGCCGGTACGGGTGTGCGTGGCTCGGGCATTGAGGCCGATGGAAACATTAATAAAAATATAGGTGCACTCTGGAGCAACAATACCGGCAGTTATCTGGTGGGCGTAGGTATTACCTGGAACCTTTCATCGCTTTTTCAAAACAAGATAAAACAAATGATTGCCAGCCGCGAACTCGCGGCGGCCAAGTCAAATTACCAGGAGGGGCAACTCCAACTCAATACCTTGTACGCTACTGCAGTTGCCAGATGGAAACAGCAACAGCAAAAGTTAGCCGATGCGCGATTAGCTTATACCTCCGCACAACAGGCTTATGACCTGTATACGGTACGCTACGAAAATGGTTTAATAAATCTAATTGAACTGCTGCAATTGCAAAAATCATTGCAGGATGCCGAAAGCAATTACATAACCTCTATTGCTTCGTGGTGGAATGAGCTCATTGACCAAAGCGAAGCTTTGGGTAACCCTTCTTTTATTCTAAATGCTATAAACCATAACTAAAATGAACATTATTCGCTTAGCGCTTCGCAAGCCGGTTGCCATTATTGTTGTGGTATTGGCTATTGGATATTTTTCTTTTCTGGTGGTTCGGAAAATTAATGTTGACATCTTTCCTAAAATTGAAAGTCCCGCTATTTACATAGCAATGCCCTACGGTGGCCTGACACCTTCTTACATGGACGGTTTTATGGCTAACGAATTTCAAAAAGTTCTGGTCTTTGTCAGCGGTGTAAAGGATATTGAATTTAAAAGCATCCAGGGCTTTACGCTTATGAAGCTTAGTTTTTACGCAGATGCTGATATGGCACAAGCCGCAGCCGATGTGTCTACCCAGGTTTCCCGTGCCATGGGCTTTTTGCCCCCGGGTTCAGTTCCTCCGCAGGTGGTTCGTTTTGACGGCAGTTCTTTACCTATTGGGCAACTGGTTTTTGAAAGTGATAAGCGATCCATTGGTGAAATTCAAAACCTGGTACTTACCCGCATCCGCCCCATGTTTGTCACCATTCCTGGCATCACCGCTCCTGCACCTTTCGGTGGCAATATCCGTTCAATCGTCATCAAGGTTAATCCCGACCTGATGCAGTCTCTGGGCCTGTCAGTAGAAGAAGTGATGACAGCCGTGGCAAAAAACAACCTCCCCTCACCGGCTGGCAATATCAGGATGGGTGATAAAAATTACATGAGCCCTGTTAACTCTATGGCGAAAGGCCCTGAAGAGTTTTTGAACCTTCCGGTTCGGGTGAATGAAAACGGAATGGTGTTCATTAAAGACATTGCCACTGTGGAAGATGCCGCAGATATAACGACGGGTTATGCAGTTGTTAATGGAAAGCGGTCGGTGTATTTGCCCGTGATAAAAAAAGCTGATGCCTCAACGCTGAAAGTGGTGGAAAATTTAAAAGCCTCCATGCAGCAGCTAAAGGCGAGCCTGCCCGATGATGTGAAGATTGATTATATTTTTGATCAGTCAGTTTATATCAAACGCTCCATCAGCAACCTGGTACATGAAGGCATCTTAGGCGCCATTCTTACGGGCCTGATGGTACTGCTTTTTTTGGGTGATAAACGTGGTGCATTGATTGTAGTACTTACCATTCCCATCTCCATTCTATCAGCGGTATTATTGCTCTACGCATTTGGGCAAACCATTAATATCATGACGCTGAGCGGCCTTGCCCTGGCCATTGGTATTTTGGTAGATGAGGCTACAGTAACGATTGAAAATATTCACCAGCATTTTGAAAAGGGCAAAACAAAATCACGTTCCATATTGGATGCGTTGCTGGAAATTTCTATTCCCAAACTGCTCATTCTATTGTGTATCCTTTCAGTGCTTATTCCCTCTTTCATTATGACGGGTATACCGAAGGACATGTTCCTGCCTCTGTCGCTGGCCGTCGGGTTCTCTATGATTGCCTCATTCATTTTCTCCCAAACATTTGTACCGGTGCTGGCCAACTGGCTGATGAAAATAAAGCTTCATACGCATCACGTAGATGGAAATGACAGGCCACGGCTCACCCGCTTTGAAAAGTTCAAAAAACGATACCTGCTGCTTACCCGCCGGCTTCAACAAAGGCGCAAATGGGTGGTAGGCGTGTATGCGGCCATTGTGATTGGCTTAACAAGTATTGGATTTTTATTGATCGGCACGGATATTATGCCATCTAGCGGCGCGGGTGATTTACAGGTGCGTATCGTTGCTCCTTCCGGCAGCCGCATTGAAAAAACAGAAAATTACCTGCATCAGGTAACCGACATTATTGCAAAAGAAGCGGGTGATTACGGTGTTAGTATTACATCGGCTTTCGTAGGGACCCAGCCTTCGGGTACAGCCATCAACCCCATATTCTTATTCACCAGTAGTTCGCAGGAAGCAGTACTGCAGGTATCTGTCAACAAAAAAGCTCTTTCCACTTCTGTAGACCACCTCAAAGAGAATATTCGTAAAAGAGTAAAAGAGCAATTGCCGGAGTTGCAGATTTCATTTGAACCCATAGAACTGATGGAGAAGATCATAAGCCAGGGAACCAATACGCCGGTGCAGATCCGGGTGTCAGCGCCGCAGTTGCCTGCTGCCGAAGCGTATGCAAAAAGAATCGAGGCAGCACTGAAAAAGCATTTATTTTTCCGCGACATCCGGGTGGAAGAGCCGGTGAATTACCCCACCGTGCAAATTGATGTGGACCGGGATAGAGCCGCCCAATTTGGCCTCACTATGCAGGATGTAACACAGGCGCTTACAGTGGCCACTTCGTCCACCCGTTTTATCAACAAATCGCTTTGGCGTGATCCCAAATCGGGTCTGGTTTTCCAGGTGCAGGTGCAGGTGCCGGAAGCAAGCATGCAGGTACTGGATGACTTGAAAATGCTAACGCTAAAATCCGGGCAGGTGCGGCCTATTCTGGATGACGTTGCCCGCCTTTCCTTTGGTACTGAACCGGCACAAGTGAACCGCCAGGGGGCCAACCGCTATGTTACCGTAGCCGCTAATCTGCACAATAAAGATTTGGGTGCTGCCGCAAAGGCAGTGCAACAGGCAATGATAGAAGCAGGCGAAAAACCTAAAGGCATAATCACTTCTATTCCGGGACAGTTGCAATTGTTGTCCGATACACTGGATGGCTTGCAAAAGGGGCTGGCAATTGCAATCGTCGTCATCTTTTTGATGCTGGCGGCTTACTATCAATCCTTTGCTGTATCGGGTTTGGTGCTCACTGTGGTGCCAGCGGTGATTGCCGGAAGTTTGTGGATGCTGCTGGCCTTCGGCAGCACCCTCAACCTGCAGTCGTATATGGGCATCATCATGTCAGTCGGCGTATCGGTTTCCAATGCCTTCCTCATGGTTGATCATGCTGAGAAAAGCCGCTTCAGGAACAAGCTTGATGCAGGCATTTCGGCATACCTCGCAGCCTCCTCAAGGTTGCGCCCAATTATCATGACTGCACTGGCTATGATTGCCGGTATGGTGCCCATGGCCGCAGGTTTCGGCGAAGGTGGTGAACAGGTGGCTCCACTAGGCCAGGCTGTAATTGGCGGCCTGCTCATGTCCACCTTAACCACCCTCCTGGTGTTGCCGCACCTCTTTGTTGCCTTTCGCAAAAATGCAAGCCTGCTAAGTGTATCGCTTGACCCCGATGACCTAAATAG
Organism: Flavihumibacter sp. ZG627; assembly: GCF_000814325.1. Taxonomy (GTDB): domain Bacteria; phylum Bacteroidota; class Bacteroidia; order Chitinophagales; family Chitinophagaceae; genus Flavihumibacter. The sequence continues at coordinate 11,020 of NZ_JPHF01000004.1, read as the reverse complement.
CCGTTTTGCCGGCGAACAGTTTTCAACTTATTCAAAACCTTCTAAAATCAACATCTGATGCGAATAAAAATCTATTTCCTGTTGGCTGCACCCCTGATCATCATGCAAAGCTGTTCCGATGAAAAAATGGAAAGTAAAATTTCTGTCACCGAAAAAAAACAGTCGTCTTTTAAGCTGGCAACTGTTCAGCAACAACAGCCACAGTTCACCATCACACTTCCTGGCGAGCTAAAGCCGTTTGAGCAGGTAAACATCTATTCCAAGGTAAAAGGTTTTGTAAAAAAGCTATATGTTGACCGTGGCAGCTTTGTACGCAAAGGGCAACTATTGGCGCAACTGGAGGCACCGGAGGTAGGCCAGCAATACGCCGCTATACGGTCTTCTTCCGGCACTTCATATCAAAAGTTTTTGTTTAGCAAACAAGCCTATAATCGCCTGAAAGAAGCGGCAAAGAAAAACGGCGCCGTTGCTACCATTGAGCTGGAAAAAGCCTATGCCCAATACCTGGGTGACAGCGCTGCTTACAACAGCAGCCGTTCTCAGGCATCGGCATCCGGCCAGATGCAAAACTATCTGCGGATTACAGCGCCGTTTAGCGGTATCATTACCGGGCGGTTCATATCAGAAGGGGCTCTGGTTGGAGAAAGCAGCGTGAATGGCGAGCCGCTATTCCAGTTATCGCAACAAAGCAAATTACGCCTCACGGTGGCAATACCGGAAAAGCAGGCCCGGTCATTACCACCCGATACAAAAGCGCAATTCACTGTGGTGGATATTCCTGATAAAACGTTTACGGCCACTTTATCACGCAACAGCGGTGCGCTGGATGAGGCTTCCCGTTCGTTGATTGCTGAATTCGATTTGCCCAATACAGACAGTGAACTTCGCTCCGGGCAGTATGCCAAAGCGAAAATCCAGTTGATGAGGTCACAGCCCACTTTATGGGTGCCTTCCGCTAGTGTGCTGCAGTCACAGGCCGGCGCGTTTGTTATTAAAAATGAAAACGGTGCAGCAAAACGAACGCCAGTGCAAACAGGTGCGGTAAAAGACAGCCTCACCGAAGTTTTCGGAGAGCTTAGTGCCGGAGACCGCATCCTGTTAAAAGGCTCGGAAGAAATTAAAGACGGAACGAAAATTACCGGAAAATAAATCTTTGTGTAACTGGCAGATAAGGTGTAAAATCTTATTAATCATGGCAAACCTAAAATCATTGGCTCCGATCAGCGCCACTAATATACTAGTGCCTTGTGGATATAGTATGGTTAAAACAGGAAAATAAAGCATTGTTTTTTAAGTTTCACCGGAAACGGTGAAACATTCCGAGGCCAACACTGCCATTTTGGTAAGATGGCAATATCAAAGTATTCATTGGTGTATCCTTAAAAAGTATGTGTTGTATTTTGGGATATAACCAATAAGCGAGCCTGGTTGATGCAATGCCTACACCTGCACCCGCTACTACATCACTGATCCAGTGTTTGTTGTTATAAAGTCTTAAATAGCCAGTTGTGGCAGCTATCGCATATCCGGCCACGCCATACCAGGGAGAAACATTTTTGTATTCCTGTCGTAAAAATTCTGCATTAGCAAAGGCTTCAGCCGTATGTCCCGACGGAAATGAGGTGTAGGCGGAGCCATCAGGTCGTAGCTGATGCGAAAGGTTCTTTATAGAAAAAACAGATGCATTTGTTATAATATTTGACATAAGGAATAACATGGTTCTATCCCTTAAATTATGTTTAGCCTTTATGCCTGTAGCATCAATTCCAAATACAATTACGGCCGGAGCAAATTGGAGGTAATCATCTATACGAAGTTTGTTGTGAGGATGCTCAGCATACATTTCATCTTTTATTTCTGCATTCATTTCCTTTAATCCATCATTTTCTATAGCTGAAAATCCATATGCTACCATTAAGCCCGGAATGATATAGGGTTTTATATTGAATGGTTTATTTTGTTCCGCAAGCTGCCAGTGAATTTTTGGCTGTAGGCTTATGGTAATTTTATTTGGGATAAGAACAGAATCAGTTACCTGTGCCTTTAAAAAGGATGTTAAGAAAATCAATATTCCGAATAATAGGATAAAGGATTTAGTGACTTGCATAAATATTAAAATGTATTATGTAAACCTGTACCTAAAAACTGAAAATAATCTGAATTATAGCTGATTAGAATAGAAAACCTTATCTATTAATTTAATATGAAAATCTAATCTTCTATTTCTTTAAGGAATTTACCAGAAGCATCAAAAATCAAATCTTTTCCTTTCACCTCTGCTTCATAATTTATTTCACCATTGACTTTGGTTATTTTTGCAGATTCTTTAATAGTGGCGCCTTTAAAATGATCATCTATATATTTCAGGGCAGAGGAAGGCAATTCTGCATTCTTGATTTCAACCTCGCTTTCAATCAGGTTGCCATTTTCTTCAAATGAAACACTCATTTTATGGTTGAGATAATTAAAGTTTGCCTCATATTTCCCATCTTCTTTTTCCCATCGGGCAGTTGCAGTTGGATATTGCTTGTTGAATGCCTGTTTTACAACCCAGGGTATGCCCTGTTCTTTTTTTTCATACTTTTCGTGATCAGATATTTTTTCTTTTGTAGGGGCAAAATTTGGGGTGGTAATAGAAACCATTGCCATCAGAATAATTGCGTTCTTTCTCATAGTATATTTTTTTTTGAATAATTGTATAAACTTGCAATAACATTCTGAAGTAATTCTGAATAATTATCAGCTTCTTTGTTAAAGAATATAAAATGCTATGAAATGTACCCTATTCAGAAGTCTTTAAAATTTACCCTGAAGGAATGCTTTCCATCATCAAATGAGTAATGGATTTTTGCATTATACAGATTACATATTCTTTTAGTCATTTCAAGTCCAAGCCCCAGGCTGTTAAGGTCTGTAGATTGTTTTTGAAAACGCTGAAATAAGCGGGAAGCATCAAGGGCTGCAACTCTGCCAGTATTAGTTATAACAAATCCGGAATTATCAATTATTATGTTTATTTCTCCGCCTGTCATGTTGTGTCTTATAGCATTTGAAAGTAAATTGCCCATCAGAATGTCTATTAATATTTGATTAGCTTCAATCGAATTATCTGATAGTATCCTTGTATGTAATGATATATTTTTCTGGCTTAACGCGTTTCCATATTGTTTAACGATTTTTTGCAAAGTGAGGTCAATATTGATGATTTCAATTTCTGTAAACTGATTATTTTCAATTTTTGCAAGTAATAATAGCATTTTATTTAACCGCTTCATACGCTGGGCAGCCTGTGAAAGTGCCGTAATCAACTCGGCTTGTTCATTGGTGAGTGGACTAGTTTGCATCAGTAATTCAACTTTGCTATGAAAAACCGCCAGGGGCGTTTGCATTTCATGTGAGGCATTTTCTGTAAATTCTTTTTGTGAAAGATAAACACGGTGACTACGATCGGTTAAATTATTTATAGTTTGATTTAAATCGGAAAACTCATCTACGTCTGTCTTTTCAATTTCAATGCTTTTTTCTGTTTCAATTTTATACTCACGAAGCTTTCTTAAAGTTGCGTAAAATGGTCGCCAGACTCTTTTAGACATATAATGAGTGATTATCAAAATGCCTGCAATTATAATTACCATAAGTACAGACTGTACCAGAACAATGCTGGCAATTATATTATCATTATCCAGCAGGGAATTTTTTAACTTTAATCTGTAAGGCTTCCCGTTTATCATAACGGAACTTTCCATTATTCGGTGCGGAGTATTTTCCTTCGAAACATCATTATACTCCATAATGGTATAGAGTGTATCTCTTTGTAAGGATAGGACAGACTCAAGGTGGAAGTCCTGTTCAAAAGCCAGCAACATTTCCAATGAATTGTTGGCAATCGCATTTTCCATTTTTGGAATCATACTGTCTCTTCGGGCCATCAGGTCTTCATCTACATCTTCTGCTACGATAGCGTTTATTTGATAGTAGAATGCAGGAATTGATATCAGCAGAACTATTATAGAATATACTAAATATCCCCTGAGTGATTTGCTAAGAAGTTTCATATTTGAATACTAAACTTATAGCCCATTCCATAAACTGATTTTATATAATCAGTACAACCGGCTTTTACAAGCTTTTTCTTTAAATTCTTCAGATGAGCATAAATAAAATCATAATTATCGAAAACATCAGCTTCTTCCCCTGAAAGGTGTTCAGCAATGGCATTTTTTGAAACAACCCTGTTTTTATTCGATACCAGGTAAAGAAGGAGATCGTACTCTTTTCGGGTAAGATCGATACCCATTGTATTTACAGAAACTGTTTTAGCAAGCATATCAATTATCAGCTCATTCAACTCAATTATATTTTTACCATCGAATCTGCGCCTGCGAATAATTGCTGCAATTCTTGCACTTAATTCTGAAAGATGAAATGGTTTTGACAGGTAATCATCAGCTCCAAGATTGAGACCGCTTATACGGTCGTCAATTGAGTTTTTGGCTGAAATAATTATAACTCCGTCTGTTTTGTTATTGGCTTTTAATTCTTTCAATATATTAAGTCCATTTCCATCAGGGAGTGTAATATCCAATAATATACAATCATAATCGTATGACTCAGTTTTATCAATAGCTGTTTTTACATCAGCCGCAATTTCACATATGTAATTTTCCTGTTTTAGATATGTTACAATACTTTTACTAAGCTCGTTCTCATCTTCAACTATCAATATCTTCATGTGAAATGTTTATTAAAATAAATATACGATACTGAAGGGATACTGAAGATTTAGGATTTAGCTTTTGTTGATGGGTGTTATTTTAACAATACGCGGATTAAATTGAATAAATCATTTTCAATAAATAAAATGAGATTAATATGCTTGGTACGAGAACATTTACGGGAAGAGTATTTATTATTTTATTAATGGTGTCAGCGTTCTTTCTGGTGGGCTATGCGCTCGACTTCATTTTTCTGGTTTTTGCGAGTATTCTGTTCGCTGTTCTGATTAGTTATGGAGCCAATGGGATGGAGAGGAGATGGAAAATAAAATATGAGATAGGAATTACTATAGTTTTAGTAGTTATGGCTGCCCTTATTGCACTGGTTGTTTGGCTTTTGGGGCCCTCACTCTCAAAGCAGGTTGATGAAATGCGGCAAGTGTTACCGGAGTCAATAGATTTATTCAAAGAGAGGATGAAAGGGAATGATTTAGGTAAAACATTGCTTGATGAAATCCCTGAAGATCCTGCTAAGGTAATGAGTAGCAAAGATGCGTTTAAAAGAATAGGGGATGCTTTTTCAACAACACTCGGAATGGTGGCAAATGTTGCGATAATTGTTGTTGCCGGAATCTTCTTTGCAGTTGATCCTAAAACCTACCGCGAAGGATTTACCCTGCTATTTCCGGTTGACAGCAGAGAACGCATGAACGAAGTCTTGATCAAATGTTATCACACCCTTAGCTCCTGGCTTATCGCTAAATTCATTTCAATGGCCATGGTAGGAGTAGCTACCGGTGTAGGCCTTATGCTTCTGGGTATGCCTTTGCCCTGGGCCTTAGCACTCATTGCATTCTTGTTTGCCTTTGTACCTAATATCGGGCCCTACCTGGCATTGGCGCCAGCTGTATTGATAGCACTTATGGAAGGACCAAATATGGCATTGTATGTCACCATCTTGTATTTCGGAATTCAAATAATTGAAAGCTATTTGGTAACCCCGCTTATTCAAAAGAAAATGTTGTCCATTCCGCCGGCCTTATTGCTTTTATGGCAGGTAATGCTCGGCTTCTTTGCAGGCATGGGGGGATTATTTATTGCCACACCAATACTGGCTACTATAATTGTTCTGGTACAGGAATTATATGTGAAGGACAAACTTGAAAAAATAACAACAGGAGAGGAATGACAGAAGGCGTTCCAGAAACTATCGGGTAAGTCCTAAGGATGCTATGAGTTTGAGCATAGCCGGCCATTTGCTTAAAGCAAAACTGCATGAGAAGCCGAAGATGCATGTGCCGTGGAGGTTGCAGCAATGAGCAAGTGGAAGGGCTTATTGACTAAGTGGGAAGATCTTCCTTGACAGCACCAACTGATGCTTCGTGCAGCAAAAACGGCGTTCGTCCATACCAGAAGACTGTTAGTCCAGTTAGATTTGGAAACCCTGGCCCTGGCGATGTATAATTGTACATAACCAAATATCCAGAACATGAGAAATTATCAGGAGTTTCAATTGCCTTTAAATATGAAGATGATGAAATGCCGGGCCCTTCCGGACCCTCTTCGAAGGATGCTCGAACGATTGTCGAACGATTGTCGAACCACTACGCACCAACGGGCATACTTATTCGCTTTCCGGAAATTTGTCATTTGCCGAGGAAGTTGGGAGGCGCTTCATTTTTCTTTGTGTATTCTTGCAAAATGAACTTAACTGGAACAAAATCATGTCTATTAAATCTAAGGTTGCATTAGGCATGTATTAATGCATCTGTTAATGAATATTCTGGTTTTTTACTGATCCTAAATTATATCATGAAAAAAATAATATTATTCCTTTTGCTTTGTCTCTATGTATTGAACGGTATTGCACAAAAGCAACGACCCAATATCATTGTTTTTCTGGTTGATGATATGGGTTGGCAGGATTGTTCCGTTCCATTCTGGACAAAGGTTACAGACCTCAACAAGCGTTACCATACGCCCAACATGGAAAGGCTGGCGGTGGATGGCATAAAATTTACCAATGCCTATGCCACACCGGTATGCAGCCCCAGTCGTGTAAGTTTAATGACGGGAATGAATGCAGCTAATCATGCGGTTACCAACTGGACCTTAAGAAAAGATCAATCTGTAGATTATCCTGATAGTATTCTTCAGCCGCCAGCCTGGAATGTAAATGGATTATCGCCGGTTGCCGGTATTGATAGAACGGTGAATGCTACAGCGCTTCCCATAATGTTGAAAGACGCAGGCTATTATAACATTCATTGCGGCAAAGCACATTTCGCTGCCATGGAAACACCTGCTGCCGACCCAATCAATATTGGTTTCGATATTAATATTGCTGGTCATGCTGCAGGAGGCCCTGGCAGTTATTTGGGCGAAGAAAACTATGGTAATAAAAAAGGTGAACATACTGAACCATGGGGTGTTCCAGGTTTAGAAGCTTATCATGGCAGTGACACCTTTTTAACGGAAGCTTTGACCATTGAAGCATTAAAGGCAATAAGTGTTCCGGTAAAAAAAAGACAACCGTTTTTTTTATACATGGCACATTATGCCGTGCACGTCCCCTATACTGCCGATAAACGATTTATTAAGAAATATCTTGATGCAGGGCTGCCTCAAAAAGAAGCAGAATATGCCGCTTTAATAGAAGGCATGGATAAAAGCCTTGGCGATATCATGAATTATTTAAAAGAGAAAAAAATTGATAAGAATACTATCATCATTTTTATGAGTGATAATGGTGGATTCAGTATGCCCCCCCGGAGCGGACAACCCTTCACACATAACCTTCCTTTGATGGGAGGCAAGGGTTCAGTGTACGAGGGAGGAATCCGTGAACCTATGCTGGTAAAATGGCCGGGCAAAGTAAAACCAGGAACTGTAGCTCATCAATATGTGATCATTGAAGATTTTTTTCCAACCATACTGGAGATGGCAGGTATTAAGAAATATAAAACCATTCAAGCGATAGATGGGAGAAGTTTTGTGCCTGTTTTGAAAACTAGTACCTATAGAGATACTGCAAGGTCCTTGATATGGCATTTCCCCAATAAATGGATACCGGAAGAAGCCCCCGGCGTTAATTACCATTCAGCCATTCGCCAGGGCAGTTGGAAAATGATCTATAATATGAAAACCGGAACGAAAGAGCTATATAACCTGCATTCCGATATTGGCGAACAGAATGATCTTTCCGGGCAATACCCGTTGCTGGTGAAAAAACTTTCCCTGTTGTTGTCAGACAAATTGCGGAAATGGAATGCACCACTACCGTCATTTAAAAACAACGGTAAACCTGTTGCGCTGCCCGATGTATTATAAGGGAAATCGAATTATTAGTTATAAGAAGAACTGTTGAATGGCGAGCAGTTTATATGATTTTAGAATGTGGATTTTAGGTTAATAAATAAGTATTATGTAGTATATGATAATAAAAGATTTACGATCATATTTGAATACCATTAACTAACTGACCATTTTGAAACCCTGCTAATTTCAATCAATAAAAATCTGTTATCGACCAACTGACCTACACCTATAATACAAACAGCAATAAATTGCTGAAAGTGTTTGATGGAGTTACGCCGACTACAGATAATGGCAAGTTGGGCGACTTTCAGGATGGCAGCAGCATTACCTACAATCACCTGAACCTGCCACAAGTTATAACCGTTACCGGCAAAGGAACGATAACCTATACCTATGATGCAGCAGGCAACAAGGTTAAATTACAGTTCATCGGACACGAAGAAGGTAGGATACGGGGATTGTATGATAATGGAGCAAACCCCAATACCTTAACCGGGTTAACATATGATTACATGCTCAGAGATCATTTGGGAAATGTAAGGACGCTATTAACGGAGGAACAAAAAACTATTTACTATCCGGCGGCTACACTCGAAGGCTCGTATAGCGCTACAGGTACTGCTCAGGCCAATAGTATGATAAATTGGGAGAAACAATTTTATAATATCGACAATACCAAAGTGTTTGATGAATTATCGATATTATCCTGGTCAACAGAAACAGTGGCAAATACTAAATTATATTATAATCACAATAATATACCTCCGGCCTCACCCAATCCCAATTATCCGGCCGGGGTTGCGCCTGTGCAGACAGCAGGTAGCACTAAGTTGTACAAGCTTAATGCCACAACCAATAAAACAGGGTTGGAGTTTATTATCAAAGTAATGGCAGGCGATAAGATCGATATTTTTGGCAAATCTTATTTTTTAAATACCGGCACGGTCAATAATGCGAATTCAACTTTACTCGATCTCACGACTTTAATGATAAACCTGTTAGGGGCGCCTGCCAATGCCATCGGTGCAAAAGGAGTTACGGCAGTTCAGTTAGAGAGTTGGAATGTGGGTTTGGTTCCTGCTTCGTTTTTCAGGGGAACAAATGGCGAAACCACTACTATACCCAAAGCCTATATCAACTATATATTCTTGGATGAACAATTTAAGTATGTGGGTGGTAACTTTAGCAGGGTGGGCAGCAGTGGTGTAGTAAAAGACCATTGGAACATTGATGCGGCACAAATGCAAAATATAACCGTGCCCAAAAATGGGTATATCTTTGTGTATGTTAGCAATGAGAGCAATCTCGATGTGTTCTTTGATAATTTGCAGGTGGTGCATAAGCCGGGGCCGATACTGGAAGAAACCCATTATTACCCATACGGTTTAGTTATGGCTGGCATTAGTTCAAAAAGCGCAGGCTCACTTACAAATAAGTACAAGTTTGGTGGTAAAGAACTTCAATCAAATGAGTTCAGTGATAATACCGGACTGGAAATGTATGACTTTGGAGCAAGGAACTATGACCCTCAAATAGGAAGGTGGCACACTGTTGACCCGTTAGCACATAAACTTCCATCATGGTCGCCATACGCTGCGTTTGCTTGTAACCCTATTATGTTTATTGATGATGACGGACGCTTCCCTTATACATTCCACATAAGAGCATTTGCACCACCGGGGGCATTTAAGGGTACAGGCTTCCATGATGATAATAGAGGTTTCTCAACAAGTATGAGTGCCACATCAAGGATAAAACAAAACTTCACAGTAGACCCAAGTAAACAGATGTTCTCATGGGGTACGCCAACAAGTGACCCTACTATTTGGAATGGGATGAGTTTAACCGCAACGGACAGAGGCGGGGCATCTGCATCATTCGGTAAAAATTCATTTGGAAGTGCAACCGCTGGTATATCTGCCAACTTTGAGGGTTCTAATCCTTTCTTTGCCGGTGCAGCACCCAACATTGAAGTAAGTTCAGCAATTTCCATTACAGAGAATTTAAAAACCAATCAGCTTTTTGTCGCTTTGGATTTATCAAGTAAACAATTCCCTGCAACAGAAGGATTGATACAAGACAATGCCGGAAATACATTATTGCTTGCAGGTGCAGCAGCTTACGGTAGTGCAGGGAATTTAGTCAATGCAGATAAGAAGCAAGCAGCTACGGTTGATTTAATTATCGGTATCAATTATAAAGGCGTTTTCCAAAATGTAACAATGGGCGGAAAGCAATATACCCTTGATGAATTTAATAAACTTGGAACTGCTAAACCAGCAGGACCGCTTCCGAGAGAAGACAAAGACAAGGGAGGGAATTAATTATGAGTTACATTTTATATGGATTATACAATGTCATTTATCAAATAGGAACTATTGCATTTTTGTTCTTTGCTAATACATATCTAAACAGCTTTGTAATTCCTGATAGTTTGAAATGGCGTGATGGAAAGCTAAGAGAAGATTTAGGAGGATTAGCAACAGCACAAACTATAATCCTTTTGGTTGAAGCTGCATTATTAATGCTGTTAATGTTTTACATCAATAAGCGGTTTTTGTTTGGAGTAGTTAAAGAAGATAATGCTAATAGTATAGCTTTATGGACGGCAGGCGTTTACAGCGTTATTACAGTAGCCTTTATTGTTTTCTTGATTTATACAGCGTTTAAATAAGTTGCAAAGAACTCAAATAGCAAAACGCCAGGCTTACAGCTTGGCGTTTTTTATTTAGCATCTGTCAGCACATTAGCAAGAGCATCCTTTAATTTTTTCTTGCCAGTAAAGGCATCCACGATAGAAAAGACGGTTTTCTTTTCATCTTCGCTCAGGGCTTCAATCATTTTTACTTTTTCCATCAGCGAGCCGTCAATAGAATTTACATCCGCCATTTTATCATCCGTATCAAACAAATCGGAGAGCTTCACGCCAAGAGCTTTGGCAATCTTTTCCAGCGTGGTTAAGGAGAGTGGATATTACGGTCAAAGTT
>NZ_JPHF01000029.1 GCF_000814325.1 Flavihumibacter sp. ZG627 | reverse complement strand
GGATACCTAACAAATAATTTTAGGTTGTCCATCATCGTTATTCAAATGTAATCGTACAAGTGGAACCAAAAAATACCCTAAACTGGTAATACGATCCAACGAAGAAATAAGATGGCTGAACTTTGGTGAAGCTTATAAGACATACACTTCAAAAATGGTCATTGCCAAACTAAAATAAAATACCATTGTGAGAGTCATAAATATCATGCAGTTAATCTGCCAACTATGTCTACTATCGAGCTATCGCCTTACTCTACTTATACATCCACCCAAATTCGATAACTACTTATTTTCTGCCTCTTTACATTTATCCTAACCATGTTGAAGATGAAAAAAATGCACGCGATAAAGGGCTATGTTATTTTATCCTTCATTTGGAAGGCAATAGATGTCTATATCAAATTCAATTTTCAACTCATTTATGAGATTATTATATCTTGAGCCTAAATGAACCCAAGGGGTGCTTTCTTCATTGCCATAGCGTATAAATACTGCACAGGAAAACTCACAATAGTATTTTTCACACAGTGGTTTGAATATATCAATTTTTGATTCAATTATATCTAATAATGAATTCATTTGATCATCAAATGAAGAATATTTAGTTAATGAAGTAGTTATTATCCAACCATTTTCTTTTGCCAAGGCCAAGCCGATAGTATTTTTTTCGCCCTTAGTATAAATCTTTGAAGGCTGCAACCCAATCAATCGTGTAATTTCACTATGAGTTATGTCTTCAAAATCCCAGATGCAAAAGCTTAAATTAATTTCATTTTTCATAAAAACTTATATAGTCTAATTGAATAAATTATAGTGTAGGTTTGTTTTCAAAATACTTTATTACTTTTTTGAGAAAATCAAAATTTAGCAAATTGTAATAAATTTTAAAGAATTTGTGGTTTGGATAAAGATCCTTGTAATTCCGGCGGAAATAAAAGGGGAGGTAATCGTAATACCCTATTTATAATACGGTCCAAAGCTTTTATAAAAGGAGATGTACCATTAATATCTTGAATATTTTTTAGATCATTAATATTTATACCAATTGGTTCTCCATCACCTTTCCCAAACTTAGGTTTTTGATATATATTTCCATGTTTATCTTTATAAAGGTCTGTTCTACCACCACGTTTTCCTTTATCGCTATGATCCCATCCATTTCTTTTAAGTTTGTCAATTTCACCCGGAGTTAATGGTTTATCCTGTTTCGGATTTCTATTGGGTAAAGGATCTTGCTCATCCGTGGCCTTTATAGAAATTCCTTCACTGAGTTCTGAAACACCACTATACCCTTTTTTATCTTGTGTAAAACTTTCACTTGAAGAGTTGCTTTTTTCATCACTTTCATTATCTACATCATGTTTATTTGCTTCCTCCTTACCACTCTTCTGTGTTAAAAAAGCCTTGATTTCAATTGGATCACTTGTGTGAGCATTTCCATTTGCATCATACGACCACATGCCATCAGGATCGATAAACCGAATAGGATTGTTAAAAGCATAATTATAGGAAGACCATCTCCTTCCCAGTTCACTCAATGGATCCACCACATGCCATCTTCCTATTTGTGGGTCTTGCATTCTTGCTCCGTAGTCTGTCCATTCTAATCCACTACCATCGCTGAATTCTTTTGATTGAAGCTCCTTCCCATTGAACTTGTATTTGTTTTCTGCTGCTCCGTTTAATGCTTTTGAACTTATCCCCGC
>NZ_JPHF01000036.1 GCF_000814325.1 Flavihumibacter sp. ZG627 | reverse complement strand
CGACAACACCATCAAAGAAAGACTGAAAAAATTGGAGTGAGATAAGACTTTATAAATATGCAGTCTGTACAATTCAAAATACTAGGTTTCGCATTAATACTTTTTATTGTCGTTTGGGCCTTACTAACCATTAATGCGAGCAAAGGATTGAACAAAGCTGTTTTTAATGCAGAATCGATTGATAGCATTGTGATATCCGGCCCAAAATATAATTACATGCTAGATTCAATCTCTGACATTTCGGCTATATCAAATCAACTCAGAATGGCTACTAGAATTTATCCTGACAGAACAAATATCAATACGAACTTCACAGATTTATACTTCTATTTGAATAACAAAGAAGATATAGAAAGAGTAAGAATTAACGATAACGTTTACAATGGAATATTAATTGAGGCTAACAACCACTATTATAAAAATGACAGCCTTGCTTTTTTGATCGCTAAATTTTCAAAGCATGTTAGTCATTAAACTTATTTGTCATATCCAATACTGAAATCCCTGCCGGCAGCAGGAATACTTTGTTATTGATTATAGAAATAGAATCAACCTTAAATGCTTCAGTATGCTGAACATTATTAGCGGACTCAACAATAATCTTCATTGGAATATTTTTCCATGTCAAAATTTCGCCTTTGACTTTTAGATTTTCATTTGTGAATAAAAATTTAGAGCAAGGCACTGATAGAAATTCTTCTATCCCTTTCGGCACAACCTCAAACCCTCTGGCGTGAGCATTGGAAATTCCGCGCAACCTGATCACTAATTTCCGTGCCAAACTGATCACTGGTTTCCGAGCAAAATAAATATTACTTTTCTGCGTCAATCTGACCACGTTTGATGCATAAAACCGGACAATGATGATTGATATTATTGAAGACCAACAAAAAAAATAACATTTTAAACACTAAAGTGACTGTAACTATTAGTGGTCAGTTTACTCCGGAATAAAGTGGTCAACCAGGGTGGATTATCCACTAGAGCGGCTTTTTTGTTGAATTTCCAACTGTCAACTGTTGACTGACTTCAATAAACATCCTTTAAAAGGAAAGTCGAGGACACTCCATACTTATTTTTCATCTTTTCATATTCATCTTTTTCCATAGGTCCGAGGACTGCTTTGCTTTTCTTAACTATTATCCAATAGTAAATAAAATCTCGCCCTTTGCTATATATCACACCATCATCATGCATTACATCATTATGATTACTTGGCTTTTGTTCTGC
>NZ_JPHF01000037.1 GCF_000814325.1 Flavihumibacter sp. ZG627 | reverse complement strand
AACAATAAAATCATCATTATAGTTATATCTCAGGACTGCAGGGGGGATACCTTTTACATTGGCTTTTCTATTCATTATCTCATTTGTTCGCGGCCCTTCAATTCTTAAATAATAATCCTCGCCTAAGTTGATAGTTGAGTCGCTACAACCATTCATCAAAAAAGAAAGTGCAATAATTATCCTATACATCGTTACTTAATTACGGGATGAACTGGATTGATCCACTTTGAACCAGTAAGATTTATTTCAAAACTTTTACCCTCACCTGCAACTTTTCTACCAATGAGTGTTGCTATATTTCTTGGCCAATTTAATGGGTTTCGTGGATTGTGCATTTCAAAATTGTATTCGTCTGCATATGCTCGAACTTGATCATTAGGATATAGCTTCAACGTAAACTGACCGTAGACTAATCCGTCGTTTCCTGAGTTGCTATTTGTTAATAGGTTAAAAGATCTCTTACTGCCAACACCACCAAAATCCTCGGTATAAATTCCTGACAAATCAATTTTGTTTAGGCTAACGAAAAGAGGTTGCCCATTTCCATTTTTGAACCAGTCATTTGCCTCTGCAAGTGTTAAATACCCATCAAAATCAGGCCGACTTGGCAGGCCTTCATAATTCGATTTCATTTTTCCTTTTGCCTCATTATTCTCTAGTCCTTTCTCGCCAAGGTCAGCTTTTGCAGCATCTTCGTGGCTCATCCCCTGTCTAAAACTTTCTTTATTCATTACGATTGCGTCACCCTGCAAACCTTGATCATCCGTTCCTAACAAATTACCTACAGTATCATAAATCGGAGAAGCTGCCATTCCATCTGGGTCAATAAAACGTAATGGATTATTTACCGCATAGTTATATGGGCTCCACCTTCTAAATTGGTCAGCGAGTGGGTCTACAGTATGCCACCTGCCGATCTGATGATCATACATCCGTGCCCCGTAATCGTACCAGTCTAGTCCTGCACCATCACTAAACTCCTTTTCCTGCTTTTCCTTGCCGTTG
>NZ_JPHF01000028.1 GCF_000814325.1 Flavihumibacter sp. ZG627 | reverse complement strand
GGTCGGAGATTACTATCCATTCGGGCTTACTATGGCAGGGATATCATCCAAAGCCATGGGGAAATTGGAGAATAGGTACGAGTACAATGGCAAGGAAAAGCAGGAGAAAGAATTCACTGACGGGTCGGGATTGGAGATGTATGATTTCGGCGCTCGCAATTATGATCCACAGATCGGAAGATGGCATTCAGTTGACCCTTTAGCCGACAATTCAAGAAAGTGGAGCCCTTACAATTACGCATATAATAACCCTTTAAGATATATTGATCCCGATGGAATGCAGGCAGATGATTGGAAGAGAGATAAAAATGGAAATTTTGTTTTTGATGAAAATCTTACAAAGGAAAATGCATCAACACAATTAGGGGAAGACGAAACCTATGTTGGGTCATCAGCTACTGTTACTTCAGGTACACGAAATGCAGACGGTTCTATAAATCCAGAAACTATTCATGAATTAAATGCTGACGGAACTGTAACTGATGTGAAAAATAACGCGACATATTTTGGAGGAGCTTCAACAAATACTGCAAAAGGGAGTACTATAACTTCAAGTTCTTCTTTCTCAATGGAAGACCTGAGTGCTTTAATGCAAAAGGGAGGTGCCGTTCAAGTAGCAATGTTAGAATATAGGAAAGCGTTTCCAAAAGTCGGTACTTTTAAACAATTTAGTACCGCATATAGACCGTTGGGTATTTTGCGGAGAGCGTTGGGTCCATTTGGTACAGCTGGTACTTTTTATAGCGGATATCAAGATTATCAAGCCATGAGGAGTGGTGAAATCGGTGCAGGTCGCTTTGCATGGAGAGTAGGCGGTGGTGCTGCTTCTATATCGACAGGTTCGTATATAGGGGCACAGTTTTGTGGTCCATGGGGTGCTGTGGCAGGAACAGCAGTTGGGTTAGGAACAGTTGCAGGAGAACTGGCCTATGATGGTTATATGTATTGGCATACAGAGATGTCAAAAGGCTTATCAAATTATGAAAATGCTTTGCGTGGAGGCTGGCAACCAAGATAGTAGCTATGATAATAAAGCAAACTTTTTCAAATCATCTTAAAGCACTGTGGATAGCAATATTCACAACTGTTTTATACGTGGGTGTTTGTTGGCACTTTAAGTTTGAAAAAGCAGTGATAATAATGGGATTGTGCTATTATACCCTTTTTGTTGTCCCATCATTTTTTTTACACATAAGTTATTATATCAGGAATAAAGGCATGGTAGCAGAAATTTTACCAGACAGGATACGACTTGAAAAAGATAGCGAAGAAACTATAATAGCAAGCAGTGATATAAAAGAAATAGTAGTATATAAATCAGCAAGTTTGGATAAAGGAGGCATTCCAATAACACCGATGGAAGCTTACTTTTTTGCACGGGTCTATTGTAACAATGATAAAAAATATGAACTCACCTGTTTGATGGATGCTAACATTGATAAATCAATTAGAGCATTGCATGGAGTAAAAATATTTAGAGAAAAAGGTCTTTTTAACATAGTATAAGCTCCTTCTGGGGCTTTTTTATTGGGCAAGTTTATGCTTCATCTCCTGTTGAAAGAGAAAAGCATCATTCAATTTAGAAACAACGGTTTTATTTTCTTTCGATAGTTTAGTAATACGGTTGAATTGGTTGATTATAGTTTTATCCTGTTGTTCTCTGCGGCTAAATCTGGAGTAGTTCCGTTCATTAAATAATCTGTTGACAGATCAAAAGCATTAGCCATTTTTTTTAAGCACCTCCGCAGCAGGGCTTGAATTCATAACCACCATGGGTAATGGAACAGATCCCAATAAAGAGAATATAATTAGATCGTGAAATA
>NZ_JPHF01000042.1 GCF_000814325.1 Flavihumibacter sp. ZG627 | reverse complement strand
ATCGTGAAATAAAAATTTGACACAGTTTATTTTTACACACCCTTCAACGCAAGAAGTATCTGGCTCGGCAGATTTAAATAAAATACTTAAAAAACTATTAGGCAAATGATACGTTTTATTGTTTTAATTGTCATTGTGTATGCAGCTATAGGAGTGAGTTGTAAGGCTACGCAGCCTGTTGTTGATTTAAATGATTCACTTTCTGTGAGAGATTTTATCAATAAGTCAACAGCCTGTGACAGAATATATTTTGTTGAAAAAAACAAGCTTTTATTTTGCTCTGAAGTCGGATATTCAGATTTGATTTTATCGAGCCTTGTAAAGGCAACAAATGAGCGGATTTTTCTGCCATTTTATAATGGTGGAATCCGTGTGCCAGATAAGGAGCAACAGGCTTACCTACAGGAAAGAATGGGCGAATTTAAAAAAAAGCTTAACTGTCAGTAACCGAAATTTCGGAAATCTGTTCGTTCGGGCCTTATCTGTGACTTCATGCTGCGCAGCGCACTCTCGGCGCAGCATCAGGAACGGTTTTGGCTTGTGCCTGGTAGCCGTTCGGTAATTCCGAACTACCTTTTCAGAACAGCGACATTACATGTCAACCCTCCTTGTTTATATTCATTTCTACAACTCATAAATTTCCAAGTCCATCAGATATGCTGCCTGAGAGGCAATATACCTGCGTTCCTCATCATCACT
>NZ_JPHF01000027.1 GCF_000814325.1 Flavihumibacter sp. ZG627 | reverse complement strand
GGAGGAAACGCATTACTATCCGTTCGGAACGAAGTTAGCGGCGATCTCTTCGAAAGCTGCCGGTTCGTTACTCAATCGTTATCAATACAATGGCAAGGAGCAACAGAACCAGGAATTTAGTGACGGAAGCGGTTTAGACTGGTATGACTATGGAGCCCGGATGTATGATAACCAGATAGGGCGCTGGATGACCATTGATCCGAAAGCGGATCTGATGCGCCGGTTTTCTCCTTACAATTATGCTTTTGATAATCCTATACGTTTCATTGATCCCGATGGAATGGCACCTACAGACTGGCTGCAGTACAAAACGAAAGACGGTAGTGTTGCAACAGAATGGGTAAGCAGCGTTAAAGACCAGAAGAGTGCGGCAGCTTATGCTCAAAGCCAGGGCGGTAGCGATGCGAAATACATCGGAAAAACAGGCACGGTTTACTCCAACACCAATGGATTGCAAAAGTGGGAGCTGAAAGACCAGAGCTTTAAAGAAGTTGCTTACACGCCTAACCTGCCAGCGGCAAAACCTTCTACAACGACTACAGATGCCAGTAATACAGAACCAGCAGCTACAGGGGGGCAAAAAACATCTAATGAAAGTTTGGCTAAAGGAATAGAAGCTGCACAAACTACAATTGATGCATTGGATAATTCAGCACTGGCTACCATTGAAGCAGGCTTCGAAGCTGCAAACAAGGCAAGTGCCGCTGATG
Organism: Flavihumibacter sp. ZG627; assembly: GCF_000814325.1. Lineage (GTDB taxonomy): Bacteria > Bacteroidota > Bacteroidia > Chitinophagales > Chitinophagaceae > Flavihumibacter. The sequence goes on along the minus strand of NZ_JPHF01000027.1, from coordinate 2,293 downwards.
ATTTTGTCAAGGGAGCTAAAATTACAAGTAGCGCAAGTAAAGTCTTAGGTGCAGCAAGTCTTGGCTTAACTGTTATTGATGCAGCCAATGATCCTCATGGATGGCAGACAAAGCATTCAATTGATATTGATGCGGCTATAGGGATTGCTTCATTTGCTCCTGGTGTAGGTCAGGTTATTGGAATTGGATGGTTCGTTGGAAACTTGGCTTGCATGGCAGTTAATGATGGAAAAGGTTTAAGTGAAACGATACAGGATGCAGTAAATAAGAAGTAAAGGAAACTACATGAAATTTTATAACAACATTTTTGCTGCAACGTATAATTATTATTCAAGGTTCAAAACTGAAGCGCCATTATTTAGTTCGGTGTGTGTGGTTACAGTTTGTCAGATATTACTTCTGTTTTTGATTATTATATTATTGAAAGTAGCGGGTGTAGTTGATTTTTTTGGAATGCTTCCAAGTAAGTTTTACTTTATACCAATACTTGGATTGTGGTTAGTTTTAAATTTTCGATACTACACAAAAGATAAAGTGCCAGAAATAATTGAAGCTTTTGAACATAAAACTAAATCGGAAAGGCGGATCTGGGGAATCGTGGCGATTGTGTGTTTTATCCTTCCTATAATTATCATAGCAATGCTCTTAAGAAAATAGAAACAGCACATCAATATAATTTTTTGGGCTGCTTAAAACTGACATATAGCAAATCGGAAAGCTCACTCAAAGTAGCTTATCGAAATCCTGAAAACATCAAAAATCAGGACGGTAGTTATTATCCATTCGGGTTAACCATGCAACGGAAAAGAGAAGCAGGAGAAAGAATTTTCTGATGGGTCAGGTTTAGAGATGTATGATTTTGGTGCCCGTAACTACGACCCGCAAATAGGCAGGTGGCATACGATAGATCCACTTGCTGATCAAATGCGCCGCCACTCGCCGTACAACTATGCGTTTGATAATCCTATCCGATATATTGATCCGGATGGAATGGCGCCAACGGATAACTATAAATTGTTAAAAAACGGGAATATAGAGTTGGTCGAAAAGACAGACGATAAAACCGATAAATTGTATGCCACCAATGGTAAGGGAGAAGTCAACGATAAGAAATCAATCGAAGTTGAGAAAGGGGTACTTGATAATATTAAATCAGGAACCGCTAGTGGAGAAGGTGAAACAAAATCTTATAACTATATGCAAGTAAATGGGGAAGAAAAAGCTACACCAGTATTTGAATTTTTGGCGAATAATGCAAATGTAGAATTTTCTATTACCAAGCTTGATGATGATCGGAATTTTATTACAACTTCACATGAGAAAGGTGGTGAAGCAGGCCAACTGGGTATCAGGCAAAATGGAGATTTAAATATAAGTGCTGAGAATATTAAAGAAATCACGCATAGCCATCCCCTGGGCATTAAGACGCCTTCTGGTGCGACTGTTGGCAATGAAAATCCAACTGCAGACGTTTTAAGTGCGCGTTTGTTAGGAGGCAAAAATTCCAATATTAAATTCAGCATATATTCTCCTTCAGACGGAACATATACCCCATATAATGGTAGATCGAAGAAACCTAATTTACCTGAAGTGATTATTACTGCCCCCAAACGCAAAAAAAATTAGACAATGTGGTTTTTTAAAATTACACCCCTTGAAATTGTTTCAAATCGTTTTACTGCTGACATTTTCGACTTGGCAATGTAAAGGCCAGTCTAAAATTGCTGCCGATAGTAATTTTATTTCTTTTCAAGGAAAACTGAAAGAGTTTAAAACTGACAGTTGTTTGATAAATATTATGCGGGCAATTGTTGATGCTGACGTTACGCATCTTAATTACCCACCCAAACTGTTTTATTATGAATTAGAATTCGAGGGAAAAGAAGGAACCAAGGAGATTTACATTAATCCATCTCGGTGGTTGAAATCGTCTACAGTGGACTATAAAGGAATTATACGCATTGGCGATATGAGTTTTCTATGTAAAGGAGATTTTATGAATGATCCTCTTTTCAGGGAAACAGACAGATATGTTGAAGTGAGCCTACAGCGTCCTAAACCATATCGATACGATAGTGTCGATGTTAAGATCGAAATGTTTGCTCGTAATCCGTCCCTTATGGGTAAATACACTTTTTGCAAAGGTGGCCCTATTGATTTGTATATTCTCGTAGGCAAAAAGCTGGAAGGCTTTGAAACAATAAAATAGCAAGGGTTATATTGTACTGTGAATGCAAATGATTATAAGCTGCATCACTCCAGCCCCTTCAGCCTTTCTTTGATGGTGTTGTCG
>NZ_JPHF01000025.1 GCF_000814325.1 Flavihumibacter sp. ZG627 | reverse complement strand
CTTTAATAAATATGGCACCTACCTACTCTCCCGCCTGGTATAGCAGTACCATCGGCCATGAGGGGCTTAACTTCTCTGTTCGGTATGGGAAGAGGTGAACACCCTCGGCATAAGCACCATAATAAGGTTATCCGCTTTCGCTGAAGCTAGTGCGGATACAATAAGTTAACATATTGGGAAGTTGCAATAAAACGGTAATGAATCATCTTTTATCTCCGAAGAGAATAAAAAATTAAAGCTTACGGGCAATTAGTACTACTCGGCTTTGATGTTACCACCTTTACACCTGTAGCCTATCAACGTCATAGTCTCTGACGACCCTTAAAAGAAAACTCATCTTGAGGTAGGTTTCACGCTTAGATGCTTTCAGCGTTTATCCTGTCCGTACATAGCTACTCGGCATTGCACCTGGCGGCACAACCGATACACCAGCGGTACGTACGACCCGGTCCTCTCGTACTAAGGTCATGTCCTCGCAATTTTCTAACGCCCATCACAGATAGGGACCGAACTGTCTTGCGACGTTCTGAACCCAGTTCACGTGCCACTTTAATCGGCGAACAGCCGAACCCTTGGGACCTTCTCCAGCCCCAGGATGTGACGAACCGACATCGAGGTGCCAAACCTCACCGTCGATATGAGCTCTTGGGTGAGATCAGCCTGTTATCCCCAGAGTACCTTTTATCCTTTGAGCGATGGCCCTTCCATACAGAACCACCGGATCACTTTAGCCTGCTTTCGCACCTGATCGACTTGTATGTCTCACAGTCAAGCACCCTTATACTAATGCGCTCTACGTACGATTACCAACCGTACTGAGGGTACCTTTGCGAGCCTCCGTTACTTTTTAGGAGGCGACCACCCCAGTCAAACTACCCACCATGCAATGTCCCCCGCAAGGGGTTAGGTTCTAAGCAACAAGAGGTTGGTATTTCAACGATGACTCCACAATGCCTGGCGACACTGCTTCATAGTCTCCCAACTATCCTACACACTTGGTGCTCAAAATCAATGCAAAGTTGTAGTGAAGGTTCATGGGGTCTTTCCGTCCCGTGACGGGTAACCGGCATCTTCACCGATACTACAATTTCACCGGGCTCGTGGAGGAGACAGTGTTCAACTCATTAGACCATTCGTGCAGGTCGGAACTTACCCGACAAGGAATTTCGCTACCTTAGGACCGTTATAGTTACGGCCGCCGTTTACTGGGGCTTCAGTCAGAAGCTTTGGCTTGCGCCGAACATCCTTCCTTAACCTTCCAGCACCGGGCAGGTATCAGGCTCTATACGTCATCTTACGATTTTGCAGGGCCCTGTGTTTTTGTTAAACAGTTGGTTGAACCATTTTACTGAGACCGCATCGCTGCGGTACGCTTTATCCCGAAGTTACAGCGTCAATTTGCCTAGTTCCTTCTCCACGGCTCACCCGAGCGCCTTAGAATACTCATCTCGACTACCTGTGTCGGTTTACGGTACGGGCCGCATTAGCCTAACCTTAGAGGTTTTTCTCGGTGGTATGTTTAGGGTCACTATCTCGCCGGCCGAAGCTTTTGAGTACTATCACCTTCGACATCCGGTGCGGATTTGCCTACACCAGATATATCTACAGGCTTTAACGCAGTATTCCGTAACTGCGCGGACCTTTCACGACCACGTCACCCCATCGAAACTAATGCGGGTACTGGAATATTAACCAGTTTGCCATCAGCTGCCCCTTTCGGGTTTGCCTAAGGACCCGACTAACCCTGATCCGATTAACGTTGATCAGGAACCCTTAGTCTTACGGCGAACAAGTTTTTCACTTGTTTTATCGTTACTTATGCCTACATTTTCTTTTCCAATCGCTCCAGCATGCGTCACCACACACCTTCAACGCAGATTGGAATGCTCCCCTACCACTCCATACAAGTATGGAATTTAGAACTTCGGTTCGTAGTTTGATGCCCGATCATTTTCCGTGCAGAGTCTCTCGACCAGTGAGCTGTTACGCACTCTTTAAATGAATGGCTGCTTCCAAGCCAACATCCTGGCTGTTTTAGAAACTCCACCTCGTTTGTTCAACTTAACTACGTATTAGGGACCTTAGTTGCTAATCTGGGTTATTTCCCTCTCGGCCATGGACCTTAGCGCCCACAGCCTCACTGCCGCAGATATTTATTAGCATTCGGAGTTTGTCAGGGTTTGGTAGGCGGTGAAGCCCCCTAGCCCAATCAGTAGCTCTACCTCTAATAAACTTCTATATGCGACGCTGTTCCTAAAAACATTTCGGGGAGAACGAGCTATCTCTCAGTTTGATTGGCCTTTCACCCCTATCCACAGGTCATCCCATAACTTTTCAACGTTAATGAGTTCGGACCTCCAGTGTGTGTTACCACACCTTCATCCTGCCCATGGATAGATCACAAAGTTTCGCGTCTACCCCCACTGACTAAATCGCCCTATTTGGACTCGCTTTCGCTACGGCTCCGTTACTTAAGAACTTAACCTCGCCAGTGAGGAGTAACTCGTAGGCTCATTATGCAAAAGGCACGCCGTCACCATTGCTGGCTCCGACCGCTTGTAGGCACACGGTTTCAGGTACTATTTCACTCCCTTATTCAGGGTGCTTTTCACCTTTCCCTTACGGTACTGGTTCACTATCGGTGTCTGAAGAGTATTTAGCCTTACCGGATGGTGCCGGCAGATTCACGCAGGATTCCTCCGGTCCCGCGCTACTCAGGATACTGCTCGTCCCCTATCATTTGCACCTACGTGGCTTTCACACGCTATGGCTCCCCTTTCCAGAAGATTCAGTTTGAGATAGGTTTCTAAATGCAGTCCTACAACCCCCATGGAGCACGCCCCACAGGTTTGGGCTCTTCCCTTTTCGCTCGCCACTACTCAGGGAATCATTGTTATTTTCTTTTCCTCCCGGTACTTAGATGTTTCAGTTCTCGGGGTTGGCTCTCTTTCGAGTGATATGCCTTCAGCATACCAGGTTGTCCCATTCGGAGATCCAGGGATATAATGCTTGTGTGCAACTCCCCCTGGCTTATCGCAGCTTACCACGTCCTTCATCGCCTTTCAGACCCTAGGCATCCACCATGTGCCCTTATTCGCTTTAAAAAATTTCTACTGTCATTGCTGGCGCGATTAAGATTACTCTTTACCAACAACAACTTATTACTCGGTATTATTACAACTTTTTATTTCCCAATATGTCAAAGAACTTTCGCAGCTCCGAAGAACCACAATTGCGGATGGTAAGGTTATGAACCTTCAGGCCTTTCGCCACATCTGTCTCCCTTCATTCCTAAAAGAACTCTCTCTCTACTCCGTTTTCCGTGGAGGATAACGGATTCGAACCGTTGACCCCCTGCGTGCAAGGCAGGTGCTCTAGCCAGCTGAGCTAAT
>NZ_JPHF01000026.1 GCF_000814325.1 Flavihumibacter sp. ZG627 | reverse complement strand
GCATTATTATCCGTTTGGACTCACCATGGCAGGGATTAGTTCTAGGGCGATGGGGAAACTGGAGAATAGGTATAAGTTTAATGAGGGGACTGAGTTGGAGAATAAAGAGTTTTCTGATGGATCCGGACTTGAGATGTATGACACTAAGTTCAGGAAGATGGATCATCAAATCGGGCGCTTTTTACAAATAGATCCTTTAAGTATAATCTCTAACAATTGGAGCCCTTATGCTTATGTCATGAACAATCCGATGTTGTTTAATGACCCGCTAGGCTTAGATACGGTTAGCGTTACTGGAAGTATGCCGAAGAATATGCAACAAGGGACTGTAGTTTCGCTTACTCAGTCTAATGGTGGAACATCCTACTATACATATGATCCTGAAAATGCTGATGCAGATGAGAATGGTTTAGTTGGATCAGGTATGGCCGATGAAAATTCTGAAGTAATAGTAACGGCCAAAAAAGGAGGGAATAGCAGCAGTAGTAATGTTAGTATAAATGTTGTTCAAGCAGGCTTTGTGAATGGCGACTTCTCTGGATCAAATGCGATAAATGTTGCATTGGGTTTTGGCGGCCTGGTTATAAACCAATTACAGGCAAATCTTACCAATTACCGGAATAATACAGTTTTGCCTAAAGCGCGAATGAATGGATTTAACAGTCATTATAAGCGGCAATTACACAATATAAATCTTGGGAAAAAAAAGTTGGACAGGTTTGGTAAGCGATTAGGTGCTGCGGGATTAGTGTTGCAAGGAACTAATTTGGCATATAAGTATATAAAGGGAGATGGTATAACAATGATGGATGCATTTGATGCTAGTGTTTCAATTATTCTAACTGCGGTAGCAATAAGTAACCCTGCGGTTCTTATAGGAGTTGGTGTTTATGGACTTTTGGATTCATTTGGTGCTTTTGACGGAATAAAAGCCTCTTTAGGAGCAAATGATGATGTTATATTAAAAAAGGAATAATGAAAGTTATCTACGGATATTTATATTATCATTTATACGACCTTGTATCCAAGGTTAGAAAGCTGAATGCAAGAGAGAGCGCTATTTTATACTTATCAGTTGCTATATGCTTGCTGACTATACCGTTTTTGGGCTCATTTATGTTTAAACTATTTGGGCATGTACACAAGTTCATATTTTTTGCCTTCATACTTGGATATGGTTCATTAGTAGTTTATATGAACAAAAAATACTTCGATAATCATAAAAGGTTAAAAGAGATTTCCAGCCTGTTTAAAAACGAAAGCAATTTTCAGAGACGCATTGGCCATGCTACTGTAGTAATATTATTTATAGCATCAATTGCATTGTTTTTTTTCTTTTTATCTAAGATGTAGGCAGCGGTGGGTAGCAAGGTTACAGCAGAAGCCGGGCTTGTGCGTGTTGGGGCCCAAATATTTGGTAAGCAATATGGGCGAGCGTTAGTTGCCTCTACGGGGATGAATATTCTCCAAAATGGTGGAGATCTGACCATAATTGATGCATTTGATATTGCAACTTCAACATTGAGTCCTACTAGTAGCGTAAGCGGATCCATAACAATGGCAGGAATGAATTCTATAGTTGACTATAATCCATTTGATTTTAGAAATCAGAAATTGAAATACTTAGGAGGTGGTAAGAACCTTATGGAGGCTAGCCTACATATTAGCTTTAATGTTTTTGGCGAAGGCTTCAAATTTACAATAGGAGCAATGGGTGGTACAAATGCCACGGCCAACATGTTTACATATATTGTTACTGGAAACGCTGGAGCTGCAGCACAGGGAGTGGCTGCTGATAAAAATTAATATTGTAAATTTTGAAAACCTATGAACGATCGATATAAATTACTTTGGGGGGTATTAATACTAGTCTTATTGATTGGTTTGTACCAGATATTCACAAACGAAAAAATAAAATCAAATGGTATTTATACAAAATGTATTATTCTTGATATTGATGGACGGAAAGGAGGAGTGATGATAACACTTAAATATAATTATAGAGGAAAAGAATATAAAGGGCGAATGGGTACACAATTAGGAAGTGGTTCAATTGGAAAGCAATATTTTATAAAGTTTCTACCCAATAAACCTGATGAAATTATTCTTCTTGAAATGAGCCCTGTTCCCGCATGTTTATTGAATACCGACGCGCCTGAAGATGGGTGGCAAGAACTACCAAGCTGCGAATGAGTTTTTATTTCTAATTTTTCAGTCTTTCTTTAATTGAGTTATCATACTATTACTCGAGAACAAGTTCCAGCAACATTTATTAAAAATCTTCAATTGTTCATGCTAAACTATGGTGGTAGAGTTGACAGAATTGGTAGCGGAAGCCCCAAGATAAAAACTAAAGAGGCAGATTATGATTGGTTTTAAGTGGTTGGTGAGAATCAGCGTAATATTTGTGGGTTTAAATTTACAATCGGATTTTCCTGTTATGGAATTAAATAATGTAATAAGGGATAATAAAGTTGAAGATTATATTGCTACTAAGTTGGACAGTGTGGGAACTTCCTATTGAAATCCTATTTTCCCATATAAAATAAATTTTAAATCTCGAGGAGATTCTATTACTTTCCCCGGTGTTCCAGTCATTGATTATTGGACGTTAAAATCAGATAACTCGTATACGGTTTTTCTACTTGTTAAGCAGTCCTCTAATTTAGTCAGTTCAGTATCTCAAGTTTATGGGCGAGTAGATAGTGAAATTGAATCCGAAATAAATAGTCAATCGACTTCCCCCACTTCGTATGCTTGGGAGACTGAAATTGGGACTATCTTATTAAGGAGTTTTATGAATGTTGAAATGGATTAAAAGCATTATGGATGTTCACTGATAGTTATAGGTAATATGATTATTGATATTGTGACAATGCCACCACTTAGGGGTTTTTAACTCTATGCTGTTATGATTGCATTATCTCGGACTAGTAGTTTTTAAGCGGTGTTCCGTTAAATGTTTTTTTTGCTATCCAAATAAGTAATACTATAGGCCTGCCCC
>NZ_JPHF01000055.1 GCF_000814325.1 Flavihumibacter sp. ZG627 | reverse complement strand
TTCACCAAAGTTCAGCCATCTTATTTCTTCGTTGGATCGTATTACCAGTTTAGGGTATTTTTTGGTTCCACTTGTACGATTACATTTGAATAACGATGATGGACAACCTAAAATTATTTATCAGGTAACCTTATCCCAACCAACCTATACTGCTTTTACGATGCGAGCCTTTGACCGGTTAAAAAATACGCTTCCCTTTTGGGTGGCACTGGTGCTAACAACTACTGCCCAGGCGCAGACCACCCCCATCAATTTTGTCCGCAGCTGGGAAGCGCTCAGTCCGCAAACGGACCCTGCTGCCCTGGCGGGCAAGCCGCTGAACGAGGTACGGCAAACCACCC
>NZ_JPHF01000003.1 GCF_000814325.1 Flavihumibacter sp. ZG627 | reverse complement strand
GTCGATGGTGGCACTGGTTTTTGCCTGCGTGTGCTGGGCCGCTGTTTTAAAATCACCCAGCAGGTCATTGCGACGGTCATACACATTCTGCAGCCGGTTGGTATTAGTGGCATAGGTGTACAGCAGGCTGTCCAGCACAAAGCTGGCATCGGGTTTCCAGGCCAGGTGACTCATGGTAAGGATATTGCCGTTGGCATCATAGCTGAGGCTGCGGGTGGCGGCGGGATAGTAGAAAATGAAATTTACAGTTATCAGGTAAATTGTTTTAAAACGAAAAAATAAGAAATATTAATTTGGTAAAAGCAATCAACACCATCTCCCAAACCGGATACTATGGATGTAGAAATTCTGTCGAGGATACAATTTGCCTTCACCATTTCATTCCATTATATCTACCCGCCGCTTAGTATTGGCCTCGGGCTCATCCTCGTGATCATGGAAGGAATGTACCTCCGCACCAACCAAAAGATCTACGAAGACATGACCCGCTTCTGGATCAAGATCTTTGCCCTCATTTTCGGCCTCGGTGTGGCCACCGGCATCATCATGGAATTTGAATTCGGTACTAACTGGGCAACCTACTCGAGATATGTGGGTGATATTTTCGGCAGCGCCCTCGCAGCAGAAGGGATCTTCGCCTTCGCCCTGGAGAGCGGCTTCTTGGGCATTCTCCTCTTTGGCTGGAACCGCGTGAGTTCAAGAGTGCATTTCTTCTCAACCATCATGGTATTTGTTGGATCGATGTTCAGCGCCGTATGGATCGTGGTGGCTAACAGCTGGCAACAAACGCCGGCAGGTTATCATATTGCAGGGGCGGGACTGGATGCTCGTGCCGAGATCACTGATTTCTGGGAAATGGTGTTTAATCCCTCCAGCATGGAAAGGCTATGGCATGTGTGGATCGGCGCTTTCCTCGCAGGGGCATTCCTGGTATTGAGCGTGAATGCATGGTATATCTTGAAAGGTAAATTCCTCGAAATAGCAAAGCCATCTTTTAAGATCGCGCTGGCAGTGGCTACGGTATTCTCGTTGCTGCAACTGGTGGCAGGTCATGCCAGCTCAGAAGTGGTTGCAGAACACCAGCCCGCAAAACTGGCAGCTCTGGAAGGGCATTACGATAGCAGCGCCAGAGGTGATATGTACCTGCTGGGATGGGTTGATCAGAAAACACAGAAAACAACGGGGATCAAAATACCGGGGGGACTCTCCTTTTTACTCTACCAGGATTTCAATAAGCCGGTAACGGGGCTCAATGCCTTTGCCCCCGAAGACAAGCCATCACAGGTGAATGCGGTATTCCAGTTTTATCATATCATGGTGGCCATCGGCATGATGCTGATCGTTATCAGCGGTTATGCCTCCTGGTTATGGATGCGCAGCAAACTCTTTGACAGCAGATGGCTGATGATGGTTTTTGTGTGGGCGGTACTATTACCACAGGTTGCCAACCAGGCCGGATGGTTTGCCGCCGAGATGGGCCGCCAGCCATGGGTGGTATATGGACTGCTGAGAACATCAGACGCATTATCGAAATCGGTGAGAGCTGAGCAGGTGCTGTTTTCACTGGTATTGTTCACCCTCGTATATGCTACCCTGTTTGTCTTGTTTTTGTATCTGCTGAATAAAAAAATAAAGCATGGGCCGGTTATGCATACATCTGCTTCAGAAGAGGATACAGAACATTTCGGCGTACGTGAAAACCCGATGCTGCGCGGCGGCAAAACTTAAAAATAATGGAGATGTTTTTGGGAATCGATTATAATACATGGTGGTTTCTGGTATTCGGCGCTGTTATCAGCGGCTATGCCATACTGGATGGATTTGACCTCGGCGCAGGGGCGCTGCATCTTTTCCTGAAGAAGGAGAACAGCAGGCGTATTGCACTCAACGCTATCGGTCCGGTTTGGGATGGCAACGAAGTATGGCTGGTAATTGGCGGCGGTGCCTTGTTCGCCGGATTTCCTGTTGCCTATGCGGCAGTGTTCTCCGCATTTTATGTGCCGGTGATGATCTTCCTGGTTGGATTAATCTGGCGGGCCGTGGCCATTGAGTTCAGGAGTAAGGAGCCCGGCAGGATCTGGCGGCTCACCTGGGATATTATCTATTCTTTTGCCTGCATCGTGGTGACCTTATCACTCGGACTAATGCTGGGAAATGTTGCGATGGGCATTCCCCTCAATGAGAATAAAGAATTCACGGGAGAGTTCCTGTCGTTTATCAATCCCTTCTCCGTGCTGGTGGCCATCACCACGCTGGCCTTGTTCATGATGCATGGCGCCATATACCTCGCCATGAAAACAGAGAACCGGCTTTATACCAAGCTAACCATCCTTGCCAAGAATTTCAATGTGTTTTTCCTGGTGGCATTTGGTGTCACCACCTTGTATACCCTTCTGTATATTCCTCACCTCAGCAATACATTCAGGAGCAGTCCGCAGTATTTTATCTTCCCCGTATTGATGTTTCTTGCCATTGCCAATATACCGCGGCAACTGAAGAAGGGAAACTACCGCTTTGCCTTTTTGAGTTCGGCCATCACCATTGCAAGTTTACTGATCACCATAGCGATGGAAGTATTTCCCAATCTTGTTTATGCGAGCAATGATGCCGCCAATAGTATTACCATTCACAATGGAGCATCATCCACCAAAACCATGCGGATACTACTTACCATTGCACTGATCGGTACACCGCTGGTAGCCATCTATACCAGTTTTGTATTCTGGACATTCAAGGGCAAGGTTAAGCTGGATGAGATGAGTTATTGATCGCCTTAGTAGAGAGGTTATGCTACTACAATTCATATTTTCTTATCCTGATAATACTTAACCGATATAGTAACATTATAAAAAATATTAGTATCAACCATCCAGCGATCCGGTTGGGCAGTTTATTCAAACCCTGCTCAAATTGAAATTCTGTGACCAATGTATTAAGTGGTAAAAGATTCAGAAAAGGAATACTTTTCGAAAAGGAATAAACGAATAGGCTTTCCAAAAAGGAATAACCTAGATATCCCATTACACTTATTCTCCAATCTGTGAATATAAGTGCTAATAAACTCACCATGCAGTTTATGGCCAGGCTTACAGAAAAAGTCAGCACGGTTAGTTTTACATAGAAGACTGTATCAAGCCTGCTGCCGAAGAAGAGATGTAACGAACCCAAAAGAATAATATAGAGAAGAGTGAATATAATGGATAACAAAACACTGAACCGGATCTTTGCTAATAAAAAGGCGGTTTTCTGTACACCATTCAAAAGCTGGATTGAAACAAAGCCTGTACTGAACTCACGAGAGGAAGCTACCAGTATACTTATTGGTATTCCTGAAAACAACGCCGCTGATAAATTGTAATGAATAACCTTGATACTTTCAGAATCCAGTAGAGGCACTGATTCTCTGAATGCCATAAGCGAAGAGAGAAGGAATTGTATCAATAAAAAAATAAGGACGGTTATTGTAAACTTATTCAAATACGCTAATAACTCATTACGCATGCAAGAATAATTTGGTGGTATTGATATTTATTAATTGGTCCAATAATGATACGCCTTATTTACGGTTTCAAATTTGTCCCTGATGGCATCCGTATTATCCTGGTATGCAATTTTACCATCCTTCATGAATGCAAAGCGTGAACAGATTGGCTGTAGCTCGGTGCTGTGATGGCTGGATATAACTATAGCCGCATTTACCCTTAATTCTTTAACAATTTCCATGAATACTCTAATACCCTCTATATCCAGACCGTTAGTAGGTTCGTCAAACAAATACAAATTTTTTGGATAGAGTAATGTAGTATATATGGCAAGTCTTTTTTTCATCCCCTGTGATAGAGCACCATATTTCTTTCCTTCAAAAACATCAATCCCAAGTCGCTCTTTGCATAATTTATTACCTACTTTAGGATTGCGTTCCATTCTCCTGATCAGCAATTCAAGATTATTCCTACAAGTTAAATGTGTCAAATAGTTTTGGTATCCAAAAAGAGCTGATACAGTTTCTGGCGGGTAAGGATCGAGGATTTCTCCACTTGATGGAGAAAGGGCATTTCCCATAATTCGCAACAACGTCGTTTTACCGGAACCGTTAGCACCCATTATTCCAAGCACCTCACACTTCCTTATTGATAAACTTTCAACATTCAACACCTCCCTACCACCATACGTCTTCGTAATTTTTCTTAATTCCATATAAATTTTATTATAAAGTGAAGTGACACAATGGTGTCACTTCACTTTAGTGCATAATACCATTTACAATCTAATTTAATTATTACATAACAATAGCGTTTTTAGTTCTTGCGCATAAAACGGCAGCTCCTAAATATGCTCCACCTGTGCAAGACCCAAAAAGGAAGGTATCAGATACTTTACACCTGAATTTACACCAGCCAGTGCATCGTTGCTCGAAATATGATATTTGAGCCTCAATACACTCCCATGTTGGAACTACCATTCTGCAAGTACTGCAATTGTTAACCCACCGGGGGCCTCCAATTAATGTATCAGTAATTGTCTCACTGCCTGGATTGAAAATGGCAGTATATGAAGTATTTCCTTCAAATAAGTCAAAACTAATTTCCCCTGAATAGTAACCAAATGCATCTCGTTGTACATTTTGATTATTTTGATAAAATATTGAATATGACACAACTCCATCTATTGTACTTGGGACACCTATAACCACCCCTGAGGTATCACCATTTACCTCTATTACTGGTAAATGGATTGTTTTCATATTTGCATTTAGAATGGGGTTATAATCGTTTCTTGTCTTACCTCCATTATACTTTACTTTTGACACAATAGCCTGATTATAACTAGAAAACCTATTATAATCAACAGAGTTCCTAAAAGAATTCACATCATGGGAAGGAGGTGTTTCACAAACATAATATGGGGCACAAGCCGGGTCATTACAAGGATTTTCTAAATTCTCACAATATGTAGGTATACTATAAGTAGTATTCCCCTTTATAGACATTGGATTCTTTTCATCATAATCATTGGTAGGGGTAACTATGATTTTTCTTACAACCGATCATAATTGTGCATAATAATAAACACAATAATGTGTAAATGGGTGCTTTGAAATTTTTCATGATTTTAGTTTAATGGTAATAAATGCGTATTATGCTGAGGTATAGTTTTAGATATTATATTAACTTGATAATCCAAAAGTATATTGGTCTTTACAAATTTGCAATACCTCAAAGCGGGTATACTAATGCGTTATATTATATATATGTATATTATATTTGCACCAGTTTTTTATTAGGTTTAAGAATTACTGGTATTTCTGACTGTTGCTAATATGCCGCGGCAACTGAAGAAGGAGAATAACGTTTTGCCTTTTGAATTCAGCGGTCAACATCGCGAGTTTAATGATCGCCTTTCTTGATAGAAAGATCATACAAATGAGCAGCTGCTTCCACATCTTCTGTATTGCCGTCGGGGTCAGGAATCACGGCTATCTGTTTGCCGATCACTGTTCCCATATAGGCCTTGATACTGTCGGGGAAAGGTTGCTTTGGCGTCCACTGCGTGAAGAAAAACCAAACTCTTTTCTTACCACGAAGTGAATCAATATCACGTAAGATAGGTTCTACAGTTGGATGTGATCTTCCTGCAACGTATTCGGTTATACCTTCCCGTGGACCGTAGAATCGCAGGGCATAGCGGCTCTTGAAATAAACATAGAGAACATCACCGGGCTGCCATTGTTTTTTCAGTTCACGTAATACGGGCTGGGCCGATTGTCCATTGTAAGGAGGCCGGAGCATTGGTACTGCCAGCTTGGTAATTGCCAGTGGAAATGCTATGAGAGCGGCAAGTATTCCTACTACCACGGGTTTGAAGAAGCGAGGTTGCCATTCCCCCAATGCATTTATTCCTGCCATTCCGCCTATAAAAATTGGCCATGTAGCATAGAGCGAAACCCGGCCATCAAAAGGAAGTACGCGTAGTATGGAAAGCAGAAGCGCGGTGATAAGCGGGATAAATAATAAGAGGGTAACGATGCCATATTTCTTGCTGCAATAAATGAGTCCGGGTATAGAGAATAGCATCAGTGCCCAGGCAATATATGATGTAAATGGAATGATGTCGGAGGCCCACCAGGCCAGTGAAAAGGTAAGCTCTTTATGGATCTTGGTGGGGAACCATTTGAGTAGTTCCCATACACTTGAAAGTGGTGCAAACCCGCGGCTCCAGTAATCACTCATGGCCTCCTGCACATCGATGCTGATGACCAATTTTGCGTAGAGCGTTACAACCAGGCAGGCAATAGCCCATGGAATGACAACAGCAAAGAATCGTGAAAGTGCAAGTGGTGATTTCTTCTGTAGGATGCGGATAAAAACGATGAGCATGGCCATTGGAGCCATTACTACTGCGGGCATGGAGCAGAGGATAATTATGAGTCCGCCGATTGACATGATCCAAAGCCTTCGCTTATCCGGAACCTTGTAAAGTAGTTGCAATGCGCTCCACACGATGAATACAGCTGCTGTGAGATCAGCGGCATATTGTTTTGCTTCACCGCTATAGAATACCATCGCGAGGCTTAACGCGAAAAGAGCGAAGGCCCCGATGGCAGGCACTCCCGTGGTAAATGTTTTGCAGAGGGAGCGGTAAAATAGGAGTCCGGCCAGGGAAAACAAAAAAGGAAAAAAACGAAATGCGTGATCGTTTTCGCCGATCACCAGTGTAGCTATTTTCTGGAGGTATAGAAATCCGGGTGGTGCAACCTGGTTAAAACCAAGTGATTCTGTAGCCAACTGGTAGAAGTTGCGTTCCATCACATTGAAGGCGGCAGCCAGTTCATCGAGCCACATGGAGGATCGACCGAAAAAATGAATTGCGCGCAAAGTGATTGCCAGCAGCAGAACCAATGTGATCCATGTTTCCTGTTTGCGGAAAATTGATTTTAGCGCTGTCATAATAGCTGGGGTCATTTAGTATTGTGAAGCCATGCCACTACC
Organism: Flavihumibacter sp. ZG627; assembly: GCF_000814325.1. Taxonomy (GTDB): domain Bacteria; phylum Bacteroidota; class Bacteroidia; order Chitinophagales; family Chitinophagaceae; genus Flavihumibacter. Next base: position 579,400 of record NZ_JPHF01000003.1, on the reverse strand, counting down.
TGTTCGGGATTGTGGGACTGGCCAATAATATCCTTGTAGAGATCGGGTCGGCGCGCGTTGAGGTAGCGATGGCCACCGGCGTGTGTAAGTTTATCGGCAGTGATGGTTGCGATGCAATAACTATCCTCAAAAGTTCGGCACTCGGCGATGATATCGCCATACGGATCAAGGATCATCGAGCAGCCGTTCTTGAGCTGGTCATCGTCCATCCCCATGGGATTAGAGAATACTGCATAGATCGCATTGTCGTAAGCCCTTGCGGGCAACCATTTCATGAGCCATGCCCTTCCTTTCATGCCATCAAATTCAAGCCGGAGTGAGGTGGGATCAGATTCCCTGTTCTTCCAAAGCTGCGGATCCACGAAACCCGCACCGGGCCTGGAAGACGGAGTACACATGGTAACATGCGGCATGAAAATAATATCGGCGCCCAGCAGTTTGGTGGCTCTTACATTTTCGATGATATTATTATCGTAGCAGATCAGAATGCCACATTTCCATCCTTTGATCTCAAAAATACAGTAGGCATCACCGGGAGTAAGATGAGGATTAATGAAAGGATGCAGCTTCCTGAATTTGGCGACAAGACCATCCTTGTCAACACATACATAGGTTTTGAAAAGATTATCTGCTGAATCCTTTTCAAAGAGTCCGGCGAGTATGATGATCTCATGTTTTGCGGCAATCTTGCGAAGGGCTTCAATACTTTCTCCCTCTGGTACAAACTCTGCCAGTTCCAGCATCTTTTCTTTGGAAAGATGGCGCGCAAAAGTATAGCCTGTGATGGAACATTCGTGGAAGGCGATAACGTCAGCCCCTGCTGCCGCGGCAGAAGCTGATAGATTATCGATCACCGTGAGGTTATAGTCTTTATTATTGCTCTGGTGTTCAAACTGTGCGGAAGCTATTCTGAGGTTTCCCTGCATTGAGATTTGACTTTTATCAGTAATAAATATCAGTCATTTATTTCAGGATTCCATTGGCCCATATCCTTCTTTGTTGAGGCGAGTCAGGCACCGGATCGCATTCTGCAAAATAATTTGTTCGTACCTTTAAGGACCTCACAGATCCTGTCCCCCGGAAATACATATCTCTTTTCATAATAGTTGATCTCACCATCAAAAATCATTTTATGAAAAAGTCTGTATTATTTATAGGTATACTGAGCCTGCTCCTCTGCTCCTGTTACAAGCCAACAGAATTCAGATTCCAGTCTTTAAGTAAAACTGCTCCGGATGAGCCTGTTTTTACGCATAGCACACAGTTCACCAACCCATATTTCCCTGCCAGGGAAAATACCACATATATATATGAGGGAGAAACAGAGGATGGCATGGAACATATCGAAGAAAGAAGGCTGAATGTTACCAGGACCATTATGGGAGTAGAATGCATTATAGTGAACTTCAGGGCCTATGTAAATGGCAACCTGGTAGAAGAAGCATTCGACTGGTATGCACAGGACGATGCAGGTACTGTCTGGTATTTTGGAGAAGCTGTTGACAATTACCTGGAAGACGGCACACTGGCTGACCATGCGGGTTCCTGGGAAGCAGGAGTTGATGGTGCAGAAGCAGGAATCCTGATGTTAGCCGCCCCCCGCATGGGCATGAAATACCGGGAAGAATTTTATCCTGACAATGCAGAAGATGAAGCACAGGTGATTGGAGTAAACCTGACCATTGAAACGCCGCTGGGCACTTATACCAACTGTCTTAAAACAAAAAACTGGAGTAAGCTGGAACCGGGAATTATTGAGCATAAATATTATGCACCCGGGGTTGGACTGGTTAAAGAAGTAAATCTCCAGGAGAAGGAAGAAATATTCCTGATTTCTATCCTTTGATGATTGATCTTAGAAATTGCTGTACAGCTTCTGATCTTCCGATAGGTTCCAGCAGGAAAATAAACAAGTTAATTGCAAGCGCCAGGTAAGTAGCGGGATGCTTGAGTTTGCCATATTTCCATGCTCCCAGCAACAGCATTCCGATGATCATGAACTGGGCGATATAGATGGGCGTCATAATATTTATGTTGGGCCAGTTGCTGCGATATATTCCTATGTAAACATTTTGTACACCTCTTCCGAGTGCGGGCATCATGATCAGGAATACCGTGGAGATCAGCCACCATGCATGGTTCTCAATTTGCTTGCGGTGAATGATGCTTTTTATGATGGCGAATCCGAATGCCGACATCATTACAATTTCCACTGCTGCAACGCCAAAGAAGAACCATGGCTGGAAGGGGCCGAAACGTGCAGGATCCTTCATGATGAGATCAGTAGTAGCAATATCGCGGTGCATCATTCCCAGTGCGGTGAGGCAAACACCGCCGGCGAGAAACATGCCTATGATGCCGTTAGTACGATGCCTTGGCATCTGGCCATGGGTAGCAAAATAAGGCTGGATGATCAGGTAGATATACCAGATGGTTCCTGTCCAGTAATGAATATGAACGGCCCATGCGTTTTCTGAAAAATCACCCCAGTAGTCGCGGTATATACCAAGCTGCATAAAGATCATGGGGATGAGCATCCACTTATGGAGTGATTTGTACTTAAGCATGATTATAAGGTGTTGTTACTTCAATACGGTTATGATCAGGGTCCAGGGTTTCGAATTCATAATAACCATCGCCGGTTTTACGTGGACCGCTAAGGATGGGAAAGCCGTTCTCTTTTAATTCCCTTGCTTTCTGTTCAACGGCTTCCATGGTATCAACGCCGAATGCGAGGTGGATGATACCCTGGTGTTGGGCCTCAACGCGGTCGTTAAGGTTTTGGGGGATAGTGGGCTTGCTCATGAGTTCAAGTCGCGCGCCCGAGGGAAAGCTGATGAAATAAGATCGGAAATCTTTATCAGGATTAAAGTACTGGTTGTTTAAACTTCCTTCAAAATAGTTACAGTAAAATTCGCGTAGAGCTTCCAGGTTGTTGGTCCATATGGCTACATGTTCAAGCGTCATTGGGTGCGTGTTTATTTAACGATTATTTTTTGCAGGCTCTTGTTGAGATGCGCAATGCATACCACCCCCATAGCGGTTAAGGGCCATGGGATCGATCTGAATGATTTCCCTGTCGGCAAATATTTTCTGCAACATGGTTTTCACTGTATCATCTTTTCTTTTCTCAGATTCCGGCAGTCCAGGCCTCCAGTATTTGGCTACCAATACAGTTTTGTTAGAGATAAGGAAATTACAATAACTCACTGCAGGCAACCAGCAAACTTCATCACCTTCCTTAAAGTTCTTATATAATATTTTACCATCACCGGTATTTTTCAGTGAATCTGTAAGAATCATTTTATCAACATACAAGGAATAGGCAGGAACCGGAAACTTAATGATATGAAAGGGTTTGCCATTGAGGTCCTTTGCCTTCTTTATTAATGCCAGGTTCTCTTTAAGAATAGCATAATCAGCATTACTCACCGGGTCAAGGTCTTTTTCGAGGGAGTCAATTTCCGCGAACACTATAGTACTATCGTTTACAAATCTTACAAATTCATCGGTATGACCGTTGGCTCCATAGCCAAAATAGTTTCCGGCCTTAGCCCCTGCCTGTACTTCATCCATCAGGGGCATTTTACCAAGCCATATCATTTGCTGCTTTCCGTAAATGCGTAGATATTCTTTTTCGATCTGCACCAGTGTGCTACCCGGATTTCTTTGCAGGGCTGTTTCTTCAAAACAAATCATCGCCGAACTACTCACTTCGAGACCACCACCTTCCGCAACTATTGAAGAGCTGATAAGTGGTAATTGCATTTGTTTTGCCAGTGAATCATCGATCTCTCCCCGTATATCGCTGTATTGATTAACTTCAAATGCTGTGGGGTAGCCGTAATTATTCCAGGCAAAGTCTGCTATTGCTAGCTCACCTTTTTTGTTCTTTAGAAAACGCGGACCTGCATCCCGGATAAATATATTAGGGATATAATAGATATACTTTCTGACGGTAGTGGTGTCAATACCAATGGATGAAATCTGGCGCAATGCGATTTGTTGCACGCTATCGGAACGCGACAAGATGGTGAGGGAAACATGTGGGCTTAATGCAGCGGCCATTTGTAAATGCACTTGCTGAATTGCACTATCTATACTCCATCCCAGCCAAACGGATTCCTGCTCTTCCCATTCGGGCGGAAAGAAGAAAGAGGATTCTTCCTTTTTTACAGGTTGACATGAAATGAGCGCGAGGGTTAGGAATAAAAATAGTGTTCGGTTCATGTGCTCTTTGCTGTTGACTTATTTATTTGCTGCGGTATTCGTATCCATGATGATTGTGTTCTGGTCGTGGGTCATCAACCATTTACCGTTGATCTTTGCAACTACGTAAAGCTTCATTTGCTTTTCATTTACATGCATTACACCAGGGGGATTCTCATAGGTATCTATAGTGTGTACTACATCTGCAACAGCAACATCGGGATGAACAAAGCGAATATCCATTGTATCAATTTTCATAGTTACACCTTTCAGAAATGTTACATGAACTGCAATTACTTCTGCAAGCACTTCATCGATTCCCTTTTTTATACCGCCTCCCGGATGTATATGGATCCAATCATTAGCTGCATATTGCCTGGCATTCTTAAACGCGCCATCATTAAAATCATCCTGAAACATTAGGATCACTTTCTTTACTGCCTCTTTATCAGCGGGGGTTTGTGCAAGAACGATATTTACAACAAACATCATGATCAATAGCAGGATCTTCGGTTTCATAACCAATGTATTTAGAATTCAGTGTATGCTCAAAGCTCTAACATAATTTAACCATTGTTAAGGTTTTCAATGGCACTAATTACTTCGTCTGAAGTTAAAACCGGTAATGCGCTATTCTTATAATCTTTTACATTTCTTGTTACAATAACATCTATCCTTTTACTTATTAAAGCAGTTTGATATTGAATTGCATCTTCAAAATCTTTGAAGTCACTCAATAGCGAATGAGAAATGACCTGTTTTGTAACATCTAATGTTTCCGTTAAAGCTTCAAGATCCCTTAAAATAGAGATCATCTCTTTGTGCGAGGAATTCCTTCTAATAATAAAGTAGATATTAGAATAGGATAATGCAGAAATAAATAATTTAAGTTTACCAGTCTCTGCTAAATAAAAAACTCTCGCAGCGGCATCTGAAAAAGGTTGCCTATTGGCAAGGACATCAATTATTACATTGGTGTCCAGAAAAAGATTTTTCATTTGCTGAATTTCTCATTTATGCTTTCCTGTAATGCATCCTTATAATTGAAATCCTTAGGTAATTTTACTGAACCGACCAATCTTTTAACCCGAGGTGATAATTTCTCTTTACTGCCCTCTTTGCTTGATAATGTTTTTAAATAATTCTCTACCAAATCAGACAAGCTCCTTCCCTTTTTCTGCGCATACACTTTAGCTGATTTAATTACCTCTTCCTCAATTGTCAATGTTAACTTTGTAGTCATACACGTATCTTTAAGCAAACAAATATACGTATTATATTTTATTTGGACGGGTATCCGGAAATATTGAGTCCCAGTACCAGGTTACGGTCTCCAACCCATAGACCATCTTTCTTTTTCAATTCCAATATACCACTTCCTGCGCGTTTGCTTAGCCTCTCCCGGTGCCTCTGGGTAAGTAATTTATCGTCATCAAAAACAAAGTCGTCGATCCAATATTCGGCGATATCATTGGGTTCTTTAACGGTAGCATGGATATGTGCGGGCTCTTTTGCATCGGGATATGATCCGGGTCGGATGGTATAGATGGAATACCTGCCATCGCTTCCCGTTTTAACCCAGCCACGGATGTAACCATGCGTTTGTCCACGATCGTTAGGAGGCATGCTTCTTTTCTCTTCTGGTTTGTGCAGGTATCGCCCTTCTGTATTGGTCTGGTAATAATAAAGCAATACACCGGTGGCGGGGGTCTTCGCATCTGATTGGTAAACGATACCGGTGACAAGAAGTTTCTGTCCGGATAACGTGAAACCCGGACTGGTATCTGTTGCACTTATATTTCGGGGGATGTTGTAGTAAGTGAATTCACGATTCTCAAATGGTCCGCCTACATCTACCGTCGACTGTACTTTCCAGGATGATGAACTATCCTTTTTTTCCTGTCCCCTGCAACTGCTGAAAAAGGCAAGTACAAGGCAGCATAATATTATCAGGTAAGGTAGTTTCATGCGATAACTTCCAAATCCTAAGTTATCAAAATTTCAGGCAAAGAGAAAGCTAATGTTTGATTGGGTAATCAAGATAAGCTTAAACTATATGTCTGATATAGTTCGTATCACCCTGCAGGGATTGCCGGCAGCAAATACATCCTCGGGAATATCGCGGGTAACCACGCTTCCTGCGCCAATGATGGACCTGCTACCAATTGTTACTCCCGGACAGATAACAGCTGATCCCCCAACCCATACGTCCTCTCCTATTACAATGGGTTGTGCAAATTCCAGTCCCGCTGCCCTTTCAGCATGATTAACAGGATGCATGGCGGTATAGATCTGGACATTGGGACCAAATAATGTTCTGCTACCGATGGTGACCTTCATAACATCCAACACCACGCAATTAAAATTAAAAAAGACCTTATCACCCGCTTCAACGTTGTAGCCATAATCACAATAGAAAGGGGGCTGTATCCAGAGATCTTGACCGGCATTGGGGATGAGAGCTTTCAGTGTTCTGTTTAGCGTTTCTGTATCAGCAGGGTCGGCGTTGTTCAGTTGTTGAAGTAGGATTCGTGCATTGGTTCTTTCTGTAGAAAGTTGTTCATCAAGGGCGTTGTAAAGCTCGCCGGCGAGCATTTTTTCTTTTTCTGTAGGCATGTAAGCATTTTTATTTCAAATATTACCCATTATCATCCTTCTCAACGTGTAAGATGTGTAATAATCTATGAATGATGGGAGCAAAAAACACTGCAGTTATACTTAGAAAAGCAACTCCACTATACAAGGCATATAGCGATGAAAATATTTTTGCAGTTGGTGATCTCATTTCAACTACCGGACCCATTCCTGTTAATATCATACAGGCCATATGAAAGCTATCCAGCCATCCAATGTCAGCAAAATAATGATACCCTAAGGTGCCTGTTAAAACGGAAATGGCAATTAATAATAACGCAACTAGTGTATAGCGTCCCAACCTGAATAAGAAGTGAGGTAATGGAGCAATCTGCTGCTTTCGGTTTTCGAGTTTCATTGTTTAAATTTCCTCAGCCTAATTCCGAATACTTCTCTTAGAAGATGAATTGCAAACTACCCAGATGATACCAGATCCAATAATACCACCCAAGGTCTTTGAGTTGAGATCTTCTGCAGTTATCAGCTCACTCAAAATAATTAACAGTGCGATAGCTATTCCCAAAGATAGTACTGCTTTAAGCCGGGTATTTTTTACCATACTTCAATTTACATAAATATTCAGAGACCCAACTTGGGTGTCAGTTTTACATCAATTGATATTTCTCAAGCCGGAAATTTGATATGAGCTCAACCGCTCCCGAACTCTTATCTGTTGGCATTTTCTTATCTGCTCCTGCATTTATAAGCGCAGCAAATACATTCCTTAATTGATCCAGTAAAATTCCATTGGATATATTGGCACCTGGATTATCGATCATCTGCCTGGCATCAAGTATTGCCCTATGCAGGCAATTGTTACCGAAAGAGTCTGTTGCATTGGGATTCGCTTTGTTGGCCAACATGAGTTGTAAAAGTGAAAAAGCTTTATTGAATTTGCTGCTATCTTTTTGAAGGGTATATGTGTTAAATATGGTAGCCCTGATGGCATCGTGTAATACCGGGGCTGTCCAGTCATTGATTGCTGATACTTCCTGGAAGTTAACATCAGCGCCGTTTTCAATGAGGAGTCTGACGATATCGAAGTTTCCGGTTTTAAATGCCATCTGAAGCGGTGATTGTCCATCGTCTTTTTTTGGTGGTGAAAAGTTGGTGAGGGACAGATATGCTTTGTCGGAAGTGATCAATGCTGAAACTGTATGCAGGTCGCCATCACTGATAGATCTGAAGAATGCTTTTATGTCTTTTTTTGTCATAGTGAATATTAAAGAGGCCAATTGGGCTTATCTCCAACTGTAATAATCAATCGCTGGTAGCTCGTAAGTTGTGGTGTTCCATTATCGGTTGCTTCAAGAATGAGATGAATTGTTTGTCCGGCACCTGCATCTTTGGGAATAGTTATTTCAGCCTGTGCAGAACCTGAATTAGTAATCATAATTTTACCGGGGTAAGTACCCACCATAAACTGCCACCACCTGAATGAAACTTTATTTCCATCCGGATCAGTGGCATTACCATTCAATCGGATTTTCTGATTAGCCGTTGTCAAAACATGCAATGGACCTTCAATATTTACAATTGGTTTATGATTAGCATTGGAGAATGCAGGGCTAACCGACCATTTCAAACGGGCCGCAAAATCGCGCTGTGCCTGCGGAAAAAAATTTGGGTAGGGCAAGTCTTTTTGTGCCTGGGAAACAGGGCCGTGGCCGCCCCATCCTCCATAGAAATCAAATTCATAGGCCCTCAAACCATTACCCAGCATATTCATAAAAGTATAGTTGTCGCCTTCTCCCAGCCATGAACCCTTTGGCTGAACTGGCATCCAGACAACATATCCCATTTTCTTCAACGTTTCTGTTGAATAGTTTGCCATCCCGAAATAATCCATGATATCGTTTTTCACCATCTGCTTACCATCACCCCATACACGGTATAAGCTTCCAAGTGCTCCTCTCTCTGATACATTTTTTTTCATCCAGGAAGGAGTCAGGAATACAGAATCTTCCGGCTTTGCGTTTAGCTGCGCACCATATCCATAATTCGGTCCGGCAGTGAACTGGCGGTATTCAATATCCGGCCAATTCGGTTTAATATAGTTCGCGTAGGTGTCATCCTGGTCACCGGAAGGGAGCAGTATAATTTTGCGGGATATTTTCTTTTTTACAGCCTCCCAGGCAAGGGTAAATTCGTACTGGTCCTGTATCGACTTAAGTGCACGTGCAATAGTACTATGCCCACCCCAGGCAGTAATGAAAAGTTTTCCAGGTTTCTCATCCAGCATGAGTGATTTAATCAGATCAGAACCCGGAGAGTCCTTGGAATAGTCGCCGTCAAAATCAATATTGCCATACCTGATCTTGGAGATCAGGTCTTGGGGATCGGGATAGTTCTGGTCATGCCGTTTCAGGTTTGGATATACTTTCGCATAGGCTTCCACGATATCGTGAATAAAACGTTCGTCATTGCGCCATCGCCATGATTCACAAGGACAAAGTTTCAATCCAAAACGATCATATTCCCTACCGGGAACATACCATCTTGTTCCCTTACCATCACCTTTCCAGTGAAACTGGCTACTGGCATATACGAGGCCTTCAATATTGAGTTCGTTGCTATAGAGTAGCAGCCTGATCAGGGAATTATTGTCATCTAGTTCGGGGTCGGCAGTAATAATTATGCGTGGCCCTGGCTGGTTACTGGATGGTTGTGCGAATGAAAAATTTGCAAAGAGGAAAAGGGTAAGAATACAGATGCAAATAAATAAACCTCTTATATAGTATTTGGAATTAATTTTCATGCCTCTTTATTGTGTTAGATTCTAGCCATGCAACAATCCCTTGGAACTTAAGTGTACCTGATGCAATATTAATTACTAACTCATACTTATTTTCTTGAGAAGCTGCTATATCCAGATCGTTACTGATAAGAAACAGTCGGAGTATCAGATATCCCGTCCTTTTATTTCCATCAATGAAAGGATGATTGATAAGTATACTTTCAATTAGTGAAGCCGCCTTTTCAATAACGGAAGGATAGAGATCTTTATCGTCAAATGTTTGAAAAGGTCTGGCAACTGCAGATTCCAAAGCTGCTCTATCCCGAACTCCATGTGAACCCCCAAATCTATCGATGAGTAATTTATGTAAATGCTCAACCTCAGTAATTGAAATCATCTGGCAAGCTTATGAAGAAGATCTTCATCTTCTGTTAGTATTTTTTGAAGTGTTGATTTATCTAACAAAGAAATTGATTGCTTTCTTTCTAAATTTTGTAGAAAGGTTAGAAGATCGGACAATGCCTTGTCAGACAAATGATCAAGCACCTTGTTGATCTCGGATTTGATCTCGTCTTTTGACATGTTAATGAATTTATATAAAGATAACAATTTTCATAAATGCCAAACACTACATGAAATCATCCATAATTCCCTCCCAACACCTCTCTCCAATCCTCTTTGGTCATGGTGCTGAAAAAGTCTTTACCGCTTTGTACTAATCCCGCGGATAATTCTTTTTTACTTTGCTGGAGCTGCATCATCTTTTCTTCTACGGTACCGGGACAAATCAATCTTATAGCCTGTACATTTTTATGTTGCCCTATACGATAGGCACGATCGATGGCTTGTGATTCTACCGCAGGGTTCCACCAGGGATCAACGAGATATACATAACTGGCTGCAGTTAGGTTTAGGCCTACCCCGCCCGCCTTGAGGCTAAGGAGGAATACGCGTACACGGGGATCGCGCTGGAAGCGGTCAACAGCCGCTTCACGATTGCGTGTGGCGCCGGTGAGTGTTTCGTAAACGATGCCACTTTTATCTAGCTCCTTTGCTATCAGCTCCAGCATCGACACGAACTGCGAGAACACGAGGATCTTGTGTTGCCCACTCTTCGATTCTATTTGTTCTATCAACACTTCGATCTTGGAAGAACCTTCGCCTTGCAGGTGATCGGCCTTAAGCAGACGAGGGTCATCACAGATCTGTCTTAACTGTGTTAATCCACGCAATACATGAATAGAATTGCGAAGGATCTCATCTTCCATCTTGTTCTCCAGGTAATCGCGAAGATCTTTTTCGTACGCTTCGTAAACAGCGCGCTGCGCATCTCCCATTGCACAGTATAAGATCTGCTCTGTTTTATCGGGGAGTTCCTGCATCACTTCTTCTTTGGTGCGGCGCAGGAGAAAGGGCGCTACCTTGCGTTGGAGCTCAGCGGCACGGCGACTGTCTTCAAACTTATCGATGGGTGTGGAATAGATATCCTGGAAATATTTCTGTGACCCCAGTAAACCCGGACAGGCAAAAGAAAACTGCGCATACAGATCGAGGGTATTATTCTCGATAGGAGTACCGGTGATGGATATACGGTTTTTAGCGCGGAGCATCTGTGCCGCCTGGTATCGCTGTGAGCCTGGGTTCTTGATCTGTTGCGATTCATCGAGGAAAATATATCCGAAGGTGAACCTGCGCAGATAGTTTATATCGGAAAGCAGGGTGCCGTAGGAGGTGATCACGAGGTCAAACTGTGAAAATGCCTGGATATCTTTTTCGCGGTTGGCACCATGCAGTGTAATATGACTGATTGAAGGAGCGAACCTATTCAGTTCGGCCTGCCAGTTGAAAAGAAGTGAGGTTGGAACCACCAGCAAATGTGTATCTGATTGCCCTTTTTCTTTCAGCAGTAAAATGAAGGCAATCACCTGCAGGGTCTTACCCAAGCCCATATCGTCTGCAAGCACACCGCCAAACTGGTGCTGGTGGAGGAAGTAAAGCCAGCTTAGTCCCTCCTGCTGGTAATGCCGAAGGTTTGCCTGCAAACCGGTTGGAACTTCAACTTGCTCGATGGCTTTAATATCGGTTAGCTTTTCCCGGTAGTTCTGTATGGTGGACATAACTGCATCATCCATTTCTGACTCATCAAATATTTCATTGACAGTCTCGAATTGCGTGCCGGGCATGATCAGGTCATCGCCCATGATGCTGGCGGCAAAGAAAAAACGCGACATTCTTTCGAGCCATGCTTCCGGTAGCAGTCCCAATGTGCCATCATCCAGTTGAATGTACCTGCTCTTATTTCGAACAGCCTGTTGTATTTGTTTGAGTGAAGCTTCCTGGTTGCCATATTTAGCTTTCACCTTCAGGTTGAACCAGTTGAGCCCGGTTTCAACCTGAACGGATATAGTGCCCTTGTGTGCATTCTTTTTATTGCCTTTCAGTTGGTTGAAGCCGAAGATGGAGATTCCGGCCTCGCGCCATTGTTCAAAGGCATCGGTGAACCAGTCTTCATTCAGGAAGCGATCGCGATGGAGATAGAAATAAGTGAGCCCTTCATCGAGCTGCTCCATGAAATGCGGGTGTTGCTGAAGCAGCAGTGCGAGGAAAGAATTTTCAGCGGCTTCATCGCGACGCATGGCCATCATCCTTCCACGTGCATCAGGCAGATAGATCATCTTTTTACTTCGCACCGGTATTTCGAGGCTGCCATACCGCATCATCGGATTGATGGCAACATACTGTCCAAGGTCGGAGAGATAAATAAGTTTTTCCTGCGCGCCCAGCCATCCCGCCTCCGCCAGTTGTTCGGGCTTTGCGGCTTCGATATAACTGTGAATCACTTCCACTTTTTCTTCCAGTTTGGAGAGCACTTTTTGCTGGAAGGCGTTGAACTGTGATTCATGTACCTGCATATGGGGGCGGGTTCCAAATACCAGGAGTATTTTAAGGATGGTAAGGTTGGCTGCGAGCCAGAGCCTGCCCTGGTGCAGGACAAAATATTCGTATTTGATCTCGATGTTGCGGGGGTGAATGATTTGTCCAGCCAGGTGAAGTTCTGGTGTGAGGCGATAAAAAGAATCTTCCTTATTCACCTTGATCACAACTTTCTCAAGGATATCACCTACTTCTGTTTCTATTAACGCGCCAGCGCTCACATTTTCAGAGAAGGCAGGATTATGGTAGTAGAATTTTAATGCAAGCGGGTTTCTGATGATGGTTCGCAGGCAGCGTATATCCGTTGCCGTTTTGATGGCAGTTGGGTTATATTGAAAGCGGCTGATGCTGGAATAAAATAAAATAGCATCGCTGTTGCTGGTTGCCATGAGTGCTGCGTCGGCTGCACTGATTGGTGTGAGCGGATTTTTAATGGCGCCGGACTGGGTAGTTGCGGCATCGTAAAGTTCTATGCAAAGTGATTTATGGAAACGGAATTGTTTCAGCACCACGATCCGGAGATGGCTGCTGTCAATGCCCGGAAGCGGTTGCTCTTCGGGCGGTAATAATAATTCTTCAAGATCGCGGATCGTTTCCAAACGTAAATGTTTCCGGATAAAGAAACATAAAATATCCTATAAATACTTTTATAGGGTAGCAGATCGGTAATTTTTATTGAATGTTTGAGGGCGTTTCCATGAATAGCTTTCTGATTGCTGCATGCAAAGAAGGATCACTTACGCCGAGCAAAGCATTGATAAGATCCAGGGAGGTGGGTGGTGGATTCGGGTAGGCATGGCCGCGGAGGAAATGCTTCAGCGCACTGTTGATCTTTTCCTCTCCTATAAGTTCGAATAGCTTGTACATGGTTACAAGTCCCTTGTTATAGGCGAGGTAAATATTGGCGGGACTTGCCTTATAGAGCGCTTCTTCTTCGCTGTATTGCTTTCCATTTTCGTAGATGCTCTGGTGGATCTTTACCACTTCTTTCATGGCGGTGAGGCCATGCCTTTGTTTGTAAAGCATGAGCTCTGTATACATGGCCAGTGTTTCGGTGAGGATGATGGAACCCTCCCTTTGATCAGGGGATATTTGGCTGTTACCCCACCAGAGATGTGAAAGTTCATGGCCAGCGAGTTCATTGATCACATCACGGGTTGAATCATTGCGAAGGTCGGCGTGAAAGATCATGGACTCGGTCATGAAGATGGTGCCGGGATAAGCAGTGGCCGCGAAGCCCTGCGTGAATCCGGATACTTCAGCAAAACTTATGGAACGAAAGGGATAAGGGCCGAAATTCTTTTCGCAATAAGCAATAGTTGCACGGGCTTCTTCTATCAGATGCGCAACATTCTGGTGATGCGTTGGATGATGATATACTTCTATTCTAACACCATTCTGGGAAGAGCTACTAACGGTATATAAAGCAGAAGAAAAAGCAAACCGGAAGGGAATAGGATCGGGCGAAGCATAGTGGAAATAATTGCGGCCGCCCTCTTTCCAGGAGCGCTGCAATTCACCGGCACCAATAACTGTCTGGCTGGAACTTGTAGAGACAACTGCATCGAAATGGATGAAACCATAATCGTAGGGCTTCGGCAACGGGGCTTCAAGTTTTGTAAGGCCAGTAGCTTCGGCCATGCTTCTCTTCTTTCGCGTAGACACATCTTCAATTTCATTGGTGCTCTGGTAACCAAATACAGGGAAGTACCTGCTGATGCGGATAAAGGATCCATTACCGACGATGGCATTCATCGGATCGTGATTGTTGAAGGGCGACCAGCTATAATCTATGCTGAAACGCATGGAGATGGAATCACCAGGTGCAAGGGGCTTTAGCAACCGGTAACTCCAATGCCCATACGCAGAATCGGTATGGTGAAGTCGGGCATTTTCAATATTGAGAGCCGATAAACGAACGGCAGGGTTTCCATAAAGCAGGAAGCTATCAAGGGCATACTCCTTTTTATTCACCAGGGTATAGTTGGCGGTGAGGGTATAGCTGTTCTTTTCGGGATAAAGATGGATGCGGGTATTAACCCGGGTAATGGTTGGCTGGGGGATGGATTGGTAATGGCGGTATCGCTCTTCGTATTTTTGTTGCCAGTTGGCTTTTTCTACTGGCAAACGCAAGGTGGTTTCCCTGTAAATTTTCCAACCACTCGTGAATAGAAGCAGAATTGAAAGGGACATTATTGCAAGAAATGATTTCTGTTTGCTTTTGAAAGCAAGCAGGAAGAGGCAAATCGTAAAAGCACACCAGTAGAGCATACTCATTCCAAATGCCTGGCTGTATTCACCAAAACCATTCATATCAGTATACCTGCCGGAGAATAATTTCGCGAAGCGAAGCAGTGGATGCTTCAATCCAATCATGGGCCCAACAAAAGAGTTGGCGAGGAGAAGGAAGATGGCGGCAAGAATTAATCCCAGGTACTTATTGTTCACTGTTGCCTGTATCATCACCACGATGCCGGCAGAGAGTATCACCGGAACTCCCAGCAGGTAGAAAAGCGAAGCATAGACATCCCAATCTATTAAGGGATAATTGTACAGAAGCTGGAATACTAATCCGAGAAAGATGGCAGCCAGTAATAGTGCAAGCGGAATAAGGGTGAGCGCTATCCATTTAGCGATCAGGATAAATCTGTTATCAACCGGGCTACTGTTCTCAATACTATCTATCCTTGCATTTCTACTGCGCCAGATCATCTCAACGCTATAGAATAATAAAAGGGCCAGCATGAAGATGGGGAAACTTCCGATGATATTGTTGGCGATAAGTCCGGAGCTTGCATAACGCTGAGGCAACCTGATACCTGCATCTATATCGCTAAAGATCTCGATGCCGAGGAAAAATATCCAACCAATAATCACCAGTATAAATGAGATGGATTTGCTGATAAGGATTATTTCAAGCGCTAGAAACGAACGGGTTGTTTGTAAATCATAAAGCAGGGGACTAAGTTTCCCTTTCACTGGTTTGAACGTGTGAGCATCGTTTGATGACGGCAGTTCCTCTCCCATCGTTTTGCGAATGCGGATCGCTTTCGGTTTAAACTGATAGAAGGCAATGCCTGTTGCAGTGAGCACAATCGAAAAGATCAATACCAGCGCCCTGTTAAAAAGAAAATTTCCTTCCAGTGAAAGCGTCCTTGTATTGCGCAAGATGGCCGTCCAGCCCTTTGTTTGTTCGAAGAATGCTGCCATGCCAAAGGGATCAAGTTTTGCCATCAGTGAAATGGTTTCATCGGAAACCGGTGATGCATTGGCCAGAAGGGGTGAGTTGGAAAAAAGGGAAACAAGGATATAGAAAATGTATATAAAGAGTCCACTTAAATAAATCATCAGCTTCTGCTGTGTGACCCATCCAATAAAGCAGACGATGGCGCTACAAAACAGCGCATTGGGTAATACCAGCAGCAGATAGGGGTAGAAATAATGAAGTGGATTTAAAGGAAGTAAACTTTCGCCGGTGCCGCCCAATAGTGGGTATGTTACCATCATTCCGAGTACCACCATAAGAAAACAAATTGTTGCCAGCCCAAAAACCAGTAAGAATCGAGAGAGGAGAAAAGAGCGTTTACGGATGGGCGTGGCATAGAGTATAGTATCGAAAGAATGGTCTTTCTCCCTTAACAGGACACGTGCTGCAAAGAGAGTGATGGTGAAGATATTGATGAGTGATACCAGCCCTATAAAATAGCTGATGGTATAAGGAGAATTCTGGTATACACCAGGAAAGGAAAATTTTCCTTTCAGGCTTACCATGATGCCGAGCACTGCAAAAAGGAATAATAGCAAATAGAACCACCATTTCCCAATATAGAGGCGGGCTTCTGAAAGAAAGATCTTTCTATTCATGGTTATTGGTATTAAGTAATTGGGAAAAATATACATCCTCCAGGTGTGGGGTAATGGGTTGGAAACCATTGCCCGGATGTTGATGATTATGGATATGCACCAGCAGTTTGCCCGCGTTCAGCTGGGTAGATATGATGCGATGGTTTTGCTGATAATCAGACAATTCTTCTTTGTTGATAAACTTCCGCCAGATGTAACCGTTGAGTTGATCAATAAATGCGTCAGGTGCCCCCGCCGCAATAAGCCGTCCTTTATTAACTATGGCCATGCTGGTACACAAACTGCGCACATCTTCCACGAGATGGGTGGAGAGGATAACAATGATGTTCTCGCCTATTTCACTAAGAAGGTTATTGAAGCGGCTTCTCTCTTCGGGATCGAGTCCGGCAGTGGGTTCATCAACGATGATGATATGCGGATCACCCAGCAGGGCCTGCGCTATACCAAATCGTTGGCGCATACCGCCGGAGAAGCTATGCACTTCCATATTGCGTTGTTGATAGAGATTCACCTGCTGCAATAATGCCGGAATCTGTTCTCTGCGCGCGGTGGCAGGAAGGCCTTTCAGAACAGCGATATGATCAAGGAGTTGGTAAGCTGATAATTTCGGATACACACCAAATTCCTGTGGCAGGTAGCCAAGTTGTTTCTTAATGAAGATAGGTTGCTGCAGGATGTTTACCTCATTGAAAAAGATCTCGCCGGTATCAGCAGCTTGCAAGCCGGCGATGGTTTTCATCAGTGTTGATTTACCTGCACCATTTGGACCTAATAATCCAAACATCCCGTTGGTGATGGTGAGGGAAATATTATCAAGGGCCCTCACGCCATTGGGGTAGGTCTTGGACAGGTTGGTAATTTGCAATCTATTCATAGCAGGTTTATTTATTGGTGATTATGGGCAAAAGAATTCCTAACGTGCATGTGCACGTGCTTTTAAGGGGATGATATGTTTAATTGATTATGGTTGTTCTGGTACGAATTCCAGGATATCTCCCGGCTGGCAGTTAAGTGCTTTACAAATAGCTTCGAGGGTATCGAAACGGATGCCTTTGGCTTTGCCTGTTTTCAGGATAGAGAGGTTGGCCTGCGTTATACCAAGCGCTTCAGCCAGTTCCTTGCTTTGCATCTTGCGTTTAGCAAGCATAACATCAATATTTACAACGATGGGCATGGTTTAAATATATAGGTCCTGTTCTTTTTGTAAATGAAGCCCCTGCCGGAAAATAGCTGCCAGGAAATAAGCGAAAACGGCTAAGGTAAGGTGCAGGGTGGTGAGTACTATGGTAGCGTCTTCCACTTCGGCGAATATAGAAGAGAGAATCAACACAAACGGTGGCACCACCAGGTTAAGGATATAAAAAATACGGAGATGTTTCACCCCCTCTGTGGTGAAAAGTTTAGGTTGGTAAAACACACGGAATACATTTCCCAGCAGCCAGAAAAAGATCCCATAAAGCCCTATCGGAAGCAGGAAATAATAAAAGATATAGGTAGCATTATAATCACCCAGCAGGAAGGCCTTTTGGCTGAAGGGAAGCAGAATCTGAAAACGCTTCCCTTCCTCTATCATACGGAGCCCAAAGCCTGTTGCGAGGGCGAGGATGGAAAGGAAGGTGCTGGCCAGGTAAATGATTGCCAGAAATCGGGAAAACCAGAATAGAAGCTTGGCAACGACCTTTACGGTATTCATATTGAATTAGCGATTTAATACCGTAAAGATATAATTATTTATTGTTTAACAATAATTATTCAAATATTTATTCCTTCCATTTAGGTTTGGCTTTCAGAATCTTCTTATATACAGGGCAGGAATCGCTGTGTGCGCCGGGAAGGAATCCGATACTCATTAGAAATTCGTTTACTATTTCGCCGCCGGTAAAGCGGAAGGTCTTCCTGAAATGCTTCACCCATTCTTCTTTTGTTTTGGGGTGGTGAAGTTCGAGCCAGCTTTTGAATGAACCGTGGTCTTTCTGAAGCTGTAAAATGGTCTTGGCGTTCTCTATGGCTGCTTGTATTTTCAGCCTGTTGCGGATGATGCCCGGATCATTCATTAGCCTGGTAAAGTCCTTCTCTTTGTAGGAAGCAACTTTCTTAATATTGAAATTGTGATAGGCTTCACGGAAGCCCACTTCTTTTTTCAGGATGGTTTCCCAACTGAGTCCGGCCTGGTTGATCTCCATGATCAGTCTGCCAAAAAGTTCATTATCGTCATTAATGGGAAAACCGTAATGGTTATCGTGGTAATTTTTATGCAATGTCTTTCTTTCGTCGGTCATTGTTTCAATTGCGATGCAGTATGACATGTATGTTGTTTAATTTTTTAAAACTGGAAAAATACACTTTAAAAATAGTGCCTTCGAAAAGGAAGAGTTATCATTTTACGTCACTCTCATAAAACAAAGCCCGATTCGGCCTCAGGCCAGGGTGATATTATCGGGTTTTTAAATAATAGTTTGGGCGGGGATGTGGGTTGCATTCGAACTGATGTAAATTGTGTTATACAATAAAGTTTCATGTACAAATCATTCCTGCAAAATTTCAATAGTAAGGTAAGGCTGACAGAAGAGGAAGAAGCATTCATTAAAAACTATCTCACGCCGAAAAAGCTGCGTAAGAAACAATATTTACTACAGGAGACTGATATTTGTAAGTTCATAGCTTTTGTTGAAAAAGGAGCATTAAGAGCCTATTCGGTAGATGAAAATGGGAAAGAGCATATCATCCAGTTTGCTTTGGAGGGATGGACAATTTCTGACCTGTACAGTTTTCTAACAAGCGAGCCTGCAACGTATAATATTGATGCCCTCGAAGATTCAGAATTGGTGCTTATAAGCAAAGCAGCCCATGAGGAATTATTGCAAAAGCTGCCCAAGTACGAAACATATTTTCGCATACAGATAACTGGTGCCTATATAGCGATGCAGAAAAGACTGACATCTATTATCAGTTCACCTTTGGAAGAAAGGTATAAAAACCTCACTGCTCTTTATCCTACAATAGTAGAGCGGGTTCCCCAGCATATGATAGCCTCCTATATGGGGCTGCAGCCTGAAACACTAAGCCGGATAAGAAGGAAGATAGCTGCCAAGAAATAATCATCCACCATTATAAAGCATTGACCATACTCAAGCATTGACCAAAGTCAATGCTTTTTCTTGCTCCAACGCATTGGAGCCCGCTATTGCCGTGGGCTACCTTTGCTCTATCGATCACAATAAATCATGAAGACAAAACAAACAATAGCTGTTATAGGAGCCACAGGCAATATGGGTTCAGCTATTTCAAGAAGCATTGCCACTGGTAATTACAGGCTTCTACTTATAGGAGGAAAGCCGGAGGAGGCGAAGGCATTGGCAAAACAGATAAGAAAAGAAAATGAATCGGCGGATGTGGAAGGAATTGAGTGTTCTGTTGAGGCAACCTGGGAAGCGGATATAATCATTGCGGCGGTACCTTATGAGGCGGAGAAAGCGGTAGCAGAAAAGATAAGGGAGAAGGCAAATCAAAAGATCGTAGTCAGTATTTCAAATCCTTTGAACAGCACATATGATGGATTAGTTACATCGCCCGATATCAGTGCAGCCGAAGAGTTGCAAAAATTGCTACCAAATTCAAAAGTGGTAAAAGCATTCAACACCACATTTGCCGCCGACTTTTCAACGCCTGTGATTGAGGGCAAACAAGTGGATGCATTTATAGCGGGGAATGATGAAGAAGCCTTAAAAACGGTTTCTGAATTAGTTGGCACGGCAGGGTTTAGCCCCCTTATTGCAGGTGATTTACAAGTAAGCAGAACATTAGAAAATATGCAATTACTGCTAATACAGTTAGGAATAAAATATAACTACAACTGGTTAGCAGGATGGAAAATTTTACACAATTAATAAATAAACATTTCAACTAAAAAAAATGAAAAAGCTATCAACCTTTCTGACACTCGCCTTTTTAAGCAGCGCAGTATTTGCACAAACAACATGGAAGTCAGATCCTATGCATTCGAAGCTGGCGTTCAGCACTACACATTTGGGTATCTCAGATGTGGCCGGATTATTCAAGAACTTTGAGGTGACAATCAGCGGTAACCAGGCAAACTTCAGTGATGCGGTCTTCAAGCTTACAGCAGATGTAGGATCAATTGATACTGAGATAGAAATGCGCGATAACCATTTGAAGAGTGCCGACTTTTTTGAAACAGAAAAGTTTCCAAAGATGAGCTTTACAAGTACATCCATTAAAAAGAGTGGCAAGGACAGGTACAAACTTACAGGTAATCTAACCATCCGCGATATAACAAAGCCGGTAACCATGGACCTCTGGTATAGGGGAACTGTAGATAATCCGCAGTCGAAAGCAAAAACAGCAGGATTCCAGTTAACAGGAACAATTAATCGTTCTGATTTTAAAGTAGGGCCTAATTTTCCAGCACCCATGATCAGCGATGAAGTAAAGATCAAAGCAGATGGTGAATTCACTCAAAAGCCTTAATTATCATGAGAAAGATATTCAGCATAAATAATGATTCAAGGGCAACTGATACAGCATTATTAATTGCCCGGATCGGAATAGCAGGATTGATGCTTACCCACGGCATCCCCAAACTGATGATGTTGTTGTCAGGAGGTCCGGTACAGTTTCCGCCGGTAATGGGGATGAGCGCAGAAGTCTCATTAGGACTGACAATTTTTTCAGAAGTTCTTTGTTCGCTTTTAATTCTCGTTGGATTTGGTACCAGGATCGCGGTAGTTCCATTAATAATAACGATGGTGGTTGCTGTGTTCTTAATACATGGTGCAGATCCGATGGCAAAGAAAGAACCTGGACTGCAATATTTACTCGTGTACCTGGTGCTGCTTTTTAGTGGTAGTGGAAAATATTCGATCGACTACTTACTAAGAGGCGAAAAAGCTAAAGGCAGTAATCTGAGGGAACAGAAAGATACGACATTGGCCATTTACCAATAAGAATCAATGAAAAGGGAAGAATTTATAAAGACATTCGCCAAAGGAGTAATTACTATGACAGCATTATCAGCATTCAATAAATTTACCGATACGCTAAAAGAACAGGAACAGGCTATGCCTGTTCTGTTCATTGGCCATGGCTCACCCATGAATGGGATTGAGGATACTGCTTTCAGCAGGCGCTGGAAGGCGATGGCAAAGGAGATCCCAACTCCGGCAGCTGTATTGGTTGTTTCGGCACACTGGTTCAGTCGTGGCACCAAAATAACCGCAATGGATTTCCCCAAAACCATTCATGATTTCGGTGGATTTCCGCAAGAACTTTTTGATGTTCAGTACAATGCCCCGGGCAATCCGGAACTGGCAAAGGAAACAGCAGCATTGGTTCATTCGGCGCAGGTTGAATTAGACCATGACTGGGGTTTAGATCATGGCACCTGGACGGTAGTAAGGCATATGTATCCCGAAGCCAACATTCCGGTACTACAGTTAAGCATTGACTATACAAAAGGTCCCCAGTATCATTATGAACTGGCAAAGGAATTAATGGCATTAAGGAAGAAAGGGGTATTGATTATCGGAAGTGGTAATATGGTTCACAATCTTCGTATGGTAGCCTGGGATAAGCTGAACGAGAATGAATTTGGATTTGACTGGGCATTACAAATGAACAGCAGGTTCAAGGAATTGATCATGGATAATGATCATCAGAGCCTGATAAATTACCAGCGTCTGGGCAGAGAGGCTATGCTGGCTATTCCTACACCAGAACACTATCTGCCATTATTATACACACTTGGACTAAAGAAAACAAATGATGCTGTATCATTCTTCAATGATAAGGCGGTAGCCGGATCATTGACTATGACATCTGTAAAGTTTGGATAGATAACCTTCAAAATAAATGATATGAAATCATTTGAAAACAAAGTAATCATAATTACAGGTGCCGCGATGGGACTTGGATTAGCAGCAGCAAAAGAGCTTGCCTCCAGAGGAGCATCGCTAAGCTTAGTGGATTACAATTCGAAAGTATTGGATGAGGCGAAGGATGAAATCAGCAAGGAATTTCCTGCTGTAAAGATCATTACTGTGGTAGCGGATGTATCAAGTGAGGAAGCGGTAAAAAATTATGTAGATACAACAGTGAAGGAATTTGGTCGAATTGATGGCCTATACAATAATGCGGGCATTGAGGGCAGGCAGGCTGCCATTACGGAATATGATATCAATATATTCAAAAAGGTGATAGATATAAACCTGATGGGAGTATATTATGCATTACGTTATATAATCCCCGTTATGCAAAAGCAGCAGTATGGCCGGATTGTAAACGTCGCTTCTGTAGGAGGCATACGTGGGGTTCTTAATCAAATGCCTTATGTTGCCAGCAAGCATGCTGTTTCGGGTATGACAAAAAATGCGGCACTGGAATATGGAAGGGATGGAATCATTTCCAATGCCATAGCTCCTGGAGCAATACTTACGCCGATGGTTGCGGAAGCATTCAGGCAGGTAAATCCGGCTGATCCTAAGGGAGCTGAGGCGGAGTATGCAAAGGCGAATCCGACCAAGCGATTAGGGTTGCCGGAAGAGGTAGCAAAAGTGGTTGCTTTTCTTTTAAGTGATGATGCTTCCTATGTAAACGGCCAGACCATTGCCATAGACGGCGGTCAGAGCAATATTTATGGGAATGTGTAAGGAAGATCGTTCCCGCATCATTACTCCAACCTTGCTCGGGGTCCCTATCTGGTCCCTATCTGGTCCCTATTTTTGTAAGGGTTCCAATATCCATCCGAATATAATTGGGGCAGTTTGCGCCAGGGACTTTGTTTAAGAAATGGTCTTGATCTGGTTTAAGAATTAGCAGAATTGGAAGCTTTGCTGCGTTTGTTTCGCAGGCGGCTTAAAAATTCAGGTGTTATCCCTAAATAAGCGGCTATCTGAACCTGTGAGAGGCGGTTCATTAAGTGAGGATAGATTTCAAGGAAGGATTGGTATCGCTCATCGGCGGTGGAGCTGATATTCTGAAGCAAACGTTCCTGTAAGCGAATAAAGCTTTTTTCAAGAAGCACCCTGAAGATGCGGTCAAATTTAGGGGCTTGCATATAGAGTGCGATGAGGTCGTCTCTGCTAATTTGAAGCACAACGGTATCTTCGAGGGCGTCGATATTTAAGGCCGAGGGTTTTAGACCATGGTAACTACCCAGGTCATTGATCCAGTAATTTTCGGCAGCAAATTGAATGATATGGGTGTTGCCTTTCTCATCAATTTTATACATTCTCAAACATCCCCTCACAACAAAATAAAGTTGCATGCATATATCTCCTTCCTGGAGAAGGTATTGACGTTTGCGAAAGAGGCGGGAGTGAAATTTTTCAATAACGTATTCCTTCTCTTCTGTACTTAATGGAATAAGTGCATCAAAATAAGTAAGCAGTGGTTCAATGGAACTATCTGAGGAGGAATTTTTCACAATATCTAAGATGCAAATTTATGGCGATATTTCATTGATATTTATCAATGCCATTTCTTACCGTAAATCAATGGGTGTGCTTTAAGCAATTAGTAGCTTTGTGTAAGAAATAACATCACAGCACTAGGAATTAAATAATTAGAGAATGGAATTAGGTTTAATCACTTTCGCAGATATGGAGCCGGAAAGTTTACCGGGAAAAGGAATCAATGGAGAGCAGCGTGTAAAAGATCTTTTGGAAGAAATACAGTTGGCTGACCAGCTCGGCCTGGATGTATTTGGAGTAGGTGAACACCACCGGTCTGATTATGCTGTATCATCACCCGCTGTTATACTTGGTGCAGCGGCGGCAATAACTAAAAATATCAGGCTTGCCAGTGCGGTTACAGTATTAAGTTCCGACGATCCTGTTCGTGTTTACCAGCAATTTGCAACAGTGGATCTATTGTCTGGAGGGAGGGCCGAGATAATGGCAGGCCGTGGTTCATTCATTGAATCATTTCCATTATTTGGCAATGACCTTGAGGATTATGATGAATTGTTTACGGAGAAATTAGATCTGTTATTAGCACTAAATAAAAGCGAGGTTATTTCCTGGGAAGGAAAACATCGCCCATCTATAAAAAACCGAGGCGTTTATCCGCGTCCGTTTCAATCATCCATACCTGTGTGGCTTGCGGCAGGAGGTACCCCATCATCTGCTGTGCGAGCGGCAACACTTGGCTTACCACTTATGCTGGCCATCATTGGAGGGATGCCACATCAATTTGCTTCGTTTGTAAATCTTTATAAGGAGACATTAAAGAGAGTGGGTAAGGATGCTGGCAGTATGCAGCTGGGCATCAACAACCATGTGTATATTGGAGAAGATTCACAAAAGGCAGCAGATGAATTTTATCCTTACTATGCAAAAATGATGAACAGGGTTGGTAAAGACAGGGGTTGGTCGCCGCTGACCCGCGACCAATATGAAGCGCTCCGAACACCCAAAGCAGCGTTGATGGTGGGCAGCGTTCAGCAGGTTATAGATAAAATTTTATATGAACATGAATTGTTCGGTAATACAAGATTCCTCGCCCAGGCAAGTGTTGGCAATGTGCCGCATAATAAGGTGATGAAATCAATAGAACTGTTTGGGACAAAAGTAGTTCCGGTGATAAGGAAAGCGATGAATTAAAAATCCCCTGAAAGGTTAATTGATCAAGGGACTAAAATCTTACCTTTTACATCTTAAATGGTTGAGGCCTTCATGTGCTGAAGGAGGGGCATAGCCCGTGTAGGCTGAAGGTGGAGGAAGGCCCGCCTTCGCTGAAGCTTCGGCGGGCGGAGTAGTCCCGACAGGAATCGAACCTGTATCTAAAGTTTAGGAAACTTCTATTCTATCCATTGAACTACGGGACCATCGGAATCTGAATTCCGGGGCAGCAAAAATACAGGTTTTGACATTACATCGCTCCTATTCAGAAAAATCGCTAGCTTAACAGCTGGAGAGTTTTCGCATGAAATATTTCATCATACCTATCGCATTAATTTTTACTGCCTTGATTATGAGCACCGATAGTAATGCACAGCCAGCAAAGGCTAAGGCCCGCATCAATCATATGGCACTGTCAGTTACTGACCTGAAAGTGAGCGCGCCTTTTTATGATGATGTAATCGGCCTTGATACCATCCCCGAACCTTTTCATGATGGCCTGCATACCTGGTTTTCCATCGGCGATAAGGCCCATCTTCATTTAATCCAGGGTCGCAAACCAAATGATCCGGTTCCTACTAAAAATACCCATTTATGCTTTAGTTCAGGTGACCTGGATGCACTCATATCAACCCTGAAAAAACATAATATCTCTTTTGAAGATTGGGCGGGCACAAAGGGAAAGGTGAACATCAGGGTTGATGGAATAAGGCAGATCTGGTTCCAGGATCCCGACGGCTACTGGATTGAAGCCAATGATGATTTTTAAACCACCCCCAGTTCCCTATCTTTGCGGTCCATTTCACAACTATGAAGTTTTACACTATTGTTATCAAATACAGGCTTCAACTGGCGGCCTTATTTCTAATCATTGCTATAATCACGAATATTTATGCAGGTTTCTGGCCTGCATTCCTCCCGTACCTGATTGGGGTTGTACTGATCTTCGGCCATTTCTTTTTTGGCCCCATGCGCCTTATCCAGGAGTATATGGAATCGGGGGACATGGAAGGTGCTGAAAAGGTTTTATCGTCCATTAAATATCCGCAGCTTCTTTATAAGCCAATCCGTTCTGTTTATTACACGCTGAAGGGCAATATCGCTATGATGAAGCAGGACTTTGACGGTGCGGAGAAAATGATGAAAAAGGGCCTCGATCTCGGCATGCCGATGAAAGAAGCTGAAGGTGCCAGCCTGCTGCAGATGGGAATGATCGCGATGCAGAGAAGTGATATCAAGGGTGCGGAGAACTATATCCGTTCTGCCCTTCGCAAAGGCCTTCCCGATAAGGAAAATGAAGCTGCCGCCTACCTCCAGATGTGTTCAATCATGATGACCCGCCGCGAGTTTCGCTCTGCCAAAGATTTCTTCCGCAAAGCAAAGGCCCTGAAGCCTAAAACGCCGCAGATCGTAGAGCAGATCCAGCAGATAGAGAAGTATATAGCGAGGATTCCGGGATAGAGGGATAGAGGGATGGAGGGATGGAGAGAGACTGTTAGTGCAGGGTTCCGAAGAGCTCTTCTACTTTTTTGAAGCGATAGTCGAAGATTTCAGCTAATTGTTTTTTGACGAAAATGGTATTGGCAATATCTCCAAGCCATCCCAACGGAATTTTATAATGCACGATGTCGGTCATTTCAACGCCGCCATCAATTTCACGGAAATGATGCTGATGATGCCAGAGGCTGTAAGGTCCATAGCGCTGCTCATCCACAAAAAAGCGCTGGGGTTCCACATGCGTGATTTCTGTCATCCAGTAAAGCGGTACACCGAGAACCGGCTTCACGGTATATTCGATGAGTTGTCCCGGGTACATCTTATTCCCATGATGTTTTGAGATAATCCTGAAATCCATTTTTGAGGGGGTGATGACGGAAAGGTTGGCGGGACTGGAAAAGAAATCCCATGCCTGCTTTATATCCACGGGTAAACGCTGTTCTGTTCGGAGAGAATGGACTGCCATCTAAAATATTTGAGTAATAACAACCATTTCTTATGAAAAAGGTTCAGGGAGAAGCGAAGGAAAGCGGCTAAGTTTGCATCTTTAAAAGAAGCCATCAATGAGGCCATTCCGCCCTGTTTTTTCATACGCAACTTTTTTGGTAATTGTTTTTATCACTATGCTGGTATTGTTTGAGAGTTGCGCCAATGTGATTCCGCCAACCGGTGGTCCACGTGATACAATCCCACCCATCCCGGTTTCTATAAAGCCGGCAGACTCAACATTGAACTTCAGGGGCGACCGGATTGAACTGGTGTTCAATGAATATGTTCAACTGGGAGATTTGCAAAAAAATCTGGTTGTTAGTCCCACCCCCAAGGTGTTTCCTGTTGTGACTTCGCGGCTCCGCACCATCACGATCCGCATCAAAGACACCCTTGACCCCAACACTACTTATGTGCTGGATTTTGGAAAGAGTATTCAGGACATCAATGAAAGCAATCCCCTTACTGGTTTTCGGTATGCTTTCTCTACCGGGCCATACCTCGATTCGCTGGAATTAGGGGGAGTAGTTACCCTTGCCGAAACGGGTAAGACGGATAGTACCATGATCGTGATGCTGCATAAAAACTTAGAGGACTCTGCTGTAACCAATGAACGTCCGCGGTATTATACAACTGTTGACAGTTCGGGCCGGTTTCTGTTCCGGAACCTTGCCCCCGGAACTTATGCGCTGTATGCATTGAAGGATGAGGGCGGAAGCAGGCGGTATATGTCGCCCGGCCAGCTCTTTGCTTTTGCCGATAGTCCATTGGTTATCAGCGGGGAAACTGCGCCTGTTGAGCTTTTAGCCTATTCTGAGCCCGAGCCGGTAAAACCAGTTAAAGCGGCCCCTAAGGCCCCCACCAGCAGGAGGGAAGAAAAGGAAGCAGAACAAGACAAGCGACTTCGATTCGGAACCAGTCTTGAAAACGGACAGCAGGATCTGCTGAAACCGTTAACCATTACTTTTCCCGATCCCCTTAAAGCATTTGACAGCACAAAGCTGATACTGGCAGATGCGCAATTCAAGCCAATTGAAGGATATACGTTAGCGCGGGATACAACCAACAGGATCTTTACACTTTCCTATAACTGGCCGCTGGAACAGGAGTTTGTGCTGATCTCGGAAAAAGGAATGGCAGAAGACAGTTTGGGTAAAAGCATCCTGCGTAATGACACACTCCGTTTCAAGACCATGAAGGAAACGGATTATGGCAGTATAAAATTCAGGATCGCGAATGTTGACACTGCAAGGAATCCGGTATTGCAGCTGGTTCAAAATAATAATGTGTTGTTCAGTTACCGGATCAGGGGCAGGGACCTGGTAATTCAAAGATTCCGTCCAGCCGAATTTGAGCTCAGGGTATTATATGATACCAATGGCAACGGGGTTTGGGATCATGGCGTTTTCTATGGTGAACGCCGGCAGCCTGAGCGGGTTCAGGCAATCGGGAAGAAGGTTAATATCAAGGCCAACTGGGACAATGAGATCGACATCTCCCTCTAAAGGCTCAATACTTTATATCTTTGCAGGATGCAACTCCCCTCTGCCTTATTGGAAAATGCGGTCAGTGAATTCAGTAAACTACCGGGTATCGGAAAGAAGACTGCATTGCGACTTGCGTTGCACCTGCTAAAGCAGAATACTGATAAGGTCAGAGCTTTTGGCGAGGCCATTGTTCGTATGCGGGAAGAGATCCATTTCTGCCAGCGCTGCTTTAATATCTCGGATACCCTCCTCTGTAGTACCTGTTCGAACCCCATGAGAAAGCAGGACCTGATATGTGTTGTGGAAAGCATCCGGGATGTTATAGCCATTGAGAGCACCCAGCAGTTCAGTGGAACCTACCATGTGCTGGGAGGTGTGATATCGCCACTGGATGGTATTGGTCCGGACCAATTGAATATTGAACCCCTACTGGAGCGGGCGCGCTCGGGTGATATCAACGAGATCATTTTCGCCCTTAACCCCAATATACAGGGGGATACAACTATTTACTATATCCAGAAAAAGCTGTTGCCCTCTCCTATCCGTTTTACCACCATAGCGCGTGGAATTTCTTTTGGGGGTGAGCTTGAGTATGCGGATGAGATGACGCTGGCGAGGAGCCTTCAGCACCGGATGCCAGTAGAGCAGTTAAGAGTTTAGCATTTCGCCTTCCCCATTTTCCTTATCTTTGCAACCGCACAGGTGGATTTATTTATTGTTCGACCTGTCGCCGCCTTAATTGGTGGGTTAACAGAACTAATAAATGCTCCCGAAACTTTCCGTTTTGTTTCCCCTGCGTTTATTGAGTTCGTATTGTTGAACTAAGGTTTTGTGCTTAGGCAATGACCAATAGTCAAAAGAGCATTCCATGCTAATATCTATTGACAATTCACTATTGCCTGAAACACTCAAACCAAATAGAATTGAATATGACCGATATACGATCTGAATTGAATCGCCGCATTCTTATTATTGATGGCGCCATGGGTACCATGATACAGCGACATAAGTTAACAGAAGCTGACTACCGTGGCAAACGATTTGCCGACTGGCCTTCTGACCTCAAGGGCAATAATGATCTGTTATGTTTAACACAGCCAGAGATCATTGAAGGCATACACCGCGAATATCTGGAAGCCGGTGCTGATATCATTGAGACCAACACATTTAACTCGCAGCGGGTGAGCCTTGCCGATTACCAGATGGAATCGCTGGCATATGAAATAAATTTTGAAGCGGCCCGCATTGCACGCAGAGCCGTAGACGATTACAATGCCAAAGACCATTCAAAGCCCCGCTATGTTGCAGGCTCACTGGGACCGATGAATAAAACATTGAGTTTGTCACCAGATGTAAACAATCCCGGCTTCCGTGGATTAAGCTGGGATGAGGCAGTGGCTGCTTATTACGAACAGGTGAAGGGATTGGTGGAAGGAGGATCGGATCTGTTGTTAGTGGAAACGATCTTTGATACACTCAATGCGAAGGCCGCTATTTATGCTATTAAAAAATATTTCCAGGATACGAAAAAGAAGGAGCTGCCCATCATGATCAGTGGCACTATCACGGATGCTTCGGGAAGAACATTGAGTGGACAAACGCTGGAAGCATTTTATATTTCGGTTATGCATGCCCGTCCATTGAGTATTGGGCTGAATTGTGCGCTGGGCGCGGCTGATATGAGAAGTCATATAGAGGAACTAAGCCAGAAAGCAGCCTGTTATACATCTGCTTATCCCAATGCGGGCCTCCCGAATACGATGGGAGAATATGATGAGCAACCCGAAGAAACTGCGCACTTCATTGAAGAATGGGCAAAAGAAGGTTTTGTAAATATTGTTGGCGGATGTTGCGGAACAACACCCGATCATATCAGGCATATTGCAGAGCATGTAAAAAAATTTCCACCAAGACAACTACCAGTTGTTGAAACAGCTATTACAGCATGACCACTATACAACCATATTTAAGATTGGCGGGGCTTGAACCCCTTATTGTTAGGCCGGAAACAAATTTTGTGAATATTGGCGAACGTACCAATGTAACGGGGTCCAAGAAATTTGCACGACTTGTTCGGGATAATAAATATGAAGAGGCATTATCGGTTGCGCGCCAGCAGGTGGAGAACGGTGCACAGATCCTGGATGTAAACATGGATGACGCCATGCTTGATGGGGTGGTGGCGATGACCACCTACCTAAACCTACTGCAAAGTGAACCCGATATTGCGAAGATCCCTATCATGATCGACTCGTCTAAATTTGAGATCATCGAGGCAGGTTTAAAATGTGTGCAGGGAAAATGCATTGTAAACTCTATCTCCATGAAAGAGGGCGAGGAAAAATTCATTCGTGAAGCAAATATCTGTAAGCTTTTTGGAGCTGCTGTTGTGGTGATGGCCTTTGATGAAAAAGGTCAGGCTGACACGCTTGAACGGAGAGTTGATATTTGCACCCGTGCATATAAGATATTGACAGAGCAGGTGGGATTTGATCCGCAGGATATCATCTTCGATCCAAATATTTTTGCCATTGCTACAGGCCTTGAGGAGCATAACAATTATGCCGTTGATTTCATTGAGGCCACCCGCATCATCAAGCAACGTATGCCCCTTGCGAAGATCAGTGGCGGGGTGAGTAACCTGTCTTTTTCTTTTCGTGGTAATGATCATGTGCGCGAGGCGATGCACAGTGTATTCCTGTTCCATGCCATTAAAGCCGGAATGGATATGGGTATTGTGAATGCAGGGCAGTTGGTTGTATATGATGAAATAGAGCCGGGACTGAAACAGTTGTGTGAAGATGTGATCTTCAACAGGAATAATGACAACAATGAAGCAACCGAGCGGCTGATCCAGTTTGCAGAAACTGTTAAGGCCAAAGGAAAGGAGATCATAAGGGATGAAGCCTGGAGAAATGATACTGTAGAGGCCAGGCTCACGCATTCACTAATCAATGGAATAACTGATTATATAGAGCTTGATACAGAAGAAGCAAGGGTGAAATATCCCCGACCGCTTGATGTAATTGAAGGTCCGCTTATGGATGGGATGAATGTGGTGGGTGATCTCTTTGGTGCGGGAAAGATGTTCCTTCCCCAGGTGGTGAAGAGTGCGCGAGTAATGAAGAAAAGTGTTGCCTGGCTTACACCATATATTGAGGAGGAGAAAAGAAATAATCCGGAAGCACTCCAGGGAAGCGTTGCGAAAGTATTGCTTGCAACGGTGAAAGGAGATGTACATGATATCGGTAAAAATATTGTGGGAGTGGTACTGGGATGTAATGGATATGATATCATTGACCTTGGTGTAATGGTTCCTGCCGATAAAATTCTTGACACTGCCATAAAGGAAAATGTTGACATAGTAGGATTGAGTGGGCTGATAACGCCTTCTCTGGATGAGATGGTACATGTAGCACATGAGATGAAACGCAGGGGAATGACGCAGCCATTATTGATTGGTGGTGCTACAACCAGCCGGCAACATACAGCGGTGAAGATCGCGCAGCAATATGATAACGGTGTGGTATATGTGCTGGATGCTTCCAGGAGTGTAACTGTTGCGGGTTCTTTGCTTAATAAAGATCAGAAGGAAAAATTTCTTTCAGATACTGCGGTGGAATATGAGAAGCTTCGTGATGATTTCAATAAAAAACGAACTATCAAGCAATACCTGACATATGAGCAAGCACAGAAAAATAAAGTTGCGATAGACTGGAGTACTTATACACCCGTTAAGCCCGGTGTTATAGGCACAAAAGTGCTGGAGGATATTGATCTTTCTGTATTACGCGGATATATCGATTGGGGACCATTTTTCATCGCCTGGGAGTTAGGTGGGCGCTTCCCCCAATTACTGGAAGATGAAGTGATTGGTAAGGAAGCGACTAAATTGTACAATGATGCCAATGCGCTGTTGGACCAATTGATAAAAGAGAAGTGGCTGACAGCGAAAGGTGTTGTTGGTTTCTGGCCGGCAAATTCTGATGGCGGGGATACTGTGATTGTGGTTGCCGGAGGAAATGAAATAAGGTTGGAATCACTGCGGCAGCAAATGAAGAAAACCGCGGGTCAGCCTAACTTTTCGCTTGCTGATTTTATTATGCCGGCGCATGAAGGAAAAACAGATTATATCGGCGCTTTTTCGGTTACTGTTGAAGGTATTGAAGAGCATATCAAGGCATTTGAATCAAAGCATGATGATTATAATAAGATCATGTTACAGGCACTTGCAGATCGTTTTGCAGAGGCATCGGCTGAGTATCTGCATGAACGGGTTAGAAAGGAATTCTGGGGATATGCGCCGGAGGAAAAGCTTGGTACGGAAGAGTTGATCAAAGAAACTTACACCGGCATAAGGCCTGCACCCGGCTATCCTGCCTGTCCGGATCACACAGAAAAGTACAAGCTGTTTGAGCTGTTAGGAGGTGAAGCGGTTACCGGAATACATCTTACAGAATCACTGGCCATGTATCCTGCTGCCTCTGTATGTGGATGGTATTTTGCGCATCCGAAGAGTCAGTATTTTGGTGTTGGTAAGATCAAGCCCGACCAGGTTGCAGCCTATGCAGAAAAGAAAGACATGCCGCTGGAGGAGATCACCCGATGGTTAAGACCAATACTTGAAGAAGAGGCCTGATGGTATCAGAGAAGGTCGAGGGAATATAATTCCAATAAGCAGGTTGTTGCGTTGAAACAGAAATGCACCATGATTCCATACCAGAGGGTTTGTTCACGCTGGCGCAGCCATCCCAGGAAAAGGGCAAAAGGCAGTAACCAGAAAAAAGAGATCAGGCTCATGTGGATGATGGCAAAGAGCAATGCTGTGAGTACCACTGCGTGCCTGCCATGCATGAACTTCAGCAAGCCAGCTTGTATAACGCCGCGATAAGCAAGCTCTTCTGATATAGCAGGAATCACTGCTATCAATAGTATCATAGCCGTTTTTGGATTGGCAAGGTGTCTGAATGATGAGTAATAAAAAAGCTCGCGCTCAAAAATGAAACGGTTGATCCATTTTACACCATAGTTAACAAGTATCGCACTGGTAATGGCGAAAATCATCAAAGCAATCACTTTCCACCATTTAAAATTATTCCAATGAAGAAGTGGCAATATATCGCGGCGCATGATATAGGAAAAAAGTATAGCAGAGAAAAACAGGAAAAGATCAACAACTACCAATCCGGTCAGTCCCTGTGCTGCGGGCGGCCAGAAATTGAACAGGAGGCAGGTAATGAGGTTAATTGAAAAAAACAGTACGACCAGCAGTCGGAAGGTTTCATGGGCTCCTTCATATTCTTCCTCCGGAACGGTTGCCCTGCCGCAGTTGGGGCAGATATATTCATTCTCTCCTATTTCGCTTCCGCAATAAGAACATAATTTCAGATTTGCTTCTTCCAATGCTTCCATCTTATTTCTTTTCAAATAACCACCAGAGCAACTTACGGGGTTTGGAAATATAATTCGCTTTAATATACTTCGAAATATGCTCCATGGCTTCTTCAACACTATCTGTGATGCATACCAGGTCCATATCGTGTTCTCCAATAGTTTTTTGTTCTACCATAAACTTCATATAATCGATAATGGGCTGATAATAGGCTTTACCAACAAGTACTATTGGGAACTGTATGATAGATTTTGTTTGAACCAGGGTTAATGTTTCAAAAAATTCATCCATAGTTCCTACTCCGCCCGGCATGATAATAAAGGCATATGAATATTTTACCAGCAATACTTTCCGTACAAAAAAGTGTTCAAAGGTAACGGACTTATGTGCATATGGGTTAGGCTTCTGTTCAAAAGGAAGTTGAATATTACATCCAACAGAGTATCCACCATTTTCGAAGGCCCCTCGGTTAGCAGCTTCCATGATACCGGGGCCACCTCCCGTTATGGTTGTGAATCCTGCCTGGGCTATACGCTTTCCCATTTCACGCGCCAATATATAATAAGGATGATCTTCTGCAAACCTTGCCGAACCAAAGACCGTGATACCAGGACCAATAAAATGCAATTGCCGGAATCCTTTCAGAAACTGCCGGAACACGCGCCAGGCAAAATGCAATTCAAAGCTACGGTCCTTAGGACCATCAAGATAAAAAGGTTCTTTAGGGGGTATTACCTGTGGATCAGCCGCCATTTTAATACTTTTGATTAAACAGTGACCAATATAAATAAATGAAACGGGTTATGCGCATTATATCATACAATGTTAATGGCATCAGGGCCGCAATGAATAAGGGCCTGGTGGAGTGGCTGAAAACAGATCCTGCCGATATCATCTGTGTGCAGGAAACGAAGGCACATAAAGACAATGTGAATTACAAGGCATTCAATGATCTGGGTTATGAGGATTTCTGGTACTCGGCAGAAAAAAAGGGCTATAGCGGTGTGGCAATTTTTACTAAGATAAAGCCAGATAATGTTGAAATGGGAAATGGGTATATGCAGAGTGATTCTGAAGGGCGTGTAATCAGGGCGGATTTTGGAGATATAACATTGTTAAACGCATATTTCCCTTCTGGTACTTCGGGGGAGGAAAGACAGGGTTATAAGTACCAATGGCTTGAGGAGTTCTTCGGTTATACCACGCTGTTAAAGAAGAAGCGTAAAAAGCTTATTATATGCGCTGATTATAATATCGCGCATAAAGAGATTGATATACATGATCCTAAGGGCAATAAAAAATCTACCGGTTTCCTGCCTGAAGAACGGCAGTGGATGGATAAATTTTTTGATAATGGCTTTGTTGATACATTTCGGATTTTTCATCCCGAGCCGCATCGTTACAGTTGGTGGAGCCAACGATTTCCGAGTGTGCGGTTAAATAATAAGGGATGGAGGATCGATTATATTAATGTAACGAAAGAATTATCGCCACAATTACTGGATGCAGAGATCTATCCGGATGTTAAGCATAGTGATCATTGTCCGGTTTATTTAAAACTCAAATACTAGAGATGTATATATATAATGTAACGTTACAGGTAGATTGGTCCATTGCTGAGGATTGGCTGTTATGGATGAAAGAGGAGCATATGCCGGAAGTGGTGGCCACGGGCTGTTTTACGGAGAGTCGGTTATTGCGGCTTGTGGAAGTTGATGAAACTGCGGGACCAACATATGCAGCGCAGTATTCAGCTAAATCTAAAGCAGATTATAACCGTTATATTACTACATATGCTGATACACTTCGCGATAAAAGCTTTCAGAAGTGGGGGGATAGGTTCATCGCCTTCCGTTCAGTTATGGTACTCGTCTGACGCCTGTCACGACATATGTCCGAACAGGTGTAAGCGATCTGTCCGAACGTCTTCCTGACATCTGTCCTGACAGGCGTCAGACGGGTTGTGCACTAATTGTGGATAATAAAAACTATGTGCCGACAATATGCTATAAAAAGGTTACATTCTCATGAAAGGCAGTACTGGCGGGCATTTCAGCTTGTATTTCGTGAAACACAGTGCTGGCAAGGGTTTCAGATGATATGATTCTAAAATAAGCTAATTGAAATATTAATCTTTTCGGCTATAATGCAGATTTGGTGCGGGTTACAGCAAATCAAAACTGTGCATTAAAAAACTCAAAAAAATTTTGTTGGAATCAAAAACCGTCTATATTTGTTTTGCTTAAAATTCTAAAATTTCACACTATGAACAAAGCTGAATTAATCGCGAAAATTGCCGACGATGCTGAAATTACCAAGACCCAGGCAAACTCTGCTCTGGATTCTTTCATCGAGGCTGTAACAAAAACCCTTAAAGGTGGTGGTAAAGTGACCCTGGTTGGTTTTGGTACTTTCTCTGTATCTAAAAGAGCTGCCCGTAATGGCCGTAACCCACAGACTGGTGCAGTAATCAAAATCAAGGCAAAGAAAGTTGCCCGCTTCAAGGCTGGTAAAGAACTTTCTTCTAAAATGTAGTGAGGCGCATCTCTAGGGATGCAGAACTGAATTGCGGGGAAGGAAGCAGGGCTTCCTTCCCTTTTTTTATTTACTTTTGCACTTTAAAATTTTACAATCATGGGAAGAGGCGACAAGAAAACCAAAAAAGGAAAGATCTTCAAAGGTTCTTTCGGTAAAAGCAGGCCAGCAAGACCAGCACAGGCCAAGAAAGCTGTTGAAAAGAAAAAAGAAGCGTAATGGAGAGATGGAGAGATGGAGAGATGGTCTCCTCTTTACGGCGCCAATCGCTCTATCTTCCATTTACCGTTTTCCTCCAGCGTATACTGAATTCTGTCATGAAGCCGACTTGCCCTACCCTGCCAAAACTCTACTGAAACAGGTTTTACCCGGTATCCACCCCAATGAAGCGGCCGGGGTATCTCTTTTCCATCGAATGATTCCGCCAATTCGGTTTCTTTATCCTTTAAGATAGAACGGCTTTCAATCACCTGGCTTTGAGGTGAAGCCCATGCGCCTATCCTGCTGGTAACTGGCCTGCTATGAAAATATGAATCACTTTCTTCTGCGCTTACTTTCTCAATGAGTCCGGTAATTCGCACCTGCCTTTCCAACTCTTTCCAGAAAAACACCAGGCATGCCCTTGGGTTCTCTTCCAGTTGCTGTCCTTTGAAACTATTGTAATTGGTAAAAAAAACAAAGCCATTATCATCGTATCCTTTCAGTAAAACAATCCGGGCGGCGGGCAACCCATCAGAAGAAGCTGTTGCGAGGGTCATTGCGTTTACCTCCTCTATTTTGCTGTTGATGCATTCGTTCCACCATAGGTCAAACTGGCGGATGGGGTGCGCTGCAACATTGGCTTCATCGAGTGTTTGTTGGCTATACTCTTTCCTTATATCTGCAATGGAATGATGTGACATAGATCAGCTTTGCGGGCAAAGTTAATACCAGCCCAACA
The DNA here is from genome assembly GCF_000814325.1 of Flavihumibacter sp. ZG627. GTDB lineage: Bacteria > Bacteroidota > Bacteroidia > Chitinophagales > Chitinophagaceae > Flavihumibacter. Next base: position 542,046 of record NZ_JPHF01000003.1, on the reverse strand, counting down.
GTTAAAAACTGATTATACGCAGGTATGCAACTAATTTTAATTAAAGGCCTGGCTCTTCTTTGTCAGAAGAAGGCGTTATCTGGGTTGCTTTTGCCAATAGTTGCTCGATCTCGCTAATACGACGCATCTGGCTGTGGAGTTTATTATGGTGCTCTGCCACCTGTTGAAGGTCCTGGTTCAACTCTTCCAGGTAAGTAGCCTTCTTCTGAAGCTGGGTACGCTGAAAATTTGATTCCCGCAATTTATCTTCTGTTTCTGCAAGTGTTCTGGAGTTGCGTTGATACTCTTCGAGCAATGCGAGATACTTCATCTTCAATTCATCAGACTCCTTAGTGACTTTAAAATATGCGTCCTGCAATTCGGCATAGTTGGTACCTTCTTTCTGGGTGGCATTAACATGTGCTTCCAGCTTCTGCATTTTCTCCAGAAGTCCATTATAATCAGAATATACTTTTTCCAGGCGTTGTTGCATCTCTTCACCAAGCCTGTTCTGTTGGCGGAGAGCCCGCACTTCATTTTCCTTTTCAAGTAGTTGAACCCTCATCTCACCCAATTGCCTGTTGAGGGTTTCGTTTGTACGAAGGAGGTCGAGGTGTTTTTGTTCCATTGATTTAAGCTGTTCAATCTGGGAGAGCATATTCTTAACATGCTCATTTTGCTGGAACAGTGTTTCCTGGGTGCCTTGCAACTGATCGAGATATTCTTTTGCTGTACTTGGAACTGGAGGTGGCGGTGGTGGCATGGCTGCAAGTTCGGCCTGGCTCTCCAGGAGTTCTTCCCTTTCCTGCCGGATAGAATCTATTTCCATGGAAAGGAACTCTTCATTTTCACGCGCCTGTTTTAATTCATGCTGAAGCTTAAGGAGTCTTTTCTCCATCTCTTCTGTATCATTAAAATATTTCAACTTCCAGCCATCAGCTTCCTGCTGCGCTGCCTTCTCTGCATTATGCTGGGTATGTTGTTTGGTACTGCTGCGTGAGGTGAGAAAAAAATGTATGGCAAATCCCAGTGCAATGGCTCCTAACTGGAAAATAATTATTTCGGCTATCCCCACAGATATCCTGATTAGAAAAATGTTTAATAAAGTCATCATAACGGTCGGAGTTTAGGAAAAATCCTTCGCGGCTTTCAAGGGATGATGAGATGGGGAATAAAAAACCACCCTGCAAGGTGGATTTTTCGTATCGAATGTAAAAAGTATAACCGAATTATACAAGCCCGCAGCGGCTTTTGAGTAAAACTACGCAAATTCCGGTCGATCAGCTGCCTAGCCTTTTACCAGTGTCCCCACCTTTTCGCCCATTACAACTTTCATCAGGTTGCCCGGCTTATTCATATCGAAAACAATAATGGGGAGGTTGTTCTCCATACAAAGCGTGAATGCGGTCATGTCCATCACTTTAAGATTCTTATTGATACAATCCCGGAATGTGATGGTTTCAAACTTTGTTGCCGTTGGATCTTTCTCGGGATCAGCAGTATATATGCCGTCAACCCTGGTACCTTTCAGAATTACATCCGCTTTAATTTCTATGGCACGAAGCGATCCTGCAGTATCGGTAGTGAAATATGGATTTCCTGTACCGGCAGCAAAGATCACAACCCGATGTTTCTCAAGGTGTCTGATTGCGCGGCGACGGATATAGGGTTCTGCTATCTGCTCCATCTTAATGGCGCTTTGCAGCCTTGTAAAGACCCCTTCTTTTTCAAGTGAGGCCTGTACTGCCATACCATTGATAACGGTAGCCAGCATACCCATATAATCACCATGTGCCCTTTCGATGCCTGTATCAGCCTCATTCATTCCCCTGTAGATATTACCACCACCAATTACTACAGCAACCTCCACTCCTTCTCTTACAACAGCCTTGATTTCCCGCGCATACTGTGCGATGATGCTATGATTCATTGGTTCGTACTGACCATTGCCGCCGTCGCCCATGAGGGCTTCACCCGACAATTTCAACAAAATTCTTTTGTACCTGGGTTCCATGTGCTGTTCTTTTCTTGTGGTGTGCTGCAAAGAAAGGATTTTTTATCTTTCCAAAATATGGAACCTATCATCCTAATGGAACACCTGCACAAATCCTACGGCAACAAGCAGGTGCTAAAGGACATTAATCTAAAGATTTACCCCGGACAGGTAATAGGATATATTGGCCCGAATGGTGCTGGCAAAAGCACTACTGTTAAAATACTATGCGGACTACTCTCGGGCTTTGAGGGCAATGTGACCGTCAAGGGAATTGACCTACGCCAGGATCCGCTGGGTGTTAAGAGAATTGTGGGATATGTGCCGGAACTTGCTGATCTCTACGAAGTACTCACACCGGTTGAATTTTTGGAACTTATTGCGGGATTGCATGAACTTGACCCAGCTATAGCATCAGAACGTATCGTCAAAATGCTTACAGCCTTTGGGCTGGAACAAAATATGCTCCAAAGGATGGATACTTTCAGTAAAGGCATGCGACAGAAGGTGTTGCTTATTTCGGGTCTGTTGCACGACCCTGATATACTTATTTTAGATGAACCCCTAAGCGGACTTGATGCAAATAGTGTGATCATCGTTAAGGAACTCATTAGCCAACTGGCGGCACAGGGGAAAACGATATTTTATTGCAGCCATATGATGGATGTGGTGGAAAAAGTATGTGACCGGATTATCCTGATAAATCAGGGGACTATTGTTGCGGATGGCAGTTTCGAAATGCTGCAGGAATCACTTGGAAAGGGGAGCCTGGAGAATATTTTTGCACAGTTAACAGCAGAGGTATCATTGCAGGGGGTGGCAAGCAGTCTTGTTTCTGCCTTCCAAAAAAATCGTGATGATGAATAAGGTCAGCCTGCTGCTATATAAGATGGTATTGTTGCCACTCCCATTATTTGAGAAAACGGGCGTGAATGTTTCTCAATTAAAACTTATTCTGCGTTACAAACTAATGATGGATGACAGGCATCCTAATACCTTTCAGCAAACAAGGGGCAGGCCCAAAAAAGAGGGCATCAGCAATGCAACTATTGGTACGATGATCATGGCTTTTGTTGGAGGTGTATTAAATCTTATTGCTTTTGCGATTGGAGTGGATGATGTTACCCATTTCAGCATATTCTACCTTGCGTTTCTCTTTCTGCTTGCCTCAATACTCATTACAGATTTCACATCGGTATTGATTGATGTTCGTGACAATATTATATTATTACCAAGGCCCGTAAATGACCGGACAATTTTAATGGCCAAGCTGATGCATATTGCTGTACATCTGAGCCGGGTGATTATTCCACTAACCGTTCCTGTTCTGATTTTTGTGCTCTGGAACAAAGGAATCTGGGCAGGGTTGAGTTTTCTATTCCTCACTTCACTTGCTGCCTTATTTGCAATCTTTCTTATCAATGCTGCTTACCTGCTCGTATTGAAGATCATGTCGCCGGAAAAATTCAAATCTTTCATAGCCTGGTTCCAGATCGGTTTTGTAATATTCATTTATGGTGGCTACCAATTTTTCTTAAAAGCGACTGACCGGCAGGATTTCCAACAGTTCAGTATAGACGAATATCCCTTTGCAAAATTTTTTCCCCCCTATTGGTTTGCGGCTGCATGGAGCTGGATGAACGGGCAACTTGACAGTATGGGTATAATTTGGCTGGTTACCAGTATTGCTGCCAGTTTAGGTAGTATTTGGGTGGTGGTGAAATTTCTTGCACCAGCATTCAATGCACGGTTGATAATGATCCAGGGAAGTGGTTCAGAAAGCATTGATCTTTCTAAAATGAAAGATACGATTGACCTCAAAAAACGTGGTCAGGGTATTGACGATTTCCTTGCAAAATTGGTAACAAGAAATGCAGCGGAGCGTGCCGGATTTTTATTCTCCTGGAGGTGGACAGGAAGAAACCGAGGATTCCGAATGCGTGTATATCCTACTGTTGGATATGTAATTGTTTGGATCATCCTGATTATTGTGCGTGGCGGCGGTTCCAATACTGACCAAGAGTCCCCGAACTTTTCTAATTCGGCATATGGCTTTCTTGTATTTATGTATATCACTTCATTTATTATAATTAACGCGATCCAGAACATCCATCTGGCAGATGAATTTAAATCATCATGGATATTTTACAGTAATCCGATTAAGCGCCCTGGCATTATCATAAGAGGAAGTTTTAAGAGTATGCTCTGTAAATTTTATCTTCCTCTTGCTATTATCCTGGTGGTTGGAGGCATAGCCTGGAAAGGATGGGGTATTATTCCAAATCTTGTATTAGGATTATCAAACCAGCTGGTCATTTGCAGCATCATTTTATTGTTAGGGAAAAAAGCATTCCCGGCTTCGCGACCAACAGAAATGAATGATCGTTCAGGGAATTTTCTGCGCGGCCTGATGATGCTGGTGCTGATTGGAATGGCAGCTGTGCTACATTACTTCGTGTACAAATTTGTTGCAGTTGTATTGTTACTTTCAGTACTCAGTATGCTGGCAGGGTGGTTATTAATGCGAAGGATTGGAAATATCAGCTGGGCAGAGGTCAATAAATCAGCCTCCGATTAATGATCAGCTGGATTACCTTTTGACAAAATTTTCCTTCACAGTATTAATGATAAAAGCAAGCGCAGGCATAGCTGCCTCATGGGCGGCGCACCAGTACGCAGCAAGATGGCCAGCACTTGGATGTACGAATAGATATGATTTTATATTTCTTGACTGAAGGCGTTGATGATATGCCTCCCCTTCACTACGGAGTTCATCATGCTCACCAACGATAATGATAGCGGGAGGTAATCCTGAAATATTGTTACCTACTAATGGTGAGATCCGGAAATCATTTTTATTGTCACCATCATTCAGGTACCAATCGATGATATCACCATAAAGTTTGTAGGAGTTGGAACTGATACGGAGGTCGGTTGTCGGATTGATCAGTATCTGGGCGGTAATAGGAATCTTTTTTAATTCTGATTGGTTCGCCTGGCATAGAGAAGCCACCAGTTGACCGCCAGCACTATCACCGGCTACGAATATTATCCCATTCCCATTTAACTCTTTTGTATGTGCTGCTACCCATTTAAAGATTGCATAGCTGTCGTCAAATGCTGTGGGAAATTTATGTTCCGGGGGGCGCCTGTAATCCACTGCTACAACAACTGCCTGCAGGTGTTTACTGAGTGAGCGACAAATATTATCATGCGTATTGAGATCCCCTGCCACCCACACTCCGCCGTGAACATAATAAACTATTGGGAAGTCTCCGGTTGTTGCAGGCGAATAGACACGTATGTTGATGGAATCTTTTCCTTGAGTAATTGTGCGGTTTGTGATAGAGGCTATTTCTTCGGGGCTTACCTGTAGAGATGTAACCGCTGCAGCTATCTGTTCCCTGATTTCAACTTCCGGTTTTTGATTGGACTGTCCGAAACTGGCGTATGAGCAAAGTATCGCCAGCATGATCAAATGGTATTTCATGGTACACGGTTTACATAAAGATAGGGTAAAGAAAAAAGACCGTCGTAATTGACGGTCCTTTGCAGAAAATGATCGACGGAGCTATATATTATCCGAGCGCTACGCGCTTAAATTCAGTTACAGTAACACCTCCGGCACTCTTCAGGTAATCGGCAACGCTGATACCGTTGTCTTTTACGAAAGCCTGGGCCAGTAAAGTATTCTCCTTGAAAAATGCACCAAGCTTTCCCGCCGCGATCTTTTCGATCATTTCCGAAGGTTTGCCTGCCATCTTAGGATCTGCAGCAACCTGGTCTGTAATGATAGCCTTTTCACGGGCAACAGTTTCAGCAGGAACAGAATCTGCATCAACAGCAACGGGGTTCATAGCAGCGATCTGCATGGCTACGTCCTTACCTGCATCGGCAGACTCCTTAGAAAGTCCAACCAATACACCCATGCGGTTAGCGCCATGGATATATGAAGCAACATAAGGAGCATCTACCCGCTCGAACTTGGAGATACCGATCTTCTCACCAATTGAAGCGAGTTTATCGTTCACCAGGTCTGCGATCTTTTGTCCATTGATAGCAATATTGTTAAGTTCTTCAGCGCTTTTTACATCATTAGAGATAGCGGCATCCATAATACTTTGAGCGAACGCCACAAAGTCTGCATTCTTACTTACGAAATCTGTTTCGCAGCTAACGCATAATGCTATACCGGATTTATTGTCGGCAGTTGTTTTTGCCAGTACCACACCTTCTTTTGCTTCACGATCGCTACGAAGCGCGGCCACTTTTGCACCTTTCTTACGAAGCCAGTCGATAGCAGCTTCAAAATCGCCATTGTTCTCAGTAAGGGCCTTGCGACAATCCATCATACCAGCACCAGTTGCCTGGCGTAGTTTATTGATATCTGCGGCTGTTATTGTTACAGTAGACATAATATAAAGTTGAGAGTTTTGAAATCTAGCCTATCCTTAATTATCGGGCACCAGTGCGCTTAGGGCTGTTTGGTACACGACGCTTGGGAGCGTTGCCACCTGCAGCACCACGGGCACGACCACCACGTCCAGCCTCAGACTGAGCTTCGGCTTCAAGACGAGCTGCGCGCTTTTCAGTATCATCGCTGCTATCTTCCACATCAGAATCTTTAGCTTCCTGCCTTTCAGCAAGACCCTCAGCAATAGCTGCAGTTATATATTCGATAATGATGGCAATTGACTTGGTAGCATCATCGTTAGCGGGGATAGGGAAATCAACTTTATTAGGATCGCAGTTTGTATCTACCATTCCGAAAGTTGTTACTCCGAGACGTTTTGCTTCAGACAGCGCGATATGCTCGTGACCGATATCAATGATGAAGAGCGCAGCTGGAACACGGCCTAATTGAGCGATACCACCCAGTACTTTTTCCATCTTCTCTTTATCACGGGTAAGCGTCAAACGCTCTTTCTTAGTGATATTATCAAGAGTACCGTCACCCAGCATTTTCTCGATGCTCTGCATTTTCTTTACGCTCTTACGAACAGTATTGAAGTTGGTGAGCATACCACCTAACCAACGCTCTGTAACATATGGCATGTTAACGCGCTGGGCACACTGAGTAGCAATTTCTTTCGCTTGCTTCTTGGTTCCAACGAACATGATCTTTTTACCACTGCGTGCGATCTGCTTCAGCGCTGCTGATGCTTCCTGCAGACTTTCAGTGGTTTTATTGAGATCAATGATATGGATACCTTTCTTCTCAGCGAAGATATAAGGCAGCATTTTAGGGTTCCACTTCTTCTTAAGGTGACCGAAATGTACGCCCGCCTCAAGGAGTTGCTGCTGTAAGGATGTATTTGTTTCCATTATAGTCTTATTAATTATTTGATGTTTGAAGTTTGAAGTTTGAAGCGGAGTGAGAGAATTAAACTCCAACACCAAACCTCAAACCTCAAACAAATATTATCTCTTACTGAACTGGAAGCTCTTTCTTGCTTTCTTTTTACCTGGCTTCTTACGTTCAACACCACGAGGATCGCGGGTCAGGAAACCACCTGCCTTAAGCACAGGACGGAATTCAGCGTTCACTTCAAGAAGTGCGCGGGCAATACCGAGTTTTGCAGCTTCAGCCTGTCCTTTAACACCACCACCTGTTGCATTGATAACGATATCGAATTTGTCGAGCGACTCAATAGCCTTCAGTGGAGCTTCTACCTGGTTTTGCAGGTAAACAAGCGGGAAGTAAACTTTATAATCTTTATCGTTCACCGTGATCTTGCCATCGCCCTTGCTCAGGAACACGCGGGTCACAGCCTCCTTACGACGACCTAAACCATTTTTTTGCTTTTCCATGTATTTGGAATTTGGGATAAATTAAATTAGAATTTCAATTCTTTAGGTTGCTGTGCAGTGTGCGGATGATTACCATCTACATAAACAAACAACTTTTTGTACATCTTACGACCCAGGCGATTCTTAGGAAGCATTCCTTTTACGGCACGCTCAATAATTACTTCGGGACGACGCTTTAGCAGGTCTTTTGCAACTTCTTCCTTCAATCCACCAGGATAACCAGTGAAATGATCGTACATTTTCTGCTCAAGCTTGTTACCAGTGAACTGGATCTTGTCTGCGTTGATCACGATAACATAATCTCCACAATCAACGTGCGGAGTGAAATACGCTTTGTTCTTACCACGCAAAACGGCCGCGATTCTGGCGCACATACGACCTACGGTTTGATTGGTACCATCAACAACGTACCAATTACGTTGCACGGTAGCCTCGTTCGCATGCTTGGTGGTGAAATGTAATTTGCTCATTTAACTTAATTTAGACTGCCACGGCCAACCCCGTATCAGTAATGATGAAATAATTCGGAGCGCAAAGGTAGGTCAGAGGATAGATCAATTCCAAGTATTTTAATGACTATTTTTTGACAAGTATTCATAATTAATTGATATTCAATAATATTTTTTACTATAAAATAAAGAGGATGGCAAATTTAAACCTTGGAAGGACAGAATTTGGTGATCAGGCTAATGCGGGCATTACACTTTCAGAAGAAGAGGCTTTGAGCATTTTGACTGACTGGGTACCAAACGAAAGGCTGCAATTACATATGAAACAGGTAGCGAGGATAATGAAGTCATGGGCTTTGGAGGAGGAAAATCTTGATGAGGAAGAGGCGCACAAATGGTGGCTGGCCGGACTCTTACATGATGCAGATTGGGAGAAATATCCTGAAAAACATTGCAGTGTAATTATTGAAGAACTGGAAAGCCGTAAAATCGACCCTTCCATAATTCGTGCGATTGCCTCCCATGGCCCCTCCCATTTTGGTGTAGAGCCATCAACAAAAATGGAAAAGATGATTTATGTATTTGATGAGTTGTCTGGTTTTATTCATGCCGCGGCGTTGATCCGGCCCACCAGGTATGAGGGAATGGATGTAAAATCGGTAACGAAAAAATTGAAAACGACTTCTTTTGCCGCACAAGTTAATCGTGAAGAGATCAATGATGCCCTGGGACGAATTGACAGGTCCATTGAAGAGATCATAGAATTTATTCTTCGGCATCAACCACAAGTGAGTTAAGGGGTGTGGGCAAAAAAAAGCGCCGGGAACCACCCCGGCGCTGCATTTTTACTTTCAACTGATTAGAGATTCTTCTTTATCGTGTAACTGTAATTACCTGCTACACCGATATTCAGCCTGATGGTATAATTCCCTGCGGAGGTGATTGCAATATTATCGCCACCATAGTCAGGTTTGCCATCCAGATTAGATTTATTATCACCGAAATTGATATCCCAGCCATTATTGGCTCGGAACTTCAATTCACCTTCAAAGAGATTGGAAACAAGCACCCAAGAACCTGTAGTTTCATCAAATTCCATTGGAGTGGATGCATCCCAGCCATTGGTAGTGGCACTTCCGATAACACCCCAGGTTGTGATCCTCGTTGCTGACCAGGTCATTGTTGTAGTATTGGCTTTAAGGCGATAAACACCTGCACCATCTGTGAGTTTGAGGTTATTACCACCATTGCTTAGTTTACCACTACCAGCATCACCGAAATCCCCTGCTCCCCAGTTGTCGCCTTTAACAATTTTGAATTCGGGATTTGCATTATCGAAATTGATATACCCTTCATAGTCACCATCATTAGAAAGTGATACGATCTGAGGCGCTTTATCAGGTGACCAATCCTGGTAATTACCAGCAACATTCAGGGCCTGCGGATAGCTATACAAAATGATATCCTGGTAAGGAGTTATTGTCAGCGTTATTGTGTTAGAATAAGCTGGGGCAATAGAATCTGTTACAAAGGATTTAATACGTACATCTACTTCTGAAGCCTGGCCAAAAGGAATAATCTTCAACATTTCGCGGTTCAGCTCACCAACCGTGAAAGTTTTTGAAGATGAAGCCCTTACGTTAACTTCCGCCATATCGCCAGTAAAATCGCTACCACTGGGCGCCATTTGGAGGGTGAATGTTTGTGCAGCAGAATATCCATACTCGGCAGCACTCCAGTTCATTGTGAGCGCATCATTGGTAGCATTGTCCTGTTCAAGGATCAGGGCATTACTTGAAGTTGTTAACACGGGGGAATTGCCCATCTTATAGACGGCTTTCACCTCATCTTTCTCGCATGATGCAAGGACAACAAGCGCCGTCACAAGCACCAGCATTCTATTGATAATTATTTTCATATGCAGCAATTTTATTAGTATCCGGTATTTTGTTCAAGATTGGGGTTTGCAGAAAGATCTGAAACCGGGATGGGATAAATCCTGAGATGATCGGGCATAGCACGACCCTCTTTTACACCACCTTTCCATGGCCACAGATAGGAGCCATCGGTAAATTTCTGATAGCGAATAAGGTCTGTTCTGCGGAATCCTTCCCAATGCAATTCACGGGCACGTTCATCGAGTATAAAATCCTTTGTTATAGTAGCAACCTTCCCATCATTGCTTCCATTATAGGCACGTACACGTAAATCATTAATATAAATTAATGCCTGGGCCTGCTCTGCTGGGGTGCCACCTTTCAATGCAGCTTCAGCATAGTTAAGGTACATTTCAGCAGCACGGAAGAGAGGGAAATCTGTATCAACAAAATCACCTGTTGCATCTGAACCAGCTGAACCATTACGCTTTACATTTTTAAACTTAGTAACAGCGTAACCATCAGTGAATTTGCTGATGTCATTGATCTCAAGGTTGTTTGCAAAAAACTGAGCCCTCCGATCTGTTTCACCGGAATTATCTTCAAAAAGTTCCACGAGGTTTTTGGTTGTGCGGATACCAAACCATCCGCCATTCACCCCAAAAGCAGCTGCACTCATATTATCACCAATCGATGCATGTATAATGAATGTTGTACCGCCATAGTTCTTGGTTTGGTTTCCATCATAACGAACAGACAAAATATTCTCTTTAACGTTCAAATGGTTGTCGGCCAGGAAAAGCTGACGATAGTTATCTTCCAATCCGAATCCTGCATCTATTACTTTTTTTGAAAATTCAATCACTTTGGGATAGTAAGCGGTTGTGGTTTCCTCTCTGTAAATTTCTGCGTTCAGATAAATACGTGAGAGAAGTGCCCATGCAGCTGCCTGGTCAACTCTTCCAGTTTCATTTGTTTTTGGCGCTTTCAACTCAGACTGCAGAGCGATCAACTCTGATTCAATCCAGTCGAATAATGCCAAGCGTGATTCCCACTGTACGGGTGCTCCGGCACCAAACTGGTCGGTATCAAGAATCTTTGGAGGCCTTGCGAAAAGATCCATTCCAACCCAATACTGGAATGCACGAAGAAAGCGTGCTTCGGCGCGCAACTTGCTGATTTCTTCTGCGTCAGCACCAGTGATACCACGGGCAGCAACCTTTTCAGGGGTTGATTCACGCATGAATTCATTCGCCACAGTTATCTGGTATACCATACGGTTATACAATCCTGTTAGCATGGGGTTATTCGCAGTCCAGTTCATGTTATGGAAGTCGCGGATACCTTCATCATTCCAACTAACAACTGCTTCATCGGTGCTAAGTTCCTGGGCTTTCCAGAAGAGTCTGGTAAAATCAGCAGTGCCTTCATCTAATCCCAGAATGTCAGGGTTTCCTGCAGGACCATCATTACCGGTAAGAGCAAATGCTCCATATACTTTAGCGGCGGCCTGCTTATATCCAGCATAAGTGCTGTACACCACCTCAGATGTTACATCATTGGTAGGGGTGCGATCAAGATCCTTGGTACAGGAAGCCAGAGTTCCTGCTACCAGGAGCATGCTCCCGAATATCTTCAACATATTATTTTTCATATCCGAATAGTTTGATTGAATTCAACAATTAAAAATCAAGGTTTGCACCCACGGTAAATACCCGGGGACGGGGATAAAAATTATTATCGATACCACCGTTAATCTCAGGATCGATACCCTTGTATTTAGTAACAACAAATACGTTTTGAACGTTCGCATTGAGTCTTAATCCAACCTTGCTGTTGAATACTTTTCCAAAATTATAACCAAGGTTAATATTATCCATTCTAAGGAATGAAGCATTCTCGAGGTAATAATCAGAGAGATACTGGTTATTATAGAAATTGGTTTCAAGCACATTTGAAGATCCATTGGAAAGAAAGCCACCTGGATTCAGGATATTCCTGTAAGCGCCTGTTCCGGAAAAGACATTATTATACATGTAGTTGTCAATATTGGCACGCATAACAAATCCCGCGCTCCATTTTTTCCAGTTAAGATTTGAGCTCAATCCCAGTAGCCATGTCGGATCAATTCCCTGTGAGCGAACAAGGTCATTCTGATTGATGGATCCGTCTCCATTCTGGTCAACATAGGCCCCTTCAATCGGGCGGCCATTGGCATCATAAACCTGCTGATACAGATAGAATGCGGCCCTATTATATCCAACTGAGTTGATCTGTACGGTATTACCAGTACCACCAGCAATTCCTCCTATCCTGTTACCTTCTGCATCATCATTCTTGAACAGGCTGAGGTTGGTGATCTCGTTCTGCTGGTAAGTTGCATTGAATCCAATATCCCAGCTAAAATCGTTTGAGCTTACAGGTGTGGTATTCAAAGTAAATTCAACACCCTCTACATCGAGGCTTCCCACATTAGTTGTAAGCTTATTGCTAAAGTTACTTCCGGCTGGAATGAAAATCTCCGATAGAAGGTCTGTGGACTCCTTTTTAAAATATTCCACACTACCGCTGATGCGGTTAGAAAGGAAGCCAAAGTCAACACCTACGTTGAAAGTAGAAGTCTCTTCCCATTTGATATTGGGGTCGTAAGCATTTGGACGATACATATTATAGTATGTATCACCGAGCTGGTAACGGGCATCATCAGTACTGAGTGTATAGATAGGTAGATAAGGATATCTTGAACCTATATCCTGTTGGCCGGTAACACCATAACCAACTCTGAACTTAAGGTCAGAAACTACATCTGAATTTTTCAGGAACTCTTCATCACTTGCCCTCCAGGCAAATGCAACGGATGGGAACATACCCCAACGGTTATCAGGAGAGAAACGGGAAGATCCATCACGGCGCAAAGTTGCAGTAACCAGGTATTTCCCTTTAAATGCATAGTTAGCCCTTCCAAAGAAAGATATCAGGGTATATTGTGGAATATCAAAAGGGAACAGCGGCTCACTGTTGGGTATGATTTCCCTTGCTGCATTGCGGTCGGGATAAGCAAAATTCTTTGTTTTGAAATCCTGGTATGAATAACCTGCCATAAGGTCAATACGACTATCAATCGACTTAATATTCTTAACGTAGTTCAGATAGAAGTCCATCAACTTATTTGTATTGCTCTGCAGGTAGTTATTATTAACCCCTTCCCGAAAGAATGATTGGGCAGCATAAGCCGGAACAAATACAGTTCCCTCACCTTGTGATACATCATAACCCAGATTTAGGTTAGCACGCAGGTCGGGAAGGAAATGGAATTTATAATCAAACTGGATATTCCCCAGACTCCTTTCCACAATACTCTTATCAATACGAGTATTCAGTAATCCAACAGGATTTCGAGTGGCAAGGTTGATGAGATTGTCATCGTTATCGAGCCACTCATAATATCCACCAAACTCAGTTTTACCAGATCTAACCGGTTGAGTAGGGTCAAAGTTTATGGCTGCTCCAATCGCGCCTTCATTTGCGAAATCATTTCTGCTGACTGCGCCCCGTACATTCAGATCAACTTTAAGGTTATCGTTGAAGAAGCGGGGGCTAAGATTTATAGCGGCAGAATTACGTTTAAGGGTACCACCTGTAAGTACACCCTGCTGGTTCAAATAACCAAGAGATGCGCGATAGGGCATACCCATAAGAGATCCACTAGCACTGAAGTTATTATCAGTGGTCAGTGCCTGACGATATATCTCATCCTGCCAGTCTGTATTTGCATTACCAATATTGGCAATCTGGTCATCATTTCCACGTTCCTGCACAATGGCACGGATCTGGGCTGGACTTAACAGGTCAATCTTATCTGCAATTTTTGCAACTGATAATTGTGTGCTGAAATTGAACGTTGGTGCACCACGTTTTCCTTTTTTGGTAGTGATGATGATTACACCATTTGATGCGCGTGATCCAAAGATAGCTGTTGCTGACGCATCTTTTAGTACGTTGAAACTTTCAATATCATTTGGATTGATGAGCGCAAGCCCATTAGCAGCACCAGAAATACCTGAGTTATCTAAAGGAACTCCATCCACTACGATCAGTGGATCATTGGTGGCATTCAGAGAGGCGCCGCTTCTGATACGAATAGTACTTCCTGCACCTGGCGCACCACCATTTCCGGTGATCTGAACACCGGCAACCTTACCAGCAATCATTTGCTCCGGGGTTGTGATATTTCCTTTCTGGAAATCTTTTGCAGTGACGAGGGTAACGGCCCCGGTAAGATCTTTCTTACGCTGGGTACCATATCCCACAACTACCACTTCGCCGAGAGCGGAGTTATCGTTTGCAAGGGACACTATAATCTCTCCAAGTTCTCCAACCAGAACTTCCTGCCCCGTAAAACCAATGGAAGAGATTACTAATACAGCACTGTTATCTGGAATACTGATGGCAAATGTGCCATCTGCACTGGTGGATACACCTCTTTGTGTACCCTTGATAGTAACTGTTGCACCAGGGATGCCGTTACCATCCTTGTCAGCCACCTTTCCGGTGATAGTTCTGACCTGTGCGAAAACGCCTAGCTGCAATGTCATAATGAACAAAGGCAAGGCAATCTTAAGCAGACGTTTCAAGGACATAATCAATAATTGTTGCGTTTATAATAAGAAATCGTTAGTGTTTTTGACTATGTGTACTTTTTACATATTAAAAATGTGTAAAAAGTACACAAACTTAGAGCATTTTTTAATCTTACATTAACTATTTTAGAAAAAAATTTTCGGATTAATTTGGGAGGAGTTTAGAACCTGATCAGGATACCTTTTTTGTTTTTCGTCCAAACTTTGCCTGGTTGAATTTGTATAATTTGCCCGGGCGGTGAGGAACATCTTCCTCAAGTTCTTCAAGATCTATCAACCAGTCCATCATAAAAAACTTCTTTCTAAAGTTGCGACGGTCAAGCTTGATATTGAGAATTGCTTCATAAAGGCTTTGAAGTTCACGCAAGGAGAATTTTTTGGGTAATAGGTTAAAAACCACTGGGTGATCAATTACTTTTTCACGTAGTCTCTCAAGACAGCCCTTCAAGATCTCCATATGGTCAAATGCCATTTCAGCAATCTCATTAACAGGGTGCCAGTGCAGCTCATTATCTGATAATTTCAATTGGTGATCTTTGATGTTTACTAATGAAAAATAGGCGGTAGTGATCACCCTTCCGGCGGGGTGTCGCCCTACCTGGCCAAAGGTTTGGACCTGTTCAAGGTAAACATCATCGAGACCTGTTCTTTCTTTAAGAATGCGATAAGAGGCTGTATCCAGATCCTCATCCGGTTTAACAAGGTCACCCAGTAAAGACCACAACCCTTTGTACTCTTTGATATTACATTTAATAACAAGTACTTTAAGTTCACCATCCTCGAAACCGAAAATGACGCAATCGACAGATAAGGCTATACGGAAATAATCCTTATCACTTAGTTCCCCGAAATGACTGAACCGCGAAATTTGTTTCATATATGGCAATTTACTGCACCAGCAGTTTCAATAGTTTTCTTTTATCGTTAATCTGCAATTCAACGAGATAAACTCCTTTTCTCAACCTTGCAATAACTGCGGGATCAAAGCGATATTGGTAGCCGCCTTTCGCTTTATTTCCTACATTGCTAGACGAAACCAGCTTTCCGCTGATATCAAACAGTGATATCCGAACGGAGCCCGATTCGGGTATTTCATAGAGCAGGACCGACATTGAGGATAATGGATTTGGCCGAACTTGCATAATAAGGAGCGCCGATCGGTCTATATCGTATACAGGAGTTGG
Organism: Flavihumibacter sp. ZG627; assembly: GCF_000814325.1. Classification (GTDB taxonomy): domain Bacteria; phylum Bacteroidota; class Bacteroidia; order Chitinophagales; family Chitinophagaceae; genus Flavihumibacter. Next base: position 526,113 of record NZ_JPHF01000003.1, on the reverse strand, counting down.
TGTTGTGCCGGCAAGGCTTCTGTTGAGATAAACTCTGTAAGCGCCTGCAGCTAGCGGGATATTTTGAGCGGAACCGGTCGCAGCGATGGGCTCACCTGTTAAGAGGTCATACCATATGCCCGACTGAGGGAAGCTCACCTGAATATTTCCCTGGGTAGTGCCAAAATTTCCAATTACCATCATTTTCGAACTGTCTGTTGTCACCTGTAACCATTTTAAAGCAGGCGCAAGGTCGTAAGCAGTTGATCCGGCAGCGAAAAGATCACTGAAATAAGGATTCTTTCTTAACTCAAGCATACTCCGGTAAACATTCCTGAGTTTAACCCGATCGGGGTCGGTATAATAATTCCAGCGTATTGGCTTCTGGTCGGTACGGCAATTATTGTTAATAGTTCCATTGCTGCAGTAATTGATACTCAGGTCATAACCTAACTCCCCAAACTGCCAGATGAGCTTGGGTCCAGGCATTGCAAGCAAAAATGTGGCTGCTAACTCATTTCTTTTCAAGGCTGTGACCGGGTCTTTAGTATTGTAGCCGCCACTGCTGAGTCCCTCATTTTTTACTTTCACCATTGAGCGCTCTTCATCATGGCTTTCCATATAACTGATAAGGTGCGGTTGCTGCCATCCCCGGTCGCTGTGTAATGCACCTCTGAAATTTGAATTGCTAATCTGTCCCTTTGCAGCTTCTGTAAAATTGTAGTTCATATTGCCCCATAGCATCATACCATAGGAAGCCAGTTCTTTCTCTTCATCATTAACACCAAGATGTTCTAATATAACATATGAGTTTGGAGATTTCTTCTGCAACGTATCATAATATCCCTTCCAGATTGCCACCCGGCTTGCATCATACGCACTCCAGCCATTCACATCACAATTGCCACCATTAACATCACAGGTATTCTTTTGGGTGAAACCTTTAGAAAGATCGAAACGGAAACCATCCAGCTTATATTCCTGTAACCAATATGCACACACATTGCTAAAAAATCTTTTACTGTCTGCACTTTCATGGTTCATATCATAGCCAACATTAAAAGCATGCCTGGCAACAGGATTAAACCAGGGATTATTTGCTGCAGGGCGACCACTGATACCATCGAAGTATAGCTGAACCATTGGCGATTGCCCGAATGAATGATTTAAAACCATATCCATTATAACAGCTATACCGTTCTTATGGCATTCATCTATAAATGCTTTCAGGGAATTTTTTGGACCATAGAATTTATCGGGTGCAAAATAATAAGAAGGATTGTAGCCCCAGCTGAGGTTTCCTTCAAACTCATTGAAAGGCATTAGGTGCAACGCATTAATCCCAAGATTCTTGAAATAACCGAGTGAATCCTTCAGAGTCTTCCAGTCGTGCCTGGTCACGAAATCGCGCAACAAGACTTCATACATAACAAGCTTTCGTTGATCAGGGCGCTGATATCCGGTAGCCTGCCAGTTATACGTCTCCTGTTTTGTTTGCAGAACACTTATTATTCCTGATGTTTTACCAGTGGGGTAGGCCTTCAGATTTGGATAGGTTGTTGGATCTATGAATGGATCATTCCATGGATCCAGGACCTTTTCACAATAAGGATCACCAATACGAAGAGTACCATCAACCAGATATTGGTATCCATATTCAATTCCAGGTGTAAGTCCGGATATACGCAACCAAAAAAACTTACCATCAGCCGTTTTATTCATCTGGTATGCACTGGTTTCTGTCCAGTTATTAAAGTCGCCTAACAGGTTAACTCTCGATTTTCCTGGAGCATATAGCACAAGGGTTGCAGCCTGGTCACCAACTTCGTAATTAATCCCTTCTTTCAGACCCGCAGGTAAAGGCGAAACGTTTACAGGAGGGGCTACATAAATCCGGAAAGTATCTCCAACGGTTGTGATACCATCATTTGCAGTAGCAATAAATATATTTTCACCGGTGGTTGTTATGGTAGCCATACCCGAAATAATGCTGGCATTTGAGGCTGACTGAAGATTGTTGCCATTTAGTATCAAAAGAAGGGAAGCATTTTTACTACTTACTGCTTTGAGGTTAATAACAGATCCTACCGAGGCGCTTTGAGGTAGCAGATAAGGTATATACCTAGGTTCAGATTCGGGTTCGGTGAACCGGATCGCGTGGGTATTAGCTGGATACACATCCCAGTACATATTACCCTGGTCTACACTTAAGTCTGAGGTTTTTCCTTCACGCACACTCCCTCCTGGATTATAGTCTCTGAAAACAAATGCCATTTTACGAATCTCTTCCCCTGCCGGAACACCATAAAATGAGCGGATATTGCTGATCTTGTATTCATATTTATTATTACCCAGTGCCGTCATTTTGTAAGCAGGCGTATTGGTATTCCAGGTCATTTTCACATATTTCCAATCGCCCGGACCAGTACTTTTATCAGTGATCACTCCGGTATGAATATATATATCACCCACATAATTGTTGAGTCCTTTATTGCCTTTTGATGCATCAAAAACAATTGTTACTGCATCCCCGTCTTTAGGGAAGGTCGGGCTAACTGAAATCAATTGAGCATTGAGGGATCCACATAGCAGAAGCAGGAATAGGGGCAATAGAAATTTTCTCATGGCAAGCATCGTAATAATGTGTTAAAAATACACATTTGAATATTCTGACCAAATTTTGTGGAAGTTTTTAATCTTTGCCCGTAATAGGTAATCAGATTATGTATAAGGAGCAAGAGATAAATAAATTATTGAGGCTAACAAATGAATTGAAGCATTTGCTACCCGAAATTCCTGTGACAGAAATCGAGGATTTGAGGGATATACTCCGTTTTCATGAATACCGCTACTATGTGTTGGACTCCCCTATTTTAGCGGATTTCGAATACGACCAGTTTTATAAAGCATTAGAAAAACTTGAAGCCAACAACCCTGGTTTAATAACAGCCGACTCTCCAACCCAGCGGGTAGCGAGTACTTTAACTGCATCCTTTCCCACCGTTGCGCACCTGGTTCCAATGCTTTCACTTGAGAATTCCTATAATGCGGATGACCTTCTCGACTGGGATCGCCGCGTACGTGAGGGATCAAAGGAAAAGTCTGTTGAATACAGTGTGGAACCAAAATTTGATGGGGCCAGCATATCTCTTATATATGAAGACGATCTGCTTGTAAGGGCTGCAACCCGGGGAGATGGCGTTCAGGGTGACGATATCACTATTAATATCCGGCAGATCCGATCTGTGCCGCTTTCCGCAAAATTCTCTGCCTATGGCATACAGCAAATTGAGATCAGGGGGGAAGTATTGTTAACAAAGAAAAACTTCAAACGATTTAATGATAAACTTGCCGAACAGAATCTACCGCCGTTAGCAAATCCCCGCAATGCGGCTTCTGGTTCGCTGCGAATTAAAGATCCGGCAGAAGTGCGTCGCCGCAATCTGGAAGCATTTCTTTACCATATCAGTTACCATATTGATAATGGCGAGCCGAATTCTACCTTGCTTACACATTCTGGAAGCCTAAAGATGTTATGGGATCTCGGTTTTAGGAGTCCCGAGCATGAAAAACGTGTATTTAATGGTATCCAGGATGTGATAGAATATTGCCGTGAATTTGAGGCCGGTAGAGATGATCTTCCCTATGAAATAGATGGGATGGTGGTTAAGGTGAATGAAGTATCGCTCCAGGAAAAACTGGGAATGACCACCCACCACCCCCGCTGGGCCATTGCATTTAAATTTAAGGCAAGACAAGCTACAAGCCGTCTGAGGGCAGTTGAGTTCCAGGTTGGGCGTACAGGAGCCATAACTCCGGTGGCAAAAATTGACCCAGTTCATATTGGTGGGGTCACGGTTGGATCTATATCACTTTTCAATGAGGAAGTGATCAAGGAAAAAGGCCTTCGGCTTGGTGATATGGTTCTTGTAGAACGCGCCGGAGACGTTATCCCTTATATAGTAAAATCACTCCCGGAGCTTAGAAACGGAGATGAGCAACCGATAAAATTTCCTCAGAGATGCCCCCAATGCCAGTCCCAACTTTTCAAGGAAGAGGGAGAGGCCGTTTGGCGTTGTATAAATATTGACTGTCCAGCCCAGGTTGTAGAACGAATTATTCATTTTGTTTCAAAGGATGCTATGGATATCAGGAATTTTGGTGAAGCAAATGTCCGTAAGTTTTATGAAATGGGCTTTCTGACTGATATCCCATCCATTTATTCATTACCACTGGACAGGCTTAGAGGCATGGAGGGATTTGGTGAAAAATCGATCACAAACCTTACCTCTGCCATTGAAAATTCAAAGCAGCAGCCCCTATACCGTTTGATTTTTGCCCTGGGGATCAGGTATGTCGGAGAAACTACAGCTAAAACCTTAGCCCAATCCATTGATCACCTTATGGATCTAAGCAAATTGAGCACGGAGGAATTGCAGAACATGGAAGATGTGGGCGTTAAGGTTGCTGCCAGTATTTACCAATTTTTTCGCAACCCCTCCAATCTTCAAATGTTGGGAGAGTTGGAAAAACTGGGACTAAACCTGCAATCAGGTAAAAAACAAAGCTTTACCGGAGGTGCCTTGGCAGGGCAGACATTTCTGTTCACGGGTACCCTTAACCGATTGAAGCGCAGCGATGCCGAAGCAATGGTTGAAGAGCAGGGGGGAAAGCTTCTGAGTGGGGTTAGTAGCAAGTTAAACTACCTGGTTGTAGGAGATGATGCTGGCTCGAAACTTGAGAAAGCCAAAAAGATTTCCCAGATCCATATAATATCAGAGGAAGAATTTTTAAAATTGATCGGGAAGGATTAAACGCATAATGCTTTTGTGGCATATCTTTTCGTAACTTTAGAAAAAAGGGTACGATGATCAAATCATTATCAGGCGAAGTATGGAAGCCACTTCAGTTTCCGGGATGGAAACATCTTCGCAAACAGTATGCATTGTCATCAAGTGGCCGTGTTGCCAGTTTCACGGAATCTGTCAATGAAGATGGCAAGTTGCTTAACGGTTCTCTCACCACCGGATACAAGACGCTTAATCTACACCGACCGGGAAATAACGGTACGTTGTATATTCATCGGGAGATTGCGCGTTTGTTCCTCAAGAAACCTTCTAACAAGCACCGCTATGTGATTCACATCAATCACAACAAGACAGATAATTCCGTCAAGAATCTCAAGTGGGCAACCCTTGAAGAAATGATTGAGCACCAGCAGAGCAGTCCTGCAAAAGTTGCCTACAAAAAAATCCAGGCTAACCGGTCAACGGGGTTAAAACTAAATGCAACGCAGGTACGGTCTATTAAGAAGACTTTAAGTAGTAAAAAACGAACGCTAACTATTCGACAACTTGCTGAAAAATATGGGGTGAGTGAGATGACCATGTATCGTATCAAAAGCGGTGAAAACTGGGCAAAAGTGAAATAGGTCAGGAAAACATACAAAATATTCTTAGGAATTAAAAACACTGGCAAGCTTGCCGGTGTTTTTCTTTTTTCACCTATTACTTTTGCATATGGCTTATCAATCAATGGAAGAATGCCTGCTAGACCTGGAAAAAAACGGACAGCTGGTACGAATAAAAGAAGAAGTTGACCCCCATCTGGAAATGGCGGCCATACATTTAAGGGTATACGAACAACAGGGTCCAGCATTGCTTTTTGAAAATGTAAAAGGAAGTCGTTTTCGTGCAGCGTCAAATATATTTGGAACGCTTAACAGGAGCAGGTTTATTTTTAGGGAAACCCTTCGCTCGGTGCAACAGATTATTGTGTTGAAAAATGACCCAGTGAAAGCGCTAAAGAATCCATTTGGAAATGTTGGCGCCGCATTGGCTGCCATAAAAGCCTTACCAATGAAAAATCCTGGCAATAAGCCAGTTTTACAACAGGAGATCCGGGTTTCGGATATTCCGCAGATACAGCACTGGCCAATGGATGGCGGCGCTTTTGTTACCCTGCCCCAGGTTTATACTGAAGATATTGACAAGCCGGGTATAATGCATGCAAATCTTGGAATGTACAGGATCCAGCTCTCTGGTAATGAATATATACCAGATAAGGAAGTAGGGTTGCATTACCAACTGCATCGTGGTATCGGCATTCATCAAACCAAGGCTAACAGTAAGGGGCAGCCGCTGAAGGTAAGTGTCTTTGCGGGCGGACCTCCTTCCCACACAGTTTCTGCAGTGATGCCATTACCAGAAGGTATTAGCGAAATGACATTCGCTGGAGTACTTGGTGGACGTAGGTTCCGATATAGTTATGAAGATGGATTTTGTATAAGTACTGATGCTGATTTTGTTATCACCGGTGAAGTTTATCCCGGTGATAACAAGCCTGAAGGACCCTTTGGCGATCATCTGGGATATTATAGTCTAAAGCATCCATTTCCTGTAATGCGTGTACATAAAGTATACGCACGAAAAAATGCTATCTGGCCATTTACAGTTGTAGGCAGGCCACCACAGGAAGACACCAGTTTCGGCCAGCTGATTCATGAGATGACGGGCGCTGCAATACCTCAGGAGGTGCCGGGATTAAAAGAGGTGCATGCTGTAGATGCTGCGGGTGTTCATCCTCTGCTACTGGCAATTGGGAGCGAGAGATATACCCCTTATACACCTACAAAGCAACCTGCAGAATTGTTGACTATTGCTAATCACGTTCTTGGAACTGGTCAGCTTAGCCTTGCTAAATTCCTGTTCATAACAGCTGATGATAGCAACAGGTTAACTACCCATAACGTTGAAGAATACCTGCAGTTTGTACTTAAGAGGATCAACACAAGCCGTGATATTCATTTCTATACTAATACTACAATTGATACACTTGATTATTCGGGTACAGGACTCAATACCGGCAGTAAAGTTGTTTTTGCAGCTTATGGTGAAGAAATAAGGAGCTTATGTTCTGAGGTTCCGCAAGTTATTAAGGACCTTACAGGAATTACGGATGTAAAGTGGGTTATGCCAGGTATAGTTGCCATTCAAACCTCAGGATATAGCACGGAGCATGATGCACATGCTACTATTCAGAAAATGGATGAACAGCTGAAAAACAGGTTAGACAATCTCCAGGACCTGCCTTTGATCATATGGTGCGACGATGCGGGCTTCATTGCTGCTAATCTTCGAAATTTTTTATGGGTCAGTTTTACAAGATGTAATCCATCACACGACATATATGGTATTGATAGTTTTATCTCTCATAAGCATTGGGGTTGTAATGGCCCGATTGTAATTGATGCCCGGATAAAACCACATCATGCACCACCTGTTGAGACCGATGCCGCAACTGAAAAAAAAATAGATCGAATATTTGCTAAGGGAGGAAGTCTTTCCGCCCTATGATTAAATCTACAATCTATTACTGCACAAATTCAACCGTTGGAATTCCTGTATAACCACAATTACGGACTACAAATAGTTTACCAGCGTGAGGCTGTTGAATTAATTCATTATCAGAGAGGCCCTCTTTCGAAGAACTAATATAAAGGTCAGTTAGGTCATCTCCCCCGAAGGTGCAGCAGGTTGGCCTGGCCACTGGCATCGGAATTTGAAGGAGTTTTTCACCTGTAAACGGATTCCATCTTGTTACTTGCCAGCCATCCCAATGAGCAATCCACAACATGCCTTCGTTATCGATTGTCATGCCATCGGGAGACCCATCTTCCTTAGGCACCATGATCACAATTTTTGGGTTTGAAATGTCGCCATTCGAATTATTATAATCATAAGCTGTTACAGTCATTGTGGGTGTATCAATAAAATAAAAACGGTCTTTCTCCCTGCTCCAGGCCATTCCATTTGAAATAGTAGTTTTTGATATTTTTAGTTTTGGGTAAAGTTCTTTATCCACCATATAAACTTCTCCAATTTCCTTTGTATCTGTCATGGACATGGTACCTGCCCAAAATCTGCCAGCAGGGTCACACTTTCCATCATTAAATCGAATTTCCTCCTCAAGGTTAAGCGTATCCTCAATCATTTTTACCTCGCCATTTGCTCTATCAACAAATGCGAGTCCTTTTTTTAAAGCGGCGATATAATTTCCGTTCCTGCAAATAGCCAAAGATCCTATCATCTGGTTAACCGGAATGGTTTTCATTGATCCGGTTTTCACGGATAATTCATGAATCTCCCCCTTTACAATATCAACCCATATGATTTGGCTAAGGGCTGTATTCCATACAGGACTTTCGCCCAATAAACAGCTATGATGAGATGCTACAGAGACATTTGCTTCTATTGCTCTAATTTTCATAAAAATAATTTAAAAAGGAGAAGGGCTTATGCAACTCCATCCTCCATCAACAACAATAGTTTGGCCGGTTATATGTTTCGCTCCATCAGAAACCATAAACAGTGCAATTCCAGCTATATCATTAACCGTTGCCGGCCTACCCATAGGTGTTAGCTTAGACCAGGTTTCTATATAATCCGGATCATTAAGTGTTCTCTCCGTTAGTGTAGCACCAGGTGCAATCGCATTTACATTTATCCCATAGGGAGAAAGTTCAATTACAAGGTTACGTGCCAGCATTTCCACCGCAGCTTTACTCATGCTATACGCTGCGAGATCTTTATGAGCCTGGTGCCCCGTAACAGAAGATGTAAATAAAATTGTTCCCCCATTTACCTGGTTACGCATTTGGAGTGCTGCAGCCTGGGTCAAAAAAAATGTGCCGCTGAGATTCACCGACATCACCCTATTGAAATCCTGTGATGAATAGGTAAAAAAATCGCCAAACAGAGTGATCCCCGCATTTGCAATAACGATATCTAATTGCTCAAACCGGGATATTGTTGTCTCTATCATTCTGGTTATAAAACCGGTATCACCGCAGTCACCGGGAAACGAAATACAAGAGCCAGGTAATTCCTTATTTATATTATTTGCTGCTTCTTCCGCAAGTACAGAGTCTATATCATTCAGAACTACGATTGCCCCCTGTGAAGCAAGCTGACTGCAAATCTCAAAACCGATCCCCTGCGCGGCACCGGTTACCAGAGCTACTTTATCCTTAAACTTCATATCAGTATTTTTTATCTCAATGAGAATCCCGGCTGAGCTTGCTCCCCGAGTTACCACGTAAAAAATCCAGGTCTGCTCCCAAATGAGCTTGCTGAACATGATTTATATAAAGGCTAACATAACCTCTTTCTGTAAGTGCTGGTGCGGGTTCAAAAGTACTTTTCCTTTCAGCGAGTTCTTCTTCAGTAAGGGCAACGGATAGGGCGCGGTTTGAGAGATCTAGTGTAATAATGTCGCCAGTTCGAATAACAGCGAAATTACCGCCCAATGCTGCTTCAGGTGACACGTGCAAAACCACTGTACCGAAGCCCGTGCCACTCATCCGCCCATCTGAAATGCGCACCATGTCCTTTATTCCTTTATCGAGCAATTTTTTTGGCAGGCCCATATTACCAACTTCTGGCATTCCAGGATATCCTTTAGGGCCTACATTCTTCAATACAAGTATAGACGACTCATCCACTTCCAGATCATCACTATCAATTCTTGCTTTATAATCTTCTATATTTTCAAATACAACCGCAGCACCCGTATGTTGCAACAGGTGGGCACTAGCAGCCGATGGTTTAATAACCGCGCCATTCTCACAGAGATTTCCTTTAAGTACTGCCAAGCCACTGGATAGATTAAAAGGACTATCAATCTTTGCAATAACTTCTTCATTATAACCTATTGCGTCATTATTATTTTCCTTCACTGTTTTACCGTTTGCAGTTATACAATGAGGATGAAGATGTTTCTCAAGAGCCTTCATTACTACTGGCAATCCACCCGCATAATAAAAGTCTTCCATGAAAAAATTGCCTGAGGGCTGGAGATTAACCAGCAGAGGGATGTTAGCCGAAAGTGGGTCTAACTCGGAGAGTTCAAGTGGTATACCCATTCGACCAGCTATTGCTAATAAATGAATTACAAAATTGGTTGAACCGCCAATAGCAGCATTAACCATTATTGCATTTTCAAATGCCTCTTTTGTAAGAATTGAAGAAAGTGTTAGATTTTCCTTAACCATTTCCACAATGCGAAGCCCTGATCTTTCAGCTAAAACCTTACGACGCGCATCTGCAGCTGGTATAGCAGCATTGCCAGGGAGAGATAATCCCAATGACTCAACCATGCATGCCATCGTGGATGCAGTTCCCATTACTGCACAACTTCCCCTACTCCTGCACATCGCCGATTCAATTTCCCTTAACTCTTTTTCCTCCATCCTATTTCCACGCAACTCATCATGGTAGCGCCACACATCACTGGTACCAATATGCTGACCTTTATAATTTCCGGTTAACATCGGCCCCCCGGAAACAACTATTGCTGGTATGTCAACACTGCAGGCTCCCATTACTAAGGAAGGAGTAGTTTTATCACAGCCGCATAGCAGTACTACTCCGTCAAGTGGATTAGCCCTGATAGATTCTTCCACATCCATACTCGCGAGATTCCTGTAGAGCATAGCCGTGGGTTTGATAAGTGTTTCGCCGAGCGACATAACAGGAAACTCTACGGGAAAACCACCTGCCTGCAGGATACCCCGCTTAACCGATTCGGCCAATTCGCGGAAGTGCGCATTACATGGCGTAAGCTCGCTCCAGGTATTACAAATACCTATGACGGGTCTATTATTAAAGGTTTCATCAGGTATGCCCTGGTTTTTCATCCAAGCCCTGTAAATGAACCCATCTTTACCCTCCCGGCCAAACCATTCTGCGCTTCTCAAGGTTATCTCTTTCATATGTTGCTTTAAATTAAGCATTCAGCAGCAACTCCCGACCAAATAATAGTATTGAAAAATTATTGCAACTTTGAAGTATGCTTCAAAAATCAACTGTCATTTACCTGAAATCATTAAAGAAAAACAACAATAAGCCCTGGTTCGATGAACATCGAAAGGAATATGAGCATGCTAAAAAAGATATGGAACAGCTGGTTCAGTCGGTTATTGATATGCATGGTAAAAAGGATCCTTTGATTGCCAACCTGAAAGCAAAGGAGTGTATGTTTCGTATCAACCGCGATGTTCGTTTCAGTAACGATAAATCCCCCTACAAAACAAATTTCGGAGCCAGTATAAATGGGGGTGGAAAAAAATCAGGTCTGGCTGGCTACTATATTCATATCGAACCAGGCCAAAGTTTTACAGGTGGCGGATTATATGTACCTATGCCTCCTGCACTTAAAAAAGTTAGGCAGGAGATCGATTATAACCTCGAGGAATTCACTAAAATCCTCCAATCCAAAAAATTCAAATCGGTATTCGGTTCTCTTTCTGAATGGGAAGGTGTTAAGCTCTCCCGAGTTCCGCAGGGTTTTGACAAAGACAGTTCTGCGGCACCCTACCTTTTGTTTAAAAGCTATATAGCTGACAAACCATTATCTGATGATGATCTGGTTGATAAAACACTCGTTAAAACAATTCTAGATTCTTTTGAAACTTTGCAGCCTCTTTTGCAGTTTCTGAACAGGGCTTTGGAAGACTGAGGCAGGTAAGAAGTAAGAGGTAAGAGGTAAGATTTAAGATCTATATGGTTAAATCTTAAATCTTACTTATTCCTTTTTAATTATAAAAGGTTTTTTCCGAGTAGATATTCTGCTATCTGAACCGCATTGGTAGCAGCACCTTTGCGCAAATTATCACTGACGATCCACATGTTTAATGTATTTGGTTGTGACTCATCACGACGAAGCCTGCCAACAAATACATCATCCTTTTCATGTGCATCTTTTGGCATAGGATATTGTGCATTTGCAGGATCATCTACCAAAATAACGCCCGGAGCCTCAGATAGGAGAGACCTGATTTCAGTGAGATCAAAATCCTTATTGAATTCCACGTTTACACTTTCGCTATGACCTCCCATTACTGGTATTCGTACCGTGGTAGCAGTAACTCTTATACTATCATCACGCATTATCTTTTTAGTTTCATTTACCATTTTCATTTCTTCTTTAGTGTAGCCATTATCCATGAAAACATCAATCTGAGGAATAACATTTAGATCGATAGGATATTTATATGCCATCTCCCCTCCGATGCCCTCGCGTTCGTTCATTAATTGAGTAACCGCTTTCACGCCTGTTCCGGTAACGCTTTGGTAGGTAGACACAACCAGTCTTCTGATACCATATTCTTTGTGAAGGGGGTTCAGTGCTACAACCATCTGAATGGTAGAACAATTGGGATTGGCAATAATCTTGTCCGCAGATGTCAAAACATCAGCATTGATTTCCGGTACAATAAGTGGTTTTGAGGGATCCATACGCCATGCGGAAGAATTGTCAATTACCGTTATCCCTGCTTCTGCAAATTTCGGTGCCCATTCCAGAGAGGTACTACCCCCTGCTGAAAACAATGCCACATCAGGTTTAGCTGCGATAGCATCTTCCATACTAACTACTTTGTATGATTTTCCCTTAAACACCACTTCTTTTCCAACTGACCTTTCAGAGGCCACGGGCACTAGATCGGTGAGGGGAAAATTCCGCTCTGCCAGAACCTGTAACATTTTGGTGCCAACAAGACCGGTGGCACCCACAACTGCGACTTTCATTTTTCGTTTTGCTTGCTTTTTTGTTTAAAAAAAAGCCTTCCCTGATGGGAAGGCTTGAGTCTATTTATACGAATATATACGACTATCAAACACCTTCCTGCTCTGGGAGCTGTTTCTTAATCTTCGTAGTATGTTTCATCATTGCCATGAATACGAAAATACAGTGAAGGGTTTTTTCACCCAAATATTATTTTGCTATTGCATATCATCCGGGCAAAAACGAGCTTTATGATATGTTTGGTAAATCTATTATAGCACTGTTCATTCTCTGTACTCAAACTCTTTATGGGCAAGGGTTAAAGGTAGTAATAACAGAAATTATGGCAGACCCGGTTCCGGCGGTGGCACTTCCTCCGAAGGAATACATAGAGTTAACAAATATTAGCGGTGAGCGAATTGATCTCTCGGGTTGGCGACTGGGAACCGGGCATAATCCGGCTATTATTGAGGATGGCGTTATACTCGAAAAAGACAGTATAATTATTATCTGTAGTAAAGAATCAGTATCTCATTTACAGGTATATGGAAGAGTTTGGGGTATCGAGCGGTTCCCCATCCTATTGAATGATAGCGATACCCTTTTTCTTTATGATAGAGATTCGGCAATACACCATGCAGTCAGTTATAATCCCATAATTATGCCTGCCAATAAAAGAGATGGTGGCTGGAGCTTGGAGCTTGTGGATTTAAAAGCAGCCTGTTCCATCCAATCTAATTGGATCGCTAGTAATAACCCTTTGGGTGGAAGTCCGGGCATACCAAATAATTCTCAAATTTCAATACCTGATTCCAAACACTTCAGCTTATTGCATGCATATACATTGGATTCCATGCATATAATATTGGTATTTAATGACGCTGTTGATACAGCTTCTGCAAGATTGAGTGAAAGATACTTTCTGGAGCCGCCAATAACGATTAATAATGTGGTTCCATTATCACCATTATACAATTTGATCCGCATAGAGTTAAACGATGCTATGGAGCCTGGTAAGATTTATAATATCACTGCCAGAGACCTGCAAAATTGTTTACAGCAACCATTAAGTACTTTCAATCAGACCAAAACCGGGATTCCCCAAACTCATCCGGAAAATATCATTATCAACGAAATCATGAATGACCCTCCGTCTGGAGGAAGTGATTATTTTGAGATATATAATAATGGCAATAAAATAATAGACCTAAACTATTTACTGGTAGGGAACCGCAATAGCAGAGCAGAGATCAGTTCAGTGAAGCCTCTCGGGGAGTCTACACGTTATCTTTTCCCAGGCGATCATATGGCGTTCACGACAGATCTTGCATGGGTTGGCAAGCAGTATCATCTTAAGGCTCCATCACAGGTGGTGCTGATTGCAGATCTTCCATCATGGCCTAATGAAACAGGAAATATAGTTCTGCTGGATACGGCTATGCAAGTTATTGACGAGCTGAAGTATCATGAAAACTGGCATTCTGAACTAGTGAGAATAAAAGATGGTGTATCACTGGAAAAGATCGATCCCCGCGCTGAAACACAAGACAAAAACAATTGGCACTCGGCCGCAATACATTCAGGATATGGCACTCCCGGATACCAAAATTCTCAACATTTAAATTACCAGATCCATGACGATAAAATATGGGCAGAACCCTCCCTATTTTCACCTGATGGTGATGGAATTGAAGAGGAGTGTAAAATTAAATATCGTTTTCAGGAAGCAGGAACAGTTGCTACCGTCCGCATCTTTAATCGGAATGGTCAGCTTCTCCGGCAATTGGCGAACAATGCTCTCTGTGGCAGGGAAGGGAATTACAGCTGGGACGGCCGGGATGACAAAGGCAAAATTTCAGGACCGGGAATCTATATTATTTCAACTGATGTATTCCATTTAACAGGAAAAACAAAGCGTTACCGATTTGCGGTAACGCTTGCCAATAAAAATTTCTGAAGCTCAAATATTATTCGTCAGTGTAATGTCGAAGTTTACAAGGTCAACAAATTGTTGTACACGTTGATCAATATCCGAAATAGTAATTTCTTTCATTCTGGTGGTGCCAAATTTCTCCACGCAAAAGGATGCAAGTGCAGAACCTTTTATTATTGCGGTTTTCATATTTTCAAAAGAGATGTCTTTAGTAGCAGCAAGATGACCAATGAAACCACCAGCAAAGGTATCCCCAGCTCCTGTTGGATCAAATACATCTTCGAGAGGCAAGGCAGGAGCAAAGAATACATTCTCCTCGTGGAATAATAGTGCACCGTGCTCACCCTTTTTTATAACAACATATTTAGGGCCCATCTTCCTGATCTCTTTTGCAGCCCTTACCAATGAGAATTGACCACTCAGCTGACGCGCTTCGCTATCATTCAACATCAAAACATCCACTTCCTTTAAAACTTCTTCCAGATCGGGCATAGCAATATCCATCCAGAAATTCATTGTATCCATTACTATTAACTTCGGACGTTGCTTTAATTGCTTTATCACACTCAGTTGGAGACTGGGCATCAGGTTTCCTAACATCAGAAATTCTGAACCCTGGTAACTGTCTGGTACAACAGGATTAAAATTGGCCAACACATTTAATTGGGTGTCTAACGTATCACGGGTATTCATATCCATGTGATATTTTCCCGCCCAGAAGAACGATTTCTCGTCCTGTTTTATTTGTACCCCTTCTAATTGTACTCCCCTGGCGGCCAGCGCATTAAGCTCCTCCTGAGGAAAATCATAGCCTATCACTGAAATCTGGTTAACCGGACGAACAAAATTGGAAGCACTCCAGGCTACATAAGTAGCGGACCCACCAACGATCTGGCCACTTTTTCCGAAAGGCGTTTCAATGGCATCAAAGGCCATGGTACCCACAACTATTAAAGACATATAAGAGGTTTGTTGTTTGAGATTTGAAGCTTACGGTTAAAAATGTAAATCCAGCCCTTAGAAATTGCTGCGGAACCGGTTTAAAACCATAAACCGGCGCAAAACTAGCCGATTTTTTCCAAAATATTGGGTTTGGGGGGAATAGGGACATGCAACTAACAGCTGTTCGTTTGTATATTTGGATGTTATGGCTAAGATCAAAAGCAAAACCAACGGTACCAAGAAAGAAGTGATTGTGGATGCTGCCACCAGACTCTTCCGGGAAAAAGGCTTTAAGGCCGCTTCCATGCGTGATCTCGCAGAAGCAGTAGGTGTTGAGGCCGCTAGTCTTTATAACCATATTCAGAGTAAAGAGGAACTATTGCAGGAGATATGTTTCAAGGTGGCCAACGCCTTCAATCAGAAATGTGATGAAATCGAAGCAAGCGGCATCGCTAATATCCGAAAGGTGGAGGCAATTCTGCGATTTCATATCCAACAAATGTTCAATCATTATGAAATGGTGATTGTGGCCGATCGTGAATGGCGACACCTTTCCGACCCATATCTTTCAAACTACCACAACCAACGCCGGGCATACAGAAAAAGGATTGCCGGAATCATTGAAGAAGGCATTGCTAACAAAGAGATCAAGGACGTGGATGCCCCTACCGTTGTACTAATAATGCTACATGCTGTGAATGGCATAGAAAGCTGGCATCGAAGCAAGGAAAAGATTAGCCCCAAACAACTTGAAGAGAATATGGTCCTCATCATGATCGAAGGCCTTAAAGCATAATCACCTTCACACAAGGTTATTCACGTTATTATTAGAACGATTGCAATGTCTATCCATTTCCACAAGCTTACTATCAGCGATATTCGAAAAGAAACCAATGAATGTGTTTCAATTGCCTTTGACATACCGGATAACCTAAAGGAGACCTTTCGATTCAGGGAGGGACAAAACATTACACTTCGTACCCACTTAAATGGTGAAGAGATCAGGCGTTCTTATTCCATTTGTTCTTCCCCGTTTGACAATGAACTCAGGGTGGCAGTTAAATCAGTAAAGGATGGTCGTTTTTCAAAATTTGCTAATGAAAAGCTTCGTAAGGGTGATAGTCTTGAAGTGCTTCCTCCCACTGGAAAATTTCATACTGACCTGGATGCCAATCACAAGAAAAGTTATCTGGCCTTCGCCGCAGGTAGCGGAATCACACCCATACTATCTATAATCCGCACAACCCTTGCTACTGAGCCTAAAAGCAATTTCACTCTTGTTTATGGAAACCGTAACCGAGGGTCCATCATTTTTAAGGAAGCCCTGGAAGCGTTGAAGAACCGATTCATCAACCGCTTCCGTGTGATCCATGTACTTAGTCGTGAACGCACCGATTCAGCTATTAATGCTGGCCGTATCAATGCAGAAAAAGTGGCCCAACTTTCAAAGAAGTTGGTGAATATTCCGGCAACTGATCAGTTCTTTATATGTGGACCGGAAGAAATGATATTTTCTGTTCGTGATTATTTATTGGATAACGGAGTTGCATCCCCTAAGATGCATTTCGAACTCTTTACAACTCCAGGACAAAAACTAAAAGATAACGCAGTAACGGCCGCGGATAAAACAAATAATGGACCAGTTGCCAGGGTCTCGGTAAGGCTCGATGGTGTTGGGTTTGATTTCGAACTTCCCTTTAATAGCATCTCCATTCTGGATGCAGCATTAAAGCAAGGCGCCGATCTGCCCTATGCTTGCAAAGGTGGAGTTTGTGCCACTTGCCGGGCAAAACTTGTTAGTGGAGAGGTGTCTATGGACATGAACTATGCACTTGAACCCGATGAGTTGGCGGCAGGGTTTATACTAACCTGCCAGAGTCATCCACGAACAGATTCTGTTGTGGTGGATTTCGATTCCAAATAATATCCGTCTGACATATGTCAGGACATACGTTCGAATTTAAGTCGCGACATAGGTCAGATGGGTACTAACAATTGTTAGTTTAATTTCCTAAATTTGAAGGATGGAAACAACGCAAATGAACCAAAGTCAGGAGCAATATTTTCAAGGTAAGATCGATGAGGAGATTAGGATTGAACCCCGCGACTGGATGCCGGAGAAATACCGCCAGACCCTTGTCAGGCAAATTTCACAACATGCCCACAGTGAAATAGTAGGCATGTTGCCTGAAGGAAACTGGATTACCCGCGCCCCTTCCCTCAGGAGAAAGGCAACACTTATTGCTAAAGTACAGGATGAAGCAGGGCATGGACTCTATTTGTATAGTGCCGCTGAAACGCTCGGTACAAGTCGCGCAGAAATGATCGACCAACTCCATTCTGGTAAAGCGAAATATTCCAGCATATTCAACTATCCAACATTATCATGGGCGGATATTGGTGCCATAGGGTGGCTTGTGGACGGTGCAGCTATAATGAACCAGGTTCCACTTACCCGCACTTCATACGGACCATATGCCAGGGCCATGGTTAGGGTATGTAAAGAAGAAAGTTTTCACCAGCGTCAGGGTTTCGAAATTTTATTAACCCTAAGCAGGGGTACTGAAGCGCAGCGTGCAATGTGCCAGGATGCCATAAATCGCTGGTGGTGGCCGAGTGTGATGATGTTTGGTCCCTCAGATGATGCATCGCCACATACCGCGCAGAGCATGAAATGGAAAATCAAAAGATTCACTAATGATGAACTGCGACAGAAATTTGTTGATGTATGTGCAGAGCAGGTAAAGATGCTGGGCATGAGCCTCCCTGATGATAATTTAAAGTGGAATGAGGAAAAGGGTCACTATGATTTCGGCACTATCGACTGGCAGGAGTTCTGGAATGTGGTTAGTGGTAACGGCCCATGCAACCGCGAAAGGCTTGCAGCACGCATAAAAGCTCATGAAGAGGGTGCCTGGGTAAGAGATGCTGCAATGGCATATGCAGAGAAGCAACGTATGAAAACAGAAAGATCAGTGGCCTGATAGCAACCATAAAATATAGAGCTATGAAATACTATATCAAAAATCAATTATATGGTGATTTTGGAGACCGGGAGGGGGTAAAATCATCAGGTACAGGTATGGGCGGTGGCTTTGAGGATTTAACCCGCGACTGGCCACTCTGGGAAGTTTTTATCAGGAGTAAGCAGGGGCTTGACCATAAACATGTAGGTAGCCTGCATGCAGCCGATGCACAAATGGCCATAGAAAATGCCCGTGACGTATATACTAGACGACAGGAAGGGGTAAGTATATGGGTGGTGGAAAGCAAATACATCCATGCTTCTAACCCGGATGACGCTGAAAGTTTATATGATCCTGCCAATGACAAAGTATACAGACATCCCACATTTTATGATTTGCCCGATGAATTGAAACATATGTAACAGAAGTAGATATAGTAATATTATGAATCGAGAACTTTTCCTGTATACACTTCATCTGGCAGACAATGCGCTTATACTTGGTCATCGCAATAG
Organism: Flavihumibacter sp. ZG627; assembly: GCF_000814325.1. GTDB lineage: Bacteria > Bacteroidota > Bacteroidia > Chitinophagales > Chitinophagaceae > Flavihumibacter. The sequence continues at coordinate 507,214 of NZ_JPHF01000003.1, read as the reverse complement.
CGAATGGACTGGTCATGGGCCCAACCTCGAACAGGATATCGCCATTTCCAATATTGCGCTCGATCTTATTGGACAATCAAGAAATCTCTATCAATATGCAGCATTAGTATTCAATAAGAATAATGATGCATTATCATCGATCATTAACTCACCTGCTTTCCAAAAGGTTCCCGGTGAAATTGATGAAGATGACCTGGCCTATTTACGTGATGTAAATGAGTTCAGGAACTGTTTACTGGTTGAACAACTCAATGGTGATTGGGCCCGCACTGTAACCCGGCAGTTTTTATTCAGCGCGTACCAGGAACAACTTTACAGGGGGATGCAGAAAAGCTACGACTTGCAATTAGCTGCTATCGCGGAGAAATCTTTGAAAGAAGTTTTATACCATGTTCGTTGGAGTGGAGAATGGATAATCCGGCTGGGTGATGGTACCGATGAAAGCAGGCAACGTTTGATCAACGCAATAGAAAGCCTTTGGGCTTTCACGGGCGAATTATTTCATCCTGCCGACTATGAAAATGAAATTGCCTCAGCAGGAATAGCTCCTTTCGTAAGTGAAATGAAGCAGGCGTGGATGGAAAAGATCAGCAATACATTTAAAACAGCTACATTGGAATTGCCATCAAACACCTGGATGCAGCAGGGTGGTAAGAATGGTGTACATACGGAACATCTTGGATTTCTTCTTGCAGAGATGCAGTACCTCCAAAGAGCTTATCCCAATAGTGAATGGTAAATGGAAGCTATAAACGATAATAAGCAATCGGCTATTAATGATCCAGGAGCTTACACGGTATGGAAATTGCTGGAAGAAGTTCCTGATCCTGAAGTACCTGTGCTTTCGGTTATTGATCTTGGTATTATTCGTAATGTCATTGTGTCCGGCAAATCTGTTGAGGTAACAATTACGCCTACCTATACTGGTTGTCCGGCCATGGATGTAATCAGCATGAATATAAGAATGATATTGTTGGAAAACGGATTTGGTCCAGTGATTATAAAAACCGTTCTATCACCTGCCTGGACTACTGAATGGATGACAGAAGCTAGTAAGGAAAAGCTTCAGGCTTATGGTATTGCTCCACCAAATGCTAAACAACAGGTCTGCACGCCGGAGTATTTCCAAAGAGAAGAAGCAGTTCAATGCCCGCATTGCAGGTCATGGAATACCAGGATGATTAGTGAATTTGGTTCTACCGCATGCAAGTCTCTTTATAAATGTGGTGATTGCCAGGAGCCTTTCGATTATTTTAAATGCCATTGATTCAACATTGTTTCCAATACATCACTAATTTCAGATCATCATGTCATCCATACTATTTGAATCCCACAGTGGAATTGCCAGGATCGCCTTTAACAGACCTGACAAACTAAATTCATTCAATCGTGAAATGGCTTTAGAAATGCAGGATGTACTAAAGCAATGCCAATCTGACGAGATCCGCTGTGTGGTTATAACTGGTATGGGCAAGGCGTTTAGTGCAGGACAGGACCTTGCAGAAGTGGTGGATCCCCAGGGCCCAGGCATGGCAAGGATATTATCAGAACACTATAACCCCATAATTTTAGCCATCCGTGATCTACGCAAACCAGTTGTAGCTGCTGTGAACGGGGTAGCTGCAGGTGCAGGTGCTAATATTGCGCTTTGCTGTGATATTGTTTTAGCCTCACGTTCAGCATCATTCATACAGGCCTTTTCTAAAATCGGGCTGATACCTGACAGTGGTGGCACCTTCTTCCTGCCCCGTTTGGTGGGCCACCAGAAAGCAAGTGCTCTGATGATGCTGGGTGATAAAATAACCTCAGAAGAAGCAGAACGATTGGGAATGATATATAAATATTTTGATGATGAAAGCTTTGCCTCAGAGGTAGATAAAATAATATCTACACTGGCTTCCATGCCCACAGTTGGTTTAGCTCATACTAAAAAAGCTTTGCAATGGTCACAAACCCATACGCTCATAGAACAATTGCAGAATGAAGATAAACTTCAGCAGCGCGCGGCTACTTCAGATGATTTTAAAGAGGGTGTTCAGGCATTCTTAGAAAAGAGAGTGCCGGTTTTCAAAGGAAAATAATTTATGGATACTAATATAAGGTCTGAATTCCAGCAGGTGGTTGATCATATGATGGAGAATGATTTCTTCAGTCAATGGCTTGGAATTGAACTCCTTTCTGTCAGCGAAGGTTATAGTCTAATACGTATGACAGTTAGAAAAGAAATGGTGAATGGATTCGGCATAGCGCATGGTGGAATTGCTTTCAGTCTAGGAGACAGCGCCTTTGCATTTGCCTGCAATAACCGCAATAATCTTTCAGTAGCTCTGGATGTTACCACCAGTTTCATAAAAGCTGTAAATATTGGAGACACCCTCACTGCGGAAGCCAAAGAAATTCATAATGGAAGAAGTACCGGAGTGTACCTCGTAACCATAACTAACCAGCGCGGCCAGCAAGTTGCACTTTTCAAAGGCACATGTTTCAGAACAGGTAAAAAGCTAAGGAATTAATTGTACCTTATAGTATCCCCGTTAACACGAATTAACGCCGGATATTAATGCCAACCCATAAACCATGTTATATGAAAAGGATATCCCTGTGGGCAAAAAATCATGTGTATGCTGCTCGCGTTCTCATTACAATAATCCAGATTGCTTTATTCTTTCTGGTCGACAGGATGGCAAACATTCTGGGAAAAGCCGGCATCGAATTACCTGCCAGTCTGGTATTTATTTCTTTGGCTGTGATAGGACTCTGCGTTCTTCTTTACCCACGCTACAAAGCAAGGTTGAGCTACCAGAGCAGCTATTACAAGAGAAAGGGATTGGAAATAACTGTTGCCATCAGCAGTTGCATAATAATAGCTACATGCCTTAATAACAATGCAATTTTGGCAAATTCAAGACAAACTACAAACGCCGCAAATGTTACGGGAGATCAGCCAAAAGGGTCAGCGCTGGTATCAAACCCTTCTTCACAAAAAACAACAATCCTGTCAAAATCCTCTAAAAAGAAAGAACTACGTACCCAGTGGAAAGCTTTAAAAAAGGCAATTCGGGAAGGGAAAGATGATGAAGGAGTTCAGATATTTTTGATTATTCTGCTAGGACTTGGGCTTGCACTTTTATTGAGTGTATTAGTCTGTTCAATAGCCTGTAGTGGCGCCGATGCAATTGCTGTTTTAGTTGCGATAGCTGGAACGGCTGGAATTATATTCCTTTGTACCCGACTTATTCAAAACGCAACCGGAAAAAGGCCATTCAAAAAAAGGAAACAGGAATCAGCTCCTTCCACGGCAGCTGTATTTGAACCAAGTTTGTAGTTTTACAATATGTTCTATTCATTCAAGGGCTTTGTTCCCGTAGTGCACCCCTCCTCTTATGTACATCCACAAGCATGTGTAACCGGAAATGTGATAATAGGAAAGAACTGTTATATTGGCCCTGGTGCAGCACTTCGTGGCGACTGGGGTGGAATTATCCTGGAAGATGGTTGCAACGTGCAGGAGAACTGTACCATTCATATGTTCCCGGGTATTACAGTAAGGCTCAAAGAAGGTGCACATATTGGACATGGGGCCATAATTCATGGCGCACAGATCGGAAGAAACTGCCTCGTAGGGATGAATGCCGTGATCATGGACAATGTGGACCTGGGCGACGGTTCCATTGTTGGCGCTTTATCTTTTGTGAAGCAGGGAGAAAATATTCCGGAGAGAAGTCTGGTGGTTGGTAACCCGGCCAGAACCATCGGGGAGGTTAATGATGAAATGCTTGAATGGAAAACAAAGGGAACGGCTTTATATCAGGCTTTACCCGCTGAGATGCATGCGCAGAGTCAGCCATGCGAACCTCTTTCGGTTATACCAAATGACAGGCCATCCCAGGAAATACTCTACGAAACCTGGCAATCTTTAAAGCGGAACGATAGCTAAGCCAAGGTTCTGGGCTTAATAGAATTAGGTTTACCTTCGCAAATCAACAGCGAATAATCGTGTCAGAAAAATCAAATTTTGTAGACCAGATCAAGGTATTTTGCCGCAGTGGCCATGGCGGCGCGGGTAGTAAACATTTTATGCGCACCAAGTTCAACCCGAAGGCTGGTCCTGACGGTGGCGATGGTGGAAGGGGTGCACATATCATATTAAGGGGAAATAAAAATCTCTGGACTCTTCTACACCTTCGTTATCATAAGAATATTCTTGCCGAGAATGGCGAAAGTGGAAGTGGTAATAACTCTACCGGCCGCAGTGGAAAGGATATTTATATTGATGTGCCGTTAGGTACAATCGTAATGGATGATGAATCGGGTGAAAAAGAAGCGGAGATCCTGGAAGACGGCCAGGAAATCATCCTAATGAAAGGAGGGCGTGGCGGACTTGGGAATGCCCACTTTGCAACTGCCACAAATCAGGCACCAGAGTATTCCCAACCAGGTGAAGAAGGTGTTGAAGGTTTTAAGATACTTGAACTGAAAGTTCTGGCCGATGTTGGACTCGTTGGTTTTCCCAATGCCGGTAAATCCACTTTGCTCAGTGTTATAACAGCCGCAAAACCAAAAATTGCTGATTATGCTTTTACAACAATAAATCCACAGCTTGGAATGGTGGAATACAGGAATGGACGCTCATTCTGTATAGCAGACCTGCCTGGAATTATTGAAGGAGCTGCAGAGGGCAGAGGGCTGGGGCATAGATTCCTTCGGCATATTGAACGGAATTCAATTTTGCTCTTCCTGATTCCGGCCGACAGCAAAGATCACCGGAAAGAATTTGAGATCTTGCTGAATGAGCTTCGGGAATATAACCCGGAAATGTTACAGAAAGAATTCGTTATCGCAATCAGCAAAAGTGATATGCTTGATGATGAATTGAAAGTGGCCATCAGCAAGGAAATGCCAGCAGGTATTCCGCATGTATTCATATCTTCCCTAACGCAGCAGGGCTTAATAGAATTAAAAGACCTTCTCTGGAACGTTATGAATAAACCTGCGGAATAATAAGTTTTTACTGGATTCACAGTCGAACAGCCGTACCGCTTGCAATTACCATAAGCATGCTTCCGTTTGCTCCAATGGTTTCAAAATCGAGGTCTACTCCCACAACAGCACTTGCTCCAAGGCCTTGTGCTTTATGCATAAGTTCCTGCATAGCGGCATTCTTTGCTTCCTGTAACACCTTTTCATAAGTTGCTGAACGACCTCCAAAGAAATCGCGAAGTCCGGCAAAAATATCTTTTATAACATTGGCGCCTATAATGGTTTCCGCTGTTACTATGCCAAGGTACTGCTGAACGGGCCGACCTTCAATGCCGGGTGTGGTAGTCATGATCATGGGTTTTTTTCAATAGAGATTGAAAAACTCAATCGGAAGTTGCATTCTTAACAGGAGCGGCATCTTTCCAGTTCCAAAGGTGCAGGCAGGCGTATGTGCGGTATGGTGACCATTTTTTTGAAATCTTAAGCATCCTCTCCCTGAAATCCTTCTTGTTAGAATCATCCAGTTTATAAAGCTTTTTCATTGCTGTTTGTATTCCAAGGTCATCAACAGCAAACACATCTTCTCGCCCAAGGGCAAACATCAGCAGCATTTCAGTTGTCCACCTTCCAACCCCTTTGATTTGTATGAGGTGACTAACCACTTCTTCATCATTCATTTTCTTCAAAAGATCCCAATTCATCCCCTGCTCCATTGTGAAACGTGCAACATTCTGAACATAATTTGCTTTGGCATTCGATAGACCAATTCCTCTTAGCGTTTCATAAGGAATTGCAAGGATTTGTTCGGGGGTTGGACTATCATCCTCAAAAAGTGCGAGAAAGCGTTTCCAGATAACGGCAGCAACCTTAGTTGATAACTGTTGACTCATAATGGAACCACAGAGATGCAGGTAGACCAGTTTCTGCTTCTTTAATTTGTACGGTGTGCCATTGAGTATTGGCGCAAGTTTCTTGTCTTTGGAAAGATGTTCAAAATAGCCCATACCCGAAAGTAAATAATAACTTTACAGTATGGAAAGAATCCTTCGAACAACTGCAGATGGATCACATACCATTGCCATCCCTTCCATGCAGGTCACCTATCATTCCACCCATGGTGCAATACAAGAGTCAAAGCATGTTTTTATTGAATCCGGTCTTGATATCATTGCAACGAAACATAATAGCATAAATATTCTGGAAATGGGTTTCGGAACCGGACTGAATGCCTTACTGACAATGGCTGAAGCGGGTGATAGATCTATTCACTATGAAACAGTTGAAGCATATCCATTGGATATGGAAACAATATTCCGGATAAATTATTGTACTCTTTTAAAAAGGCATGAACTATCACAATTATTCCTTGAAATGCATACAGCTGAATGGAATAAGCAAATCAGGATCCATGAAAATTTTCAAATAATAAAACATCAATTGCCCTTATCGGAATTGCAAACAGAAACCCGTTTTCACCTTGTATATTTTGATGCTTTTGCTCCTAAGGTTCAGCCGGAGTTATGGACAGCTGATATTTTCCGTATGATTTTTGAAAAGATGGAGAATAATGGCATCTTGGTTACTTACAGCAGTAAGGGATCGGTGAGAAGAGCTATGAAATCGGTTGGATTTACTATTGAAAAAATACCTGGCCCACCGGGAAAATGGGAAATGGTGAGGGCACACAAAACAAGCTGAACTAACAGTGCGCCCAATTCCTGAAAGCCGACATCCTGTCTCGGCTAACTATAAATTCACCCGAGGAGAGCCCTGACCTCAATATAATTTTAAGCCGGCTATTAATATGAGGCTTCACATGCTCTATGGCCTGCGTATTAACAATAACGCTTCGGTTAATCCGGAAAAAATAACGAGGGTCCAGAATCTCTTCAAGATGTCCATTTTTTTGATTATGAATATAACGCGTACCATCAGGCGTAATTATAAAAACAATCTTATTATCCGCCTGAAAAAATGCAATGTCCCGGGGGTGCAAAATAAACTGTTTCTTTCCGATTGTTCCCGTTAATCTTGATTCATAAGCAACAAGTGAACACAATCGAGGCGTAATCCTTTCAAGAAGGTCAAGGGTCTCATCAATTGACCTTATACCCTCAGTTTGCTCTTTCGGTAAAAAACAATTGAGAAAGAACCGTCGTTATAAAGGAGTGAATCGTTAATTTGGAATAATGATCTTATGAAAGCAAATTTCACTACTAATTAATAATAAGAATGTTTGGTGTGCTTTTTTTTATTCTGGTTGTCATTGGGTTTGCCTGGTGGAAAAGTCGGCCAATAAACCCAAATCCCGATCTTCCAGTGTCGGATATAGAAACAATCCTCAATAAAGAAGTCCATTATTTTACTAAACTATCAGAACTGGATAAGTCCCGCTTTATAAAAGAGGTGATTTCTTTTCTGAATGGTACCCGCATCGAGGGAATAGGTACTGAAATTGACGATACAGATAAATTGCTGGTTGCAGCCAGTGCAGTTATTCCAATCTTTGGATTTCCGGAATGGCATTATCGTAACCTCACTGATGTTCTCATATATAAAAATCATTTCAATGAAGATTTCCAGGCCGAAGGACGAAATCGTCCCTATATGGGCATGGTAGGTAGTGGCTATATGAATGGAAAAATGTTATTGAGCAAAACCGCTTTACGTGAGGGTTTTACTAACAGAACTGACAAGAACAATACTGCAATTCATGAGTTCGTTCACCTTCTTGACAAAGCCGATGGTTCAATAGATGGAATTCCTGAAATTTTATTGGCAAAACAATATAGTATCCCCTGGATAGATCTTGTTCATAAAAAAATGCAGGAAATAATTGAGGACGATTCAGATATTAACCCCTATGCAGCTACTGATAAAACAGAATTCTTTGCAGTTGCAGCAGAGTATTTTTTTGAAAGACCGGACTTGCTTAAAATACATCATCCCAAATTATACGAAATGCTGGGTAAGATTTTCAGGCAAGAACACCTTGCGACGGATGAATCATAAATACAACTATCACGGAAGATGAAATGTTTCTTCAAGATGCAAGCCTTTTCATATTTCCAAATTACCAACCTTGTGCCAATATTTCATTAAATTACCATAAGATGAAATGTATAATATATGCGTTATTGGCTTTGACAGTTTGTTCAGGCTGTGTCGCCCCACAAAGAAGCACTGTAAAGTCCATTCAATTATTCAATGGTAAAAACCTCAATGGTTGGCATATTGATGTCCCCGATATGGATAAGGACCCCAGCCTAAAAAGTCCATTCCTTGTCCGTAATAAAGAACTGATTAGTATGGGCAAACCGGGTGGACATCTTATTACAGATTCCATTTACAAGGATTATACGCTCGAAGTGGAATATCGTTTTGTAAATACACCAGGCAATTGTGGCGTGCTGGTACATGCATCTACACCCAGGATACTGTATAAAATGTTTCCCAAATCTATTGAGGTGCAAATGATGCATGAAAATGCCGGTGATTTCTGGTGTATTGGAGAAGATATCACCGTACCTGATATGGAAGCAAGGAGAGGGCCCAAAGAAAATTGGGGAAGTACGGAGGGGAAGGAAAGGAGGATAAAAAATCTTACTGATGGCTCTGAAAAGCCATTGGGGGAATGGAACCACCTTAAAATTGAATGTAAAGGAAATACAATCAAAGTGTGGGTCAATTCCATTCCCGTCAATGAAGGATATGATTGCACAGTAAACTCAGGCCAAATTGCTCTGCAGGCAGAAGGTGCAGAAGTAGCATTCCGTAAAGTTCAATTGACCTATTAGGCTTATTTCAATTTATCAACCTGTTCCTTATAATATTTTGCTGTCTCTACAACGGCAGGAAGATTACTGGGCTTTCCTTCCACGTCCATTTCAATATATATATTCCCTTTAAAACCCTGCCGCTTTAACTCTTCGAAAACGCCAGGAAAATTAACTACTCCTTTCCCTACTGGAACATCCTGAATTTTTGTGTTATTGAATTCTGCGATATCCTTCAGGTGAATAGCAATGATATGCCCGGCCAGTTTCTTCACACCATCAACAGGATCAATGCCACTTTTAGGCCAATGTCCCAGATCAGCGCAAGCCCCGAAATTAGGGTGGCCCTCTATCGCAGCCAGAACAGAATCGGGGTGCCAATATGCACTCACTCCCTTCCAATGATCGTGAATCGCAACCTTCAATCCATAAGCTCCCGCCAGACTATCGATCTGGTCCCACATTTTAACTGGTGGTTCTGCCGTAACAAATTTTACGCCGAGGGCTTTAGCGATATCAAACTCCTTTTTCCAGGACTCAAAGGTATCACCACCCCCAACATAAATAGACTCGAGTTTCAGACCTTTGTCAGCGATCATCTTTTTTAGAGTCGCAACCCCTTCCGGTGAAAGTTGACCAACCATTGTATCCTTTAAAGTTGGGCCTGTTTTGTGAAATGTATTTGCTTCAATATATTCAATGCCAGCACTGTCAACCTTATCAAGCGACTCGGGAAAATTGAATGTGTGGAATGTCCAGAGGGCAACACCCAAATTCCATTCACTGGTTGAACTGACAGTATCAGTAGCATTTGAAGTTTGCTGTTCTGTGGTGGCCTGGTTATTACAAGCTATAAAACCCATCACAGTCATAAGTAGCACAGGCAAATAGATGATTGATCTTTTCATTAATGAATATTTAACGTTGATTGATTATTGCAATTGGAATTTGTTAAGACCGGAATTCAAAGGAATATGCTTTCCCTTCCAGATAAGTTTCCCTTTGGTTTCTGATGGCAATTTTACCTGAATAGTCCATTGCCCTTCCTGGTATATATACTGCGCTGATAATTCACCGTTAGGGTGAGGGATTGAACCCTGAATATTCTTTAGTGAACCAAGATGTGGCTGGATCCTTATAGTACTGAATCCTGGTGCATCACTTTCAATTCCAAGTATGGTTCGGAAAAACTCAATGTTTGGGCTCGATCCCCATGCGTGACAATCAGATCTGGATTTACTGACGTCCGACATCTCGGCCCAGGTACTCAGTCCGGATGATATATTTTCACGCCATTTGTCAAGCCAGTTCAGGTAGTCATTTCCTCTTCCCGCTTTAATCAATGCCTGGTGAAGATAATAGCGGAAATAGATGGAGGCTGCAGCCATAGTTGTATCCCTCAATAATTTCTCAGCAATCGAATTTGTTTCCGACTTGTTTGTTACACCTGTTAGAATGGCCAACGAATTTGCATGCTGTGAGTAGAGGTCTTTCTCTGGCCTGTCGGAGAAAAGTCCGCGGGTTTGATCCCAATATTTGTTTCGTATGGTCTTCTTCAATTTTGCCGCTTCCTCAAGATACTTATCCTTAAATGAACGCATCCCATTCCGGCCTTCCATATCCGCAGCCAGTTGGTATGCCCACAATAGTGTAAGGTCGAGGATAGAAGAACTTCCATCTTTGCCTCGCGGCGCAACGCCCGATTTCCATTCTGGTGCATTAACCCAATCCGTGAACATCCAGTTCGGAACGTTTTGTATGGATCCGTCTGAAGCCTGGTAATTATTGAAATATTGGAGGACCTGCCTGGTGCCGGGAATTTTCTTTATAACAAATGAGGTGTCTTTTGCATACATCCAATAATCATGTAGCATGCCTATATACCATAATGAAAAAGTTGGAATGATCTGTGGCGTAAAAGAGGGGTGGCGACTCAGGGTAACTCCTTCAGGCTGCCTCGAATGGTCCATAAGATTTAATGCATTACGCACCAACCTGTCATCACCACTATTATACAAGGATATCAAAGCCTGAATTCTCCCATCACCAATATATTGTAACTGCTCATAGTAGGGGCAATCCATATAGGTTTCCACAGCACATAATCTGGCTGTACGCCAGCCAATATCAATCATTGTCTTTATTTCCTGCAATGGTGCATCTAATTTAGCATTGAATTGAAAAGGATAGCCGGTGAAAGATGAACTTATATCATTTAATACAAGTGGATCTGCACCCGTTTTTATGTCTAGTTTAATATACCGGAAAGTCCTCCAGTTCAAAGATTCAAAAACCTGGTTTGCTTTTCCGTTAGAAATGATGCTATCCATCCGCCCAAGGAAATGTTTTCCGGCAACTTCATTCCTGTTCCCCTTATCCGGGAATTTTGTATATAGTGCTTCTGTATATCGCAAAGCTATAGTAGAACCTGCACCATTGCTAAACCGCATAATTGGATAAGCATTGGTTAGTTCACCCTGGTCAAGTAAAACGCTGGCAGTTGAATTAGCGGGAATATGGATGTCAGTAGTCTGAACAGGGAATGATTCGGGAATCTTGACCCCACTGGATTCACGCACTGCGCGAAATCTTTGAGGACTCATTTCCATGGCGGGAATAATTGATGGAACCAACATCCATCCATTGGATGTACCATAACCTCCCCTTATATCTTTGGGTATACCATGAAATATAGGCTGTGCATACTCCCACAATTCATCATTAAAGTTAACTGAACCAAAGTCGGTCATGTGATGACGCATATCGATAAATTCACCAGCACCCGAAACATAATAAAAGGGCCCGGTAAAAGGAATAGGTCCATAACTGCTATCCCTGCTACATTTCCAACTCTTGTCCGTATTCAATGATATATCCCCCGCACTACCCTGGAGAATAAAACCTGTTTGCAAAGAAATCTGCGCCTCGGGCCGGTATGCAGCTTCATTCCAGACCCTGGCAGAAATTATATTTTGCCCTGGCTGCAGGTATTGTGCAATATCCACTGTCTCAAAATTCCAGTGTGCAAGATCTCCACGTGCAGGACCTAAGGATACCAATTTTTGATTTACATATAATTTATACCGGTTATCAGCAGATAGATGAATCTGGAACCTGGAAGGAACAGTATCAAGGTTGATACGCTTACGAAATAGATATACTCCATATTCATAATCACTCTCCCCGGGCACTTTTATCCAGGAAGCTTTCCATTGCTCATGTATAATCTGTGATTCTGAAACCTGGCAATATGAAAATAATGAGACCAATAATAAGATGCTCAACAATGAACTTTGTTTCATCATTTTCATATCATTAATTTTTAAATCAGAATTTGACTGATACTGTTACGCCATATATTTCTGGCTCCCCTAAATGGATTGCTCCAAAATCATAGGCATATGCAATGAACTTTCTGTCGGTGAGGTTTCTGGCCCAGAAAAATAAGCCCAGATATTTGCCACTTACACCAACTCTGGCGTTTAGCTTCTGATAAGGTGCCTGTCTTATCTGGTTGGCAAGATCAAAATATTGTTGTCCGAGATAAATCCATTCACCTCTCAGCGTTAATTGCCATTCCTTATTTGCTGTAAGTGGAAGTCTATACTGGAGTGCAAGCATTGAGGTGATATCGGGGGTGAAAACCTGGCGCTTTCCTTCAAGATCTGTTTCATTGCCATACTGTGACAACTTCAGTGATTCATAACGGGCATGCGTATATCCAAAACTATAATCCATCTCGAAACCTCTAAATGGCCGGGTATTCATTTCCAGTTCAAACCCTTTGGAAACAAGCTCGCCCGTATTCCTTGTAATGGTAATAGCATCTGGCAGTACAAGGGTTGGCACCTGGGCATCAGTTATTTTTGCATAGAATGCCGTGAGGTTTAACCGAAGCTTGTCGTTAAAGAACATATTCTTTGTACCCAGCTCAAATGAGTTACTATATTCAGGCTTATAGGGATACAAAGGTGGCTGTGATGGATCTGATGATAACTGTGTCAAACCACCTGTACGAAATCCACGGCTATAATTAGCAAAGAGGATATTGTCCTCCGCCATTGAAAACTGAATTCCAAGTTTGGGAGAGAAGGCTTTAAATGAGGCTCTTGCAGATGTATCTGGTTGAGTTACCATAGCCTCTTCCCCATCGGGTTGAAATTCACCTTTAACCTCCAGATCTTTTGATTCATGATCGTAACGAAGCCCTCCAATTATTGAGAAGCGTGTAGTAATATCATAACTTATCTGACCAAATAATGCATATCCCTTATTAGTAGCGGTAGTAGTATTGATTGTTGCAAAATTCGCCATAGGTGCGCCAATCATCTCTGCATCCTTGCCAAAATGTGTGGCCTGCTTTACAGGGTTTGACTGATGGAACAAATAAGCTCCCCCCACCCATTTCACAGGTGAAAAACTCTTTGATGGTGTGCTGAATCTAAACTCCTGTGTAAACACCTTCACTTTGTTCCACTTATTGCCATAATCATTAATTATTGTAACTGCATCCAGTGGTGAAAAATCGCCATCAATAGGTGAATCATATATACGCTGGTTGCTCTGCCACGCCGTTTGGGAGATAAAATCAAAATACCTGGGAGAAGAATGATTTACGGTGAGAGAAGCATTGAGTGTATTATCAACCATTTTCCCCACTGCATCCTGGTTGAGTTTATATGGATTTTCAAACGCCTCTTCAAGACCATTCACCATAGGGAAAGCACCATTATTTCGATTGTTCTGATGTTTAAGATTCATTGTTATACCCCAGTTCTCAATAGGAATATATTTCAGGAAATAGTTGCCGGTGAGTGCCGCTTGCCGATCAAAGGAGCTATTATCAAAAGTATTGGTATAGTACCCATCACGTTTGTTGTAAACTCCAGAAGCCCCGAAGTAAAGTTTATCTTTTACAATGGGAGTCCGTATTCCCGCAGCATACCTTTGCAAACCGTTATTACCTATACTCAGTTCTGCGAATCCATTCGGAGTATTTCCTGGTTGCTTTGTAATGATATTGATAACTCCACCCATAGCATTCCTTCCGTAAAGAGTGCCCTGCGGACCACGAAGTACTTCTATTCTTTCCACATCAGACAGTTGAGGAATATAAGTATCCAGACTGAACTGGTTAACCCCGTCAACATATACTGCAACGGCAGGATCATAAGAAGTAGTTGTTATGCCCCTTATTGATATTACATTTCTTTCGTCACCGGAATTGTTGGCGAATAGTCCGGGTACTACTGCTGTGAGCTCACTACTGTTCCAAAGGCGAAGGTCCTGAACTTTGCGGGCAGAAATTACGCTCAGGCTCAAAGGTATCTTTTGAGACAATTCTTCTCGTTTCTGCGCGGTTACAAAAACATCTTCGAGTTGTACTGTATCATTGAGCGATGCAGGCTTCCGCAACTCCTGTGAAAAGCTGGCAGTTCCAAACATTATGATTAAGCCTGAGGATATTGAGAATTTTAAAAGCTTCATTTTACGGATCATTCAATTTTATTGTTAATTATTCTGAAACCAATCTGATCGATTGTAAGGCTATAGTACTTGATTCTTTTGGATCTGCACCTTTACTCACAATGTATAAGTCATGGAATTTACCATCAGTCACCGGTTCAATTTTAAAGGTCAGGATTGTACCACCGATGCCACCCTCTGCCGGAGAACTCAGCCCTCCTTTCAAAACTGCTTCACCAATCTTTTTCCCATCAGGCGAATCTAACCTGATTTCGAAACCGAAACCTGCTTTAGAAGCCATCTGCCATCCAATCGTTAGCATAAGCGTATTTACACCAGTCAGGTCGAGGCTGTCTATACTAAAAGAACCACTATCCTTAGGTACTATCAATAGATTCATACCATTATATGTCATCGAAGAATACTCCTTTAAATTTGTTGCCGCCGAAAAATTCAGATTGGGACTCCTTAACACTACGGCATCAGATCCTGTCATAGGTTTCACATTATTACCACCCTTATCCGTATACGTAGCAGAAATTACAAGCACTCCATTGTCAACAGGTTTCTTACCAAGTGTGGCATTTACAGTTCCACTCGCAGGAAGCGATTTTGCTGCCTTGTTATTACCAGTAAGTGTCTGAATCCAGGAAACTATCTGACGAGCTTCATCAGGCTTCATATCGGGGTGTGCAGGCATAGCAACTTCACCCCAAACACCAACACTTCCTTTGAGGATCTTATTGGTTAGATACGCTACCGCATCTTCTTTCTTTTCATATTTGCGCGCTACATCTAAATAAGCCGGGCCAATTGATTTTTCATTCTCCTTATGACATGATTTACAATCCAATGATTGCACAAGACTTTTGCCTATCATAGATTCGGATACCACCTGGTGACCGAGGTTGGCACCTGCCTTATCTGTACCCTCTATATAATCAGCGGATACATATAACCCGGACAGATCACTGGCAGCAGAAGGGTCGTCCCGATCATTTATCCCCACATTGTATCCTACCAATTTTCCAGGAAAGTAAAATGATCGGTTACCTGTAACAGTAACCAATACCTCAGGGGTTTCATTACCTGCATACACATTTACAGGATTACTTTTTACCGACTCCTTTTTATCATCTGAAACAACCACTGTGATATCAAAATCCCCTGTCTTCTCATAGATGTATTCAAGACGTGGCTCGGTGGTTTCTTTTTTTACTCCATTACCAAGATCCCAACTATAGGTGAGCTTATCATTTTCCGGATCTTTAGCCTCAATGCTTGCAACAACTTTGAATGGAACTGCACCGGAACGTTTATCAACACGAAGAGCGGTCAGTTTGGGCGCGCGGTTCCCGCCATTATAATCGATCCTGGCCAGTCCGGCATCCGGATTCTTACTGAACCAGCCACTACCATACTCAAGCAGATAGAGTTTACCATCCGGACCAACCTCCATATCAATCATGGAGTTGAACCTGGTATTTTCCATAAATGGTTCCATTTTATCAAAATCACCATTGGGTTTCATGGTTACCGCTTTTACCCATCCGCGAATCCAGTCATAGATGATCAGTTTCCCATTATAGTATTCTGGTAGCCTTGTTTCTTTAGGATACATATCAGTATAGTATACCGGGCCTGCCATTGCATTTCTTCCACCTGTTTTTACTTGTGGAAACTCAGTGGATGCCCCATAAGGATACCAAATAAAAGCCGGCTGTGCGGGTGGTAATTCCTGGATTCCGGAATTGTTGCGTGAACCATTTACTGGTTTTGCAGGATCGAAAAGCGGACCCGTTTTACCGGTTGCATAATCATATTGGTGATAGGGAATATTATTGGCTATGAAAAGCGGCCAACCGAAAAATCCTGCCTTCCTTGCCTGGTTAACCTCATCATATCCACGCGGCCCCCTGATACCCATGCTATCATTACTGGCATCGGGCCCCACTTCACCCCAATACAACCAGCTGTTCTTCTGGTCTACAGAAATACGATAAGGGTTTCTATTGCCCTGTACATAGATCTCCGGCCTTGTTCCTGCCTGGCCTTTTGGATAAAGGTTGCCATCCGGAACTTCATAAGTTCCATCTTCTCGAACACGTATCCGGAGGATTTTTCCCCTTAGGTCATTGGGATTGCCGGAAGTGCGGCGCGCATCATATTGCTCATGGCCCGGACGGTCATCCAATGGGGCATAACCGCGATTTACATACAATTGATTGGGTTCATCAAAGGGCGTTGAGTTATCTCCTGTTGAGAGATAAAGCAAGCCGTCTTTGTCAAATGCAATGGAGCCGCCAGTATGGCAACAGATCTCGCGCTGTGAATAGAATTCCAGTACAATTTTTTCAGCAGTTAAACTATCGCCATTAAATGTAAATCTTGAGAGCCTGTTTACGGATGTATCAATAGGTGAGTAAAAAATATAAACATGCTTATTCTTACTGAAGTTGGGATCTGCCTTGATGCCTAGCACGCCTTCTTCTGCATTCACCCCCGGCGTATTGGTCTTCCAATATACATTTAGAGAAAGGGCCTGGCTTACCGTTGAGTCTCCATTTTTGTAAAGAAGGATCTCTCCTCTTCGTTGTGCAATTAGGATATCAAGATTAGGTAAAATGGTCATTTCGGTAGGCTCAAAAAAATGCCCGGTTACTAACATCGTTTTTGTAAAACGGTCTTCGGCAGGAACATTAAGCGTCTTTGCCTTTGAATAATCCAGCTTATTGTTCTTACCAATTGCATATTGTATTCCTCCCAGCATATGTTGCAAAAAAGCTTCTTCCTTAAAGGATTCTGAGGTGTGGCCCAGTGCTGTATAAAATGCTCTCCCTCCATCAAACGCATGATACCACGACATGGGATGGTTATCGCCATTCTTTCCACCCTTATAGGTTGTTTCATCAATAGACATCAGCACCTTAACTTCCTTGCTGATATTTTTGAAACTATACCATTCATCTGTCCTCTTCCATTTTTCAGGCAAATGCTTTGTTGAACTATGTGTTCGATCCGTTACATTCAGTACTGCCTCCTGGATGGCCGGATGATCCAGGAAGTATGCCCCAACCATTCTGCCATACCATCCCCAATCATATTCTGTATCGGCTGCTGCATGTATTCCCACAAATCCCCCACCTGCCTGGATATACCTTTCAAAGGCAGCCTCCTGATAATTATTGAGCACATCGCCGGTTGTACTTAAAAAGATGACGGCTGCATATTTATCCAGGCTGTCTTCAGTGAACCATTCAGCATTGCGGGTAGTATCAACATCAAATCCATTTGCAGCTCCCAGTTGCTGAATGGCAACCATCCCATCAGGGATACTCTGATGGTAAAAACCTGCTGTTTTTGCAAACACAAGAACACGCGGTTTGCCCGAACGACCAGAACAAGCTGGCATACTGAAAATTACAAATGCAATCACGAGAAACATGACTGATGAGAGAACGGCTCTGATCATTGAGTATATTTTATTTTGCCTTTAATGCAGTTTGAATTGCTTTTTCTACCAGGGGTTCCATGATCTTGTATCCGGCAAGATTAGGATGAATACCATCATCTCCAAGTGAAGACTTCAGCCCATTCCTTTCATCCACCATAGCAGAAAAATAGTCTACATAAATACTGCCCGAACGCTGTGCGTAGGCCTTCAGCATTTTATTCAGTTCCACAACTTTCTGTGCAGGTTGAAGACCCGGCCTCCATGGGAAATCATATGCAGGAAGTACTGAAGATATTATCACGCGGATCTTTGCATCTTTGGCAAGCTCTGCCATCGAAACAATATTTCCATAAATTGACTCCAGTGTTGCGGCACCCGTATTGCCGGCTATATCGTTTATACCTGCCAGTATAACTACTACATCAGGTTTCAGATCTATTACATCCTGGCGGAAACGCAGCAGCATCTGGGGAGTGGTCTGTCCGCTGATTCCCCTGTTAATATATTGCTTGCCGGCAAAAAAAGCGCTGTCAATATTCTTCCATCCCTCTGTTATTGAATTACCCATGAATACAACGCGATCCTTTGGCACCACCTTCGCCCATAATTTATTATCAGCCTCAAAACGTTTAAGATTGGCCCAGTCATTATGAAAGGCCTCTTCACGGGCAACTTCATTCTTTTTCATCTGCTGGTAATTTGAGTTGGCCATCCAGCCCTTTGGATTTGAAGGCCATAGAAGGCCTCTTGCCCCAAGCCAATCCGCAAACCGCTCAATCCAGGTATCCGTTGGAATTTCCTGGGTACGCAATCCAAAACCATGACCACCTTTTGAATACATATGCAGTTCAGCATCCTGACCTGCCGCAATCCAATTATTATAAATGCCAACACTATGTGATGCCAATCCCAATTGGTCATCTGATGCTGCTACTATAAATGCAGGTATTTTTTCAGTCGGAATTTCTCCCCCGATCATTTCACCTACATAGGCATAAATGGGAGCAATAAAATCAGGTCGATTTGATTGATTGGAGTTTTGAGTCACAGCCATTGTTACGGTGCCTCCTGCCGAGAATCCCATGAAACCAATTCTGTTCGGATCAATTCCATATTTGGATGCATTGATTCGAACATAAGCTACCGCTTCAAGGCCATCCCTGATGGCCAATGGAAACACTGGCGCCACATCTGCCCCGAATTTTTCCGAGTTTCCCATCTTCTCCATTACTTCCTTTGCCGGTTCATCCGTGAGGCTCCTGACTACCCTATACTTAAGAACAAAACATGTGATCCCTTTTCCACTTAGCCACCTGGCTACATCAAATCCCTCACTGTTGATGGAGAGTGTATGAAAAGCACCACCTGGCGCAATAATCACAGCCGTTCCGGTATTATAAGATGATTTTGCAGGAACAACTGTGAGGGTTGGATCCACTACATTATAAACCACGGGAGTATTAAAAACATTGGTATCTTTTCTGCCTTCCTGCCATGTCCAGCTTTCTGAGCCGGGTGCCTTACCAGGATATAACCTTATTACCTGTTCCTGGGCAAAGGAGAGGATACCCAATAGCAATAAGGGTAAAATCAACACTTTTTTCATACAGCAAGAAATTTTAGAGCTATAAATATAACCATTGCAGGTTGCTCTTCTGTTATTTGATTACTGTAAGATTATAAATTCCGGAGCCTAGCAGCAACTCTGTGCGTCCTGCTTCGGTTGAAATAACTTTAATCGTGGAAGTGGAAAGAGGCTTGCCATTTTCAAATAATTTATCTCCCGGAGCCTCAGGCAGATAAACTTTAGCACTTGTATTTGCCGGTATTTCAAAGTTGTAAGTAGTGCCCTTTGCATCAACCTTCCATTCACTCGACAATTGACCATAATTTGTTTGCAACACTGCTTTGGCATAGTTTAACCCACCACCGATATGTGGCTTGATGCTAATTTTTTTATAGCCTGCAAATCCCTCCTCAGTATCAAGACCTGCAATGGTTCTGTACATCCAGTCTCCGATTGCACCATAGGCATAATGATTGAATGAATTCATGCCGGGTGTCTGAAAACTGCTATCCGGCTTCTGGCCATCCCACCTTTCCCATATGGTTGTAGCACCCATTTTAACCGGATATAGCCATGAAGGATAACTCTCCTGCATCAATAGTTTAAACGCTTGTTCAGTTTTACCAAACCTTGTAAGAACATGGCAGAGATAGGGAGTTCCCAGGAAACCGGTTGTGAGATGATCGCCATAATTACTAATATTCTCCGAAAGCCTGTCAGCAGCCTGTTGCCTTAAAGCTTCAGGTAACATATCAAAATGAAGGGCCAGCACGTAAGCTGTTTGGGATGAAGATACCAGCCTTCCTGATTGTGTTACATACTCCCTGTTAAAGGCTGCTTTAATTTTTTTTAGTAAAGCAGTATATTTTTCAACATCAGTATTCTTACCGAGCACTGAAGCTGCGTTTATCAGCAACTGTGTTGAGTTGGCATAAAAGCATTGTGCGATCAGGTACTTATCCGTAATGGCTGATCGGCCGTCATTATCATCATCAGGCCTGTAAAACAACCAATCCCCAAAATGAAATCCTTTATTCCAAAGATCATCCTTACTATTCGTATTCATAAAGCCCACCCATTTTTCCATGCTGGCATATTGCTCCAATAAGGTTTTCTTATCACCGTAGGCAAGATAATTCTGCCATGGAATGATAGTAGCTGCATCTGCCCAGCCTGCTGATCCGGATGCATCCTTTCCTAATACATTTGGTATTACAAAGGGCACTGAACCATTATCGAGCTGGTCAAGCGCCAGGTCTTTTAACCATTTGGAAAAGAAATTATTTACGCCAAAATTGAAAGATGCGGTTCGGTAGAAAACCTGCGCATCACCCGTCCACCCCAACCTTTCATCACGTTGCGGACAATCTGTTGGTACATCCAGAAAATTTCCTCTTTGGCCCCATTGGATATTATGCTGCAACTGATTTATCAACGTATTTGAGCTGGTAAATTCACCTGTAGGTTTCATATCACTATAAAGCGTGATCGCCGTAAAATTTTCTGGTTTTATTTCTCCGGGATACCCTTCAATTTTGATATACCTGAATCCCTGGAAAGTAAAATGCGGTTCAAATACTTCTTCAGCATCACCACTGAGGATATATATATTCTCCTGCCTGGCAGCGCGTAGATTGGTGGTATAAAAATTTCCTGACTTATCCAATATTTCTGCGTGATAGATCTTAATGCTATCGCCTTTATTTCCCCTAACCTTTACTTTTACCCAGCCCACCATATTCTGGCCGAAATCAATGATTTTCTCACCGGAAGGCGTGGTGATCATTTTTGCTGGTTTGAACTCTTCCTTCTTACGAATCGGTTCATTAAGAGTAGCTACCAGTGCATGTTCATAGGGCGCGGCAGAAATTGCCGGCTTCCAGCCAGCATCATCAAACCCAACCAATTCCCATCCATTTTGTTCTAACCTGTTGTCAATTATTTCACCATGATAGATCTCAGATGAACGGATTCGGCCGGTAGATGTTTTCCAGCTTTCATCTGATACAACAGTGGCCTTGCTACCATCTGTGTAAGTGATATCAAGCTGAAACAAAAGACCAATGTCCTTGCCATAATAATTCCTTTGTCCCTGGAAACCAATATTGCCCCTGTACCAACCATTTCCGAGTGTTACACCAATAGCATTTTCACCCTGCCGAAGCATATCTGTTATATCATATACCTGGTATTGAAGTCGCTTGTTATAGCTTGTCCAACCCGGACTTAAATAAGCATCTCCCACCCTCTTTCCGTTTACCTTTGCTTCATACATTCCCTTGGCGGTGATATAAGCTATTGCTGATCGGACTTTTTTGGCTGATTGGAATTCCTTTCTAAGGAGTGGGCTTGGCTGTTCTGAACTACTGTCTGCCGCTCCCCCTATCCATTTTGCTTTCCAATCGGATGCCTCGAATAACCCGGTATGCCAATTGCCAAACTCCGACCATTTAGACATCTTTCCTTTATTATCCCATACCCTTACATGCCAGAAATATTGGGTGCCGCTCTTTAAATTCCCTCCCTTATAGCTCACAAATACTGAACTGTCTGAATTTACTTTCCCTGAAGTCCAGGCTCTGACACCTTTTGGTGATCCGGAAAAAACCTCTATTTCATAGGCAGTTTGTTGTATGCCCCTTTCTTTGCCTTTCAACTGCCAGCTAAAGCGTGGCGCGGCAATATCAAGGCCAATTGGATTAGCAAGATTTTCGCATCGGGTATTCATTACAGTTACCTGTGCAAAAATCATCTGGCTGCAAAGCAGGAGCAGGAACATGGAAACAAATCCACGGGAGAAGTAATTCAACTTCATAAGCAAGCATTGTTAGTTTAGTATGGCTATTATTTACCGGCCCAGTAGTCAATGACCAGAACCTTATCAAGATGAGGCTTCAACACTTCTACAAAAGCCAGGTGTGCAGGATGTGGCAGATATACTTCACGTTCGGCTTCTGATTTGAAACTGACAAAAAAACAATGGGTGAAGCCCTGGTTAAGATTCTCCGGACTATTATTCTTTCCCCACTCAAAAGAATGGATTTCTTTGATGCGTTTGGGTAATGCGCGGAAAGCCTCTTCCACTTTCTTTACATCCCACTCACTGCTGTTATCAGTAAACTTGAATAACACCACGTGGCGTAGTAGTTTTTCACCATTGGTTTTCTTATCCTGGGCATGCCCCATGAAACTGAAAATGGTCATGGCCATGAACAGGCCGAGCAAGTTTTTCATCCGCTATATTTTAATTGTTAAGCAAAACTCACACTCACTCCGCCATCTTTCTCATCCTTCAACAGAATTCCGAGCTCCTGTAGCTGGTTGCGGATCTTATCTGATGTGGCGAAATCTTTGCGGCTTTTGGCATCCTTGCGGATATCAATAAGCAATTGCAATACGCCATCCAGTTTGTTATCCTCTCCACCTGCCATAGCCTGTTCATCCTGTAATCCGAAGATATCTTCAAGATATGATTTGAAAGCCACACGCATTTTTTCAATTGTGCCTTTAGATAAAGCATCGCCATCAATATGTTTGTCCCTGATACCATTTATGACGGGCACCATTTCAAACATACTAGCCAGCACTTTGGCAGTATTAAGGTCATCATTCATAAACTCATCAAGTTCCTCAACCAATTTAATGCATCGTGCATCCAGTTCTGCATCTCCGGCATCAGTACCACCGCCCTCCATCTCATTCAGCACTTTATAGGCATCCCATAATCTGCGCATTCCTTTCTGGGCCGCCTGAAGGGCTTCGTTGCCAAAATCGAGTGTACTCCTGTAATGCGTTTGCAGTATAAAAAAGCGAACGGTCATGGGATGATAGGCCTGTTCCAGCAATGGATGCGAGCCACTGAACAATTCCGTGAGCCTGATAACATTGTTGTAACTCTTACCCATCTTTTTCCCGTTGATGGTTATCATGTTATTGTGTAACCAGTATCGTGCGGGCACTTCATGATTACAGATAGTGCTCTGGGCGATCTCACTCTCATGATGGGGAAACTGTAGATCCATTCCTCCTCCATGAATATCAAAATGCTTTCCAAGATATTTAGTGGCCATTGCCGAACACTCAATATGCCATCCGGGGAAACCCTCTCCCCATGGACTATTCCAACGCATGATATGTTCGGGCGGCGCTGCTTTCCATAAAGCAAAATCCTGCTTGTTACGTTTTTCATCCTGCCCCTCCAATTCACGTGTGGTTTCGAGCAGATCATCCACTACCCTGCCACTCATCTTTCCATAGGGATATTCTTCTGCATATTTGCGAACATCAAAATAAACTGATCCATTCTTCTCGTACGCATAGCCCTTGTCAATAATGGTGCGGATCATATCTATCTGCTCCACAATGTGTCCGGTGGCAGTTGGTTCTATGCTGGGATCAAGATTATTAAATTGTTTCATAGCCCAATGAAAAAGGTTGGTATACTTCTGTACCATTTCCATTGGTTCGAGTTTCTCGATCTGTGCTTTCTTAGATATCTTATCTTCTGCTTCGCGTCCTTCCTCCTCAAAATGTCCTGCATCGGTTATATTCCTTACATATCGCACCTTATAACCGAGATGCATAAGATAACGGTATAACACATCGAAAGTAATAAAAGGCCTTGCATGGCCCAGATGGCTCTCACCGCTCACTGTTGGTCCACACACATACATCCCCGCATAACCCGGTACTATTGGTTCAAATATTTCTTTCTGCCTGGTATAGGAATTATAAACTTTCAGTTCGGACATATTAATATCGATTGCTTGCAAAAATAATAGGATAACGATCTTCTAAGATAATGATTTCAATCCGGCAACAGGAGGTCAGCTATAACAGGGAAATGATCACTCAGTGGAGGATGTGGATTACGACACTGCAATACCCCGATTTCCTTACTTGTCATTATATAATCGATCCTTAAAGTTGGACTCAGCGCCGAATAGGTGCGTCCAATTCCAAATCCTCTTCGGGTAAATGCATCCTTCCTGTTTCCCTTGATCCGATGGTACACAAATGAATTAGGAACATCATTGAAATCGCCGCAAATGATTGCCGGATGAGGGCTTGCATCCAGTTCCTTTCTTATCATTTCTGCCTGCTGTTGCCTGAAGCCATAGGCATTGCGGAATTTGAGGAAGATGTCTTTTGATTTTTCTATCGTTGAATCTCCTCCCTGCTTTATTTCCTCAAATTTCCTGAACTCAGCATTTGTAAATAATAATGATTGCAGGTGAGTGGTAAATACCCTCACCATTTTCCCGTTAACGGCAATGTCAACATAGATGAAACTTTCATCTGCCTTCTGTTCGCGTGGACCACCAAACTTTCGGCGATGTGTTTTGCGTATAGGGTATTTTGAAAATATGGCTATCCCATGTTCATAAACCCTGTCGGGCCTGCGATGATCCATTGCATAATAGAAATATCGGTAACCAAGGCTATCCCTGAAATAAGGAATATTCTCATCAAAGAGTTTGCTGTCATTGGTTTCTAGGAATTCCTGCATACAAATGATATCAGGATTTTCCTTCCTGATATATTCGAGGATCTGTTTCCGTTTTGATTTCCCTGAACGTGGCCTGCCCCTCATTTCATCAAAACGTGCAACATTCCATTGCATGACGCGCAGCGATGAGGGTTTTTTTTGCTGGCTCTGAAGGGTAAAGGGATGGAAAGCAATAAAAGCATTGATGGGCTTCCAGCCGATGGCCATAGCAGCCAATGGCAGCAGAAACCATTTGGAACGCAGCACGATCCAGAAGATCAGCATTGTACAGGTTGCAAAAAAGAGAAAGGCAAAACCAACACCTAATAATGCAATATACCAGTGCTTGCCAGGTTCAATAAACCACGCAGCACATGATAACAGGAAGAGAGCCGTTATCGCAAAAGTGAGCAGAACAAATAACCTTTTCGTAAGGCTGCGGAGCATGGAAGCCATTACCGAATTTACAACTCATCTTCATTTGCTGCCCGACGAAGGATGTCTTTTTCTTCATCGGTTAGCATATGGTAGCCTTCAACATTGATCTTATCAAGGATCTGGTCGATCCGTTGTTGGGTGATATTAGGATATTTCTTAAAGGGTGGCTGTCCGCTCACTTTATAAAAGAAACTATCCTTGTTGTTTTTCTTTCGGGATGGTTTCTCAGGATTGAAGAGATTGTCAAACCAGTCGAACAAATTATTAAGCCATAAACTCCAGTCGCGGCCACGCCTCATCTGGTAAATAAACATAAACCCAAGTGCTCCACCAGCAAAATGGGCAAGATACATGGCACCATTGCCAACGGAAATGGTAGCAAAATCAATGATAACATATAGTGATGTCAGAATCCATAAAGGGATTCCTCCATTGATCATTGGAAATATCCTGTAATCGGGAGAAACTGTTGTAGTGGCAACGGCAACGGCCATAACAGAGGCATTTGCGCCGAGGAGACTTGCAAAGGCAAGGTCGGCCTCTAACCGAGGGAAAATATAATGTGCAAGTACAAAAGCGAATGCCCCTGAAACACCTCCCCAAACATATACTGAAACCAGCTTTCGGTTGCCGGTAAGATCCTGCATGATATATCCGAATAACCAAAGCCACAGCATATTGGCAATAACATGCATCACCCTTTCATGGGTAAACATAAATGAGATGATTGTCCAGGGTCGGTATGCAAGTTTATCAATATCTGCAGGGAGAATGAACCAGCTAAATACACTGCTGTAAAAAGCATCAATATTAAGGTCACTCAACAGGTAGATTACATAAATGAACTTAATAAGTACAAATAATACTGCATTAACCACCACCAGGTTCACCAGTGCATTCCCATCGGCACCCAACAGAATACCGCTTCTACGCTTATCTTCTTGCACATTCATAGCCATATGATATCAATAAAACGTATTACGATTGGTTTTGTTCCACAAAAGTACCATTATAAAACCTGCCAGCGCGCCTCCAAGATGGGCCCAGTGAGCAATATTATCTCCCGGCACCCTGCCTATTGCACCAAAAAGATCGAGGGCCATCAATCCGGGAATGGCATATTTCGCTTTAATGGGAATGGGGATGAACATTAGATATAAGGGAGTGTTGGGAAACAGATAGGCAAAGGCTGCCAGTATACCCATAATTGCCCCCGAGGCGCCCACGGCAAGATCAAAATTAGGATCGAGTAGTAGCTGTGCGATGCCTGCCACTATACCACATATCATGTAAAAATTCAGAAACCGCTTTGGCCCCCACAGGTTCTCTAACATTGCGCCAAACATGTAAAGCGCGAACATATTGAAAAGTATATGAAAGAGTCCGGCATGCATGAACATATGCGTCACCAATTGCCAGATCCTAAAATGGGGACTCTGGTAAGGGAATAATGCTCCCCACTGCTCCAGAAATATTCCCTGCTTTTCAAATATAAACTGCGCGAAAAATATAACCACATTGGCTATAAGTATATTCTTTACTACTGGCGGTAATGATCTCATAGTTGTTTCCTCAATTTTAACTGTACCACGTTTTCAATATGGTGAGT
Source organism: Flavihumibacter sp. ZG627 (assembly GCF_000814325.1). Taxonomy (GTDB): domain Bacteria; phylum Bacteroidota; class Bacteroidia; order Chitinophagales; family Chitinophagaceae; genus Flavihumibacter. The sequence continues at coordinate 480,436 of NZ_JPHF01000003.1, read as the reverse complement.
ATGCGGGAACATATCCACCGGTCTAACTCTTTTTACTTCATATTTAGTATCCAGCAGGTTCAGGTCCCTTGCCTGAGTGGCCGGATTACAGCTCACATACACTACTGTCGGGGCTTCCATATCCAGTATCTTCTGTACAAGCTTTTCATGCATGCCCGCCCTTGGCGGATCGGTAATGATAACATCCGGACGACCATGTGATGCAAAGAAAGCATCATTACAAATATCGATCACATCCCCTGCAAAGAATTCAGCATGCCCGATATTATTAAGGGCTGCATTCTCCCTGGCATCAGCAATTGCATCTTCAATCACTTCCACTCCTATAACTTTTGCAGCATTCCCACTAACGAAAATACCAATGCTTCCTGTTCCACAATACAGGTCATAAACAGTCTCCCTACCCGTTAGTTCAGCAAATTCGCGGGTAACCTGATAAAGACGTTCACCCTGGCGGGTATTGGTCTGGAAGAATGACTTGGGACTGATCTTAAACTGGAAATTCTCCAGCGTTTCCATCGCATACCCCTTTCCGTAATACACCATGGGTTCCTGGTCATACAGACTATCGTTCCATTTTGTATTGATGGTATATAAGAGTGTAGTTATGGATGGCACTTTCAGCAGAATGTGGTCAAGTAATGCCTTGCGGGCAGCCTTATCCTCTTTGCCAAAAGCAATATTCACCATTACCTCCCCGGTGGTGAGTACCCGAACAATGACCGTTCGTAAAAATCCATGGTGTTCGCGGATGTCATAATAACTAAGGCCATGTTCCAATGCATAATCACGTATAGTATTGCGAATGATATTAGCGGGCTCATGCATAAGGTGACAGGTATAAATATCAATTACCTTATCAAATATGCGGGGCACATGAAATCCGATTGCGTTCTCCTGCTTGATCGCCCCCCCTGCTTCCACTTCTTCAGCAAGAAGGTAACGCCTATTGCTGCAGGTATATTCAAGTTTGTTTCTATAAAATCTTGTTTCTGCACAACCAAGGATAGGTTCAATTACCGGAAGTGCAACCTTCCCGATCCTCCTCAGGTGCTGCTCCACTTCCTGTTGCTTATACTGCAACTGCTTTTCATAAGGAAGCATTTGCCATTTGCAGCCACCACAAATGCCAAAATGCTGGCAGAAAGGTTCCACGCGATCCTCAGAAAATTTATGGGTGCGGATCACCCTGCCCTCCGCCCAGTCTTTTTTATTTTTAGTGAGCCTTACATCCACAATATCACCGGGCACAGCACCCTCAATAAAAATCACTTTACCATCCACTCTCCCGATCGCCTTTCCCCCCGCGGCATAATCTTCCACCGCCAGGCGATCAACTGTAACATTCTTTTTACGCATCCGGCAAAAGTAAACACAATATTATTGCGGCCAATTCGTGAAATTAGCAGCTTAATCGGATCGATGAAAAACGCCTTTCTAATATTACTCCTTACCATATGCAATTTTTTGAGCCCAATCCTGATGGCACAATCGGCCGTTGAAAATGGATACAGACTCACTTTGAATACCAATGGCTATAAATCACAATATGTTTATCTCGCATACCACTATGGCAAGATCAAAGCCCTCGCTGATTCTGCGATGGTAAACCCCTCGGGCGCCGCAATTTTCACTGGAGCCGCCCCCCTGCCAGGTGGCATCTATTTTATGGTCTCCCCTAAAAAAGAGATCCTTTTTGAATTGCTGCTCGATAAGGACCAGGCATTTTCCATGAAGTTGGATACCGCCAACCCCTCCGCAGCAAAGTTTACCAATTCTCCTTTAAATAGCGATTTCCAGTCTTATACCCGCTTCGTAAATACCAAAGGGGCCGCTATCAGCAGGCTCCAGCAAAGCCTTGCCTCAGCAAAAAACAGCATCGACAGTACTTCCATTACCACTGAAATGCGTATCCTGAACCAGGAGATCATTGATTATCGAACCAGCTACAACAGAAGTTCATCCGTAAACTTTCTTAATGCATTGTTCGCAGCACTGCAGGAACCAGTTGTTCCTCCCGCCAATCAACATCCCCAAGGAGTATATGACAGCGTTTACGCATTCAATTATTTTAAATCACATTACTGGGATGGCGTTATGTTCAATGACGACCGACTCATCCGCACCCCGTTTTATGAAGCAAGAATAGACCGTTACCTGCGCGACATGGTATCGCCCGACCCCGATTCTATTAAAAAAGAAATTGATATAATACTCGGACAGGCAGTCAGCAGCAGGGAAAGCTTTAAATACCTGCTGACCCATTTCGTACAGAAATATATCAATCCTGAATACATGGGTCAGGATGCAGTTTTCGTACACCTCTTTGAAAAATATATTAACGGCAATCCGGAGGTTAACTGGTTCACCGAAAAGTACCAGAAATACATGACAGACAGGGCCTATTCACTTATGGCAAACCTGATCGGCAATCCTGCCTGGGATATCGTAATGACCGATACCAGTGGTAAGCTTTCAAACCTCTATGAAGTGAAAGCAGCCTATACGGTAATCTGTTTTTGGGATCCTACCTGCGGGCATTGCAAGGAAATGGTTCCTAAACTTGATTCCATTTACCAGGCCAAATGGAAAAAGAATGATATCAAAATTTTTGGTGTGATGACGGAAGGTGGAAGAGATAACTGGACCCGCTATATCAGGGAGAACAAATTAAGCGACTGGATCCATGTACACCAAACCGAAGCGCAACGCGAAGCTGAAAGTAACTCAGGAAAGCCTGGCTTCCGCCAGTTATATGATGTTTACCAGACGCCTGTATTATATCTGCTCGATAAGGATAAGCGAATCATCGCAAAAAAACTTACCTATCAGCAGCTTGATGATATCCTGGATCTGAAGCAGAAAAAAACTACCACTAAAAAATGATCATGTGTAAAAACTTAACTGCCGCCATTATTCTATTGCTGGCAATGGCTACCGTAAATGCGCAGCCGCTTTTCACGTATGGTCCACATAAGGTTAGTAAGGAAACCTTCTTACGCGCTTATGAAAAAAATAATTTAGGCGGAAAGGATGCCGCTGCTATGCAGCAATACCTCGAATTATATACCAGGTTTCGGCTCAAGGTGCAGGATGCTTATGATTTGAAACTCGACACAATGCCTTCCCAGAAAGCTGACCTGGAAAATTTCAGGAACCAGGTTATTGGAATGTACCTCACTGATGACAGTATGATGCTGGAACTGGTTAAAGTTTCCATGGCTAACAGCAAACGGGATATCAGGCTCTCCCATATATATATTCCATTTAATGGTACAGATACCCTGGCAGCATCTGATGCAATTAAAAATGCAGCTAAAGCTCTTCAGCAGGGAAAGTCTTTTGAAACTGTTGCAATGGAATTTTCAAAGGATCCATCTGTAAAGTTGAACAAGGGTGATATTGGGTGGATCAGCAGTTTCACTCTTCCCTATGCGATGGAATCGCTTGTTTATAATACACCCATTGGCTCCATCAGCTCCATTTACAAAAGCAGCACTGCCTATCATATCTTCCGTCCATCTGCCGATAGACCCGCTACAGGTAATATACATGTTGCACAGATCCTGCTGGAGCTTCCTGAAAATGCACCATCAAAAGAAGCAGACCGGGTAAAAAAACTGGCAGATTCCCTATATACCGTGATCGTTGCAGGAGGAGATTTTGGAAAGCTTGCCCTGGCCTTTAGCAACGATAATGCTTCTTTTAATAACCAGGGAGTGTTGCAGCCCTTCTCCCCCGGCACCCATGATCCATTATTTGAAGAACAGGCTGTAATGCTATCAGATAAAAATATTTACAGTAAGCCATTCCGATCCACTAATGGCTGGCATATTCTCCGCTTCCTGCGCAGATATCCCCGCCCTACTGATATAAATAATGCAGAAGATATTGCGGCCATGAAAACATTGATCCAAAATGATGATCGTAATTCGCTTATCAGGTTATCAGTGCTGCAGCGGGCGAGAAAGGCAACAGGATTACCACCCGAAACCAGTGAGGATGAGGTGCTTGAAAAATATATTGCCGGTCTAGAGCAATATGACAGTGAGTATGCCGCACAAATTAATGAATTTGCAGAAGGTAATCTACTCTTTGAAGCCATGCAGAGAAAGGTATGGGACAAATCGGCAGGCGATGAAAAAGGATTGCAGCAATACTATAAAAATAACAGTGGCAGGTATAAATGGAAAGAAAGTGTAAGTGGAGTATTATTTAGTAGTACTGATGCCTCTGTACTTCGGTCATTCCACAAAAAACTCACGGCCGAACCGGAAACCTGGAAGGGATTGATACTTCTTGAGAATGGTGCTGTACAATATGACAGTTCCCGTTTTGAGATTGACCAGCTTCCGCTGAAACTTCCTGAAACCAAATCCGGACTTATTACTGAACCCGTATATAATAAAACGGATGAGCTACACCAGTTCTTCTACGTACTTAAAACCTGGCCTGCTAATGTTACCCGTAGCTATGAAGAAGCAAAAGGTTTTGTTCTCAATGATTACCAGCAGGTGCTGGAAGATGCATGGATAAAGGAACTAAAGAAGAAATACCCTGTAAAGATCAACCAGGCAGTTTGGAAATCAATTAACAGGTAGTGGCATGATTTCTGCGTGTAGCCCTCTGCGTGAAAGATTTTGATACTAACCTAAAAAATCAAAAATGAAGAAAACAATGATCGTGATGATGGCAATAGGAGCCATCGCTTTTCAGGCCAATGCCCAGGACAGTAAATTGTATATCAAGGGCGGCTATAACCTTGCGAATATCTCCGTTACAAAAGATGGAGGCATAGAAGAATCAAATGCATTATCAAGTTTCCATGCCGGCTTTATGGCAGACCTGCCGGTAGGTGAGGGTGCACTTTCATTCCAGCCCGGATTACTTTTTTCAGGCAAGGGTGCTAAGTGGCAGAGTGGTAGTGAAACCGACCAGAACTATATCAAGGCTACTACCAGCCCCAAATACATTGAAATTCCACTCAACCTGGTAGTTAATATTCCATTGGTTGATAAAGAATCGAAGTTCTTTGTAGGTGGTGGTGGTTATGCTGCAATGGGTATTGCAGGAAAAAATAAAACTGAAGGGAAATTCATCGGTGTTGCTTTTGAATCAGAAGACAAGATCGAATTCAGCAATGATGATCCTACTACAACCGGTACCGAAGAAAATGGCGGACTTGGAATGATGAAGCGTTTCGATCTTGGACTGAATGGTACAGCAGGATTTGCTTTCAAAAATGTAATGGTATCAGTGAACTATGGCCATGGTCTTACCAAGATCAATTCCGGTGGCAATAATAGTTCTGATGACAAAAATAAGAACCGTGTTTGGAGCCTTAGCCTCGGCCTAAGCCTTTAGGCAGGTAAAAATGTAAGAGGTAAGAATTACTTTAGCGCAGTTCATCCACCAAAGTAATTCTTACCTCTTACATCTTACCTCTTAAATCTTACCTCTTACCTTTTACCTCTTACCTCAATTCTTGCTTCTTACTTCACACGAGGTTTTTCACCACATTCCAGATCACTTTTGGTTTTCCCAAAGTGTAGTAATGTAACACAGGAACGCCTGCCTTCTTTAATTCCCGGCTCTGGGTAAGCAACCATTCTGTTCCTACCAACTCAACATCAGCATCAGATTTACATTTCATGATCTCGCCTGAAAGATCAGTAGGCAGGTCAACATGAAAGATCCTTGGCAACAGGCTCATCTGCTTTTTGTTGGTAATGGGTTTTAATCCCGGAATAATGGGAACATTGATTCCCGCAGCCAGGCAGGATTCTACAAATTCAAAATATTTCTGGTTATCAAAGAACATCTGCGTAACCACATATTCTGCACCTGCATCCACTTTTGCTTTCAGGTAGGCGAGGTCGGTAGATTTATTAGGCGCTTCAAAATGCTTTTCGGGATAACCAGCCACACCAATACAAAATTGTGCATTGCCCGGATCCTTAACTTCCTCCTCCAGGTATAGGCCATGATTAAGATCAACCACTTGTTTCAGCAGGTCAATTGCATAGCGGTTACCACCCTGCTCAGGCTCAAAAAAAGTTTCATTTTTAGGCGCATCTCCTCTTAATACCAGCACATTATCTATTCCCAGAAAAGCCAGGTCTATAAGGGCGTTCTCTGTTTCTTCACGGGTAAAACCGCCACATATGAGGTGCGGAACAGGATCAACATTATAGTGTTGCATGATGGCCGCGCATATACCTACTGTTCCCGGTCGCTTCCTAACCTCGATCTTTGCAAAAGATCCGTCGGCCTGCTTCTTGAACATGGTCTCACTCCTGTGATAGGTCACATTTATGAATGATGGCTTGAACTCCATCAATGGATCCAGATGATTATAGATTGCATTGATTCCCTTCCCTTTCAACGGCGGCAGAATCTCAAATGAGATCAGCGTATCCTTTGCCTCTTTTATATGATCGATTACCTTCATATTTGCTTGCTTGCAGAATTTAACTATCTACAAACTTAGGACGCATGGCCCAATTAACAAGCCATTCCGGTATTTTTGCCCAAAGCCTTTGATTTTGAACCTAGTGATCCAAACAAACGAACTGGTAAAATCATACAGTAACAGAACTGTTGTGAACCATGTTTCCGTAAACGTACAGCAGGGAGAGATCGTGGGATTACTGGGACCTAATGGTGCTGGTAAGACCACAACATTCTATATGGTCGTTGGACTTATTAAGCCCGATGAAGGAAAAGTTTACCTCAATGACAGGGACATAACTGAATTGCCCATGTACAAGAGGGCTCAGCTCGGTATCGGCTATCTTCCCCAGGAAGCCTCTGTATTCCGGAGCTTATCTGTTGAAGATAATATCAGGGCGGTACTCGAAATGACTACACTTACCCGGCAGGAACAGAAGCATAAACTGGAAGAACTGCTCGACGAATTCAGGCTGCACCATGTAAGGAAAAACAATGGCGACAGTCTTAGTGGTGGTGAAAGAAGACGTACAGAAATAGCCCGCGCATTAGCGGTAGACCCCAAATTCATTCTCCTCGATGAACCCTTTGCAGGAGTGGATCCCATTGCTGTTGAAGATATACAAACCGTTGTGGCAAGGCTTAAGTATAAGAATATCGGCATTCTCATCACTGACCATAATGTGAATGAAACACTTTCCATCTGCGACCGTGCCTACCTTCTTATTGAAGGAAAGATCTTTAAACATGGCACAGCAGAAGAACTTGCGGCAGATGAACATGTGCGAAGACTATACCTGGGAAGGAATTTCGAACTCAAACGAAAAGACTACCTGCATGAGGAAGTAATGAAGGGCATGACTGATTTCCCCAAGATTTAACGGCTTTTTTCTGTATTTTGCCAGCGTAGCATGAAAATATTTTCGCCTGCCATATCCAGACTGGCCCGGCTTCGGCTCTGGCAAATAGAAGAATGGGTTAATGACCCCATCGCAGCCCAGCGCGAAGTGCTACAGGAACTGGTCACCTCAGCACAGTATACCGTCTTTGGAAGGCAATATGGTTTCAACCACCTCTTTAATATAAGAACCTTTAAACAAACTGTTCCGGTTCACGAATACGAAGATCTTAAGCCCTACATAGACAGGATGATGGGTGGTGAAGACCATGTTCTCTGGAACACCCCTATCCGCTGGTTCGCCAAAAGCAGCGGTACAACAACTGATAAAAGTAAATTCATCCCCGTTGGTGAAGAAAGCCTGGAAGAGAACCATTACCAGGGCGCAAAGGACGTGCTCACCTTGTATTATGGTTATAACCCTGATTCCGATCTCTTATCGGGAAAAGGATTGGTGATTGGGGGCAGCCACCAGGTAAGCCAGGTTAGTGAAGAGATAAATTTCGGAGACCTCAGCGCCGTACTATTACAAAATTCACCCTTCTGGGGAAGCTGGATAAGAACGCCGGAACTATCTATAGCGCTTATGGACGAATGGGAATCCAAGATCGAACAACTTGCTCTTGCTACTATTCCTGAAAACGTTACATCCATATCAGGGGTTCCCACCTGGACGCTGGTATTAATGAAGCGTATACTCGAAATGACTGGCAAATCCTCTATTTCAGAGATCTGGCCCAACCTCGAACTGTATATGCATGGCGGGGTTTCTTTTGTACCCTACCGCGAACAGTTCAGAAAAATTATCGGTAAGGATATCCACTTCCTTGAAATGTATAATGCCAGTGAAGGATTCTTTGCTGCGCAGGATAGTCCTGATTCGGACGGCATGTTACTCTTTACCCGTCATGGTATATTTTATGAATTCATGCCCATTGAAGAATATGGAAAGAAATTTCCGCATACTGTTGGATTGGGAAAAGTGGAAACAGGAAAAAACTACGCTGTCATAATCAGTACCTCCGGCGGCTTATGGCGATATATTATTGGTGACACTATCCAGTTTACAACACTTGCACCTTACCGCGTTAAGGTAAGCGGCCGGCTAAAACATTATATCAATGCTTTTGGGGAAGAGGTGATTGTTGACAACAGCGACAAAGCCGTGGCAGCCGCCGCCGAAAAAACCGGTGCCGCTGTTATTGATTATACTGCTGCACCCGTCTACTTCAGCGATGAGGGTAACGGCGCCCATGAATGGCTGATCGAATTTGAAAAAGAACCCGCCGATCTTTCTCTGTTCGCCTATGAACTGGATTCAGCACTTAAAAACCTGAACAGTGATTATGAAGCTAAGAGACATAAAGATATTGCCCTGCGCATGCCCGTTATACACGCGGTAAGAAAGGGACTCTTCAATGAATGGCTTCGCTTCAAAGGCAAACTGGGAGGGCAGCATAAAGTGCCAAGGCTCTCCAATGATCGAAGCATCATAGAAAATATCCTTTCAATGGCCTAGTTTTGCCACCACATAAAAACTCGATCACATGAAATTACTCGATAATAAAGTTGCCATCGTAACGGGTGCAGCCCGTGGCATAGGAGAAGGTATCGCTATTAAACTGGCGGAGCAGGGTGCGCATATCGCCTTCACCTATGTAAGTGAAGGCAGTGCAGCAAAAGCAGCGGCATTGGAAGAGAAATTGAAGTCGATGGGGGTTAATGCCAAAGCATACAGAAGCAATGCAGCGAACTTTGAAGAGTGTGAAACTTTCGTGAACGATGTTCTCAAAACCTTCGGATCTATTGATATATGCGTGAATAATGCCGGCATCTCTAAAGACAACCTCTTACTTCGCATGACGCCTGATCAGTGGGATGATGTTATGCTCACCAATCTTAAAAGTGTATACAATATGACCAAGCAGGTCATTCGCCCGATGATGAAAGCCAAATCAGGAAGTATCATCAATATGAGCTCAATCATTGGTATCAGGGGCAATGCAGGCCAGAGCAGCTATGCAGCATCTAAAGCTGGTATCATTGGGTTCACAAAATCAATTGCCCAGGAGCTGGGCAGCCGCAATATCCGATGCAATGCTATCGCTCCCGGCTTTGTTGAAACAGATATGACTCATTACCTGAAAGAAGGTGCTGGTGCTGATGAATTCCTTAAGAAGATTCCTCTTGGCAGATTTGGTACAACAGAAGAAATAGCCAATGTTACCCTTTTCCTTGCCAGCGATATGAGCTCTTATATGACAGGCCAGGTATTAAGTACATGCGGTGGACTGAATATTTAATACATCAGTTCCTTAACTTTTTCCTTGTCTTCTTTTTCTTTGTCGAGGTCAAACATAGTTCCAAAAACATGGTCCCAGATGGTTGTGCTTACGCCAAAACCCTGGTGATCATTTTTATAATGATGCAGGTGATGATTCCTCCACAATGGCTTCATCCATTTAAAAGGAGGATTCCATGCATGAATGGCATAATGCATACTGCCATACATTAAATAGCCCAACATAAATCCAGGGAAAAAAGAGAAGGCAAGCGATCCTATAACCAGGTATTGCAAAGAGAAAATTATAGATGCAATTATGAGACTTGGAACTGGTGGCATGAATAGCCTTTCTTTATCTCTGGGAAAATGATGATGGTTACCATGCAATACATAAATGATTCTTTGGGCACGTTCATTTTCTGCAACCATATGGAATATCCAGCGGTGCATGATATATTCAAAGAATGTCCAGAAAAACATACCTCCCACAAATAGAAGGCTCATTTGAAATATGCTGTAATTATCATGTTGTAAACCATACCAGGGAAACCCTATTATTATCGGAAGATACATCCCCCAGATCACCAGCGGATGGGTTTTGGTAAGCATCTCCAGATACTGGTTCCGGAACAATTGAGCCTGGCCCTTATTGTGTATCTTTTCAAATTTCATAGTATCCTAGTTCAGGGCAAAAATACGAAAATCCCTGCTCTTTCTTTTCCTTCCTGATTCATACTGGTAAACCATTTCCCCTATTTCCCTGAAATAACGGTAACCAACTCCCTCATATTCATATTTATCGTCATTAAGAACTCCGTCACTATTCACATAAATTACGCCACTCAAGATAAATTCAACACCCTTTTCTTTATCAACGATATAGGCTACCTCCGTCAAAAATCCATATGACCAGCCGGACTTATTATAGCTTCTGATGGATGCCGGTATAGGTTGCTTTCCATCCCGGAAAAAAAAGAATTTGGTATAACTGTTAAAAAACTCCGTTGTATCATAAACAGGAGAACTACTTTCCGATGGGAGTTGCTGCATGCAGGATCGAAGGAATTCACGGTCGTCTTCATCTATGCGGAAACGCTTATCGGACGCTACTGAATTTGGGAATAAAACCGACTGAAGTATCTGACGCAGATGATCTAACGGCATATTATTATGTGTCGTGAAATCCATTGGACGATGTATTAGTGAATCATTGCGGTCATAATGCACATTTCCTATTAAGATCTTCTTACTGAAATCAAATGGTTTCGGGTTATAGGCTGCTGGCTGGTGAAAAATCAATTTACCCTCAGCATCCAGGAAGCGGATCGCATTGGTATGGCGGTTCTCCTCTTCATTCATTGGTACGAAGCGACGCGTTATCCTGCTATGCCGGTAGCCCATCTCCTGCAACCTCCTATTGATCGTTTCCTGTCCTACAAACTCATAAAGCCTGTTATATGCATCATTATCACTCACTATAAAGATCTTTTTTATATAATGAGCTATTGAGGGTTTCCCATCAGCCGCACTGGTATCTGCAAGAACCTGGGTCTGCCGGCAACAGGAACTATCTGTCAACATAGTGCTGTTTCTATTTATCCCATATTTTTTCAGCGGGCTTAGCTTTTCAAGTGCAAGAATTGCTACAGGCAGTTTAACCATGGAGGCTGGATTGAAATATTCATTTGCATCCACACGCAGGTATTGTGAGCGGAACCTGGGTTGGTTAGCCCTGTTCCGATCAATACGTGTATATATTAATTGATACCGGTAGGTATCGGGATTGTCAAGGATCCCCTTCAGGAAGGGGCTGGCTCTTTCCCTTATAAATTTCTCTAAACCTCGGTTATGCCGTGTTTGAGCATGGCCGCTTAAACCCGGAAATAAAAAGACAATAAATAGTAAGACTATAGAGCGCATAGCGGAAAGATAAATATTCCCGCTATTTTTGACCACTCTAAAAATGCCTGCATATGAAGCTTGTTTCTTACCTGCGTGATGGTCATGATCAATTAGGAATTTATGTGGATGGTTACCTCTATGACATGGAGATGCTACACCCCGAATTGCCCGGCAACATGAATATGTTTCTGCAATATTGGGAAGAATCCTTTCCTGTTGCGCTTATGGCAGAACGAATGGTTAAAGAAGGAAGGATCACAAAAGAAAAAGGCTTCCCCATTGATGAGGCATACCTTCTGGCACCGGTTCCATTTCCTACTTCATGCCGCGATGGATATGCGTTCCGTCAACATGTTGAATCAGCAAGACGTAATCGCAGTGCTCCCATGATTCCTGAGTTTGACCAGTATCCCATTTTTTACTTTACCAATCATGGTAGTATACAGGGGCCCGGTGAGGTCATCTGCATGCCCGATCATTTTGAAAAACTTGATTTTGAACTGGAGGCTGCTGTGGTTATTTGTAAAGCCGGACGAAACATCAAAGCCTCTGAGGCAGATGAATATATTGGCGGACTCATGATCATGAATGATATCAGCGCGCGGAGATTGCAGATGGAGGAGATGCTGCTGAACCTTGGCCCCGCCAAAGGAAAAGACTTCTGTACTGTTATTGGTCCATGGCTTGTTACCCCCGATGAGTTGGAGCAATTTGAAATACCTGCAAAAGAAAACCATACAGGAAAGCGCTGGAACCTTCGCATGCAATGCCGGGTAAATGGTGTTCAGGTTAGCGATGGCAATCTTGGTGATATGGACTGGACCTTCGCGGAAATCATTGAACGCTGTTCTTATGGCGTTACCATGCATCCTGGTGATGTAATAGGAAGTGGAACGGTGGGTACTGGATGTTTTCTTGAGCTGAATGGCACGGGCAAACTCAATGATCCCAACTACACTGAACAATGGTTGAAAGAAGGTGATGTTGTTGAACTGGAGATTGATGGCCTCGGCATTCTGACAAATACTATCGTTGCCGAACCAACTGACCACTCCATACTCGCACTCAAGAAAACGATACAGCAATAAAATATTGATTATGCAGATCGATCTGAATGACCTGAACCCCATGATGAAGCAACAGTGGTTGCAGCATGCGGTAGCCCCAAGGCCCATCTGTTTCGCTTCCACCATCAGCCCTAAGGGAGAAGTGAACCTGAGCCCTTTTTCTTTCTTCAACCTCTTCTCTACCAATCCGCCGATATTGATCTTCTCTCCTTCCAGAAGAGTACGTGATAATAGTATCAAGCATACTCTTGAAAATGTTTATGAGATCCCTGAAGTAGTGATCAACATAGTGGATGAAGAAATGGTTCAACAGGTTTCACTGGCCAGTTGCGAATATCCCCGCGGCACCAATGAATTTATTAAGGCGGGTTTCACAGAAGAACCGGCAACAATTATACGGCCGCCAATGGTTCGCGAAAGCAAAGTGAAGATGGAATGCAGGGTGATCGAAATAAAATCTTTAGGCACAGAAGGTGGGGCTGGTAACCTGGTGATATGTGAAGTGCTTCGCATGCACGTAAACGATAGTATACTTAATGAAGACGGAAGTATGATTGACCAAAGAAAATTGCATCATATTGCCAGGCTGGGTGGAAACTGGTACAGCAAAGTAGATCCATCCAATCTTTTTGAAGTTGAGAAGCCCAATGTAAAACTTGGGATAGGCATAGATGTGCTACCAGAAACAATTCGTACCAGTTCAATTCTTACAGGCAATGAGCTGGCACAATTGGGAAATGTTCACGAAATGCCTGTAGTGGATCCTGCATTCAATGACGATAAACTAAAGAGCATTTTCCAGTACTATGCTGTTAGTCCCGATGATATGGAACGTGAGATCCAGCTGTATGCAAAAGAACTGCTGGCAAAGCATAAAATAGATGAGGCCTGGCAGGTATTGTTATCACTTCCTTAATGGCTAGCCGAACCTTTTGCAGTAATTACTAATGCCTCAGTAATTTTTAGGGGAAAATGCATAATAACGGGAAAAATACCCGGAAGAAACTACGATTTATTACCAAAGGCAAATCTTCTTTTGCCTATTGCCGCATTATTATCAAATAGTCAGTTAACAGTTCGTTTTATCAATTAGATAAGGCCTGGGGTCCTTGCTAGTTTTACACAAGCAATCACCTTAAACCTTATACCATGTTAACCCTCTTATTAATTCTGTATATCAGGAGATATGCCCGAAACCAGGGCGCTGTTCCATTTTTCAACCTGGTATCCGATTTTATACATCGCCGCGGCCGCCATCTTATTATACTTCTGCTTTTATTTTTATCTCCTACAGTCACCATGCAGGGCCAGCGTATCCAACGCACTTACCAGGCCCTGCATAATGGTAAAGAAGTTGGCGAAATGGTTTTCACCCAGGAAGCGAGAGATAATATGGTTAACTATAACCTTGTTTCCTCCATCGCCGCAACCATGTTATTCAGGATCACCGTTCAGTCCAATGAAGAAGCAAGTTTCGAAAATGAAAGCCTGGTGCAGTCATCCATTCATCGGAAAGTTAATGGCCAGGTAAAATTGAACCACGCAATAAGCCGCCGGAAGGATGGCTATTTTCTTCAGAAAAAATCATCCGCCGAAAAGCTTAACCTTCCAGAGATAAGTTTCAATATCCTGAAACTATATGCACAGGAACCATTCCGCATCAGGGAAGTATTCTCTGATACCTACAGCAGGATGATCAGTATATCACAGGTGGCCGCTGATTGCTATGCCATCAGACTTCCCAATGGAACCACCTGCAGGTATTATTACAAAGATGGCATCTGCACCCGTATGGTAACTGAAGGTTCTTTGTATACCATTTCCTTTAATCTTAAATAAGCCAAAAATGGAAGCCTATAATATTAGTGACATTATCAAAAAAGATAGTCGCGGTGACGGTTATGTCCAGTTGGTCATGAAACAAATTAAGGGGATAATACTCTTTTCACTCCCGGTCATTCTCTCCTGCCGCTACGCTGATCTTAGGAACATCTATCTTACTCTGCCTGCACTCAGTACCGGCAAATATACCCTGCCTATTGCCCTTGCCGGTGTAGCTGTAGTGGCCGGATATTTTGGTGCTATGCGTTTCCTGCGCGAAAGAAAAAACTGGACATTTCCCCTGCCAGGAAAGAAATCATTATCTATTTATTTTTTCCTGAGGGTAGTACATCTCATCTTGTACGAAGCCTTCTTCCGCGGACTATTGCTCTGGGTGTTTACCTCACTGTTTTCGCTATCTATTTCTATCGGTATCAATGTGCTGCTTTATATGATGGCACATTACGGAGCTAGCCGCAGGATGATCTTAGCCTGTATTCCTGCCGGTATAATTCTGTGTTTAACGAGTTGGCACTTTGGATCTGCAATGCCTGCCATGGTCATTCATGTACTGCTAAGTATCTCCTATGAATTCCTGATCACCTATCATTATTCAACTTATCCCAAAACTATAACCGTATGAAAATCTTTGTCACCGGCGCTACCGGCTATATCGGTAACCAGCTTGCTATCTCATTGGCTAATGAAGGAAATGAAGTTACTGCTTTGGTTAGATCTCCAGAAAAGGAAAATTCACTGCAACATCCTAATATCAGGCTCGTTAGGGGAGACATCACTAATTATGATGCCGTATATAATGCTATGAAACAGGCCCGCCAGGTTTTTCATGTAGCAGGCTATGCGCGCCTCTGGGCACCGGACTGTTCGATCTTTTATACGATTAATGTTGAAGGAACCAGGAATGTGCTGAAAGCGGCTAAAGAACTAGGCGTAACAAAAATGGTTCATACTTCCAGCACGGCTGTTTTTGGTCCCACCGGCAATCGTCCCGCAACAGAAGAATCACCCCGGATTGCTCCTTTCGATAATGATTACGACCTATCAAAGCATCTTGCAGAAAAAGAGGTCATAAAAGCTGCCATCGATGGTTTGGATGTGTGCATCGTGAGTCCATCAAGAGTGTATGGTTATGGAATAAACAGTCCAAGCAATGCCATGACCAATCTCCTTAAAAGAGCATTGTTGAAGGAATGGATCGTGTTGCCTTATGCCCCCAATGCAATCGGTAATTATACATATATCGATGATGTAGTAAGTGGACATATCAATGCCATGCGTTTCGGGAGGGCCGGCGAAAAATACCTGCTGGGTGGAGAAAATAAAATGGTGAGAGAAGTGCTCCACTGTATCAGGCAACTGGTTGAGCAGGTAAACTACATACCCCTCCCGCTGGGAGTACTAAAGGTTTTCAGCCAGCTCCTGCTGCAGTACAAAAAACTCATAAGAGAAGATGCCTTGTTCACGCCATCCTCTCTTGAAAGATATACTTCTAATGCCGCCTTCGATAGTTCTAAGGCATGCCGCGAACTCAACTATTCCATCACCCCTTTTGAATCCGGAATGGCTGAAACCCTTTCATCACTTAAAAAAGATCTGACATGGCTACCCCATATTTCACAATTATAACCGGCGCAAGTGAGGGGCTCGGGAAAGCATTCTCCCTCCATTGCGCTGAGAAAGGAATGAACATGCTTCTGGTTGCATTGCCCGGCAGAGAAATCCATCAGCTGGCAGCACATATCCGGCTGAACTACCCGGTTAAAGTGGTTGTGTTTGAAAAAGATCTCTGCAGCGAAACAGCATGCTGGTCTCTCTTTGAACAGATAATGTTTGGAGGATGGAAGGTTAATATGCTGATCAACAATGCTGGCATTGGTAATACTGTTCTGTTTGCCGATGGCAATATCAATGCCTACCAGCAACTGATCAGGTTGAATATTATGGCAACTACCTTACTCACCCGATTATTCCTTCCAATTCTAAAGGCAAATGGTCCTGCATATATACTCAACGTCAGCAGCCTGGCCTCCTTCTTTCCACTGGCCGACAAACAGGTATATGGAGGTACAAAATCTTATGTCCGTTATTTCTCTATGAGCCTTCGGAAAGAGCTCCGTCACTCAGGCATCAGCGTTACAGTGGTATGCCCCGGTGGAATCAATTCTAACCCTAATCAATATCTTTTATCTAAGTCCGCAAGCTGGCTTACCAAATTGGCCACCATGGATCCGGCGGAAGTTGCTGAAGAATCATTATATGCACTAATGAAAGGCAGGCCGATGATAATCCCAGGAAGGTTAAACCGCATCAGCCTTTGGTTAGATAAGATCATTCCCGACAAGCTGAAAGAAATATTCTCAGCCTACCTGGTAGCACGTAAACCATTACTGGTATCGCCCGTTCCATGCTTCTGTACAAAAAATAAAGATCATGAAAACCTTATACTTTGCCCGGCCGGACTCTGAAAAAGAATGTTACCCTATCATTAGTTCAGGGTATAAAAGATCCAGGCCAACTCTTCCCGAAGGATAATTATCGAAAAGGTTGCCGAGTATATCAGGAATATTATTGGAATAATTTTTAACAATGGTATTGCTTGATCCGATCCATTCAAGGAAAGAACCATGGAAATTATTATCAAGTGCAGGAACTACAGTTACACCCATCTTTTCTAAGGCAGCAGCATTACATTTTTGCTCATACTGTCCGCCAATAGGAATAACCATCAGCTTCTTACCGAGGTGCATTACTTCCGCAGGCGTCTCAAATCCTGCGCCGGTGATCACACCATAGGAGTTTATCATGCTTTCATTGAACAGCCTTTGGCTTACAGGCATCAATTTTACATTGCCAATTGTTACCGGTGTTTTCACATTTTTCGAAAACAATTCAAAATTAAAATTTGATAATCTTGCAAACTCTGCAGTTAATACTTCATCGCCATAAGCTGAAAGATAAACTGTTATATGTCCCTTATTACGCGGTTTTGATTCTAATATCTCCTTCTTAATTACCGGTTCATAGATGAAATCATCATATCGCTCAAAATGAAGTCCCATATACTGCGAAGCCCTTGCATAATTTTTTAAAAGGAACTCACCCATTATCTCTTTCTGGGCGGGCCGCGGTACCAGGTCTGAATAAAATGAAGCCTGGTGACCAAAATTGACGGATGGGATCTTTCTGAATGCACAAGCGATGGAAGTAATGCATTCAAAATCGTTTATGATAACATCGTAATTCTGTACAGGCAATTCACGCGCTGCTTTTATTATTCCCGGAAAATTTAATTGACTGACGATCTTACCATATTGAAGTCCTCCATTCTTTGAATAAAAAAGACTCAAACCCTTGCTCCTGTATTTTACTGGCAGATCATGCTTCAGCTGGCTATTTGCACCACTCAGGAAAACATCAACAAGTCCATATCGTTGCAGATACGGAACTAACTCCGTGGCTCTAGAAATATGCCCGTTGCCGGTTGCCTGAACAGAATAAAGGATCTTCATGGCTAATTACTTATTTCTTTATCAAGTGTGTTATCCCACTAATGAATTCACATAAAAATTCACTTCGTCCGTTACAACATTTATTACAGGCTGAACATGTTCATGCCTGGTATCAGCAAATTCCTTTTCATCATACTGATAAATATGCCAATCGTTGTGTTGAAATTCAAGAGCGGTCATATGCTCCACCCAATCACCCGAATTGAGATACATAACGCTGCCTGTTTCTGTTTCTACCATTCTTTTCTGTGGCTGATGAATATGCCCGCAGATCACATAATCATATTTCTTTTCAATGGCTATCTCTGCCGCTGTCATCTCGAAATCATTGATACGGGTAACAGCACGGTTTACTCCCGCCATTACAGCTTTCGATAAGGAGATGCGTTCCCGTCCAATCATTTTCATCAGGAAATTGATAAACCTGTTCAGCAGTATCAGGAATCCATAACCGCTGCTTCCTAGCTTGGCCCAGAATTTTGCCGATCCTCTTGTTGTATTATCAAATACATCACCGTGGAAAATCCAGGTCATTTTACTATTTATCTCCACCACCAGTTTATCTGTAAGCTGAAAATTTCCCACCTGTATATCACAATATTTCCGCATTATCTCATCATGGTTACCGGTGATATAGATGACCCTCGTTCCATTACTCATCATGCAAAGGATCTCTTTCAAAACGGCCATATGTGCACTGGGGAAATAATGCCGGCTAAATTGCCATCCGTCAATAATATCACCGTTAAGGATCAGCATTTGTGGAGATATGCTCCTGAGATAGTTTAGCAGCTCCCTTGCCTTTGCACCATAAGTGCCAAGGTGGAGGTCTGAAATGACGGCTACATCAAGGCTGCGTTTTTTCATTGGGGATGTTTGGTAAATTTCATTTTATCCTGTTACCTCATTACTACCTAAAGGTTAAGAAATGATGATCATACGCTAAGAAATTGTTATCCCTCCAAATGCGTTATTTTTGCCCATCAAATTTTTGGAAGCATGCAATTATCAGAACAAGAACAGATCCGTAGAGAAAAACTGCAGCAACTGCAGGCGCTGGGAATAGACGCCTTCCCTGCCGCACTTTTTCCCGTTAATACCAATGCCTCCTATATCAGGGAACACTATAAAGGAGAAGAGAATAAAGCTGATTTCACTGAGGTTTGCCTTGCAGGCCGCATCATGAGCATCCGCGACATGGGTAAGGCAAGCTTTGCCGTGCTGCAGGATAGCACAGGCCGCATCCAGATTTATGTTCGTCGCGATGATATATGCCCCGGCGAAGACAAGAGCTTATATGACAATGTTTGGAAACACCTCGCTGATATAGGCGACATTTTCGGGATAAAGGGTTTTGTATTTACAACAAAAACCGGTGAAACATCTGTTCACGTTCAGGAATTAACTCTCCTCACAAAAGCCCTGAAACCACTGCCGGTGGTGAAAGAAGCCGAGGGACAAACATTTGATGCCGTTACAGATCCGGAGTTCAAATACCGCCAGCGTTATGCCGACCTTGTCATCAATCCCCAGGTTCGTGAAACGTTTGTGAAGCGAACCAAAATGATCAATACTATCCGCGAGTTCCTTAATGAACGTGGTGCACTGGAAGTGGATACACCTGTTCTCCAGGCCATTCCAGGCGGTGCAGCGGCACGCCCTTTCGTTACCCATCATAATGCCCTGGATGTTCCATTCTATTTACGTATTGCCAATGAGCTCTATCTCAAACGTTGCATAGTTGGTGGGTTCGACTGGGTTTATGAGTTCAGCCGAAACTTCCGCAATGAGGGCATGGACCGCACACATAACCCTGAATTCACTGTGCTTGAGTGGTATACAGCCTATAAGGACTATTTCTGGATGATGGAAACAACTGAACAGTTGATGGAGAAATTGGCAATTGCACTGCATGGCACAACAGAACTTACTGTTGGCAGTAAGTCTATCAGCTTCAAAACGCCCTTCAAGCGCATATCTATATTTGATTCAGTAAAAGAAAATATAGGTATCGATATCAGCGAAATGGATGAAGCAGGATTACGTGATGTTTGTAAAGAACTCAAAATAGAAGTAGCACCTAATATCGGCAAAGGAAAATTAATAGACGAGATTTTTGGCGCTACCAGCGAACATACCTACATACAACCAACCTTTATAATGGACTATCCTGTTGAGATGAGTCCGCTTACCAAAAAACATAGAAGCAAAACCGGATTGGTAGAACGCTTCGAGCTGATGATCAATGGAAAGGAAATTGCTAATGCCTATTCTGAATTGAATGATCCCATTGACCAGCGTGAAAGATTTGAGGAGCAGGTGAAACTGATGGAGCGGGGTGATGATGAAGCCATGTTCATTGACCAGGATTTCCTGCGTGCCCTTGAATATGGCATGCCACCCACTGCAGGTATAGGGATTGGAATTGATCGTCTCTGCATGTTGCTAACCAACCAGCCGAGTATACAGGATGTATTACTCTTTCCTCAGATGAGACCTGAAAATTTTGAAGATTAATAAAAAGGGCGCCTCTGATTTAGGCGCCTTTTTATTGCTAACCGGGTTTTTTATACAAATAGGTCGTTCATCAGTTTGTGGTTGGGATTAACAGCATACTTGCTGAAATTATTCACACCTTCGGCCGAAAGCACTTCTTCATCAATGAAAAAATTGCCGCTGCATTCGTGTGATGGTCGCTGCAATATATACCAGGCCGCATCAGCCACTATCTCCGGGGTCCGGCTGCGTTGGATAAGAAAATCACCGCCCAGCAGGTTTTCCACAGCCGCAGTGGCAATGGTTGTTTTGGGCCATAGGGCGTTTGCAGCGATCCGGTGAGGCTTCAGTTCTTCCGCCAGGCCAAACACCACCATGCTCATCCCATATTTACTCATCGTATAAGCCAGGTGCGGCGCAAACCAGCGGGGATCCATATTAAGGGGCGGAGACAGGTTGAGTATATGCGGATTATGCGCATTTTTAAGGTGAGGGATACAAGCTTTAGACACCAGGAAGGTTCCCCTTACATTGATACCATGCATCAGATCCCATCTTTTGGCTTCAGTTTGTTCTGTTGGGGTAAGACTGATAGCACTTGCATTATTAATAAGGATATCAATCCCACCAAATTCCTTAACAGTTGCTTCCACCGCCTGCTGAATACTTTCTTCATAACGAATATCGGCCTGAAGGGGAAGTACTTTCCCTGCCCCTGCCTTTTTGATTTCTTCCGCGGCAGAATAGATCGTGCCGTCAAGTTTTGGATGTGGTTCCACGGTTTTTGCGGCTACAGCAATATTGGCTCCTCCCGCCGCCAGCCGAAGTGCTATTGCCTTCCCGATTCCCCGGCTACCACCTGTTATAAGTACGTTTTTGTTTTGAAACTCCATGTTTTACTGAGGTTTTTGAAGGTTTAACGGATTAATTTTATCTAAAAGCTAACGGAAGTTAGGCGAGTTCTACCAATTTTCACCTCGTAATTCTACGATTTTGCGGGTATTTACCGAAGAGAGAAGATTAAGCATTACTGCTCTTGTTACGTTAGGGTACTGTTAATACTTTTGTTATGTCAGTTGATCGATAACAAATCAACCAGATCCTAAGAAAAAACCATCCCGATGTAAATCGGAAATCCAAAAGATCCTAAACCGAAGAAAGAAGAACCAGATCCTTTAAAAAACCAAAAAGTCCAAGAGTCCGAAAAAAACCAAGTCCTAGTCCAAACCGTTTGTAACTTAAGTCCAAAAAGTTTCAAGTCCAAAGTCCAAAAGATCCAGATCCAAAGAAAAACCAAGAGTCCAAAAATCCGAAGAAAGACCAAATGATTGATTATCATTTAACTGACAGAACGTTTTTAAAATCCTATTTCACGCGATCCAATTCCTAAAGAATGACCGACCGTAAAATTTGTACCTATCGATGACCTAAACCAATGGCTCTGAATCGTACAAAAGCATTAAAGCCCCCGCAGCTCACGCCTTGGGGGCTTTTTAATTTATGCCAGGTTAAGGAAAGGCTTATTCTGAAGAATATCCTCAATTTTCTGCATTACCTCATCAGTAAGAAGCGGCAATATTTCAAGGGCCTTCAGGTTCTCTTCGAGTTGTGGAGCACTGGTTGCTCCCAGTATGGCAGTAGTCACATTTGGATTCCTGATAGTCCAGGCAATCGCCATTCCGCCTACAGATATGCCCAATTCTTTAGCCAGGCCATCCAGCTTACGAAGCTTACCGATCTTCTCTTCCTGTAGCCAGCGGTCCTTCAGCCATTCAAAGCCCTCCAGCCCAAGTCTTGACCCCTCAGGAAAACCAGATAGATATTTTCCCGTAAGAAATCCTGCCGCCAGCGGGCTCCAGATGGTAGTGCCCAATCCCACATTGCGGAATACGGGTAAATAGTCCATCTCCATTTTATAGCGTTCAAACATATTATACTGGGGCTGTTCCATCACCGGCCCTATCAGTCCATATTGCTGCGCCACCCGGTGGGCTTCCATGATCTCGGCTGCACTCCACATACTGGTTCCCCAATAGAGCACCTTGCCCTGGGTTATGAGATTGTGCATGGTCCACACCACCTCTTCAATAGGCACCGCAGGGTCGGGACGGTGGCAGAAATAGAGGTCAAGGTAATCTGTCTGCATCCGGCTAATAGCCTCATGGCAGGCTTCAATAATGTGCTTCCGGCTCAGCCCCGTCTGGTTAGGTTTGCTATCTTTCCGGCTGCCGAAGAAAACCTTAGAAGAGAGAATATAAGAGGTCCGGTCCCAGTTCTTTCCTTTCAGCACGCGACCCATCATTTTTTCACTTTCGCCATGCGCATAGCCCTCCGCGTTATCAAAAAAATTGATGCCTCTGTCATAGGCAATGCCCATCAGCTCATCGGCTTTGCTGTCATCAATTTGCTTATGGAAACTAACCCAGCTTCCAAAACTTAGAACACTTAATTGCAGGCCGGTACGGCCCATGTAACGGTATTGCATACATATTTTTTAGTTGCTGATAAAGTGATTAAAATCGGCGATTTGCAGGTATAAATCCGGAGGATGAATATACGAATGAAAATGAGTTCGCTGTGTGACGCTGATCACTATTGCCTGGCACTGTCCCTTGCGCGCCGTTGTGCTTCGCGGGCCGAATCAACCGGGGACCGCATCCTGGGAACCGGGCGGAACGGGGGTGGCGGAACATTTAGTTGAAGACTGTCAACCCCACCATCGCCAGGCGCTGTCATTGATGAGTCAATTACCGGCGTAGTTGCGAATCCTCCCTTGGGTACCAGCAACTCTCCTGTTACCTGGGTTATAACCCACCAGTTAAAAGCCTGGTCGGCTTCAAGACCGTTTCCAAAGATTATCTTATCGGGCTGGTGGATCTGGACCGGCTTATCGGTATAGAATTTCTCCAGATTCTGGTCCCACCATAACTCCTGGCATTTCAAAGTATCCTTCTTGTCATTAAAAACAATCACACTGTCTCGCAGGAAAACCTTGTTATCACTTTCTTTATAACGACCATATTTTGCATCCAGCTGGCTTTCCACCTTAAGCAGACTGTCCTTAAAGAAATCAACATGAAGCGTATTGGGAAATTCAATGTATGGACTGTCGGTCTGGTAGCGGTTCATAACAGGGGCGGTTAGCCGCGCACGCATCTTTCCCCCCTGGCTGAGATAACTCTCAATGAATTTTGCCTCCTCCACCGCAATGCGCTTGGTGGTTAGGGCATTGATCTCTTCTTCGCTGTTTTCACAGGCGACGATAAAAAGGAAGCACAGAATATAAGAGAGATATTTAATCATATTTACGCTTCACGAACCAGAGGTCACTCAGGGTGAAGCCTAATGATATCCTGAATGTATTCTCCTGGAGATAAGTGGATGTGTTTCCCCTTCTTCCATATTCAAGGGCGAGATTAAGATTGGTATACTGCTCGCTGAAACGGTTTGGCCTTACCGGAAATCCAAAACCAGCAGTTACTGCATATTGATTCAGGTCTTCATCACGCACCTTAATATAATCAGTTCCAAAATTGAAACCTGCCCGGTAGGTTACCCTTCCCCAGTAATTAGCGCCAAATGGATTGGGCGTTAGTTGTCCGCCTATCCTGATCATGTTATTAGAAACCACAGAGTCTTTTTCGCCATAGATCCTGAAATCATCCCAGGCCGTGGTAGTATACTCGGCTCCGATCATCCATTTGTCCTGGCGATCGAGTGTGAAACCAACAGAATAGGTTGCGGGAAAACTGACCTTACCTGCAACATCAGCTTCTTTATAAACACTATCAGTGGAAAAGGTTCCACCCGATCCATCGTATTCAAAAGTTTCATTGGTGATATCGCGGGTGGCGTTGAAATCCTGTTTCAGAGTTGCCGTTGCACCCAAAACCAACCTTGTTTTTTTGTCGAGTTTAGCAATGTACTGAACGCCACCATTCAGGAATACACCACCGAAATTGATCTTGGTCTGGTAGTTCCCTTTGCGGTAGAGGACTGAATCATTGAGGAAGCTTTTCCTGGTGCTGATATCCTTGGTGCCGAAATGGTATCCCACATTAGCCCCGATACTAAAATTGCCAAAGCCTTTTCCCAATCCGGCAAAGGCCTGGTATGAGCCACCTGTTCCTTCATTAAGGGTAAGGGTGGAATCAATCGGATTTCCGGTTTCAGGGTTGAATTCGCGGCCGGATGATGTAATCTTGTAGTTGATCCTGCTAACCGGACGCAATCCCAGTACCATCCCAAAATTATTCTTCCTGCTCAAGGGGATTCCCAACTGAATATAGGAGATATTGGCGAAACTTGCTTTGTACTTATCGGTCCGGTTCTGCTGGCGCAAACTCTGGTTATCTACCTGGAACCCAAGATCGAAAGAGGTGATCCTGAGTTTGCCATAACTGGCAGGGTTGAAAGTGTTCAGGGTCTGTGGCTTCGGGTAGCGAAGTTTGAGGTCAAAACGGGGGTCATAATCCACGAAGCCGGTAGTGATACCGCCCATTCCTCTTGTGGCAACAGGAGTGCCTGGAACCAGGTTACCCCAGCCATAACGGGAATAGGGAGAGTTCTCCTGTGCACCCGCCATAAGTCCGCTTAAAAGCAAAACAGTAAAAAACAGCTGGGAAATTGGTCTTTTAATTACACTCACTGATCGCATACAGTCCTTTAAATATTAAATTCTGGTCGGCAAATATCTTGTTTTTTAGATGCGGCACAAAATAGCCCGAATTACCCCCGGTTAACAGCACGTTAAAGTTCCCATACCTTTCTTTGTAGGCATCTATGAATCCGTCAATTTCCTTAGCCATCCCGAGGATCACCCCGCTGGTAATATTTGTGACAGTATCATAACCCACCAAAGGGAAATTCCAGTCTTCTTTCACCAGTGGCAATTTTGCCGTATAGTCGCTCAGACTGCGGAAACGCATATCCATACCCGGTGATATTCCTCCACCCAGGAATTCATGGTTACGGTTCACGAAATTGTAGGTGATGGCCGTTCCCAATGCTATCGCCAGGTTGTTCCGCTGCGGGAAAAGATTCACGGCAGCAGCAACGATGGCAAGCCGGTCGGCCCCAATGGTGGATGGTTTCCCAACCGGCGTAGTGAAAGGAAGCCGAGTAAGGTGGCTGAGTTTATGAAACCTCGACGCCCCTTCCAATTCCACTTCCACCTGCGGGTCATGATCCATTACCGACGACAAAATAGTTCTCTCTGGCTGGAAGCGCGCTAATGCCTGCCGGATCGTTTCCGCCCCGGTATTTTCCAGCAGGATAACTTCCTGCAGATCAGCCCCCTTAAATACAGCATATTTTTGGCGAGTATTTCCAAAATCAAAACAGAGCGTGGTAGCAGCCATTTGGTTTACACATCTAAATCGAGCGAAGATAGGTTTTTAAAATGGCCGTTGAGCTTCACTTTTTCTTTAAGCTGTTCCATTTCGGCAATCACCGGTAACACTTTCGCGAGGTGTCGCTTAAGATATTCCTGCCGCTGGAGCTCATGGAGTAATCCCAGCAACTCATATTCCTCTTCAATTGAAAGTCCGGCGTGATGTGCCACATCGTAGCTGATCAATTGGTCGTCGGGCTTTTTAAAATCCTTTTTGACTTCCAGCAGGCGGTGCAATTCGCGGATACCAGCCAACACCACTTCCATCAGCGGCCGTTTACCCTTACCCCCGATATTAGGAGGGTAATTGACAATAGCACCCGTGTAGAGTTTGTCAGGAATATCCTTCACCTGCTCGAGGATGCGGAATACCTTCACCCCTTCTGTGCGGATATCCATTTCGCCCGATTCATAAATTTTGGTCACTTCGGTTACCCGCATCAGTGTACCCACCTCCTGTACTTTCTTTTCTAGAACGGTGGGTATGCCGAAAAACTTCTTGCCGTCAACACATTCGTTTATAAGCTGCTTGTAGCGCGATTCAAAGATGTGGAGGTTAAGTTGCTCTCCGGGGTAAACAACGATGGCCAGGGGGAATATAGGAATGAAATTTGTCATGGATCAGCATTCACGGTTGGTCTTATCTTCGCCTTATAACAGGTAACTATTACGCCACAATAAAGTTTATGAAAATTACCGGATTTACTATCATCAAAAATGCGGTCATCAACGATTATCCCATTACGGAAGCCATCCGGTCGATCTTACCGATAGTGGATGAGATGATTGTTCTGGTAGGCGACAGCACAGATGATACCGAGGCCCTGATCCGCTCTATCAACTCCGATAAAATTCGCATTCATCATTCTGTTTGGGATAAGAGCCTTCAGAAAGGTGGTTTCGTGCTGGCCGATGAAACCAATAAAGCGTTTGATCTGGTGGGTGCCGACAGCGACTGGGCATTCTACATCCAGGGCGATGAATGCATCCATGAAAAATACCACGCTTCCATTCTGGATGCCGCCAAACGGCACCTGGCTGACCACCGCGTGGATGGACTGCTATTCAATTACCTTCATTTTTATGGCACCTATGACTATGTGGGAGACAGTAGAAAATGGTATGATAAAGAAGTGAGGCTGATCCGCAATGATAAATCGATCCGCGCCTACCGCGATGCCCAGGGTTTTAGACGAAACGGTGAAAAGATCAGGGTAAAACCCACTCAAGCCTGGGTATATCATTATGGATGGGTGAAGAGCGAGGAACAGATGAGGTCGAAAGTGGCGAATATGGTCCACTATTGGGAGGAAATGGGCAAAAAGGGAGGGGCACCAGAAGAATTATTCAACCCAAATGACTTCGAATCACTTGTCAGATTTGAAGGCACCCATCCTGCTGTGTATTTGGAAAGAATTAGAAACAAAAATTGGCAGGTGAACTTCGATATCAGTAAAAAGAAATTTTCTTTCAAAGACTGGCTTCTTTATAGGTTGGAGAAAATTACCGGTAAGCGACTTTTTGCCTTTCGGAATTACGAGATCATCTGATCGAGGCTAATATTCCCTGAAGAGCAAATCAATTCGCTTGAAGAAATTTTTGATTCTTAATGTAACAGGTAAGGCGTAATTCTTTAATGGCCCGTCAAACTTTTCTCCTCTTCTGAGTATATAGCGGGTAAGGGTACTCGAAGTAAAACCCCATTTGGCAATGAACTGATAGTAGCCCCGATTTTTTTTTACCTTTTTGGTCGAAACAGAACCGAAATGATATACCCTACTTGCAGCCACCCCCTTGAAATAACGAATTCCCGCATTCCATAGTTTCATTGAAAAATCGGGATCTGAATACATGCCCGGACTAAATTCCGTGCTGTAACCTCCCACTAAGTCCCAAAGGTCCCGATGTATGATATTAGGCGGCCAGGTGGCACCCTGCCAATCCTCCATCGGTAATTTGTCAAATTCCTTCAGCAAGGCCTCTTCCATGAAATCTTCTATACCCTCTCCGTAGTCACCCTTGATGGAGCAATTGCTCTGCGGATTGCGCTCAATGGCGGTTCCTGAAATAAAGTAAAGTTTCCCTTGCTGGCCCTGAACCTCTTGCATCAGGGCGGCATCCCAGCCCGGACATACATACATATCATCATTTAAATAGACAATATGTTCAGTTTCCACTAAGGTACGGGCAATGTTTAGGGCATAACAAACGCCAACATTTTCCTTAGTCAACAGATAGCTCAATTCTGGTTGAGACTGCACCCACTCAAGTGAACCATCCTTCCCCTCATTCAGGTGAATGATAATTTGCATTTTCAGGGAAGAGTTTTTTCGGATGCTCTCAATGCAGAGCTTCAGGAAAGGAAGGTTATTCCAAGAGGGTATGATCACCGAGTAAACGGCCTCGGAGATGACCACTTTCCTGGTCCTAAGAGAAGAATAGTTGAACATGTTCCCACTTTGATCTGGAGCAATATTAGAAATAATTTTCTAAGTTGGCAGTCCAGTCATCAGAATTGAATTCCTGGTCTTATCTTTCAAGCCAATCTGGCAGCTTATGTTGAAAGGAATTCTTACAGGCGATTTTAAACTGATAGCCCGAAGCATCTCCATGATTGAGAACGAAGTACCTGGATATGAGGACCTTATGCAATCGCTGCCGCATTTCAATACTCCGGTCATAGGCATTACCGGTCCACCGGGGGCTGGCAAAAGCACCCTTGTCAACGCTCTCATCAGCATAATGGTGGATGCAGGTAAGAAAGTTGCCGTTCTCTGCGTGGATCCATCATCCCCATTCAATATGGGCGCGTTGTTAGGTGATCGCATACGCATGAATGACTGGTACAATCACCCCTCCGTTTTTATTCGTTCACTCGCAACCCGTGGATCTTTGGGGGGATTGCATCCTCATATCATTGAGATCACTGAATTACTTAAAGTTGCGCCATTTGATTATATAATAGTGGAAACTGTTGGGGTGGGACAAAGCGAGGTAGAGATTGTTGGTCTGGCAGATGTTACAGCTGTGATATTGGTACCTGAAGCGGGAGATGAGATCCAAACGATGAAGGCGGGACTGATGGAGATCGCAGATCTGTTTGTAGTAAATAAGGCTGACCGTCCCGATGCCGATCAATTCGTCCGCAACCTTCGGAGCATGCTGGCACCCACATTCAGCCGCCATAAAAACGCAGTGGAGGTGATCAAAACCATTGCTTCTGAAAAAAAAGGAACGGAGCAAGTGCTGGCAGCAATTGAAGCTGTATTACTTCACCATGAGCAAACAGATAGAAAAGCCTGGCTGCTTGCCGAAAGGGCATACCACCTTATTGAGCGTAACCGGATGAAGGATATCAATAAGCAGCGGCTTAAGGAAGCAATTGAGGAGCTCCAGGAAAAGAACGCCTTTAATCTATACAAATTTGTGATGCAATTTCATTGAGGCAGACAGCTATTCGACCGCTAAAGAAGGCATTTAACCTTTACTTAGATTAATAGTGGTCGCCTCCTGGTCGCCTCTTTATCTCCATCCGGTCCCCATCTGATAAGTATATCCAACTCCGGATTTTTTGAACACTGGAGAACTCTAATATGCGGCGCCTGGTTGATTGTGGAAGTAGATTACTGCAACCCGCCCGCGGCCCAGTTTAATGCAGCGAAGGCCTGGTAAAACTTCACTTTAAGTTCCAGTAGCTTCTGCTTTGCTTCTAACAATTTGGTTTCGCGGGAGTTAAGTAAGAACAAGGTTGTTTCACCCAGGGAAAATTTCAGCTGCTCTGCCTCAAAAAGGCGTGAGTAGTTGCGGTAAGCATTTTCGTAAATGGCTATTTGCTTTTGCAGGTTGAGCACCTCACTGTAATGGAATCGGATCTTATTCTCAAGATTCAGTTCTGTGAAGCTGCGATCAAGTTCGGTGGATTTAATCTTGATCTTTGCAGCACGATAATTACCGATTCCACTTCTATTGGGAATGGGGATAATTGCATTTACCCCAAACTTGTAATTATTCACAAATAGATTAGCCTTAAAGGCATTAGTCACATTATATCCTTTTTGCAGAAAATTATACTTCAGGTCAACTTTTGGGAGAAGGCTTTGAAATTTTAATCTTCGTTCAACTTCCAGGGATTGCAATTTATAATTGATTTCCTGCAACTTAGGATGGCCAGTAAGCGCTTCTGCGATCCAGTTATTGAGTTGGTCCACTTCATATTTTGCAATAGGTTGCTTTGACCATAAGGTATCGGGAATAACCCGCTCGTTGAGGTAAACGGGTTTATCATCTTCCATCCATAAAAATGTTGACAATTCCAATGTTGATTTCCTGAATTTCAACCATGCTTCTTCCCGTTGTTGCTGAAAGGCCTGCAATTGCACTAGTGCTTCTGTAGTATCAACAGCTGCACGATCGCCCTGTTCAAATGAAACACGCACCAGCTGGTATCTGGCTTCATTCAATAAAATAGTGGTATCCAGTACCTTCAGTAACTGGTGATCGCGGGCCCAGGCCCAATAGGCATTATATGCATCCAATAAAAGATCGTTGATCAAAACACGTCGTTCAAAAGCTGACTGCTGAGTAAATAGTTTTCCCTGCTCAAGAGCGGCACGGCGCTTATCCAATACAAGGTCTTTTAATAATGGTAAACTGATGCCAGCATAACTCGTACGGGCAAGCGATACTTCAGGATTAGTAAAATCCCCCCTATTATTCTCCAGGCCGGCATAAACTTCTAGGCCAAACCAGGTAGGTATACCAAGCTCTGCATTAGAATAATTGTAATAGTTCTTTCCATCAAATGTTTTTTGATCGTTGCTTAGAAATACCTGCGGATCAAATTCTCCTCGTATAGCAACAAGTTGCGCTCTTGCAGCATCTACCAATAAGCCGGCCTGCTTAGCAACAGGATGATGCTCTTTCACAATATTGATAAAATCATCTTCCGACAATACAGGCAAAGAGTCCTGCGCCTGCAAGAGCTTGCCTGCAGTTGTGCAACAAACGAATAAAGTCAATAAGCCAGTTTTCAAATTATGTACTGCATCCTTAATCATCAATAATTATTTTCTTTCCCTTCTTTTGCGTTTGATGTTGTTTGAGGGCGATAATAATCAGGCGGGAAACCATTGATCTGCCGCCATAATTCATACCATACCGATACATCTTTCAAGAGTGTAAAGTTTACCGCACCTGTGCCGAGTTTCATGTTTGCGGGCCAGGGTCGGTCATTCTTATCTTCTGCTACCAAAACCCGAAACATACCATTGCTGCTAAGATTCGATTCAATGGCTACAATTTCACCACCATAGGTTCCATAAGAAGCTTCGGGCCATCCACTGAAAATAATTGCCGGAAATCCATCGAACATAAACCGTGTTTTTTGTCCAGGGGTAAGTAGTTGCAGATCCATTGGCTTCACCCACACCTCAACCGCCAGCTGATAATTTTTAGGGACTATTTCAACAATCATATCACCTTCCTTCAGCATTTCATTAATACCGGCCTTCATTGCTTTAATTACCTGTCCATCCTGCGGCGCAAGCACATAATACTGTCCATTACGGATCCTGTAATTATCATATTGATTTTGCAACTTCGCCACTTTCCCTTGACCACTGGAGATCTGAGATTGGGATTGAAACCGATCACCTGAAGCCTTTGCAATCTTCTCCGCATATTCCTGAATTGCTGCGCTACGCTCCAACTGTAAAATGAGCAGATCCTGTTTGCTATTGTTGAAATCGTTTTGTGCTCCAATCAATTTCGCATTCACATTCTGGTGCATCACTTTTCTTCGTTCAAACTCAGTTAATGGAATAACTCCCTGCTCATACATTTTCACTGCACCCTCCAGTTGGCGATCGGCAACATTCATTTCGTTCATTGCCGCGCTAACTTTCATACTATCGCTCTGTACTTTGCGGTTGGTCTGGATTATCTTATTATCAATTGAATTCAGTTTCAACTCTCTTTCATTCTCGAGTGCCTTAATCTGCTGATCTGTACTTTTTACTTTTCCTTCATAAAAATCAATGGTCATTCGCTCTGCAGATAATTGCTGTTCGGTACGCTGCAAAAGATTCGGATCGAGGTAATCATCCTTTATTTCTGCCAGCTGCACAATAGTATCCCCCTTATTAACAAAGTCGCCCTCCTTCACCCACCATTTTACAATACGTCCACCGATAATATTATTAATCTGTTGTGGTCTTTGTTCCTGCCTTAATGTTGTAACCGCTCCAGTACTGCGAATATTCTGCGTCCATGGCAAAAACAAGATTATGATCACGAATAGGATTATGAGAAAAAAGTAAAGCCGGATATTACTCACCTTGTTTTGCCGGTAAATTTTTCCAAAGGATTGTAAGGGCTTTCCAACCTTGGATTGTATATCAGGAGTTAATAATTGAAAGGCCATATTCTGCTATTATAACTGGTTAGTATTATGGTGTTGCTTTCTTAATAATTGTTCCATCCTGCATGGCAAGTACCTGATCACATTTCCTTGAAAAATCTTCATCATTGCTGATTACGATCACTGTGGTTCCAGGGATCTGGTGCAGTAAATAGTTTTCAACTTTTGCCTTGCTTTCTGCATCAAAGCCCAGCCAGGGCTCCTCCAGTAATAATAATTTAGGGTTGGATATGAGCGCTCTCAATAAAAGTACTTTTCGGATAACGGCACTGGACAATCGCTTTCCGGCAGCATCAATTGGGGTATCGTAACCTTTTTTCAGAGAGGAGATAAAATCACTGATTCCGAGTTGAGTTGCAAGTATTGTAATTTCAGACGTAGTAACTGCAGTATCACCCAGCGTTATATTCTCATAGAGCGTTCCCTGGAATATATCCTGCTGATGAAAAAGAATTCCTGTTTCTGCCCGCAAGAAGGCTGGGTTATAATTACCAATTGGAATATTGTTGATACTTATTCTCCCCCGAAAATCGTTATAAGCGCCGGTTAATAATTTCAGTATGGTTGACTTACCTGAACCATCGCCTCCTGTAATACAGACCTTTTCACCTGAATGAATATCAAATGATACCTGTTGCAAAATAGAGGTCTCATCGTTATAACTGAAACTGAGATCGCTGACTGAAACGGACATACCCTGCTGTAATTCGTCGGGTCTTAGTGACCCTTCAGCTTCCAATGGCTTATCAATCACCTTACCTAGTTTCTCAACGCTGGTGAGGATATCGTAAATTTTATCAAGGCTGCGGATAAGTTTTTCAACGGATGCCAGTACTAATAATATAACGATCTCAGCTGCCGCAAACTGACCAACGTTAATTTCATTACTTACCAACAGAAATGCGCCCACTATCAGCATACCAGCAGTGATAATAATTTTAAAACCGATAAGAGACCAATACTGCATCAACAAAATTCGGAAATGACTTGTGCGCGCATGGAGATAACCTGTTACCAAGGCGTCTGTTTTATCAACGGGCAATGATGACCCCCGTGAAAACTGGAATGATTTCAACACCCTGGCTATTTCTTCCAGCCATCCTGCTACCGCATATTTATTTTCGCTTTCATCGAGGCTTGTGGAAAGCCCTCTTGCGTAAGTGACCCGAATAATTATAAATAGAATTAGTAACACTAATAAGCTGAAAATGATAAAGACATTTGCATAAAGTGATAGAAGTATGAGACCAAAGATCACCTGGATCATGGCTGCGGGTATATCCAGAAGGATCCGGCTTAAACTTTTTTCGAGATTAATGGTGTCGAAGAAACGGTTAACAAATTCAGGGAGATAATACTGATCAATCCTTTTCAGATCGAGACGTGGAATGCGCCAGGCAAATTCAAATGAATAACGGGTAAAAATGCGTTGCTGGATCTTTTCTATGATCTTCATCTGGTTTACCTGTAATAAGCCAGTTAAAAACACACTGATCACAACAAGTACTATGAGCACAATAATAGAGGTAGACATCCGGCCGGCAAGAACAAAATTGATAATGGCCTGCACACCTAACGGAACGGCTAATTGCAAAAGTCCGGCGAGTATCGCATAAAAATAAATAGACCCTATTTCCTTTCTTTCCAGGTTTAGTACCTGCAATAAGCGTTGTAAAGGACGCTTTAGGTCCTTCTCAGCTAGATCATTTGCCATTTTGGTTTCCGTTATGTGAAAGAGAGTTAAATGCTGCAGCCTGATCCTTTGAACAGGCAATTAAGTGTTCCGATAAAACAGGGAAGCCCACAAAAAGTTCAAAACTACAGCTGATTTTGCTTGTTTTAACAAAATAATCCCAAGTCTTAATGCCCCTCAATTAGGCTTCATTTTGTAATTAAATTACAGCAGGAAGGCGGGGAAATCTAGAACATATCCCGGTTTGCCTTATACCAGCGAAAACCAAGTATACCAAGAATAGCGAGGGGCGTAGCAGCCAGGTAAATGATACCGCCATTAAGTGCTTTTGCCGGCTTCTCGCCAAGCTGTTGGGCTGTTTTAGTACATATAGAACATTGTGCCTGACTTTCAAGGCCAGTAGATAACAAAAAAATCATCAGGATGGAAACAACAGCACGTATCATTATCAGGGATTTGTACAAAATTACGGGTTGCCAGACAATAGTAATGCGATTGTTGAAGGCAACAGTCCCGGCCTGGCTTTATGAGGTAATGAATGCCGTATAGTTAATGCATAAATTTCATATATTACTATACTTAGTCGGCGAAAAGCCGTCTGACGCTTGTCCTGACAGGCGTCAGACGCATATATAAATTATGGACATTCGAAAAATTAAAGAAGAAGAATTGGATGCTGCATCGCTATCGTTGGCTAATGCATTCTTCATGGACCCATTACAACGGTATGTTTTTCCTGATGAAAATGATAACCGCGAAAAATCGCCGCTGCATTTCAAAGCAATTCTGAATTATGGCTTCCTGTTTGGAGATGTGTATACAACAGATGACATCGGAGGAGCCGTTGTTTGGTTGCGTCCCGGTGAAACGGATGGCAGTCCGGATATGGCGGTTGCTGCTGGCATCGATAAACTTCCTTATTTACTTGGGGCTGCCGAAATGGATCGCTTCTTTAACTCAATTGCATTTGTGGAAGCATTCCATAAAGAAGATATTTCTATCCCTCATTGGTACACGATGGTGGTGGGTGTTGACCCGGTTCACCAGGGCAAGGGTTATGGCCGGAAATTGCTTGATCCGGTTATAGAAAAAGCTGCTGCTGATGGCATTCCGGTTTATCTCGAAACTGCACAACCAACGAATGTCTCATTTTATCAACACCTTGGCTTCCGAATTCTCCGCGATCTTATTGAGCCGGTTAGCGGACTCAGACTTTGGACCTTTCAAAAAGATTAGCCGTCAATTAATTAAAAAAGTCGCTGCGATTGCTCGCAACGACTTCAATTATATAGATAATTCCTGTTCATGTTCGAACATCCTCCGAACATGTGTCAGACACCTAATTACCCAACTTCTTCCGTCTTCGCCATTTTCTGGATGCGGTTTCGATCATTCTCATCGAGATAGATCTTACGCATACGGATATTGATTGGCGTTACCTCGATGCACTCGTCATGCTGGATGTACTCCATGCATTCTTCAAGGCTGAGCTGTGTTTTGGGTGCAATTCTTGTTGCATCATCACTTCCGCTCGCACGGTGGTTGGTAAGCTTTTTAGGTTCCGTAACGTTAACTACAAGATCGCCGGGTTTGATATTCTCCGCAACAATCTGTCCAGCGTATACATCCTCTCCCGGATCAACGAAGAAAGTTCCGCGATCCTGAAGTTTATCAATGGAATAACCGGTTGTCTTTTCAGTATTCTTAGAGATCAAAACACCATTGTTACGACCAGGTATAGGTCCCTTCCATGGCTTATACTCAATGAAACGGTGGTTCATCACTGCCTCACCTGTTGTTGCTGTAAGCATCTGGGTACGAAGGCCGATTAGTCCGCGTGAAGGTATTTCAAACTCAAGGTGTTGCATATCACCCTTGGTTTCCATCACATGCATTTCGCCTTTACGACGGGTAACCAGGTCGATAACTTTGGAAGCAAATTCCTGCGGTACATCCACTACCAACATTTCATATGGCTCACATTTTTTGCCATCGATCATTTTCAGGATAACCTGGGGCTGACCAACGGTGAGTTCATATCCTTCACGACGCATGGTTTCGATCAATACACCAAGGTGAAGAATACCGCGACCATAAACCTGGAAGCTGTCTCCACTATCGGTATCGAACACACGCAATGCGAGGTTCTTTTCTGTTTCTTTCATCAGGCGGTCACGGAGGTGACGGGAGGTAACAAACTTACCATCCTTACCAAAGAAAGGTGAATTGTTGATGCTGAATAGCATGTTCATGGTTGGTTCATCCACGCTGATAACGGGCAATGCTTCCATTGTTTCCTGATCAGAAATGGTATCACCGATATTGAAATCTTCCAATCCCACAACAGCACAAAGATCACCGGCAAGAACCTCGGTTACCTTACGCTTGCCCATGCCTTCAAATACATAGAGTTCACGAACGCGTTGCTTCTTAAAGGTACCATCAGCCTGCATAAGGGCGATGGGCTGGTTTTCTTTTATGCTTCCACGTGCTACTTTTCCAATGGCGATCCTGCCAAGGAAAGAGGAATAATCGAGGGAAGTGATCTGCATCTGGAGCGGACCGGCCTCAACTTTTGGTTCTGGTACATATTTAAGTATACCATCCATGAGTGGGGTGATATCTTCACTCTGTGTAAGACTGTCGTTGAACCATCCGTTCTTACCGCTACCATAGAAGGTAGGGAAGTTAAGCTGCTCTTCTGTAGCATCGAGGTTAAAGAAAAGGTCGAATACTGCATCATGCACCTCATCGGGGCGACAGTTTGGCTTATCTACTTTGTTGATCACAACAATTGGGTGCAGGTTAAGCTGTAAGGCTTTCTGCAATACGAACCTGGTTTGTGGCATTGGTCCTTCAAAGGCATCTACGAGGAGAATAACCCCATCAGCCATTTTCAGAACACGTTCTACCTCACCGCCAAAGTCGGCGTGGCCCGGAGTGTCAATTACGTTGATTTTCACATCTTTATAAGTTACGGCTGCGTTCTTACTAAAGATGGTAATGCCTCTTTCACGCTCAAGGTCGTTACTATCCATGATCAGGTCACCTGTATCCTGGTTTTCGCGGAACACCTTGGTGGTGTGGAGGATGCGGTCAACCAGGGTAGTCTTACCGTGGTCAACGTGTGCAATGATTGCTATATTTCTGATGTCCATTTTCTAATTACTTGAAGATTAAATGGTTAGATGGGGCCACCATTCAACCAAAGCCCTAAGGGCGCGCAAAGGTAAGCCAAAATGACGGGCTGGCAAGCAGTATTGAATAAAGAATTTGTTATATAAGAGCGAATTATTACCCTTATTATACCCTCACATAAATCTTCCGCTTGTTCATCCACCAACCCACCAGCCAGCAGACCATCATGATGAACAGGGCAAAAGCAAGGGATCCGGTATAAGGACCTAAATAACTAAATAGCTTCTCGTATAAATGATTGTAATAGGGTTTGCCATCGCTGGTTTTAAAGAACCAGAGAAGAATCGCAATAACTTCTGAAAGTAGGTATATAAAGAGTGGGTTCTTGCCGAAGACAGTAAAAAAACTTGTCCAGCCCGCCATCTTCCTGAATTCAATAATATAAATAAGGACAGCAAGCAATGCCAGGTCGATCCCAACAGTTAACATCACATAGGAGCTGGTCCATAGTTTTTTATTGATGGGAAAGAAGGGATCCCAGCAATAGGCAACAAAGAGAAAAAGAGCAGCGGCCAGCAGCAGCATAGCTACTGTTTCCCACACCTGTCCTTTTTTCCTTACCAGTTCACCGGCCCAGTAACCAAAAACAACATTGGCGATTGAAGGCAAAGTTCCAAGTAATCCTTCCGGGTCAAAGGCAATGCCATCACCATGATACATATGCTTTTCGCCGATAAGCCACTTGTCAAGCCGCAATACAGCATTACCTTCCAGGCTGTAGGGGTCCGTTCCCGATCCGAATTGTACCATCAGAAACCAATAAAGCAATAATAAAATAATAGTGATGATGTATGTTGCTTTTGGTTTCAGGTAATAAATTAACAGGGCTGTGATACCATAGCAGAGTGCGATCCGCTGCAGTACACCAAATACCCTCGTTTCGGAAAAAGGAAAAGCAGAAAACTGATTGCCATCCCATCTCACAAAGGGAAACCAGTACATGAGATAACCAAGGAGAAAGATGATAGCAGTACGTTTGAGAATTTTTGTTAGAACAACGGATTGCGGCATTCCTTCCCATTTAGGAAAAACAAAGGCCATTGCATTGCCGACGGCAAAGAGGAATGATGGAAATACAAGGTCTGTAGGGGTGAATCCGTGCCAGTTTGCATGCAGCAGGGGTGCAAGTGTTGTTTCATAATTGCCTGGCGTATTGACAATGATCATGAAGCATACGGTCATACCCCTGAATACGTCAAGGGCGAGGAAACGGGGGGCAGCTATCTTGCTCATTTGGTTTTGGCGGTTTATCCGAATTTAACAAGTTTATTGCCGATAGGAGATTCATCGGCTGCCAACATCCTGCTTTATTTTTTTACAAAGCTATTTACCATGCATTTACAATTCGTAGTTTGGGGTACAAAACTGATTTCCTTCTATGAAAAAGAAATGGCTGCTTGCTTTACCCTTAGTAATTATTATTGGTTATATGGCTGGGCCATCTCCTTCAACACCTGAATACAAAACAACCTTACCTGTTATTCCTGGTGAAGCCGCAGACCTGGAGATGTATCTCAATGAACATGAAAGCCGCCATCGGTTGAAACCGGATAACCATGCAAGAATTATATGGAACAACGATTCGCTGAAACAGCCAACAGAATATGCGATGGTTTACTTGCATGGCTTTAGTGCCTCACAATTTGAAGGTGCTCCAACCCACACCAATATTGCCAGAAAGTTTGGGGCGAATCTATTTCTCGCCAGGCTTGCAGAACATGGAATAGATACTATTGATCCGCTTGTTAATCTCAATGCCGATAAATACTGGGAATCAGCCAAAGAAGCGCTGGCAATAGGGAAACACCTGGGCAGAAAGGTAATTCTTATGGGTACATCCACCGGTGGCACCAATGCCCTTCAGCTTGCAGCAACCTATCCCGGTGATGTTCATGCGCTGATACTATTATCCCCCAATATTGCCATCAATGATCCGAATGCTTGGCTGTTGAATAATCCCTGGGGATTAGAGCTGGCTACTGCAGTTACGGGTAGCCGCTACCGGGAGTCGTCTGATAAAAGGGAAGAGTATAAAAAATACTGGAACAGTCCCTACAGACTTGAGGCTACTGTAGCGCTGGAAGAGATGTTAGAAACCAGTATGACAAAAGAGACCTTTACAAAGATCAACCAGCCCCTGCTCCTTCTCTATTATTATAAAGATGAAGAAAACCAGGACCCGGTGGTAAAGGTCTCTGCAATGCGTGAAATGTTCCGGCAGGTATCAACTCCCAATTCCATGAAACGCGAGGTTCCAATGCCAGAAACCGGCGATCACGTAATTGCCTCTCCGTTCAAATCAAAAGATGCTGCGGGGGTAGAAAGAGAGATAGAAGATTTTATTAAGACAACTGTTATTAAAAACTGATCAATGTTTTACACTACCATTCTTGATGCTTCATACATCTGCTCCAGATTATAATCTGTTGCCAGCTTCTTATAATTGACAACATCAACGATGGTTCCTATCAAACAGAGGCCACCGGTAAACAAGTATAGTAAACCCATACCAACCTGGCCGATAACAAACCTTTGAACACCGGCAATAACGATGAAACCAAGGCAGGTAAGTAGCAAGATATCCTGGGGCTTTTTGCGCTTGCCCTGGTATAACATGAAGAACTGCTGTTGCTGTGATGCGGTCATGTTCTTGGTTAATTCATTTATACCTGCCATTTCTTCGGGCTGCAGGTCAGTCAGTCCCGCCAGATAATTTTGCATGAATAAGATTTTTTGTTGTTGGTTGTATTAGTGAATAAATGCGATGTAATATAATAATTAGCGCGGGAATGCCCATCCAGTGATAGTTCCATGAAACTTCCCATTGGAGGTGCATGGCTGCATGGATGCTACGGCCTATTCCACAACCGGGACAATTATCAAAGCCCAGCCAATGAAAGGGACAATAACCTGATTGTTGCTGACCGGGATCAACCATAAAATACAGCCATAACAAGGCACTGAGCCAGGCCAGTAACTCATTGTTTTTCCATATCTTCTGAATGATCATGATGCTATGAAAATACTCTATATTTTTGAACACTAAACCGCTTGCCATGTTGCGTTCAAAAATTTCAGGTATAGGGATGTATGTGCCTAAGAATATTGTCACTAATAATGATCTGAAAAAATATATGGATACCAGTGATGAATGGATCCAGGAAAGAACTGGAATTATTGAACGGCGTTATGCAGATCGAACGGGTGAAACAACCACTACAATGGCTGTAGAGGCAGCTTCCATCGCTATTGAACGTGCCGGCATCACCCCACAGGATATTGATTTCATAGTTTTTGCAACTCTCTCACCCGATTATTATTTCCCGGGCTGCGGTGTATTGTTACAAAGGGCCATGAAGATGAAAGAGATCGGGGCGCTTGATATACGCAACCAATGCAGTGGATTCGTTTATGCATTATCGGTAGCAGACCAGTTTATCCGTACAGGTACCTATAAAAATATACTTGTTATAGGAAGTGAGAAGCATTCTTTCGGGCTCGACTTCTCCACCCGTGGCCGGAATATCTCTGTCATTTTTGGTGATGGCGCAGGGGCAGTAGTATTGCAACCAACAGAAGAGGAAGGCCGTGGTATTCTCAGCACGCATTTGCATAGTGATGGCGAGGGCGCTGAGATACTTGCCATGTATAATCCAGGTACTCATGCCAATCATTGGGGACATTATGCCGATTTCAAGGATGCTCCCATCGCAGAAATGTTCATGAGCCATGAGATGATTGATAACGCGCAGAACTTTCCCTTTATGGATGGACCCTCAGTATTTAAAAAAGCGGTGGTAAAGTTTCCGGAAGTAATAATGGAATCACTTAGTGCCAATAAACTGAATGCGTCGGATATATCTATGCTGATACCTCACCAGGCCAACCTTCGAATTGCGCAATTTGTACAACAAAAACTAGGGCTCCGTGACCACCAGGTATATAATAATATCCAGCATTATGGCAATACCACAGCAGCTTCCGTTCCAATAGCACTTTGCGAGGCATGGGAAAAGGGTAAGATCAAAGAAGGCGACCTTGTTTGCCTGGCTGCCTTTGGCAGTGGGTTTACCTGGGCAAGTGCATTGCTCCGTTGGTAGTACTATTTAATGATCCATTCATGGATACCCGCTGAATGTGCTTCCGGTAATTGTATCTCCATTCGCAGGGCGTTGGTACGCACAGGTTTGAAGCGTATGCTGTTATAAATATCCTTACTGATCGAATCCATGCTTACCGTTTCAACAGGCAACCATTTTTCATTCTGCAGATATAGCAACTTATAAGATCTGGGGATTCTGCATCCGCCAAAAGGTTCATCATCAAACCAGTAAACAGTCGACTCGGCTATGGTATAGGTGCTGTCAAAATCATACTGAACCCATTCTGTTGTATTTTGCCGCGGCCACCAATGAAGGTATCCCCCATTATGATCCTGAGAGTTTTGGGGTTCATACTGATCATTCAGTGTGCGTAACATACGGGCATTACCTACTGAGCTGCTGGATCTGCTTTTAGTTGCTATGCTGGGTGCAGGCTTAGGTCTGGCAGCCGATTCATTGAAAGGGATCCATACCTGCATCTCCGTGGCACCCCGATTATTCCAGGCATAATAAGGTATTGCCATAACTGTTTGGGCAGATCGCAGCAGCTGGTATGAATCAACCTGTCGTTTTGTTGCTGTACCATTTGCTGTGAGAACCATAACACCATTCAGGAATTCTGGCTTGAATGCATTTTCAAAAGTTGCCTCCTTATCGATGACGATATTCAGCACAGAACTATCTTTATTATCCGTTCCCTCCAGACAATAAACCAATGGACCTCTTTGAAGGGCATAACGATTATTATCGTCTTTAACTGAGGGATGAGCCAGTACCTTTTCAATCTCCATTGGCAATAGCAGCTCAACCACATCACCTTTTCGCCATTCCCGATTGAGCTTCACATATCCATTTTCAATTTTATAGTCAACCAGCTTACCATTTATACGGAGGGGTATTGGGCGTTTCTGCTGGTTAAGAAATGTATATAGATTACCGGGCACAGCATCCTGGCTTGCCCAGCCGGGTATCCTTACAAAAAGAGCAAAGGAGCTTTTTTCCTTTTCGGGTTTAACCTTGATCTTCA
Organism: Flavihumibacter sp. ZG627; assembly: GCF_000814325.1. Classification (GTDB taxonomy): domain Bacteria; phylum Bacteroidota; class Bacteroidia; order Chitinophagales; family Chitinophagaceae; genus Flavihumibacter. Next base: position 438,157 of record NZ_JPHF01000003.1, on the reverse strand, counting down.
CCTGACCATCCCAGGGATAGTTGGTCTGCTGCTCTATTGAAACCTTGCCTGCAGGCAATTCAATGGTAGCTTTATTTGCAACATAGAGATTTACGTAGAGATCATTTTCCTTTTGTGCATATACATATCCGGGAATGGAAGGCATGAACCGGGTCATATTGGAAATGCAGCAGGCGCAGCTGAACCATTCACTCCGTTGGTGCTGGCCCATGGAAGCGAGTGGATTGGGATAAAAGAATCTATCTCCACTTAAGGACACTCCGGAAAGCAATCCATTGTACAATATTCTTTCAAGGACATCTATATATTTTGCGTCACCATTCATCAGGAACATCCTGCTGTTCCAGTATACATTGGCAATTGATGCACAGGTTTCTGCATAAGCCGACATATTGGGAAGATGGTATGCGTCGCCAAAAGCTTCACCATTACCTGTTGCACCTATTCCGCCAGTCAGATAGAGCTTATGGTCTATAACATCCTTCCAGATATCATTGATTGCATTAACATACTGCCGGTTGCCAGTAAGGGCCGCCACATCAGCCATACCAGTATACATATATGCTGCGCGTACGGCATGACCAACTGCCACATGCTGGTCGGTTACCATTTTGTGGCTCTGGCTATATTCAGCTCCCTTGATTTTTCCATCACCCCTAATATCCAGAAAAAACTTAGCCAGCTCGAGGTATTCTTTTTTCCCTGTAACACGGTAAAGTCGAGCAAGGCCCATTTCCACCACCTGGTGACCGGGGAAAAATGCAGCTTTGCCCTTACCGAAATCTTTAACCAGCAGATCAGCATTCCGGAGAGCAATTTGTAACAATGATCTTTTGCCTGTTGCAAGATAATGAGCTACTGCCGCTTCATACAAATGGCCTGAATTGTAGAGTTCGTGGCTCAGGTCAGGATCCTTCTCCCAGCGATTCTCGCTGATCCATGGATGCAGTTTTTCAGGCTTCATTGTCCTGAAAGTATAGAGATAACCGTCCGGCTCTTGGGCGTCGCCTATTATCTGGATAAGCGTGTCAAGAATTCTTTCGAGCGCCTCGTCAGGTCTTACCTGCAGCGAGTATGATGCTCCTTCAATTACTTTATAAAGATCAGTATCATCGAAGGGAAATTCGGTAATTTTTCCTACAGGCATTTTACCTGCGGCTTTGAGAAAATTATCGATTCTCCCTGTCTCATGAATTTTCTGCAAAGTATAAGGAATGGTAATAGTGCGGTTAACCTCAATCTTAGGTGCCCAGAACTGGTCGGTAAAATGAACACGGGTAAAGTCTACAGGCTGAATAAGATAATCACCAGTTTGTTGCTGCGCCGAAAGGTTATCTCCAATAAAAGACAACAACATCAATAATATCGTACACTGCTTCTTCATATGGCATGCTTGGTTAATTCAGAAATCGGTATAAATGTACGTATGACATTTATAAAAATCAGATACATTTTCAATCCTTATTGATATTGTATGTAAATTAAGTGTCAATTGGATAAATAAACCACACTATGCCAAATCAACGCCGCAACTTTCTGCGAAATTCTGGTGCACTACTTTTAGGAACAACTGCGCTCCCCGCTTTTGCTAATGATATATTTACGATAGGCCTTTCCAGAACCAGCCCTTCCGACCAACTGAATATCGGACTTATTGGTGCCAATGGAATGGGATGGAGTAATCTGACGGCTTTACTTAAGATCCCGGGAACAAAATGCGTAGCAATTTGTGATATTGATGAAAATGTGATCAGGCGAAGGGTGGCAGAACTCGAAAAACTCAATATGCAGGTGAAGACCTATTCTGATCACCGGAAGCTACTGGAAAATAAGGATGTACATATTGTAATTATTGGCACACCCGATCACTGGCATTGCATACAGATGGTTGATGCGTGTGCGGCAGGCAAATATGTATATGTTGAAAAACCATGTGGCAACTCAGTTGAGGAATGCCTGGTAATGGAGTCAGCCCAGCAAAGGTATAAATCCATAGTTCAGGTGGGTCAGTGGCAGCGTAGTGCGCCCCACTTCCAGGATGCCATTAAATTTGTTCATAGTGGTCAGCTGGGAAATATCAGAACAGTAAAGTCATGGGCTTATATGGGTTGGATGAAACCTGTTCCCATCAAACCTGATGGAACTGTACCTCCCGGGGTTGACTATACCCGTTGGCTTGGCCCCGCCACTCAAAGGCCTTTCAACAGCAACAGATTTCATTTCAACTTCAGGTGGTTCTGGGATTATGCAGGGGGACTTATGACTGACTGGGGCGTGCATATGGTTGATTATGCATTATTGGGAATGAAAGCAGGATTTCCGAACCAGGTTATGGCCTCAGGAGGTAAGATGGCCTACCCCGATGATGCATCCGAAACGCCTGATACCCTTGCTGCTGTTTTTGAATTTGATAAATTCAACATGGTATGGGAACATGCCACGGGAATTGATCTTGGTCCATACGGACTTACACACGGCACTGCTTTCATAGGAAATAACGGCACTTTAGTACTTAACAGGGAAGGATGGTATGTAAATGCAGAGAAAGGAAAAATGGAACCTGTTGTTTTACAAAAGGACCAGGGTGGTTCGCTCGAAAAACATATGCAGAATTTTGTCAGTGCCATTAAAGCTGGTGATCCAGGTTTGCTAAACACATCTATCCAGCAAGGTTCTCATACCGCACAGGTTTGCCAGTTGGGAAATATCGCTTTCCGCACAGGGGAAAAACTTCAATGGGATCACAAAAAACACAAGTTTGATTCTGCTTCAGCCAATAAATTATTGAAGGCACAATACCATAACGGGTATAAGCTCCCCTCCGCTTAAAGGTTCATGTAATCTGGAAGTAGAGGACGGTTGGCAAGTGCCTTATCTATGATATGCTGCACCCTTATCCGCTCATCGCCATGAAGTATTTGACGGGGTGCCCTCACATATTCCGAACCGATGCCGGTAGAGGCTGCGGCAAGCTTAATATATTGTACCAGCTTGGGATGAATGTCGAGCTCCAGCAATGGCATGAACCATCGATAAATATCGAGAGCTTCTTTAATTTTTCCCGCCTTCACCAACCGGAAAATAGCAACTGTTTCCCTTGGGAAAGCATCGGTTAATCCCGCTACCCATCCATCAGCACCTGACACCAGTGCTTCAAGTGCAATAGTATCTACACCACATAAAATACTGAAACGCTTATCAAAGCGGTTGATCATCCTTGTTATATTGGTAATATCACGGGTTGATTCTTTTACTGCCTGGATATTTTCATGGGCAGATAGCTCTTCAAACATATCAAGGGTTACATCGATCTTATAATCCACCGGATTATTATAGATCATTATGGGCAGGGAGGTACTGGCTGCCACAGCCCTGAAGAAGGCGACTGTTTCAGCATCATCAGACCGGTAACGCATAGGCGGAAGCAGCATAAGCCCGCTGGCACCGGAGGCTTCTGCATCTATGGCGAGATTTACGGCATCCCTGGTGCGTTGCTCTGCAATGTTCACCAGAACAGGAAAACCCGCGGGGGCTATATTTTTGGCATAGAGCAGCAATTCTTTCTTTTCATCATTCAATAAGGTACTTGCCTCACCCAGTGAGCCGCCAATGATAACACCATCTGCCCCGGCTGCAATCTGCGCCTCGAGGTTCGTTCCGAAAAGTGAGAGGTCAATATTTTCGTCTTTATCAAAAGGGGTTAGCAAAGCGGGAAATACACCAGACCATGAAAATGAAGCCATAGTTTTAATTTTTCAAAATTGAATAAAGAATATGCCCGGATATATTTAAACGGGCAGATTAAGGTAAATTAACTTCTGTTTATTCAAGCAATAATGAAAAAGACTTTTTTTTGTATAGATGCACACACTTGTGGAAATCCTGTTCGTCTTGTTGCCGGAGGAGGACCAATTCTTAAGGGAAATTCGATGAGTGAAAAGAGGCAGCATTTCTTAAGAGAGTTCGACTGGATCCGCAAGGGGCTTATGTTTGAACCACGTGGACATGACATGATGAGTGGATCGATACTCTATCCTCCACATGACCCCGATAATGATGTTGCCGTCCTTTTTATTGAAACCAGCGGTTGCCTGCCTATGTGTGGTCACGGTACCATCGGAACCATAACCATTGCTATGGAAGAGGGCCTTATCATTCCGAAGACACCTGGAATAATCAGGATGGAGGCTCCTGCAGGGTTGATAAATATTGAATATAAACAGGAAGGAAACAAGATCAGATCAGTTAAACTCACCAATGTACCTGCCTATCTTGCGGCCACTGAACTTATTGTTGATTGTCCAGGGCTGGGAGAACTTGTAATTGATGTTTCATACGGGGGGAATTTTTATGCAATTGTAGATACCCAGAAAAATTTTCCCGGTTTGGAACATTATTCTGCGGATAAACTAATATCGATGGCACGTACTTTACGGGAACGAGTAAACGAAAAATATGAATTTGTTCATCCTGAGGACCCAACCATCAATGGTTGCTCGCATATATTGTGGACCGGAGCCGTTTTAAACCCGGCTTCAACTGCTCGCAATGCAGTGTTTTATGGTGATAAGGCTATCGACCGCAGTCCCTGCGGAACAGGCACTTCAGCAAGAATGGCACAATGGTACACTAAAGGGAAACTGAAGAAAGGGGATCGGTTTGTACATGAAAGTATAATCGGATCAACTTTCACCGGAACCATTGAAGAAGAAACAAGTATAGGAGGGATGCCAGCTATCAGGCCTGGAATTGAAGGCTGGGCCCGAGTGTTTGGATACAATACCATAACCATCGACCCCTCCGATGATCCCTATGCTTTCGGCTTCCAGGTCCTCTGATTTTTACACAGTGTCTGACACATGTTCGTGATATGTTCGAACATATGTCCTAACGTCCTCCCAACATGTGTCAGACACCTATCAACATAGTATGAAAAAAATAATTTCTTCTATTGCTTTAATTTTTGTGGCAGCCAGCCTGCAGGCTCAGTCATATATACCCGTAAAGAATGATAGTCGCTATAAAGTGAAACCGGTAGTGCCGGTTAAAGCTTATGGATTCAACCTGGGAGATGTTCACCTAACGGAAGGAAGTCCTTTTTATCATGCCATGAAACAGGATGCGGGCTATCTTCTTTTCCTGGAGCCCGACAGGCTTTTACACCGATTCCATTTGAATGCTGGCCTCCCACCCAAGGCCGCGCTTTATGCAGGATGGGAGACTGAAGGTCTTTCGGGTCATACCCTTGGCCATTATCTCTCAGCCATCAGTATGATGTATGCATCAACAGGAAAGGAGGAATTCAGGAAGCGGGTAGACTATATCGTTAGTGAACTTGCACGTTGTCAGCAGGCGAGAGGCACGGGTTTTGTTGGCGCTATGCCCGGCGAAGACAGCGCCTGGAGTAAAGTTGCGGCAGGTGATATCCGCTCAGGGGGCTTTGATCTTAATGGACTCTGGGCTCCATGGTATGTTGTACATAAATTGATGAGTGGTCTGGTAGATGCATACCTCTATACCGGCAACAGAAGCGCATTAGCGATTGCTGAGGGGATGAGTGACTGGACTGGAAACATCCTATCCGGACTCAGTGAATCGCAATTGCAGAAAATGCTGCGTTGTGAATTTGGGGGAATGAACGATGTGCTTGCACAGCTCTATGGCATCACAGGAAATAAAAAACACCTGGAACGATCCTATAAATTCTATGACGATTTCGTTATGAAACCTCTTTCAAAAAAGATCGATCCAATGCCTGGCAAACACAGTAATACCAATGTGCCCAAAGCTATTGGCAGCGCTACGCAGTATATGTTGGGAGGCAGAAAAGCTGATAAGACCATCGCAAGCTTTTTCTGGAATACCATGGTGAATAATCATAGTTATGTAATTGGCGGAAATAGCAATTATGAGTATTGTGGAGAGGCAGGAAAACTCAATGACCGGCTTAGTGACAACACTTCTGAAACATGCAATACCTATAATATGCTGAAGCTCACCAGGAGCCTTTTCAGCATGCAACCATCAGCAGAGATGGGCGACTATTATGAACGCGCGCTTTATAATCATATACTGGCATCACAGAATCCGGAAACCGGCATGATGTGTTATTTCGTTCCACTGCGAATGGGAACTAAAAAACAATTCTCCGACTCTCTCCAATCCTTCACCTGCTGTGTGGGCAGTGGGATGGAAAACCATAGTAAATATGGAGAGGGTATTTACTATAACGGTGCTGATGGCAGCCTTTTTGTGAATCTATTCATCCCCTCAGAATTAAACTGGAGAGAGAAAAAGATAAAACTCAAACAGGAACACCATTTTCCTGAGTCAGACAGCCTGCAATTTATAATTGAAACAAAATCTGCTAAAAGTTTCGCTCTGCGAATCCGCAAACCATATTGGGCAAATAACGCAGTGCTTCGAATCAATAATATACCAACAGAAATCATTACTGATTCCAGCGGATTTATCACTATAAACCGCAAATGGAAAAATAAGGACCGGGTTACGCTCGGATTGCCAAAAAATCTTCATACCCAAAGCATGCCTGATAATAATAACAGGATCGCTCTTATGTATGGTCCGCTTGTTCTGGCAGGTAACCTGGGAACAGAAATGCCAGACCCTGTTTTTGGATCACCAGTTCTGCTAACCGCTGATAAAAATGTCAACAATTGGATACAACCTGTGGCCGGCAAGCCTTTGCATTTCAAACTCCAGGGCGTAGGTAAGCCAGGAGACGTAGAGCTGATTCCCTTTTACAAAATGTATAAAGAGTATTATTCAGTGTATTGGGATTTTTTCACGCCTGCCGATTGGACAGCCAGGCAGGTTGAATATGAAGCCGAAAAGAAAAGGCAACAAAATATTGCAGAGCGCACCATTGATGTTTTCCGCATTGGAGAGATGCAACCCGAGCGAGACCATAACCTTCAGGCGAGTGAAAAAAGTTATGTAAGTGATGCACTTGGAATAAATGGAAGGGAAGTTCGGGCCGGTGGATTTTTCTCTTTTGATATCAAAATTGATCCTGCCATTCCAAATAATTTAATGCTGACATATCTGGGTGATGACCGCGACAGGAAGTTTGATATACTTGCTGATGGTAAGCTTATTCATACTGAAACATTAACAGGTGGAACAACAGGTAAATTTTATGACCGGGAGTATACGCTTCCTATAGAGATAAAATCAAGTAAAAACTTAATAAATATTAGAATAGAATCCAATTATGGGAAAACTGCAGGGAGGGTATTTGGTGTACGCACGGTTAGAGGTCAGATGACACAACAGGATCTGTCTAAATTCAATCAATCGGACAGTGTATTGTTGTTTGCATATTTCAAAGGGAATGGTGAAGATGGTTTGCATCTTGCCGCAAGTGCTGATGGCTACCAATGGATAACGTTAAAGAACGACAGTTCTTTCCTGCAGCCAAAGGTTGCTGGTGATAAACTTATGCGCGATCCATGTATCACAAAGGGACCGGATGGACGCTATCATATGGTGTGGACAGTGAGCTGGAAGGACAAGGGGATTGGCTATGCCAGTTCAACTGATCTTCTGAACTGGTCAGAACAAAAGTTTATTCCTGTTATGGCTCATGAGCCGGCAGCAGAGAATTGCTGGGCGCCTGAAATACTCTTTGATGCAGATAAAAAGCATTATATGATTTACTGGTCAACAACCATCAAAGGCAGATTTCCGGAAACAGAAAAGCAGGGTGATCATAATCATCGTATATACCAGGTAAGCACCAAAGATTTTAAAACCTTCAGCAAGGCAAAACTTCTTTATGATAAAGGTTTTAATGTGATAGATGCTAGTATAGTGCGAAACAACAATGAATATGTGATGTTCCTGAAGGATGAAACCCTGAAGCCTGTTGCGCAAAAAAACATTCGTATTGCAAGGAGCACCCGGGCGGATGGAGGGTTTTCATCCCCTACTACACCAATAACCGGTAAATATTGGGCAGAAGGACCCACTGCAGTAAAATTTAACAACAGATGGCTACTTTACTTCGATAAATACACCCAGAAATCTTATGGCCTGCTTGAATCCATCAACATGATGAACTGGAGCGACAATTCAGGTAAATTACAATTCCCCGAAGGCGCGCGGCATGGTACTGTTTTTGCCATCAGCAAAGCAGAATTTAAACATATCATAGAAAACCGAATCCCCTAGCTTTGTTGGGGTCAATAAGAATGCCAATGCCAACAACCATTGCAGATAAAAAATTTATTTTTCTTGTCAATCCTATTTCAGGTACTAAGCCTAAAACTGATCTGGGTGACAAGATATTAAAGGGTGCTGCCATGGCAGGTGCGCATGCCATAATATTACCAACTGTAGAGGGTGGTGATTACCAGTTTGTACGGCAAAAGATTGAAGAAGAAAACTATACTGACGTGGTTATATGTGGTGGTGATGGAACGGTGAACCAGGTAGTGGATAATCTCAGAAATATGAATGTACGATTTGGTATCATTCCACTTGGGTCGGGAAATGGACTTGCTTATTCTGCTGGAATTCCAAAACCAACCAATAAAGCCATTGAACTTGCCTTTTCAGGCAAGGCCAGGTTCATTGATGCATTCATGGTGAATGATCAGTTTGCCTGTATGTTATGTGGACTTGGTTTTGATGCTAAAGTGGCACATGATTTTGCACAACAACCTTCCCGTGGACTATTAACCTATACACAGCAAACACTAAAGAATTTTTTTACCGCCAACTCCTATCATTTTGACCTGGTTGTGAATGACCATGTAATCCAAACCGATGCATTTTTCATAAGCATTGCCAATAGCAACCAGTTTGGAAACCAATTCACCATTGCTCCCAAGGCCAGCCTGAATGATGGGTTACTTGATATTGTTGTAGTTCCGAAAATGAATAAAGCCATACTTCCATTCGCACTCATACAACAGGTAAGCGCTGGACAATTTACGGGGGTAAAAGAAGAGACAGAAGGAACTATTCAGTATTTCCAGACACCAAAACTTCAACTCCGCAATCGTGATGGCGCGCCATTACATATTGATGGAGAGCCAAAAGAAACATGTGAATATTTGAATATTAAAGTTCTGCCCCGCTGTTTTTCGCTTATACAACCCGTCATAGGCTGAGCACAATAAAGATCACTTTTCTGATAACTGCATGTCAGCAGAATCATGCTTTAGAAGGCCCTGGAAGATTCGGAAACTATTCCTGTTATAGGTATTCTCCAGCGCGTTTCGTATGTCTTGTTTCTCCCGTTGAGTAAGGTGAAAATTAAGTGCTGCTTTCATGTCTTCCTTTTCTGGCAAATATTGGAACCTTACACGCTGCAGCTTCCCTCCCATCATTGCTGCAGTATAGCTTAGGTTATCGAATTGGTTATACTGTTGCATCTTGTACCAGTTATATTGTAAAAGAAGCATAGGTTTTGTAACGATTTCTGAAATGTCTTTCGACTCAAACGGATATTCCCAACCGCCGCCTTTTCTGTCATTGATCTGTAACAATACTACTCCCCTCGTATTATTTTGTATCCAGTCGCGGAATATATATGTGAACCTCAATGCCAGTTCCATTCCATAGTTATCTCTCAGGCCTGCATCCATTACGTCAATCTTTGGTTCGGTGGGCAACCATACGTTGGGGAGAACATAAGGAAATGTGGCATTCATCCTCAAGGCTGTGAGTAACCGAAGGTTCATGGGATCCTGTTTAGCAAACAGCGCGGCAAAATCAATGGCGTCCGGATCGGCTGCATCATGCATACTTGTATCGCCCCCGGGTCGCATCAAAAAACTAACCGGGAGTGTACTGAGAAGCATTTTCCTGCCATCGCGGGTGATTACGGAATTGAAGAGCATCAATGGGATACGGGCTTCTCGCTCATCCGGAGCCAGGTCACTTAATTCTTTATCGAGAAGAAAGCGGGTATTAATGTTAAGCTGTTGTTCAAAAGAATAAGCCCTGTCTTTGACATACTCATAATCGCCTACCCTGAATTTCTGTGCTGGAGCCGCCAGGTCGCGCGCTACAAAGGAAGAAAAAATAGGATTCAACAAGTCTTTAGAAATATCATCAACATATTTATTATCAAGCAGATCAATGGGCTTACCCAATGCCCTCTCATGCCATAAAGCTCTGAAATATGCAGCCCCCAGCATGCCGCCTGAAGCACCTGTTATCATAAAGGTTTGCTTCATGAATTGACCTCCGCTCAAACTATCCAGTTTCTGCATCACTTCCATGGTAAACGTCGCGCTTCTTGTTCCTCCGCCACTAACATTTACCAGGTAGAGATAGGGTTTTTCTATGCCCTGCTTTGCCTTCCATTTTTCAAGTACCGATAACATCACTGCTTTATCGTCATTTATTTTAGCAGGACTGGTTAGTTGACGGAGATTTTCAGGATCATACGCTGCACGTGGAATGGACCTGCGATAATCCAGACCATATGCTTTATTTGTTGGATCAATTATACCATTACGGTAGAGAAAGTTCAATACCAATATCAGTATAACGGCAAAGGGTACACTCCAGCTTTGAAGAAAATAGGAAAAGGCTCCCACTACTGCAACCAATATTGCCAGAAATAAGGTGATACTTGCTGCAGCAGGCAACTGGAACACTTCGTAATCAAGCAGAAATCCAACAACCATCAGGAAAACAAAAGCTATAAATATGGAGAGTACGGCTGCAAAATGGTGACGGTTAAAAATATTCTCCAGGAAGTCCTTACTATAGTGTGAAACATTTCTTACAGCCCGGGGTTCGAATCGGCCGCTTAAGTAGGTAGTCACTTTAATCAACCTGCTTCCTCCACTATTAAGAACGATATGTGGTTTCAGTCCCCTGTGAAAAGGAAGTGGAGACGGGTCGAGATTGATCATATTGCGGGCAATATGAATATCAGCACCAAAAAAATACCCGAAAGATATCAGCACTATTATGACCACTCCTATCAGAAAACCGGAAATGAGCATCAGTACTTCCCCCCAACCCAGAAGTTCTTTATTGATTTCAAAATCCACCGCCCGAACAAAATAAAAAACAAGGAAAAGAACTGGTATCACCGCATTATTAATACAGTATTTCAAAAATGGTCGGGTAGTAGTAGCAAGAAAACGAAAATGCCTGCTGAACAGTATGAAGGTGGTAATGTTCCAGCTCATAATGAAGATGCCAATAGTAACACCAACAATTCCTGCACTTACAGTATTGACCTTGCCAAGGTATTCGGGTGAGAGATAAAGGGAGTTGACGCCATATGCCGCCATAAAACTTCCATTCACAGCGCCAAACAATACCATCCAGAATAACAGCAAAACCTGGAACTTCTTAAAATGAAGCAGGATGAGCTGAACCGGGAAAGAATAAAATATGGCTTTCAGTCGCGGCTTCATACATGTCAAGTTACATCTATAAACGTGTAGACAAGACCGAAATTATGCCTGCTGCCTCTGTTTATGGAAAAGATAAAGAAGGCTTACCATGGAAAGCAATAATATCATGGCCACTATCTGGTGAAGTTGGGCCATCCATTCAAAATTACCCCAGTGATTTGGGATGATATCCTTACTGGTTAATACAGAAAATATGCCGAGCAATACCTGGATAACAGTAAGTATGAGCGGGAAACGTTTCCATCGCCCTATTAGTGGCGTGATCTCTGCCTGGCTCATTTTCCGGTACCATATGATTACCAGGATTACAATGAGGTATGCCAGGTTTCTATGAATGAAATGAATAGTAATCGGGTTATCTATGAGGTTTAGCAATAGAGGATTATCCTGCCAGAGAGTAGCAGGCAGCCAGTCTCCATTTATTGTTGGCCATGTTGGGGCCACGGTAGCTGCCCTATGACCTGCCATCAATGCACCATATATCAACTGAACCGTCATCAATACAAGTAATACTATGGTCAATTTTTTAATTGGTGGGGATAAAATTCTCTGTTGTGCAGGAATCAGTAATTGAAGTGCAAACCACCATGTGTAACAGAGTAATAACAAAGCCAGAATAAAGTGAAGTGCCAGCCTGGTTGGCTTAACATAAACAGCATCTCCGGTTAAACCACTAGCAACCATGATCCAACCTACCGCTCCCTGAACAGCGCCTAGAATAAAGAGTACCAGCAAAGGATTTACCATATCCTTGCGGAGGTACTTTTTTGCGGTCAGCCAAATGAAGCCCACAAGGAATACGATTCCTATTAGTCTTGCCCAAACACGGTGAAACCATTCCCAGAAATAGATAAACTTAAAATCCGAAAGAGTAAAATCGGTGTTTAGCAGGCGGTATTGAGGTGTTTCCTGGTATTTCCTGAACTCAGCCAACCAGTGTGCTTCATTCATAGGAGGAAAGCTACCGGTCACCACTTCCCATTCTGTGATCGACAAACCCGAGCCTGTAAGCCGCGTGATCCCACCTAATATCACCTGAACAATGATCATAACTACCCCAATAATCAACCAGGTAGCTACTGCCCGGTTACCCTTCCTGTACTGCTGCGTTTCCATAAGGATGCAAAAATAGGGAGATGTTTGAAGTTTGTAACCGGGTGTTGAAGCTGCGACTTACTTATGTTTTGTTGGAAGTGCCAACAAGGGAATACGGATGCCGTCAGCCACTTTGGAAGTGATGCTATAATTGAAAAGCTTTTCCAGCACAGTACGTTCATGTACAAACATCAGCAATGCGGCTTCTTTGCGTTCAGCTGTGAACTGCACCAGGTTTTTCCACATGGGCAGGTCATTCTTTTTTTCCACCAGGTGCGCCTTAATTCCAGGATATTCCTGTATGGCTTTATCGAGTTCTTCCTGGTCGGTTGAGGGGAGGGAAGTCATGGTCACTACTTCTGCTTCTGCATGTAACCAATCGGCCCATTTGATAATTTGAGAGGCAAGTGTTGCCAGCTCTTTCAGATTTACTGCTGCAATCAATTCCTTGAATCGTACCGGGTTCCAATGAGGGGGAACAGCCATAACAGGGAACAAGGCATGGTTGATCATGGTAGCTGTATTGGAACCCCAGAATCTTTCCATTGCATTAGTTGCACCATGGGTGCCCATTATAATAATGTCTGACCGCTCCAGCAACATATGGTTGATGATACCACCATTGATCATAACACTCTCTTTCACCAGGGTGGTTACTTCAAGTTTATTTCGACCTCCGCAACATGCTTCCATTTTATCAAATACCAGTTCTGACAAACGGGTATGTATTGCACCAAGGTCAACATGATGAGGATCTATATTCCACTCCTTCGGATAATCATGCGCCGCTTTAAAATTCAGGATATGCAAAACTTCTACATTCAGGCCTTTGCCATCAGCAATATAAAATGCCTGTTCCAATGCAGCAATCGCATTGGGGGAAAAATCAAACGGGACTAATATATTCGCCATAGTGCTGCTTTTAAAAATTCATCCCACAGTGGGTACTGCAGGATGAACTTAACAACAAGATACGCAAGAAATGCTTAAGCAGTTCCCTTTAAAATTTTATTCCAATACAACCAGGGAAGTATATAACGTTTAAGCACCCACATGCTCCAACGAGGCTTAGACTGGTCAAAAGGAAATGTTTCCATAACCTTATTATCATAACCGAATTCTGCAAGGATCAATTTACCATATCCCACTACCAGCGGGCAGCTGCCATAGCCACTGTATGCAGCAGGCATTTGTTGTCCATCTATTAACGCCAGAAGGTTTTTGACTACCACCGGAGCCTGTTTCCTGACAGCTGCACCAGTTTTGGAATTGGGTGCACTCATCGCATCACCTATTCCGAAAATATTCTTATAGCGTGTATGCTGAAGCGTGAATTTGTCAACATCAACCCATCCTCCTGCATCGGCAAGTGGACTTGCTTTCACGAAATCTGGCGCGCTCTGTGGCGGAACAACGTGGATCATATCAAAATGTTTTTCCACCATACTAACAACACCTTCCCCATCAACCACTTTAAAAGTCGCAGTTTTCTTGTCACCGTCTATTGCAACAAGATCATGTTTAAAGTTTAGTTTAATACCATATTCATTCACCTTCTTCATGAGTTCATCTGCGTACTTTTTTATGCCGAAAATCACACCACCTGCAGTAACGAATTCTACGTTCACCTTGCCCTGAAGGCCATGCTTACGCAGATAATCAGCCGCCAGGTACATGATCTTTTGTGGGGCTCCACCGCATTTCACAGCTGTACCCGGACTGGTAAATAGAGCTGTTTGGCCGGGCTTTAATTGTTGAAGACACTCATAGGTATAAGTGGCGTAGTCAACTGAATAGTTACTGGTAACACCATTTCGGCCGAGGGTCTGTTTCAGGCCCTCAATATCTTTCCAGTTGAGTTGGATTCCAGGGGCAACAATGAGGTAATCATAGGTGATTTCAGCCCCGCTTTTCGTAGTTACCTGGTTAATTTCCGGCTGGAAACTTTCTGCTGCATCACGGATCCATTTTACTTTATCCGGAATCACCGATGACTCTGAACGGATGGTATCATGAATATTAAATACTCCTCCCCCAACGAGGGTCCAGGCGGGCTGGTAATAATGTTTATCAGATGGCTCGATGAGGGCGATTTCCAGATTGGAACGCTTCCGCAGCAATTGGGCTGCAACTGAAATTCCGGCATTTCCGCCTCCAATTATAAGAACCTGATGATGCTGAGACATAACAATTAAATTTATATGTCAAAGGTAGTCCCGGAGCCAGGCGCCCTTCGTGATTACAGTCACTTAAGGGTATGATATTAACCATGATAAATATCAGCCGGTATGGCAACTAAGATCAGTATATTTCAAGACATGGCGTCTCCTTCCAGATCGTTTTGTTGGTGCAGCACATCCGGAAATGACTCATTAAGCCTGCAGCAGCAGTAATAATAGCCACCAAAATCAGGGTAGTGGGTATGCCAGCCACTGCAGCAGTAAATCCAGCAACCAATGCACCGAAAACATAGCCGCTATCGCGCCAGAACCGGAAAATGCTCAAGGAGGCAGCCCTTTGGGTAGGGTGGCTGTGGTTGGCGATCATTGATAGGAAATTAGGGTAAACGAGTGCTGTTCCCAGCCCCAGTAATATCATACTTAACGCAACAAGAACTGTAATTGGAGCGACCACTAATATAAGGATACCGGCAGCCTGCATCAACATGCCAGTGCTGATGAGTTGTTTTTTGCAATGCGTATCACCCAATTTGCCTGTGAAAAGTTGGGCCAATCCCCATACTGCCGGATATAATCCGGCAAGCATACCAGTTTCAGTAAGGCTGAATCCTTTATTGATTAGTAAGACAGGAAGCAAGCCCCATATTACCCCATCATTCATATTATTGACAAGACCATTTATGGTAACAGTCCCTATGGTCTTATGCCTGTAGCTGGTATCGATAAACACGTTCTCCAGCAATGGTATCCTGCTTTCTACCGACTCCTTTTTCACATGATGTCCCGTATCACGAATCCATATCAAGGTTATAAGCAGCCCAAGGAAAGAAAATATTATCCCCGGTATGAAGGGTGCAGTTTGATAGCCATATTCAGTAGCGAGCCAACTGGCCAGGTATGCAGCCAATCCTACTGATACATATCCCGCAAATTCATTGATACCCATTGCAAGGCCGCGGTTTTTCTCTCCCACCAGGTCAACTTTCATAATAACGGTAGAAGACCATGCCAGCCCCTGGTTTAGTCCCAGCAGGATATTTGCTACCACTACTATACTCCAGCTTTCAGCATAAATAAGCAGGAATGGTACCGGTATGGCCAGTATCCATCCCACCAGTAGCAGCATCTTTCGGCTATACTTTTTGCTTAGTGATGCCATCGCCAGATTGGCAAATGCTTTTGCTATTCCGAAGGCGCCAATAAATGAAAGCAAGACCACCTGGCCTTGCTTTTGAAAAACTGTTTCAGCGAAACCCGGCATCACGGCTCTCTCAAGACCAATCATGGCGCCTACAAATGCATTCACCAGAACCAGTAAACTGAATTGCTGCCAGTTTTGTCTTAAGCCATGCCGGATTTCAATTGACATAATTAGTGGGGTAATTTATCACGAAACTTTCCATAAATCCAGGTACCAGCAATTGCACTGATAAGTGTAACAATAATTACTGTTGCGCCTGTTCCGATCTGTGCAAATAGTGGTCCGGGACAAGCACCGGTTATTGCCCAGCCGAAACCAAAGATCAAGCCCCCATAGATCTGTCCCTTGTTGAATTTCTTATCATGAAACTCTATCTTTTCACCATGTATGGTTTTAATATTAAACCGCTTGATAATAAAGATGGAGAGCATACCAACGGCAATGGCAGATCCGATGACACCATACATATGAAAACTCTGCAGACGGAACATTTCCTGGATTCTAAACCATGAGATCACTTCAGCCTTTGTAAACACAATTCCGAAAATTACTCCAAGTACCAGATACTTAATATTGCTGTACCATGGTTCCTGCCTTTTCGTATCATTGACGCACATGGTATCAAGAGAACGAACTTCAAAATCAGTATTGGGTGTTTTTGCTTCTACAAATGTTGTATTAGTTGACATAATAATATGCTGGGTTATAGTGAAAGAATGAATGGAAGTACAAGGTTTGCCATGATAAATCCACCTGCCATAAAACAACAAGTGGCAATTAAGGAAGGCATTTGAAGGTTACTAATCCCCATGATTGCATGACCTGATGTACAACCACCTGCATACCTTGTTCCAAAGCCAACTAGTAGTCCACCTGCTACCATCATAATGAATCCTCTTAATGTAAATAGTGCCGGCCAGTTGAATACATCAACCGGTACCAGGCCGGTATAATTGGTGATACCATATCCTGATAATTCATTGGCAAGATTAGCATGCACTTGTATTGGCTCCGGGTTCCATAGGAATGCTGCTGTGAGAATGCCTCCCAGCAGGATGCCTACCACAAAAAACATATTCCAGAGTTCTTTCTTCCAGTCATACTGGAAGAATGGAATTTTGGAGGGGAAACATGCAGCACAAACATGGCGAAGAGAAGAGGAAATGCCAAATGATTTGTTACCCATGATCAGTAAGGTGGGAACTGTTAATCCAATGAGTGGCCCGGCTACATACCAGGGCCATGGCTGTTTGATCCATTCTATAAAATTCATATATTATCTGTTTTATGTTTGTTGTTGATGATATTATTCTGCTTATAAAGACTTACCTGTATTTCTCAAGTACCTGTTCAAGTTGTTTTGCAGGAACTACTCCACTCTGCCGCCATTTTACCTGCCCTTTTTGAAATACCATAAGAGTGGGTACGCCCTGAATTCCAAACTGCCTTGCAGCTTCAGGATTCTTGTCAACATCCACTTTAATGATGGTTACTGCACTGCCAACACTTTCTTTAACATTCTTCAGTATGGGTGCCATCATTTTACAGGGACCGCACCATTCTGCAAAGAAGTCAACCAGCACCGGCTTTTCTGATTGTATTATTTCCTGAAAGGTTGCCATTGATTATTGTTTATCGCTTTTTATTTCTTCATATTGAACAATCTCATCTTTTCCGCTTTTGATATTCCTGGGCGCAGCACATACGCCACCAGCACAGCAACCAATATTAAATATTGACATGCCCAGGAGGAATATCCCGGCAACAGCCAACAAGGGCTCCTTTTCTATTACCGATTGAACTAGTGCATAAGCACCTATGGCAAAACGCAGCCAACGCATCCAATTCCATCCCGTCAAAATTGTTTCTCTCATGCTAAATTTTTTGTTTAAGTGATATCCATGCTCCTCCATTATATGCTTCAATACCTGCCTGCTTTAATTGTGTAACAGCAACACCACTTCGTGCCCCTGATCTGCAAACAGTTATTATTGGCTGTGATTTCTTCTTCAGAACCGGGAGTTGAGATTTCAATGAGTCAAGCGGAATATTCACTGAATCTTCTAAATGTCCAGCCATGAATTCTCCGGGAGTGCGTACATCAATAATAACAGCACCCTTTGCTCTTAAAGCCTTAAAATCAGTTCCTGAACCGAATATCCTTTTTATAAAATCAAACATATCATTTCTTTAATGATTGAGCCATATCTTCCAATCCTCCTCCATTATACACTTCCAACACGCCGAGTTGTTTGAGTATAGCCTGTGCAATACCAGACCGGTTGCCCGAACGGCAATACAAGATCAATGGCTTTGACATAGACCCTAACTCATCTGCACGTTGCTGTACCTGGTCAAGAGGTATGTTGATGGCACCGGGATGATGTGACAAATTAAATTCCTCCTCGCTGCGTACATCAACAACAGTAGCATTCTGATCTCTTAATAATTCCTTTATTGTTTTCATTCCACTAATTCGATTTAATTTTTAAAGCAATGTTGAGGGGCATACATAATCAGTTACTGCAAACTTTCCCGTCTCTTTTAGTTGCTTGAATCCGCCTTTTACATCTATCAGGTTGTCATATCCACGAGCGCGAAGAATTGAATTAAAAATCATTGACCGATACCCTCCGGCACAATGAACATAGTACTGTTTGTTTTTGTCTACCTGCAGCATGCTTTCATTGACAAAATCAAGGGGTGCGTTTTCTGCATCAGCGAGGTGTTCGCTCTGGTACTCACTGTTTTTCCTGACATCAAGGATATTAATCTTCTCATGGCCTGCTATCTCCGCCAATTCTTCTGCTGTTACAGATTTTATACTATCATATTCCTTACCTGCTCTTAGCCATGTTTCAAATCCACCTTCGAGGTATCCTATAGTATAATCATATCCTACGCGTGCAAGTCTGGTAATCACTTCTTCAACACGGTCGGGCTCAGCCACAATCAATAGCTCCTGTTTTACATCCGGTATCAATGCACCTACCCAGGGAGCGAAATTGCCGTCAATTCCAATATTGATGGAATTGGGAACAAAGCCCTTCGCAAATACTTGTGGATCACGTGTATCAAGGATAAGAGCGCCGGTTTCATTGGCTGCAACTTCAAATCCCTCCGCGCTAAGCGCATGCTGTCCGCGTTTCAGCACCTCGTCTATGCTATCATAGCCCTGTTTATTCATCATCACGTTGAGCGGAAAATAGGCTGGAGGAGGCATTAGTCCGGTAGTAACCTCTTTAACAAATTCTTCCCTCGTCATATTCGCCCTGAGAGCATAATTACTTGCTTTCTGGTGACCAAGAGTATCTGTTGTTTCCTTACTCATATTCTTACCACATGCACTACCTGCGCCATGGGCGGGATAAACAATGATATCATCAGCAAGTGGCATGATCTTATTCCGCAATGAATCATAAAGGGTTTCCGCAAGTTGCTCCTGCGTCATATGTGCTGCCTTCTGGGCAAGATCGGGCCTTCCCACATCACCTATAAATAAAGTATCGCCGGAAAAAAGGCCAATATCTTTTCCCTGCTCGTCTCTTAAAAGATAAGAGCAGCTTTCCATCGTATGGCCTGGAGTATGAAGTACAACGAAACTAAGCTTCCCTACCTTGAACACTTCGCCGTCGTAAGCAATATGTGCATCAAAGCTAGGGCTTGCAGTTGGTCCATAAACAATTGTTGCTCCTGTTTTCCTTGAAAGATCAAGATGACCACTCACAAAATCAGCGTGAAAATGGGTCTCAAAAACATACTTGATCTTAGCGCCATCCTTGTCTGAACGATCAATATAGGGCTGCACTTCGCGAAGCGGGTCTATCACAACAGCTTCGCCATCGCTCTCCACGTAATACGCACCCTGTGCCAGACATCCGGTATAAATTTGTTCAATTTTCATACTGAAAGTGTTTTAGCCTTTGATATCGCAAAATTGCAGTGGATATACAGGGTTATCTATGACTTTTGTCACATACTATGGCGGAGGGGGCGGTAGAATGGATTGAAATCATCATATCATATCGATCCCAGGCTGATAATCTCAATAGCATTGCGGTGAAGACGCACCTTTCCCATTTGTTCCATTTTCTTGAGCAAGCGGGATATTACTTCTCTGGAAGAATTTAGCTCATCAGCAATTTCCTGATGGCTGAGCTGTACTATATTGTTTTTGAGTGTTTGCTGGTGTTTAATCAGGTAGAATTCCAGCCTTTCATCCATTGCCCGGAATGCTATGTGATCAATGGTAACCAGTAATTCCTCAAATCTGGATCTATAAGTCTCCAGCACAAAATGATACCATGACTTATATTTACTCATGAATTCATCCATGTAAGAAAGTGGTAGTGCAATTACTTCGGTATCCTTAACTGCCTTGGCCATTATCTCACTGGTTTCACGTTTAGCCGCACATACCATGCTGAGTGCGCAGGCTTGTCCCGGTTTAAGGTAATACATGAAATATTCATTACCCGCATCATCCTCCCGGTAAACTTTCACGAGTCCATCAATTATCAGCATGGTACTTCTGAAATACTGACCAGTCCTCATCAATTGCTCTCCTGCTCTGAAAGTACGGATCTCACTATTCTTCTCGATATCCTCCTTTAGTGCTTCTTCAAATTCAGGGAAGGTTTGGTCAATGGCGGTGTTGGACATATGTGGACAGTTTTTGCGTGACATTGAAATTACAACAAAAGATTCTTTCTACATTTGAGCGCAAGATGGCACTCAAAAAGTACTACCAGGATCAACTGCTTGAAGCGGGCTGCGATGAAGCAGGAAGAGGCTGTTATGCAGGCCCTGTTTTTGCCGCGGCGGTTATACTTCCCCGTAATTTCAGGCATCCCCTTCTAAATGATTCAAAGCAGGTGAAGGAAGATCAGCGATATATGCTCCGGGAAGTGATTGAAAAGAAAGCCATTGCATATTCTGTAGCGTCAGTGTGCGAAGAGGAAATTGACCGCATCAATATTCTGCAGGCCTCCTGGCTGGCCATGCACCGGGCTATTGAAGCATTACACCCCACACCCGGCCTTTTATTGATTGACGGTAATATGTTCAGGCCTTATGGCAGCCTTCCATATCATTGTATTGTAAAAGGGGATGCCACTTATACCTCCATTGCCGCAGCGAGCATTCTGGCCAAGACCTACCGCGATGACCATATGATACGGCTGCATGAGCAGTTCCCTTCTTACAATTGGAAACAGAATAAGGGATATGGAACACCAGAACATCGCATTGCAATTGAATCTCATGGCCTTTGTTCCTACCACCGCAGAAGTTTTAATATACTTCCGGTTCAGAAAGAATTTTGTTTTGAAGGATTATCATCATAACATTTCGAGCAACCTCCTACGCATAGCAGGCCATTCGGATTTTATCACACTATAATACACCGAATCACGTCTTCGCCCACCGGGCATACTCATGTGACTACGCAATGTTCCTTCTTCAATCAGTCCAAGTTTTTTCATAGCGGCCCTGGATCTTAGGTTTAATGCATCCGTTTTCAGTTCCACTCTTTCAAACTCCATAGAATCAAATGCATACTGCATCAACAGTAATTTACAATGAGTATTGATACCTGTTCCCCGGTAAGTGTCCCCATACCAGGTCCACCCGATTTCGACTCTTTTGTCGGGGAATGAAATATTCCCCAGGCTTGTACTCCCGCAAATAGTGTCTTTATCTTTTAAAGACACAACAAAGGGAAATCTTATTCTTTGCTGGTAATGGAACTTCGCCTCGTCTATCCAGCCATCCATTCCTTCCCTTTCATTAAGGTAACGGGTGAACCAGGTAAAAAGGGATGGTTCCTGTGCTATCGCAAAAAGTTTTTCAGCATCGTCATCTTCAAGTTTACGCAACAATACCCGCTCGGTCATTAGCATGAGGGAAGGTGGAAAGTATGTTTCGAAGTTTTGCATGTATTATTCTGTTTCTTCCCAAACACCTGCACCCTGCCTGAGCACTACAGGGGGCTCCTGGGTGCAATCAATAATAGTGGAAGGTATCCAGCCGCCAATTCCACCATCCACTACCAGGTCAACGAGGTTGCCAAAGTTTTCCTGCATAAGTTCAGGATCAGTATACTCCTCGATCATCTCACCCGGCAAAGAGGCACTAAGAATAGGCCTTCCCAATTCTTTTATGATAGTTCGGGCGATATTGTTTTCGGGTACCCGAAGGCCGATAGTATCTTTCTTGCTCTTCAAAAGCCTGGGCACTTCCTTACTTGCTGGTAAAATAAAAGTGTATGGACCTGGCAAATAGCTTTTTAATATGCGGTAAAGAGGTGTGGATATGCTTTTCGTATACTGGCTCATGTCACTTAAGTCATAACAAATGAACGATAGTTGGGCCTTCTGGGGCGCCACTTGCTTGATGCGGCATATTCTTTCGATGGCCTTAGGTTGAAAGATATCACAGCCAATTCCATAAATGGTATCAGTGGGATAGATGATCACCCCACCTGCCCTCAGCGTCTCTATAATAGTATTGATAGCCCTGGGTTGTGGATTATCAGGATGCACGTGAATAAGCATGCCCTAAGTTAAGCATAAACAGGAAGGTTGAGCAGCAGGGCTTTCTATATAGATTAGGTCAGGTTTTGTAACTATGCTAAAAAAAAGATAATTTATTTTTAATAACACTTGCAATATCAATAAACAGGTTATAAATTTACGCCATCACCTTTTCCTCTCCTGACCACTATCCAGTAAAAGCCATCCCGATCAAATTCTCCCTTTGAATTTTTCATTGATGTCCGCCTATGGCGTGATAAATTGTATTGATTAATTGAAAACCAATATATCACCTCTTTCTTTTTGTGGTTTCAGAGGTAAGCACAGGCCGGCGATCTCAATCGCTGGCATTTTTTTTGACTTTATAAGGCATAAAAAAGGGCAAACAGGTAACTAACCTATCTGCCCAACCGATTTATATCTACAAATTAGCTGATTGTCCAAACTTCCCTACCCCGGAGCAGTTTATCAAGGTCGCCCTTGCCTCTCTGGGCAATGGTATCGTCGATCTGCATAGCCATTACATCTTCATAACAGGCTCGCTCCGTTTCAAAAAATACCCCGAATGGCCTTGGCATATGTCCTTCAATTCTTGGATTATCAAACAGACGAACCAGCAATTGTGCTTTAAAGAAATCGCGTTCATCATGTATCCAGCAATCATCGGCACTTGCCCCCTGGGTAAGTTCTACAACTACCGGTTTCAATCCATCAAGCTTTATTCCCTTTTCTTTGTTAGCGCCAAAAAGCAGCGGTTTACCCTGTTCAAGGAAAAGACCATGTTCGGGTTTGGTTGATTTCTCGGTAAAGATCTCAAAGGCGCCATCATTGAATATGTTGCAGTTCTGGTAGATCTCCAGGAAAGACGACCCCCTGTGTTTATGACTTCTTACCAGCATATCCTGCAGGTGTTTAGGGTCTCTGTCCATGCTCCTTGCAATAAAGCTGGCATCGGCTCCCATGGCCAGTGCCAGCGGATTGAAAGGATGGTCAATAGACCCGAATGGAGTACTCTTGGTAACCTTTTGTTGTTCGGAGGTTGGGGAATATTGACCCTTGGTTAATCCATAAATCTGGTTATTGAAAAGCAGAATGTTTACATCAAAATTCCTGCGAAGCAGGTGTATGGTATGGTTACCACCGATGCTCAATCCGTCTCCATCACCCGTTACAATCCAAACGCTAAGTTCAGGGCGTGCAGCTTTTAATCCACTGGCAACCGCGGTAGCGCGGCCATGGATGGAATGCATTCCATACGTATTCATATAATAAGGAAAGCGGCTGCTGCAGCCGATCCCTGAAATGATCACAATATTTTCCCTGGGAACACCAATACCCGGCATGATCTTCTGAACCTGCGCAAGAATGGAGTAATCACCACAACCAGGGCACCAACGTACTTCCTGGTCAGTGGCAAAATCTTTGGCTGTCAGGGCCGGTGAGGGTGTTGCTTCAGTAGTACTCATAAAGTCAAATAATAAACAAAGGTAGGGAGAACCCCGGGTTCACGACGCAGCTGATTGGCCAATTATCTTTACATTTAATCGATCATTAATAGCATGATAAATAAGAAATTACCCACTATTAAAGAAATTGCCGAGCAACTGAACATTTCTGTTTCAACAGTTTCGAGGGCATTGCATGATCACCCCAGCATAGGTTTGCGTACACGCACAAGGGTTCAGCAGCTGGCCGCAGAACTAGGATATGAACCTAATCAGACGGCTATTTTCTTTAAACAGCGTAAAACATTTACCATTGGTGTTGTACTCCCCTTCCTGATTGAAGATTTCTTTGCCGGTGCTATTAGTGGTATCGAGGAGGTTGCCAACAGTCAAAAATATAATGTGCTTATTGGTCAGAGTCATGATGATGTGGAAAGAGAGAAGACAATAATCACGGCCATGAAAAACCAGCGGGTTGATGGTATCATCGTTTCACTTTCAAAACACACCCGCAATCTCGACCATTTCACTGCTCTCGAAAAGTACCAGATCCCGGTAGTATTTTTCGACAGGGTACCTGCTTCAAACCAATATAATAAAGTTGCCTTTGATATGCCACAAGGCACACACCAGGCAATTACCTACCTGATGGAAAAAGGCCATCGCCGCATCGGTATTATCAATGGTCCTGTTGAAATGAAATCCTCCAAAGAACGCACTGACACCTATATGGAGGTGATGCAGAAAAAAAGGCTGAAGATAGACCTGAGCCTGGTGGCATACTGTGATCTTACCAAGGAAGGAACCGCTGAAGCCATGGAATCCCTGTTAAGCCTCAAACAGCCCCCCACAGCCATTCTGGCTATCAATGACTATGTTGCACTGGATGCCATCCAGTATTGCAAAAAGAAGAAGATCCGGAATAACAAGGATATCTTTTTCGTAAGTTATGCTAACCTGCCAATTACGAACTACCTCGAGAATCCACCCATGGCTTCAATTGAGCAATACCCTAAAAAACAAGGCGCCAAAGCGGCTGAACTTTTATTGAATCAACTCAATAATACCGGTGATGAGCCCCTTCCCCCTGAAAATATTCAGATCCAGGGGGAGTTGGTGGTGCATAAGCGATAACTCAGGCTGTTTGCAACTCTTCCCAATATTCCGCTGCTCTCCTTGTATGCGGAATAACAATAGTTCCTCCTACTATATTAGCAACAGCGAAGATCTCATAAAGCTGTTCTGTGGTGATACCTAACTCATGACATTTGCCAACATGATATTTTATACAATCATCACAACGTAACACCATACTAGCCACCAGTCCAAGCATCTCCTTTGTTTTCTTATCAAGGGCGCCCTCATCATAAGTGTTTGTATCAAGGTTCCAAAGCCTTTTCATCACAAGGTTATTCTTGCTGAGGATCACCTCGTTCATCTTCTCGCGATATTCGTTGAATTCTTTTACCAGCTGACTCATGTTTCAATTTTTAACCCTGCAAATCTAAGGAACTGCAAGCTGCTGTTTCGTATATTAGACAAAAGCGCGAATATGAAATTCACCATCCTGCTATCATTTCTTTTCAGCTTAAGCTTTGCGTCGGCACAGAGCAGAAAGCCTGACAGTTCTGCTGTTCTGCTCACTGATATGCTTCGGATAAGCCAGCCCGCTAATATTCAGTTGTCACCTGATGGTAAACAAGCCTATTTCACGCTAACCAATATCGAATCGGAAGCTGATAAGAAATGGGAATATCAATATCGAACACAAGTATGGATGGTAAATACAGATGGCAGTGCTGCCCCCCGTCAGCTTACCGCGTCAAAAGAATCATCTTCCCAAATGGCAGTTAGTCCGGATGGGAAAAGGATCGTGTTTACCCGCCAGGTGGATGGAAAATCTCAACTATTCCTTTTACAAATGGATGGTGGAGAAGCTATTCAGCTTACCCATAACAGATATGGAGCATCCTCACCTGTTTGGAGCCCTGATAGTAAACAGATCGCATTTGTTTCATCGGCTAGCTTAACGGAACTGGCCACTGATTCTCTTTTCAATCCGGGTAAACAATCACCGGAATGGTCAATCGAAAAGCCGGGATTTAGCAATAATGATTTTCTGGTAGCGGGCAATAAAACTGCTGACCCTGATGGATCCTTCGAAGAGGTAAGAGCCTGGCTCAAAAAGAATGAACAGGACAAGAAAGCCAAGGTCATAAACCGCTTGCAATTTCAGGGCGAATCATCTACCAGCGGCGAAATGAACCGGTCGCATGTTTTTATTATTTCCGCCAGTGAAAATGCCCGTGAACAACAGCTCACCAAAGGTTTTAATTCATTTAATAATCCACAATTCCTGACAAATGTGAAGCTAATTGTGGAAGGTGGAATTGGTGGAAGCGCCCATCCCGACCGTTCCTTAGCCACAGCCATTTACCGGGTGAATTCAGATGGCAGTGGGTTCTCACCTCTTCTTGCAAAAAATGATTACCGTTTTACCGGTGCCCGGGTTTCCGCTACAGGTAAGTGGATCGCTCTTCAACATGGTGGTGTTGGCTATGTTACTATCCCGACGCTTGCCATCCTGCCTGCCGATGGGAGTGAAAAAGACCTCATAAATATTTCTGTTGACCGTAATGCCGGTGGCCTCGCCTGGAAAGGAGATGAATTGTTATTTGCTAATATTCCGGGCAACGGTGGCGTGCGCATATTGAGATACGACCTAAAAACCCGAACTCAACAATTCCTGGGAAGTAATGAGGAAGGCATAGGCTCATTTGATGTGGCAGGTAACCGGTTGGTTTATGTGAAGACCATGGTAAAAAATCCCTTTGATATTTATGTTGCTGACCAGGATGGCAAAAATGAGAAGAGGATAAGTAATTTCAACAGCAACTGGGTTAACAGGAAATCTATTTCAGAGCCGGTTAAACAAAGTTTTGTAAATGACAAAGGACTCACAGTTGAATACTGGATCATGAAACCGGCCAATTATATTGCAGGCAAAAAATATCCTCTCCTGCTACAGATCCATGGTGGGCCGGCTGCTATGTGGGGACCCGGCGAAAGTTCCATGTGGCATGAATTCCAGTACTGGAGTAGTAAGGGATATGGTGTTGTATACAGCAATCCCCGCGGATCAGGTGGTTATGGCCTTGACTTCCTGGTTGCCAATAAAAACGATTGGGGCAAAGGTCCAATGAGTGATGTACTTACGGCGCTCGACAAAACAGTTAGTGAAGGGTGGGCTGATACCAGTAACTTATATATTACTGGAGGATCCTATGCCGGATACCTGGTAGCATATATTATAGCCCACGACAAGAGGTTCAGGGCAGCCTGCAGCCAGCGCGGGGTTTATGACCTGGAAACTTTTTTTGGGGAAGGCAATGCATGGCGGCTGGTACCCAACTATTTTGACGGGTATCCCTGGGAGCCGAAGACAAGGGAAGTTCTTGAGCGCGAATCACCCATCAACTATGTGGGGAACATCACTACACCTTATATCATTTTCCATGGAGAGAATGACCTTCGTACCGGCGTTATTCAAAGCGAACAAATCTATAAAAGCCTTAAAGTTTTGGGGCGACCAGTGGAATATGTGCGGCATCCGGGTGCTACGCATGAGATCACCCGAAGCGGAAATAACCGGCAACGAATGGACCAACTATTGAGGACCTGGGAGTTTTTCGAAAGGTTTAGATAAAAATTACTTCTGCTGAAGGTGGGCCTCGCCGGTTGCGTAAAAATTTAGGATATTGCCGACTATGTTGAAGCGTACAGATATGAAAAGACGACAAATTCGGGCCACTGTTCTAATTACAATGTTGGTTCTCTCAGCAATATTGGGCCAGGCGCAAAAATATGATTCGGCATTGGCCCAACTCGACGCAAATTACCCTCAGGAAAAGCTATACCTGCATTTTGATAAATCAGCCTACAATCCCGGTGAAACCATCTGGTTCAAGGCCTATGTACAGGTAGGAAATAATGCTTCCCCCTTTAGCCGCAACCTCTATTCTGAATTACTGAATGAAAAGGGAGAGCTATTACAAAGGCATATTACGCCAATCATTAAGGCCGGGGCAGCATCTTCCTTTGAAATTCCGGCAAGTATCACCGACTCCATTGTATACGTTCGTGCTTATACCCGATGGATGCTGAATTTCGACTCTGCTTTCCTCTATACAAAAACAATTCCCGTTCTCTCAGTGAGGAATTCTTCCATTGCAGTAGCAAAAAAAACTGTTGCTGTTACAAAGCTCAACTTTTTCCCTGAAGGGGGCGATCTGGTGGCGGGCGTACAATCAAGAGTAGCGTTCAAAGCAACGGATGGAAATGGTATCCCTGTAACCATTGCCGGAGATATTACAGATTCAAAGGGAAAAAAGCATGCAAGCTTTACTACCCAGCATGATGGGATGGGCAAGTTCAGTATCACTCCTGATTTAGGGGAAACCTATACGGCATCCTTCAAAGACCCCACTGGAAAACTCCAGCAGGTAAAACTACCTGCGATACAGAAAACCGGGTTGGTACTTGAAATAAACAATGTTGATGGCGGACTTCAATTCACAGTGAGGCGAAATGCGGCTGCCACTGAAGTGCCTTCCGTGGTACTGGTTGCGCAGTCGCAACAGCAATTGCTTTACCAGGCCAAGGTAAATCTTACCCGCTCTGCAGAGGTGAAAGCAGTAATCCCCGGCGAGATACTTCCCACGGGCATAACACAGGTTACTGTTTTTAGTGAGGAAGGAAAACCACTGGCAGAAAGGATCGCTTTTGTGAATCACCAGGATTACTATTTCATCACCGACCTCAATATTCCATTAAAAGGAACAGATAAAAGGGCAAGGAATGTGATTCAGATCGATGTTCCGGATACTGTTGAATGCAATCTGAGCATATCAGTTACCGATGCAACTATCAATCCACCACATGAAAGTGACCAGGATATTTACTCTCACCTTCTGCTTGCCAGTGATATCAGGGGATATGTTCATAATCCGGGGTACTATTTTTCGAGTGAATCAGAATCGGTGTCACGAAACCTTGATCTTGTAATGATGACAAATGGCTGGAGGAGATTTAAATGGGAAGATATTCTTGCAGATAAATGGCCTGTCATTAAACATCCGGTAGAGGATTACCTTACTATTAATGGGGCGGTAATGGGGCTCTCGAAATCCGAATTAACCCAAAAGGAACTCACTGGAATTTTTACCCTTAAAAATGGCAGCCAGCAGGTGATGGTGATTCCGGTGAGCACCGAAGGTAAATTCAGTATTCCTGGTTTGATCTTTTATGATACAGCGAAAATGTACTACCAGTTCAATAATGACCAGAACAAAATTTTAAGCTCAAAGGCACTTATTAATATAAAAGGTGATTTTTTGCAGGTAGCACCTTCGTTCAAAGCAGCAGCAGCCTGGACCCCCAGTTGGGGAAGGCAGGACAGCAGCTTCTACCGCCTGAACCGCGACATGGCCCGCAAAAATATAATGCAGGAAGAAGAACGCCGCAAAGTGCAGACCCTGGCAGGGGTAACGGTTGTGGCCAGAACAAAATCGAAGAAGGAAAAGATGGATGAAGAATATGCAAGTGGATTTTTCAAAGGCCAGGATGGTTATACTTTTATCATGGAAGATGATCCCACAGCAAATTCGGCAATGTCTGTATTCCAATATCTGCAAGGAAAAGTAGCTGGATTACAGATCACCGGGGCCGGGCAAAATACCCAGCTAAGCTGGAGAGGAGGTTCGCCATCTTTATTCCTTAATGAAATGCAATCGCAGATGGATGTGCTTCAAAATACCTCGATGAGTGATGTTGCTATGATCAAAGTGTTCCGGCCACCATTTTTTGGGGGCACAGGCGGTGGTGGTGGCGCCATTGCGGTGTATACAAAAAAGGGCGCGGCGGCAAATGATAATGTTAAAGGATTGGATTTTACAAATGTGCCGGGCTACTTGCCGGAAAAACAATTCTATTCGCCCGATTACTCAAAGGTAGAACCGGAACATAGCAATGAGGATAATCGTCCTACCCTGTACTGGAATCCAAATGTTTTCACAGACAGGAATAACCGAAGAATTTTTTATGACGTTTACAACAATGATATCAGCAAGAGGTTGCGCATAGTTGTAGAAGGTGTGAATGCACAGGGGAAGCTTACAAGAATTGAGAAAATCATTGAATAAAAAAACAGGCCATTCCAAAAAAGGAATGGCCTGCTAAATTTTTGGGAGATGACCCTCAGGTCATCTTCGATCTTACCAACGGCTTCCGCTGTTGCTGAAAGAACGACGTTGACCGCCACCACCACCGTTACCAGTGTTGCTGCGCTCTTCGCGGGGCTTAGCAACTGATACGCGGATAGCGCGACCTTCAACCATACCACCATCCAGTTCAGCGATTGCTTTCTGGGCAGCTTCGTCATCAGACATTTCAACAAAACCGAAACCACGGCTCTTGTTGGTGAATTTGTCCATGATTACACGGGCAGAGGTTACTTCGCCATACTCAGCGAAAAACTCTCTAAGATCTTCGTCTTCAACATTGAAGCTCAGATTTGAAACGTAAATGTTCATACTAAAATAAAAAAATAAATAAAAAATGAGCGAAACGATTCGGGCGGGAAAATTACCAGATAGCAGAAAATGCGTAGCAGAATAACTCGATCCAAAGCCGGGATCCTTAACTCAATAACGACGCAAATGTACAGCTTTAATGTTGCGCCACAAATTTATTCCTGTTAATCAACTATTAAGTGTAAGTGCTACCTATGCTTTTTCTGTAACATAATGGTACTATGCAAACTTCTGTAGGCCAGCGCAGCGCTTATTAATACCAACAGGGCGGCCATGGCGAAGGGTGCTCCCGGAAAACGAAAGGACGTCCCCGGCCTGGTGAAATAGGAAAAGAGATTATTCATCAGTGGGGGTCCTACTATTGAGGTTGCACTCATCAGTGCGGTAAGCGCACCCTGTAACTCTCCTTGTTCATTGGCGGGCACGCTTGAAGAAATGATCCCCTGCATAGCTGGACCAAAAATACCTCCCAGGCAATAGACCACTGTAAAAACAAACATCATCCAGCTACTCCCGGCAAAAGCAAATAGCAGAAATCCAACACTATAAAATAAGAGACCAATATAGACACTTCGTTCATTACCCAGCCGGGGTATTGCAATTCTGATCAGACCGCCCTGTACAATGGCGATCATCAATCCGATCAACCCTAATGAATAACCGATTATCTTTTCGGTCCACCCAAACTTTTCAATGGTATAAAAGGTCCAGGTGCTCTGTACCGCATGAACAGCAATATAAATTAGCGTGAGCGAAGCCACCAGTCCGGAGATTGCCGGATATTTTTTTAACTGCCTGAAAGATCCTACCGGGTTAGCTCTTTTCCATTGAAAGGGCCGGCGCTTTTCAACGGGTAATGATTCAGGCAGTACAAAATAACCATAGATCACATTAAGCAGACTTAATGCAGCGGCGGCCAGAAAGGGAAGTCTTGCGCCATGCTCACCCAGTAAGCCTCCGATCACCGGGCCTATGATGAAGCCCATCCCAAAAGCCGCACCTATCATTCCGAAATTCTGTGCCCTGTTTTCCGAAGTACTAATATCTGCAACATAGGCAGAGGCCGTGGTAATGCTGGCACCAAAAATACCGGCAATGATACGCCCCAGAAATAGCCAGCCAATGGTTGGTGCAAATGCCACGAAAATATAATCGATTCCAAAACCCAATAAGGAAAGAAGGAGAACAGGTCTCCGTCCATATCTGTCACTCAGATTCCCCAGTACCGGGGCAAATACAAATTGCATGATGGCATAGGCAAAGCCCAGCCATCCGCCATACCTGGAGGCCTCACTCATATCACCCTTAATCAGGTTGGTGATCAGTTGAGGTACCACCGGTATAATGATACCAAGGCCTATCACATCGATAAGAATCGTTACAAAAATAAATCCCAGCGCCGCTTTCCTGTTACTTGCCATAAATCTTGTTAACCCCGCATATAATCATTCATATCCGGAGGCCCGCAAAAATATGCAATCGATTGACCCGCCTTCTTATCAATTTATGAACACCCGATTGCCTATTTTGGGAAAAGAATAAAACCAACACTGATGTCCAACACCAAATCAGCCTCTGCCAGCTATGCCATCGTAATCATAGGGATTCTGTTTTTCTCATTTGGCTTCATAACCTGGTTGAATGGTACGCTTATACCTTTTCTGAAGCTCGCATGCCAGCTGGAAAATGATATACAGGCCTTCTTTGTAACCTTCGCCTTTTATATGGCTTATTTTTTCCTGGCGCTCCCATCGGCAGCGATTTTAAAAATTTCGGGTTACAAAAAAGGTATGGCATTAGGGCTGGCGGTTATGGCAATTGGCTCCCTTATTTTTATCCCGGCAGCAAATAGCAGGAGCTTCCCCCTCTTTCTAACTGGCCTCTTTATCCAGGGTGCAGGACTAGCCTTATTGCAAACAGCGTCTAATCCTTATATCAGTATTATTGGACCCATTGAAAGTGCAGCCAGGAGAATCAGTATTATGGGGATCTGCAATAAGGTTGCCGGGGCATTGAGCCCTATCATACTGGGCGCCATTGTACTGAAGAATGCTCAGGCCATCGAAAACAAAGTTCTTACCGAAACAGATCCCATCCTGAAAGAGCAACTGCTCCAGGAGTTGGCTTCACGTATAATCACACCCTATATCATTATAGCCATTTGCCTGGTAGCCCTTTCCTTACTCATCTACTTCTCCCGTCTTCCGGAGATCGGAAAGGAAGCGACTGAACAAAATAGTTCTTCTACAGCACGAGCATCTGTGTTTTCCTATCCACACCTATTATTAGGAGTAGCCTGCCTCTTCCTTTATGTTGGCGTGGAGGTACTTGCTGGAGATGCCATTGGCACCTATGGGAAGTCCATGGGCATGAGCCTCGACCAGACCAAATATTTTACCACATTCACACTGCTTGCTATGTTGCTCGGATATATCATCGGCATTTTCACCATACCCCGTTATCTCAGCCAGCAGAAAGCGCTGCAGGCTTCAGCTTTATTGGGACTTATCATATGTGGCGGGATCTATTTTTCAGACGGCTACCTTTCAATTACACTGATCGCTTTACTTGGATTGGCCAATGCCCTGATGTGGCCAGCCATTTTTCCGCTTGCCATTGATGGCCTTGGTAAACATACACAGGTGGGATCTGCCCTGCTTATCATGGGTATTGCCGGGGGAGCGCTGCTCCCGTTATTGTATGGCTTCCTGAAGGATAGCCTCAAACTTCCCAATAACCTCTCCTTTTTTATGGTTTCCTTTCCCGCCTATGTATATATACTTTATTATGCCCTCGCTGGACACAAAGCCGGAAGGGGTTCGCTTGCTACCATTCCACGATCCTGAATAGAAAAGGGGAATAGGTAACGTAAATGCGCCACCTTAAATGGACGCGGCTTCTTACCTTTGCGGCCAATCCAACCAACTGCAATGGACCAACAATATGATTTCGGAATGGTGGGCCTTGGTGTAATGGGCCGCAATCTCCTGCTGAATGTTGCCGATCATGGCTTCAAAGCCATCGGCTTTGATAAAGACCCCGTTAAGACAGCTGATTTTGAAAAGGCCGCCACGGCCGGCACCATCGTGAAAGGTGTTAATACGCTGGAAGAGATGGTTAACCAACTGGCCACTCCCCGCCGGATTATGATACTTGTTCCTGCAGGAAAGCCTGTAGACGATGTTATCGAAAGTCTTCTTCCATTGGTTGATAAGGGGGATATAATAATTGATGGTGGAAACACTTATTATACGGATACACTTCGGCGTTACCAATACTTAGCCCCGAAAGGAATTCATTTTATCGGCATTGGGGTTTCCGGCGGTGAAGAGGGCGCGAGGTTTGGTCCTTCCATGATGCCGGGTGGGGATATTACAGCCTGGGAACATCTTAAGCCTATCCTACAATCCATTGCTGCAAAAGTGAATGGCGAACCCTGCGTGGATTATATGGGAAATGGTGCAGCCGGGCATTTTGTTAAGATGGTGCATAACGGAATCGAGTATGCGATCATGCAACTAATTTGCGAGATCTATGATATACTCCGCCGCGGGGCGGGTAAGAACAATGAAGAGTTACACCAGTTGTTCAGCAGCTGGAATGAAGCGGAGCTCAAGTCGTACCTTATAGAGATCACCGCTGATATTTTCTCCATGAAAGACCCGGAGACCGGTAACCATCTTGTTGATATGATTCTTGACAAGGCCGGATCTAAAGGAACCGGTAAGTGGACTTCACAGATTGCGATGAACATGGGTGTTGCCATCCCTACAATTGATATGGCTGTGACTATGCGAAATCTTTCAGCCCTTAAGTCGCAAAGAGTGGAAGCTGATAAGATACATGGCGACAAACAAGCTGGAATAACTTCCGACCCTTCTGAAATGCTTAATGCCGGCACTCTTGAAAATGATTGCAGGGGGGCACTATATACAGCCATCATTATGAGTTATGTTCAGGGAATGGCCATGTTACATACTGCTTCAACAGAACTGGAAATGCAAATTCCGCTTCACAATGCAGTTAAGGTTTGGCGGGGAGGATGCATCATACGCTCCACTTTACTGGAAACATTTTATGAAGCTTATCTCCGCAACCCGCAAATACCCAATTTGCTCCTTGATGAAACACTTGCAAAGCTTGTAACGGATAATATCCATGCACTAAGAAGGGTAGTATCACAAGCTGCACTGAATGGTTTTCCTGCTGGTGCACTTATGAATGCATTGACCTATTATGATGCCTATACAACAGGAAGATTACCGCTCAACCTGCTTCAGGCCCAGCGTGATTATTTTGGTGCACATACCTATGAAAGAACTGATAAGGAAGGCAAGTATCATACGCAATGGACCTGATCAGAAACCAAAAACGAAAACCAGAAATTAAATTATGTCTGCTGCTCATAAACGCCCGTCTGCTTCACTGATCTTCATTTTTGGAGGCAGCGGCGATCTTAAC
Organism: Flavihumibacter sp. ZG627; assembly: GCF_000814325.1. GTDB lineage: Bacteria > Bacteroidota > Bacteroidia > Chitinophagales > Chitinophagaceae > Flavihumibacter. The sequence goes on along the minus strand of NZ_JPHF01000003.1, from coordinate 403,244 downwards.
CACCGCAAGCTTTCCCCCGCGCTCTACAATCTTTTTATTGATGAGTGGATGCCTGAAAAATTTGACATCGTCGGAATTGGTCGCAGGCCCTATGACAACAGTTCCTACAGGAAACATCTCTTTAACGGGATACAACAATTCAGCAGGCGCAAGGACGACCAGGGCGGCAAATGGCAGGTATTTTCTGAATATGTTTCTTACCTGCAGATGGATGCGGAAGTGGAGGAAGATTATGAGAAGATTGCCGCAATTGTTAAAGAGAAAGAGGCTGCATACGGGGAGCATCCAAATGTGATTTTTTATCTGGCAGTAGCACCGCAGCTGGTACCTGGAATCGTAAGCAAGCTAGGGCCGCTCAATATATGTGCCGATACAAAGTGCACGCGTGTGGTGGTTGAAAAACCCTTCGGCCATGATATTGCTAGTGCGCTTGAGCTCAACCGGCTATTGGCAGGTATGTTCGATGAAAAACAGATCTACAGGATAGACCATTACCTTGGAAAAGAAACAGTTCAGAATATCCTTGCGCTCCGTTTTGCCAATGCCTTATTCGAACCCATATGGAACCGTAATTATATTGATCATATCCAGATCACGGCAGCTGAAACGGTTGGTGTTGAAGGAAGAGGAGATTTTTATGAGAGTTCAGGAGCCTTGCGTGATATGGTGCAGAATCATATCCTGCAACTATTGTGCATGGTTACCATGGAGGCACCTGTGAATTTCAATGCTGATGAGATTAGAAATAAGAAAGTGGATGTATTGCATGCGATGCGGAAAATAAGTCGGGAGGATGTACACCACTATGCAGTACGCGGTCAGTATTCGGGGGGGTGGATGAAAGGTGAACAGGTTTTAGGTTATCGTCAGGAGAAGAATGTTGCACCTGATTCAGCAGTGGATACATTCGCAGCTGTTAAATTTTATATCGATAACTGGCGTTGGCAGGATGTTCCCTTTTATGTTCGCACGGGCAAAAGGATGCAGGATAAAGAGACGATTATAACGGTACAATTCAAGGCGGCACCCAGTTATGCCTTCCCGCCTGAATCGGCCGAAACATGGCGTTCCAACCGGCTCACCATCAGTATAGCACCTGATATGGATATACGCCTTCGTTTCCAGGCCAAGCGTCCGGGGCAGGACCTTACGCTAAGCCCTGTAGATATGATCTTCAGCTATAATGATGCTTATGAAGAGCATGAGCCGGAAGCCTATGAAACACTTTTGTTAGACGTAATGGAAGGAAATGCCACGCTCTTCATGCGCGAGGACCAGGTTGAAGCTGCCTGGAAAGTGATCATGCCCATATTGGAAGCATGGCAACAAAGACCGCCGGTTGATTTTCCGAACTATGCCCCCGGGTCATGGGGACCGGAAGATGCCGAAGCGCTTATTGCGCGCGATGGACGGAATTGGGTGACATTGCCTCCGCCGCATCAGGAAAGCAGGTAACGCACTAAAAAAACAGAGGTAAATAACCAAAAGACAAGCCATGATTTCCCCAGCCCTGCATATACTCCCGGATGCCGAATCAGTAGCTCAGCATGCAGCACAGTTTATCACCGAACGGATCGAGCAAACATTGCGGAGCCGCGACCGGTTTACTATGGCGCTATCAGGAGGCAGTACACCAAAACGATTGCATGAAATATTGAGTACTGAGCCCTACCGTTCCCGGATCGATTGGAGCAAGATCCATATTTTCTGGGGTGATGAGCGCTACCTTCCTTTTGAAGATGAAAGGAACAATGCCCGAATGGCCTATGATACGCTTCTGAATAAAGTGAACATTCCTGCAGAACAGATCCATATAATGCGGACCGACCTGCCTGATCCCCGTGAATCATCCAGGCAGTATGAGGCGGTATTACATCAGTATTTTGACGGGAAAGAACAAAGCTTCGACTTATTGTTGCTGGGGATGGGGGATGATGGACACACTCTTTCACTTTTTCCTGGCACAGAGGTGGTGCATGAAACCGAAAAATGGTGTACCTCCTTTTTTCTCAATCAACAGGATATGTTCCGTATTACACTCACCAAAACCATCGCCAACAAATCAGCCTGCATATTATTTTTGACAACAGGCGCCAATAAGGCCATGGCATTGAAAGAGGTATTACAGGGCGATACTAATATAAACCTCTATCCATCACAAGTGATCCAACCGGAATACGGCGTAACACATTGGATGGTTGACAAGGCCGCTGCAAGCCAGCTGCAGGACTAAACTATGCTTTGTTCTACGGAATCGTACACGATTACCTTTTCCCAGAGCATACTACAATCTTCAATAAATTTCAGGTGAACAGGGTCGGTTTGGTAACTGGCCTGGTCTTCATTATTGTCGAATACCAGAAGCCAGGAAACAGCATAAGAACGATCAATAACTTCACGGTTGGTAGGTGCCGGAACGCCAATATGCGACATCGCTATTGTTTTAACCGATGAAAGTTTTTTCAATCCTTCCAGCAACTTCTTTTTATCATCGGCGCTGTCCGGATTTTTTAACCAGAAATAAACGTGGTGGATGAATTTGTGGCGAAGCTTGTTCTCCCACGATGCAGCAGAGAATGCTCCTATTCCACCCATTACAGTAGCCTTACCAGTTTCGGAAATAAATTCCCGCCTTGTTTGGGTTTCCATGTTGTTGCTTGCTTTTAGGGAAATTAAGCTACGAAAAATCAGTGGAAAACTCGAAGTGAGTCATTATTAATACCTACCAGGATGGAAATTTTTCCTGCCTGATTATGAATTTTCCTTATATGTTTAATATTACCATCCAGAATAAACCCCGATTTCACGGGGCTTATAGCCATAAGTTTGCCTTTCCCCAGGCCCTTCAGTAATAAACCATAAGAAGCATCGAAGCGTCCGGCACTCACTTCAGCCTGGTACTCATTACCGCCAATTAGCAAGTCGATATTTCCATCTTCATCAATATCCAGGCACTCAATAGTATTAATAGGTGCTATCTGTGCTTCAACGGGCAACTCATGACTTAAAAATTTCCCATTGCCGAGATTCTCTATCCACACACTCATTGCTGTTTCACTTATTAATTCAATCATTCCCTCCTTGTCAAGAGCCTCCAGAATTTCTTTCATATTTGCCCTGGCAAAGTCCTCATTCAGTAAATACTTCTTTTTAATGAAAAGCATTTCTTCAGCCAACTGGGTTCTGTCAATTCCAGGGTAGAGATCATATTGTCCTTTATCATTTTTTATATAGTAGGCAGGAATGAGATCAATTGAACCATTATGGTCAAAATCATTAGCATACAATTTCATAGGACGTTCCTTATTGAAGCGCCATTTATTATTCGAGCCAAGATTTCCTGCAACAAGGTCAATGTCGCCATCATTATCAAGGTCAACTGCCTTTAATGACCGCCACATACCATGCATAGTTGACAGACCTGTTATATCTTCTTTGACCTCGCTGAATTTTTCGTTTCTGTTCATAAAGAAGCGAACAGGCATCCAGTCACCGCAGATTATCAGATCTTCTCTTCCGTCCTTGTCGAGATCTGCCCATTGTGCTGCTGTTATTAGTCCTGGCTTAACCAGATCTTTACTAAGCGCTTCTGTTACATCCACAAATTTTCCCTTATCATTCCGAAGCAGGTATGAACGCGCAGGTGTTGGATATTGATCAGGTATCACCCTCCCTCCTATGAAAAGATCAATGTCGCCATCCAGATCAAAATCTGAAGCCTCAGCTACCTGGGAGAGGCTGGAAATATCTGGCGGGATTGCATTCTCCGAAAAACTGAAATCACCTTTTCCATTATTCAGGTAAAGCTTTGGAACATTTAATGAAGAGCTATGTCCATATTCAGAGCTCCCGGAAAGGAGCAGGAGATCAATGTCTTTATCGCCATCAGCATCAAAGAATATTGCAGCGGCATCCTCTCCGATCTTCTCTCCGGTTCCCAAATCTTTGCCTATATATTTTCCATCGCTACCCTGAATAAAGATACGTCCCCACTGATAAGCTCCCCCACCCGCGAATATATCATCAAGCCCATCACCATTTACATCGCCTACGGCAAGTGCTGGTCCAAGCTGAGAGAATTTCTGGGGGATTAATTTCTGTCGGCCAAAATCAAAAAAGGAATTTTCCTGGTGACGGAATGCAATAGCATATTTGTCTTCCTCAAAAATAGTTTGTGCAGGCATGCCCTGCTGCTCAACAAAATCCCGTGCATCCTTAATATTCAAGACAATGGTCTGATTAACCTTTAATTCTTTTAAAACCTGTTGTTTTTGATTAGGCCATACAATCTTAAGTGAATCAATCAGCTTTACAGAATTCACTCCGAAATGTAGTCGTTGGTCAACAGATGAAAGATATCCCCTTACCGGACTCTGTTCAAGCAGTTGAATATTTGATCCCGTATAGCAATAAACTTTGGCACCCAAGCCTGTTGTGTTGAGTTCATTTCCTTTCAACTTCAGAGTAATAAAATTTGATAATGAATCTGAAATAGAGTGCCTCGCCTCATTACGCCAAATAAATGCATGCTGATTCATATTGTTCACCACAAGATCAAGATCTCCATCATTGTCCAGATCAGCATATGCAGCACCATGGGAAATGGATGGACTGGCCATACCTGCAGTTTGTGTAATATCCCTGAAGCCAAGATTGCCTGTATTCCTGAATAGGTAATTATTAATTTTGACAGCACCATAGGAATCAAGTTCTTTTAATAACCTGGTAGTATCGTTATTCGGGCTTGCATCTTCTCCCGTCATTACCTGCTGACGACCGTGTCGGAAAAATAGAAAATCATTATTGGTCAGATCCTTTGAGAGCCCGTTGGTAATATGCACGTCTTTCAACCCATCGTTATCAAGATCAGCAAGCAATACGCTCCAACTCCAATCGGTTTCTGCAAGTCCGGTACTATTCCCTATCTCACTAAAAAACGGTTCTGGTATACTATCAGGCTTCCTGTTTCCATGATGGAGCTGTACCATATTCCTTGCAAATTGTGGCTGAAAACCTCCCATCTTCTGCTCCATTTCATATCGTTCTGGATTAGCACCAGCAAACATGGTCTTCTTGCGATAATTGGTTTCGGGCTGCATATCCAGCACTACCACTTCTGGAAGAAGATCGTTATTCAGATCAGCAATATCCACCCCCATGCTATTATAGCTTTGGTGACGCATTGAGCGGGATATTGTATTTGTAAAACCTCCTTTCTGATTGTTTAGCCAGAGGAGGTCATTGCTTATGAAATCATTGCCCACGTAAACATCCTGCCAGCCATCTCCATTCAGATCACTTATTGTCAATCCTAATCCATAAGCAACATCTTTCACCCCCGCTTCTTCCGATGCATCCTGGTATAAAGGATGGCTGCCACCAGGGGTTGTACCGATGTTCCGGTAAAACTTATCCGTTGCCATCCTGTTTCCTTTGGTATCCTGAATGAAATTATTGGGTTCATCATGAAACACATTGTGATTCATCAGGTACATATCAAGATCACCATCCTGGTCCTGGTCAAAAAAAGCTGCCTGTGTAGAATAACCAGGGTCATCCAGGCCGTAAGCCTTAGCCTCTTCGGAAAAGCGAAGAGAACCTTTATTTATATAAAGAAGATTCCTTCTGCTTTCGGCATTACTTGCATTGGTAACACACAGATAAATATCCTGCAGCCCATCATTGTTAATATCAACCACACTAACACCGGTACACCACTTCGAAGTTGTGAGCCCTGCTTTCTCCGTTACATCCTCAAACTCCATTCCTCCTTTATTGATATATAATTTCGAAGGCACCTGTGCACCAGCAAAAAATATATCTTCCAGTCCGTCATTATTGAAATCACCTATACCAACGCCAGAACCAATATAGATGTATTGGTTAATAATGAAATTTGTAGAATCATTCTCAACCAGCTTGTTATTGAAATTGATATTCGATTCAGATGACTTAACCTGTGAGAAATATATTCCATCTTTTGGTGCGCGTTCGCGCTGATCACATCCTCCCATGATGATACTTAGGCACAGTGAACCAAGTATCGAAAAAAAAATTAGCCTTCTATTAATTTGATGTACTTGCCTGTTCATTTTTGTTTTTCTCAGTTGCGATTTTTTTTATCACCCATTCCCCTACTCTTGCACCTTGGATATTCCCCTGCTCAATTGCGTCCATATAATGAATGCCACCATAAAACCTCGAAACACCAGCTTCCTCTGCAGCCTCTTTAAAAGAGCGAAAACTTCGGGCAGGTAGTCCATAAGGAATTTCCACGCTGTCTGTATAGGAAAAATTATCACCAAAGAAATTTGTTAGAATGACTGCAGAGGCCGTGGATATGGTGCTATGTCCACTAAGGTATTCTGGAAAAGGTGGTGTCTGAAGCAGCGGTTCCCAGGAGGGATCCAGATGTTTCCGGATCACTGTTTCTGGTCTTATCCGGTTGCTTCTGTATTTTTCATCCCAACAAGCCATAAAAGCATCCATCAGACCAATAGAAACGGTGGAAAGTACCTGAAGGGTTTCACTATAATCCATGGCTGCTTTCCGGCAGGCAATTCCACTAATGCCTAACCAATGCGCGCCGGGTGAAATTTTCTTAAACGCATACTGAAGATGCCCCTTATCATTCACCATGAACGGGTTACAGTCCCAGAAAGCAGCAATTGCCTGGTGTTCCTGATCAGCTTTTTTACTTTCAGTATATACAGCATTCATCAGGTTATAAAATTCGGAACCTGGTTTGGAATCATAATCTGCGGGTGGTACTGGTTTGAATTGTGATGCCGAATCGAGCGTAAAGGGTCTGACAGTATTAAAATTCGGTTCAACCGCTGCGATAAAAGCGGGCGGGGTAGGATACCAACTACCCTCCTTTTTTTGAGGAGTATATCTCGACAGGTTACTGATTTTATTATAACGGTCAGCCTTAGCATAGGCTAAAATTTGTTTGCTGATAACATTTGCATAGCCTGAGGAGTTAAGAATTATTTCTTCATCCCAACCTTCCGAACGACAAGAATCCAGGAACTTAAATTTATAGATTTCAATCTCCTTTCCGGATGGCTGCAACCGTTGCGCTGTTTCCATGATAGCAAGAATGGATGCAAGCTGGTGATTGATAGGCTTAAGTGAATCAGGATGTTCCATTGCCGGATAGTCATTTAGCCTACCCTGCATTTTTACCAATCGTTTATCATATTCTGACATTACCTCGTAACCGGATAGCAGGCTATAACTGAAAAATCTTGCAGCAAGGGGTGGATTGGTAATATCGCGCACCATAACATCTGTCATCTTACTGATCACCCTGCTGATTTCCTCTCCTTTTAATTCAGGTTGTTTTTTGCCGGAAGAACAGGATAATAGCAACAATATAAAAAATGAAAGGACTTTACTGTTTCTCAACATTTCTATTCAATTTATATGCCTTCATTTCTGATTGATTTATTCCAAAAAGAAAGCTGTCATTTACTTTCACAACTGATCTGACATCACCCCATAATTTAAGATTGGACTCGTGCTGGGGAATATATTTAAAGGCCGCGCCTTCTCCTTTCAGGAGTATTCCATAATTGGCGTCCATTTTACCAAACCGAAGCCTTGCTTTATTGATATTTCCACAGAGTAGTATATCCATGATGCCATCATTATTATAATCAAGTGTGTTAATTGTATTCACAGGTGAAAACTGTACCTGTACTGGAAGTTCTGTCAGATTTAAGGTACCCTTTTCATTACTTAAGAAACAGGTGGTAGCAAGATGATTGGCAGTTAGTTTCTTTACATCCTTCATTTCTTCCTTCGTGAATATATCGTTCATACCTGCATCGGCATAACTTTTATAATCAGGAAACCTTGTCCGCATCATGCTTATCTGATCGAGTAATTCATCCCTTGTAACATAGGGATAGCTTTTATGCTGAATGTAAAAATTCAATATTGGATCAATCGAACCATTATTATCGAAATCCTTATAATATAGCTCAGCAGGTTCATCATCTGAAACGCGGCATTGCATATTTAGTCCCGCATTACCTGCAACAATATCAGGTTTATTGTCATTATTCAGATCAGTTACCAACAATGTGTTCCACCAACCTTTAAATTCCTTACCCAGAATTTCTTTGGTCCTGTTCTCCAGTTTATTGTTGTTATTGATATAGATAGTCAGGGGCATCCATTCACCAGCCAATACAAGATCATTCTTACCATCTGCATTTATATCTGACCAAACAGCATCTGTAACCATGCCAATATTCTTCAATTCAGGGGCTATGGTGCTGGTCTGATCTGTGAATACACCTTTACCATCATTGATCAAAAGATAGCTGGAAGGAGTTTCAGGATAATTACCCGGAATATTTCGGCCCCCCAGAAAAATATCAGGCGATCCGTCTCCATTAAAGTCGGCTATCGCAGCACAGCTTTTTGATACAAGCATTTCAGGCAATACATTGGTCGCTTTCTTAAAGTTTCCTTTCCCGTCATTCAGATAGATCCTGTCCTGGAGTGCTGCATCTTTGGGTGAATAATTATGATAACCCCCGCTTACAACATAGAGATCTGCAAATCCATCCATATTCAGGTCTGCAATTACCGCATCAGCATCCTCACTATTCTTATCAACATCAAAAGCCGCCTGTTTGCTTGCACTGAATTCTCCCTTCCTGTTTTGCAGGTACAAGATTCCTGAATATCCGTTTCCGCCTCCTGCAAAAATATCTTCGAGCCCATCGCCGTTTACATCACCCACCGCCATAGATGGACCTGAATGAGATAATGGATTGGTCAATAAAGGCTGTCTTTTGAAATCATTTATATCGTTTGAGTGATGGGTGTAATTGAGGGGCGACTTAATCTCAGCAAATACTGGCTTAAGTGAAACCGGCTTGTCAATTTCCTGCACGGCATTTTTCTCTTCGAGCACAATTGTTTGACGGGATTTTACATTTGTCAGCTTTTGGGTTTTACCACCCAGCCAGATAATTTTTATTGAATCTACTGAACTGCTTTCAGCTAATCCAAAATGAAGCAGGGCACTATTGGTGGACTGGTAGCCACGGGCCGGCATTTGTTCCAGGTATTGCTTTATTCCCTTGTTATAAAGTACAACCTTTGCTCCAATACCATCCGTATTTCCAGGCTTCCCTTTTAGGCGGACAGAAAGATAATGTGAGCTGCTATCACTTGCTCCATTCCTGTAAATAGAAGCAGGAGTATTTACATTGTTAACAACAATATCAAGGTCACCGTCATTATCAAGGTCTGCATACGCTGCGCCATTACTGTTTGTTGCCTGGCTAAATCCCCAGTCTTTACCCATGTTCGAAAATCCAAGATTACCATTATTACGGAATGCATAATTGACAATATTTGAAGATGGCATTTGCTGCAATATCTTCAACACATCTTCCTTACTTAATCTTCCCTTTGCTGCAACATAATCATTCATGAACTTTAGAAAATCCATATTGGTATAATCCCTGAGATAGCCATTTGTAATAAACAGATCTTTCCAGCCATCATTATCAAAATCAGCAACCAGGGGTGCCCAGCTCCAGTCTGTGTTTGAAATACCAGCCAGCTGACCAATTTCACTGAAAGTACCATTCCCATTATTCAGTTGCAGAACATTGCGCATATACTGGTAGTGGAAACCCGAACGAACGATAAGGTCAAATTTCTCATAATTATCAGGTGACAATAAGAGTTTCTGCCGGCGATTATCCTCGGGTAACATATCCAATACCAGAATATCGGGAAAGCCATCATTATTTATATCGGCCACATTGTTACCCATGGAGGATTGCGAAGTATGTCCAAGCATGGAGAACTTTTTATCAGTAAAAGTTCCATTGCGGTTATTGATGTAAAGGAAATCCGGGACATTATAGTCATTCGCGATATATATATCCTGCCAACCATCTCCATCGATGTCAGCTATTGCGGCACCCAGACCGTAGGTCAATACCGAGCTGCTGATGCCAGCCTGCCGCGTTATATCAGTGAATTTGTTTTTTTCATTGCGGAACAACCTTACTCCAATGGAAGGATCTTCTTTTGCAAGGAGAGCTGCTGTACTTGACTCATCCAGCACAGGCATATTGTTTGGATTATGGTTAAGAGATAAGAGGTCAAGGTCACCATCTCTATCATGATCGAAGAAAAAAACCTGTGTTGTATAGGCTGTATCTGCCAACCCATATTGAAGCGCCTCTTCACTAAATTGCGGAATCCCTTTTGCATCATTGCCATTATTTATGAAAAGCTGGTTGGCCCTGTTGTCGGCCCTCACCTTTCCTGAATAACTAATGTGAATATCGGGTTTCCCGTCACCATTAACATCCGCAATTGTAACACCCGTTCTCCAGGGTGCCTGCCTTGTAACTACACCTGAAGGAAGAGTAATATCGTCAAATTGCATATTACCCCGATTAAGGTATAGTTTACCCGGTGTCATATTCCCATTGAAAAAAATGTCCTCCAGGCCATCGCTATTCAGATCACCCACAGCAACACCGCCACCATTATAAAAATACTCATAGAGTAATACATTTGTATTGCCAGCTTCGGTAAGGTTGTTACTGAACATGATGCCCGTGCTATCAGGCGACAGTAATGTAAACAGAGGATTACCTACCTTCTCATTGCCCTCCGGAGAATTATCGTTGGAACAGGAATTGAGAAAAAGGAGAACAATGCTTAATGGCAGAAGGTGTTTCAAAATGCAAAGGTTGTGACTTACAAAAAGTTTATGCCAGTATAAATATACTGGCATAAACTTTTTGATATGAACAGAAATCTTAAAAAATACTAGTCATTATACCCAGGGTTCTGAATAAGTTTATCATTCTTATTCATTTCGTCGCGGTGAATTGGGGTAAAATACATTTTATCGGCCCAGCTCCGGTTTTCATGGTTTATGTCTTCAACAGGTGTGTAGGAATAATCATAAATAGATTCATCATGTTTATAAGTACCGGTAAGTGATTTGCCTGGTTTGAATTTACCAACCACATTAATGAAATGTATTTTCCGGCCGAGTGTTGTGGGAGCTATCATCCACCTGCGAGCGTCATGATAACGTTGCTCCTCAAATAACATCTCGATCCTGCGCTCATTGCGGTAGCGATCCATCAGGGCAGTACCTGATTCAGTAACCGCTGGCATGCCAGCCCTGAATCGAATCTTATTCATCCAGTTACGGGCTTCTTCTTCTTCACCGAGTTCAAGGCATGCTTCCACATAATTAAAAACAGCTTCTGTATAACGGAAGAAAGGCCATGGGATAAATTGCTTGGTATTGTTTTCAACAATAGCCGGATCCGGATCAATGAACTTTCTCATATAATAGCCGGTACGGGTACCATTCCAGTCTTCGATTGAACTTCTCCTTGTATCAAGGCCCTGGAAAGTAATTGTTGCGCCACCAACTATGAGGTCATATTGCCCTGTCTGAATTTGGTTAGCGGGATCAACATCACCAGAGATAAGGTTACGTGGTTTCCAGTCTGAACCGTCAAACATGATACTTGCATAAAAACGAGGATCCCTGTTCTTGTAAGGGGCTGCTTTATGAGCAGGCGAACTCCAGGAAAATTTAGTGCCATCCATCATTTCATACTCATCAACCAGTTCGCCGATGGGTGTATTACCAGCCCAGTTATGGTAGCCGTTAGGTCCGTTGAACAAGCCTGCATAAGGCCCACCCCATTCGTCTTTATCAGGAACATTATAACGTGCAAACAGAAGTTCAGATGCTGCAGTACCATCAACCCCGGGGGCAGCACTTCCTCCGCCCATTGAAATGGATATATAGTTCATCCTTCCCTCCTCTGCTGAAACTGGGGCATCAAGATTGAACTTATAACCACTTGCTGCATCGATCACAGCCCTCGCAGCTACTTTGGCAGCCTGCCAGCGTGAAGCCTGGTCACCGCTTGTATAGCCAATTAATTCCTTGTTTGCAAAACCTGAAATGACGGAAGATTTTGCTGATGCAGTAGGTATATCATGAAGGTCACTCGCAGCATACAATAACACCCTTGATTTAAGTGCCATTGCAGCCACTGCAGTAGCACGACCTTTCTGCATACTCAAACCTGTAAGTTTACCAATTGCCAGTTCGCACTCACTAACTATGAAATCTATGGTTTCAGCATATGAGCTTCGGGCAATTGTATAATCTTCATCCAGCCCATACACTTGTGTAACCAGTGGAACGCCACCATAATACCTAGCCAACTGGTGGTAATAATAAGCACGCAAAAAATGGATCTCTCCCTGTAGTCGCTCATTGAGCGCTTCGTCGATGGTAGATGTTTCCAGGTTCTGAAGAGCAACGTTACAGGCCCTAATACGGGTATACATCGAGCTCCAGGCATATGTGCCGCTCAGTCGACCTGTATTACTCGCACTTGCGCTTCCTTCAGTAACGGTATTGATACCACGGCCGGTATGAGTGAATACTGCTTCATCAGTATAGGAGGCGAGCATTTCTTCTTCAAATCCTCCAGCCCCAAGTCCATTATAAATTTCATTTACAAAAGCAGTGGCCAATGGACCGTCATTCCAAACAGCAGATGAAGATACTTCGCCCAGCGGCTGGGTGTCAAGGAAATCCTTATTACAAGAGCTTATTGCTATCAACGAGGCAATTAAGCATGCATTAGTGATTTTATTTATGATTCTCATAGTTCTTATTTAAAAAGTTACGGAAGCACCAAGGTTTAATACCCTTGCCTGTGGATAATACTGACCACTGCCGCTTACTGCTTCAGGATCATAAATTTTCATCTGATCCCATGTGATCAGGTTAATACCATTCGCATATATGCGGAGGTTACTTATACCCACCTTATTAATGATGCCAGTTGTAACATTATAACCAAGTTCAAAATTCTTAAGACGTAAATAATCATTTTCCCGTAGCCAATAAGTGTTATTTCCTGCACCTGAACCCGAATAATAAGTATTATCCCTGTTATCGATCCTTGGATGAACACTGCTTGGATTTTCAATGCTCCAGCGATTGTCGAAGGTGTATTGCAGATAATTTCCGATATCACCAGATTCGGTGCCGATGAAGAGAAGTCCCCCTCTTGCACCCTGGAATAAAATGGAGAGGTCAAAATTCTTGTACTGCAACCCTGCATTGATACCATAAGTGAAACGTGGGTCACGATTCTTATCCAGCCTTACCTGGTCATCACCGGTGATCTTTCCATCATTATTAACATCCCTGAATTTCATATCCCCGGGACGAAGATTAGCTCCACCTACTGCACTATAATCAATATTGTTAGCTGCAAGATCCTTTTCATCGCGGAATACACCAGCATATTCATAAACAAGGAAAGCTGCTCCATTACTTCCAAAAGTGCTTCCTGTAGATCGCTGCCATTCAGGCACACCCGGCGCTTCACTCCAGAACACGATCTTGTTCTTCGCATATCCTCCATTCACACCAACATTATAACGCAGATCACCAATGGAGTTGTTATAACCAACTTTGAATTCCCAGCCTTTGTTATCAAGTTGACCGATATTTGTTGGTGGCAGAAGGTTTGAAATTCCGGATGTTCCCGGAACAGCACCGCTGGCGCGGATAAGCGCATTCTTACGCTGGTTCCTGAAAACATCGAACTCGATATTCAGCCTATTGTTGAATAAGGTTGCCTCCAATCCCACGTTGGTATTATTACCAACTTCCCAGGTAAAGTTTGGATTGGGCATTTTTGTTTCATATAGGGCTCGGGCAACCTCATCATCTATAATGAAGCTACTGAAACCATAAGTAGCAAGGAATTGATACTCTGCCAGCGATCCATTAATATAAGGTTCAGCACCCATTTGCCCCCAGGAAGCACGAAGCTTCAGGTTATCCACGAAACTAACATTCTCGCGGAAGAAATCTTCTTCAGAGATTCTCCATCCTACCATCACACCGGGGAAAAAACCAAAACGTTTATTTGGAGGGAAAATATAGGAACCATCATAACGCCATAAAAATTCTGCCAGGTATTTTTCCTGGTAGTTATAGCCTACACGTCCGAAATAGCTGAGACGGGCACGCTCATAGGCACCACCGCTCACATTTCTTTCTTCATCACCCCCCGCAAAGAGCTGGTCAACCGCTGTAGATATAAAATATCTCCGGTATGCATTGAAGAATTCTGAATTGATTGTTTCACGTTGTACTCCTGCAAGGAAATTAACGGTGTGATCACCGAAGACGCGATCATAGTTAAGGAGAGCTGAGAGGTTGATATTGAGGCTGTTCTCAGCATTCTGACGCAATCTTGGATCAGTAAAGGTAGAACGGAGTTCTTTGGTCAATTTAGGTGTTGTGCCATCATCTTCATAGGAAACTTTATCCCATGAATAGAGATACCATGGTGTTTGCCATCTTTTGCCACTCATAAGATATTTATCAATAGCTGCGGCACCGGTGAGTTTCAATCCCTCAACACCCGGAATCAATAATTCAAACTTTCCATTAGCCTGGAAATAATCACGTTTGTCTTTATCATAACCAGTAGCATTAGTAGTGATAACAATAGGGTTCTGGCCATTTTCAATATCACGACCAGGTAATCCATTAGGCCAGATCTCGGGCTCATTGGGTTTTCCCCGCATCAGCATCCGGAAAATAGAACCCGCACTTTCTGTTGGGAAAAAACGATATTCTTCCCTTGCAGTCACACCCAAAGTTGTGCTCAGGTATTTGTTGATTTTTGCATCCAGGTTGAAACGAAGATCATACTGCTGGTAACCTGTTGCGGAATTCTTATAATAACCATCCTGGTTCTGGTATCCTACGGATCCAAAATACCTTACGTTTTCATTTCCTCCATTAATTTGAAGGTTATGACGCGACTGTGGTGACCACTTTTTTAGGGCATCACCGAACCAATCCGTATTTGGATGTCCCCATGGATCAGATCCATCTCTATACTTGACAATGTCATCAGGGAAAAATCCTACCGGAGAAGTAACTGTTGCGTTATTATCTGTGCGTACATAAGTTCCTGTTGTATTCAGCGCCTGCCATGCTGCAGCCCACTGGCTGGGGGGAACATTCTCAAATACGGCAAGCTCATTCCGGAGTTCTCCATACTCAATGGCATCTGCCATTTCGGGAATTCTGGTTGCCTGCGCCCAGCCCTGGTTAAAATTATAGGTTAGCTGGGGCTTCCCTGATTTACCCCTTCGCGTTGTTATCAGGATAACACCGTTTGCAGCGCGGGATCCGTAAATGGCAGCAGAAGCATCTTTCAGAACTGATACGCTTTCAATATCAGCCGGGTTAAGACGCTCAAGACCACCTGCCCTGTCTGGCACCCCATCAATTACGATAAGTGCTGAAGTGTTACCTAATGAGTTGGTACCACGGATACGAATAGCCGATCCATCATACCCCGGTTCACCACTACTGTTAACAGCTGTGATGCCCGGCAGGCGGCCGGCAAGTGTATTGGACAGGTTCATAACCGGCGTCTTTGCCAGTTCGCTACCCCTTACCTGAGCTACCGCACCGGTTACCGTTACCTTTCTCTGCGTTCCATAACCTACAACTACCACATCCGATAACTGGGATGATTCAGGTGTTAAGGTAATGGCTACTGTATTTGAACTGTTAAGCGTATACTCCGTGGATTTGAAACCAACATAACTGATTAGCAAAACCGACTGACCATCGGGTACAGTAAGTTTGAAATTTCCATTATCATCAGTAGTAGTTCCAATGGTGGTTCCTTTTACCATTACGCTCACATTTGCCACAGGCGCCCCCTTATCATCAACTATTCTGCCACTTATCTCACGATCAGCATAATAGGGAGTCTCCATCGGAACCTCTGGAGTAGCATAATTAAATAATGGTGTGGCAATGGCCATACCGCAGAGCGCGATCATCATGTGAACGCTTCCTCTCTTTTTAACAAACAGGGGATGAAACAAAAAACTTTTGTTCATGAATGATAGTTGACTTGGTTAATAAATACTGGGGGAAGAGTTGGCACCTGCCCCGCAACAACTACGGTGTACTGTAAAATGAAATATGACCAGGGGAAATAGCAGATGGAGTTTTAAAGACATCACTCCTTATATGGCGGAGCCATTTAAGCAATCGTTTCATAATAGCAGTTTTTGGTCTTAAATTTTCCGGATTCCGCGCTTGACTTCAGAACCCGGCTTAAAGCTAGTAGAAATAGTTAGGGACAACCTCCCCAATTTTATCTCCAATTAACTCGAAATTAACATTATCGGTATTAGGTAATTTGCTTAACTAATGCAATTTCTTAAACATCACCTTTGATAAATACCCCTTCCTCCAATGTTAATGCTATCCCAATAATAACATATTTTTTTTAATAGTCAACTTTACACTTAAAAATATTTTTGGGTAATGGGTATAAAAAATCCCGGTGGGTCACACCGGGATCTGTCAGAAATGTAACTAAACCAACTACATGGGATATTTATTTTCTCCCAGGATTTTTGCTGATATCCGGCGACGCGCCTCCTTGCTGTTGAAAGAGGAAACTTTGGTAAATCGCTTCAGTCCAAGCAGCATCATTCTTTGTTCATCCCCATCGGCAAATGCATTGATAGCATCTTTGCCATGTTTATTGATACGGTCGGCGGCATCATAGAGATAGGTGCGCATGATATCCAATTCCAGCTGGCAGGCTGCTTCACCTCTTTGCTCTACAAGTTTCATGACCCTTAACAATGCACTTTCGGCATTAAATGTTTCAATGGCCATATCTGCAACCTGCATAAGCACTTCCTGCTCGTCCTCAATTTTCATCATCAGTTTCTGTACGGCAGCACCCGCTGTCATGAGAATTGCTTTCTTGAAATTATTGACCGCTTTTCTTTCTGCTTCAAAAGGCGCTTCTTCAGTTGATCCAAAATCAGGAATACTCATCAGTTCCTTCATCACATTCATAGCAGGGCCCATCAGATCAAGCTTTCCTTTCATGGCCCGCTTCAATACCATATCTACAGTAAGTAATCTGTTGATCTCATTTGTGCCTTCATAGATCCTGTTGATGCGGCTGTCGCGATAGGCCTTGGAGATCACATATTCATCACTGTAACCATTTCCTCCATGGATCTGCACGCCTTCATCCACAATGAAATCCAACATCTCACTTCCATATACTTTGAGCATGGCACACTCAATGGCATATTCTTCGGCAGCCCCAAGTAGTGCTTCATTGAAAGGCTTGCCACTATCCAGCAATTCATGTTCTTTATTATCGATCCATTTGCTGGTGCGGTATAATGCACTTTCAGCTACCCATATACGTACTGCCATTTCAGCGATCTTATGTTTGATTGCACCGAAATTGGCTATCGGCTGTTTAAACTGTTCGCGGGTATTGGCATATATAATAGAAACATTGAATGCTCTTTTGGCCCCACCTAATGCTGCCGCACAAAGTTTCAATCTGCCAATGTTCAGGATATTGAAGGCGATGATATGTCCTTTGCCGATTTCACCCAATACATTCTCCACCGGTACTTTACAATCCTGGAAATAGAGTTGTACGGTTGAGGAGCCTTTGATACCCATCTTATGCTCTTCCGGCCCCTGGGTGAATCCTTCCATGCCGCGCTCAACAATAAAGCCTGTGAACTTATCTCCATCCACTTTCGCAAATACAGTATAGATATCTGCAAAGCCGCCATTGGTGATCCAGCATTTCTGTCCATTGAGCAGGTAATGCTTTCCATCCTCACTGAGTCTTGCGGTTGTCTTGGCACTCAGGGCATCAGAGCCACTGTTGGGCTCAGTAAGTCCATAGGAACCCTTCCACTCACCCGAAGCAAGCTTGGGAATGTATTTTGCCTTTTGCTCAGGTGTGCCAAAATAAAGTATTGGCAAAGTGCCTATACCGGTATGGGCGGCAATAGCCACCGAAAATGAAAATCCACCCCCCAGGCCTTCGTTAACCAGCGTTGAGGTGATGAAATCCTTGCCGAGTCCGCCAAACTCTTCCGGAATGGAAGTGCCCAGCAAGCCCTGTTCCCCTGCTTTGTCAACCAGCGAAGGCATTAGCCCCGGCTCCAGTTTATCGATCCTGTCAAGAATGGGCATCACTTCCGAGTCAAGGAAACTAACGCACATCTCTTTCACCATCTGCTGCTCTTCGTTGTAATCCTCCGGAATGAAGGTCTCAAACGCTGCGCTTTCTTTGATCAGCCATTCTCCTCCCTTAAGGATGGTGGCTTGTTGTTGGGCGGCATTGCTCATTTTTGTTTTTTTATGTGGTTTGGTAAATTGGGAGATCTATTTCAGATTATCATACACGATCTGCAAAACCTGCTTACAAATTTCAACCTGGTCGGCCGGCACCCCCTCCAGCGCATCATTTAATGTCTCTTCCGCCAGTTCCATTGATTCTATCTCCAGCTTTCTCGCCTCGGCAGTGAGGAAGATCATGTTCATGCGCCTGTCTTCCTTGGAAGAAACCCTCTTTACAAGCTTCAGTTTCTCCAGGTTGTCGACCAACCGGGTGATACTCGGCTTATCCCTGAATGTTGCATTGCATAGCTCCTGCTGACTAATGCCATCCTGTTTCCATAAATGATACAAAACACTCCATTGCTCAATAGTAAGGTTCAGGTCGGCCGAATTGAATTTCTTCTGCAAACGCCTCGCTATGGCAGTGGATGCTTTACCCGTGATAAAACTGTATAACTCTCCCTTTTTGAATTGGTTGTTTGGCATATAGTTAGTTAAACAACTATTCAAATGTAATAGTTTAAATTCATATCTGCAAGTTCTTTTTGTTGCTTTTGATCACTGGGTTTCTCCGTCAAAATGGAGCTATATTGTATGGCAGATTTGCATCTCATGTACCTCAATCACCAGAATAATACCATTCATTATATCCGTTTCGGTAGCGGCGCAAAACTGCTTTTCTGTCTGCATGGCTATGGCGAAAACAGTGAAGAATTCAGGGCCCTTGCAGAGCAATTGGATAAGGCCTATACAGTTATAGGTATCGATCTGCCCCTGCATGGTAAAACTGTATGGCGGCAGGCCGAATTCCTGCCTCCCGACCTGCAACTGATCCTGCTTTCCATTGCAGAAAAGGAGATGCCCGGTACTTCCCAATGGGCCCTGGCAGGTTATAGTATGGGGGGAAGACTTGCGTTAACACTTGCCCAGCATTATACAAGCAGTATTACGAAACTGATATTACTGGCTCCTGATGGACTCAAGCTCAATTTCTGGTACTGGCTCACCACCCAAACCCGGGTAGGTAACCGGCTTTTCCGTCAAACGATGAATAACCCCACATGGCTTTTCCGCGCAATGAAATGGGCCCGTAAGGCTGGGCTACTGAACCAAAGCATCTTTAAATTCAGCCATCGCTACCTCGATGACCCCGAACAAAGAAATCAACTATATGAGCGATGGACGCTATTCCGGAATTTCCGCCCCGATACAACCCTGCTAAGCCATCTGTTGAAATCATCAAAACTGCCTGCCTTGTTTTTCTTCGGCAATTATGACCGCATCATTACAACCCGCCAGGGCGAGCGGTTCCTCCAAAAGAGCGGCACCCAGGCAAGGCTATACATTATTGAAGCAGGACATCGTTTGCTAAAGCCAGCTTTTGCTGCTACCATTGCAGAAAGAATTTATCAGCAACCGGCATGATGATTTTCGTATATATTACTGCGTTAGTACTCCTGGCTGCGTATGCCCTTCTGATTCAATTCTATTTCAGAAGCTGGAAAGATATGCAGGCAGAACCAGTGCCGCCAGCCCTAACCAGCTCACCACATACCAGGGTTTCCGTAATTGTTCCCGCCAGAAATGAAGAAAGGGATATTGCCTCCTGTATTCAGTCGATATTGCAGCAACGCTATCCATCCTCATTGATGGAATGCATTATTGTTGATGATCATTCAGAGGACAATACCGCCCGCATAGTAAAACAGTTCGACTCGCCTATTCTGCACCTGATCTCATTGCATGACCAGGGGATTTCACCATCCACTAATTCATACAAGAAAAAAGCACTGGAAACAGGAATTGCTGCTGCCGGGGGAGAACTTATCATTACCACCGATGCGGATTGTACCAGGGAGCAGGACTGGTTAAATCATATGGTTGCACATTATGAGCAAACCGGCGATCAGTTTATTGCTGCTCCGGTAAAAATCAGCCATAGTGGGGGATGGCTTTCCGTTTTCCAGGTACTTGATTTCACGAGTCTGCAGGGTATTACGGCAGCATCGGTTCACAGGGGTTTTCACAGTATGTGCAACGGCGCCAACCTGGCATACACAAAAAATGCATTTTATACTGTTGAGGGTTTCCGTGATATTGATCGAAAGGCTTCCGGTGATGATATGCTGCTTATGCACAAAATAACCAGGAAGTTCCCCGGGAAGGTTGGTTACCTGAAAAATAAGGCAGTTGTTGTTACTACAAATCCACAACCAACCCTTCGTGCGTTCTTCCAGCAACGCATCAGGTGGGCCAGTAAAGCACAGGATTACAAGGATAAAAATGTTTTTCGTGTATTGCTGCTCGTTTACACAATGAACCTGCTACTCCTCACAATTATGGTAGCTGGATTTTTTTCAATCGGCCAGGCAATGATCGCGGTTGGATTTTTATTACTGAAGACGCTGGTGGAATGGCGGTTCATGTATTCAGTTTCCAGTTTTTACCATCAACAAAATCTTATGATCTGGTTTCCGCTCTTCCAGCCAATCCATATTTTATATACTGTTATAGCAGGCAGCTTCGGCCAGTTCGGACAATACGAATGGAAAGGCAGGCGGGTCAGCTAATTCTTTATTTTTACCCAATGCAATCAAACAATGAAAATCATATTATCCGTAAACTGCTTAAGAACAAAGGAGCAGCATTTGGTATGGTTCTGATTGTTAATTCATTCTTCCTGGCCATTTTTGCTTATTGGCTGGCGCCCGATGGGAGTCCCGATGCCAATCGTATGATCGTTGAGATCGGTGGTCGTAAACCTGGATTCCGGCAAACATTTTTCCTGCAGCCTAAGGAAACAGACGAAAAACCAAACTGGTTCAGTAAAACAATTTATGGTGAGCCCGATAAACACCTATATATACCCATCGACTCTTTCACAGTTGCCACAAATAGTATTACACTACATAAATTCATTGATGAGGGATTATCAGAACCCATGGAGATCAGCCTGCAAAATTTAACCCAGCCTGTAGAAACATATATCATCACTAAAACCTTTCACCTCGGAACAGATAAATATGGACGTGATATAATGAGCAGGCTCCTGATTGGTGTTCGTGTAAGCCTGCTTGTGGGTGGCATTGCTATGCTGCTTTCCCTAACAATCGGGCTTATATTGGGGGCACTTGCCGGTTACTATGGAGGCAAGGTTGACAACTGGATCATGTGGTTCATCAACGTTATCTGGAGCATCCCCACGCTCTTGTTGGTTTTCGCTATTACACTATTGCTGGGGAAGGGTTTCTGGCAGGTGTTCATAGCAGTTGGACTCACCATGTGGGTGAATGTGGCGCGAATTGTTCGAGGGCAAATGCTGGCTATCCGGAACCTCGAATACGTTGAGGCGGCGCGGGCTTTAGGTTATAGTGATATGCGCATCATCATAAAACATATTCTTCCCAATATAATGGGACCGGTACTGGTGGTTGCGGCAGCAAATTTTGCCTCAGCAATTGTTATTGAGGCCGGACTCAGTTTCCTTGGGATGGGCGTTCAACCACCACAACCCAGCTGGGGCGGTATGATTAAAGAGAACTACAATTTCATCATAACAAATAACCCGATGCTTGCACTGGCACCGGGCTTTGCTATTATGTTACTGGTATTAGCATTTAACCTGCTGGGAAATGGCATCCGCGATGCACTGGATGTAAAAACCTAGCTCATTAACATGCATCAACTCTTCCTGGAATACAAATAAAATCCTGACACGCTATTACTTGGTTTAGACACCGAGGTAACAGTAACGGTTACCCGACAAGGAGTTGCAGCGGGCGTGTTCTTAATCTGGAATGTGGTTGTTTTGGAACTCGTTGTTTTTGTTTCCGTAAAAAACGCAGTCCCTGAACCATCCGGCCTTGCCGTTACTTCTATCCGCACTCCCTGGGGCGGCATCTTTGAATTAACGGTAACGGTCAGGGGAAAATCTGGTCCAACTCCCGGAGTTTCCAACTGGCCATTAATGGCCGGACTGGTTGTAATATTCAGGTTCTCCTCCGGCGTTGTGCCACCGCCTCCGCCGCCCTTACTGCAGGATGGTAATCCTAATAGAGCCAGACTTGCAACAATCAGTAAAAAAGGAAATATTCTTTTCATTCGATAGCATTATCGTTGTTCAATTTTAAAGATAACGGATATGTATTTTCTACACAATAATTGTTGAACAAGTCAACTGTATTCATAACCGTTGGCTCTTTTATATCTTAGTCTCACCCCTCACCTGAACATTCCGGTTCAGACTCTCATCAAGTGAAATAAATGTTTCGGTCCGTTCTATGCCCTTGATCTTCTGCAACTGGTCATGCAATACATTCCGGAGATGATTTATATCCTTGCAGATGATCTCCGCCAAAATACTGTAATTTCCTGTCGTATAATTCATGCGCACGATCTCCGGGATCTTTCCCAGCTCACGCGCAACCGTATCATACAAGGAGCTCTTTTCAAGATAAATACCAATAAAGGCAATTACATCATATCCCAGCAGTTTAAGGTCAACACTGAGTCGGGAGCCTTTGACCACGCCCATCTCCTGCAATTTTTTGATGCGTACATGGATGGTACCACCAGAAACAAAGAGCTTTTTACCGAGATCCGCATAAGAGGTCTCCGCATTCTCCATCATCTCATGGATGATCTGGTAATCCAGTTTATCTAAATTTAATTTCACAGCCATTTTCGGTCATTGTTTTTGATGATTTCTACCACAATATAGTAATTTTTAGATAATTTCGATAGTTTTCAATTATTGATTGAATTATTTGCAAGGAATACTCATTTCTCTGTATGTTTGCATTATCGAAGTTCTTATAGACACTGTGGGATGATGAAATTTTTCGGCAGACATGCCCTCTGGTCTCGGGGGTGGGGACAATCGGATAAAGTTTGCTTCGGCAAAACTAACGACCCCGTGGAGGTTCGACTCCTCCTCCTACAGCAACCGTGTACCTTTTTTGTTCTTAATACTGTGGGGTGATGAAATCTTTGGCAGACATGCCCTCTCGTCTCGGGGGTGGGGATTCCAGGATAAACTTAGCATAGAGCCGACTGGTATTGCTGTTCCGGGTAACCGGTACTGTAATAAAGCCGACCAGGGTTGACCACTAATCTTTGTGCTACGGCTAACTGCCTCGTGGAGGTTCGACTCCTCCCCCTACAGCAATTTTTCGCTTAAATCCCGCCCCTATGGTGGGATTTTTTTGTTTAAGCGCCAGGGTTTTTTTCTCATGTGTGTGTTTACAGCTGTTAGGTAGCCCCTCTTGTTAGGAGGGGCTTTTTTGTGCCTTAATAATTCATTTTCAACTAAATAGCGGGTCAGGATAACCCCATATTACATTTATTCTTATATGGGAACAGAATAATATTGACTATTAGCCGGTGAGAAGTTGAGGCTAGGATGGCATAGTTTTTTTCCCACTCCTGTATAACTAATTAATGACCACATGAAAATGAGTAAGATGATCAGGCCGGTAATTATAGGCATCACAGCGGCACTGACCCTTGGAACAACAGTAAAAGCACAGGACAATGTATCTCTCGGACCAACAGCCGGATTTGGCCATACATGGCTGAGTAACAGCACGAACAGCAAGTACCAGCCAGCCGGAAATGTTGGATTGGCACTGGTTGTTAGTACAGAAACGCGTTTCGGATTTGGTGCCGATGTTAAATGGTCCATTGAAGGGGGAAAAACTTCCACAGACAATTCAACAACCACCACCCGCCTCGATTATATCAGAGTTCCCATTAAAGCCATGTACTTTTTTGGAGAACTGGGTAACAGGGTAAGACCTAAAATTACCCTCGGACCATCTCTTGGTTTCCTGGTTGGTGGCAAGCAGAAATATGAGGTTAGTGATGCTCTTCAAACAGAAGTGGATTCAAAAGACATCGCCAATTCCTTTGATATCGGACTGAACGGATCTGTTGGTCTGAATTACCGCCTTGTGAATAAAACCTGGCTGAACCTCGACCTCAATTATTACCATGGTTTCTCTGATGTAATGAAAGCCGATAACCTGGATATGAAAAACAGGAATCTCGGACTAAACGTTGGCGTAACCTTTGGAATCGGTAAAGTAAGACCTGAATAATATTAATAAATCGAAACCCATGACAATCATTCAAACATGTATAAGCAGGAACCTGGGAAGGTTCACGCTTGGAATAGCCCTACTTGCTTCTGTAGCAACGGGTTGTAAATCAATGAATAAAACCCAGAAAGGGGCTGTAATAGGTGCTGCTGCCGGCGGTGCCGTTGGAGCTGGTGTTGGTAAGGCTGCAGGGAATACCGCAGTTGGTGCAATTATCGGTGCGGCAGTTGGTGGCGTAACGGGAGGAATTATTGGAAGGCAGATGGATAAGCAGGCCAAGGAAATTGAAACAATTCCAGGTGCTACAGTGGAACGGGTTGGTGAAGGTATTAATGTTACATTCGACTCGGGCGTTCTTTTTGGATATGATCAATCCTATCTGACAAATGCAGCTGAAGAGAAAGTTGGAGAACTTGCCAATATCCTTCACAAGTATCCAGATACATATATCCTGATAGAAGGGCATACAGATTCAAAAGGAGGAGCCAGCTATAATATGAATCTGTCAGAAAAAAGAGCCGCTGCCGTTTCTGCCTACCTGGAATCAAAAAAGATTACAGCTAGCCGACTAAAAACGGCCTGGTATGGAGAAAATCAACCAAAATTTCCAAATGATTCAGAGGCGAACCGTGCTAAGAACCGTCGTGTTGAATTCGCCATATATGCCACAGAAAAAATGGTGGAAGATGCTAAAAAGGAAGCAGGTACAGGACAATAGTTCTATACTCATCTAATTAACTGACAATAAAAATTGTACGATCATGAAAAAGATTGAAATGGACAAGATAAGCAGCAAACTGGGCGTATTCAGATTTGCATCTATCAAAGAAAAGATCGATAAGAGTTTTATCCGGCCACTCAGAACCATGATCCGTACAATACAGATGGGACCTGATGGCACCCTTAGTGCATGGTGCGAAGATGAGGATTTCATTATCCAGAATCAACAAAGACCGATCAACATCCTTGCCCGATTCGCTAATAAGGAAAGTGGCGACTTTATGGTAATTGAAGGCCATTCGCGCATAGCTGCATTAGCTCCGGGTAAAGGTGCTTTGCTCCATATCATCCCCTCTAATACCAATATTTTCGAAAGGTAGTTTATACCCTTTCTGATTGATATAAAACGGCCGTCTCATATCCTTGAGACGGCCGTTTTATTAATCAATATCTGAAAGATGTATGGAGTATTTACCTTCTTAGGGTTATTCTTGGGTCTTTCTGGGGTTATCCTAGGCTTTTGAAGGCTAAAAACCCTAGGATAACCCTAGGATAACCCTAGGATAACCCTAGGATAACCCTAGGATAGAACCAGACCATTATGAGGTTTACACTCCTTTTAATCAGCCCTGTTTCAGTATTTGCTTCTGCATATCTTTGCGCGCATGGGTCAAAAAAAATTACTGCGGTTTGAGGCGATCAAGGGATTCCCCAATGTTCTACAGAACCCTGAAGGAATGGGTGGCAACTGGCATAAACAATTCGGTAATCATCATCCTATAACCTTAGAACTTGCCTGTGGAAAAGCAGAATATACCGTTGGTTTAGCGGCAATGTATCCGGAGCGGAATTTTATAGGCGTTGATGTGAAGGGAAACAGGCTCTATGTAGGTGCTAAAAACTCGATTGCTGCCAATATCAGCAACTCAGCTTTTCTGCGTACGCAGATTGACCGCATAGCTACTTACTTCAATAAAAACGAGGTAAACGAAATATGGATAACATTTCCAGATCCCCAATTAAGGCGGTCAAGGGCTAAAAAACGGTTGACACACCCGAAATTTCTACGATTGTATCAACAATTTCTGTCGCCCGGCGGTTTAGTTCATCTAAAGACCGACTCTCCAGTATTATACCGATTTACCTTAATGGTCATCGACCTTCATCGGCTGGAGATGGTTGAACATCAGGATGATATCCATTCATGGGATGGCATCACTCCTGAATTGAAGATCAAGACGCATTATGAGGGCCTGGATATAGCGGGAAGTAATCGCATACATTATATTTCATTCCGGCTACCGGAACAGCCGCTGCAGGATCTGGATGATGAACTGCAGGAATTGGTTAAGAAACATGAAGAAGCAACTAGTTGAAGGAATAGATTTCTATTATAATGCTGAGGGATTTGTAGTGCTCACAGAAAAATATCACCTTGAGAAGGGATTTTGTTGTGGCAATGGTTGTATGCATTGTCCATATAACTATGACAACGTGGAAGAGCCCCGCCGAAGTCAGTTAATCCGCAAAAAAACAGAGAGACATGCCCAGGAAAAAGAAGGAGGTTAAAGCAGTTTTACCCTCCGGAAAAGCGGAAAGCTCTTTTTTTGAACAGGTATATGACCTGGTAGAACAGATCCCCCTGGGTCGTGTTACCACATACGGGGCCATTGCCAGGGCTTTGGGATCAGGGTTATCAGCCCGCATGGTTGGTTGGGCACTAAACGGATCATTCACCAGTACACGCAGGATACCCGCCCAACGTGTTGTGAACAGAAACGGGCAACTCAGCGGAAAGGCCCATTTCGCAACCTCCACTCAAATGCAGGAACTCCTCGAAAGTGAGGGTATAGTTGTTGAAGACGATACTGTTATGGATTTTAATGAAAGATTCTGGGATCCCACCAACCTGGCAGAGGACTGATGCTCTCCTAAATGCCCGCCACATCCTGGTCTGATAACCTCAGCTGCAACATCACCTTTTGTTTGAAGGGATTAAGTCCGCCGAAAATAGCAAGTATCATTATGGTCAATCCCAGGAATGACCAGTTAGCAGTTATGACATAAGATACCATACAGAAAACACTTGCACCAAGTAACAGGTACCATTGAAGCATAGCTGCACTTTTGTAGGCTGCCAGTTTTATCCTCACGGCATTATCATCAGAACGGATAGATTCAACCCTGCGGCGAAATAGCTGCATTCCAACTATAACTGCTGCAAAGGAATAAATAACAGTTATTACCTGCAGCATCCGGTCCACTGAAACAGAAGCAATGGGCTTAAGCAGGTTAAACTGAATCAGTGCAATCCCAAGGATACCAATCCCGATCTGGGCATAAAGAAGTATCCTGTATAGCTTTTGCAATTCATAAAATGGAGAAGACCGAACTGTCATCCCGTGAATTTATGTTAAATTAAAATATAAAACTGCGGTCAGGCATTGGCGTAGTAAGGGCTGATCATTAGATATACTATCACCCCTGTCAATGCAACATAGAACCATATAGGCCATGTTATCCTTGCAAGTTTGCGATGTGCAAGCCATTCCGCTGTTAGCGCACGATATGCTGTGAAAAGGATAAATGGCAATATGATTGCGGCAAGTATAATATGGGTGATAAGAATGAAATAATAAACCGGCCTTATCAGACCCTGCCCACCAAATTTAGTATCGCCGGCAAAAAGGTGATGCCCGATATAAGATACCAGGAACAATGCGGACAATACCATCGCGGTGAGCATTATCTTTTTATGCAGGGAATATTTTCTCTGTTTAACCGCCACCAGTCCGGCCACAAGTAAAACAGTTACCATTGAATTTATCACTGCATTTATTTTGGCGAACAGGTGCACGTCAAAGCCCAGATCTACTTTTAATTCTACCCTTCCAAGCATAACCACTGCTGCAAAAACTACAACGGAAACAATGCCGATAAGTATTCTGGCCTGTTTATCATTTTTCTCAATTAATGCCGGTAACATAGTATTACAATTAATTTCCAAATAATTTACGCTTCTTCTTTTTATCCTTTTCCAGCATGAGCTTTACTATATCTCCTGCAAGATCCTGCATGGCCATACTGTCGAGTCCATTGTAATAACCTCTTACCACGCGGTCTTTATCGAGCAAAACAAATCGTTCGGTATGGATAAAATTTGAATCCACGCCTTCTCCATCCAATGCGGATAATTTCACTTCATTCAGGGCGAAATCATAGATAGATTTCTTATCGCCGGTAAGCATCCACCATACATCATGGTTAACGCCATATTTATCGGCATACTTCTTAAGCTGGGGAACAGAATCGCGCTCAGGATCTACACTAAAAGAAAGGAATTGCACAAAGGTGGTATCAATTTTCCGGGTTACCTCTTTAAGTTGAAGGGTATTCTGGAGGCGCAGCATATTATGGGTGAGGATGGGACAAATGGAAGGGCAGCGGGTAAAGAAAAAATCAGCTACGATTACTTTGCCGTTTACATCGCTCAGACTAACAGTATCACCCAACTGGTTGACCAGTGACAAATCAGCCACTTTATGCCAGACGGTGTCGGTGATCTCCTTTCCTCCATCCACGCGTGTTAATACAGTATCAATATAATAACGACGGGGCATATCAATTGCACCCACACTATAATAATCCACGATAAAGTAACAGATCACGGGAAGAACCAGCGCTATCAATATTCCCACTAATGCTTTCTTATTCAAGACCTTATTTTATTGATGATTGGATCCTATTAAAAAACCATCCGCAGGGCGGATGGTTCAATTCTGTTAAGAACATTAGCCCTTATTCAACTGAGCCTTCCTTCTTGGCATCCTTAGTTTCGCCAGCACCATGCGCAGGTTTCTCTGCCTTGGTCTTGCTTTGCTCATAGTGGTACGGATCATATGTATTCTTAAGATTCTTATATGAATTTCCATCGTAGAGGAACGCAACCAGGAACCACACAAACAGTAGTAGCGGCACCACGATCGTCATGATCATATTTCTCAACTCATGCTTGAGGTGCATAAAGTATGCAACAATGTAAAAAGCCTTTGCAAGCATCAGCACACATATAACTCCTTTGATGAGTAAGCGGAAGAATTCGCCGTCTATATACATCAGCCAGAAACCCAGGGCAAGTTCAATCAGGGTGATAACTGAGAGGATCACGGTAACGCGCATCACTTCTTTGCGGGATGCTTCCCGGTCAAATTCGTGGTGATGGGTTACTTCCTGAAGTTCGTGAAGATTATCCATGATATAATTGTCTTTATTGGGTTAAACAAGGTAAAATACAGTAAATACAAATACCCATACCAGGTCTACAAAGTGCCAGTACAGTCCGGCCTTCTCAATCATCAGGTAATGACCTCTCCGCTCAAATACATCATTCAGCGTCATGATCAGCATGATAATATTAATGATAACCCCGCTAAATACGTGGAAACCATGGAAGCCTGTGATAGTAAAGAAGAAGTTCGTAAAATTGGTTGATGCTTTGGTGCCATCAATGTTCAGGAAGGGATTACTACCCCACCATGCACCTTCATGGAACATATGCGTCCACTCCCATGCCTGGCAGCTAAGGAAAGCGATACCCCCGATAATTGTCAGAATCAGGTTTCTAACCACGGCTTTCTTATCCATAGCATGACCAGCCTGCACCGCTAATACCATAGTAACAGAACTGATGATCAGGATAAAGGTCATCAGGCTCACAAACATCAATGGAAGTCCTGAACCTAATCCAGGGAATGATTGGAAAACTTCATTGGGGTCGGGCCATGAGTTGCTGGAAAAACGGATGGTGCCATAAGAGATCAGGAATGCACCAAAGGTGAAAGCATCACTCATAAGGAAATACCACATCATCAGTTTACCATACTCCACGTTGAAGGGACTTTTACCGCCACTCCACCATTTTTGTTCTGCAGGTACTGCTTGTGCCATGTTCAGTGTTTAAGATTGGTTCGCAAATTTAATCGGATATACGGAATTAACTATTGCATTAGCATAAAAAATACCAGCAGGTAGAGCCATAAAAAGTCTACAAAATGCCAGTATGTGCTCATTACCTCTACCGGAACGGCATTATAATTTCGCATCCTTGTGCTAAATGCTTTAAAAAACATAATTATAAGTGCTATCACGCCGCCTAATACGTGAATTCCATGAAGGCCCGCGATGATATAAAGAAATTGTCCTGCCCCAGACCCTGCAAAGGTGATGCCCGTTGCCCAGATCTGGCTGAAGCCTATAACCTGCATTATTATAAATGCCACCCCAAGGATAGCTGTAAGCGTTAGTAAGGAACGATACTTCACCCGTTCACGCTGTTTAAAAGCCCTGAGAGCCATGAACATGGTTAAGCTGCTGATCACCATAACCGCAGTGGAATACCAGAAGATGTGTGGCATTTCGAAGGTGGTCCAGCTAGGCATGCTTCTCTTAACCACGTAGGCACTTGTAAGCCCGGCAAACATCATTATCATACTACCAATTGCCACCCATAGGGTGAACTTACTTGGATGTATCCTTTTTCTTTGTTCCATAGCTATATTAGTACTCATTCTCACTGTATTTATTGCCCTATCTTATCGGCCAGCAGTGCAAAAAACACTACCATTAAATAAAAATAACTTCCAAACATTACTCTGCGCGCAGCTTTCACTTCCATATCATAATAAAGCCGAACACTCAAGTAAACCATCCCCAGGTTAGCTACCAGCACTATCAGCAGGCTCACCCAACCGGTAAGTCCCGTGAAATAGGGTAACAATCCAACCGGTATCAGCAATACCGAATAAATGATCGATTGTATCGCTGAATACTTTGTAGGCCCTTCCACCGATGGCAGCAACTTAAATCCTGCAGCCTCATAATCGCGGTGTGCTATCCAGGCAATTGCCCAGAAGTGCGGGAACTGCCAGAAGAACTGTATCGCAAACATGGCCCAGCCACCGAGATCCCTTGTACCGTGCTCACCTATCCAGAGCGTATCATTGCCTGCTGCAAAGCCTATTAGGCAGGGCAATGCTCCGGGAAAAGCCCCCACCAGCACCGATATCGAATTCACCTTCTTTAAAGGCGTATAGATAAAAGCGTAGAGGAAGAGGCTGAAGGCTGCCATGCCGGCTGATAAGCCGTTGAAATAATACCAGAGCAAACCAACACCAACAACACCACTCAATACGGCAAAGATCCATCCTTCTGTTTCCGACATCCTGCCAGATGCAATAGGCCTTTTAGCAGTACGCTTCATCAGGGCATCAGTATCTTTCTCTACTACCTGGTTGATGGTATTGGCACTTCCTGTTACAAAGAAACCAGCCAGGAATAGGATACCTATCATGCTCCAGTCAAATGCCACCACTTTTGGTGCCAGCAGGTAACTGATCACTGCCGAAAACACCACCAATATTGTCAAAGAGAACTTCACCAGCAGCATATAATCACGCAACCGTGTACTAATACTGTACCTCTCATCTCGTTTCACCGGATCTGGCTGCTGCATCAATCTTTATTAAACAAACTATCCCTGCTCTAAAAAAAGGCCCCGATAAAACATCAGGGCATTTTATGTTGTTCTAATTTTTTATTTGACCCCTTTAGTGAGCACCCTCAGGGCTTTCAGTCTTTGAGACTGGTTCAGTTTGGGGGATGAAATCGCGACCATCCTTACCATAATCATAGGCCCAGCGATGAACTTCAGGAATCTCACCTTCCCAGTTACCGTGACCAGGGTTGATTGGTGTGGTCCATTCCAAAGTTGTTGCCTGCCATGGATTCTGTGTAGTTACCCTTCTTCCTTTAAACATGGAATAGAAGAAGTTGAATACGAAAAGTAACTGGATGGCGAATACAACAATAGTTACAATTGAGATAAACCTGTTCAATCCTTCAAACTGGTTGAATGACGCCCATCCGCTGAAATCGAGGTAACGACGTGGAACGCCTGCAAAGCCCTGGTAGTGCATGGGCCAGAAGATCAGGTATGCACCCACCAGCGTTATCCAGAAATGGATATAGGCCAGGGTATTATTCATATAACGCCCGAACATCTTGGGGAACCAATGGTACAATCCGGCAAACATTCCAAAAAATGCTGATACACCCATTACTATATGAAAGTGTGCGATAACAAAATAGGTATCGTGCAGGTGAATATCCAGTGTTGAGTTGCCAAGAAATATTCCGGTAAGTCCACCTGAAATGAACATGCTTACAAACCCAATGGCGAAAAGCATACCCGGAGTAAACCGCAGGTTACCTCGCCATAATGTTGTTAACCAGTTGAACACCTTGATGGCTGATGGCACGGCAATAAGCAGTGTAAGCAAAACGAACACGGAACCAAGGAATGGGTTCAATCCGGTTACAAACATGTGGTGTGCCCATACAAGGAAGGCGAGTACACAAATGGCGAACATGGAAGCCACCATCGCCATATAGCCGAAGATTGGCTTTCTTGCATTGGCCGACATAACATCTGAAACCAGTCCCATCGTTGGAAGGATGATGATATATACTTCAGGGTGACCCAGGAACCAGAACAAGTGCTGGTAAAGGATTGCACTTCCCCCTTCATTTGGCAGTGCTTTCTGGGTTGATGCCAGGAAGATATCAGAAAGGTAGAAGCTGGTACCCGCATGGCGGTCAAATAACAGGAGAATGAATCCTGAAAGCAACACCGGGAAAGAGAGCACACCCAATACGGCGGTAAAGAACAGCGCCCAGATGGTAAGCGGAACGCGCGTCATGCTCATTCCTTTAGTACGCATATTCAGGATAGTAGAAATATAGTTAAGGCTTCCGAGTAGTGAGTTTACAACGAAAAGTGCCATACTGATAAGCCATAGGTCCATACCGATCTTTGAACCTTCAGAAGCATCTCCAAGTGCGCTGAGTGGTGGATAGGAAGTCCATCCTCCACTAGCCGGACCGGTCTGAACAAAAAGGGATGAAACCATCAGTACACTGGCAGCGAAGAAGAACCAGTAACTCAACATGTTCATAAAGGGAGATGCCATATCGCGTGCACCCACCTGCAGAGGAATAAGAAAGTTGGAAAATGTTCCGCTCAGTCCGGCGGTCAATACAAAGAATACAAGCACTGTTCCGTGCATGGTGATGAGGGCATAATAGAACTCGGGTTGTATCTTACCACCAGCAGCCCACTTACCCAGGATTGTTTCCAGGAAAGGGAAGGATTCGTTGGGATAACCCAGCTGAAGGCGGAACAATACGGAGAATAATCCACCAATGATGGCCCAGATGATACCAGTTACCAGGAACTGTTTAGCGATCATTTTATGATCCTGGCTGAAGATGTATTTGGTGATGAAAGTTTCCTTATGATGATGACCATGGTGTTCGTCATGATGAACCTCATGGGTCGTGATCACCTCTGATTGTCCGTGCAAATTCACTTCTTGGCTCATGTTAATCAGTTTATGAAATCGGTACGATCTTAATTAGATAATGTTTTCTTTATTTCTGTGGCGGCCGTTACCGTGCTGTCAGACGCAGGAGCTGCCGGGGTGGCGGGTGCCGTTTCAGCAGGAGGGTTTGACATAACATAGTTAGGCTTCTGCTTGGCCAGCCAGAGCAGGTATTCTGCAGGCTCCACCACTTTAACGATACCCTTCATGGAATAGTGACCCTTACCACACATCTGGTCACAGGAGATCTCATATTCGAAATCAGGATTACCGGTTTTCTCTTTCATCTGTGCAGTTGTATACTTCGGCGTGAACCACATGGTAGTAGGTGTGCCGGGAACTGCGTCCATCTTCATACGGAAATGTACCAGACCAACATCATGTACTACATCGCGACTGTTGATCACCAGTTTCACCGGCCTTCCAACAATCATATACATTGCTTCATTGGTAACGATATCATCCTGCGCAGCCCTAT
The DNA here is from genome assembly GCF_000814325.1 of Flavihumibacter sp. ZG627. Taxonomy (GTDB): domain Bacteria; phylum Bacteroidota; class Bacteroidia; order Chitinophagales; family Chitinophagaceae; genus Flavihumibacter. The sequence continues at coordinate 369,248 of NZ_JPHF01000003.1, read as the reverse complement.
CTTCCCAAAGCAGACCAAGCTGGTTGAGTTGACCTTCGTTGATATTCTTATAGTATTTCTTACCGAATACTTTGTCTTTTCCCGGGTAACGGTAGATCCAGCCAAACTGCTTACCTGTTATTTCGATCACGTTAGCCTCTTTTGGAGCATCACCAGTGATTTTGAACCAATAGAAAAGACCAAATCCAACCAGCACAGTCAATGCAATAGCCGGAACAACAGTCCAGATGATCTCCAGTTTGTTATCGTGGGGGAAGTAATAAGGTTTTCTCTTTTCAGAGTACTGGTACTTGTAAGAGAACCAGAAAAGAAGGATCTGCGTTATAATGAATACTACGCCTGTAATGGCAATAGTGATATAGAGCATCGTATCGATCTTCTCTCCATGGTCTGAAGCAGCTTCTCCAAGGATCTTGCCTTTGAAAAGTTCATTACACCAATACACCCCTATCAATCCAAGGATGAGAAAGGCCAGCAACAGGAAACCATTGATTTTATTATTCTGCTCAAAGGTTTTCTTCTCCCCCTTCAGCACGGATACATACTCGCTGGCTTTTGCGATCTGGAAGACCACGATAAAACCCAACAACAGGATCGCTATGATTAATAAAGTTGACATGTTTTATACCGTGTTTATACAAAGTTTTGAATGAATGCTTGTACTATCAGCTTTTGTTTAAAGTTAACCCTCTTAATCAGGTATGGTGAATTATGCTCTCCTTGAGGAAAGGGTGATTTTTTACCACCAGTGAACGTTTGGTAAGTGCATTTCCCGCACTCCACATGATCAGGCCGATGAATCCGGCTGCCACACCAAAATCAAAGAGGTTAAGCTCCACATGATCTTTTGAAATACTTCCGATCACCATCTGGTAAAAATCGATCCAGTGACCAAAGAGGATCAATACCGACATGAATACCAAAAGCGTATAGTTGCGTTTAGAACTTCTTCTCATTAGGATAAGGAGTGGCGCCAGGAAGTTGATGATCAGGTTAAGAAAGAAAATTCCCCTGTATGGTCCCTGCACCCTGTGTTTGAAATAAACAGTCTCTTCCGGAATGTTGGCATACCAGATCAGCATGAACTGGCTGAACCAGAGGTATGTCCAGAAGATTGAAAATGCAAACATGAATTTACCTAGGTCATGGAGGTGCTCCTGGTTTACCAGTTCGAGGTATCCATGGTTCTTCAGGTAAATCACGAAGAGGGTCATCAGGGCAATACCTGCTACAAATGATGATGCGAAAGTATACCAGCTATACATGGTGCTGTACCAGTGTGCGTCGATACTCATGAACCACAACCATGGAACAGTTGATGCCACTGTTAATGCAAACCATACGAGGTATAGTGAACCCCATACTGTAGTTTTATACACATAGCGTTTGCCTTCTTCTTTAGTAAGTGGGCCGCGCTCATCAAGTTCAGCGCTGATTTTTCTCATTCTCGCACCAAGGAGAATCCAACCGGCAATTGTCAATACAGTCCAGACAATAAAAAATGTAGGATTAAGGAATGCTTTTTTTCCAAGTATAAGTTTATCGTCACCCGGAGTAAGCCAGTGGTAAATATGATGTTGGTGACCAAGAACCAGTGCAATGAGGATTACAAAAGAAATAATTCCTATTGGTATAACGGCAACGGATATAGCCTCACTTACACGTCGGAAAGATAATTGCCATCCACCCATGGCGAGCGTTGTTGCGCAGATAAAAAACATCGCGGCGTTTACAACCAAAAGAAAGTAAACACTGTTGTAAAGCAGTACTCCCCAAAAACGGGCATTCTGGTGCTCATCACCCGCGCCATAAAGGAAGTAGCCTATGAGGATGGAAACCAATCCAACCGCCATGAGGATCATCGACCACATCTTGTACTTCGCGGGTATTTCAAACTGTTCTCTGAAAGACATTCTCAATAATTTATCGTTTGGTCAATTCGGTTGTCAGTATCAGTTATTTAGCTGCTGTAGCTGTTGAATCTGTTGCCGGGGCAGTTGCATCTGCCGGCGCGGTTGCCGGCGTTGCTTCGCCTTTTGCTTCACGTTGCTTTGCCTTGATATAATGAACTACTTCCCAACGCTGTTTAGGTGTAAGGTGTGTAGCATAAGATCCCATCAGGTTCCTTCCATAGGTAATGGAATAAAACATGGTACCTTCTGACATTGCTTCATAAAGCGGGTCACCAACAAGTGTTGCCGGCTTGGCTGCATAGGGACCATCACCGCCCTTGTACAATGGACCATTGCCATCAAGCTTGGTGCCATGGCAAATACCACAGTTGATAAGGTAAAGCCTTTCAGCCTCAACAGTCTGCAATGTATCAAGATAGGGAAGCGGGTTGCGAAGGGAGGAAGATGTAATATATCTTCCGGTGGTATCAGCAAGGTGCTGATAGATAACATCCGCACTTCGGCTAATTGTACCTGCTACGGGCCTTGCATTATAATTTATGCCTTCGGCCTGTAGTTCACGGGGATCAGAATATGTTTCTACTGCCCTGCTAAATTGCATATCAGGCATATAAGCCTTGCCCGGTGTGCGCTTTATATCGCTGCATGCAGAAAAGACCAGTGCCCCTAAACAAACAGCTATGATTGATATCTTATTCATCTCTGGTAAGTACTTTCTTTGTTATGCTAAACTTTTTTCCGCTTTATTCTCAAACAACTTCTCGTCCTTGTCATAGCGACCCAGCCACCAGTCAGCCTCGGCAACCTGCACATTAATTTCTTTCGCTCCTACTGAAGCCAGGAAGGCTTTAGCATCTTCTTCGTTGGTGCGGCTGGTACATTCAAGAACCATTACAAAAAGGTCATCGGTTGCTCTTTCATGGAAATGGTGCTTTTTCACGAATGGAGCTAGTTGGCAGAGATAACAGAATGTAAGTACCATACCCACGGCCGAAAACAAAACAGTCAATTCGAAAGTAATGGGAATGAATGCCGGCAGAGGGAAATTGGGCTTACCACCAATATTCAATGGCCAGTCGCGCGTGAATACCCATCCCATGAATGAAAGGGCAGTTGCCGTTCCGGTAATGCCATAGATAAATCCAGCGGTATGCAGGCTGGTATCCCGGAGGCCCATCACCTGGTCGAGGCCATGGATCGGGAAAGGCGTGTAAACGTCATGGATCTTGTATCCTGCCTTGCGAACTTTTTTCACCGCAGGAAACAGAACCGCTTCGTCATCGAAACTGCCTACTACAAATTTTTTTATTGCCATCTTGTAAAAATTCGTTGTTAATGTCTTTGAACTTACCTTCTCTTAGTGAGCATGCTCATGCGCAAATTTCTCTGGTGTTGCCCTCTCTTCTTCCACCATATTTTCCTTAAAGCTCTCACCATTCTTTTTCAATATATGCTTGATCTCTGCAATTGCGATTACAGGGAAATATTTAGCGAACAGGAAGAAACAGGTAAAGAACAATCCAAAGGTTCCGAGGTAGAAGCCAACCTCCCAGATAGTTGGTGCATAATAGGTACTCCAGCTACTTGGAATATAATCCCTGTATACAGAAGTAACGATGATCACGAAACGCTCAAACCACATACCCACGTTTACAATGATACTCATGAAGAATGTGAAGAGCAGGTTCCTTCTTAGTTTTCTGAACCAGAAGAACTGTGGTGCAAGAACGTTGCAACCCATCATGAGCCAGTAACTCCAGCCATATGGTGTGCTTAGATCCCAGCGGTTCTGGAAGGCAGCCATTTCATAAACGTTCTGACCATACCAAGAAATGAAGAGCTCTGTTATATAGGCAACACCTACAATTGATCCTGTAAGTACGATCACCTTGTTCATCACTTCGATGTGTTCCATGGTGATATAATCTTCCAGGTTCAGCACTTTGCGTGTTATGATAAGAAGTGTTTGTACCATCGCGAATCCAGAGAAGATCGCACCTGCCACGAAGTATGGTGGGAAGATGGTGGTATGCCATCCCGGGATTACAGAGGTGGCAAAGTCAAAGGATACGATTGTGTGTACAGAAAGTACAAGAGGTGTGCTTAGTCCGGCTAGTACCAGCGACAAGGCCTCGTGACGTTGCCAGTGCTTGGTAGAACCTGTCCAGCCAAAGGAAAGAACTCCGTACATATGTTTTCTCCATTTCTCACGGGCACGGTCACGTACTGTTGCGATATCGGGCAAGAGACCTGAGTACCAGAAAAGGAGTGAAACAGTGAAATAAGTTGAGATCGCAAATACGTCCCACAATAGTGGAGAACTGAAGTTTACCCATAATGGCCCGCGGGTGTTGGGATAAGGAAGAACAAAGAAGGCCATCCAAACACGACCCATGTGAAAAATAGGAAACTGACCCGCACACATAACCGCAAAAATGGTCATCGCTTCTGCTGCACGGTTCACCCCTGTACGCCATCCCTGGCGGAACAGGAGAAGGATCGCGGAGATCAATGTTCCTGCGTGACCAATACCAACCCACCATACAAAGTTGGTGATATCCCAACCCCAGCCAATTGTCTTATTCAGGTTCCACTCCCCGATACCATAAACAACTTCACGGTAAACAGAATACACCCCGAATAATAACAAGAGTACTGAAATGGTGAAGCCAACCTTCCATAGAAAAGATGGTTTCATCTCTATGGGGCGAACGATGTCTTGCGTAACATCATGATAGGTCTTAGTACCTGTCACCAGTGGTTCCCTTACCTGCGATTCGTATCTTAATGATGCCATATCGTATAAGCGTTTAGCTTCAAGGTTTTACCCTTTCTGCTTGTTGGTTTTAAAACTTCTTCTTTATATATAAGGTTGTTCGCCTTTTGACCCTTCAACCTCTGACTAATACTATTAGTGCGCTGCCTCCGGTTTGCTTCCTGCTGCAGGTGCTGCATGTGTTTCTGCAGCATGTTCGGCATGAACACTAAGCGTATCAGTGTTACGAACTTTTGCAAGGTAACTTACATTCGGCAAAACGTGGATCTGCTCAAGTACATAGAATAAGCGATTCTTGTTATCAGCACGCTCCTTTGAAATTGCACTATTCTTGTTGTTCACGTTTCCGAAAACAATTGCATCAGCAGAACATGCCTGCTGACAGGCAGTTTTTACATCCCTGTCTTCGAGTGGACGGCCGGCTTTCTTTGCTTCCAGTTTACCTTCCTGCAAACGCTGAACACAGAAAGAACATTTCTCTATCACACCACGACTTCTTACAGTTACATCCGGGTTCAGGACCATACGTGTAAGATCATCATTCATCATGTTGATAACGGTATTAGAACCGATGGCGCCATCCATATTGTCGCCAAAGCTATCAGCACCTGTATAATCAGCCCAGTTGAATCGACGAACTTTATATGGACAGTTGTTGGCGCAATACCTTGTTCCGATACAACGGTTATAGGTCATTTGGTTCAACCCTTCTGAACTGTGGTTGGTAGCCGCAACCGGACAAACGTTCTCACATGGAGCATTGTCACAGTGCTGGCAAAGCATCGGCTGGAAAACGGTCTGGATACTTTCCGCATCATTGATATTACCTGCAAAATAACGGTCGATCCTCAGCCAGTGCATATCATGTGCCCGCAGCACCTCCGGCTTTCCAACAACAGAAACGTTATTCTCGGCAGTACAGGCCACTACGCATGCGCCACAGCCATAGCAGCTGTTCATATCGATATTCATACCCCACTTGATACCCGGCTTATCAAAAACAGGATATAGGGTACCATCTTTTTCATAATTCTCCAGTCCACCCCATGGCTCAAGTTCCTTGGCACGGCCATCGAGGATCTTGGTTGGATTTTTCTTGAATTCATCAAGTGTAATTTCCTTCACCACTTCATGACGACCTTCATAGGAAGAGTGCGTCTGCGTGGTTGCCACTTTATATTTTGCAGCAGTTTTCTCAATTGCAGCATCTGCATAATTAATTACAGTTGTTCCATTGAAAGAGGCAAACTGAAATACATTTTTACCTACACCTGTGGCGGCCCTTCCAATTTTCTCACTGCGGCCATAACCTACTGCGATAGCAATGGTATCGGGATGCATACCTGGTATAAGGAGTACAGGCAATTCAACTTCTGTATTATTACCTACTTTAACCTTGAGAACGGGTTTCTCAGGGAATGCTTCGTACTGGTCGGCCTGCGTATTATTGGTGAGATCTATATCAAATAGTTCCTTTCCTTTAACCGGGCTCATCATCACATAGTTGTCCCATGTTGCACGGGTAATGGGATCCGGCATTTCCTGCAGCCATGGGTTATTGGCGTGACGGCCATCACCAATGGATGCTTTCTGATAAAGAACAACTTCAACTTTACCACCTTTTTTTGCACTTGCAATACTTGTTACTGCTGCAGCAACGCCACCGCCATTGAATCCACCACCACCAGCAGGAGCTGTTGCTGGTTCAATTACCCCATCCTGCATGGCTTTCAGGTAGGTCTCATTACTGCCAAGCTTCGTGGTCCAGAAATTTTTATGGTAATCGGCATAAGTGGTTGCATTTCCTGACCACTTCAGCAGGCTATCCTGCCACTGCCTTGTTTTGAATAAAGGAGAGATGGTTGGCTGCATCAGGCTGATATAACCAGCCTTTGGTTCAGCATCACCCCAGCTTTCGAGGTAATGGCTGGAGGGCAGAATATATTTACAGAGTTCAGTTGTTTCATCCATCTTCTCATTGAAGGAAACAGAAACACGAACTTTCTTTAATCCGCTGATGAACTTAGCCGCATCATAATAATCGTACGCAGGGTTCACGTCATAAATAAGAACAGCACCAATGGTACCGGAATTCATTTCGTTTACCAGTGTAGCCATTTCCGAATCGATCCCTGCCTTGTTCTGCATGGGAGCGCCCCAGTTTATAGTGGTTCCGTTGGCGCCGATAGCCTCATTGATGGCATTTACAATAACCTGAACATTTACATCATTACTACCACTTACAACAAGGGCCTGTCCGCGATTAGCTGCAAGATCTTTTGCAACCTTTGCAATACCCTGCTTCAGCTTATCGCCAGTAACTCCTGAAACAGATCCTCCATTCAGTAAAGCGAGGATGGAAGCAGCAACGGCACCTGTTTCTGAAGGGCGATGGGTGAAGCGCTCATCCGCATTGGCGCCTGTCATGCTAAGCATTCCCTCAAACTGGTAATGCTTGCTCATGGAGATATTCTTCTCATCGATCTTGCGCCCCTTTGTATAGGCACGTGCAAATTCAACAGGATTCAGCCATGTTCCAAGGAAGTCGGCACCCAGGCTAACGATAACTTTTGCCGTATCGAAATTATAAGAAGGGATAGCGCGTCTTCCATAGGATGCTTCGTTAGCCAGCAGCATTCCGCTGTAGGAAATCGCATCGTATTGTACATGACGACCACCAGGGTACTTAGCGAGGAATTCAGTAATGACCTGTTTTGAAGAGGGAGAATTAACTGTACTTGTAAGCAATACTAAAGGAGCAGCTCCTAATGAAGCCATTGCCTCCCCCACCATTTTATCAAAAGCATCAAGCGTACTAACTTCTTTGCCATTGGCCATCGGAAAACGCAGACGTGCTGTATCATACAGATCAAGTACAGATGCCTGTACCTGCGCTGATGTGCCGCCCTTGGTCCAGGTGCTCAATTCATTCCCTTCGATTTTGATTGGACGACCATCTCTCACTTTGGCCACCACAGGAATAGCATCACCTCCTGATACATAAGTGGTTGCGTAGTAGTTAGCGATGCCGGGAGTGATGTCCACAGGACGGTTCACGAAGGGGATCGCTTTCTTTACAGGCATTTCACAACTGGCTGCCAATGCTGCAGCTGCGGTGCTGAAACCCACGTATTTAAGGAAATCGCGACGGGGAGTCTTAGCATCTCCTAAGCCTTCAGCGTCAAAACTCTCAAAGGGTAATTCTTCCCTGAATTCGTCCTGTGCGCTCTTTTGATGGGCTTCTGAGTTATTTAACTCACCGAAACTTTGCCAGTACTTTTTTTGCTCCATATACCCAAACCCCTGAAGGGGCTCTGATTTTTTGGTGATGAAAAATGGTTTATTGCAATGCTCTTAATAATGACATTTCTGACATTCTGTACCGCCAATGCTCTCAACAGTAACACTGTCCATGCTTCCGTTCTTAAGGTCATTGTGGAACTTCTCGTAAATGCTGTAGAATTTGTTGTCGGTGAACTGCACCTTGGTTTCGCGGTGACAGTTAACACACCAACCCATACTAAGGTCTGTGAACTGATAAACTTCGCCCATTTCCTGAACCTCACCATGACATGTTTGGCAGGCAACTTTCCCTGCATTCACGTGCTGGGCGTGGTTGAAATAAACATGATCAGGGAGGTTGTGGATCTTTACCCATTCAATTGGTTTGGGCTCGTTTACATATTTTTTCTGGTCAGGGTCCCAACCAGTATAAGAATATAGCTTTTGGATCTCTTCGGTACCATTTACTTCGGTGCCGTCTTCGCGGTAGAGCTTCTCACCTGCATACTCATTGATTGCCATATGGCAGTTCATACAAGTATTGAGGGATGGGATATTGGCATGCTTACCTTCCTGTGCTCCACCATGACAGTATAAGCAGTTGATCTGGTTGGTACCGGCATGCACCTTGTGCGAGTAATAAATAGGCTGTTCAGGCTGGTAGTCTTTTGACCGGCCCAGCCCAATAGCACCCTGAATGGTATAATAACCGCCAACAATAAAGAGGATGACTGCAAACAGGGCGATATAGGCCTTGTTTCTGTAGAAAGGAACCGGCTCATACGAGGGAATGCCATCCTTCTCATCACTAAGGCGCTTCAGGTTAGAATTTACCTGCATTAAAACCAAAACAATGATTGCCAGGATCAATGTGAGTATGCCGAAAAGAAGGCTGTTATCCGATTGCTGGGCCTGTGTTGCGGCACTTGTATCACCCGGAGCAGGCTTTGCGGTAGCCTTGGCAGCTTCCGTGTTTACATAGGTAATCATTGCAGCGATCTCTTCATCGGTGAGGTTGGGGAAGAGGTTCATCGCTGTTTTGTTCCACTGGTTATAGAGGTCAGTGAAGTATTTATTACCCGTTGCCAGTACCGCCTGGTTGTTTCGGATCCAGGCATAAAGCAGCTTCTTATCGGGAACACGCTCTTCAATACCAGCCAGTTTAGGGCCGGTCAGGTCTTTTCCTACAGCGTGACAGGAAGCACAGTTCTGCTGAAACAGCGCTTTACCATCCTGGGCCAAAACTTGCTTATCAAAACAAACAACAGTGAGAAGAAGTACAGAGAGAATTATTTTCTTCACAATCGATCTATAGGCTATCATAAGCTGGAAATGTCGTTGGTAATGTTAAAATGCTGCGATTCGGTGGCAAAAATATGACACGTTATTGACAATATATCAACATCCCTCTTTTTTTTTTAGCCGCATAGGGCTTGCATTTCAGCGAATTGTGCAATTATACAGATACACATTTACTATCATCCGTAAACAGTTTTGTTCAAACATTTCTACTTAGTTTGCGACATGTTTCAAAAATTTCAAGAGAAGTGGAAGGTGGGCCCTGCCCAGCTATTCATCATCCTCCTGACCTTTGCCCTGGGTGGCACCCTAACCGGAATGATAGGCCGAAGAATAATGAACCTCATACCCGTTGATGGGATAGTTTGGGTCATTATATATATTATGGTGATGACGCTTATCTGGCCGTTAATGGTTATTGTGGTAAGCATACCCATGGGGCAGTTTGTCTTTTTCAGGAACTACCTGGCCCGTATAGCCGACCGGTTTACCAGGAAGCAAAATAACCTGCCTGTTTCTCCAAACTTAAATTCCCCCTCCACCCTAGTTCCCTCATCAACTGAAAAATCTTCCCCCGTTAACCTGGCTATTTTTGCCTCAGGCACCGGTACCAATGCACGAAAGATCATGGAGCACTTCGCCAACCATCCCTACATAAAAGTGGCGCTGGTTATCAGTAACAAGCCTGCGGCGGGGGTACTTGACGTAGCGAAAGACTTCGGGATCCCCACCTTCCTGATTGAAAAGGAAGAGTTCTTTCGCGGTCATTCTTATATTCCTTTGTTCAGGGAGATTGGGATCGACTTTATTGTTCTGGCAGGATTTCTCTGGAAGATACCGCCGGCACTTGTAGCGGCTTACCCATCCCGGATGATCAATATACATCCCGCCCTGCTTCCCAAATATGGTGGTAAGGGTATGTATGGAAGATTTGTTCATGAAGCGGTGATAGCAGCAGGTGAGAAAGAATCTGGTATCACCATCCATTTTGTGGATGAACAATATGACCATGGCAGCACCATCTACCAGGCCACCTGCCCGGTAGAGGCTGGCGATACCCCCGATAGCCTTGCCGGGAAAATACATTTGCTTGAACATGAGCATTTCCCACGGGTGGTAGAAGAGGCTATTCTTTCACAACTCGTTAAAAATCATTAACGCTGTTTGGAGTACCGCTAATTGGTCGTACCGTTGTAAACCCAATCATGAGACCCCTCTTCCGCATAACCCTGTTAATCATTCTGATGGCGGCTTTCAGTCCCATGCAGGCACAGGTTCGGGTGAGCGGTACCGTTTTTGAAATGAACAGGACCTTCCCCCTTCGCTCTGTGAGTGTTCTAAGCACAAAGGGTAGAGGTACCACCACTGATTCATTGGGGCGATATTCTATAGTGGTAGCCGAAGATGATTCTCTTTACTTCTCCTACCTTGGTAAGCCCACCCCCAAATATGCTGTCAACACGATTCCTGCTGTTCACCAGTTTGACATAGCCCTTCATGTGAATGTTACCACCCTGAAAGAGATCAGGGTTATGCCACGTGATTATAGACAGGATTCCATGCAAAACCGGCAGGACTATGCCAAGGTTTTCGATTTCAAAAAACCTGGGCTGGGGCTTAGTTCCTCCGCTCCCGCCTCTGGCAATTTCGGGGTGGGATTGGATCTTGAACAATTGATAAATGTGTTTCGATTCCGCCGCACCCGAAGCATAGCATCTTTCCAGCAGAGATTACTTAGGGAAGAACAGGATAAATATGTGGAATACCGATTCTCAAGAGCCAAGATTCGCAAGGTGACGGGATTGATGGGTACTGATATAGACACCTTTACCAGATATTATTCACCTCCTTACGACTTTGTAACAGAAGCTTCTGAATACGAATTGCTCGAGTATATGAAAAAGGCAGGTGAGCAATACAAAAGAATAAAAGCCATGGGCGGAAAAATCTATGGCCGCCGAGAAGAATGGTAATTCATCTTATTGCCTATTGACTATTCCTTATTGCCATTTGCCATTAGATTTCCGACCTTCATTCATAAACTATTCTTCCTCACTATGGACCAATTGACTCTCGGCATCGGCACACGGTTACAGCACACGCAGCAGGGACCTGGTGTTATTGTAGGCATCCGCTATGCGACCTATCTCATCTCCTTTATCCATCATGGTATTAAAGAAGTAGAAAAGAATGATCCCCATCTTGAAGAGATTATTCCTGAAAATGTGTCAGAAGAAATAGAGACCCACTCAGAGATTGAGCGATCCCTTCTAAAGATACTTCGGTTATGGAATGGCGTTGGAGAAGTGGTTCCACTTGGTGACAGATGGAAAGGAGGCACAATGGTACTTCAACCCGGTGACAACTCACTCAAGCCAAAGGATATTCCTATTGATGTATTCTTTCACAAGATCGTTATGCTCCGCGACCGGCTTAGGGTCATGGAACAGCAGATCAATGCCCACAAAATATTGAGCGATGAAGACAAGGTGAACCTGCAACAATATATCACCCGCATCTATGGCTCCCTAACCACTTTCAATGTACTTTTCCGTAACAAGGAACAATGGTTTGTGGGCGACAAAGGCAGTGAGTGACTAAACCTTACGTGTACCGCAGGTATTCATGCCAACCAGGGTATAAAGGGGGCAAAATCCTACCAGACTTGTGAGCACAAATACCACCCCAAGCACAAGCAATACTATACCCCAGGTACCGGTGACGATGCCTCCAAAATACAGGTATGCAAATACTGCTGCCAATACCAGGCGAATAATGCGATCCGTGTTTCCCATGTTCTTTTTCATGCTGTTTGATTTAGTTAAATAATCGGATGAGCAGGGCAATTGCAAGTGCAATTCCTAAACAGGCCAGGCATACAGCCAAAAGCTTTTTCCACATATCCGGTAATATTGCTTGTGAATGTACTGCTAATACATACCAAAAAAACTGATCTCCGTCATTTATCCATATGAACTATGCTCCACTCATGTTGTTCTCCATCAGTTGAATTAGGTAAATTGAAGTACAATCACCCATATGATCCCATCTAAAAAATATTGGATAGCAGCTCTTTTTTCATTCTGTACAATTAAGGTAATTGGCCAGAAGAATTTTCATGAGAAAAGCATTGTAATAGATACCCACAATGATGTTCTAAGTTCCGCCACGTTAAAAGGACTTAATATCGAAGATGACCTTTCAGGTAAAACTCATAGTGATATAGCGCGTTTTCACAAGGGAGGGGTTGACATCCAGATCTTCTCGATCTTTTGTGATGAAAGATATGGCAAGGGTACCGCCTTCAAAATGGCCCTGCGGGAAATTGATTCATTGGATGCAATCGTTGCCCGCAACCCGTCGAAACTGGTTGCAGTTAATAATAGTCGCGAGCTCCGGGAAGCCGTGAGGGCAAAAAAACTCGGCGTAATGAAAGGAGTGGAAGGCGGTCATATGATAGAAGATAACCTGCAATACCTTGATAGCCTCTTTAACAGGGGAGCCCGGTACCTCACCCTCACCTGGAACAATTCCACATCATGGGCCAGCTCTGCCTGGGATGAAACCAATCTGGATGCGGGCAAACCAACTACTATTACACAAAAAGGACTGACAGATTTCGGTCGACAGGTGGTTCGGCGAATGAATGAACTTGGTATGATGGTAGACCTCAGTCATGTTGGCATCAGAACATTTTACGATGCTCTTGAAACAACCACAAGGCCGGTTATCGTTTCCCACAGTTGTGTACATGCGCTTTGTCCTGTTCCCCGTAATCTCACTGATGAGCAGATCAAAGCAATCGCCCGGAACGGAGGTGTAATTCATCTGAACTTTTACAGCGGTTTTTTAGATAGCAACTATAACAGGAACAAAGATGCATTCCAGCAAAGGCATAAAAAACAACTGGATTCACTTAAAGCCCTTAATCTTCCGTCTTATCAGGTTGATGAGGAGATCAGTAAACTATTCCCAGTTGAAGCAGAAGAGTTACGCCCTTCCATGAATCTACTGATGGAGCATCTCGATCATATTGTAAAACTGGTGGGTGTAGATCATGTGGGATTGGGATCTGATTTTGATGGCATAGATTCTGCACCTCAGGATCTTGATGGTGTGGAGGACATGCCATTGATAACTTCTGCCCTTCTGGTAAGAGGTTATTCAAAAAAAGATATCAGAAAGATATTAGGTGGCAACTTTATCCGACTGCTTAAAAAAGCTGGTCCCGCATCATGAAAATATTATGGACATATCTAAAGCCTTACAGGGGGTGGGTGTTTTTGGCCCTGGGCCTTGCGGCTATTGCCCAGATACTTTCGTTATATGACCCTATCATCTTTGGTAAGGTGATTGATATCTATGCCCTCAATCCCACTAATCTTCCGGAAAAGGAAAGGATCAGTGGAGTCACCTGGCTGCTGGTGATTGCTGTAGGAGTGGCGTTGCTCGCGAGGATAGCCTCTACCTTCAAGGATTATGTGGTAAGATTAGTAGTGCAGAAATTCGGGATGCAGATCTTCAATGATGGCCTTCGCCAAACATTGCGGTTACCTTACCAGGGATTTGAGGACCAGAGCAGTGGCGAAACACTTTCCAAACTTCAGAAGGTGCGCAATGACACAGAACGTTTCATTAATTCCTTCATCAACATCCTGTTCTCTTCTTTTGTAGGCATTGCCTTTCTTATCTGGTATGCTATTACAAAACACTGGGCTCTAATCCCGGTTTTTCTTATAGGTGTGGTATTATTAGGAGGGCTCACGAGCCTGCTTAGCCGAAAAATAAAAACCATCCAAAGGGCAGTGGTGAAACAGACCAATATGATGAGTGGAAGCATCACAGAATCGCTCCTTAATATTGAGCTGGTGAAAAGCCTTGGACTCACGTATTCAGAGATCCGTCGCCTCCGTGAAAAGACACAGCGAATCTTTGATCTGGAAATGGAAAAGACGAGGAAAGTGCGGACTTTATCTTTCCTGCAAGGCACCACACTGAACCTGCTTAAACAGTCCATTCTCTTTATTCTCCTATGGCTGATCTTCCGCAATGTTCTGACAACAGGCGAACTCATATCCATGCAGTTTATCTCCACTGGTATAATCGGCCCTTTGCAGGACCTGGGTAATATTATACTTCAATACCGTGAAGCAGAAGCCTCGCTCCAGGTGTTCAATAACCTGATGATGAAGGAGCCGGAGTACAGGCCGGAGGAACCCATCGATGTTGATGCCATGGAAAGCCTCCGCTTCGAAAACGTAACCTTCCGACACAAAAACGCTTCACAGAATGCAGTGGAAAATATTTCTTTCTCCATCAAATTGGGTGAAACCATTGCATTCGTGGGGCCCTCCGGTTCGGGGAAATCCACACTTGTTAAATTGCTGGTTGGATTATACTCACCGGTTGAAGGAGATATCAGGATCGATGATATATCGGTGAGGAATATACGCTATAACAGGGTAACGCGTCAACTTGGATTCGTTACACAGGAAACACAAATGTTTTCAGGAACCATCCGCGACAATATGCTCTTTGTAAAACCGGATGCCACTGATGAACAGATACTAGCTGCCATGGATAAAGCTTCCTGCACAAACCTCATCACAAATACAGAAAGGGGACTCAGTTCGGTACTTGGTGAGGGGGGTAAAAGGGTATCTGGCGGGGAGAAACAAAGGCTTGCCATTGCGCGCGCATTACTTAGAGAACCACGCCTGCTCATCTTTGATGAGGCCACCTCAGCACTCGATTCCATAACTGAAGAGGAGATCACCGCAACCATCCGCGAAATATCTGCGGAGAAAAAACAGATGACAATCCTCATTACACATCGGCTATCCACCATCATGCATGCCGATACTATCTTTGTACTTGAAAAAGGCCGGATCACTGAACAGGGACGGCATTCAGAATTACTGGAACAAAAGGGATTATATTATGCCATGTGGCGTCAGCAGATCGGCGAACGAGCGCCTTTACCAATTGAAGAACAGCATGTAATTGAAACAGAAGCAGACATTCCGGTTCCGGGCGAATCGGTGGAAGGTTAATAATTCAGCAACTTTTCCACCACCTTCCCCAGCCGCGATTTTGCAAGGAATGATTTTTCCAGCTCAAGGTTGAAAGGCACCGGCGTATCCAGTGAAGCACAGCGCATAACGGGTGCATCCAGTTGTTCAAAACAATGCTCACTTATCCAGGCGCTGATCTCACCTCCAATGCCACCGGTAAGTGTATCTTCATGTAGAATGACCACCTTACCTGTACGACCAACCGAATAGGAGATGGCTTCATAATCAAGTGGTAGTAGTGTGCGCAGATCAAGTATGTCATAACTTATTTCAGGATGCAGCAGTGCATATTCCATGGCCCAATGAACACCTGCACCATAAGTGATGATACTAATTTCTGTTCCTTCCTGTACAAGTCTTGCTTTTCCAATTGGTGTTTCATAATAACCTGTTGGCACTGGTCCGCTGATACTCCTGTACAATACTTTATGTTCAAAGAACATAACGGGATTGGGGTCATTAATAGCAGCAATCATCAGACCTTTAGCGTCTTCAGGGGTGGAAGGATATACAACTTTTAATCCGGGGGTATGAACGAACCAGGCTTCATTGCTCTGGCTATGAAAGGGACCTGCACCCACTCCCGCACCTGTAGGCATCCTCACAACCACATCGGCATGCTGGCCCCAGCGATAATGCAACTTGGCAAAATTATTAACGATCTGGTTCAATCCTACACTTACGAAATCGGCAAACTGCATCTCCACCATGCTCTTATATCCTTCCAGTGATAACCCTAATGCAGTACCGAGGATGGCGCTTTCACAAAGGGGTGTATTTCTTACCCTGGCCTTGCCAAATTCCTGTACAAAACCATCCGTGATTTTGAATGCACCGCCATATTCAGCAATATCCTGCCCCATCAGCACCAGATTCTCATGGCGTTTCATAGATAAATACAATCCTTCTTTTATGGCATCAATAAAACGCAGGTCCTTTGAATCCTTTTCTTCACCGGGACTTTGACTAACCGATGCTTCTTGAATGTCATTCTCAATTCCTTCATCCGAATAAACATCCCTCAGTTCTTCATCCGCATCAGGAATCAATACGGGTGCAGATGCTGCTGTTGCCAGCTCCTTATCGATAGAATCCTTGATTTCGGCTTTCATAGATTCGATAGCTGAATAAGTAAGGATATTCTGCAATATCAGCCACTCTTCAAAATTCTTCACGGGGTCACGCGATGCCCATTCTTCAAACAAATGAGAGGGAACATATTTTGTACCACTTGCTTCCTCATGCCCACGCATACGGAAGGTCATACACTCAACCAGGTAAGGCTTCTGTTCACGGATGCAATAATCACGAATGCCGGAGATGGTATCATATACTTCCAACAGGTTATTGCCATCTATACGAACTCCCTCCATTCCATAACCTTTGGCTCTACTTACCAGGGTCTCACATTTATATTGCTCATTAACCGGCGTACTTAATCCATAACCATTATTCTCAATTATAAAAATTACTGGCAGGTCCCATACAGCAGCTACATTCAAAGCCTCATGGAAGTCGCCTTCACTTGTTCCGCCATCGCCTGTAAACGCGAGGCTTACCTTCTCCTGCTCTCTTAACTTATAGGAAAGTGCAACGCCATCAGCGATGGCCAATTGTGGCCCCAGATGGGAGATCATTCCACAGATATGATGCGACCTGCTTCCAAAATGAAAACTCCTCTCCCTCCCTTTGCTATAGCCCTCTTTGTTTCCCTGCCATTGCATGAAGAGTTTACCCAATGGCATATTGCGGGTGGTAAAAACGCCAAGGTTTCTATGCAGCGGCATTATCCATTCATCAGGCTGGAGGGCAAGTGTAGCACCAACAGAAATAGCTTCCTGCCCAATACCACTGAACCATTTGCTGATCTTACCCTGTCGAAGCAATAAAAGCATTTTCTCTTCGATCATCCGTGGAAGCAGAATGCTTTTATAAAAGCGGACAAGTGTATCGCTGCTGAGATCCTTTCTATCAAAAATCATGATGCTGATCAGTCTTTGGTGCTCATGGAAGTAATAAGTGATGTTGTAACGGAAAGAACAATGCTAAAGAGCAGGGCTGTCCAGAAGCCATCGGTATGGAATCCGTCAACCAGTTTATCGGCCAGGAGAATGATCAGTGCATTGATAACAAGCAGAAATATACCCAGCGTTATAATGGTAATAGGAAGCGTAAGTAATACCAGCAAGGGTTTTATCAATGTGTTGAGAATGGCGAGAACAATGGCAAGTATAATGGCGGTAACAAACGAATCCATTTGTATGCCAGGCAACAAGTAAGATAATCCGAATGCAACGATGGCTGTAATCAGCAGGCGAATCAGAAAATTCATGGTGGTTGTTTTGCCTAAGTTAAGGCTTAAATAACATTCATTTCACAATAGGAATGGTGGATAGTTCTCCTATATATGAAATAGCCTGCCGGCTAACAGAAACTATGCGCAGATCAGCTGATCCATTTGGAAAAACTGTCAGGTATATATCCTGGATATCATTGGCACTGGCGTCTTTGGGCTTTATGATTATTTTAATGCTTTCCCGTTTTCCTTTTTCCGTTGAATAATTGAATTCTGTTGTTTTGAATTTCATTCCCACATCACCACTACCTATTGGTGCCTGGTAGGCGCGGCCGAAATAGGGAAGATCTGCTTCTACCTTATCTTTTGTAACATCGAGCGTGTAGGTACCCGTTATGATCCGGGAACGGCCTCCCGCTGGTTGTACATAACGTGCATTGAATCGGTAGTTCTGTGCATCCAGCATTTCTTTCACCTCCGCCTCCGACAACGCACTGGCCGCCTGTTTGCCTGTAGAGCATGCAATAGAAAAGACCCCCATCGCAAGCAGGAAAATCAACAGATGTATTCGCTTCATATAATGATGTTTAGATAACAACAAGTTACACCCTAAACTACCACCAGCTCATAAAAATCCTTTGGATCTAGATATTTATTGGCCAATACCTGCAGCTCAGTAGCAGGAATAGTTTTGATGGTCTCAATGGTTTTATAGAAAAAGCTTTCATCAAGATCATTAAGAATAATATTCTTCCATCTTCCAATTATATGGAAGGGGCCATCAAGGTCACCCAGTATAGTACCCATAAGATAATTGCGCACCAGCATCAGTTCATCGTCCTCAACCAGTTCATTTCGCAACAATTCCATCTCTTTATATACTTCGGTGATGGTTGCTTCTGATACATCCCGGCCAGCTTCAGTTGAAACCATCCATGCTCCCTGCTGTATATGGTTTTGCAGGTAACTATAGATGCCATAAGTATAGCCTTTGTCCTCCCGGATATTATTCATCAGCCTTGCTCCAAAAAAACCTCCAAACAAAGCATTCAGCACCTGTACACCAAAGAAATCCGGATGATGACGGTTAGGGAAATCCCTGGCTAATCGGATTGCACCCTGCACGCCGTTGGGGTCATTGATGATGCGATACTTTTTTTCTTCGGCAGGCTTGCTTGTATGAATGCGCTTCAGCGTTTCATTATTATGAAGCGGAAGATCTCCGAAGCTGGCATCCAGCAACTCGAAAATATTTGGTGGAAGTCGACCCGCAACGAAAATGATGCATTTCCCATTCTTATAATACTTGTCATAGAATGCCTGTAACGAATTACGGTCCAATGCTGCAAGGTCTTCAAATCGACTATACCTTCCATATGGATGATCAAATCCAAAGAGATATTCATCAATCAGTCGATTTGCTACGAAATCATTCTTCTTAAGGTTCACTTCCAGCCGCTGGCGGTTGTTTTGCTGGTATAAGGCAAGTTCTTCCTGGGGAAAAACAGCATCTGTTACGAGCTCCCTTACAACAGGTAATAACTTGTCGAGATGCCGGGTTAAACTATGCAGGTTAATGGTGGCTGTTTCATTATAACAGGCCCGACTAAGCGCAGCACCATAATAATCAAAATGCTCATTGATCTCAAAAGCTGTTTTCTTACTTGTCCCGTTCTTAAGTAGAAAATTGGTGGCAGGAGCAACCAGATTCTGTTCCTCATACCAGTTGCCGGCCCAGAATACCCACTCAACCTGTATCACTTCTTCTGCACCTGCATTCACTGCATATACTTCCACACCATTCCGTAACACATATTTATCATAAGGCTTTAAACGCAGGTCAAATTCTACGGCATCTTTAATCGGTGGTGCTATTTTGCGATTGATCATTTTCTTGTTTTAAACTTCTGAATTCTCTCTCCATCCCTCCATCCCTCCATCCCTCCACATCATCCTTTCGCCCTGTAGTACAGTGTATGGCTGTTTGTTTCTTCAAATATTTTCCTGCTCTCCTGCAGGATGTCATCGGCTGTTACCGCAAAGTATTGCTCCAACTCTGTATTCATCAGATTGGCATCTCCCAATAATTCATAATAGGCAAGACTAGCAGCACGGTTCATTACCGTCATGTCTTCAAAAGCCATCGTGCTTTCCGTTTTGTTCTTGACCTTCTCCAGTTCAGCAACCGTAACACCAACCTGCTGCAACTTCTGCAGTTGTTCCATCACGGCCGCTTCCGCTTTCTCGGGTGCTACCCCTTTTACCAGCTTCCCATCAATACAAAGCAACCCACCATCCGATGACCCGAAATGATAGCAATCCACATTCGTGAAGAGCTGCTGTTCCTTAACGAGCGATTGGTACAATCTCGATGATGCCCCACTTCCCAGAATATCCGTGATCAGATCTACCGGGTAATATCTTGGGTCCATTCGTGAAGGCATATGCCATGTCTTTAAAAATGCATCCACAGGAACTTCTGCTGTTATATCCATGCGACGAGCCTCGCGCTGCTCGGGCTCAACCGGCACATTGCGCTCATATCGCTGGCCTGCGGGTATATCGCCAAACCACTTCACCGCCAGTTCATAAACCTGCTCGGTAACTATATTACCTGCAACAACAAGTATCGCATTAGCAGGTGTATAGTGCTTGAAGAAAAACTTTTTCACATCATCGAGACTTGCCTGCTCTATATGTTTTAGTTCTTTCCCAATCGTCATCCATTTATACGGATGCTGTTCATAGGCCATCTCGCGCATCTTGAACCACACATCACCATAGGGTTTATTTATATAGTGTTCCTTGAACTCTTCACAAACTACCTTGCGTTGCACATCCAGACTTTTTTTACTGAAGGCCAGGCTAAGCATGCGATCACTCTCCAGCCAGAAAGCCGTTTCAATATTTGCCGCCGGCAACTGGCAATAATAATTGGTGAGATCATTTGTGGTATATGCATTGTTCTCTCCGCCAGCCTTCTGCAACTCATCATCATACTCGGCAACATTAATACTGCCGCCAAACATCAGGTGTTCGAATAGATGCGCAAAACCGGTCTTTGAAGGATCCTCATCCCTTGAACCAACATCATATAAAACGTTCAGCACTGCCATTGGAGTAGAGGGGTCTTCATGCACCAAAACCTTTAACCCGTTAGGCAATACAAATCTTGAAAACTGGATCATATTCTAATGATGCGCTGTTTGAAGCGCGACTGCAAATTTACAGGGGAACTGGCTCACTTCTTCTTCAAAATATTACCTACCCTCATAAAGAGTTCCTCGAGATCGCCATCCTTCTTGCGAACCACCAGGAATTTAAGGCGAACACCCGGCTGCTGTAACATATTACGATATACCTGGATATTCCTCGACATATTATTCTCAATGGCTATAATGATATCTCCCTCCATAAAACCCGCCGCCTCGGCAGGAGACCCTTTCATGATATCTGTTACTGTAACCTGTCCATCTATATAATAGAAGCCCAGTCCGGTATACGCGTAATCAAAAGGCTCGCGGAAATGCTTGTTGGGCATGAGGTAGATATCGCGTCTTTCATAATTGAGGATCACATTAAACCTACGCAACAGGTCATTACCGATCAACCCTCCCAGGTAGGGATAGGAGGTGACATTAAACTCATCTTCGAAGATAAAAGTGGGAATCTTTCTAAACCGGTAAGGTCCGATCCTGAACTCTTTAAGGGTTGTTAATTTCATGGTAGTCTTACCCCCGAGCCCTTCCGCCTGTGTAGTCAGTACCCTCTTTTTCTTGCTGAAAAGACTACTGTCATTTACAAAGTCTTCCGTGAAAAGCAGGCAGAGCCCCGCTCCTGTATCAAAAAAAAACCTCGAAGTGACATCCCTTTCTTCCTTCAGGCGATTGGTCACCACTGGTATAGTTGCCAAAGTTGGCTTTATCAGGTGGCCGCCTTTCGGATATTTCATATACCCCTTGGTATAAATAAACAAACGGGTGGTGTCATAGTCAACTTTTACAATATATCTGGAGAGGAAACTATATCCAATAATACCATCGATCCGCTCTCCATATACGCTTGTAAGGATATCATAATCATTGATATGAAAATTAAGGCTGTCTACCTGCAACCCGGGAAAATGTAGCGTATGGTTGTTGGCAAAACGAACAGTTTTTAATCCGGCTATTCCCCTGATCGTGCGGTCGCTGGCCTCTGTCGGGATATTCAACTCCCGCACAGTGGTGGAATCAAGGGAAATGCCCCCACTACCGGTATCCAGGATAAAATTCAACGAGTCGGGATAATTGTCAAGCTTTGCGCGGAGCATGACCACCCCACCACTATACTGGCGGAAAGGGAAGCTTGTAATTAATTTGGATGGTGGCTGCGAAAAATACTCCTGCGCAGCCGCTGGCTGGCCTCCGGTACAGAATAGGATCAGGTGGCAAAATATGGCAAGTAAATAACGCACTATATGAATTTACAATCTTAAACCACGTTTTGTGCGCCACTGGTCATAAATTTGTGCCTCAATCACACCAGCACCATGGAATTATCCGAGCTCTACCGCAAAGCACTCAATTTTGAATTTCTTTCTGTTGAAGAAGGTGTACATCTTTTCCATCATGCTCCATTGGCAGAACTGATGCACGTGGCGGATGAGCTCAGAAAGTTACAAGTGCCCCATGGTAAGGTGACGTGGATCATCGACCGCAATATGAACACCACCAATGTTTGTATCGCCAACTGTAAATTCTGCAATTTCTACAGGGTTCCCGGCCATCCTGAAGCTTATATTACTGATATCGAGACCTATAAAACCAAGATCGCAGAAACCTTCCGCTACGGTGGAGAACAATTGCTGCTGCAGGGAGGCCACCACCCTGACCTGGGACTTGATTATTATGTGAATCTCTTCCGCCAGCTGAAAGAGCTTTTTCCTGATCTTAAGCTTCACACGCTTGGACCACCAGAGGTGGCGCATATAGCCAAAATATCAAAAAAATCACATGCTGAAGTGCTTACCGCTTTGAAAGAAGCGGGGATGGACTCACTCCCTGGCCCGGGTGCGGAAATCCTTATTGACAGAGTTCGCAGGCTTATCAGCAAAGGGAAATGTGGCGCGCAGGAATGGCTTGATATCATGCATGAAGCGCATAAGATCGATCTCACTACTTCAGCCACCATGATGTTCGGACATGTGGAAACAATTGAAGAGCGAATGGAACACCTGGTTAAACTCCGCGAAGTGCAATCACGTAAACCTGCGCACGTAAAGGGTTTCGTGGCCTTCATACCATGGACCTTCCAGGATGTTGATACCCTGTTGGCTCGCATCCGCGGCGTCCAGAATCTTACCACTGCAGAAGAATATATCAGGATGATAGCGATCAGTCGCATCATGCTTCCAAATGTGAAAAATATCCAGGCCAGCTGGCTCACTGTCGGTAAAGATGTTGCACAGTTATGCCTGCACGCAGGAGCCAATGATTTCGGTAGCATCATGATTGAAGAGAATGTAGTAAGTGCTGCAGGGGCACCACACCGCTTTACCTATAAGAGTATTCAGGAAGCTATCCGTGAAGCCGGATTTGAACCCCAGCTCCGTAACCAGCAATATGAATTCAGGGAACTCCCCGAAATGATCGAAGAACAAATCATTAACTACTAAATCTTACCTCTTACCTCTTACTTCTTACTTGTAGCGCAGGTGTAACGAAACTATATTCGCCTGCAACGTATTGCTTCTGGTATAATGGCCATATCTCAGCTCCAGCATATTGAAGTGCTGCCACCCGAATAATCCCCCCGGAGGTGAAAGCCTTATCCCGGCACCATAGAAATGACTATTGAATGCAGACAGGTCAGGGTTGCTGGTGAAGAACTCCGATCCCACTTTATGCTCCCGGTATGGCTTGTAATAATCTACTTCCGTCTGACGGTAATAACGGTAAAACGGACTCAAAGAAAAGAAGTTGTTGAGCTTGATAGCCGTTTCAATATTGGCCGTATGTGCCTTAAGTCCCCAGTCATCAAAATAATACCGGTAATAGCTTCGAATAATTAACTTATCACCAAAAAAGTAATTAGCCCTGGCTCCTATCGGTACCTTAAACCGACTCGAGGGTAAATGCTCTACTTGCACAGCGCCACCTTCTGTATATACGCGGTTGAATGGCAGGGAGAGAAAACCATCCTGCTGAACCAGGTCCAGCAAAAAAGCCAGTTGCAGGCGCTGGTTCACGATCTGCGACCACGACAATGCAACACTATAACTATTACGTGCAGCCGAACCACGCTTTTGGGCATTGGGATCCTCGCTTCCCCTTAACTCAACCGGGTATATCAGGCTGACACGGTCCATATAGGCCTGACCTTTAGCATTGAATTCACCCATCCTGTCTTTAGTCTTTTTAGTTACATGCGCATTTAGGCCAATTGAGAAATAATCATATTCGGAAGAAGCAGAAACACCGACGCCAAATTCTGTACCCTTCTTTTCATTCTCCCTGCTGAATGAAAAAGATGGATATACCCTGTTGTCGGCATATGAAGCAGAGGATATCGTCTTTGGATCTATCTTATCGGATGATGCCGAAGTATAGTTATCAATTCCGACTTCGCCTGTCCACACCTGCTTACGATCTTTTCTGTCGTAACGGATTAGTTTTATATCTAAGGTATTGGAGATATCAGTAAGCTTCTGTGAACCAATGCCGCCGGTAACCGCAGCCCTTTCACCATCCTGGTGGTAATAACTGGATACCAGATTGATTTCATCAATTTTTAGTTTTCGGGAACGGTACGATGAATCATTTGCAGGACCCTGTTGCGAAAATGCAGCCAGCAAACCAAGATATAATCCAATAACGGTGAGACAGATCTTCTTCATAAATGTTTTGCTTGAACGTGATACCAGGGATGATTAATTACAGCCACAGCCACCACCCGACTTACCGGCATTTGCTCCGGATGCACCTTCACGGTAAGACTGGAAGCTGAGTTCCGTTCGCTCGATCTTACGATTTGCCAGTATCATTTCAGCGTCATTAAGCCTGCTTTTCTGGTATTCCTTTACTGCTGAACAACTCGTGAACAATGAAAGGGTAATAGCCATTGAAAGTGTAAAAATGATTTTCGGTTTCATATAACGGTTATGTTCTTTGAGGTGTATACTTTTTGCTGCTCATCAATGATGATACAGGCCATCTGATTCATCTGGTTAATAAGATCAAGTCCAACCTTGATACCCATCACCATCACGGGAGTGGCCATTGCATCCGCCAGCTCGGCAATCGGACTGATTATGGTTACACTTTTTATTCCGGTTACCGGGTATCCTGTTCGGGGATCTATGGTATGAGAATAGCGTTTACCCCCAATAGTTATAAACTTTTCATAGTTGCCTGAAGTTGCTACAGACATGTCCGTGATGTTAATATAGGAGAATGGATTACCGGCACTGTCAGGATCTGCGATACCAATGGTCCATGGATTTCCATTTGGTTGGTTTCCCCAGGTAGTGAGATCACCGGATGCATTAACAATACCGCTTGTTACCCCAGCGTCTGCCAGTACACGCTTAGCACTGTCAGCAGCATAACCTTTCCCAATACCGCCGAAGCCTATCCGCATACCTTTTTCTTTAAGAAATATTGTTCCCGCAACATCATCCAGGATTATGTTATGGTAACTTATAAGACGCACCATTTCTTTTGCTGTATCCCGATCTGGAAGCTCCTTAAGGCTGGTATCAAAATTCCATAACCGCTTGTCTATTGATCCATAGCTTAAATCAAATGCTCCCTGCGTAAGTACGGAAATCCTCTGAGCCCTTTGCACCAGTTGAAATAATTCTTCATTTACTATTACCGGTGCAATACCCGCCATTTCATTTACCTGGTTGGTCAGGCTATTCTCATCGAAAGTTGTTAGCAGCTTTTCAATCCGACGGATCTCAGATACAGCCAGCTCGATGAGTTCTTCTGCCACCGCTCTGTTTCTGGCTTCAACGCTAATATCAAACCTGTTCCCCATGAGTTTCAGGGAACGCCTGAAGAGGTTCCTGTCAATTGCCTGGAAAGTATCAGTGAGCTGCAAGGCAAGCCTGGTTTAACTCTGCAACAAAAGATTTCGCATCACCTTGGGGAAGGCCCTCCCATTTCTTCAGGACCTTTCCATCCGCAGACAATAACAGTGTAAGTGGAAAGTCTCCTTCAGTATTGTACTTCTCAGCAAGATTATTATTATGCTCCTGCTGGTCTTTTGGCAACTGGAACTTCTTTCCCCTTGGAAAATCTGCATTCACCAGGACCAGCTTTTCATCTGCAAATTTTTTAAACCTATCATCCGCGAAAATCTGTTTCTTCAAACGGATGCAGGGAGCACACCAGTCTGAGCCGGAAAAATTCAGCAGGATCAGTTTATTTTCCTGCCTCGCCTTCACCTGCGCCTTATCCATATCATGACCCCAATCTGTAAAGGAATAAAGGCCTGCCATTAAAGCTAACAATATGATCAGTCTCATCGGATACAATTTGGTATAAAATTGGAGGAATTATAGGTACAACCGATGTGATAAATATCACGTCTATAAGCGGAGCGGCCAATAAAATATAAAATCCCGCATATTTAACACGATGCCAACAATGAAACTTACCCAACCCTCACTGGCGCTTTGCCTGCTGCTGGATGCAGTGGGATATTTCACTTACGCGATGCCCTTCCTGGGCGAGTTTGGTGACCTGGTATGGGCGCCCATATCCGGACTGATCTATTATAAACTCTTTGGGGGATGGAGAGGTGCACTTGGGGGATTTTTCTCCTTTGCAGAAGAGATACTTCCTTTCACTGATTTCATCCCGACATTCACACTGGGTTATATCGCACAACGACTGGGCAAGAAAAAACCACAGTCGGGGATGGTAACTGTGGCGAAATAATACATAAAAAAGAAACCCGGCGATCTGCCGGGTTTCTTTTTTATTAAGGTTGTTTAGCCCACCATAATGGTGTCAGCACTTCGTCGGGTCCGCCCAGGAATCCTACTGCCTGTGCATAGCCGGCAGCATTGCTTGCCGGAAGGCTGGAAGGATACTTAAGACGTTGCGGGAAGAAACGCTTGTTGGATGTCATATAATTAGCAGCCGTAAGATCAGGCATATTCACCAACGGATTCTCTATTGCCGGGTTCTCAAAGAACGGCAAACCTAAACGACGGTGATCACTCCATGTTTCCAACGGCAACCATGGCGTCTGGGCAATGAACTTCTGCGTAATGATCTTTGTCAGCAGGTCATTCCTCACCGTACCATTCTTATACAGATTGTTTACAGGATACTTGATCTCAACTGTACCAGGCGTATTAGTATACCCATCTGTAAATTTCATGGTATGGGTAGCCGGAGGCTCAACAGTATGTGCCCAGCTTACAGATGTACCAGCATTGTTATAATCGGTAGAAGCTTTATAGGTAGAAGCAAAACCGGATACACCCCAATATGCAAAACTTGCATCAATACCGGCTTCATAAGCTTCCTGGCCGCCCATTGGAACCGTCCAGCCCCTTACAGCTCCTTCAGCAAGCAGGAAATAGGTTTCCCATGGAGCAAAGAAGATACGCTTGTTGGTACTGTTTCTGAATTTGTTGGCGTGACGTGGAACAGCACCTGTATATGCCCTGATCTGGTTCTTCGAACCTTTCACACCCCAGTCGCCATTAACAGGAGCATTCCAGGTATACTTGGCATCCAGGGTTTTCACAACCGCACCCGCTGCATCAACAAGGTTACGTACTGTTGTTTCAGCAGTATTATCCCATTCAGGGTAACCGTTGAATTCAGGATTAGTAAAATCACCCGGAATGATATAAGCCTTATATGCACGGGGATCAATAGTGTTTGGTAAACCATCCAGCCAATATCCTGCTGTAGGATCATTGGTCATCATCGTGAAATGATCCTGGAATTTTAAACCCACATAATCAGCAGGTTTAATATTAGCATGCATCGCTGCCGGAACCTGGTCTGCAGTTTTCACTCCACCCAAGCCCTTTACCAGGTTATTCATGGTAGCGGAAAGCATAAAGGAGTTCCACTGCCTTGTCATCACACCTGTTAGGGCATTCCAGCTATTTGGCATTTCTGCAACCTGAAATGTTTCCCCACTAGCTGTAAGTAATGGTAAAGCTGCTGCTGCTTCAAACTCTGCTTTTGCTTTCGCCGGATCCGCCTCCGAAAGGCGCATAGCAAGACGAAGGCGCATGGAGTTTGCATACTTTTGCCATTTCGTATAATCAAAACCGTAAGCCTGATCAAACTTGCTTTCCGGCTTCGCTGCTTCCAGATCAAGCTTTGAAGAAGCATCCTTTAATTCCTCCAGCATAAAATAATACACGGTCTTTACATCAGAGAATTCGGGGTTAACTCCCTGGAAGGCATTAATGGGAATTGGCCCAAAATTATCAGTAAGCTCACTCATAAGGTAAGCTCTCCAAATCCTGGAAATCTGTAGCAGATTATTTGTATATGGCTTAATATTACCATCCGCAATTTGCTTCTCAGCAACCTGCACGCCTGAGTTGATGGCATTCAACCAGCCACCCATGTATCCGCCCCCATAATAATCACTTGACCAGCCATCATTGTAGCCACCAGACGATATTCCTCCGCCAAATTGCTGCCTTCCCGCTATCTTCCAGTATAAAACGAAAATACGTTCAGCAATATGCGGATCCATCTGGCTTCCTATCAGCGCATTGTTGATAAAATATTCCACCTGTACCTGGTCTTCCGTTACCAGTTGAGGATCCGTATTGACCTCTTCAAACTTGCTGCACCCGCTGAAAAGGGTAGCACCAAGCAGGAGGCCTGCGGTATATTTAATAAATCTTTTCATATCAATTTTTTGAATAATTATTGTCAAATTTTAAAACCCGAGTGATAAAGTGAACAGGAATGAACGCATCGTTGGGAATGCTCCGCTTTCAAAACCAACAGCATTAGTGCCGGTTGCAAAAACAGATTCCGGATCGATACCATTCAAATGACTCGTGATCATCCATACATTATTACATGAAGCCTGAATCTTTGCCGATTGCAAAGGCGACTTACCAAGCAAACTCTTGGGCAGACTATAACTCAACTGTACATTTCTAAGGCGCACATTGGTTGCATCATAAAGATATGCTTCTCCAACACCCAGATTGTTCAGGGTTGCCAGCGTTCTCCAATAAAGCTGCTGTGAAACACTGACAGTGTTTTTTGAAGGTGCACCATTAGCATCCAGAATCACACCATCAGCGACGAAATCTTCTCTTTTCCCCCCGGGTGCAGTAACAGCTGAAACACCACTTGACTGCAGACTAACATTGGAAGCAGAAAATATCTCACCGCCAATACGCGCATCAATCAGGAAGCTGAACCCAAAATTCTTGTAGCTGAAAGTGTTTGTAACACCCAACAACCCTTTCGCCTGCTGGTTACCCAGTTTAACGATCTGAGGATCACGCTGTGGAAGACCAGCAGCAGTTAAGATCGGCTGACCAAAAAATGGACTTGCCTCATCTTTAACCCTCAACAAACGGGTGCCAAAAATATCACCATATAATCCACCTGCTTCTGCCCTGATAAACAGATCATCAAAAGCCCCGAGTGCATATGTATTCACCCCTTTATCTCCGGCAATATCAATGATCTTGTTTTCATTCTTGGAATAGTTGGCCATGATGGTCCACATGAGCGACTTGCTATTGGTAAGTATCCTGAAGTCAGCCATTAATTCAATACCCTTATTTTGGATATCACCGGCATTCACCATCATATTATTATAACCACTCAAAGGATCCATTGGGATCGCGATCAACTGGTTGGTAGCATTGGACTTGTACCAGGAGAAATCTAATCCTAAGCGATTATTAAAGAATCTCGCTTCAGCACCGAATTCCAGTGATTTTATCAATTCACTCACTACATTCGGATCGCGGAGTGTTCCGTTTCTCCATGCCGTGGTGTGAGAAAGAGGACTTTGCCCGATTACATATCCATTATACAAGCTATAGGGCTCAAGGTCATTACCCACTTCTGCATAGGATCCGCGAAGCTTAACATAACTCAGCCAGGAAGGAATATTTGATCCCATCTTTTCCATCATGTCGGTAAGCACATAGGAAAGACTGAATGATGGGTAGAAATAAGAACGGTTTGCCTTGATCATAGCAGAAGACCAGTCATTCCGGAATGTCGCATCCAGGTATAGATAACCATCATAATTCACACCTACAGAACCATACAGTGAGTTGATCTTTTTATGATAAACACTTTGTCCGACACCTGGAGCACTGCTGCCATTTCCAAGTGAGAACACATCAGGTACAGCAAGTGATCCCACGTTTACATTTATGGAATTTGATTGTCTGTCCATCAGGTTACCACCCAGCGTTACAACGCCACCAAATTTACCAAACACATCATCTTTTCTTGCATTAACAAGGAAGCTGTAGTTGGTTTCTTTAAAGGTCTGTTTACCTTCTGAATAAGCATTTGCCCTGTTACTTCCTGCATACACTTTTGATTGTGTACTGGTGGTATAAATATCTGCACCACCCTTAACTTCCATATCCAGCCAGTCAGTGAATGCATATTTTACAGACCCGTTGAGGAGGAAACGATCACGTGCATCTCTGTTAAGATTATATGCTGAGTTCCAGTATGGGTTATTCTGCCATCCTGGTGCACCGGGATACCAGATCATCTTACCAAACTCATCTTTGGCTGCATTGAAATCACGGATATCCAGACTGCGCGGAAGTGTGTAGAGGGTAAAGATATTGCTCACATCCCGGCCATTGATCGGCCTGTTAATACCAGTAGTATTATTGTAGGCAATCTTCATGTCTGTTGTCCAGCGATTATCCTTTCCAAACCTGCTAACAGCACGTGTTGTAAGATTTGTTCTTTCGAGTTTGTTATTAGGAATAATACTCTTATCATCCCAACGGCTGATGGAAGAATAAACAGATGTAGCACCAAATTGCTGCTGGAAAGAAAGATTATAATTCTGCGTTGTTCCGTTTCTCAGGAAATTATCAACGTTATCATGACCAATGGTGAGAGGTGCCTGTGAGCCATCCCATTTTGTAACTGACTGTCCTTCTGCTTTCGGTCCCCAGCTTAGTGTGCTTGTAGGATCAAAAATGCCATCCAGACCCTGTCCATAGGTGTCCTGCATTTCGGGACGAATGAATATGCTTTCAATGCCCTGAGTGGTAGAGAACATAATTCCCAGACCATTCTGTTTTTTACCAGACTTGGTCGTAATAAGAATAACACCATTACCTGCGCGTGAACCATAAAGCGCCGCGGCAGATGGTCCTTTCAAAACAGACATGCTTTCAATATCATCTGCACTGATATCCCCCAGACCGTTACCACGATCATAGCCCGCGCTCCAATATCCATTCTCGTTAGTACCAGTAAAGTTGTCAATGGGAATACCATCTACAACAATCAAAGGCTGGTTTGTTCCGGTAAGAGAATTATTACCCCTCAGTACGATCTTGGAAGATCCACCGGCACCATTGCTTGAACGCACAACCTGCAAACCGGCAACCTTTCCGGATAAAGCATTGGCAAGGTTTGTTTCCTTGGTATCGGCAAGCGTTGACCCCTTGATCTCCTGCACCGCATAGCCAAGGGATTTTTTCTGACGCTTAATACCAAGTGCTGTTACTACAACCTCGTTCAGGTTGCCACTACCGGCTTCCAGCACAACGTTATAAACACTTTCAGCCCCAATAGCAATTTCCTTGTTACTGAAATTTACAGAGCTGATCAACAGAACAGCATTAGACCTCGATATGGCGATCGTGAAATTACCATTATCATCAGTTGAGGTTCCATTGGAGGTTCCCTTTTCAAGAATAGAAGCGCCTGCTACAGGGGCTCCCTGGTTGTCTCGGACTGTCCCGCTAACAGTTTTTTGCTGCGCCATTGTTACGGCCGCGCAAAAACTCAACATCAGGAACAACAACAACCGTTGAGTCGTTCTTTTCATTTGCAGATCATTTTGATTTTATAATTAGTAAGTGGTCACTTTTTTTTTACTGGTTTATTACATGATCAGCCAGTATGTTTTCAGTTGGGTCTTTCTCAAAATTCTCAACTACTAATGCGGCAGCGCCAATAAGCTCTGCCTCGGTATTGAAATTGGACACTGTTATTGTTGTATATGCTGCAAGCCTTGGAATACAATAGCGGTTCACTGCCTGCTGAACAGGTGCCAGCCAGAGATGCCCTGCCGATGCACCCCTTCCACTTAATACTATCAACTCCGGATTGAGTATGTGAATTAAGATGGCAATCCCTCTTCCTATGTTATAAGCTATCTCTGATAATAGCTCTACAGCAAACTGGTCTCCTTTTACTGCCGCACCAATGATGACACTGCATGCCTCTTCATAATCATCCGGAATTTTTTTCAGGATGGACACCCTGCCATTCTTAAGACCCTGTTTCATTTTTTCGATCACCTCAAGTAAGGAGGCCTCTGTTTCGAGACATCCGCTTTTTCCGCAACTGCAGAGCTTATTATTATTAAATAACGGCATATGGCTGAATTCTCCTGCAAAGCCATTATATCCACGGAACAATTCGCCATTGATGATCATGCCTAATCCCACACCCCAGTTAGTATTAATGACCATCGCATTATTCTTTCCGCGTGCAGCCCCCAGCTTAAATTCTGCAAGAGCAATCAAACTTGAATCATTGTCGATGAATACCGGCAATCCTAACTCCTCTTCTAAATGTTTAACAATGCTCTTTCCCTTATTATCGAGATAGGAATAATTAATGCCCTTTCTTACATCAACAAAACCAGGCATACCAATTCCTACCCCGATTATTTTATTATAGGAAATGCCGGAGGCATCGCAATAGGATTTTATATAGCGAGTGAGTTCTGCAAGGGAATCGGCGTGCTGCTTGAGGTCTATCGGAAATTTATCTGCCTTAACTATCTGTGCATTCTGTAAATCAACCAAACCAATCTTCGTGATCAACTGGTCCATGGCAACGGACACAACATACATCTTACCTGCCACCAGAGAATACATCAGTGGCCTGCGTCCTCCGGTTGAAGGTGCATATCCTTTCTCTTCTACAATCCCCTCCTCTACCAGCTCTGTCAAAATCCTCAGCGTCAGGGGCAGACTTCGTTCAATCCTGGTACTGATCTCCGTTCCCGACAATACGCTGCCAAAACAAAGCTCCTTGAGGATCTTTTTCTTGTAATAATCGGTTTTACTGGCCATGCAATCGTTTGAATTCTACATCAATGTTACATAAACTTTTTAAATATTTTAATTAGTTAGCGAATTAATGTTAAAATTTCATGAACTTTTCAAGCAAACGATAAGAAGTGGGGCAATAATGTTGAAACAGCGAGGGAAGTCTGGTAGATTTACAATAGAGCATCCGGGATTTTGTTAAATGAGAGGAGAATAATTATTTGAGGTTAAATCGCCTGATAATGCAGAAAAGTCTTTATGCATAAAATTGCCCTTTCAAGCCAGGATGTTTGCAGATAACTGAATAGGAAAATAAAAAAGGGAGTGGATAGATAGCTCATACCTTAACCAGTTTGGGTTATGGGCATAAAAAAAGGGGTCAGAATAGAAATTCAACCCCGTTTTTAAAATCCAATATCCTATGAAAAACCAATACAATAATAGAGGTTTTCACTTATATACGCAAGTTTTTTTAAAAATTGCGTAAAACCACGCATTACGCTTAATTTTTTACCAGCTTTTCTGTCAATACTCTTCCACTTTCTTTTTGGGTAAGGGTAATAATATACATGCCTTTTTCAATATTTGACATATCCACTGTTTGTAAACCAGCCTGTAATTGTGTATTGATCCTTACCTTACCTCCCGCATCCGTTATCAGGAGATCGAGCGGCTGCTCCGATCGCACGATCAGCATATTATCAACAGGATTGGGATAAAACCTGCAGGTCATATCTCCTGCAAACATTGCCGTCACAGCTTTTGAATACTGATGTAAACCAGATTCCATCAACCACTTTACCCGATAGGTATTTCGACCCCGATGCGGCTGCTCATCAATAAAACGTCCATAGCTCGTCTCACTTTTCAACACAGCCAATACTTCAAATTTATTCATAGTGGGAGACATCCTCTCGATGCTATAAAAACCTCCTTTATCAGCATGATTAATTGTCCATTGTAATTGAACTTTGCCAGAACCAGCGGCAATGGGCTCATCCAGACGTACCACCACTTGTCCCGCTGCCGCTGAAAGCAACGCTGGTGTTGGTGTACCAATATTGGTCTGGGCAGCCAGCCAGCCACCAGGGCATAGCAAAGCCGCCAGGAGAAAATGGGTTAGTAATCGCATATTCTGTTCTGGCCTGTGAAGATGTGGAAAAAATGTGAACAATTATTGTGCCGAATGCCATTTTAACAAGATCTTTATCGCAAACCCTAAATTGGTTGCTCAATGATGCAAAACAGGAAGTTCACCAGCCGCAAGCGGATCGCCATGGTGGCACATGACAAAAAGAAAAAGGAAATGATGGATTGGGCGGAATTCAATAAGGTCATCCTAGCCCGGCATGAACTGATGGCAACAGGAACAACAGGCAGATTGCTGGAAGACAGCCTCGATCGCCCGGTAAAGAAATTACTAAGCGGGCCGCTGGGTGGCGATCAGCAGATCGGCGCGATGATCGCAGCGGGAGATATTGATATCCTGATTTTTTTCTGGGATCCCATGGAGGCACAACCACACGACAGTGATGTAAAGGCACTGCTTCGGGTAGCCATAGCCTGGAACTGCGTAGTGGCCTGCGACCCAGCCACAGCAGATTTTGTACTCAGCTCGCCACTCATGCAAACTGATTATGAAGCCGTGATCCCCGATTATTCCGGTTACCTCACACGGCAGATTGAAAAATGACCCCCATCAATCTTCCGTCATCCTGATTCCGTCCTCAGTTTTAATGTCGCCACTTTTCGTTTTGCGCAAAAACACCTTATCGAATACAAAGGGACCAAATGGAAGCAGCGCCGCCAGGAAACTCAGGAAGCTTATCTTGAACGACCACTTGTTTTCCTGTCCCGCCATAAAGGCCAGGTAGCAATACCAAACAAACAACACCCCATGGATCCAACCCGTGTAGGTCACGGCTTTGGGAATGCCCATCATGTATTTCATCGGCATGGCAATGCCCAACAATAATAAAAAGGAGATCCCCTCCGCAATGCCCACCTTCCTGAACATTTCCAGTGTACTGCTTTTAGCCATCGGTAAAATTTGTGAGCGCAAAGATAGGCAGCCCAATTCCGATTCCCTTCTCCCTCCCCTATCTTTGTAAAATGCCTTTCCGCCTCCACGCACCATATGAACCTGCGGGCGACCAGCCCGATGCTATCCGAAAACTTACTGAGGGACTAATTGAAGGGGAAGAACACCAAACCCTTCTTGGCGTCACCGGCAGCGGTAAGACCTATACCATTGCCAACGTTATCCAGAATGTTCAACGCCCCACCCTTGTGCTGACGCATAACAAAACCCTTGTTGCCCAGCTATATGGTGAGTTCAAACAATTCTTCCCCGATAATGCCGTCGGATACTTTGTTTCTTACTATGATTACTACCAGCCCGAAGCATATATGCCGGTGTCTGATACTTATATCGAAAAGGATCTCGCTATCAACGAAGAACTGGATAAACTTCGCCTGCAGGCTACTTCACAATTGCTCAGCGGCCGGCGTGACATAATTGTGGTGGCATCAGTGAGCTGTATATATGGTATGGGAAACCCAACTGAATTTGAGAACGGCATCGTCCGAATTCATGAGGGACAAACAATTTCCCGCCAGGGCTTCCTCCATAGCCTCGTTAACTCCCTCTACACCAGGACGCTGACGGATTTTACCCGCGGAACATTTAGGGTTAAGGGGGACACAATTGATATCAACTTACCCTACCTCGATATCGGCTACCGCATCGCATTCTTTGGCGATGATATTGAAACCATCGAGAGCTTTGAGATACAGACAGGCAAACGAATTGGCAGACTCGAGAACGCTGCAATCTTCCCCGCCAATCTTTACCTCGCACCCAAAGACCAGATGCAACAGGTGCTCTATGAGATACAGGATGAAATGACGGCACAGGTAGATTATTTTAAATCGCAGGGTAAATTCATAGAAGCGCAGCGTATAAGCGAGCGCGTTAACTATGACCTTGAAATGATCCGCGAACTTGGATACTGTAACGGGGTGGAGAACTATTCAAGATTCTTCGACCGTCGGCACCCGGGAACAAGACCTTTCTGCCTGCTTGACTATTTCCCCAAAGACTTCCTCTGCGTGATCGATGAAAGCCACCAGACCATCCCTCAGGTGAGTGGTATGTATGGGGGAGACAGAAGCCGCAAACTCAACCTGGTGGAATTCGGATTCCGCCTGCCATCGGCACTGGATAACAGGCCGCTGAATTTTCACGAGTTCGAATCACTGCTCAACCAGACAATCTATGTTTCGGCTACTCCCGGTGATTATGAACTTGAAAAGACAGGAGGCGTTGTAGTGGAGCAGGTAGTTAGACCAACCGGATTGCTCGATCCGCCCATCGAGATCCGCCCCAGTATCAACCAGATCGATGATCTTCTCAATGAAATCGATCTCCGCATCAAAAAAGGTGACCGTGTATTGGTGACAACACTCACAAAGCGGATGGCAGAAGAAATGGATAAATACCTGCATCGGCTTAACATTAAATCAAAGTATATCCACAGCGAAGTGGATACCCTTGACCGCGTTGAGATCCTTCGCCAATTGAGGCTTGGCGAGATCGATGTACTTGTGGGTGTAAACCTCTTAAGGGAAGGCCTTGACCTTCCGGAAGTTTCTCTCGTGGCAATCCTTGATGCCGATAAAGAAGGCTTTCTGCGAAACGAAAGATCCCTCACACAAACGGCAGGGCGGGCTGCACGTAACGTAGATGGACTGGTGATCTTTTATGCCGATACCATGACGGAAAGCATGCAGAAGACGATCGATGAAACAACACGCCGTCGGGAAAAACAAGTGAACTATAACCTCGAACATGGCATCACCCCACGAACCGTGATCAAATCAATTGAACAGGTTATGGCACAAACCTCAGTACTTGATATCAAGGGATACGACGTGAAGAACCCTTATGCGCTTGCGCCAGATGGCGAGTTGGTGGCTGTTGCGGAAGAGCAGGAGCAGTATAAAACAATCCCACAGTGGGAAAAAGCTATTGCGAAAACGAAGAAGACCATGGAGAAAGCAGCACGCGATCTTGATTTCATGGAGGCGGCAAGACTTCGTGATGAGATGTTCCGGATGCAGAAGGAGTTGGAAGAAATGAGGAAATAATATATATTTCAAATATGATCTCCATTGCACTCTACAACCTGAAAGGCGGTGTGGGTAAGACCGCAACCTGCGTTAACTTATCTTATCTCGCAGCACAAGATGGCTATAAAGTATTGCTATGGGACCTCGATCCGCAAGGCTCTACCTCTTTCTACTATAATGTACAACCGAAAGTAAAAAGTGGAACACAAAAACTGTTTAATGAACAGCTCGACCTTGGAGACCTGATCATGACAACCGATTATGAAAATATCGAGATCATTCCGGCCGACCTCACAGCCCGCAATCTGGAAATTATCATGGAAGAAATGCGCAGCTCAAAGCGCCGTTTCAAAACTATCCTATCACAACTCGAAAAGGAATATGATTTTGTATTCATTGATTGTCCGCCCGGATTTTCCGTGTTATCCGAAAACATTTTCCATGCAGCCGAGATTATCCTGATGCCAACTATCCCAACAACTTTGTCTGTGCGGACCTATGAATTTGTAAAAGAATATTTCAAGGAAAAATCATTGGATGAAAGTAAGCTGATGTGCTGCTTCACCATGGTGGACATTCGAAAGAATATGCACAATGAGATCATGGAAGAACTTGTGCGCGACAAAAAATTCTTCAGCAACTATATTCCCTATCTCTCAGATGTTGAAAAAATGGGCAGCTACCAGGCCCCATTACACGCCTTCTCTCCTTCCTCCTATGCTGCTAAATGTTATTCGGACCTATGGGAAGAATTGAAAGAAGGCGTGATTGCCTGAGCCGCATTATGTGGCAATATACCACGGGAAATTACTCAGCTGTAGTTGGATCAATGATTGAGAAAACCTGGCTCACAGAATTTGCAGGAAAGCCTCCCTGTTTCGCATGTTCCCTCACCATCTCTTCATTGGGTGCATTGTAAATACAATAGATCTTATCTGTGGTCACATAACTATGCACCCACTGGATCTGTGGACCCAGGTTGCTTAAAACTCCGCAGGATGTTTGGGAAATTGATTTCAATTGTTCCGGGGAAAGCTTACCGGCACCGGGTATTTCCCTTTCAATTACATATTTAGGCATGTGGTATATTTTTCCTAATTTAACCAATTATTCGCATGTTTTATTTCTTTAATCCGACTTATTTATTCGGTGCAGCGTATAACTGAAATCTTCAATATCGAATGTCGGCCACTCAGAAATGCAGGCCTGCGAGATGACCTTCAACTGAACAAATTCACAACCGACCTTTTCAGGCAATACAAAAAACAACTCGGTGCCTTACGATATTTCCTGCTTATTGAAACACAGAAATTAGTTGTTCCGGAAAGAGTGAGAGAATTACTAAAGACCAGTAATCTAACTCTTCTCACACCCCTGATCCCTTTGTATAAAATAACCAGGCAGCTTAAACTGGATCTCCTGCTAAAATCTTTCCTGTATCCCTCTGCCTACAGAAGCCAGATCAATGAATTGGATATGGCTCCGGAAATTTAAAGCCTAAACTTTCAAACTCCCGCGGAATCCTCTCGCTGCATAATAAGAAGAAGCTCCGTTATGGTATACAAACACAGTAGCATAGCGATAATCACAAAAGAGAGCACCACCCAATTTCCTGATCGTCTGAGGCGTTTTGATCCAGCTCGATGTCTTGGCATCAAAAGTTCCAAACTTCTGCAAGGCACGGTATTCTTCCTCCGTTAAAATTTCAATGCCCATTGATTCGGCCATTTCCATTGCGCTACCTTCAGGCTTGTTTTCCTTCCTTGCCGCCAGCGCCTCATCATCATAACAAAGACTCCTCCTATCCTTTGGCGTTTCAGGTGAACAATCATAAAAAATAAATTCGCCCGT
Source organism: Flavihumibacter sp. ZG627 (assembly GCF_000814325.1). Lineage (GTDB taxonomy): Bacteria > Bacteroidota > Bacteroidia > Chitinophagales > Chitinophagaceae > Flavihumibacter. Next base: position 330,355 of record NZ_JPHF01000003.1, on the reverse strand, counting down.
CCCTTTATCCTCTCCAACCACATCGGGTTCACCACCCGTCCTTTCCATTTCATTGAGCGACCAGAGTTTATCGGGATGAGCCGCCAACTTAGTCTGGACCTTAGTCCAGTCAAACCCCGCATGCCTATTCACATTTTTCTGAAAGCGAGCCTTCAATAATTTAAGCAGCTCTTCACTTTCCTTTGCTGATAACTTTTTACTTTTCCCCATATGCAAAAATTGATTGAGACAGAAACTAACGTATTGCAATGAACGAAATCATTCTGGCAATAGGATGATTTATTTTGCTGACAATACAATGATCTTCTCCAATACTTTCAGATCAACATCAGCAAGCTTATTAATATAAAGACACTCAACACCAGTCTTATGCTTCCCTAATTTTGTGAGCAGGTCGGCGTGCTGCTGAATATCAATAAATTCATAATAACAGGGTTTGATGCAAGGTAGGAATTACTTAATTTCCCTGCAATATCGCTCCAATGTCACCCTCACCCGCAATAGACAATACCGTTCTCCGCCAATGGGTGGAACAAAAACTACCTGCTGAAACCGTCAGGACCATGCTCGAGGAAAGCGGAATGGATGAAGAGACCATCTCCCAATATCTCCACCAATTCAAAAAACTGCGCGGCGAAAAAAGACAATTCACCGGCTTTATTATCCTGGGTATCGGAAGTTTTCTGGGTTTACTTAGCACAATCATCTCCCTCATCAATCCTATCCCAGAATTATTCAACGTTGTTCTTTACGGATTTACTTCGGTGGCATTGGCAGTTATCTTCCTGGGCCTCTATTTCATATTCGAATGAATTTTAATTGAACCTCCTCCCCATAAAAACTTTAGACTTTTCCTTCCGTACAGTGAACAAAATCAGGAGGCCAATCATTAAGAATCATATTATTTAACCTCTTAGGGTTGTACTTTTGCACAGAAAACAACTAATAATAAATATATATGGAAAGTTACGCAGCTGATAACACAACAGCCTTGCAGGTGAATGATGAAACCCCTAAATGTCCCTTCCTGGCCGGAGCACCTAAGCAAACTGCTGGTAATGGAACCCGCAACCGCGATTGGTGGCCTAACCAACTAAAATTGAATATTCTCCGACAGAATTCTTCACTGTCGAACCCAATGGGTGAATCTTTCAACTATGCAAAAGAGTTCCAGGAGCTGGACCTCGCCGCCGTTAAGAATGACCTATATGCACTCATGACAAATTCACAGGACTGGTGGCCGGCCGACTATGGCCACTACGGCCCATTCTTTATCAGGATGGCCTGGCATAGCGCGGGCACCTATCGTATCCACGACGGTCGTGGTGGTGGCGGCGCCGGTTTACAGCGCTTCGCTCCACTCAATAGCTGGCCCGATAACGCCAATCTCGATAAAGCACGCCTCCTTCTTTGGCCCATCAAAAAGAAGTATGGTAAAAAACTTTCCTGGGCCGACCTCATGATCCTCGCCGGTAACTGTGCCCTCGAATCAATGGGCTTCAAAACATTTGGCTTCGGCGGTGGCCGCCAGGATGTTTGGGAACCCGCAGAAGATGTTTACTGGGGATCTGAAAAAGAGTGGCTGGGCGATACCCGTTACAGCGGCGACCGCGAGCTGGAGAACCCGCTGGCAGCTGTTCAGATGGGATTGATCTATGTGAACCCCGAAGGCCCTAATGGCAATCCTGATCCCCTTGCAGCAGCCCGCGACATACGTGAGACATTTGGCCGAATGGCAATGAATGATGAAGAAACTGTAGCGCTTATTGCCGGTGGACATAGTTTCGGTAAGACACATGGTGCTGCCGATCCCAGCAAATATGTAAGTAAGGAACCCGCCGCGGCAAGCATTGAAGAGCAAGGGCTTGGATGGAAAAATAGTTTCGGTAAAGGATCCGGTGGCGATACCATCACCAGCGGACTGGAAGGCGCCTGGACTACCACACCTACCCGTTGGAGCAATAACTTTTTCGAGAACCTTTTTGGATTTGAATGGGAACTGACTAAGAGCCCTGCAGGTGCTCACCAGTGGAAACCCCAGGGCAATGCCGGTGCAGGTACTGTTCCTGATGCGCATGACCCAGCCAAACGCCACGCACCATTCATGCTGACCACTGACCTGGCGCTGAGAGTAGATCCCGTGTACGAGCAAATTTCAAGACGCTTCCTCGCAAACCCGGAAGATTTTGCTGATGCCTTTGCACGTGCATGGTTTAAACTTACTCACCGCGATATGGGTCCACGCGCACGCTACCTCGGACCAGAAGTTCCTGAAGAAGTGCTTATCTGGCAGGATCCCGTTCCGGCAGTAAATTTTGACCTTGTTGATGATGCAGATATCGCCTCACTCAAGCAGCAGGTACTCGCTTCGGGACTCACCATTTCACAACTTGTATCAACAGCCTGGGCCTCTGCATCCACCTTCCGCGGATCAGATAAGCGCGGTGGTGCAAATGGTGCCCGCATTCGCCTCGCCCCACAGAAATACTGGGAAGTTAATAACCCGGCGCAGCTTACAAAAGTGCTCGAAGTACTGGAAGGAATCCAGCAGTCTTTCAATAATTCCCAATCAGGAAATAAGCGCATATCCCTTGCCGACCTCATCGTGCTGGCAGGATCTGCCGCCATTGAAAAAGCTGCACAGGATGGCGGCCATGCCCTGACTGTTCCTTTCACTCCCGGCCGTACCGATGCCAGCCAGGAACAAACTGACGTGGAATCTTTCTCCATCATGGAGCCGGAAGCAGATGGTTTCCGCAACTACCTGCGCGCTCGTAAAACCGCTTCGGCAGAAGAATTGCTGGTGGATAAAGCACAGTTGCTGACCCTTACAGCACCTGAAATGACAGTATTGTTGGGCGGACTTCGTGTTCTCAATACCAACTACAATCTTTCTCCACATGGAGTTCTTACCAGCCAACCAGAGGTACTGACCAATGATTTTTTCGTGAACCTGCTCGATATGGGAACAACCTGGAGCTCCATTTCAGACGCCCAGCAATTGTTTGAAGGCCGCAACCGTTCAACTGGAGAAGTTAAGTGGACTGCAACACGCGTAGACCTGATTTTCGGATCCAATTCTGAACTGAGGGCCCTGGCAGAAGTTTATGCATGCGAAGATTCCAAAGAGAAATTCGTGCACGACTTTGTTGCTGTATGGAATAAAGTAATGAACCTCGATCGCTTTGATCTTGCAGTAAATTAATAAATACAAGTAAAAAATGCCGTCCCAAAATTTTGGGACGGCATTTTTAATTCTATTACTTCCTTTTGTATGTTTCAAGGGCCAATTCAGCAATATCCCTCGTAAGCTGGGTGGGCGAATTACAATCGCAGTTGCTAAATCCTATTACATAAATATCCTCTCCTGGTATATAAACCCCCATGGATTTAAATCCAAATATACTGCCACCATGTTCTCTCGTTGGTGCCCCCTTTATTTCTTTAATATGCCATCCATAACCATAGGTGAATTCTTCACCATTGTTAAGCTTGTATGTTCTAAATGCCTTAATAGAATAGGCTGAATCGAGAAGTTCATTTCTGTTTAATGCATTTTGCCACTTCAACATATCAGTTGATGTTGACATCAATGATCCGGATGAAAAAGGAACACTATAACTTATGATAGTCTTATTTACATAACCATAGGTTTTCTTGTGATACCCGAAAGCTCTTTTCTTTATCAATTGCCTGTCAGTTGCGTAAAACGATTGCGTCATCCCCACTTTTTCAAATATCCTTTTCTCAATAAAATCTTCAAACGTTTCCCCCGAAACCAATTCTATAATGTGGCCAAGGATAACATAACCGGAATTATTATATTCAAACTTCTCCCCCGGTGCAAAATCTGAGGGTTCATTCTTAAAAAAATCGACCAGCATTTTTGGTGACATTTCCTTTTGAGCAATATCTGATATGGATTTCATCTTCGTAAAATCCTTAATTCCGGAAGTATGCGTTAACAAATGATGCAGCGTTAATTTTTCGCCTGAGGGATAATCTGCTATGTATTTTGAAACCGGGTCCTGCAGCTCCAATTTATTACTCTCTGCTAACATCAATATAGCAATAGCTGTAAACTGCTTTGTCATAGACCCTAACTGAAATACATACTCCGGATTTAAATCAACATCAAGCTCCAGGTTGGCTTTTCCGAAAGCTTTTTGATAAACAGGTTTTCCATCTTTTGCGACCAAGAATACGCCCCCAGGTCCGTTTTTATCGTTGAATACATTTAGAATTAAACTATCTACTGCCGACTCAAAATTTTGCGCATATCCTTGCTTAAACAATATTAGAAATACTATCGCCAGTGTGATTATTTTCTTCATGTGAACAATGATGTTGGTAGTTGATTAGACGCATGGATATCATCCTGGTTACAGCTTGCTCCCCAAAATCTTTAAATGAACAAGGAGAAGTATATTTGGGGGGATGAAGGAGTTCCTCGATAACCCCGTTTACTATGCTTTGCTTTCCGGTGATGCAGGCAAAGCCTTGGGTGAGGGACAGGTAAAATATTTTGATAAAGAAGTTTCTCCTTTTGTGGGTTTTCCTGAATCCTATACAGATGGCTTCAAAGACTTGCACCAGCAATTGCCTTCAGACCGGAAAATACTTTATGCAACCCGCAATGAAATATCTACACCAAAGGGCTGGGAATTGATTCAATTTGTTCACGGTGCCCAGTTTTTATACCTGTCTGAAAAGGGATTTGATGATATCTTTTCTGAACTGGTCGCCCTTGGGCAACAACATGTGGATCAAATGGTAAATCTTGCAACACTTACCAAACCGGGTCCTTTTGGCAAAAGAACCATTGAGTTTGGCAACTACTTTGGAATAATCCATCATGATGAGCTGGTGGCTATGACAGGCAGACGACTTCATGTTTATGATCATATAGAAATAAGTGCAGTATGCACCAACCCCGATTATGGTGGTAGGGGATATGCACAGCAACTGATAAAACACCAGGTCAATAGCATACTTATTGAAAACAGGGTTCCGTTTTTACATGTTCGTGCTGATAACAAAAGAGCTATCGACCTATATGAAAGATTGGGGTTTACAAGAAATGGTGTTATGAATTTTTACTTCTTGCGAAGAATTCCATGAGAAACTATCGGCTATCATTAATTTTTAATTGATCAATTTTATCCTTGATCATCGTGTTACCGGGGCTTCTTAACAAAGCATCTTCATAACTTTTAATTGCCTTTCCCTTTTCATCATTAGCCAGATAAGCATCACCCAGACCTAAATATGGATTGAACTTGTCGGGATACTCGCGAACAGCCAACTTGAAAGCTCCGATTGATTTCTTAATTTCTTTCTTTTTCAAATAAAAATAACCTACATAATTCAGGACATCCATTCTGTTCGCTTCAGGAATCATTCTTTTCAGCGGTATATATAAAGAATTAATAGAATTGATGTTTTCATTTTCCATTGCCTTTGCAAAGGGAATAAATTCCTCCGATCCCAGAATCTTATAAAAATATAATCGCACTCTGTAGGGAGGGATATTAACTAACTGCTCCCGCCTGATTAATTCATTCAGATAAACTGTATCCGCATATAAATCATCAGGTCTTGGAGCCAGGTAATTTTGTTCTTCCCAGCTTCCCCTGTAAATGATATAGTCAACAATATGCTTCATTGTCATTTGTATATGCCTGGATGTATCAATATCCCTTCCAATATTATCAGTTCGATACTGGGTTGGATATGGATAGAACACCCTGAAATCAACGTCTCCCAGCCTAGAATCAGACGTACGAACCAATGATCCTACACGAATATTCTCTCTTTCAAGGATCTGCTTTGTGAGCGAGTCGTTAGTGTTGATACTTCCCCATATACTTATTGCCATATTCGGATAATCTATATCCAATAGTTGAATTACATTAAGAAATTCCTTGTTTAATTCTCCAGCAGGTGCGTAGTTGGTGAAGACATCCCTTTTGACAAAATGTAAATCTCCGAAGATCAGCAAGGCAGTTTGGTTTTTTTCCAGAACCTCATGCCTGATGATATTAAAACAATGTTCATCGTTGTTCTCTTTACTCCCAAAAGAACGATCCCCAAGGAGCACACGGATTCTTTTATTTTCCGGGAGTCCACTGTTTCGTTGTCTTACTTGTCTGAAAAACGCTTCATATATCGGGTTGTCCCACACGAGGATCTGGGTTGTTTCACGCCAGCATTTTTTAAGTAGACTATCAGGTACATCCTTATTATTTACAAAATCATCCATTACCTGCTGGTATTCTGATGCCCCAAACTCAACAACAATATTATTTACAACATCGGGGAACTGCTTTTCATTTAAGAGCGTATATAACTACTGAAAAGTTAATGCACTGTTATGTTGTCCTTCGCCAATCGCAACAATGGGTTTATCTTTATAGAGCTGAAGGACTGCTGAGTTAACCGCATCAAATTCATATTCTGCCTTGTGAATAGTATTTTGTGAATCAGCCTTTGAAACAACTAGCACAAAGAAAAGTAGCAGCGTACTTAATTTTACGTTAAGCATATGCAGTTATTTTAAATAACCCTATACTGAAATTTAAATATTTCCTCTGGTAATTAAAACAAATCCTTTCTCCTGAATTTCAAAACCTTTGACGCACGAATATCTCCCACGTAAATATTGCCCTTGCTATCTATTGCTATATCATGAAACCATGAACTTGTTCTTCCACCTGACCCCTTTGCTCCAAAATGAGTACTGACTTTTTGCGCTGAGTCAAACATAAATATAGTGGAGCCTTTCACAGTGCTGTCCTCCATTATAGTTGGATCATAGTCAATAACATAAAGGTTACCTTTATAGTCAAGAGTAAGAGAGGGAAGTTGCTCCACATCCTCATCATTTTTCAACTCTTTTAAAAAATTACCCGAGCTGTCAAATAATTGTACTCGGTTATTCTGCCTGTCGGCAACATAAATAATATTCTTCTCACCAATTGTTATACCATGCGGTATGTTGAATTCCCCCTCGCATGTTCCGTATCTACCCCATGATTTGATATATTTTCCAGTGGGAGAAAATTTGACTACCCTACTGTTACCATAGCCATCGCTAACATAGAAATAACCATCATCAGCAACAGCTATATCAGTGGGAAGATTGAAATGCAAAGAATCATTGCCCGGTTGTTTCACGACACCTAATTTCATAAGCAATCTTCCTTCCTTAGTAAACTTGAAAACCTGGTGCAGGCCAACATCCGTTACCCAGATATTATTCTCTTTGTCAACCGTTAAACCATGGGGCATAATAAAATAGTTGCCACCCCATGTGTTGACAACCTTGCCGGACTTATCCAACTCCATGATTGTATTGGCTGAAATAACGGAATCGGGGAAGGGTTCGGTCCATTTACGACCAGCACGGTGAAAGATAAAAAGATGATCGTTCTTTCCCACACCGATACCGGTAGGTTGACCAAGCTGGATATCTCCTGCTTCCGACCAGTTCTCCACCAATTCGAATCTTTCAGATCCAACAACATCTTTAATCGTATCTGATTTCCCTCTGCAGGATACTACTGCAAGCAATACCAATAAAAAGAAAACATACTTCATAATGTTTTAATTGCAGTGATAACCAGCTATTACCTTTTAGCCAATACTTCCTGAACAGTAGTCCACCGAATACCCTGGTACCGATCATTATCCAAAGCTGAAAATTTAGGCTTGCCGGAAAGCATATTGTGTAAGTATTGCATGCCCTGCCAGGGAGGAAAGACCTCTTCCTTTTTGGGAATAATTGTTCGGGTAATATTAATCATTGTCTTAAGGCCACCCAAACCTCCTACCCTTAATAATTTAAATCCATTTCCAGTTGCCGCTGTTACTGCATCCTTCAATCCTTCTGCATTAACTACATCACCGGCAATACGAAGATAACGTGGTGTTGCCTCATCAACAGCAGCACGTCCAGTGTATTCAGCAGTATTTTCCAAAGTGGTAAAATCAAGGTTCTGGTTGGCATCACCCCAGTATATAACGCGCTTAAGTCCAAACAGAATTAATGGAGCCTCACCAGTAAGCAGATCGGTGAACATGCCATTCAGAATAGATGTTGCCTCAATCGGTGTTTTGTCCAGTTGCTCATTGAACTTTCTCCGCAAATCCAGGTTACGGTTACTCCCGTCAGGTAATTTTGTATAATTAATACAATAATCAGAAGGAATAAAACGAGGAACGCCTGCATCAATAGCGGCATGAAGAAGATTCATTTGCAAATCAATCATTACATCCTCCAATCCGTTTAAAGCTGAAACAATGCAATGCGCACCTGTGCATGCTCTAACTAATTGAGATGGATCATTAAAGTCCACCTCACATAAAACAACACCCTGCTTTTCTAACTGGGATGCGCTAGTTGAATTAGTTTCTTTTCTTACCAATGCAATTACCCGATGATTGGAATTTAATAAATGATGGGCTATTCTTTGACCTAATTGTCCTGTAGCGCCGGCAATTATGATAGTCTTTGTTTGCGGAAGAGAACTTTTTGTTTATTTTCCGGAACCAATGAGTGTTGCATACATCCATTAAATTGAATCCAGCTTCTCCCTTGTCAGATTGGATATTTGATCACCGGTGTTTATTGTGGTACCAGGTTCAAACAACATTATCGAAACTTCGCTCTCAGCTACGGGTCTGTGTTCTACTCCTCTCGGCACTACCAGGAATTCATTTTCATTGATCTCAATAGTCTTGTCTCGATACTCCATTCTAAAGCTTCCCTTCAACACATAGAATAATTCATCCTCATTATCATGCTTATGCCAAACAAACTCGCCTTTAAATTTCACAAGCTTCACATGCTGACCATTCAGTTCTCCAACGATCCTTGGGTTCCAATGATCCTGAAACAGGGATAGCTTCTCTGCAATATTTACTTTATCCATCTTGCACTTGTGAATGTTTTAGTATCAAATATCAAAATACCTTCCTCATTTTCGTTCATTTGTCCAGCTTGTATTAATCAATTGCCTCAATTCCCAATTCCTTAAGCCGATCAAGATGATCTTTCATAGCCTTAAGCTGCTCCGGCGGGTGCCCTTGCCAACCATTTACCTCACCTATAACCCGAAGCGGATCCCTTGATCTGTAGGATTTAGTTGGATTTCCCGGGAACTTTTTGTCCGTCAAATTGGGATCATCCTCAATAGGACCGGTAGGCTCAACAATATAGATTCTTCCGGCACCTTCACCGATACTAAGTTCTGCTCCCCAGATAGCAGCATCCAATGTGGCAGTTAAGTAAATAAAAGAGGCCTTTTTTCTCGTTCCATAGTTTGAATTAAACCCAGGTTCGATCAGGTCCCCAATATTCAGGTTTGCCTTCGTTCCATGATAGAACTTCTCATCATTCATTTCTCCAGTCTTCATAACGCATTTCAAACTTTATTTCATCTTTACTCTCTTTGATAAACGTACTCATGTCTTTTGATCCAATTTTGTTCCCCAACAAAACGGATCTCTATCTTTCCCTAGATATTTACCATCTTCAGAAACCATTACTGTGTCTGCGGAGTTTGCATTGGTTTCTTTGGGGAAATGTGTCTCATATTAAAAGTAAGCTGACTTTATTCATTAAACTTTTCGCAGGATCTTCTCCATCTTTCTTCCTTTCGCCAGTTCATCCACCAGCTTATCAAGGTAGCGTGCTTTTTGTGTTAAAGGATTCTCGATTTCCTCTACCCGGTACCCGCAGATCACACCAGTAATTAGGCTGGCACCCGGATTTATTTTTGCTTTTTGAAAGAAGGTCTCAAAACTAACTTTCTCATCAATCAACTCCTGTATCATTTTGTCATTGAAACCCGTCAACCACTCTATTACCTGGTGCAATTCTTCCTTCGTTCTGCCCTTCCGCTCAACCTTTGTAACATAATGGGGATACACCGAAGCGAAACTCATTTTCGCAATGCGCTCATCATGTTCGGGAGTTGTTTTCATATATTACTGGTTAACTTTAGTTTATTGACAATTAAAGCCTTTCAAGTCTTCCCTTCCTCTTGACGATGTTTTTATAGTCCCACTGTATAACCCTAGACTTTTCTAACCATCGTTTCAAATCGCTCTCCATTATTTCTGAAACCTTATTATAAAATATGGAGGCGTCTTTAAATTTCTCTCCCCTTACATCAAGGTTCTCTTCGTCAAAGTCGGCGCCACTCCAGAACATCAGCCTTACCCCACCTTTCTGTTTGCTATAACCAACAATAGGATTACCCTCTAAAAACCAGACAGGATGGGCATGCCAGATCTTATTCTCCGTACCAACCAGTTCCTTATCTATAATATTTGCCAGCTTATCACAAATATCCTTATCTGCCGGAGTTTGCTGCTCGTTATACGCTGAAATTTCCTGCCTCATTATATGCTGATTTTGGAGTTTCTACTTTATCCTTTTATACTTCCTTAATAAATCAATAACCAGTTTATGGGGAAGCGCATGAGATTTATTGCCGTTGATTCCCTCCATTGTCTCCGCTGCAACCATTGCGTTAATAATTGACTCTTCCACCGACTGTATCGTTGCTTCAAAAAAAGGATCCATGGCATCATTTGGCAGTACTTCAAGTTTTGCATAGTCGAATCTGTTGAACGCCGCTGGGTTCGCAGTAGAGAATGCAATAAATATATCTCCCGATCCATTCGTTCCATACCCTCCCACATTTCCTATGCCCAGCGGAACCCTTTGTGCCAGACGCTTTAACTGGTGAGGAAGAAAGGGCGCATCCGTAGCAACTACCACAATAATTGAACCATCTCCTTCCTGCCTGTAAGATTGAGGAGGTAAATTGAATTCGTTATTCAAGGTGTCCATTAACTCCCTGCCTACAGGAACACCAGTAATTACCAATGATGATTTTCTTCCAAAATTGGCTTGTACCAATACACCAATTGTGTAGGTTGAGTCTCCAAGTTTTATAATGCGGGAAGCAGTTCCGGTGCCACCCTTGAACCCAAGACACATCATTCCGGTTCCACCACCAACATTTCCCTCTTTAACTAGACCTGCAGAAGCAGTATTCAAAGCCTCATAAGCGTGACTTTCCTTTACCTGGAAACCATAGATATCATTTAAAAACCCGTCGTATGTTTCTGCCACCACAGGGTAAGTGTACCAGAAATCCTCTTTATACCAATGATTCTCAACAAACCATTTCAACACAGCATCCCTTACTACACCAACACTGTTAGTGTTTGTGATCATGATGGGCGTTTCTAAAAATCCTGATTCTGTGATCCATGTTGTTCCCGTCATTTCCCCATTTCCGTTCAACGAATACCAGTTAGCGTAAACAGGATTATTATTTCTGCCTCTTGGTAATATGGCTGTAACACCCGTCCTCACCGGGCCCTTGCCAAGTATATTCTTCCCCTGCCCGGATATAATAGTACTATAGCCCACTTCAATTCCCTTTACATCAGTAATTGCATTGTACTTTCCAGTGGTACCATTAAAAGGGATTCCAATATCTCTTGCCCTTGGTTTTTGTGCATTGAGGGATGCGTGAACAAGTAGCAGAAGGCAAAATGATGGTAATAATCTTATCATTCTTTTAGGATTCATTGCAATTAATTTTCTCCTGCTATTTATCCAGGAACTTTTCAATCATCGGTATAACAAGGTCGCTTTCTTTAAAGTCAGGTTTTAATGTTGTTATTTCCCCAATGTATTCTCCATGACCACCTGGAATTATTGCCAATGCTGAATTCGCAATTTGCCGGTGCAGCTCAATAGCATGCTCGGGTTTAATAATATCTTTATCGCCTGTAATGATAAGGGTTGCTGCTTTAATGGATTTTATTTCTTCCTCTGGTATATCTTTAAAATTGACCATTCGCTTTACGTCCCTGTCATGCATAATTTGTAAGCCACTCGGATCAGTAGCAACAGCGAGGTACCCTTCTTTAAGCTGCTCCGGCATATTCTCCAGCTTTGCCTGTTCCATAAATTCCCAAAACCATTCTGGAACGCCGTTTCTTTTTGCCAACGCTGAACCTACAATTAAATGATCAACTACTTCAGGGTGGCGAATAGCTATTTGTAAGGTTGTGGTTCCCCCATTGCTGAAACCAAAAATATCTGCCTTGCTTATGTTCATGTTTTTGAGAAACCTGGCAACATCATCGGCATCCTGCTCAAAAGAAAGATCTGCATTTCTATCACTTGTTCGTCCGTGAGCCTGTAATTCCACCGCTATCAGTTGCCGGCTTTTAGCAAGTAATGGTATGATTTTACCAAAATTTGTCTGGATGGTGGAGCCGCCGCCATGTATCAAAACAAGGGGTTTCCCCTGGCCATAAATCTCATAATACATTCTTATTCCATGCACATCAGTATAACCATTCATAAAACCATCCATTATCCAACTATTTATTTTGTCCTCTTCTTATTGTTTGTGTATTCGCCGAAGCCTTTAATCATTCCTAACACACAATCACAAGGCGTGAGCTCTTTATCTGTGCTGCTATTACATTGTTTCTTAACCAAATCCGGCCTGTTCTTGTTTACCCATTCCCTTGCCTTATAGTATTCCGGAAGGTCATTTGATGATGTTGTCACAGAAACAATTTGGTCATTCCTGAATACAACATGAAATGTATCGGTAACATTAAAATCAATAGCAAGAGCACCCATTAAATCATCTTTCACCATAACCGGAAATACAACTGTACTATCATTTCTGACAAAAAAATGTGAACGCTCTAAAACCTTATAATTGGCACATGCTGCCCATTTCTGGTAAAATAATATCCCTGATCTCGATTTCTTCGCAGCGGAAAGCAGGGACCCTAAACTGTCCTGATTAAATGAATAGAAAGCATCTATGAATTTATTTCCAAGTGCCAGGTTAGTTGGCCTGGATTGGATTTGCAAACTTTCTCCTGGAGGAAGTACCGTTTTTTCCCACTCACCATATTGTATTTTCAACCGATCAAAAACATCCTTATACTTTTCTTTCAGATCATTTTTTTCAGCCTGGTCTTTTGAAACATCAAAAAGATATTCCCCCTTCTCATCTTGTATATACTTCCAATTGCCATCCCGAATGGCTTTCTGCTTCCTTCGCTGCGATGTTCGCCAATAAAAGGTTCTATCCTTAACCTCTGCCTTTCCTAAACAAATTGGCATCAGGTCAATCCCATCTAATGGAAAAGCTTCCGTAGCCTTTGCACCACCGGCAGCTAAAATGGTCGCTGTCCAATCCATTGTAATTGCTGCCTGCTCCGTAATCGTCCCGGCCTTGATCTTTCCCGGCCACCTTACAAAAGCAGGCACCCGGATCCCTCCTTCCCATAATGACATCTTGGATTGGGAAAGCCCTCCATTATCAGAAAATCTTTCGCCGCCATTATCATTGGTAAAGATTACAATGGATTTATCAGCCAATTTTGCATCCTCAAGACTCTTCATCAGGATGCCAATGCCATCATCCAGACTCTTCATCATGGCGGCATATTTTGCCGGGGAGCCATTGCTGGTAAAGTCTACCGAATCTTCATAAGCTTTATCTCCAGGGCCCTGCCATGGCCAATGCGAAGCATTAAAATGAACTGCAAGGAAAAAGGGTTTACTGTGCGATTTCTCCAAAAATGCTACAGCTTTTTGCGTAAACAGATCGGTCAGATAGCCTTCCATATGAACAGGTTGATCATTTTCATAAAGATCATGTGCACGTTGACCGGTGTGACCACTTTTATGGGAGATATAATCCGCCGCTCCTGCAAGGAAACCGAAAAAGTAATCAAACCCATTCCTGCCTGGACTATGTTGCGGTTGAAAACCAAGATGCCATTTGCCGATTAATGCAGTTTCATAGCCTGCGCTTTTCATTAAAGATGCAATTGATGGAGTTTCCGCAGTTAGCCCTACAGCACTATCTTCCCTGCTTTTAACCAATGGTTCTTTTAATCCAACAGGAATTCTTGCGGGATAACGTCCTGTCATAAACGCAGTTCTCGTTGGCGTGCAAACGGGCGCGGCTGAATATGCATTCACAAATTTGATCCCCTGCCCCGCCAGCTTGTCGAGATTTGGCGTTGCATAGTCTTTGCGTCCATAGCCACTTAAATCTCCATATCCCAGGTCGTCCGTCATTATATAAATGATATTCGGTCTTTGGGAATATGATACTATCGGTACTATAATTAAAGGGAGCAGAATAGCCTTACGCACAAAATAATAAGTCTCCTTAAACATAGATTACCATTTAAAATGTCTTTTCATCTGCTGAAGGACCATATATAGATGGAACCGCAATATTATTCAACCGCATATAAACAATCAATTGACCCCGATGATGCACCCAATGATTCAGGGTAGAACTAATATTTTCAATCAGGGGGAGCTGATCAGAATTTGTTCCCCATTTCTGGAAATTTATTTCCCGCGTTTTTATCATCTCCGTGATCCACATAGGAATTTCAGCAACTAACAAACTTAGGTATCCAAGTGTCATGGATTTCTCATGTGGCTTCCAGTCAAAAAGCCTCTCTGGAATTCTTTCAAGACATTTCCTGGTGGCAGGAACTTCAGTATTAAATTCTGAAATGAACTGACTGATTATTGTGTTGCTCATGTTAATAGATTAATTGTTCTAAATCATGATGCAGGATCGGTTTATTATCACCAATAAGATACTAATAATTACTGGCAAATTATGGAAGCATGCCTTGCTATCTGCTGCCAGCTCCCACTCTTCTTCATCCAAATGTTCGTGAACCGTCTTTTGTAATGCTGTCCCGCCTTTGCACCGGGAATGTCATTTCTGGAAACAAATGTTTTATACCCCATTGTAATAGTGATGTTGTCCTGAAACTGAATTCTCTCAATAACTCTTTCAAAGGAACTATAGTTGATCATCCCTGCTTTCTGGATCATTAAAACAGTATCCCTGTTTCCTGAAATATCATTTCTTGGATTGTTAACTAAAAATTCGGGAGCCCAAACTTGTTTGAGTGTATTTGTATCTGCATTTAGAATGGCTGACACTACTTTCTGCTCCAATCTCCGGATCTCAGCTTCAGTGCTATCGGTTTTTTGTGCGTTGCATAATACTGTAAAAGCAGTAATCACGATGAGAAGGATAAGCTTTTTCATAATACAACCTTATCAGGTTTATAATAAAGAAATACTACCCCCGATCCAATTGCCTTGGTTCTTAATAGCTTAAGCTTAATACGGTCTTTTATATCTTGAAACAATTGCAAGCCACTCCCTGCAATAACCGGATGAACAGCAAGCTGGTATTCATCAATTAAGTCGAGATGCATGAAAGCGTTTATCAGGCCGGGACTGCCAACAAAAATATCCTTACCTTCTTGTAGTTTAAGACCAACAATTTCTTCCCGAATAATTTCATTTTTAAGCATGGTGTTTTTCCAATCAACTTGTTGTAGCGTGCTGGAGAACACAATCTTTGGTATATTATCAATCAGTACCGCAAAATCATCTGTAGGTTTATTACCGGTTGGTTCCTTTACTACGGATGGCCAGTAACTTTCCATAAGCTGGTAAGTGATCCTTCCATATATAAGGATGCCTGCATTTCTTAAAAGGTTATTATAATGCTCATGCAATTCATCATCCGCAACCATCCCGGTATGGTCGCAAAACCCGTCAAGGCTCATATTGATTGCTGCAATGATCTTTCGCATAAAATTATTTTGAATAATGATGCTTAGCAGAAATAGCAATCGGGACCCCAACGCAGAAATAAAGAATGAGGATCGAAACAATCGCTTTATTTAAATCAAATGCAGGCGGCTGGATCTTGCTTAGGGGGATTACAATCCTGGTAGTAACTAACCAGGCAATGACTGCGATGATCAAGGAACTAAACCAAATGCTTTTTTGCAGGAACCTGATTCTTGTATAACAAAGGAAGTAAGTAACCACACAGGCAAACACGATCAAAAAATGAAATGCCAGGCCAAATCAGGCAGCAGCTATATCAAGACATCCTGCAATAATGGTTGCTATAATAATCTGTTTCCACATCCTGAAAAATTTGGTTTTCCAAAAGATGCATTAAAAATATTCACTTCATCGCCCTCCAATCTTCCCAATTAATTTCTCTTCCCGGATAAGCAACTTTTTTGAAAGGCCAATCTTTCGCAATCCATTGTTTAACTGAATTAAAGAGTATTGCATCAAGCCCCTTATCAAGCATGCTTGTCCTCGCCCACATGGTTATGTTAGCGTCATAATCACCCTTTGTTGTCGGATTAATATAAAGACATCCGATCACCTGGCTCTCATCCAAACTGACTATTGTATAGGCAAACGACCTTCTGATCTGAAACTCTTTCTGGTGCCATCCCAGGTCAATCAGGTTTTGCTCAAGCGTTAATTGATGCGTGGGCCATGTTGTGGACGCATAGCTTTTCTGCAAATGCTCAACACTGGTCATTACAGCTTCATAATCTTTTACGACATCATTTACGGTAAGCATCCTCGCCCGGAAATGAGCGGTTTCCAGTTTTTCAGGAACTTTAAAGTCTGCTGGAACAAATGGCTTTGGTTGTGATTTCACAGTTGTAGATAATCCCATTAAAAGGAAGATTAAAAATAAAGGTCTACTTATCATTAATATTCATTTAAAATCGATTCAACCTTCTAATCCCCAAAGCACCAGTCTTAAATGCCTTTATAAACTCTTCACCTCATGCGCAACAAATTCTTCTATCTCATCAAAGAGATTGCGCTCTCTTTTCTTATCTTTCGTTTGCTCCTCGTACTTGTTGGTTAGCTTAAGTGCCAGATTGTACATTTCATCAGTGGCAGTCCGATCTAAAAATTCAGCAAATTTCTTAGGCTGTTTATCTTCCTCAAGGTCTCTCAGATAGCATAAAGCCTCTACAACTTCAAAGTGCGTCTTCTGCCAGCTCTCAAATCCATTTGGAAAATCAGGAATTGCCATAATCGTTAATTTTTATCTGAATAAGATAAATTTAATCCTTTTTAGGAAGAATAGCATGCAGCAACCCCACGTTATCGTTAGATTTTAATTCCCGCGCATTTGTGCGAGGAAGAATTTAATAACAGCTAAATTGATATCAGATGTAGTCCAGTGCCCTACATTCTCGTAAGTGTTAAAAATCGCATTTAGGTTCTTCTCCGAATATATCTGCTGACATTTAATATATCTTTCCTGCACACTCTTACCAAGATTCTCATTAATGATCTTTCTTTCTTCTTCGTTGTATGCGTCATCAAACTGAACGGCATCATTGTCATCCAATTTCCCCATGTAAATGAATTGAGGGATTTGCTTATATGCATCAAGGTAAAAACCATACCCTGATATAGAAGAAAAATCGTTTGTCCCAATAGGGTAGTTGAGCTTAACTCCATTAATATCGTTTTTGAGGGAGCATTAGCTTTCCATTAAATCCACCGATAGCCAATGCTTTTACCTTATCCGGATGTATAAGCGAAAACCGATTGGTAAAAGTACCAGAGGCCGAAAACCCATTCATAAATATTTTGCTATCAACAGGTATATCCATAGTGCTTAATACCTTCTGCGCATCAGCAATCATTCCCAATAATTGTAAGTCGAGGCGCTTTAAATCCGTTGCTTCTTCCAGCATTGCGTCTCTGTCCAATGCATGGGTATACATTAATGGCTGGGATGCTGGTCGGGGGAAAATAGGAACCAGCAAGGGTATGCGTAATTCAGTAGAAAAATTATTTCCAACAGAACTCACCGATGCTAAATCAATGGCGTATTTTTTATGTACTTCTACGCTGTCAGAAATTTTCCCGGTGTTATTGGGTTCCACGAGTAGAATGGTCTTCTTATTTAGCTGCGTTCCTTTCGGGATAAACAATATATATCATGATGAAATCCCTTTGCAGGATTTTTCGTTATCATTATTATACTGTCACTTTTAATACTGGTTGTTTCTGCATTTTGAGCAAGGGAAATAAAATGCAAAAATGTCAATGTGAATAGGAATATACATCGCATAAAGATTAAGGATTCATCCTGCAACCAATGGGTATGCATTACTGGGCCCTTCCCTGGTACCACATAATTTTCAACCAGTAATCGCTCCCCATCAGGTTCTGCAACCAGCTCTTTAAAGATCAATGTTTCCCCAATACAATTCTGGATCTTGGGCGGGTAGGTGATATTCATACGTTCCAATTTAACTATGGAAACGAAAATAATTACCATGCGCTACAGGCTGAAGCAAATAGCGTTGATCCGTTATATGTATGTAATGTATTGCTTGAAATCCTATTTCAATTGCTAATCGATTGGACTTGGATCACGCTAATTCCAAATCTCATTCATCTCAGTAAGAATAATGGGACTTCCATCAGTAACAACAATCGTATGTTCATGCTGCGCCATAAAACCCCCTTTGTCACCAACCAGTGTCCAACCGTCTTTAAGAGTAGCAGTATAGGTTGAAATGGTGGATATAAATGTCTCTATGGCTACAACAGAATTCTTCTTAAATCTTGTTTTATTAAAACGATCCCTGTAATTGGCTATTTCGCCCGGCGCTTCATGAAGGCTTTTTCCTATTCCATGCCCTGTCAGATCCTTAATTACTTTAAATCCATGTTTCTTAGCTTCTGTTTCAATGAGATGACCTATATCCGATATGCGCACCCCGCCTTTGATATTGTTAATCGCTTTATACAAAATTTGCTTAGATGCGTCAATAAGCTTCTGATGTCCGTTAACATCTTCACCCAGTACAAACGATCCTCCATTGTCTGACCAATAACCATTAAGCTCAGCCGAAACATCAATATTTATCAGGTCGCCCTCTTTCAGTATTCTTTTGTCAGATGGGATGCCATGGCAAAATTCGTTGTTCACGCTTATGCATGTCCAGCCCGGAAACTTATAGGTTAAAAACGGAGCGGAATTTGCCCCGTAATCGGAAAGTATCTTTGCCCCATAATTGTCTAACTCCTTAGTCGTCATACCCGGTTGGGCATAGTTCCTCATTTCCTTTAACGTATATGCAACTGCTTCGCTGGCATTTTGCATTCCGATAAGTTCAGCTTCTTTTGTTATAGACATACTCCAAAGATAACCATTTGACTTACCTGAACCATTTTATCAATTCCAGTTATCGATCTTAATATCATCGGGGGACGGCTTGCCTTTGCCTGTTTCAACTAGCTCCTTCAGACTCAACATGAAAACGCCCCATTTCATACTGCAGTGTGCCATAAATTCAACTTCCTCCTTCCAGTTTCTGTGGGCAAAAAGAACAATGGTATACTCGCCTTCCTCATGCAGATCGAATATCACATCGGTGCCGATCCACTCTTCCGGACCGGCAGTGAAATTCCAGTGCACTTTCTTCCCGGGGGCCAGCGCTTTAACTACCATGTTCATACTACCAAGTTCTATTCCTTCGGGGGAAACAAATCGTACTACAATTGTTTCACCTGGCTGTGATATACCCGAAGTATCTTTTGTCCACCAGCCCGCAATACCTTCTACAGTTGATAATGCCTTGTACACTTCCTGGAGTGGGGCCTTAATGCCTACACGATGAATGATGCCTGCCATTGTATGTAGTTTTTATTTACTGCTTTCTTTCTTCATTCCTTTAAGCAATGCATAGATCGCCATTGAATGACCATGCCCTAATTCAAAGTCCTCTTTAAGCCATGATACAATTTCGGTTGCCTTTAATCCGGGCTTTAATTCTCCATTCCTAGTGAAGCCCTTCTTCTCTGCTAATTTTTTGAAATCTTCAGGACCTTTACCAGTCTTTTCTTTAATGTTATTAAGGTATGCTTGAAATGACATGGCAGTTTCTGTTTTGAATATTTAGAAATCTATTTCATGTCAAATCTAAAATATGCCCGAAAAATCTATGAGGTGTGATTAAGACATTGTGCGAGGTGTTTTGCGACTTGTGATAACGTTATGCAATCAATGTATTTTCTCCAGTAATACTACTGGTCTGTGGGCGTAGGAAGTCCACTTACTTGCGATATAGGCATAGTTGCCCGGATAGTTTTCAAGATTGATTTTGTCCAGATTGGTTGCAACATGTTTATGAATTTCTGATTTCCAAAATTCGTAGCATTCAGCAGGTTGAATCCAAAGTAGCTTTTGGCCAACATCGGCAACAATAAAATAAACTTCTCCCTGTTTTAATAAGTCCCTGATAATAGTAGGAGTCAAATAATCAATCCGCTGCGATTCCAGTTCATTCTCGGATGTCCATAATATTTCTAAGGGAATTTTGGTAACAATTCTGTCGCAAAGATTCATAATTCAAAATGTGGCTCTATAAATTTTATGAATATGCCCGGTCGTTGAATAAATCACTCAATAATTTCTAAACACGAAATGTTGTTGTTGTTCTTATCATATATGAATGAGAAAATTAATTGCGCTTTCTCTTGTAGTAAATTACTCAATTTGGACGTCCTTCTATTGCCAGTTTTTAATAAGATTACTTTGGGAGGGTGTCCATGAAGGGTTGCAATTTCACGAAGCAATTCTAAGTACGTGTTCTCGTTCAGCTGCAAAAGATAAGGCTGCTTTTATATGCTCCTCATTAATTTCAGGATAATCTTCAATAATCTCGTTAAATGACATTCCAGAAGCCAACCAGGTTAAGATATCAAATACAGTAATGCGTGTATTTATAATACAAGGTTGACCGAAACGTTTTTCTGCCTTGATCTCTATGTATTGTTGATAGCTCATTATATAAAAGTAACATATTGACTGCAATAGGCAAATTCTGGAGTTAATTGGACTGCCTGGGTACTTTCTGCTATATTCCTTAATGATCAGAAAGCCTATAAATGAATTCCTCTATCTCCTCCTGCCGCGCATTAGCAAATCCCTTATCCATTCCCACTTTTACAAAACCGCATTTCTCCAGAACTCTTTGTGATCCATAATTGTCAAATGCAACTCGACCATAAATGGGCCTGGACTGTTCAATTTTCAAAAATTCCTTTAGTGCATATGTTGCAACTCCCTGTCCCCAGAATCTTCTGTCGATCCAGTACGTTATCTCCGCCTCGTTATCCATTATAAACTTGGCCAGACTACCGGCGATCACCCCATCTACTTTTATGGTGCGCATATTAATAGTTGGGTCTGCCAAATGCCTGGTATGCTTCTCTATGTAAGCTGTTTTGTCGTGGGAATCCTTTGGCATGAAGGCAGCTAAATAATTTGCTTCTTCGTCAAGCTGGAATTCAAAGAATGCATGTAAATCATCCTTTTCTGTTTCATGCAATGTGATATTGTTCCGGCTCTCCATCAATATTATTTTCTAACTCCTTCAATAATACTGAACGGAGACATAGTAGGTATTATTCGCGTTACCTTTAGTCCGGCTTTATCAAACAACGCTATGTATTCCTTTTCTGTTCTTTCACAGCCTGGCAAAAACTGTAACATTTGTAAATCCAGAAATTTTGAAAGGGATGGCTCATTTCCTTCTGGTACTACCATCTCTACAACCAACACCTTACTGCCCTCAGCCATTGCATTACAGCAATTCTGGAGAATGGTTATACATTGTTCATCATCCCAGTCGTGAATAATATGTTTCATTATATAAGCATCACCACCTGCAGGTACAGTCTCGAAAAAATTTCCTCCTTCTATTTCACACCTGTCCCTGACGCCATGCTGCTGTAATAGCTTTTCCGCCTCTGCCACTATTGCAGGCATATCATACAGCAGGCCTTTTAACTTCTCATGTTTGCCCAGGATAGTTGCTAATAAAAATCCATGTCCTCCACCTATATCTATCAATTTTGTAAAGGAAGAAAAATCATAGGCATTCAAAACCGCAACACTCGAAAATGAACTATTACTGGTCATGGCATCATTGAATACCTTTCCCGCTTTCTCATTGCTCCAGAAATAATCAAAGGACGACATCCCGAAAACTTTTTCAAAAGAAGGTTTGCCTGTTCTCACACTGTATGGAAGCTCCGCCCAGGTCTGAAATTGCCAATCACAGTTTATCATTTCAGCAAAAGCACGTAAACTACCTGGTGCATCACTAAGCAATGGTTCGGCTAATGGTGTTAGTGAAAATTTTTTATTGCAGTCTTCACTAAAAACACCAATGCTTGCACATGCTCTCATTACGCGGTAAAGCGAACGGGCATGAACACCTCTTTCCTGCGCCAACTCCTCCGCGGTTTTTGGCCCCTCCTTTAACAGGTCAGCAATTCTTAACTCGGCAGTAACGCCTATTGCACGCGAGGCTGCAAAACCAAAAAGGATTTGCAGCAATTGGGCGGGAGGGGGAAGCTCATTTGTCATGGCTTTAATTCTTATACCTGTACAGTTACTTTTAAGTATGTAGCCGGAATAGAGGTTAGATTTTTGTCTTCGCTTTTGTTCTGGCTGTTGAATAATGTTTCCAATTCTTCCTGTAACTGGGAAGCAAGCCCATTTTTTTCAGCAGCTTCAAATGCATTCATGGTGGGACCATAATATGTCTTAAAAATATTCACGAATGCCGATGGTGAATACGGTGCTTCAAATGTGAAAGTATCTTTTACGCAGCTAATATTTTCTTTTGGTACACCTGCCTGTTCAAAACGTTTAATAACCTCCTCTTCCTTGCCCCATAACATTGGACTGATAAATCCTTCCGGCGGCGGAGGTGTATAGGAAGAGCTGATCTTTAATATTTGCGCCACCAGTGTGGGATCTCCCGGGATCCAGTTGCCCATCACTATTTTGCCTCCAGGCTTGGTTACCCTTACCATTTCCTTTGCCACATCATATGGCTTTGGGGCGAACATGGCACCAAAGATGCTTACGACCATATCAAAGCACTGATCATCAAGATCCACCAGGGCAATAGCATCACCTTCCTGGAATACGCAATTGTTCAATCCCTCCTTCTCTGCCCTGCGGTTTCCTGCATCTACAAGATTTCTCGCGATATCAACCCCTAAAACATTCGCCCCCAATTTTGCTTCCGGGATGGCCGTTGTGCCATCGCCACAACCCAGGTCAAGGATTCTTAGATCTTTAGTAACACCTAATGATGCTACCAGGGCTTCTCCACTTCCGCGCATTGTTTCAGCAAGCTTGGTGAAATCACCTTTTTCCCAAAGCATTTTGTTTGGATTCATAATTGACTATTTTATTGGGGGTTAGATAAGGCCGGGATTCAGATTTGCCCTGAAGATATGCATTTTTTCAATTATATATTTCGTGGTAGCTAACTAATCTTACCCATCGCAAAAATTAGCGTATGTTTTGCCCGGAAAGGGAATCTGGAATGTGAATTTCATGACTGAATTAATTAAATCTAATCCTTATAAATCATCCCCCATTTTTTTGCAATTGATCTGCGCTCTTCCATTGTTTTTCTAATAAAGGGTTGTCCGATAGGTGTTCCTACTTCTCTGAAAAAGCCTTCAAATCCGGATGGAGTATAACCAAAGCGCATTTCAATAATTTCATGACCGTTATTTTGCAAACCATGCCAAACCCCTTTTGGCACAAATGCGATAGCGCCTTCTTTAACTTGATACTGCCTTTCGCCAAGGGTGAACAATCCCGTCCCCCTGTGTATAAAGATCAATTCATCTTCATTTAAATGTTTATGAACAGGTAATGCATCCCCAGGCTTGAAGGATTCTGAAAGGAAAGAAATAGATTTGGCGCCATGTGTCCTTGCTATTTTTATTTTCACGATTGCTGTGCCGTCCCTCATCTGAATGGCTTCTCCCTCCTCCTCGTTTACAATGAGACCATTAACGTTGGGACTGTCTGATGCAATTGATTGTAGGGGAAGTAGTAAGGAAAATAGAACGCCATAGCTTCCCTGCTCTAAAAATTGTCTTCTTGAATTCATAAAATGTCATTTAGAAGAATTATTATGAGTTCTATGCTCTAATACATCACCCGGCTGGCAATCCAATGCCTTACCACAAAGTTAAATCCACTTTTTCTGACAGCGCATTGTTCACGTAACTGATATTTGTAATCCGGTTGGCAACATCACTGTTATAGAACAGGTATGCCTATATGCGAAACATTAAAACGGCCTTTGCTTCTTTAATTTCTCAAACGCCCGTTCCGTGTTCTTTAAGCGCGACTTATTGAATATTAATGCTGCACGACCATTAGGCCTCAGGCTATTTATGCCGGCAAGACATTGAATCATCCATTTCCTGTTTTGCCTGTTTCGGCTATTCCATTTCGACTCTCTTATATTACTGGATGGGAAAATATACCACGAAGATTGACGGGTAAAATAATAGCTATGCGGTACTAACGTAATCGACGCCGCCCAGTCATCAATAGGCCTCAAAAAGCTGGCAGTTGCCGGATCAAGAACAAAGTCCTTTACTACTCCCTCATGCTCTATTGCCAGTACCGTGGCAACATGATACTTCCAGTTTTGCTTTAACTCACCGATATGCTTCCTTAAATAGGCGCCGCTAAATGCCCAACCCTTATAGTTCGGAATTCCCCATTCATCCAATAAAACACATACGGCATCTGCTCTTCCCTCACATCCATTATTCGCATCGCCCCAACGGAACAGCGGGTGCTGTTGAAAAAAAGAAAATAACTCCTCCGCCTGTTTCATATCAACAGTTTCCCGGATCAAAACATCCGAATATCTATAATCAGAGAGCGCGGGAATTATTGTTTCTCCTATCAATCTTTGTTGGGTTTCTCGGTAATACAATATGAGTGAATGAAGACTATCATATTTTGTTTATCAAATTCATACTCATCACAGGAAGAAACAAATGCAACCCGCTTTCCATCCCGCTTAAACTCCGCCGTACCAAAAATAGCAACACAATTGTCGTTTTTGATCAACTGAAGTTGCCTGAATTCTGTTGTAACACTTTCAAAATAAGCAGATACTCCTTTACAAAAAACTGTATTGCAATCATTGATGTGTTTCTTTCATCATTACTATGCCATTTCCAGATTATATTTCCATTCTTTTCTTTAACCCTCCATCACCCCCTCATGGACCAGTTCGCTCACGATAAGAGTCCGGGTCTGAGATTGAGCAGTGGTCGCCGAACCATAATCGAAGGATACGCCCAAACGCAATACCACATTAGATTTTAGTCCATATTGTCAGGTAAAATCGATGTTTTTACTAAACAGGGCGGATATAAAAAATGTCATTGTCCTTATCTTCTGTCCAATTATACTCTATATGAAAGGCTACCTGCCTTGCGAATTCTATTCCATGTGTATCGCTTAAAAATCCTAAGGTCATATCCATTCCTGCGCTTACTCCCGAGGAGGTATAATACTTATCATCTACTGTCCAACGCGATTTTCTGATCCAATTAACAACCGGCCCGAATACATCTAATGTTTCAAAGTCGTCAAAGAGTAATACGCCTACTTTCATGATATCCGTTTATTAAAATAAATTACTCCCTGTCAACAGTATAATTCAGCTCCGTTACCCCGCAGGCAAATTGTTTGGTATTCAGGAGATTCAGTTTTATTCTGTCCTTGATACCTGTAAACAATGGAATGCCTTCACCAAGTATTATCGGATTTACAAATAGCCAATAGCCGTCAATTAAGTTCAGCTGAATAAGTGCATGTGTGGCGGTGGGACTGCCAAATAGCAGGATATCTTCACCTGCCTCTTGCTTTATTTCATTTATTTTTTCCACGAGGTTATCACTAATAATTGTGGTGTTTGCCAAATCCGCATCCTTCATCGTTCTGGATAAAACAACTTTATGAACCTGGCTATACCACCTCGAATGTTCAATGTCGTGCCTGCTAGCATTGGGCTTATCTGCTGCAGTAGGCCAGTAACCCTCCATCATCTGAAAAGTTACACGGCCATATAAAGAAGTGTCACCCCCACTTATCCGCTTTCCCACATAAGAAAATATTTCTTCGTCAGCTTTTATCCAGTCCATTTCTCCGTTAGGTCCTGCAACAAAGCCGTCAAGCGATATGTGCATAAAAGAAATTAGTTTTCTCATATGGCGTAGGTTTTACTTTAAAATTCCGCAATGATAAGTTTTTTCATCCCCATCATTCTCTTGAATGCTCCGGGCTTTTTGGTGAGTTCTTCCCAGTTTTCAGGACACACCTGCCAGCTCAATCCATATTTGTCTTTAAGCCACCCACAAACACTTTCTTCACCGCCATTTGCTGTTAATGTATTCCAGTAATAGTCAATTTCTTCCTGGTCTTTACAAGGGATCATAAATGAAACAGATTCATTGAACTTGAATTCTGGTCCGGCATTGATGCCAATAAATCGCATCCCCAGGATCTGAAACTCAACTGTAAGGACTTTCCCTGCAAATTCCTTCTGAAACTCAGCGAGCCCTTCAGCTTCCGTCAAAGGATAATAAGTTGTGTTAATGATTTTCCCGTCTTTGAAAACCGACAGATAGTATTCAGCGGCTTCTTTTGCAATGCCATCAAACCAGAGGTTCGGAATTATATTCTGCATACTATTTAGTTTTATGTCTATTTAGAATAAACATTCTTATTGTGAAGTTCCATCCATTTTGTGGGATCAGCAATTTCAGTCCATCCAAACTTTCGATATAATTCATGTGCGTCCCCGGTGAGTAAGATCCATCTTCTTAAATCCTGTAATGTTGGATAGCTCATTATAACTTCCATCAGCCATTTTGAAAGCCCCAGACCCCTATACTCTTCCAGCACATACACGTCACCCAAATAGGCAATGGTTGAATAATCTGAAATTATTCTGGCAAACCCAATCTGTTTATCATCCAGGTAAACGCCAAAACACAATGAGTTCATTATGGCATGCTCAACTTTGTTCCTGGGAATGTTGAGGCACCAATATGCTTTGGTCGATAGGAACTCATGGATTGCATCAATATCCAGCTTTTCCTTTTGGGTTGAGATGCAGAAATTGTCTTTGCAAATAGTAAGTTCATCCATATGAAATTGTCAAACCGGTTATTGCTGGTAGTTAGTTATTTTTTCAGAATTCCTTTTGAAACACTTTCATTAAGCAGATTCTCTGCATAGCTCCAAATGGTTGACGACCCCTCTTTGATTGCACTTTTTTTGTCGTAAACTTTCTGATATGGTACGTTGAATTCCTTCCATGTACCCCCATTATTTGAAATGTTCTGTAATAATGGTTCAAATCTGTCCATTGATCTTGCAAATTTTGCCTCCTTACTCAACCCTTCTTCAAACTCTTTCCAGATTGCAATATATTCCTCGCCTTGTTCTGTTGGTAAAAGCCCAAATATTCGTTTTGCTGCAACAAGTTCTTCTTCAGAATTTGTGTGGCTCTTTGTGTTATCATAAATAAAAGTATCGCCAGCATCAATTTCCACAATGTCGTGGATTAAAACCATTTTCAAAACTTTAAGGATGTCAATGGGTCTATCAGAATGCTCTGCCAGCACAATCGTCATCACGGCTAAGTGCCAGCTATGTTCTGCATCATTTTCTGGTCTTTCACTATTAAACAATCTCGTCTTTCTTTGAATGTATTTTAACTTATCAATTTCCTTTATAAATCTTACTTGCTTTAATAAATTGTCTGTCTGCATTGTTCCGTAAATTTTGAGAGAATTTGATCATGGAATCTCTTATTCTAAATTTTCCCGATGACCATAACTGATGATTCTCGTGATCTTCCACACTCCATTTCTGCTCTGCCAGAGATTAACAAATTTTGCTTCGCTGCTCAACTTTTCCTGTTGACCTTTTTCCGTAACATAGAACCGATGAACGCCCGTTTGAACAGCTCCAAAATCCTTTATCGGGTACACTTCCATACTCCCGGCTACCAGCGCTCTCCTTAATTTCCGATCACTTGTAAAGGCTTTCTTAAAGGCCTCGATGTTTTGAGAATAGTTTGTTATGCCACCAAGATCATGGTAAAATTCTAACTCTTCGGATAGAAAGGATTGTAAAACGATAAAATCCCTATTATTAAATGCGTCAAACATTGCCCGATCCAAAGATGCTATGGTGTTATACAATTCCGATGGTAAGGGAGAAGCTATATTTTCTCTACTGTTTTTTTTGCTGGTGCTACAAGAAATTGTCAATAGTAGCAATAAACAAAAGCAACGAAATGTTCTGAGATCTTTCATAAATCCATTAAATAATTTCCTACTGTTCCCCCACTTTTGGTCGAATTAAAATAACTCTGCATTTGCTATTTACTTGACCACCATCGCGAACGTTCTTTATTTTTTACTCAGTAAAATATTCACCCGCAAAATAGCATGACTTATTTTTCACAAATTTCTTTCAGCTTCTCCAGTGCTTTTGGATATGTCTGGTTCATATAATCTAAAAAATCCTCTGTGGTATCTAAATCAACAGTAACGGTTGTAGTGCCATTGTTCTCTTCGAAGGTATAGTTCTCAAATCCGTTTGCCCATTTTTCCACTTCCGGGCCTTCCGTAACTTCCTTGCCATCCTTCATAAGACCATAATGCTGGATGGAAACAAATCTGTTGGGAATGTTTTCAGCTATCCGGGAAACCATGCCTCCCTTTTCTCCCTTATCATCTACGCCAATAAACAACATTTTATTTCCTTTGTCCCAACTTCCTTCATAGGTAGATGTCGGGTTAAACAATGCGGTCCATTGCTCATAAGTTGATTTACTGTTAATGCCAAGCATAGAATCATATGCTTTGGTAACAGGCGCATTGATGCTTACTTTGTATTGTAACTTTTTCATGGTCACTTAGTTTAAAGTTTATACCTTTTTTCTACTGTACTTGCCCTTTATACTTTGGATCATAGTCCACCATCCATTCGATACCATATTTATCTCTAAACATACCAAAATATGACCCCCATGGACTATCTGCAATAGGAACCTCTACCGATCCGCCTGCCGAAAGCCCATTAAATAATTTATCAGCCTCGTCTTTACTTTCTGCACTTATTGAAATTTTACTTCTGTTCTCATTCTCGTTTACTTTTCCCATAATTTCAGGCACATCGTTTCCCATCAACACATTGCTTTTACCGATAGGCAAAGCAATATGCATTAGTTTATTTTCTTCTTCTTTTGCTATAGGGAATTCAGGGCTTGAAAAATCTTTGAAGCGGACAATCTGTTTAAACTCTCCACCAAACACTGATTTGTAAAATGTAAATGCTTCTTCTGCATTTCCATTGAAGTTAATGTGAGGATTGATAAGTGCCATGGGTCTACTTTTTTAGTTACAATCCAAATGTACTTCTTAGCTGGAAAACAGATAGGCTATGAAAGCGTCAAAAAAGAGGTAATCTGCGTCAGGAGGCTCTACACAATTAGCCTTAGCGGGAAGGGATTGACGAAAGAATTTCGTTAAGATACTCAATGGGATTCAAATAATACATTTTCTTCCAACCCTGAACACTCTTATCAATTCTCCATGGATAGGGTACTAATGTATTGATGGTATAATGTAGGTGGGGGGGCTTACCTGCTGCATTTTCTTGTCGCTCCATTCACAGGCATGGCGTTCCTACTATTCACTAGTAAGGCTGTATTAATACTTCGGTCGGAATATGCAATTTGTCATGAAGCTGACGTATCATTTCCAGCGATAATTTTCTCTTTTTGTTTAAGATTTCACTCGCTCGACTCTTAAGTCCAACCACTTTGGCTAAGTCCGCCTGATTATATCCCAATTGCTCCATGCGAAATTTGATGGCTTCTATAGGGTCTGGTAGTCCAATCGGAAAATGCTCATCCTCGTATTTTTCAATCAAAATACTCAACACTTCCAGTTCGTCTCCCTCTGTGGTATTTTTTTTTGCGTCAAATAGCATTTCCAGTCGCTCCATTGCCTGAGCATAATCCTTTTTGGTTTTTATTGGTTTAACTGTCATTGCTTAAAATTTAGTGGCGTCGATTTTGTCATACTCGGCATGTGTCCCGATGAAACGTATCCACACCATTTGATAATCATAGTTTATTTTCACAATTAGCCGGTAGTGATTGCCTTTGATGTTGAAAACCACCCGGTTGTCCGCTACAAAGCTGGCAGAAGGATATTCGGCCTTGATAACTTTCGTGTTTTTCCATTCCGCTTTGCTCGCCTCCAGGTACCATACTTTTAACTGCTGCTCACAGTCAGAATGCTTTTCCCAGAACTTCCGTAGAATTTTCTTGGCAATAACTCTCAACCTTTAGCTTTTGTCAAAGATACACAATGTTCCCATATTGGGATATATGTATTTGAAAACATCAAAAATTGTGAAGTCAAAGCGCTTGATGCCCAACATTTCGGGTATTCTAACGGCTATTAAGGTAATCGCATGTTAATAGCATGTTTTCCGTTTCAGATACTAATAGTAATCTGATCTCTTTCTGTAATTAACCAAGTTTTTGTGGTCTTGAACTGGCTTTATCCAACGCTATGAAAGTACAGACAAGGCCAGCCAACGTTAACAAACACCTTACCCAACCCATTCTTCCCCATTCTGATGCTGCTTTTTTGAGTGTTTCCGCATCGGGAAGGGGTTTTGAAAGAAACATAATTTCATTGCGGGGATAAAAATAGGTAAAGGTTAAAACCATTGATGAAACATAACAAATTAAAGCAATCCCCAAAAACAACCGAATGGAAGGAAAATTCCAGAATAAGATCAATGCCAACACATTCAAAAGCATGTTTGCTGGGTCTACCACCTGAAAGAAAGTCCCCGGATTGGCAACAACAAAAAAGTCCCTCGTCGCTGTTATGGATTGTGGGATATTGCTTTCCCAGTTGGCTGCATTAACTATGGAATTATAGATAAGGGTAAAAAACAATCCGCTTGAAAATGCAACGCATGCGTATAGAACTTTTTTTCTCATATTTTGTCATTTCTACAAAGCTATCTAGGAGAAAAGAGCCCTGATAGTAGAAAAACGACAAAATCAAATACTGTCCCAATCCAGTTGAAACTGTAAATGTTCGTCAGATAATTCTCTTTGTAAGATCGTAGGTGTGACCCTGGCAAATTCCTTAAAATCTTTGATAAAGTGTGTTTGATCGTAATATCCTAATCCATATGTCAGATCTGTCCAGGAGATGATCGGGCTGCTTTCGAGAATTTTATATGCATTATGAAATCTGGCTATTCGTGCATACATCTTGGCAGGCATACCTAATCGTTCTTTGCATTTCCGCTCAAAACTACGGATACTCATACAAGCCATTCCTGCAATCTTGTCCATATTCGTATTGTAGTTTGCCAGGAGATGTTGCAGGGCAAAGTCAATGGGTAACGCTTCTTTTACCCGGGATAGTTTCCGGAGAAAATATGATTGTATAATACTATCCAATTCGTTTAAAGAAATAGTATCGTGAGACTTATCTAAAAGTTCTTCTATCTCCCTGCCTACAACTTCTCTGGCACTGTAACCATTGTCAAATATTTCCGTCATCGGGATATTCAAAAACCGGTTTAGTCCTCCAGGCTGAAAAATAATTGATACCGTTTTATGGCTTTCTTCAACCAATAATTTGAAGGGAGTGATTTGTGCTCCTATCAATGTACAAGAGGTAACAGTATTGAAATTGTTCTCGCCTGATCTTTTGGATTTAAGCCGGGTATAAAGATTGATGAACATTGCCTGGTCGGGCGAGGGCATATAATTACCCTCAATACTAACCGGACTATCGCCAAAATCAGCTTCTATAATAACGATATTCCGGATCAGCGAACGTAATGCTGGATGAATAATGCATTGTTCTGTACGGATAGTTGGCGTTTGGTTGTTCATCTTTTGCTGTCGATACTTGCACCGAATTGTCGCCACAAACTTTCCTGTACTGTATTAAACATGCTCACTGTTTTCTGGTCTTTGCTTATATATCTACAGGCATAGACATTGTAATCGGGTCTATCACGGTGTGACTGGCTTTCAAGTGAGCATTGGCTGGATCATTTATTATGGCACCAAGTTTTTCAATGTCAGTTACTTCAATTACTAAAACCACTGAATTAGGATCATCTGCATCCTGAAAGGTTTTAAAACTTGAAATTGCTGGAGCAAATATGTTTACTCTGTCTTGATGGCCTTTAAGCCATGTGTCAAAATTACCTACTTTGTGACGAGCTACTATAGTTGGCATAATATCGATTTAATATGATAGAATTATTAAAGTAGAATGTTTTACACCCTCTATTAAAATAGACAATTTGCCTGAATAATGCAAGTAAAACGACGTTCAGGCCTGCTATTCTCAGCAACCGTCTTTGCGAGGGGCACGTTTGTAAATTATTTTACCATCTCGTTCCACATAGTCGCCCGATATTATTGAATATGAATACTTGGGTGCGTACGATACATTATTGCTCCTTATAATTATCTTGTCGTTAACTTTCAGGCTACGTAATTGCAGAAATTCATTAGTCTCTTCCAGCCCGAAACTAATTATATAATCCTCACCATTGATCCTGGCCATCACTCCGAAGCCTAATCGTGAGCCCGGCGGAAGAGAAAGAGAGGTTACAACAGCCTCCATATTGGTGAAAGCGTTTATATGCTTACTTATTTTAGCCGCATCGGCAAGCACTTTTTTACCTTTACGAGACGCTTCCCACTTTTTGAACCTGATACCATCAGGGGTTGCCTCCCATTTGCTCAATTCGGATTTCATTTCAGCAGCAGGGAGTGGCTTGGGCGCAAATACTAGTCCGCTTACCACAACCAGTAGTAAGATCAGCGCATAAATTAGTTTTTTCATATTTTTTAAGTTGGTGCCTCAAAAATACTTTGATTAATTCCTGGATATGTTCATATCAAAACTTAGGAAAAAACTGGAATTTGATCCGAATATCAAGATTGTTGTTATACGCGGCAAAGGGTATAAGCTTGAAATCAGTGCTTAAGAAAACAATGGCGGATAATATAATGCCTATTTTCTGAAATAATACGCTGACAAAGCCCCTACAATAGCTCCCGGATTGGCCTCTTCCGTATTGGTTAATATAATGATGGATAAATCATCATTTACAAAACGGGCATAATTGGATCTGAACCCAGCATTAGCACCACCATGCCAAATGACCTTGTGTCCGTTGCGTTCATCAATATACCATCCGAATCCATAGTGAGCCTTAGATTCAAGGCTGCCAGATGCTTTTATAAATGGCTGCCAAAGCAATTCCCAGTTTTCTTTTTTCAATATCTTATTTTTATCCCTCAATACTTTATCCCATAGTATCATATCGGTGCTGGTAGAAAGAAAACCACCGCTGGGCCGAATGGCAACCATGGCTGTGGCATTAACCAATGTGTCTTTCTTATGCATATACCCATTAGCCCGGTTAGGAATAATTTGATAAAAATCAGTGAGGTAACTATTACCCATTCCTGCTGGAATAAATAACGCAGAATGAATATAATCCTGCCAGGGCATTCCACTTACTTGCTTTATGATTTCTGCCAACATATAATATCCTGTATTACAATATTGGAATTTTTCGCCTGTTTTAAAATCGAGCGGTAAGTTATATGCCGACTTTATAAGGTCTAAATCAGGTTGTATTTTAAAATTGTCATACGCAGGTGG
Source organism: Flavihumibacter sp. ZG627 (assembly GCF_000814325.1). Classification (GTDB taxonomy): domain Bacteria; phylum Bacteroidota; class Bacteroidia; order Chitinophagales; family Chitinophagaceae; genus Flavihumibacter. The sequence continues at coordinate 296,802 of NZ_JPHF01000003.1, read as the reverse complement.
TTCACGTTTCAAGCCTGATGTGTGCGTCATCAGGTTCTTTATCGTAATAGGCCTCCATGTTTCAGGTGCATCTGGAAAATACTTATGTACGCCATCATCAATATCTAGTTTTCCTTCTTCCATCAATTTCATGATAGCTGTTGTGAAAAACTGTTTACTAATTGAACTAATTCTTATTACACTTTCGGAGTTTACCGGCACGTTTAATTCAACATTGGCTAATCCATAACCTTTGTTTGTTACTGTCTCTCCGTTTTTTATGATAGCCAGGGAAAGTCCAACAATTTTTTGCTTCTTCATCATTTGCGTAACAATTATATCAGTACTGTCAACTTGTGCAAATGATAGACAAGGTAAGAGGAGAAAAAGCAGCAGTTTGTTCATTTCAGAATTTTTTATATTTATTCACTCGTTCGCAGATCAACGATCTTGTTTTCTTTGTTGAACTGTATCATTAACCCTAATATCTCTTTACTAAATAATAGCCTGTAACGATACTCTCTGGAATCATTACCCAATTCTTTCCTGGATAGCAACTCGGATTTTAAGAATTTACCCTTTGATTTGAAATAATCCGAACCTCTTTCCTGCATTGTGCTATCCATGATCTCCCGTGCTAGTTCTGCCGCGAGCTGATCTGCACGCAATTTTTTTTCTGTCACATTTATTATAAACTCGTTTACCCGTTTTGTGACACCAGGCTCTGTATCCCTTATTGTTTTTAAACTGGCAATGCTTAACTCAGGTTGATATATACGTAATACTCTTGTTGCGATTTTATAGGTACTGGCACGTTTAAGATTTGCAAATACCACCACTGCTATTTTCTGTTCGGGATAGCGTTTGATAGTGCATTCAAATCCCTGCCAGCTACCATTGTGTTCCAATATTCGTTTGTTATTTACAGAATCAATTGACCAGCCAAACCCATAATTTTCATTTGTTCCATCATTGAGTTTGGTAGGCGCCCACATCATATTGTAATATTCTTTCTTCAGTAGTTTCTCCGCATTTAAAGCTGCTTCCCATTTAGCCATATCCAATGCTGTTACATACATTGAACCATCTGCGGTGGTATTGAGGGTAGGAGATACCCACTCCTGGTTTTTTAAGCTATCATTCAACAACCGATACCCCGCAGCCCTGTTTGGTACAATATCCTCTTCGGTGATGATCCTGGCGGTCGTCATACCCAATGGCGTAAACACCCGTTCCTTTAAATATTCACCATAAAATTTACCTGCCGCTTTACCGATAATGATACCAAGGGTGGCATAACCCATATTACTGTATTGCTGTTTTTCACCTGCTTTAAAGATTAATGGTCTTTTTCTAAACTCCTGATACAAACTATCCTCGGTATAGTTAGCCCAGTAATGCAAATTATTGGTATAGTCGCCAAAGCCGCTGGTATGATTTAGCAGGTTGCGAACGGTAATAGAATCCCATCCTGAAGGTGCATCCGGAAAATATTTAGTGAGCTTATCGTCGAGGCTAATTTTACCATCCTGTACCAGGAGCATTACAGCAAATGCCGTGAACTGTTTGCCTACAGAGCCCGCCTGAAAAATTGTTTCAGCTTTTACAGGCACTTTATGTTCCAGATTAGAATAGCCATAGCCTTTTACAAAATCAATTTTTCCATCACGTACTACAATAAGTGAAAGTCCCGGGATGCGTTGACTTTTCATTTCTGCATTTACCAGCGAATCAACTCGCATGTTTGATTTTGATGGTATTTTGTTTTGTGCAAAGCTGTTGACGCATTGCAAAAAGAAGAAAATGAGAAATAGTCTATTTTTCATTCGTTAAAGTTATTGGTTATTAAATATTTCTTGATTTGGGTGTAGGTAACAATGTCCAAATGTTTGGGGCTCCTGAAATTCTTTTGAATTCGGCTAAGCAAAGCATGTATTTGAGCTAACGCGGAATAATCGACCCGCGGAGATTGTTCGCCGGGAGTGATGGTTTGAATTACCAGGTAACGTTTGCGCAATGTGCAGTTTTCAATGTGTATCATCTAACGGTTTGCGTATTAGTGATAGTGGGGGAATTTGAAAAATGCCAGCCTAATATTTGCACAAAAGTTCAATAGGATTACAAATGTTTAATATACAACTTTTAGCGCCAATATTGACAATACGATGTTGTGCGTTCGTACTTGGCCTTAATATATTCTATCAAAAGACTTGCCATTGAAGCGGTAAACACCATTCCCTCCGAACCACAATTCTCCTTGTTTGTTTTTATATATGGTAGAAATGAATGTAGGTCCAAGCCCATCCTTTTCAGTAAAATTTGTAATTGAGGTGCCATCATATTTCCAGACTCCAGAATCTACTGTACCGATCCAGATAATTCCCTCAGCATCCTCTCCAATAGAATAAGCTCTCTCAAGTGAATTTCCTTTGGTGTCTTCCTTTGTCAGTTTGTGTTTCGTTGTGAAATTGATAGCTTCTTTCCCATCATATACCAAAACACCGCTTCCATTATTCGCCATCCAAAGATTTCCTTTGCGGTCTTCTATGAAGCCCCGGATATGCAGACCTCTTTCTTCTTTGGTCAATCCGAAAAATTCATCATTTAATATTTTAAAATCTTTGCCATTGTATCCAATCAATGCTTTGTAGGTTCCAAACCAGATCGTACCATTTTTACCTCTTACGAAAGGCGTCGAAATTGAATACTGAAACCCATGCACATCGTCGGATCCTGGTATTACAGGGAATGTGCGATAGGATAGTTTTTTTCCGTCATACTGGTACACGCCGGAGGCTCTTTCAAGATCGTTGTAGCCGGATCCTATTTGGTCAGCTTTAAACCAAATATCTTTATCGCCTATTTTCCATTCTCCTGTTGAATCGTAATTTCTTTCTTTGTAAACAGATATTTTCTGTCCATCATAAACACTTAATCCTTCACCACATTCAAACCATATTAAACCATTCTTATCTTCATAAATATTTCTTACCTGGTTGTGACTTAACCCGTCTTGTGTTGTGAAATATTGGAACATGCCGTTATGAAGTAAACACACGCCTTCTTTGTCACTACCAAACCAAATGTTTCCTCTACTATCCTCTAAAAAGGACCGAACTCCCGTTGTGTATTTCAACCGTTCGATGTTAGTCTTAGCCTGCACTTTTTGATTTTCTTTATTTGGTTGACTTTGACTATTGCACGAGATTGTTACAGCTATTAAAAATGTCCAACCAAGGATAAAGATGTTTTGATTTCGTGATTTCACTTTCATAGTCACGGTTTATTTAGTATGACGCACAACGTTAAGGTTTTGGCGAAGGCAGGGAGCTTCTTATTCGACTGCCCATACAAATGTTGATTAAAAATAAAATGTTCATTGATAATTCTAAAGCTGAATAGATAACGTCCAGTCGACAACTGATGCTAATTAGCGGTTTGAAGACGATAATACTTGCGTCAACACTGCTTATGCCAATGCATTGTTAGTGGTAGTTTTTCGTCTCAAGTATACTTCCATTGTTAACAACCCAAGAACGAGAATTGCTATAGATGGAAGTATGATTGTTAAGTCCATACCATAAAAGGTCGTTGTCACTGTGTCTGTAGGTGTAATCGTCCATATGGAAGTAGGATTGTCTTTTGCACCAAAAGCGGAAGTCGTCAAATTTGCTGCATAATGAATTCCAGTGGACATAGCAATACCTTTTGAATAGATAGCTGCTATTCCGAATATTAAGCCCCAAACTGCTGGTCCTAAGAAAGAACTGGCTATAGTCCATCCGTTTACGATGTGATACAAAGCAAAGAGAATAGAAGTTATTACGATAGAAAGTCTTATGCTTGTCTTATCTTCTAGAATTTGAAGTGGATAAGCCCTAAATCCTAATTCTTCCATGAACGCTAAAGGGATTAATGGGGTGGTGACTACCAGAAAATACCAAATATTACTATTCTGATTAAGCTTAATTCCAACATTTGTAAAGTACATCACACCTGCTGCTAAAAGTCCCATGATAGAAACACCAACCAGAACTCCAACTAAAAACCGAATGATGGTCTTTCTATCAAAATAGAGCTCTATTGCTGAAAACTTTTTCTTGTCAAATGTCAAAAACAACCAAGTCGCTACAAAAGCAGCAAGTGTCCCGATTATTCCGTGAGAAAGTCTTTCAGCGGACGATGGAAGAAAATTTTTGAAAAAGGAAAGAACAACGAAAAGCGCTGTAAATACTAAACAAAATAAGGTCGCCTTAAATATAGCTTTTGCTTTACTTGATAGTCTGTTTTGCATGTTCTGGTGTCTCGCTAAATTACCGCTAACGTTCCGGGGTTTGGCGAAGGCAGGGGAATAAAATTCCATCTGCCTGCACTTGGTCGTATCTTTTTCTTTATTACGGCCAATGTACGAAAGCACAATAGAATTACAAAAGCCTAAGGCTTATTCCCAAACCCAACTTTACCAAAGCCCTTGTTATGCGGCCTTAGTTTTCGCTGATGGAATGGATTTCAATTGTTCTTTTAGTGCGAGTTGTTCTTCTTCTATGTCGAAATCATCTTGAAGACCTAACCAAAATTTTGGAGAATTACCAAAATATTTGCTGAAACGTAAAGCTGTATCAGCGGTAACACGTCTTTGACCTTTGATGATTTGGGAAATACGAGTTTGAGGAATGGAAATGTCTTTAGATAAACGATAGGCTGTAATTCCTAAAGGAGTCAAAAACTCTTCTTGAAGAACTTCACCCGGATGAATATTTTTAAGTCTGGCCATGATATTACTTTAATGATAATCCAAAATTTCTACTTCAAATGCATTTCCACTTTGCCACTTAAAAATGATACGCCATTGATCATTTATTCGGATGCTATAAAATTCTTTCATGCGTCCAGAAAGTTTCTCCAGGCGATTGCTAGGAGGTACTTTCAAGTCAATGAGATTTGTTGAGTTATTCAACATTCTCAATTTTCGGCGTCCAGTTTCTTGAATTTCTCCAGGTAATCCCCGTACTCTACGTCCATTCCATATTTTCTCTGTATCTGTATTACCAAATGAAACTATCATAATGACTTATGGCGATAGTGTCGCCAAAGATAAGTAAATAAAATGATCTGTAAGAAATTTTGCTGAGAGGGTTCTAATGCCGCATAACGTTAAAGCATTTGTGTTTCTGGCGGAATTTGAAATCTGTTTCCTCGGTACAAATGCCGATGTAAAATACAAATGTTCATTGTTTATTCTATTGCTCAATTTATAACGTCCGGCTGGGGCAGAAGCGGATAGTAGCACACAGTTGAAGCGGCGTTATCAGTCCGCCGACATAACACAAATGCAATGTTATGTGCTGTATTTACTCTGCCCATAAAAGAAAATTTATTATTTGGTACTTCCTTTTTTCTTCTTGGTTTTGGGAACCCTGAAACAAAGGCGAGAAGCCGCTATTCTTTAGTTTGTCATTGTCGGAAAGAACGGATGTCGTAATAACATCCAAACGTTTATACAAGTCTGGATGTATAGATTTTGAAATCTTGTCGACTAGTTTGATATAAATATTTAAGTTGGAAATGGATGTCTTTGGTGACAGTTGTAAATGAATGTCATTAAGTAGAATGGCATAAATGTCAGGATAGAATTTAAATGTCTGCAACGATAGAAGCGATGACAAATATGCCTTAGGTTGTACATATTTTTGATTTTTGTCCATTTCAATTAAAAATGTCGAAAGCTTCGTATTTAAAACTGTGTCGTAAGTTGCTTTAAGTTGTCGTAATGAATTTTGTAGTTCATTGGAAAGTCTAAGTTCTCTTCTAAGATTACGGTACTTAGGTAATAAGTCAGTTTTTAGATTCGTTATGTAGTTTGTCGCTAAAATGATGTCTGCATTCAAGGCTGTGTCAGCCAGACATTTTTTAAACTCCTCTTTTGTCAGTATTGTACTGTCACATGAATTTGCTACAAAAATTTGTCCGTATGAGTTAACACTGAGGATAGTGAAGAATAGAATAAATAAAAATAGTAAGTGTCTCATGATATAGCGCATAACGTTAAGGGATTGGCGAAGGCGGGCGCCAGTTACTTTTTTTATTCATTTGAGTGTTAGCAGCCCGCTTTTGCCAAGCATCTATGTAAAAGCGATAATCTAAGCTGCTCGATATTTGATGTGGTTTAATTGACATTATTCCTTAACCACTAAAATTAGAACCATGCAGTCTCAAATTATCGCTACTCCAAAGTTATTCATTGGAGTAGATGTACACAAGAAAACCTGGAGTGTTCACATGAGAACTGATATCAGTGATCATAAGGGATTTTCCATGCCTGCTAATCCTGACATACTTATCGATTATGTTCTCAAACATTTCTCTAACCATGAAGTTGCGATCACCTACGAAGCTGGTTGTTGTGGGTTTAGTGCCGCCAGAGCATTTCTAAACCTCGGTTGGTCCGTTACCGTTGTTAATCCAGCAGATATTCCCCGAATGGACAAACAATGCTACCAGAAAACTGACAAGATCGATTGTCGTAATCTTTCCAAACAACTTCAACAACAGCAACTTAAAGCAATCTATATTCCTACTGAGGCTGAGGAGCAACTCAGAAGCTTACTCCGGCAACGTAACCAAATTGTGCAATTACTTCGGAAAACTAAAAACCAAATAAAAGCATTGTTATTATTTCATGGCACCAAGGTGCCGGATGAATTTGACAACCCAAACTGGAGCAAGGCTTTTATACTATGGATGCAGCAACTTCCTTGGGTGCATATTACTGGTTTGCAAACAATGCAAAGTAAACTTAGGGTATTGAAAATTTTACAGCAAGAGTATCTGCAAACCAGTAATGAACTCAGGGCATACTGCAGGAAAATCCATACTAAAGATTATTACCTGCTGAAATCCATTCCTGGCATCGGTGGACTACTGGCTGCTGCTATACTTGCAGAACTGGGCGATATCCGCAGATTCAACAATGAACGACAGTTTGCAAATTGTATTGGCATAGTACCTGGCATCCATCAAAGCAGTGAAACAAATAGTACAATGGGTATTACACCGAGGTGTAAACCACTTTTACGATCCTACCTGATTGAAGCAGCCTGGGTCGCCATCAGAACTGATCCCTCGATCCAGACGTATTACCGCAAACATGCCGCCCGAAACTCAAAATCCGTAATTGTTAAGGTAGCACATAAAATGTGTCGCCGTATTCTCTCCGTAATCAAAACTGAAACCCCGTACCAAATAAGTTATAAACCAGAATATAAATAATTAATAACCCTAATTCTTTAAAGCTAATTCAATCTTGTGGGTCGACTACAAAACATGGTTGGTAGCGCATATTTAGTAACTACATTGCCAAGCAGGTAGCGGCCCATATATTCTTTACAACCAAAAAGATGTCGGTAGTCTCGAAATTTTCGGGAACTACATATAGGAGGCGGAGCTTAAAGAATAAAATCTTGTCGCACAATTGTGCTCATGTATTTTTGGAGCATTTAAATAACTCCATGCAGCTTCAGAAAAATCCATGAACTCAATTGTGCCTAAAATACTATTATGCAGTAACTTTATTACCATACAAGCAGTTTCAGAACGCTTTACATAGGATACCATGTTATGCGCCGGCCGCTTAATCTTTTACCGCTTTGTTTTATTTGCCGGTTTCCGGTCGGGGGCTGGCCACTCGGAGTATCCAACCGTGTACACCCAACCGAGATTGCGGAAATCCCATTTCCGCGATCGGTGCATCATATCAGTATTTCAAATCCAGGGCAACCTTGTTTATTCATTTTTATTTCAGGTGTATTCACCATCTATAAACCGTGATTTGTGGATCGTGAAGCTGCCAATTTCCTTGTAGCTTTGACTAGCCTGCGGGCCTCGCCGCTTTGCGAGCAAGCTCACAGTCGCTCCACCCGCAGGCTAGCTCACCTCACTAATTATTTACCAGTTTTTCTCTTCCTTATCCCTGGTATTGAACACTGATAGGAACTGGAAGATCTTTGCAATACTTAACGCTTTTTATTGTTACACTGGAGGACTGTTCCAAGGACAGCCCCACGACTGGCGCATAACGTTTGTATTTGTGCATTAGGCGAATTTGAAATCTTTTAATTTATTCGCAAATGCGAATCCAAGGTATTGCGATTTGCGCAATAAAATTGCAGGTTTTGGTTTTGAAAAAATCTGGATGGAGCAGTGTTATTTTAGTTGCATTCATTGATCTCCCCCCTTTCCTAAAACCCGTTACAGGGAGCCAAAACCTTAACCAGGGAGCGGTAAAATCACCCATTTTTGCTCACTCCATTTGTACTACCCCCTTTTTTTGCTTTGTCAAAATACAGCCCGCGCTCGTTTTGATACCTCCTGCGCACTAATTTCTACCTCCTGCGAATTTTATTTGGATTCCTTGCTGCCACAGGGTATTGTTGTTATTGTCAAATAACATTCAATTATTCTGAATCATTTTTTATGCAAAAACAATTCTTTACCGTCACCAGTTTCTAAGCGGTGGACTGTCACGAATGGACAAAATCACATTCTTCTGGCTTGACGTAACTATCGTCAAAGTTTGATAGATAACTTTATTGTTCCACCCAAACCTATTTCAACAATTTTTTGAAGCGTCGAAATACGAACTTCCTTCACATCGTTTTCAATTTTTGAAATATAAGATTTTGTCGTACCGACTTTCTCAGCTAGTTCTTCCTGTGTCATTCCTTTTTCAAGTCTAGCTTCGTGAAGTAACGCGCCGATTTTAAAGTTTTCATAACCGGCCTCAAGATTTTCACGTTTGGCAGTTCCACGTTTACCGTACTGTTTATCCTTGAACTGGTCAAGGGTAGTGATGTTACTTTTTTTCGCTTTCATACTCTCTCTTTCTAAAAAAATAGGGTCCGACGTTTCTGCCTTTGTCCACTATGCAAAGTTACTAAAATGTTGTACTAAAGTGAAACATAATATTTTCTTCCGGGATGCTGAGGTTTTTTGTTAATGGCAATGAAATTGAAGCATTTGCGCAGGAAAAGCGGTGTTTGCGCTTTTTAGATTTTGGTTATTCAAGCGTTAATGTGTTGCACAATCCGGATTGAGAAATTGCGACAATGCAGAGAATGGCGGGGGCTAGTCTTTCCACTCCTTGCCCTTGAATAATTCATCCAGCGGATTGATCATCGTTACCAGGTCACGCCGGCGTACATGCAGATAACGCTCCGTCGTCTTGATGCTGAAATGGCCCAGCAATTCCTTGATATACCTGATGTCAATTCCCTTCTCTAATAAATGCGTCGCAAAACTATGGCGCAGTACATGAAAACTGACATCCTTGCGAATGCCGGCCCGCTCCTTCGCTTTTTGAAATATCATCTGCGCCGATCTCGTCGAGTAGGGCTGCCCGGGTCTTTCGCCCTCAAATAAATATACCCCGGGCCGCGGATCGGCCTGCTGCAGGTAGGCCCTTAATACATCCAGCAATAACACACTTAATCCTACATAACGATCCTTCTTGCCCTTCGACTGCTCAATTCTTATCTGCATCCGGCCACTATCTATATCCGAAAGCCGCAAACTAACTACCTCGCTTACCCGCAAACCCGCACTGTAGGCGGTAAATAGTAAGGCCTTATGTTTCAGATTGGTTACCGACGAAAACATCCGCTCTAACTCGCCTTCGCCCAACACATTTGGCAACTGATCCGGCTTCTGCGGCCGCGGGATCTCCCAGAAAAACTTCTCCCGGCCTAATACCTGTTCATAATAAAACTTCAATGCATTTAGTCGGCTATGCGCAGTATGCTCACTTAATCCCTGCTTCTCTAACAACTCTACCATATATGACTTTATGCCCTCCTCATTCACCTCCTGCACCGTGCGGTCTCCCAGGTATTTCATGAAGATCCGCAGCTCATTCATGTAGGTCCTGATGGTGTTGGCACTATAAGCTTTTAATATTAGTAATTGCTGGAATTTAGCAAGTTGCTCCTGGTTCCCTGGATTGATATGAACCGGTAGAGGTGCCGCCTGCCGCAGGGGTAACTGGACTGCTTCACTTTTAGTATTGTTCTTCTGTTCCCCCGCATCCTCCTTTTCCTTTTTCTCCCCCCGATGCATGAAACCTCTTGTTGCTTCGGCAATGGCATTGTCCTTATTTACCAGCACTGGCTCTTCGGGAATCCTGCCGATCTTGTCGCGGATGAATCGCTTTAAGATACTGTTGTCGATCTGCGCCTTCCCCTCCAGCTGCTCCAGGAGCTGCTCATAATTTGCCCGGCACAGTGGAATGCAATTGCATCGATGCTCCTTACTCCATAACACGCCCTCCAACGCCCAAACCAACTGATTCAATGTTTCACTCTTGCGGTAATACAAACCCACACATAAATAACCACCATGCCCCAATGGCCTTAACTGTACCTTCTCCATAACGCACATTTTCCTGTTCACACTTCAGATACCTTCATTGCTTCGCCACCCCGGTCACATTCTTCTTAAAAAAAGGATTCAGGTTAGCACGAGCACAGCCCAAAATAGACAACTGATTCCAATTAAACAATAACCAGTTTGTGGTATTTCTGCACATCATTCTTGGCAGCCGCTTCCATTTCAGATTGGGTGAAAACACGGGATAAAAAAAGCGACTGCCCACTAACGTTAGTGGAACAGTCGCTCAAGTATCTGATTTAGGGTTAAGATTATTCGGGGGACTATATTACCTGGAATTTACCCGCGTTGAGTCGAAGTATGCATATTTGAAACGCTTAGCTATGCCTGGATCTCTTCACTTCCATCACAACAACGCATCATACAATACCTCAACAGGATGTAATGCCTTCCTTCCCGTGCCGTCCTTGATCTGGTGGCGGCAACTGGTGCCGGGCGCGGCTATGATGGTATCGGCCGATGAACTGCGTACCGCCGGCAATAATACCAGCTCGCCTACCTTCATCGATAATTCATAATGCTCTTTCTCATATCCGAAACTTCCTGCCATGCCGCAGCAGCCCGATGGAATGGTCTCCACTGTATAGTTCGCCGGTAAGCCCAACAACTGCACCGAGGCCGCTACCGTTGATAACGACTTCTGCTGGCAATGCCCATGCAACTTCACAGATCGCGGCTCTTTGGTGAACAACTCCGACCTGATATTTCCCTTGCCGATCTCCCGCGCAATGAACTCATCTATCAACAGGCAATTGGCCGATAATCGCTTCGACGCCTCCAGCAATTCATCATCCACCAAATCAGGATACTCATCCCTGAAGGTCAGTATCGCAGATGGCTCCACACCTATCAACGGCGCTTCCTCCGTTACCAGCCCTTCCAGCATCCGCACATTCTTATTGGCGATCTTCTTTGCATGCCGCAACAACCCTTTCGATAACCAGGCCCTCCCACTTTCTTCATGCTCAGGCAATATAACCTCATAGCCTAAACGCTCCAGCAACAATATCGCCTTGATGCCTATCGCCGTATCATTGTAATTCGTGAACTCATCACAGAAAAAATATACTCTTCTCGGTTCGCCCGATGGTGTGGCGGGGGAAGAAATACTGTTATTGGAATTTGCTCCGGCATTGGAACTTGGCCCTGAATGGGAACCTGCTACTTCATTTGCTGCTGTACCTGAATTAGCCCCCATGCCCGAATCGGCCGCTGTACCCGGATTGGCAGCCGTCTGGCTCGCAGCAGCAAGATCACCCGCCGCTGAGGCCGGGTTTGCTGTTGTTGCCTCATCAGGTGTAGTGCTGTCATTGGCCGTTATTGCATCAACCGGAACGGTCGCATGATCTGGCGATTCCGCCTCTATCAGCGAGGCCGCATCTGCTCCTTTATGGAGATCATTTTTTACTGACGCGGTTTGAACTGTACTATAACCTTTATCCTCAACTGCCTGCTCTCGCAGTATCTCTGTTTCCTCAGCCGTCTGCCCTTGCTGTATCTCCTTTTTATCTACCGCATGGGGACTCCCCTTCATAAACGTCATCCCGCCCGGTGCCTGGTTGGCCAATGCAGCCTCCTTAATGGTAGACGCAAAATCGATCTCCAGCTCGCGGTTCCGCAGATGCTTGCGATGCCAGCGCCGAAGCGTAAAAGAATGCAGCGTAGGCATAGATCGCGCCACCGCAAAACCCGAGAGCTGCTTAACCCAACCCGAGATCAGCCCATTGGTCATGATGAAATTATAGACCCGCGGTACCAACGCACCCAACATAGCCGATCGCGTGAAATTGGCTATCAGCCTCGATCGCATCGGCACGCCATTGGCATCATAATACTGTTGCAGGAACTCGGCCTTCAGCTTCGCCATATCCACATTGGAGGGACATTCACTTTTGCAGGCCTTGCAACTCAAACACAGATCCATCACCTCCTTGATCTCCGCATGATCAAAACGGTTAGGCTTATCCGAATGCGTCAGGAACTCCCTTAATATATTCGCCCTCGCCCTCGTCGTATCTTTTTCATTTCGGGTAGCCATATACGATGGACACATGGTTCCGCCCGATAAATGACTCTTCCTGCAATCGCCCGATCCATTGCACTGTTCCGCATGCTGCAATACATCCTGGTTATGATAACGGAACACCGTCTTGAAGGCCGGCGTCTTCTGCCCCGGCTCATAACGTAGCATCGTATCCATCGGTGGCGTATCAACGATCTTGTTCGGATTGAAAATATTCTCCGGATCCCAGCTCCTCTTGATCTCTTTCAACAACCCGTAATTCTTTTCACCCACCATCTGCCTTATGAACTCGCCCCTCAATCTTCCATCTCCATGCTCACCACTCAGCGAGCCATTGTATTTTTTCACCAGCGTGGCGATCTCTTCCGCGATCACCCTGAACAACCGGTTTCCTTCTTTCGTCTTCAGGTTTATGATGGGTCGCAGATGCAACTCACCCGAACCCGCATGCGCATAATGCACCGAGTACAATCCATGCTTCTTCAGTATCTCATTGAAATCCCTGATATAGGCGGGCAGGTCCTGCACATCCACCGCCGTATCCTCAATTACCGGCACCGCCTTATCATCACCGGGCAGGTTGCTGAGCAGTCCCAGTCCCGCTTTGCGCAGGGTCCAGATCTTCTTGGTATCAGCGCCGAATAATAGGGGGAAATGATACCCTAAGCCCGCAGCACGCATTTCCTGCTCCACCTTCTCCGCGATGTCAACAACCTCCTCGCGCGATTGTCGCGCAAATTCTACCACCAGTATCGCGCCGGGATCACCCTTCACGAAGAAGCGGTTCTTCATCTGCTCGCGGTTATTTTTGGTGCAGTCCAGTATATAATGGTCGATCAGCTCACTGGCACTGGGATTATATTTTAACGCGATAAGATTTGCATGCAGCGATTCATCTATACTATTGAAATGTACACATAGCAATCCCACTTCTTTGGGAGGCAGGGGTACAACATTTAATTTTATCTCTGTGAGGAAGGCAAGGGTGCCCTCCGAGCCTGCTATGAGCTGGCAGAAATTGAAATCAGCCTCTCCCGCAGTAAAGGGGGCAGTATCTAAAAGCATGTCAACGGCATAACCCGTATTCCTGCGTTCTACTGATTTCCTGGGAAACTCTTTTCTTATCTCTACCTGGTTATCGTAATTGCTTAACAGCGTTCTCACGGTCCGGTATATCCGATTTTCTAAAGCATCGCCTTCACATTTCTGGTGGAACTCGTCAAGATTCATCGCACCAAAAACTGCTTCACTCCCATCACTCAGCAATGCCTTCACTTCTAACAGGTGCTCACGCGTACTGCGGTATACAACCGAGTTGGAGCCACAGGAATTATTTCCCACCATGCCGCCGATCATCGCGCGGTTGGCAGTGGAGGTCTCGGGACCAAAAAACAACCCATGGGGATGCAGGTACATATTGAGCTCATCACGCACCACACCGGGTTGCACGCGCACCCAGTTTTCGGCAGTGTTAAGCTCCAGGATCTTGTTGAAATATTTGGAAACATCCACCACGATACCGCTCCCAACCACCTGCCCTGCCAGCGATGTGCCGGCGGTGCGGGGGATCAGGGAGGTCTTGTGGAGCCGGGCAAATTGAATGAGCGCCCGGATATCATCTTCAGTTTTGGGAATGGCAACGGCCAGTGGCATCTCACGGTAAGCAGAGGCATCCGTAGCGAAGAGGGTCCGCATCGCTACATCATGATACAACTCTCCCGCTAACTGGCGGCCCAGCTGCTCCAGTGCTTGGTTCATATCACCCTATACCTTTTTTACGTTGATGGCAACGGGACCTTTCTGCCCCATTTCAACCTCAAACATTACCTTATCGTTCTCGGAGATTCTTGTTTTCAGGCTGTTGATGTGAACAAAAACCGATTCACCGGTCTCTGAATCCTTGATGAAACCAAAACCCTTCGCGTCATTGAAAAAAGCCACCGTGCCGGTTCTTTCTCCATTGATCTCAACATCTTCATGTTTGGGTACACCGATCTGGATATCTTCTGCATTATACACCCGCTTCTTATTGGGATCGGGGGGTGAATTGGAGATATTTCCGTTCTCATCGATATAGGCCATCATATCATCCAGGCTTTTGCCCTTTGATGTGTTGGCTTTGCGCTCAGCGCTTTTCTCGGCTTTTTCCTGCCGCTGTTTTAGTCTTTTCTTTTCTTTTTCTTTTTTACTAAATGAATCCTGGGATCTAGCCATATTTTATTTTCTGATTATGTGATTTCTATAAAGGTCGGTTTCCATTTTGACTAAATCGCCTAAAAAATCAGATAATCCGGTATTTCTTTCCGTTTTTAACAATAAAACCGACCTCCCGCGCTCCCTTTTCCGCGCCAGCAACCAGTTTCCCCTTTTCATCCACGATCTTCATCCCCCCCGGCAAAATCAACCTGCAAAGCGAACCCTTCACCCCACCAGCTCTTCCTCCCACCCCAACACTTGCCCCAACACCAACCCCTCCTGCTCCACCGGCACTCCCCTCCCCACTCCTCGCTGCCCGCTTTCCAGACTTCTTCTTTTCCCCATTGCCTATTGCCTGCTCTTTCCGAACTGCCTCACTATCAGCCTTTCCAACCTTACTACTCGCTGTCCGCTCCCCAACCCCCATCTTTTCCCTATTGCCTATTGCCTTCACCGCCTTCCTGACTTCCCCCCTCACCAGCTTCCCCTCCCTCCAGTCCATATCCACTTCAAATCCACCCCTTGCTTTTAATCCTTTTATGCTTCCATTCACCCAGTCGGCCCCTTTGGGTAATGCCGGCAGGAAACGTATAACTTCTTCAGTACCATGACTTTGCAGCAGCATCTCTGCGATCCCCGCCACCGCCCCAAAGTTCCCGTCTATCTGGAACGGCGGATGCGCACAGAACAGGTTGGCATAGGTTCCCCCCCCGCCGCTCATCTCGATTCCCAGTCCCTTCGTGGGTTTCAGCAGTCCCCTTACCAGCGCCGCCGCATGGTCACCATCTCCAAGTCGGGCCCAGAAACTGATCTTCCAGGCCTTACTCCAGCCGGTGCCATCATCACCCCGTTGCAGAAGCGTTTGCCTGGCCGCCGCTGCCAGGGCCGGAGATTCCCATGGCGTGATCTCATCATAGGGATGCAATCCATAGAGATGCGACACATGGCGGTGCCGCGGTTCCGCGTCAGCATAATCCTCCAGCCACTCATTGAGGTCGCCCTTCGCCCCAACCTGGTTGGGCGCCAGCCGGGGGACCAATGCTTTCAGCTCCGATCTCCAGGCACTATCCACCGCCAAAATCTTACTGGCCCTGATGCAGGAATTGAAAAGCTCGCGGCTGATCTGCATATCCATGGTTGGACCCATAGCTGTTTGTCCGCGGAAGCCATCGGGCAATATATAAGTGTTCTCCGGCGAATTGGACGGCGCCGTCACCAGCCAGCCATTTTTGGGCTCTTTAATCAGGATCCCCTGCAGAAATCGGGCGGCTCCTCTCAGTACCGGGTAATATTTGCGCAGGAAAGCAGTATCGCGATTGAAGCGCCAGTGCTCCCAGATATGCTCGCATAGCCATGCGCCACCCGTTAGCGTAGAGCCCCATTCGGCTCCCTCGCCGGGTGATGTGTATTTCCAGGGATTGCTGATCACATGTGCCACCCATCCCTCCGCGCCATAATAGGCCCTGGCGGTTTTTTGCCCATTTTCCACCAGTTCCGCAGTGAATCGGTGCAGCGGTTCGGCCAGTTCACCCAGATTGGTGGTTTCCGCAAGCCAGTAGTTCATCTGGATATTTATATTGAGATGATAATCGCCATTCCATGGCGTCTGGTATTCCGTGGCCCAGAGCCCCTGCAGGTTGGCCGGCAGCAATCCCGGCCGGGAAGATGATATCAAAAGGTATCGCCCGAAATTATAATAGAGCACCGGCAACTGCCTGTCCGATCCCCCGCCGGCATACCGCACTAAACGTTCCTGCGTAGTAATTTTGCTTAATCCTCCAAAACGCCCACTCACTTTTTTACTTTCAGTTCTGCTCTCTATTCCATTCTCCATTCTATTCACTGTTAGATTCTCCTTACTATTAACTATTCCATTCTCTTTTCTATTAACTCTTCTATTCTCTTCTCTATTCTCTCTTCTATTCTCTGATCCATCCCTTGCATTATTCCTAACCTCCTCCAGCATCTTCCAACGATTACGGTTGAATAAATTCTGGTAAAAAGAAGTACTATTTTTTATCGCCCGATCATAACCGTTTGAAATCGCTTGTAGACTCTTCTCAATTATTTGGTTACCGGAATCTTTATTCTGCTTTACTTCGCCACTATTCAAATATCGCGTAGCCATTTTCATCGGATCCTCTGCCGATAACAAGCCCGTTTCATTATAAAAATTTGTAGCCGCCGAAATCCGGATCCAGCATTCACTCGCATTCTCTATTACAAGCCCACTTTCTTCCTGCCTGATACTTCCATCCCGAACCGTGGGCACCGCAATGGCGGCAAAACGCATACCCGCGTCTTTACCTGCCGGCAATTGTCCCTCCACCAGGAGTCGATTGTCCTTTGCCGTAACCCTTGCATTTTCAGCGCGATACATCGATAACCGGAAATTCAATGCGCCTTTTCGCGAACTGCTCAGCTTCATCCATATTATATCATTCACAAAATCAGTGAACAGCTCTTCTTTGATGGTTGCGCCGTTTCGTGTATAGGTGGTAGTTGCAATCGCCGTTTCGATATTCAGTACCCGCTCATATCCCGAAACTGGCAAAAGGCTATCGCGCCAGTCAATAAACAGGTCACCCAGCGCCTGGTAGCATCCATATTTTTCCTTCGCCCCGCTTCCATAACCCGATCCCACGCCCTTCGATACAAAATGTTTTTGTAAAAGCGCTTGTGCCTCACGGTTATTACCCGCAAGCAGCAGGTCCTGTATGGGCTTCAGATAAAACCTTGCACTATCGTTATCGGCATCCTGCGGCCCACCCGACCAAAGGGAGATTTCATTCAGCGCGATCCGCTCCCTTCTCGTTCCGCCATACATCATCGCGCCCAGCCGGCCATTGCCCAGTGGCAGACTCTCCGTGAATCCCGCCGCCGCCGTATCAAAGCGGATAAGAATATCCTCTTGCTGCGCCGATAAGTTTACACTCATCAAAAAACAGGCAACTAAAAAAAAGCATCTCATACTTGAAACACTGTTCCCGCATATTGAAGTAAAAACAGATTTAAACAAATCGTTAGTCTGCATGAATCCTAAAAATTAGATGTGCTTCTAAGTTAGGGATTGGTGTCCGTGCAGGCTGTCAATATAATACCTGTTATAGAGCCAATCTTAACATAATACCTATGTTACCAATCTGAGAATCACCGTTAAGTTGCCAAACATAACATCACGCTTATGTTGCTAAACTAAGAGTCACCGTTAAGTTCCCAAACATAACATCACGCTTGTGTTGCTAATCCCAACACCATAGGCAAACTTATCATCCCACTGTGCACCCGCCAGAACCTTCCGCAGTTATACTATTGAATTATCACACAATTTATATTGCCCAATATATGGATCAGAAAATGTACTTATTGCATCCTATATGCGTCAGTTTATATCAGATTATATTGATCTATATATAGAATATTAACTGCACATATTGCATCATATATGAGTCAATATAAAATTGACCTTTTTCGAATATACACTCCCGGATAATTACGATTTGTAAGCAGCTCAGGAAAAACCCCGCAGCAACCACAGCAGTGAACCACAGCAGTAAACCACAGCAGTAAACCACAGCCGCAACCACAGCAGCAAACCCCTAATTTCATCAGTAATCACTCCCGACCCCAAGCAACCCGGCAACCCAATAGAAAAACCAATCTTAACAATACTGAAATGAATCCATTCAGTTAATTGACTATGTTTGCCATAGTGAAAAAAATCTTCCACATATCACTTCCTCTTTATTACATGTCCAACTTCAAGGACTTTAATACTATTACCCCGGCATGCTAATGCATTGACCCGGGGCTCGTCATTTTATTTCAACATCACAAGATTTTAAAGGCATCCGATTGCGGTATCTCCACGAGATAGCCAACATACTTTAATTCCATTCATCATGACAATGCTATTCATGCTGGCAGGACCGGTTATTGCCATTATTATCGTGCTTACAATTATCCAGAGAAAGAAAGCACGTCATAAGGCAGCGTTCGCAGCAAAACTAAAAGCACTCACTTCAAGCCACGGTCTTGAGCTTGACCTCTTTGAACAATTCAACAACCGACTGATCGGTCTCGATCACCAGCAGGGTAAACTCCTGTTCATCGAATTCCATGGCAGCAACTGGAACTTCAATATGTTTCATGTAGACCAGATCAAAGCCTGTGCAGTATTGCGTTCGGCGGCATCAATTTCAAGTGAGGGCACAGCAACAGCAAACAACTATTCTATTCCCCCCATAGGCCTTCAATGCCATATGGAAGACGGCTCCATAGTAACCCTGCCTTTCTATTCAACACATACCGATACATTCCATGACGCAACAGCGCTCACCAGGAAAGCTGCCTACTGGAGAAGAAAGATCAACGGCATGCTCACCAAACACGGGGAACCTGAATTTTTTTAACACATCCCCCAATCAATTCATAACAAAAAATACAATCATGAAACAAGAACAAAACGACACCATCATCATGCTCAAAGAAGATGTAGCAGTACTTAACAGCTTACTGGAAAAAAATAGCCAGCTGCCTGAAGCTGAAATCATTCGCGAAAAGATAGCTAAGGCAACGATCCTCGACAACTATAATTTCCCGCGCGACGTAGCTCGATTAAACACCGTCCTCACTATCCGCGATAAAGTAGTGCGCCAGAATTTCCAGTACGCTCTCACCGTTCCGGAACCCGGCACTGTACACTATTCATCCGACAGTATCTTCCGCCCACTCGGCGCAGCACTACTGGGAATGAGAACAGGCGATGAACTCGCCTTCCCAACACAAAAAGGAACCCGCTATTTCTTCGTTATGGAAATGGAAAACCCGGTAGAGTCAATTTATTAAGTCATTGCGAAACCACGCAAACAAAAGATTTAATGCATAATAGAGCCGATATGAGCACCATCAATATCAGGGACCCTGTATTTTCAACAGATCCCTCCTCGCCTCCTTCAACATCGAAGCAGCAGGAACCGTAGCCAGCGCTTCAATCTTGAAGCGCTTCAATATCGAATCCAGCATCTCGATCTTTCCCTTCTTCCCCTCCCGCGTCCAACGCTCACGAAGAATACGCATCTTCTCGAAATCCTGTATCCCCTCGCGAAGTTTTTCAAATCGTACAGAAGTCTGCGGACCCGGATATACCTGGTAAGTATCACCCGCGGGCCATGAACCGAAACGGCTGTCGCGCAAAGGATCGGCAGGCCAGCTATTATAAGCCCAGCGCAGGTATCCGGTGAATCCCTTCGCCGCCGCATACCACCCGATCCACGACTGCTCCGCCGCAGGTGAAAATGTAAAATTATTGGGATACTGCTCCACACAGCAGGTATAATACGTAGATGGTTTACCCGCCGCAATGCGCGCACGCAACACTTCCTCAGGGAAATCCCAACGGGAAGCCAGACAGTAATCAAAAAGATCTTTCTCGATCTCCGCATGATAATCCCCCGCCAGCGCAATTTTCCACGAAGGATCTATTTCCTTCAGCATGTTGATCGCCTGCTGCATATCTTTCAGCGGCCGCTCATCCATCGCAATACTCGTAATAGAAAACCATCCCTTCTCCTTGAGATGACGCGTAAAATCTTTTAACATCGGCCGCCATGTTGCAACATATGCCTCACTCCCTATCGGAGTGGTCACACTGCTATCCTTTCCACTCGCCTCATCATAATAGCGAACCACCATCTTCCAAGGTATCATCGAATAACAATTGATCCGCTTATCAATGCCAGCATCCATTACAAACTGAACATACTTATCAAAAAGACTATAATCAAACTGCCAGCTGCCATCGGTTTTCTTTATCCACTTTATCAGCGATGGATAATCATCATAGGTCTGGTGCCCCCATGGCTCCTCAACTATACTCGCAGTAATATTTTTTTGTCCCGCTTCCGCCAGCATCCTGAAATATGGTCGCAACAAATCAAAATGTTTATCACTCCAAAGTTCCACATCATGCACTCTCGCCACCGCAGCAGGATGTTGCCATAGGTCGAGATCAAAACTCCAGTCGCTGGCTGGTGGAAGAATGCCATCCATCACTTCCAGGCTTATGCGAAGTTTCTGCTTCATCACCTTCACCGTGCCGGTATAAATACCAGGCTCAGCGCCCAACGGCACATCCAGTGAAACCCATACCACCTGAAGCTTTCCGTTCAGCTTATCCAACCCGCTTTCATAATCTATCCTATCGCGTGCAAGAGAAGAATCTTTCGCTTCCGGCAATGGTGCACCACATCCCCCGGCATACTCATCTGTCATCACCGGCTGCACCATTCCAAACCTGAAATTCTCTGAAGAAATATTCGATTGTCCCGTCCTTATCAGATCACTGAAACGCAGCTTCAGTCCACCATTCGTTTTACCCGATTGCACCAGCACCTGCACATGCACCCTTTCACCCCTCCATGCTGCTACCGACCAGCGCTGCTCCGGAATGGATTGCAGTATTGTATCAACGCCATAACGTATATCGCTGTCACCAAATCCAACCATTAATTTTTTGGGTGCGGATTGCGAAACAGAAGTCCCCTGCGAATTTGAACCCAATTGCGAAACAGCATTACCTTGCGCAAAAACTCCCGGCGCAAATAAATTAGTACAGCAAACAACAATTATTAAAAGTGATCGGATCATAATCTTGCATTATAACCCTTGAATGTAGCACAAAAAAAAGCAGCACTCACGTGCTGCTCTTTATTTTTTCATAGCGGAAATACTATTGATCAAGTTTGATCTCGCCAACATCTGTAGGCTGTGCATCTTTTACACTAACACCATCCTTAGCAGTGCTCTTGTAAGGAGCCTTTGCTTCAATGATAAGACGGTAATCTCCCGGCTTAACATTCACGATCTCAAAAGCACCATTCATGATATCTGCTTTCAATGTATCAGTAGCAGAAAGTGCCCACGCCTTAACCGCACCATCAGCAGGTGTAACTGTTCCTTTGATAGAACCTGTCTCCAGACCCTTAAAGGCAAATAATCCTGCTGTCATAACACCCAGTGCAAGCACTGTCATTTTCATGTTTTTCATATGTTCTCTTTTTGTGGTTGAAAGAGCGATTGCATAGGTACTAAAATCACAAGCCCTATGCAATCGCATTTTATAAGCTCAGCTAATTGCTGATATAAAAACTTCTAATACTTGTGTGCTCTTCTCTATTCACCGTTGCCTATTATCTTATCTATTACTATCTATTTTTCTCTTCCCTTCTATTCCCTATTGCCTATTGCCTTCCTTACTGCTTCGCCGTCTCTTTCTTCAGCGTATCAACTACAGGCTTCTTCATCACACTATCCTGAACCGGCTGACCTGAAACACTGTCCGGAACTGGCTTTGTTGCTGCCTCCAGAAGCGCAATCATACCAACATCCACAGGCTGCGCATCAACAACACTAACGCTGTCTTTGATCGTATGCCTGTATGGAGCCTTAGCCTCGATCACTAACTTGTAATCTCCTGGCTTCAGATCATTGATCGTAAAGTTTCCGTTCTCAAGAATTGAACGTACTGTATCGGTACTTGAAACTGCCCATACATTAGCTACATTTTCAGCCGGCGTTACTGTCCCTTTGATAGATCCGCCTTCTATATTTGCGAATGCAAATAATCCCGCGGCCATTACACCAAAAGCCAATGCCGTTGCCTGCATCTTTTTCATAAACTATTTTTTTTGTTGGTAGAATATTGTTGCTATACCCCCATATCCAATGACCGTGCCAGTAATGTCTTAGAGAAATGTTAATGCATCGATTTATATTTAAGGAGCCTTTGGGCACTATCTTTGCAACTATGGATAAAAGACTGTTTCTGCTAGACGCCATGGCACTGATTTTCAGAGCATATTATGCTCTGATCAGGAGCCCTCGTATTACCTCCCAGGGTAAGAATACAAATGCACAGTTTGGTTTTACCAACGCTCTCCTCGAACTAATTAATAATCGTCATCCTTCTCATATGGCCGTCTGTTTTGATACACAGGCACCAACAGAAAGACATACTGATTTCACCGAATACAAAGCAAACAGACAAGAGGCTCCCGAAGATCTTCTTCTCGCTATCCCCGATATCAAACGCATCATCAAAGGTTTCAATATTCCCTGCATCGAAATGGATGGATTTGAAGCCGATGATGTTGTTGGTACGCTCAGCAAACAGGCCGCCGCGGCAGGTTACGAAGTATTCATGGTTACACCCGATAAAGACTATGGCCAACTTGTTTCTGATAAAATAAAAATTTATAAACCCGGTTACCAGGGCGGTGATATAGAGATCATGGGGCCCGAAGAAGTGTGCGCTAAATGGAATATTAAATCGGTCGACCAGGTGATCGATGTACTTGGATTAATGGGTGATGCTGTTGATAATATTCCCGGTATCCCCGGCGTTGGTGAAAAGACCGCCGCTAAATTATTGGCTGAATACGGAACCCTCGAAAACATTCTCGCCAACGCTGATTCTATCAAAGGCGCACTGGGCGAAAAGATCCGCAACGGAAGGGAATCCGCAATCGTTTCAAAAAAACTCGCCACCATCATCACGAATGTTCCTGTTGAATTTCATGAAGGCGATTTTAAACTGAAAGAATGGAATCGTGATGGACTGCGTGAGATCTTCACCGAACTTGAATTCCGCACCGTCGCGAAAAGAATTCTCGGTGAAGAAATATTAACCAGCACACCATCTGCACCACAAGGTGTTCAGACCGATCTTTTCGGAAATGCTGTTGCTTCTAATAATAATGGACCGCAAAATGTTGCTGCCAATACGGATGAACTCGCAGAGGAGATGGCACTGAAGATCGATAAGAACATAAATAATACGCCACATAATTATGAACTGGTTCAGGGCGCTGATGCTATTAACGCCTTAGTGAAAAAACTTTCCGCATTCTCTGAAATTTGCTTCGATACGGAAACTACAAATATTGATGCGAATGATGCTGAACTGGTTGGAGTCTCATTCTCCGTTAAACCGCATGAAGGTTATTATATTCCCTGTCCACCCGATATGCAGGCTACAAAACTTATCCTCACGCAACTCATGCCGCTGTTTCATGATAGCAGCAAGGTTTGGGTGGGACAAAACATTAAATACGATCTGCTGGTATTGAAATGGTATGGCGTTGAGCTTAGTGGAAATCTTTTTGATACCATGCTGGCGCATTATGTTATTGAACCCGAAGGCAAACGTGGCATGGATCTCCTCAGTGCCAAATACCTCGGTTATGAACCCGTTCATATTGAAGAGCTGATCGGTAAAAAAGGTAAGGGCCAGGGTAACATGCGTGATGTTGAACTGGAGAAAATTAAAGAATATGCTACCGAAGATGCAGACATCACCCTGCAGCTCAAACAAAAGTTCATGCCCCTCCTCAAAGAACTGGAAGTGCAGAAGGTTTTTGAGAAAGTAGAGAACCCTCTTGTGAAAGTGCTCACCGATATGGAGTTTGAAGGCATCCGCGTTGATACCGATTTCCTCAACGAATACTCCAAAGAACTGGAGCGCGATGCAAAGCAGGCTGAAGAACGTGTTTACCAGCAGGCAGGCATCCGCTTCAACCTCGCTTCTCCCAAACAATTGGGTGAAGTGCTTTTTGAAAAACTGAAGATCGATCCCAAAGCAAAGAAGACAAAAACAGGTCAGTATGCTACGGGTGAAGATGTGCTCACCAAACTCGCATTGCAGAACCCCATCGTTGATGATATCCTCGCCTTCCGCGAACTCACCAAGCTTCGCTCCACCTATGTGGATGCACTACCGTTGATGATTAACCGCAAAACAGGAAGGGTGCATACTTCATATGCCCAGGCAGTGGCGGTAACGGGTCGTCTCTCAAGCAATAATCCCAACCTGCAGAATATCCCCGTGCGTACCGACCGTGGCCGGGAGATCCGCAAAGCCTTCATCCCACGCGATGAAAATCATATCCTGCTCTCGGCCGATTACTCGCAGATCGAACTGCGCATCGTGGCAGCAATAAGTGGCGATACCAATATGTGCGAGGCCTTCCGCCAGGGTAAGGATATCCATACCGCCACCGCCGCCAAGGTATTCGGGATTGATGAATCCGAAGTGACCAAAGACCAACGTCGTAAAGCCAAGAGTGTAAACTTTGGTATCATCTATGGACAGGGGGCTTTCGGCCTTGCCGATAACCTCGGCATCAGCAGAACCGAAGCAAAGGAGATCATCGATAATTATAAAAAAGAATTCAGTGGCCTCACCCGCTATATGGATGAAACGGTGAACTTTGCAAAAGAGCATGGTTATGTCCAAACCCTGATGGGTCGTAAACGGTGGTTGCGGGATATCAACTCCTCCAATTTTACCGTCCGTGGATTTGCTGAACGCAACGCCATCAATAGTCCCATCCAGGGCACTGCGGCCGACATGATCAAACTGGCGATGACGGCTATGCACGCTGCCATCAAAAGAGAGCGACTGAAAAGCCGCATGATTCTTCAGGTGCATGATGAACTTGTTTTCGATGCCCGAAAGGAAGAAGCTGATATGCTGATGCCGCTGGTCATTGAGTGCATGCAGAACGCGCTGCCTCTCCCCAACGAGGTGCCCGTTGTTGCAGAAGTTGGTAAAGGCTATAACTGGTTGGAAGCACATTAGGAAGCATTTAAAACCGTCCATATGGTTACAACCGATCCTCGCATTGATGCCTATATAGAGCAGGCGCAGCCTTTTGCCAGGCCCATCCTGCAACATCTGCGCTCGCTGGTGCACAAGGCCTGTCCGGATACTGTCGAAACCATTAAATGGGGCTTCCCGCACTTCCTCTATAAAAAAGAGATCCTTTGCAGCATGGCTTCCTTCAAAAAACATTGCGCCTTTATTTTCGGGAAAGCCTCTCTCATGAAAGATCCTATCCTTATAGAAAATGCCCGTGCCGAAACCGCCATGGGTCATCTCGGTAAGATCATGTCACTGAAAGATCTTCCCGCCAACAAGCAAATGATCGCTTATCTCCACGAAGCAATGGAGCTCAATGATAAAGGCATCAAACTCCCGAAAAAATCTACCGTCCCAAAAAAGGAACTGATGGTGCCTAAAGAACTTAAAGAGGCTCTTTCAAAAAATAAAAAAGCCTTTGACGTATTCGACAAAGCCAGCTACAGCCACCGCAAGGAATTCATTGAATGGATCTGTGAAGCCAAAACAGAAGCAACCCGCAATAAGCGCATTAGCAAGACCATCGAAATGCTTGCTGAAGGCAAATTGCACAACGAAGATTATAAGTAGTTACTC
Source organism: Flavihumibacter sp. ZG627 (assembly GCF_000814325.1). Lineage (GTDB taxonomy): Bacteria > Bacteroidota > Bacteroidia > Chitinophagales > Chitinophagaceae > Flavihumibacter. The sequence goes on along the minus strand of NZ_JPHF01000003.1, from coordinate 270,889 downwards.
TTTTTTGCTCTCCCCTTTTATCAGCTTGAGCTCATACAGATCAAGTCGCCTGTCTTTCATGGTGGTCACACTTCCATACTCATGCAATTCTGCCAGCAGCGTAAGATCCACATCTGATATTACGATCATCTCTGTATTGGGTGTAGCCTCTGCTTTAATTCCATTCACAGGAAACGCAAAGTCGGAGGGCGTTAGTACCGCGGATTGTGCAAACTGCAGATCCATATTATGCACCTTGGGAAGATTACCCACCGTACCGGCTATCGCAACAAAGCATTCATTCTCGATAGCCCTCGCTGCGGCACAATAACGGACGCGGTTATACGCATTTTGAGTATCGGTAAGAAAGGGTACAAACAATATCTGCATACCCTGCTCCGCCAGTAACCGCGCCAGCTCCGGAAACTCCACATCATAACAGATCAGCACGCCAACCTTGCCCGCATCGGTTTCTATCACCTGCACTTTATCTCCTCCCTTAATGGCCCACTCATATTCTTCTGATGGGGTGGGATGGATCTTATCATACTTGTCGATCTTTCCATTACGATGCAAAAAATAAGAAGTGTTATAGAGATCTCCCTCCCGCTCCTCGGGCATACTTCCGCCGATGATGTTTACATTATAGGAGATGGCAAACTTCGACAACGCCGCAACTATATCGGGTGTATACTTGGCAAGCTCACGGATGGCGGCATGCCCCGGAAGGTGATTGAATGGTTCCATCAGCGGCGCATTGAAGAACTCGGGCAGCACCACGAAATCAGAACTGTAATCACTTACCGCATCAACAAAATATTCTACCTGTCCCAGCAGATCCTCCAGCGTTTTGTACTGCCGCATCTGCCACTGTACCACACCTATCCGAACAAAATCTTTACGCAGACCTATCTTCCCGCTATTGGGTTCATAGAATACATTGTACCATACTAACAGGGTGGCATAACCGCGGGACTCATTGTCTTCCGGAAGATAATCGCGAAGCACTTTCTTGATCTGGAAATCATTCGCAAGCTGGAAACTCAATGTGCTGTCATGAAGCTTTCGCGTCCTCACTTTTTCTATATACTCCCGCGGACTCATACTGTCTGCATGCTTGCCATAACCCGGTATTCTTCCCCCTGCTACAATGGCCCGAAGATTCAGCTTTTCACAAAGTGTCTTTCTCGCATCATATAACCTGCGTGCCAGTCGCAGCCCCCTCGATTCGGGATTGATGAACATCTCTATTCCATACAACACATCGCCCTGCGGATCATGTGTATCAAAGGTGAAATTTCCTGTCACCTGCCGGTAGCTATGGTTATCGCCAAATCGGTTGAAATTCACGATCAGCGTCAGCGCACAGCCCACCACCTTTCCATTGAGGGTAACACAGATCTGCCCCTCCGGAAATTTCTTCAGCAGCTTCTCCAGTGAAGACTCTCCCCAATACTGTCCCCCCATACTTGCATAGGCCTCTATCATCGAATCTTTCAGCTCCTGGAAATCAGCGATCGTTAGCGCCCTTACTTCTATTGTTGGATTATCCATTATGCAAACCTAAGCATATTAGAATTTGATTATTACTGTTAATTTGCACTATGACTCCTACGATCTACTACTGTTATGATGCGTATTGTGGCTGGTGCTATGGTTTCAGTCCCGTGATGAAAAAAATGGCAGAACTTTATTCCGACCAGATAGCTTTTGAAGTATTGTCGGGTGGGATGATACTCCCCGAAGAGCCTCGCCACATCAGCGTTGTAGCGGGCTATATAAGCGAGGCCTATAAGGGCATTGAAGAGCTTACCGGTGTGCGTTTCGGTGAAGATTATCTCTGGCATATCTTTAACCCATCTGAAAGCGATTGGTATCCCAACTCAGAGAAGCCGGCAATTGCTCTCTGCATTCTTAAGGAATATTTCCCCGACAGGCAGGTTGAATTTGCTGCCGACCTCCAGTATGCGCTGCACTTTGAGGGCCGTGATCTGTGCGACAATGAAGCTTACCGTCACCTGATAGAAAAATACAATTTCGAGGCGGAGGATTTCTTTAGCCGCCTCAACAGCGAAGAATACCGCGAGAAGGCCTATTATGAATTCCAGCTCGTAAAGCAACTTCAGGTGAACGGCTATCCCAGCGTGCTGGTGCAGGTGAGTGAGAGCAAGTTCTTCCTCATAGCCAGAGGCTATACCGACCAAACCACCATGATCCAACGAATCGAGGCGGTGATGGCGGACCTTAATAAAAATTAAGTAACCGCCATGATCCTCACCATTACCGTTAATCCCGCGGTTGATAAAAGTACCTCCACTGAAAAGCTGGTGGCGGAAAAGAAAATGCGCTGTACGGAAATGGTGGTGGAGGCTGGCGGTGGTGGCATCAATGTAAGCAAGGCCCTCTCGCGGCTTGGCGCTCCCAATAAGGCCATCATCACCAGTGGTGGCATCAATGGCATGCAGTTAGAGAAATGTCTGCAGGAGGCGGGTATTCAATATTTCGCCGTTCCCATCCATGGCGATACAAGAGAAAATGTGGTGCTCCTGGAAACCAGCAGTAACAGCCAGTACCGGCTTGTACTACCCGGACCAACCCTTTCAGCCAAAGTGGAAGACGCTATCCTCGATGCACTGGCATCCATTCAAGAAAAGCCGGAGATGATCATTGCCAGCGGTAGTCTTCCTCCCGGATTTGCTCCCGGCTTCTATGCACGTGTAGCCAGCTATTCACAGCGAAATGGAATCAGGTGCATCATTGATTGTTCCGGTGAGCCCTTATTGCTGGCTGCAAGGGCGGGCGTTTATCTCCTTAAGCCCAATCTAAACGAACTCAGCCAACTTGCGGGCCGCGATCATCTTGAAACCGACCAGGTGCTGGGTGCCGCAAAACAATTGCTGCATGAAGGCCGCTGTGAAGTGGTGGTGGTATCCATGGGTCCACAGGGTGCACTGATGGTAACCCCCGGCAGTCATTTATTGGTACCGGCTCCCACGGTGAAAAAGATCAGCACTGTGGGAGCCGGTGATAGTATGGTGGCGGGAATGGCCTACCAGCTCATGAAAAATGAATCACTCGAAAATATGATCCGATTTGGCATCGCCTGTGGAACAGCCGCTACCATGCAGCCCGGTACAAAACTGTTTGACCCCGCCGATGCATATCGCCTCTATGGATGGCTGCAACAACAATAGTAGCCGCCCGCCTTTACAATATCCCGTTTCTGAATCAATCTTCATCTACTTCATGAACTGAAGCGTGTTCAGAACATTCTGAGCAACCTTCATTCCCTGTAGCCGACCTTCAACACAGGAACTGGTGTAATGTATACCCGCATATACCCTTGCCTTGCCAATTTCAACAGCCATATCCGTGAAATTATCATAGTGCCTTGGAGCAAATCCTTTATAATCGTAGGTATGATTGGAAAACGCAAAATCATGACCAAACAGGTCGCTGAACATCACCTCTACAGCACCCCCGTTAGTTGAATGGCCCGATAAATAATCCGGATGGCCAGGTGTATTGAATAATGGATTCCATCCTGTATGACCAAGCACCTCCCTGATATACCTGATAGGACGTTCTACATTGTATTGATACTTTGCGTGCCAGCATCCCACCTGCGCATCGGCAGAAGCTATCCCTGATTTCGCATAGGCCAGCGCAGCCTTGTCGAGAGCAGAGCCATCAAGATCTAACAACTGCATCAGAATAGCTATATAATGCGATCCGCCCACATAACCGGGAACATCAGCATAATACCATCCTATGGCAGTTTGTTCCTCAGTTAGTGATTGTGAGATATCATAAACTTCTTTCACCATGGCATAGTATTCTGATGAGGGATCTTCTGAATAGGCAGGTGGAGGTGGTGGTGCTGATCCGGCGAGGCTGCCCGGCACAAGCACACGGAATAGCCCCCAATAGGGACCAATAGCCCCAGGGAAATTTGGTGGCGTTGGCGCCCACAGTCCCGGGCCCACAGGTGGCTGATAGGGATCACGTGGTGTAAAACTTCCATCTGTAACCGCCCAGTCCAATACTTCTTTGGCTACCGCACGGCCAAAAGCTACTGACCTGGCAAGTATATCCGGATGCACATCTGAAAAACCGGCTGCGATTGAATTCTCCAGCGCTGTTATAGCATTCTGCTGGGCTGGCGTTGCATTGGTGAAGATATTCCTGTTCATATAGGCCAGTGCCGCATTGGCTGAACTCGGCCAATGATAGGCCTTACCCGGTTCTGCTTCCGGCATATCAGGATTAAAATCAGTGAGCTGCCCAACCAGGCTCTGGTAGGCTGGCATGCCGGGAACAACTGCCTCATACAGGGCAATGCCGCAATAGGCAAAATTTGAAGCGGGACGAGGAAATCCGGTTGCCCCTCCTGGTACCCGAACAAGGTCAAGCTGCATCTGAATCCAGCTTTGTACCACCTCAGAAGAGTAGGTTTTGGTTTGCTTTAAATGGCCAGAGAGGTCACTGTTCTTGCCAAGCTCCTTTTGCGAGGCCTCAACATCAAACTGGTCTTTCTTACAACTGCTTATCATTAATAAGAAGAACAGAATGGGGAGAAGAGAAAAGAAGGAATACTTTTTCATGTTGATAGGTTTAGAATGAACAATAGGAAGGGCAGTCACCACACAAAGTGTGAAATTGTCCTCTTTATTACCATCACCCATTGGGTGAATTCTTATGTCAGGAGAGCCCTTGTTGTATCGCTTTCATAATGGCTTCTGTTCTGCCGGCAACATGTAGTTTCTTGTAGATCTGCTTAACATGACTTCTTACCGTTTCATAGCTTATATAAGCAAGGGCGGCAATTGATTTGAAATCATGCCCCTCTATCATAAGGTGGAGAATATATTTCTCTCTTTCACTGAGGTGATAATTTATTCCATCAGGTGAAACGAGGATAACATTGTGATGGGTGAAAAAGCGCAGCACTTTGCTCGCTACCGATGAACTCATGGGAGCACCTCCATTATAAACTTCATTGATAGCTTCCAGGTATTTCTGCGGTGGATCTGTTTTGAGCAGGTACCCGCTTGCCCCTGCACATATTGCCCGGAAGATCTTATCACTGTCATTGAACACTGTCTGGATAAGCACCTTCACCTCAGGAAACCGCTCCCTGATCCTGCGTGTGAGCTCCACCCCGTTTATTCCCGGTAGCTCTATATCCATCAACACCACATCAGGCTTTATACCATTGAGATCACGCTCCCAGTGATTGCCATCGGCATAAGCACCACAACAGCAGTACCCTGCCGAACCATTCAAAATGATCTGCATGGCATCACGTACCATCTTGTTGTCTTCGTATATGAGAACGCGGATTTCCATGGTTAATAATTTCCAGCTTATAATTTCAATTCGCAATACCCCATCAGGTGATTCTCAAATGAAGTGTAATGGTTGTTCCTTTTCCCGAACCAGAATTTATCATTAATTCTGCACCCATCTCCTCTGCCCTCTTCTCCATATTATTCAAACCGTTGCCTTTTATCACTTCAATCTCATTAAATCCTTCACCGTCATCTTCCAGTACAAACTCCAGTTCCTTGTTTTGCATGCCCACCATAAAATGAAGCGAATGACAATTGCTGTATTTTACCGCATTGTTTATCGCTTCCTTAAAAAGAAGATAAATATTCTTCCGCGCCAGCATACTGAGTTTGATCTTCTCAACCTCCGTATCAAGTTTCATCACCGTGGTGATCTGCTTCACCGTTGCTATCCCCACTGTATACTCCTTTAACCGTTTCATTAATTTAGACAGGTCATCATTATCGGGATTCACTACCCACACTATATCATTTAACCGGTCGGCCATTTCCAGCGATGACTCCTGTATGGTTTTAAGTGATGCTTCTGCCTCAACCTGCTGACTGTTCCTGATTTGTTGGTGCGTTAGATGACTATAGAGATATATGCCGCTGAGCGTGGCACCGATATCATCATGCAGGTCGCGCGAGATCCTTGTTCGCATTGCCATCAGTTGCTTCATCTGTTGCATCCTGAATGCATAGAACCTATACCCCAGTATTGCCACAAATAAAAGTATGCTGGTTATGAACCACCATTCCTGCCAGACCGGCCGCATGATCTGGAAACTACACTGTGCCACCTCACTCCATGGCGCCGCACCATCACGCGCGCGTACACTGAAAGTATAACTGCCCGCGCCAAGGTCTACAAATGTCACTGATTCATTGTTGCTGCCTGTTGTCCAGTTGGCATGGATCGGCTCCAGTTTATAGGAATATTTTATATCAGGATTATCGGTATAGGCCAATCCCGCAAAATTGATTTTTATCGTGTTATCTCCATACCGCAACGAGGGTTTGTTGGGGAGATCAAAATAGCCCGCGCCGCCAGTTCCCAGCGCCTGCAGTTTTCTTCCATCAGCACCGGCATAAATGGCCTCAATAACTACCGATACCGGCATAATATTCATCTCTACGGTTGCCGCCTCAATCATTAATAGATTATTCAATGTTGAAGACCATATCAGCCCATCACCATCAGCTAATACTTTTCCGAGGTCCCAGCTATTTGATCGCAACCCCCTGGCCTTGCTGTAATTATAAACTGTCCATCGTCCCGCTTCATTTTTCCATAACAGGTCAAGCCCCGATGGCGTCTGCACCCAATGCCTGCCCTTCCTGTCGGTTGCCATGGAAGTCACCAGGTTTCCCTGCAAACCCTCCTTCCTGCTCACACTGTCAACCAATTTCAGCGTTCCCTTTTCATTGAATAGGTACTCCTTTAATCCCCTCCCCTGCACCGCCATCCAGATGCTGCCATCCATGCCCGCATTGCTATATATGGATACATATTCCCGCTGTGGGTATGAAAGTAAAAGTCTGAAACTATTGTCAGGCATTAATTCAAATAAACCCTGCTGTGGTATGAATAAAAGATTTCTCCCGCCTCCTGCCTGGCTGAGCTGCATATTCATTGGACCACTCACAAGTTTAGATGGCAATGGTATCTTTCTGAATCCTGTTTCATCTCCTTCCACCAATATCGAATCAAGCGTGATGAGCAGCTTTCCATGCAGGCTGTCATAGATACAACTATTGAAATAATTGGGTGCAAAACTTTCCAATAAATTACTATGATCTTCAACGCGGCCATCTTTATATTGGAGCAATAATACATTTCGTGTGAGCATCCATGTTGTATTCTTTTTATCATATGCAACATGATCCACCAGGTCGCCTCGCTCGGGGAGAAGGCTCGTCTTCAGCGTGCCGCGATCCAACAGCCGGTAGCGACGGCCATCTGATAACAATATATTTCCTGTATGCAACAGCGTGGCCGAAGCAGTAATATCAACCACCGAATCCTGCTCCCTAAAAACCTCCCTGTATGATGTTTCCTGCAGCTTAAGCAGTCCATGTTGCGTGGCCATCCAGATATTGCCCGATCTGTCTTCCATGATCCCATTCACCTGCCCATAAACAGCGGGCAGACTGCTTTGCTCCTGCTCCCAGTTCCACGGCGTTGATATCCTTATGACATTTTCCTGACCCTTACTCGTATTCCAGAGCCGGTTCTGCGAATCAATAAAATAATTGAAATGACCTACGCCGTTAGCATGGTTCACGATGCTTACCAGGCCGTCTTCTTTTACCTGGTAAAGTGATCGTCTCGTATTTACATATACCTTCCCACCATGTTGAACAAGGCGGTTATAATAGGGGTCGCCAAAGGGCTTTCGCTCTATCATCTTCCAGCTCCTGTCTTTCCGGCTCAGTACAATACAGTCGGGATAACATAAAACAAGTCCTGATGTTGTTTCCACCGCCATACGGCAATGCCGGTCGTGATAACCGGGAAATAAGCTCAGCTTTATCCAGCTGCTGTCATGAAATCGATATACCCCTACATCGGTATGTGCCCATATCTCTCCCTCCGAAGTTTCCCAGATCGCTGAAACAAAATTGATGACCGCACCATCATTGGTACTATATACTTTAAACCGCTCTCCCAATAGTTGCGCCATGCCATATCGCGTGCCTACCCAGAGCCGGTGCCGACTATCCTGGAATACACAATCCACCCTTAAAGAGGGTAGTCCATGCGACATATCATAATTCACAAAACGCCTTCCATCGAAGCGGCTCAGCCCATTAGGTGTACCCGCCCAGATAAATCCATAGTGATCCTGGTAAATGCAAAAAACATAGGTAACCGGCAGACCTTCATTAACTGTATATAAAGTGGAATGGAATTGCCTGGCAGCCGCATCCTGCGCCCAGGCCAGGAAGAAAAAACAAAGCATAGCCCGGAAAATCCTTTTCAGGATCACTGAAAATAGCGGCTTCTGGGGATAAGGTCTTTTCAAGGCCAGGGGTTGTTGTTGAATATATGAAATTTTATTCACATATCAGGTTCATCACTTCGAACCTTTCCCAAAACTTTGGAATATGAAAAAGCTTCTTTTTTGCTGTATTTCTCTTCTCTTCTTTTCAGCATTCCTGCTTGCACAAACACCTTCTCAGGATGACCAGATGAAAGCTTTCCGCGACTATATGACACCGGGAGAATGGCATAAAAGCTGGCTAAAGATGATGGTGAATGGAACCCGGCCAACCCCCTCTAAGAGTAACGCATTAAGACCATGGAGATAAAACTCACCCGTTCATAAATAAATTATTTGGGTGCACATGACATTCTGATCTGACTTTGCATGGCGTCGTTGACGGGATCTGTTGACATATGGCGCTATTTTAATCGTTTGAAATAATAGTTGACTCGCTTGCCGGGATCCTGCTCTCCACCATCCACCCATGCATGGAGTGAATCAATGCTGATGAATTCATACACAATTCTTTTCGGGTAATCATGGGTGGGATTCTCGAATACGTATTTATTTTTTTCAGCCCTGGTGAGGAAAAATGCAACAGGTTTCTTTTCATTCTGGTCTTCTACCGTTGCCACATAAACGATCTGCTGCTGCTTCCTTCCCAGGTTGATGCGTTCGCTTACAATTGTATCGCCTCCCTTAATGCTGTAGACGTTGCCCATCAGGTTTTCTGCACCGGTTTTTTTCCACTCTTCATAACGCTCCCCCTTGGCAGTACTCCTTGCCCATAAGCCTTCAAGATTCAGTAAACGCGTGATATCCTTTTTTGTCTGCCTGACCCCTTCGCTTTCTAGTATATTAAATGATGCAAAAAAAAGGCAAGTCAAAATAAGGATCGTTTTCATATTCAGGAGTTGAGCATATTCTGCAGGTTCACATCACGGTTCCTGAGGTCAAGGCCTCCCTCTAAAATGCTTTTAAGGTTGGTCAGGTAAAAGGTCCATCCCAAAGAACACCCCTCATGGTACATAAACTTCGAATCTTCATCAGTTGGAATATTATCCTGCTCCAGTTCCACGATCTGCTCATCACCCGCAAGCAAAATGCGGACGGTGCAGTTGCCCGCCTTGCCAAAACTGAACCGGAATATATCATGGCCATTAGCTTCCAGAACAGTTCCCCTTTCAACAGCTTCATCTGAATAACCATGCCATAAGAAAGTATAACGATCACCAGTACCTGCTGCAATATGAGGCTCAAGGGCTACACCCTCCTTATTAACGTATTCGCATAAACGAAGAAACCAGCTTTCTATTCCAGCCCTGGTTGCCCAGGCGGCATAGATCTGCTGGCGTGTTGATCTTACATTAATGCGCACAATGAACCGGCTCCAATCCTTTGCAATCATATGGCTTCGTTTTTATGGCTGGGACTGACCTACAGGTATCGAATGTAAAGCTACCCTATTCCCTTCAGAATCGATGAAAACAGCCATATAACCGATCTCCGGACTCACCTCGGTTTTTGGCACCACGATCTTGCCTCCCGCCGCTTCTATCCTGTCTAGCACCAGCTGTACATCAGGATTGGCATTGAGATAAACCAGCACCCCATTTTGCTGGGGCTGGTAAAATTCAGGCGCATGCGTGAGTGCACCACTAATACCTCCACCCATCGGATCCTGCACAGGAAACATCCGCATCTGCATGCTCGGAAAATTCATTGGCACCATCTCAATATCCAGGATGGTTTCATAAAACTTCTGCGCCCGATTGATATCAGTGGTCGGAATCTCAAACCAACTGACGGAATGTTGTTGTACCATATTTTTATTTTGAAGTTGCACAAGTTTTTTGATACTACCTCCATAACCCAATGATGGCCCCCATCAATACCAACATGGCCAGGTTAGCTGCCATCAACAATGAAAAAAGGGCCGTGAAACCGAGAACTTGACCCGGCACAGTTTTTTAGACTGATTCGTAAATACCTGGCCAGTATCAATGCTATCCGGAAACTCAGATCACAAGGCAAAGGCAAACTCCTCGTGGAGGCGGAGCCCAACGCCCCTGAAGAAGTTATCGTGAGCAGCCAACAGACCGCCGGGTTCAAGGAATGGATGGATGCCTGATTTGCATTATCTTGCACCTCCCCAATAATTTTCATTTATGGAATACAACAGAATCATTGCCGTTACCGGGTTGCCCGGATTATTTGAACTTGTTGCCAGCAAAACCGATGGCGCCATCGTTCGTTCCCTTGACGATAAGTCTACCAAATTCGTTTCTTCCCGTGTACACAACTTCTCTCACCTGGAGAGTATCGAGATATATACCGTTCGTGATAACGTGAACCTGGTGGAAATTTTCCAGGCGATGGAAAAAAGCAAAACAAAGCTTCCTGATGGAAAAGATGCAGGCGCTCTTAAAGACTATTTCGGCGAAGTATATCCCGATATGGATTTCGAGCGCGTATACTCCAGCGACATGAAAAAGATGGTTAAATGGTTTGAGTCGCTCCAGAAATCTGGTGTGGAGATCAAGCTGAGTGAGCGTTCTGAAGAAGAGGCAGAAGAGGAAGCAGAATCTGAAGAAGAAGTTGCTGAAGTAACAGAGGCAAAGCCTAAGGCAGCTAAGAAGAAAGCAGCTCCTAAAGCTGAGGCTGCCACAAAAGAGAAAGCTCCTGCAAAAGAAACTGCTGCAGCAAAAGAGAAAGCTCCTGCAAAGAAAGCTGACGCTGAAGACACAGAAACAGAAGATACTGCATCTGCCAGGCCGAAGAAGGCCGCTAAAAAGAAGTGAGAAGTATAACAACGGATATATGAATCCTACCGCCCAATTAACACCCCCCGAGAGGCATTTCCTGCCTTCGGATTTCTCTATAACCACATGGGAGGCGCTGGAACCTTATTTCCGTGACCTCGCAGAAAGGCCAATCCTTTCCGGCGCTGAGCTTGAGCAATGGATGAAAGATTGTAGTGAACTGGAAGCCGTGGTGAGTGAAGACGCCTGCTGGCGTCAAATTCGCATGACCTGTGATACAGAAAACAAAACCCTCGAAGACGCTTTCACCTATTTCGTGATGGAGATCCAGCCTAAGATCCAGCCCTATGCCGACCAGCTGAATCGCAAACTGATCGACAGTCCATATAGTAAAGAACTCGACCCCCATCAGTATTTCACTTACCTGCGTAGTGTAAAGAAATCGATCGACCTTTTCAGGGAAGATAATATTCCCCTCCAGGCCGACCTCAGCGTTATGGCACAGCAGTATGGGGTGATCTCTGGTAAGATGTCGGTTACCATCCAGGGTAAGGAATACACCCTTCAACAGGCTAGTAAATTTCTTGAAAACCCTGATCGGAAAATCCGTGAAGAGGCATACCGCCTGATACAGGATCGCCGTTATGCCGATCGTGAACAGCTTAATGAACTCTATACTACCCTGATTCAGAAAAGGCACCAGGTTGCGCTGAATGCAGGATTCGCCAACTACCGCGATTATAAATTCGCGGAGATGGGTCGCTTTGATTATACCAAGGAAGATTGTTTCGCCTTCCATGAAGCAGTGAAACAACATGTTGTTCCACTCGTTGCCGCCATCTACGAAAAGAAAAAAGCTAAGCTGGGCCTCGATACGCTCCGCCCCTGGGATACAGAAGCCGAACCGGAAGGCATAACACCATTGCGGCCCTTCAATACCGGCGAAGAACTGTTGGAAAAAACCATCAGCTGTTTCCGGAAGCTCAGACCTTTCTTTGCCGATTGCCTCGTCACCATGCAGAAAATGGGTCGCCTCGATCTGGAAAGCCGCAAGGGAAAAGCACCAGGTGGATATAATTGTCCGCTCGCTGAAACCGGCGCACCTTTCATCTTTATGAATGCCGCCGGACAAATGCATGATGTTACTACCATGGTACATGAAGGTGGTCATGCCGTCCACTCCTTCCTCGCGCACCCACTTGAACTAAGCGCCTTCAAGGAGTACCCCATGGAAATTGCTGAGGTCGCCAGTATGAGTATGGAACTTTTCAGCATGGACCAGTGGCATAGCTTCTTCGATGATGAAAAAGAACTCCTGCGCGCAAAGGAGCACCAACTGGAAAGAGTCATTACCATCTTCCCATGGATCGCTATCATCGATAAGTTCCAGCATTGGGTATACGAATTCCCCAATCATACACTTGAAGAAAGAGCTGAACGCTGGGTGGCTATCAATGATGAATTTGCTACAGGGGTTATTGATCTGTCGGGACTGGAAGAATACCGCAAATACAGTTGGCAAAGGCAGTTGCACCTCTTTGAAGTTCCATTCTATTATATCGAATATGGTATTGCACAGTTAGGTGCAATCGCCATGTGGATGCAGTACAAGGAAAACAAGGAGCTGGCGCTTGACAATTATATGAAGGCATTATCACTTGGTGGAACCCGAACCTTACCCGAATTATACCAGGCAGCCGGAATTTCTTTTGACCTTAGTCCCGACCGTGTTAAAACATTGATGGATTTTGTGGGCCAGGAGATGAACAAACTGCCATAAAACTTCGAAAAATACCCAGTTTAGGGTATGTATAAAAGTTGCTGGATTTAATTATTCGCAATATATTTGTACAGGAAAACACTTAGAAGCTCAGCCGATCAAAAGCAGCTTCTTTTAAAATAGCTACTAATCAGAGCCTTAACCAAAAGTCCCGGTGTGTCTACATCGGGGCTTTATTTTTCCCCAAATCTTACCTCTTACCTTACCTCTCACCTCTTACCTCTTACCTGTTTCACATTTCTTACAGACCCCCGACACAATCACCTCCACCTGCCTGGTTTCGTAGCCCTTAGGCAATGAGATCTCAGGAATGGTAACCTCATCGAGGCAAACTGTATTCTCACATTTCTCACAAACAAAATGCACATGATTATCGTGGTGATGACCTTCTTCACATTCGTCCTTACATAGCGCATAACGGATACTGTTATCGGTAGTGGGAATAGTATGGATAATTCCCTTGTTCAGAAATACCTGAAGCGTGCGGTAAACCGTTACCCGGTCAAACTTCTCACCGGTTCGTTTCTCAATATCACCGTGAGCAAGCGCGCCCTGCTGACCAAAAAAAAGCTCCAGGATCCTTTGCCTGCTGCCGGTTACACTCAGCTGGTTACGTTTGAGAATATTCAATATGGCTTCTTCCATATAGGTTTATTGCGGATTGTTATTGAATAGGCTATTGGTGAACCTTGGACCGGTTGCTGCCGGTTCCTCCAAAAGTTCCGGTATATCTTTTATCAGTGCTTCCACTTCTTCAGATTTAAGTCCATCATAAATACGCCTCACCCGTCCTGTTTTATCTACCAGCGCGAAGAACTGTGTATGGATGAACTGGTCTTCTATCTTTTCATTATTATTCTCCGGATCATCAAGGAGGTAGCTCACCCTGGCAGCATAATACAGACTGTCCTTTCTTCCTGTCAGGAAATGCCAGTTTCCTCCATTCACTCCCAAACTATCGGCATACACCCGCATCCTCCCAACCGAGTCTGTTTCAGGGTCAACTGAGTGGGATAATATCATGAAACCCGCATCCCCCTTGTATTTATCAAAAACCTGTTTCATGTTATTGTTCATCTTGGGGCAGATACCCGTACAGGTGGTAAAGAAGTATTCAGCTACATACACCTTCCCCTCTACATCGCGCTGGCTGAACTCCTTGCCGTTCTGGTCGAGGAACCTGAAAGGCTGCACATAACTCAGAACGGGCATCTTCACATCGCCAAAACCGGGGATAAACCGGGTCATGGCATACATAAATCCAACACTAAGCAGAACAAAAAAAGCTACGTAAAACAGGGTTCTCTTATTCATGATATACAAATTTACACCTGGCGGGGCTATTTAGTTCCAATACTCTGCAAAAGAAGAAATATTTTGCAACAAAGTTGCATCTTATTATTTTTGCACTCCTCATGTCATTTAAAATCAATTGGGACGCCCTTGGAATAACCGCCTCTCTGGCCTGCGCCATTCACTGCGCGGTACTGCCTTTGGTGCTGTCCAGCCTGCCTGTTTTTGGCATCAATATCATAGATAACCTGGCTTTTGAATACCTGATGATCGTGCTGGCATTCGCCGTGGGCAGCCATTCGCTCTATCATGGCTACAAAAAACACCATCACCGGCTTGCCCCCTCAATTCTCTTCTCCCTGGGCATTCTTTTACTGCTCGCCAAACAAACCTGGCATGAGCTCCAGCTCTGGTTCCTGGTTCCGGCGGTCATACTTATCGTTTATGCCCATTACCGCAATTTCAGGCTCTGCAGAATGGCAAATCATTGCCATGAGGGCGACTGTAACCACTAAGTTTTCCTTAATTCACAAACATTAGCTGCTACGAATCGTTATTTTTGCATGTAAATCAGTTGAATTATGATTAAGACCGGAAATCCTGTTATCAGTATCTATACAGAAATGACGCCTAACCCGGAGACCATGAAGTTTGTTGCCAACAAGCTTCTCTATCCAGGTAAAAGCATCGACCTCCCCGATATGGAAAGCGCTAAACCTTCACCTCTGGCAACAGAGTTGTTTGGTTTCCCCTTTATCAGGAGTGTATTCATCGCCAGCAACTTCGTGACACTTACCAAAACAAGTGAAACAGAATGGAATGATGTGATCCCTTCCATCCGCCAGTTCCTCAAAGATTATCTCGAAGAGGGTAAGGCTGTGGTGAACGAAGAAGAAATTGCCAATATGAAACCCCAGGGCAGCAACGAAGTGCTGGCCGATGATGATGATGTGGTAAAGCGTATCAAGGAATTACTAGAGAACTATGTTAAGCCGGCAGTTGAAATGGACGGCGGCGCTATCCAGTTCAAGAGCTATAATGATGGTGTTGTAAACCTGATGCTCATGGGTAGCTGCAGTGGATGCCCTTCCAGTATGATCACCCTCAAGGCCGGCATCGAAGGCATGATGAAGCGCATGATCCCTGAAGTGAAAGAAGTGGTTGCAGAGGCGGAATGAGCCAGGGGAATGGTCAATAGAGAATAGATAGTAGAGAAGTACTTATGCGTGAATGATTATATAGTGGATGGCCACCCTTTTGGGTGGCTTTCTCTTTGTACAATACAAGCGCCGTTCATGTGTGAACCATGCTAAAACAGCCCGTTTTACACAGGAACCACACATACTTCACACATGGTTTAGACTTAGACCGGGCTCCCACCACCTTAATTTTTCCCACTTATCTTTAGGTTATGGAAAGTCAGAACTTACCGGAACGCTGGCTGCGCGGACCAGTAGAAAATATCATCCCTTTGCTTCAACCTGTAGCCCATGCCCTTCTTCAGGCGCAGGATGAGATCAATGCCATGATCGCTGGCTTGCCGGAGGATATGCTCTGGAAAACGCCGGGAGGAAAAGCATCCATAGCTTTTCACCTGAAACATATAGCAGGTGTGCATGACCGTTTGCTTACCTATGCCGGCGGAAACCAGCTCTCTGACCAACAGATGCGGTTCCTGAAATCAGAAGGAATCTCTGACCCCACCATCACATTGTCAACGCTGCTTTCAGATTTGAACAAACAGTTTGACACATCACTCCAGGCCCTGACAAACTTTACCACCGAATCACTTACCGAACCAAGAGGTGTAGGCAGAAAACAATTCCCCTCCACGGTAATCGGGCTTCTCTTTCATATTGCTGAACACACCATGCGCCACACCGGCCAGCTCCTCGTCACCATCGCCGTTTTAAAGTAGTTCCCTTCCATCCCTCCATCCCTCCATCTCTCCATCCCCCTCCATCTCTCCATAATCTTTTGTACCTTAATTCCCCGTAACCCAATCTATTCACTATTGCCTATTGCCTAGCAACGTCCCCATTGAACCATTTCTCACTATACCCCCTTTCCGAATCTGCCATCACCCTGCAGTATGGTGAAGAAATTGCCATTAACCGGCACCGTGAGCTGCTGCATCTTATGCAACAGATCCAGGACGATCCATTCCCCGGATTCAGGGAGGTTTCTATAGCCTTTCACACGCTTACCATTTTCTTTGATCCCTTTACTGTTTTTGAAAATGTAAAGCAATCACCTATAAATTATATCAGTGACTGGCTTAATAAAAAAGCCTCCTGGCTGGGGAATGATATACCTGACGCCAAAGCATCGGCCACCATCACCATCGCCAGCAGAGAGCAGCTTATTCCGGTGTGCTATGAAGAGCCCTTTGCCTTTGATCTCGATACGCTCGCTGCCTACCATGGCATCGATCCCGAAACGGTCATCAGTATGCATACCAACCAGAGCTTTTATGTTTTCATGGTAGGCTTCACCCCTGGATTTCCTTATATGGGTATCCTGCCACCTGCGCTCGATACTCCCCGGAAAGCAACCCCCTCGCTAATGGTGCCGGCCGGATCTGTTGGTATCGCAGGGCAGCAAACCGGTATTTATCCCTTCACCTCCCCCGGTGGCTGGAATATCATCGGCAGAACACCTATCAAACTTTTTGACATCAATGATAATGATCCCTGTCTGCTGAAAGCAGGCGACCGCGTGCGTTTCAGCAGGATCGACAGGAACACCTTCAACTACCTGAATCAATATGAGGATAGTTAAGTCTGGCATTGCCACCTTGCAGGACCTGGGCCGTTTCGGCTACAGGAATTTCGGCGTCAGCCATGGCGGAGTCATGGACAGTAGCGCTGCAAGGCTTACCAACATGCTTGTTGCCAACCCTGTTGACGCAACTCTGGTGGAGGTTCTGGCCGGCGCCTTCAGCATGAGCAGCACTAAAAGCCAGCTCATCGCCCTTGGCGGAAGAGGTTTCAATGCCTTCGCAGGTGAACAGACTCTCCCTTTCTGGCAGCCACTTATGCTGCCTGCGGGTGAAACGCTCCGGCTTATTCCGGCCGGCGGTGGCATAGCTTATATTGCCATCCATGGTGGTATCAGGACAACGCCCGTTCTTGGAAGCAGAAATACCAACCTCGTTGCCGGTTTTGGTGGTATAGAAGGCCGGCCACTCCGCGCGGGTGATATGTTGCCGGTTGCTGTGATGAAAACAGAAGTAGGCGAAAAGATCATCCGCCAACTGTCCGAACCTGCACAACATTCACATCTTCGCTTATCGGGTAACGTTATACCGGATTATTCAATTAATACCATCCGTTTCTTTACCGGGCATCATTATTCCTCCTTCACCCCTGCTGCCCGAATACTTTTGGAGTCTGATACCTTCGAATTAACGGGGATGAGTAACCGCATGGGATACCGGTTCAACGGTGCCGCTCTTCAGAATATGTTCCATAATGAACTGATCTCTGCCGCAGTGGTTCCGGGAACCATGCAGGTGAGTCCCGACGGTCAATTACTGATCCTCATGGCCGACGCTCAAACCACCGGTGGCTATCCCTGCATCGGTCAGGTTATCGGTGCCGATATACCCCTCCTTGCTCAGCATGGTGCCGGTAGCCGCCTGCAGTTCAAATGCATCTCCCTCAATGAAGCGGAACGAATTCTTCTTGAAAGGGAAGCAAATTTCCGAACCCTCCAGAATGACTATGAAATGCATTTTGCATGAGTAACAATTCTATTGATATCAATTGCGACCTCGGCGAGGGAACAGGTAATGAAGCAGCCATCCTTCCCTTTATCAGTTCAGTCAATATTGCTTGTGGGTTTCATGCCGGCAATGCCATTACGATGCTGGAAGTTGTGAGGCTGGCAAAAAAACACGGCGTGGCCATCGGCGCACATCCCTCCTGGGATGATCGTGAACATTTTGGTCGCCGCAATATGCAGCTCCCGGCAAGAGAGCTCTATGCCATCCTCCTTTACCAGCTTGGTGCCCTCGCCGCTATCTGCCATTCAGAATCTATTCCACTTCATCATGTAAAACCGCATGGTGCGCTGTATAACCAGGCCGCAACTGATGCGGAACTGGCAAAAGTCATCACTACCGCTATCCGTGACTTCAATCCCTCCCTCATTCTTTATGGCCTCTCGGGAAGCGTACTGAATGCTATCGCCGAAAAGGCCGGGCTACGTGTTGCTGCAGAAGTATTTGCCGACCGCACTTATACTAGGGAAGGATTGCTTACGCCGCGTACCATGCACAATGCCGTGATCACAGAAACCGCCAAAGCCACTGCCCAGGCGCTCCAGCTGGTGACACAACAAGAAGTGACAACAATCGACCATACCCTCATCCACCTCAAAGCCGGTACCATCTGTATTCACGGTGACGGCGCCCATGCGCCCGAATTCGCCCGTGCTCTCCACCAGGCAATGGAATCAGCATCAATAAGCATCAAACCGCCCGCATGATGAATAGCCGGAAAAGATCAGGCGTCTTCTGGGGCGCGGCAATGCTGATGGCTACTTCGGCTATTGGTCCGGGTTTCCTTACACAAACAACAGTTTTCACCCAACAGCTTCTCGGCAGTTTTGGATTCGTGATACTGGTGTCAATACTCCTTGATATTGGCGTACAACTCAATGTTTGGCGAATCATCACCATGGCCAATAAGCCCGCACAGGAAATTGCCGAGTCCGTTATTCCCGGTATGGGAAAGCTTTTGACAGCGTTGATTATTTTCGGTGGACTCGCATTCAATGTTGGCAATATTGCCGGTACAGGACTGGGGCTTGAGGTAATAACAGGAATGGATACCCGCATTGGAGCTGTACTGAGTGCAGTCATTTCTATTCTTCTCCTTACCAGTACCAATGCATCCCGCATCATGGACCGCTTTGTGCAGGTGATCGGATTCGGGATGATAGCCCTCACGCTTTATGTTGCCCTTGTTGCTGCACCTCCCTATGCCGAAGCGCTTCACCATAGTTTTCAACCAGAAACTACCAGCTTCACCGCTATCATCACTATTGTTGGTGGCACCGTGGGTGGATATATCTGCTTTGCCGGCGCTCACCGCCTGCTGGAAGAAAAGATCCCCGAAGAGAATAAAGTAGCAGCGGTAAGCAGCGCGGCAACAAGAGGAATACTGGCGGCATCTGCCATGCGTATCATCCTCTTCCTGGCTGCTTTCGGCATAGTGTCAAAAGGAATAATACTTGACCCCTCCAACCCCGCCGCAGATGTTTTCAGGCAGGCTGCAGGTACTGCGGGATATCGCCTATTCGGTATCGTTATGTGGAGTGCTGCAATCACTTCCGTGATCGGCTCTGCCTATACTTCCATCTCCTTCCTTAAAACATGGAGCCCATGGCTGCAAAAAAATCATCGGTCACTGGTAGCCATTTTTATCGCCACCAGCACCCTCATCTTCCTGCTGGCAGGAAAGCCCGTGAAGTTGTTGGTGATGGCAGGTACCATCAACGGATTCATACTCCCCGTTTCATTACTCATATTGCTGGCAGCAGCACATAAATATAAAAATGCCAACGGCTACCAACACCCGAAATGGCTTACCATCATCGGGGTGCTGATTGCGTTGGCATTATCGGCCATGGCCCTCAGGGTTATCTTCGAATGAAGACCGGCACAAAAATTATTACAACAGTGTTGCTTCCGAACTGATCGCTGTATTCAACAGCTTGGAAATAGGACAGTTTTCTTCGGCATTCTTCACCGCCGCATCAAACTGTTCCTTGCTCATTCCAGGTACTTTTCCCTGAACAGTCAGATGTGATTTTGTTACTGCGCCATTCTCAAAAGTGATCTCACATTTTGTTTCAAGCTTCTGCGGTGTAAATCCCGCTTCGCCAATTACAAAACTGAGCTTCATGGTAAAACAGCCCGAGTGTGCTGCTGCTACCAACTCTTCCGGGTTAGTGCCTATTCCACTTTCAAAACGTGAACTGAATGAATATTGTGTTTCACTCAAAACACCACTCTGCGTTGTGAGATGACCATCACCTTCTTTTCCGGTGCCGTTCCAAACGGCAGTTGCATTACGAATCATAGTATTAATTTAATTGATAAAATTTTTTCGGGCGGGGCATTAAAGATAATCCATCCTCACCACTTAGTCCACATCACACCCCGCTGCTTCAGGTAGTTAAGCACAAAATCAAAACAGGCCTCCTGCTTACCCACCAGTTCAGGCGGAAATACGCCCTTCTCAACAAATAATCCTCCGGCTACCAGCTCCGCCGCCGCCGTACAGGTATAGCCAGTGGTTCTGCTCATAGAAGAGGTTTTGGTAGCAGCATCATAACGGTCCAGCATATTATATTCTACCCTTTCTGGCTTACCGCCTTTCATGCCCTCAACAATCACCCGCATAATGGTGAACTCTTCTTCTTCCTCGCCAAGTTTCCACTCCCTGAAAAGGATCTTCGACGAAAAATCGATCGGGCGCATACTCACACCATTGATATCAACAGGCGTTTCATCAAAGAATCCTCCCTGCTGCAGTGCAATAATAAGATCCACATGGCCGGGATAGCGCAGGGTCTGCTCTTTCAGGTTGGGGATATGTGGCATCGTGAAGAGCAGGCTTCTCAAACCATCTGTATTGAAGGCTTCCAGGGTTCCTATCTCCCCGAAATCCATATAGCTCCTTTCCGACAACGCCGGCCTCACCACTATATGCCCGTTCTCCTTTAACCTTGCAGGCCTGGTATACTCCTCAATAACATCAATGGGCGAAAAGGGTGCCTTGTACTCAAATGGCTTACGCCTGATCTTTGGCAGTCCGCCAACATAACACTCAAACCGATCTACCTCCATCGTTTCATTATACCTGCCGACAATTAAATTACTCATGCCCGGCGCCACACCACAATCGGTGATGGCTGTTACACCCCTTTTCTTTGCAAGGAGGTCGAGCTGCAAGGCATCCTCGGGGAAAAAGGAAATATCCACAACGTTCTTACCACAGTCTATCACCGCCTCCAGCGCCCGGTAGCCCATGAACCCCGGCACTGCCAGCACTACCAGTTCAAAAGGTGAAAGCCAATCGCTATAACTGCTAAATGCAGAAAGATCCGCAATAGCCGTTTTGATCTCCCTGTTCCTTTCCTGCAACCGGTGCAGATTTACAGGAGAGAGGTCAAAAGAGGTCACATCGTGACGGGCAGAAAGGTCGAGGGCCATGGTCCTACCTACCATCCCGGCCCCAAGTACAGCGATTTTCATGGAAACAATTTCCGGCAATCTAAATTTTCTGTTGCATTTTTAAGAATGATCCTTTCCATTTGGCAACAATTTATTGAGGGACTCCAGCAAACAGGCTGGCTCGAATTCATCGCAGTAATCGCAGGTATCGCAAGTGTATGGTTCAGCAGGAAGGAGAATATCCTGGTTTACCCGGTTGGTCTCATTAATACCATCATCTATATATACCTCAGCATCAAAGGCCACCTTTATGGGGAAGCAAGTGTGAATCTCTATTACACCATCATGAGCTTTTATGGCTGGGCCCTCTGGGCCAAAAGAAATGAACAGAAAGAACATGTTTTACATATAACCTTCTCTTCAAAAAAAGAACTGTTGCATCAAGCACTCTTCTTCGCTGTTTTCTATGCCGGCATATTCCTGGCACTGAGCTGGCTCAAAAAAGCCTTTGCACCTGAAGCAATTCCATGGGCCGATGCACTCGCCAGCGCCAGCGCCTATACAGGCATGTGGCTTATGGCCCGCAAAAAAGTGGAGAGCTGGCATTGGTGGATCGTTACCAATATTGCCTCAATACCACTGTACTTTGTCAAAGGATATGTTTTCACCAGCTTCCAGTTTTTGGTATTGCTGATTCTTGCAGTAGCTGGACTGATCTCATGGCGTAAGAAGGCACAACAAGTGGCATGATATTTATATGATTGTTCGTCAGCCGTTTAAAATTGAATTTCTATGACAATAGTTATTAGAGATTTTCTCAATTTTACCCAACACGTCCTTCTCATATTCATTTTTCCGAAATGATTAAAAAAATCGTGATCATAGGACCTGAGTCAACTGGTAAAAGCTCACTCTGCAAAGCCCTTGCCGACCATTTTGCAGATAACTATCTTACAGACTGGTGCCCTGAATATGCCCGTGAGTATTTGATTGAGAATGGAATGGACTATACCTATGAGGACTTGCTCACTATTGCCAAAGGTCAGCTGGCATTGGAGGATGAACATGCCCATGCATTACAGACCGCATTGAATAAATCAGGAGATACCACCAAAGAAGCAATTCTTTTTGTAGATACGGACATGATGGTGATGAAGGTTTGGTCCGAATATGTTTTTGGAAAATGCCACTCCTTTATCCTCGACCAGATCGCAGAACGTAAGTATGATGGTTATCTGCTCGCGAATACAGAACTGCCCTGGACCCGCGATGCACTTCGTGAATATCCAAGTGAGGAAACACGTCAGAAGCTATTTTACATGTACCTCGATATGATGGTGAACCAAAACACTCCCTGGGATATTGTTGGCGGAATCAACCACGATCGTATCGCCAATGGTATTGCAGCAGTGAATCGCCTTCTTATTTGAGTTTCCACACTACTTTTGCTGCACATCATCTTCAACATGCTACAAGATATAAGGGATTCCATCCGGCAGCATCCAAAAACATGGTTCTATACATCATGGCTCCTGCTGAACCTGCTTCAAAGCTATGGCACCGAACTGCTGGATGATGAGGCCTATTACTGGGTTTTCTCCCGTTATCCTGATTGGGGATATTTTGATCATCCGCCCATGATCGCCATACTTATCAGGGCCGGTTATGCGCTTTTCCCCAACGAACTGGGTGTTCGTTTATTCATGGCCCTGATGAATACCGCCACACTCTTTCTTATTCACCAAATGCTGCTGAAGAACCAGCAGAAACTTTTCTATACCATCGCCTTCTCAATGGGCGTGCTGCAGATAGGAGGCATCCTCGCCGTTCCTGATATTCCGCTCACTTTTTTCACAGCCCTTTTCTTCTGGCAGTACCGGCGTTTTCTTGCAGTGGCATCCCTTGTCAATGCCCTACTTCTTGGATTGATCATGGCGCTTATGCTCTATAGCAAATACCATGGCGTCCTTATCATATTCTTTACCTTCCTGAGCAACCCGAAACTCTTTCTGCAATGGAAGGCCTGGGTTGCTGCCGTGGTAGGGGCACTGCTTTTCTCTCCCCACCTCTGGTGGCAATACACGCATGATTTCCCCTCGGTGATGTACCACCTCAAAGAAAGAAATGCACCTGAATACAGTTTCGCCTTCAGCCTCGATTATCTTACCGGACAAATATTGCTTGCGGGCCCACTTATCGGATGGCTCCTGCTCTATGCAGCAGGGCAATTTCGTTCTAAAGACCTGTTCGCAAGAGCATTGCAATTCAGCTTATGGGGCATCTATGGATTTTTCCTGGTCAGCACTTTAAAAGGCCGCGTGGAAGCTAACTGGACAGTTCCGGCACTTGTTCCACTCCTCATCATTTCCCATGCATGGCTTACTGATTCGGCTAAACATGCACGTTGGGTCTATAAACTGATGCCTCCGGCTCTTGCCCTTGTCATATTGGTAAGGCTCTATATGATAACGGATATAGAACCGCTGACCAGTGTTTTCAAAGATGAGATGCATGGTAATCCATCCTGGGCCACCACCATAAAAGAAAAAGCAGGCGGCCTGCCCGTGGTTTTTCTGAACAGCTATCAACGCCCCAGTAAATACTGGTTCTATACCGGGGATACCAGCTTCGGATTAAATACTACCCGCTACCGGCGTAACAATTATAATTTCTGGCCTATCGAAAAAGAATGGCAGGGAAAAACTGCCTATACTGTGGACCGGCTGCTGGAGAGACTTCCTGATGCAACTCCTATTGAAACAAGAAAGGGTCTCACTTACGGAAAAGCCATCCCCACCTTTCAAAGCAATTCCTGGTTACGCTTCCAGGCTATTTCAGATGATCTCAGTATAACAGATGGCAAACTTTCACCATTCAATTTTACTGTATTCCCCACCAGTAGTGCCGATTCACTGCTTACCGGAACAAGGCCTCTGGAAGTTGTGCTTGACGTATTTGGAAAGGATAGTATGATTGCCCGGCTTCCCCTCCGCTTCACCAATAAAGAAGGAAACTGGTATGGCAGCAGTAATGATTCTCTTTCTCTTGCCCCGGGTTTTTATCGCGCCAAGATCGGTGTTGGCACTGTACTGCCGCTTTTGTATAGCCAGAACAGTGCTTCGGTTAAGCTTAGGGTTAGATGATCAGTCAATCACTGATTTGATGCCCGCATCTGTTGATAAATTGCTCATATTACGCATGATGGCTAATCCTCGGGCAGTTACATAAGGAGTAGCGGGCTTCACACAGAACTTTTTTGGATTGGGAAGACAGGCTGCTATTCTCGAAGCCTCTGAGCGATTTAATGATTCCGCTGATTTCTTATAATAGGATTGAGCTGCTGCTTCAATGCCAAACACACCGGGGCCCATCTCTATCACATTGAGATACACTTCCAGGATTCTTCGCTTGCCCCATATTTTTTCTATCATGAAAGTAAAATAGGTTTCCATCGCCTTCCTTATCCAGCTTCTTCCCTGCCATAGAAAAACATTCTTTGCTGTCTGCTGGCTGATGGTGCTGCCCCCGCGGATCTTGTTGGGACGACGTTCATTATGGTCGAGAGCCTTCTCGATCTGCTTCCAGTCGAACCCCGAGTGCACCGGAAACTTCTGGTCTTCAGAAGCGATCACCGCCAGCTTTGCATGCCTTGATATTTCAGTGTAATCAACATAATCGCGCTTCATTCCATACCCGCCAAACCAGTTGCCGATCTGTGTGATCGTCAGTGGCGGGTCAATCCATTTAAGCACGATGATATAGAAGAATTGCCAGATGAAGAGGAAGAGCAATAATCTTTTTATGAATCGCCAGCTGCGTGGTATTATGCCTTTTGTTTTCACGTAGGATCCTGATGTTTAGAAGTGCGCAAGATAAAAAAACCAGTAGTAAATGAAAGCGCCTATTTGTCGGTCATTTTTACATACACGATCTTATACTGTTTACCCTTTCTCTGTTTGCTTTTATAAAGCCGGTTAAGTATGAACCCTCCGGCAAAAACCCCTACTGCGGTTCCCAGTGAACGCAGGTTAGCAGGGGCATCAATGGGTTCATCCAGATAGGCTCCGTTAATTATATTCAACAAAGCATAACCTCCTGCCCCGATCATGAAGATGCTCCCATTACGAACATAGCGGAAGCTTTCTTTCTTCATGGGAAATATGCTGAAGATCTCCTGGTAATGCAACTTATGAATATAGTATCCCGCAGTATCAACACGGGTTGTTCCCAATGAGGTCATATAGGTTTGCACCTGCCACTGCCTTACAAATACAGAATCATTTCTCATACTCTCAATGAAGCCGCTGATACGCTGTCCGTTCACATGTTGAAAATCTATCTTACTTCCCTTGAAGTAAGATCCCACATGCCGGCCATTAGGTCTTTTCAGTGATATGAAATCTTCCATCTTTCCAAGGCTTCCTTCCTTAGCAGGCTCCTGTGCAAACAACACGATGGTGCTGCCCATCATCAGCCATACTATCAATAATTTTTTGCTCATTGTATTGTTTTAACCCATATGCTCATCCTACTTTGTCAGAAAGAAAGGCTACTCCCCAGAGAAGTGCTACACCAAAGCCAACCAGTATCAGTCCCGATATTTTATTCACCAGCGAAAGATTGTGCAGGGTAAGCTTTTTGCGAAGCTTTCCCGCCATCAGCACTTTAAATATATCTGCCACTATATTAACACCCATGCAGGTAAAAAATATCACCAGCCTTTGTGCCCAGGTATGCGTCACCGCAAAAGCAGTGGCATTGATCAGCCAGAACAATATCACACTGGGATTGAGGGTATTGATCAGGAAACCCGAGGTAAATATCCTGGCAATGTCGCGCTTGCGGAATCTTTGCTCAATGCCCGCTGCCTCTGTGGCCAACTTCACACGCTTGAGAAAAACATAAAATAATCCCATTCCTATCAGGAAGAAGCTGCCTATATACCCTATCATCTGCTTATACTCCAGCAACGCCTTTACCCATTCTGAAAATGCATTGCTGATAAATACCAGTAATATATCACTCACCCATACGCCCGCAACAAAACTGATACCCCCCTCTTTCCCATTATTAAGGCTTTGTTTTATAATGGTAAAAATGACAGGGCCTACAGACAGGGCAAGTATGCAGCCCAATGCAAGTCCTTTGATAAATGCTTCAGTCATATCCTTTCGTAGCCGTAAAAATAAACCATACCAACAAACCACCGAACTTTATGCTGATACAGCAACAGCATAATTTGTAAATTCATCCCATGATCAGGGAAACAATTGAAGAAGTAATTACCAAACCAACAAAACGCTATCTGCGAAGGCTAGGCCTCAATACCTTATTTGGTACCACCAGAACTAAGGAAATTCTTCATGTTAATCCCACCATCATCCCCCACCGTGAAGAAGCCCGGGAGGTAAGGGCCTATGTTTATGATTTTGACGCCTCGCATTTTGAAGAACACGAGTTCAATGCTGTTGAACCCTGCTATCGTTTTCGCCATAGTAACAGAATCAGTTGGATCAATGTTGATGGTCTTCGAAAAGCAGACGTTGAATCGGTTTGTCTCCATTATGAAATTCACCCGCTTCTCATTGAAGATATTCTAAGCATCAACCAGCGTCCCAAAATGGATGAGGTGGAAGGCGTTCTGTTCTGCCTTTTGAATATGCTTTATTTTAATGATAATGCAGGCACGGTAGAACAGGAACAGATCAGCATTGTACTGGGAAAGGATTTTGTTATCTCCTTCCAGGAAGATGCCTCACGCGATGTATTCAATCCGCTTCGTGAAAAATTAAAACTTGCCAGCTCAAAAATCCGGCAGCGTTCTGCCGATTACCTCTGCTACAGTATGCTCGACCTGATCGTTGATAATTATTTCTCCGTGATGGAAAAACTGGGCGACCGCATTGAAGACCTGGAAGAACAGGTTATCCATAACAGCAATAGCAGGTCATTGGCGAGGATCAGCTCTCTCCGGAAAGAACTTATCGTACTAAGACGTAATATCATCCCGGTACGCGACCTTGTAAGTGGTATCATCCGCAGTGAAAGCGATCTGCTTGATGATCGTACTACTAAATATTTCAAGGATGTTTACGATCATATTATGCAGGCACAAGACCTTGTTGATAACTATCGTGATATCATGGTCACCATGCAGGACCTCCACATCAACAATGTAAACCTGCGTATGAATGAAGTGATGAAAGTAATGGCTATTGTTACCTGCGTGCTGGCGCCAGCCACTGTTATCGGGGGAATTTTCGGAATGAACTTCGACAAGATACCATACCTCCACAACGACAATGGATTCTATATCGCAGTACTGCTCATGCTTCTAATTCCAGTTTACATGCTATGGCTGTTCCGCAAAAGGGGATGGTTCTAAAATAGATTATTGCGGCTTTTGAGGCAGGTCAAACCGATAGAAATAATCAGACTCCCTAACCCATCCATTCTTTTCATACAAGGCCTGCGCTTCACTGTTCCAGTCACTGGTTTGAAGCATCAGCCATTTTGATTCTGTATTGATGCCAACATTTTTGGCCGCCTCCAGCAGCTTTGTGGCAACACCCTTTCCCCTTTGTGATTCAATCACAAACAGATCGTTCAGCAACCATGCCTTACTAAGAGAAACGGAAGAAAATATAGGATATAACTGGGTGAACCCTATCTGCTCGCCCTCTTCCATCGCAACCAGAATTACGGACTCTCCATTTTCAGTGCGTGATTGTAAAAAATCAATTGCCCCCTCCAGGTCTGCTGCCTGTTTATACCACTGACGGTATTTATCAAACAGGTACGCAACTGTTGGGATATCATCAATTGTTGCCTGGCGTATAGTGATCATGATATGGTTGTTTTGGAGAGAAAAGCTTTCCAGTCCTGCAGCATATTTCCTTTCAGCACCCGTGGAAATTTATGCTGACCGCCTATCTTTCCCTTTGACTCTAAAAAATCCATGAATGTTTGCTCGGGCAGAACATCGAGGTATACTTCTTTCAAAGCACTGGCGCGCTCCACTGCATAGTCATCATTGAGTTCTTTAAGGTGCTGGTCGATCTTATTACGCAATAATGCTGCATCAACATGGTCATCTGAAGCAACGTACCAGTGATGGGCGAAAAAACTGCCATGAGGAACGCCAGCCACAGTGAACTCAGGAATAGAAACATTCAGTTCCTCTGTTGCCAGTTGCAAAGCCTTGCTCATATTATCAACACTAAGATGTTCTCCTACAAGGCTCAGGAAATGTTTTGTTCTTCCCGTTATCACGATCTCGCATCTTTCTGCATCAACAAAACGCACGGTATCACCAATAAGGTAACGCCAGGCTCCTGCTGAAGTGCTGAGTAATATCGCATAATCACGACCCTCTTCCACTTCATGTATCATGTAGGTAGTAGGGTTCTCTACCAGGTTTCCATCAGAATCAAAATTCTTATCATCAAAAGGAACGAATTCAAAAAAGATATGATCATTGATGGAAAGCTTCATGCCCTTTGCATTCTGCCTTTCCTGGTAGGCAATAAATCCTTCTGAAGCAAGATAGGTTTCAATATAAGTGAGTGGCTTTGCAAGCAATTTTTCAAATCCCTTCTTATAAGGTTCAAAAGAAACGCCACCATGTACAAAAAAAGAAAGGTTAGGCCAGATATCATGGATTGTGGCCAGCTTATACCGCTCAACGATCTTCTCCATGCACATCTGTATCCATGCCGGTACACCCACAACAAAACTTATGTCCCAGTTGGGTGCCTGCTCCACGATCTCTTCGATCTTATCATTCCAGTCGCTCATCTTGGCGATCTTCTTTCCCGGCTTATAAAACGGCGTGAACCAGAAGGGCACTTTCTTGGCGGTGATGCCACTGAGGTCGCCCGCATAATATCCTTTGCCCTGCTGAAGCTCGGTGCTACCTCCCAGCATCAGCCAGCCCTTCCTTAAATTAGCAAAGGGGATATCATCATAATGACGAAGAGAAAATAATTGCTTGATCATAACCATTCGGTTACCACTCAGGAGGTCTTCTGTAACGGGAATATATTTACTGGCACTCTCTGAGGTTCCCGAAGAAAGCGCATAGTATTTGATCTTGCCCGGCCAGCAAACATCACGCTTGCCTTCCAGGGTCTTGTTCCACCACTGCTTGTAAATGGCGTTATAATCATGGGTAGGAACGAGCTGCTGGAATCTTTTCCCGATATGCTTACTCATAAGGATCTCATCAAACCGGTAGTGCTGACCGAATTCGGTTAATTTGGCCTTCTTCAACAATTTCTTCAGCACTTTCAACTGCTGGCGCCTTGGTGAACTGGCCGGAAGATGAAGTGCCTTGGCAATCGTTTTAGGCAGGGTAATCTCAATCAGCGTCATTACTCGTTTTTCGCTCTTTTTGGGTGAATGACAAAAGTAGTTAAACGGATGCCAATATTCTCAAATTGGTTATACGACCGGTTCCCTTTTTAATCCAATGGCGTGGCCGCTGCTGTTCCTGTCATCACTTCCCACCATACTGCCTGTTCCCATACAATGAAACCGAACAGGCATCCCTCCTGATAAGCGACGGAGATAATCTAACGCTGCCGACATAGGAAAGCGCATACCCGCGCATATCACCAATCCATAGGCAGCTTGTTGCTGAAGCCCATCCACAGAAGGCCGCTGATCACCGGGAACAGGCAATGCTGCTTTCACAGTACCCTCAGGTAAGCCATCTAACACTTCTTTAATACTGTCCGCATCTCCCACTAGCGTCCACTGCATCACCTCCTCTCTGATCTTTCTTGCCACCCCTTTTTTCAAAAGCCCCTTATGAATTCCGGCCCGGGCCATCAGCATCCGCATATTTATCGCCTGCTGTAACATCAATTGCCATAAGCGAGAATGCTTTCCATAATGCTTCTCCACAAATAATTGCATCGCACGGTAAAAATGCCGGATATAAGAAGGGTCCTTGCTACTGCTCTCTCCCTTGAAATGGATAATGCCCGGGTTGGGAAGGTAATAATTTATATAGCCGCCACTTAGGATGCGATAGCTCCAGTCAATGTCTTCGCCATACATGAAGAAGCGCTCATCAAGTGGCCCGATCTTTTCGAACACCTCGCGTCGCAACATCATATATGCTCCCGCCAATACTTCCACCTCCTGCACCGTTTCTGCAGATAGATGACCCTGGTAATAGCCTGAAAAAAAACTACTCCGCGGGAAGATCGTTGATAGTCCACTCAGCCTGAAAAAAGCATTCATGCTGGTGGGAAAACCCCGCTTTGACTCAGGAAGAAAATGACCCCTCCCATCAAACATCCGCATACCGATAGCTCCTGCATCGGGGTGACTCTCAAAAAAAGCAATACTCGTTCTGAAGGCCTTCTCTGTAACCAGCGTGTCCGGATTCAGGAGCAGCAGGTATTGGCCACACGCTATCTGCAAGGCCTGGTTATTGGCTTTCGCAAAGCCCTGGTTACCGGCATTTCGAATGAACTGAACACGGGGAAACTTTGCAGGCAGGTACTCCATACTACCATCAGTAGATGCATTGTCAACCACAATCACTTCCATCTCCAACGCCTCACCTGCAGCTTCTACCGTAGCGAGGCACTGCTCCAGGAAAAAACAGACATTATAATTAACGATGATAACGGAAAGCTGCATATACGAAATTATTGGAAATTTTATTTCGCCTGAGCTACTTAGCTTTGCCCGATGTTACAGGAAACTCTTATTAAAGCCACCAGGGCCGGCGCGGCTGTTCTGGAAAAATTTTTCAGCAATAAAGATCTTATTATTTCCAATAAAGAGGGCATCAATAACCTCGTAACGGAAGCCGACCATGCTGCCGAAAAAACAATCATCGAAACCATCCGCGAAGCCTTTCCCGATCATTATCTTCTCACAGAAGAAAGTGGTGAACTCCCCAGCGGTTCCAATTATAAATGGATCATCGATCCTATTGACGGAACGGTGAATTTTGCCCATGGCATTCCAATCTGCTGCGTAAGCATAGGGCTTGAAAAAGATGGGAAGATGATCATGGGGGCAGTATACAACCCGCTGTTCAATGAGTTTTACCTCGCCGAACGCGGCAAGGGCGCTACTCTCAATGGGAAACCTATTCATGTTAGTAGTATGGATGAAGTGATAAAGAGCTGCCTCGTCACCGGCTTTCCCTATACCTATCTCGATTTACCAAATGGTCCGCTTCAGTGTTTTGAGCGATTCATCCGCAAGGGTGTGCCGGTACGTCGACTGGGCTCTGCAGCCATCGACCTCTGCTGGGTGGCAGCCGGCAGGTTTGACGGATTCTATGAGCATAAACTTCAGGCCTGGGATAGCGCCGCGGGATTCCTGATGGTGGAAGAAGCGGGGGGGAAAGTGACCGATTTCACGGGCAAACATTATTCTCCTTACCAGCCCCATCTCCTTGCTACTAATGGAAAGATCCACGATGAAATGCTTAACTGGATAAACGATCGCCTCTAAAACCCCCTACCATGGAACAACGCACAGAAATATCCTCTCTCGGTGAATTCGGACTCATTGATCACCTCACAAAAAATATTGAATTCCAGAATGCCAGCTCCATCCTCGGTGTGGGTGATGACGCCGCCGTGATCGACCACTATGGCAAGCAAACCGTTATTACCACAGATATGCTGGTTGAAGGAGTTCATTTCGATCTCATGTACACACCCCTCAAGCACCTCGGCTATAAAAGTATCGTGGTGAACCTGAGTGATATCTACGCCATGAACGCGCATCCAACCCAGGTAACCCTGAGCATCGCCGTTAGCAACAAGTTCAGCGTGGAGGCCCTCGATGAATTCTATGAAGGCGTATATGCCGCCTGCGACAAATATGGGGTAGACCTTGTTGGTGGTGATACCAGCACATCAAGAGGCGGATTTGTTATCAGCGTTACCGCCCTTGGTGAAGTTGTTCCAGAACAGTTTGTGAAGAGATCCACCGCACAGAAGGGTGACCTGATCTGCGTTTCAGGCTTTCTGGGAGGCTCCTTCCTCGGACTCACCCTGCTGGAACGTGAAAAAAAGATATGGCTTGAAAACCCACAGATCCAACCCGACCTTGAGAATGAAGATTATATCGTGGGCCGTCTCCTGAAACCTGAGGCTCGTCGTGATATCATTGCCTTCTTCACCGACAAAGAGATCAAACCCACAGCCATGATGGATATTAGCGATGGACTGAGCTCCGACATATTGCATATCTGTACACAGAGCGGGCTGGGCTGTATGCTCTATGAAGAAAAGATACCCATCCATGAAGACGCGCGGCAGGCGGCTTTTAAATTTGGACTCGATCCAACTGCCTGCGCACTCAGTGGTGGCGAAGACTATGAACTGCTATTCACCCTCCCGCAATCTGAATATGATAAGTTGGTGCTGAATGAACAGATCAGCGTTATCGGCTACATGACCGAAGCGGAAGCCGGCTCTCATATTTTAACAAAAGGCGGTAACAAGTTTAAGATAACAGCGCAGGGATGGAATGCATTTAAAGAACAGTAGCTATTATCTTTATAACATGTTGATGAGAAGGATCGGCCTGGGAGGAGTTTTTTCCTGCTTGATTTTATTGACTTTATGTTGCGCCGGATGCGGAACCTTGCGGCCTGCGTTTTCACCAGAACAGAAGTATCCGGTGGAAGCGCTTGAACGCGATTATACCCTCTTCCGAAATATCCTCAATGAATCTCATCCCAGCGTAAGTTGGCATACACCCGCCGACAGTATGGAATATTATTTCAACTGGGGGAAAAGCCAGCTGAAGGATTCGATGACTGAACCGCAGTTCAGAGCAGTACTCACTTATGTGATCGCAAAAATTCGCTGCGGTCATACCAGCACCCGTTACTCCCGTCAATACCTTAAATGGCTCGATACCGCCCGCCTTCCCCTTTTTCCTATTTCTATCAAAATTCTCGACGATACGGTTTTGCTTAATAATACCCTGCAGCGCAGTAATATAAAATTACCTCGTGGCACCATCCTCACCGAATTTGACGGACAGCCTTTTCTGCAAGTTGTAGACAGCTTGCAGCAACACCTCTCCATTGATGGTTATAATAAAAGTTACCTCGACCAGACGATCAGTAACCGCGGTGCTTTTGGGGGATGGCTCAGACTGGTCCAGGGCTGGAAAAAAGAATACAGCATGGGCTATATTGATAGCCTTGGGCAGCAACAGTATACCAGCATCCGACTAGTGGACCCACCTAAAAAGGATACTACCAAAAAGCATGTGCTGCCTGCCATCAAAGAAAAACTTAAGAAACGCGAACGCCGTGAGGAAAGACTCTACTATGCCCGATCGATGCAGATCGATACCGGTCTGTCCACCGGCTATATGACCGTTAATACTTTTAATGGCCGGAATAAATTCAAGCCTTTCTTCAAAGAGAGCTTCAGGGAACTCAACCGTCGGAATATCCGGCACCTTGTAGTTGATATTCGTAGCAATGGCGGGGGAAATGTGAACCACTCCAACTTCCTTACACGAATGCTTATCAATAAACCTTTCCGGGTAGGAGATTCACTCTATGCCATTAACAAAAGAAGTAAATACGGTAACCATATCCGTTATAACGCCATCACCGGAATTTTCATGAGTGTCATCACACGGAAAAGAGCCGATGGCAAATATCATTTCGGATATTTTGAACGCCATGTTTTTAAGCCAAGAAAAAAGGATCATTATAACGGCAACGTGTATGTGTTAACGGGTCCAAATTCTTTTTCAGCTGCTGCATTGTTTGCCGGACAATTGAAAGGCCAATCCAATGTAAAGCTGATTGGTGAAGAAACTGGTGGTGGAGCCTACGGAAATACAGCATGGTTTATTCCTGATGTTACTCTTCCGGAAACCGGCATCCGATTCCGTTTACCCAGGTTCCGGCTGGTGATCAATAAAGATGCGGTTAATAGTGGCGGGGGAGTAATGCCTGATATTCTTGTTAAGCCAACACGCGAAACTATTCTGCAGAACCGCGATCCTAAAGTGGAGCGTGTAAGGCAAATGATTCTTCAATCCTCTCTCAGCAAAGCACTACAATATAAATAATGCATCGGCGCGGTAACCCGGCGCAATCCTTCCCCATTCCTTATCCATTCCCAACACTTTTGCCGGATAAAGCGATGCCATCCTCAATGCTTCTGAGACATCAATGCCAACCTTCTCAATACAATAATTTACAGCACTGGTCATGGTGAGTGCTGAGCCCGATAATGTTCCATCAGGCATTACATACCTGTTGCCATCAAGACGATGACGGTAATGCCCTTCCGGATTTTCGGTTACAGCATCCGTTATGATGAATAACCTGTCGCCCATAATTTTCTTTGCAAGCCTGATGGCAACAGGATCCACATGATATCCGTCGGTAACAATACTGCTCATCACCCGCGAATGATCCATGATAGCACCCACCAGTCCGGGAGCCCGGTGTTGAAGGGGCGACATGGCATTGAACAAATGGGTACAGGTACTCACCCCCTTCTCAAATGCAGCCATCGCTTCTTCATAGCTGGCATTACTGTGACCCGCAGAAATAATGATCTCCGCTTCCTTTAAAATTTCCAGTCCCTCTTCAGTAAACAATTCTGGTGCAATGGTCATAAACCGAACGATACCTCTTCCATATTCTGTAATGGTTCGGATATTGCTTACCGTGGGTTCCTGCATTTTATTTATATCATGCGCGCCACATTTTGCCGGATTCAGGAATGGACCCTCCAAATGCAATCCAGCCACCCCGCTTCCCCCACGGCCCCAATATTCACGAACAGCATCAATGGCTGCAAATACAATCTCATTGCTGTTGGTAGCAACAGTTGGTAATATTAGTTTGGCACCGCCCGCTCTTGAATAATCTACAGTTGCCTCCAACGATTCCACGGAGGGGTGTTCGCCGAACAACATGCCGTTACCCCCATAAAGCTGCAGGTCTATAAATGCGGGGACCAGACTATTGCCCTGCAAATCTTTTTCTGCAGCAGCCTCACCCTGCTCAGCAACAGAAACAATTCTGTCATAGTTTGTAGTGATCACCAGTTCATTATGCCAGCTATCGCCGGTGAAAATATTTCCATTAAAATATCTGATGCTGTGCAGGCTCATGGCTGTTCTTCGTTTTGAATGATGAACGCATCAGCATCCTGCAGAAAAGGAAGTTTAGTCCGGGTTTCATCAAGCTGCTGGCGCGAAAGCGTAATTGTGTGGATATGCTCCTCGTGTGATTTCTGATAGAGTACTTCACCCATTGGGTCTACCACCATACTGTCGCCGCTGTGGTAGATGCCATTCCCATCTTCGCCCACCCTGTTCAATCCCACAACATAACACTGGTTCTCAATGGCTCGGGCTGTCAGCAGCGTTTTCCAGGCATGGTTACGGCGCTCGGGCCAGTTGGCCACATTTATCAGTATATCATACTCCGGCACCCGCTGATCATTGCCCTCTTCCGCTATCTTATCGCCTTTTAGTGTTGGCATATGGGTTCTGTTCATCTGCTGGCGGGCCCATACCGGAAAGCGCAGATCATAACAGACCTGCAGGTTGATCTTCCATCCCTTTACGGAAGCAATCAGTCTACGGTGCCCCTGGCTGAAATGCTGGTCCTCCCCCGCAAAAGCAAACCGATGTCGTTTATCATAATGCCCATACCGGCCATTCGGTAACATCCAGACCAGCCGGTTATAATAATGACCTTCCTCCTCTATGATAAGGCTGCCGGTCAGGATGATCTTTCTCCGCTCCGCTACCCGCCTCATCCAACTAACGGTTTCGCCATCCATCGTTTCAGCCAGCTCCCCGGGCTTCATCGAAAACCCGGTTGAAAACATCTCGGGCAATACCACTATTTCCATTTTCTCCTTCACCCCGGCAATCTTCTCCTCAAACCGCGAAAGGTTGGCTGCCTTATCTTCCCAGGCAAGATTGGCCTGGATAGTCGTAATTGTTAGCGTGGACATACCCGAAATTAATTTATTGCCCTTATTTCCCCTGCAGACTTTTCATCACCCGACTAACCGTCTCCCATTCATATCCTTTGTACAACAAATAGTCCTGTGTTTTCTTAATCCTCGCAATATGCTCTTCTCCTGCAAGATTCTCCCATTTTGACAGGGAAAGCTTTTCAATCGCGGCGGCATAATCATCCTCACTGATCTCCTTCAACGCCTTCTTTATACAATAATCACTTACCTTCCTAAGCTTGAGCTCACTCTTGATGCGGTTCCTTCCCCATGATTTCATCCTGAACTTACCCCCCGCAAACTGAATAGCAAAGCGCTCCTCATTGAGATAATCTTCTTCTATAAGTTTTCCCAATAGCGCTTCCACATCATCTTTCCGAAGTCCGAAGCCATAAAGTTTCTCCTTTACTTCCTGGTGACTCCTCTCCTGGTAAGCGCAGTAATGCCGCGCCTTCTGTAGCGCCTCTTCAGCTGTCAGCGTTTTCTTAAATGCCATCACACAAAATTGAGGCTTATTATCATGTGGAAAACACCCTATTTTGTGGGTGGAATCTGCATTCAGCAATTTCCCTCATTTTCCTTAGTTTCGTCCCTATTAAATCAGAACCCGTTTTATGAAGTTCATCGTTTCCTCATCGGCCTTATTGAAGCAGCTGCAACAGATCAGTGGTGTTATCAACGCCAATACAGTTTTGCCTATCCTGGAAGATTTTCTTTTTGAGATCGATAAGAACAAAATGACGGTGGTTGCCACCGACCTCGAAACCGTTATGCGGGTTCAGATGGACATAGAAGCGAAGGAGAGCGGACGTGTTTGTATTCCCGCAAAGATCCTGATCGATTCACTGAAGAATATTGCTGATCAGCCACTGACCTTTACTATCGACAAGAATTTTGGTATCGAGATCACCAGTGATAATGGAAAGTATAAGGTGATGGGCGAAAACCCTGATAACTTCCCCAAGGAGCCTGCAGCTGATGATACTACTTCCTTCGAAATGATCAGCAGTGCACTGGTTACCGGCATCAATAAATCACTGTTTGCCGTTAGCAGCGATGACCTGCGCCCGGCTATGACAGGCGTTTATTTTGAACTCGATAAAAACTTCCTTCAGTTTGTTGCCACCGATGCGCATCGCCTGGTTCGTTATAAGCGCACCGATGTGAAATGCCCCAAGAGCGATTCTTTTATCGTTCCTAAGAAGCCGCTCAACATCCTGAAAAGTGCATTGCCTGATAATGATGACACCATCACCCTCAGTTATAATAGCAACCATCTCTTCGTTACCCATGGTAATACAGAGATGAGTTGTCGCCTCATAGACGCTCGCTTCCCTGATTATAAGGTTGTCATCCCGGCCGACAATCCTTACAAAATGGTGGTGACCAAAGCCGATTTCCAGGGTGCCCTTCGCCGTGTAAGTGTATTCAGTAACAAGAGCACCAACCAGGTAGTACTCAATATTACCGGTAGCGAACTGCAACTGGCAGCACAGGATATCGACTTCAGCTTCGAGGGTAATGAGCGCATGAAATGCCAGTATGATGGTGAAGATCTTCAGATCGCCTTCAATGCCCGCTTCCTGATTGAAATGCTGAATGCGGCTGATAGTGAAGAGGTTCGTATGGAGCTTTCTACCCCTACCAAGGCGGGTATCATTAAGCCAATGGAAGGAGACGAGAACGAAGAACTCCTGATGCTCGTTATGCCGCTGATGCTGAACGCCTGATTCTCCATTTAAAATGGAATTCCAGCAAGTCAGATCTTACGACAATTATATTGCAGCCAACCTGCAACTGAACCTGCTGAAAGAGCAGGGCATCTCCTGCTACCTGAAAGATGAGATGACCATCACCATTGATCCGTTGCTTAGTCCCGCTATAGGGGGTATGAAACTGATGGTGGCTTCTCCGGAGGCCGATCGCGCCCTTCAGTTGCTGGATGCTGCCGATGAAAACTACCTGCAGAATGTGGCTTGTCCCTCCTGCGGACAAACCGCGCTGGAAAAAATCACCCATGTGGTGAACCCGGCAGGGTTTTGGTCCCAGCTAAAAAATAAGCTGATCAATGGCTCCGTTGTTTCCCTTTCCACACGCTACCAGTGCAAGGCCTGTGGAGCTTCCTGGTCGTCTATCCCGGCATGATTGCGGTCAAGATTACCGGGCTTTAACAACTGGTTTCCGATTCCTTTGCTAAATTACTTTGCTATCTGACAATATGGAAAGATTCATGGCTTACTGGAGTACGATCTCAACTGCCGACCGTGTGATCATACTGATGGGCGGGATGATATTCTTCTGGTTGCTGGAAGGATATTATCCGCTGAAGCGTTTCCGTTTCAACCGCTGGAAACATGCTGGCGTTAACCTCGTCTTCCTCGGGACAACCCTTGTACTTAACCTGATCTTCGGGATCTTCACCATTAAAATCTGCGACCTGGTGGTGGCGAAACAATTTGGCCTCCTTCATTGGATGCAATTACCTCTATGGTCAGAAATATTGATCGGATTGATGATGATGGACCTCTTCGGCCAATACCTTCCGCACTGGCTCATGCACAAAGTCAAGTTCATGTGGAAATTTCATATGGTACATCATAGCGATACAAAAGTGGATGTTACAACCGGCACCCGCCATCACCCCGGTGAATGGGTATTCCGTGAAGCTTCCACCATTATAGGAATCCTCGTTCTGGGAACACCAGTAGGCTTGTATTTTCTTTATCGCGCATGTGCCGCCCTCTTCACACACTTCAACCATGCTAATATCCGCATACCACTGTGGATCGATAAACCCATCAGCTGGATCTTCGTTTCTCCCAATATGCATAAGGCACACCATCATTACCAGCGCCCTCTCACTGACACCAACTATAGTAATATATTTTCATTGTGGGACAGGCTATTCGGAACTTTCGCCTATGTTGATCCCCGTGAGTTGAAATATGGTCTCGATGTTCTGGAAGATAGTTCCGATGAAGATCTCGGCTTCCAGATCAAGATCCCCTTTAACAAGCATATCAAGACCGATTATTAAGCGCGGGCAATCTCTATCTTTGTTTATTTCAAAATCTTTAAGATGGGCAAAACCATTGCAATGATCCCTGCGCGTTATGCCGCTACCCGCTTTCCGGGTAAGCTGATGAAAATGCTGGGCGATAAAACCGTGATCCGCCGCGCCTATGAGAATACACTGGCAACCGGACTCTTTGACGAAGTATCGGTTGTAACTGACAGTGATATTATTTACGATGAGATAAGTAGTATCGGCGGGATGGTTCGACGAAGTACCAAAGAACATGAAAGTGGAAGCGACCGCATTGCCGAGATCATTATTGATATGGACGTTGATATCATCCTGAATGTACAGGGCGACATGCCCTTCGTGAAGAAAGAACCACTCGCTAAACTGCTTGATGTTTTCAGGGATCCGGCTGTGCAGGTGGGCTCCCTGATGCAGGAACTCCATGAAGAAGCATCCATAAATAACCCGAATGTGGTGAAGGTGGTTGTTGATAGAAATATGAACTCCCTCCTTTTCAGCAGGAGCCCCATACCCTATCCCCGAAGTGTTGACCCTCCCATCACCTGGTATGAACATGTTGGCGTTTATGCTTACCGGAAACAGGCGCTGCTGAATTTTACTCAATGGCCGATGACACCGCTTGAAGCCGCCGAAAAAATCGAATGCCTGCGCTACCTCGAATATGGTATCCCCCTAAAAATGGTGGTGACCGGCTATATGGGCGTCAACATAGATACCCCCGAAGATATGGAGCGCGCGCAATTACTCGTCTGACATCCGTCCTGACAGGCGTCAGACGGGTTTTTTAAAAACAGGTACCGTACTGCAAGGCTCTCCATACATGATGGTCTTCGCCACCGGGCGCAACAGGCGGGTGATCTCGAGGTAAGCAAAATCACCAATAGGTGTTTCGCCACATCCCTTGACCACAACTCTTTTGTCTGCAAATTCGGTCGCATCTATAGCGCGAAGATTTCTCAGGAAAAGTTCTTTGTGAAATTCGGCTGCCGTTCCCAGAAAAATATCTCTTGCATAGGCTCCGGCCGCGGCCGCAACCAGCATATAAGCCCAAACAGGAATAATTGCGTCTGCACTGCAGGTAACAGCAAGGTATTTGTCCTTGAACTGGGCCCAGTCATATTGTTTCATAGCCTCGCGAAAATCCTTCTCCTTCAGGATCAATCCCATGAAAAGATGATCCTTCATATCAAACACCGCGATCTCCTGCCTTGGATAATAGTTCTCCAGGTCAAGACTGATCAAACCGCTTTCAGCCACTTTATTCACGATCACTTCGCTCATACTTCTTGTTTTAATATTCTACATCGCGAAGTTACGACAAAACAAAAAAGCGAGCCCATGAGGCCCGCTATCAGGTTAAGTGTCTGACACATGTTCGCAACTTGTTCGAACGTCACCCGAACATGTGTCAGACACCTTTACTACAGGAATTTGGAACGCTGGTCTTTTACCTTAGCCGATTTACGAAGTGCCTCAACAGCGCGGAAACCGGATGCCTGACCCATTTGCTGCATCATCGCCTTGCGCTGCTCATCAGCATTCAGTCCGCCATCTGATACGGCACTGATATTTTCAGTTTTGATAACATAAACAGCAGCATTACCCGAAATGGGTGCAGAAGCCTTGGCCTGATTTGCTTTATTGAAAGCTGCACCAATCACTTTTGGCTCTTGTCCCACATTAGGAATAAAAGGGGATGCGAAACGAACACTATCTGAACGCATCACCATCTGCTGGGTACTGGTAGCCACAGCCTCCAGACTTGAAACGGATCCGATCTTTTTAGTAATAACATCTGCTTTTTTCTTATTGCGTAAAATGAACTCTACCTGTGGTCTTGCTTTGGCAACACTCATCAAACCTTCTTCATTAATTTCAGTTACCATGGCAACCACATACTTATCATCAATGTTGAATGGCTCTGATACCTCACCCACACCCGCCTCATTTACCCAACGAACAAGCTGACGGCTCGATCCAAGTCCGGCAACCATCATATCATTTGGTTTGATATCAGTTGCAGACATTTTAGTGAGTTTGCTTTTTGTAACAGACTCTTCAAATGCTTTTGCTGTGCGGCTTTCACCTGCAAACTGGTTGGCTGCTCCCGATGCTGTATTCTCTGTTTCCACACTCGGCAAAATAGAACGGCTAAGGTATGCAACCTTATAAGCCGGTTCAAAATTCTTCTGGTTGAGTATCTCAATATAATGATACCCGAATTCTGTTTTCACCACTTTTTTATCTCCGGTATTGCCATAAAAGATTGCTTCCGCAAATTCCCTTGCAAGCGTTCCGAATTGTTGCGAACCAAAATCATATTCACCACCCTTATCCCTGCTTCCCTGGTCATCACTCAGCTGGGCAGCAAGCGCAGCAAAACTTGCACCGGCGCGTATTGCCCCTTGTATACTATCGATCTTTACTTTAGCTATGCTGTCTGAAAGTCCGGCCTGAGTACTCACAAGTATATGGCGAACTTTCACACTGTCGGGCATATTGCGCTTTGCTATCATTTTTGCCAGCACCACATTTCCCCCATCTATATATGGACCATAAACAGATCCTTCAGAAAGGGAACGAATAGTATCAGCATTGGGAACCTGCATCTTGGAACGAAGAACATATCCATCATAAACAGGTATCTCACTATTATTCCTAACCAGGAAAGCGGCAGGATCGGTTGCTGTTTCAAATTCGCCTCTCAGGTTGGCAAGTGTTGTAAATACAGCTGCTGAATCAGCAGTGGTAGGAGCCGCACTGAAACTTACATAACTAATGCTGCGACTTGCTTCCTGTTTAAATTCTTCTTTGTGATCATTGAGGTAGGCGCTAATATCCGAATCCGAAACTTTTACTTCGGCCGTACTATCACTTATAGTAGTATATGGTATGGAAACATAACTGATGGCAGCCATCTGGCTATTGTCGGCGATCATTTTTTCACTCATCCACTTTGGAACATAATAGGTGTTGCCAATCAGGGATGCATATTTTTCGCGAAGGCGGGCATCTACGAGTGCAGGCAGATACTGGTTGCTGAAATTTTCCGCCATCGGGTTGTCTTTCTGCGAACGCAGGTTGGCAATGGCAGCCTTTGCAGCATTGGCATCATAGATACCCTGCTCATTAGTGAACTGCTGACGAAGGTCCTGCGGAGGATTAGCACCGAAGAGCATATCATCAAGTTCTTTTGGAGTAACCTTCAAACCCAGTTTCTTATATTCAGTTGAAAGAACATTTTCTTCGATCATCTGGTTCCAAACCTGCTCCTGGATATTCTGACGCATCATTTCGTTAAGGGGATACCCGCTTTGCTGGTATTGTGTCTCAACCTGGCTAATCCGCTTCTGGAATGCTACATAATCAACATCTTTCCCATTAACTGTCCCTATAGTGGTGCTGTTACCACCAAACATTCCACGGCCGCTGCCGCCAACAAATGCGTCCATAAGCAGGAATCCTAATAAACTCAGCGCAATTACAATAAATACCAGCCACGCTGCCTTGTCCCTGATAGTCTGAATGATCGACATGATTCTTCTTAATTAGTATATTATATAGTTATCCAAAAATGAGGAGCGAAAATAAGGAAATTCG
Organism: Flavihumibacter sp. ZG627; assembly: GCF_000814325.1. Lineage (GTDB taxonomy): Bacteria > Bacteroidota > Bacteroidia > Chitinophagales > Chitinophagaceae > Flavihumibacter. The sequence goes on along the minus strand of NZ_JPHF01000003.1, from coordinate 227,930 downwards.
CCATATGAACAAATTGTGGAAAAGCGGCTGTAATTCGCTGCATATCTGCATTTCAGGGAAAGCGTCCTAAGCTCGCGGTAGTTCCACGGCTTATACACATGCCAATATAAAAACATAAACTGCCGGCACACTCATTCACAGGCATTCGTTTTGCATTAGCTTGTTTTCTGTGAAACCTGTTTTCACAACGGTTTGTTAATACACCCTCTTTTTAGTGGATAAAGCCACTTTTTCTATTCCGATGCGGGGGAGAATATGCTAACAATTACCAACCAACCCTATTACCCTTCCAACTCGTCTTGACAACAGCCGGTTTATACCCGCTCCATTAACAGGAGGGTATCAAAAATTTTGTACAGTATGTTTTTCATCCACAGCTGTTGACAAGCATATAAAGTTCAATAGCATGGCGGAGTTTTATTGTTTGAATTTTGTGGATTACTGTGGATAAGCTATTACTTTTGGTATAACCAAGTGATTATTATTTTCTTATCCCCATATCCACAGCCCTAATAGTAATAGGTTTATTTTATAAATAATTTATTATAGTATTTATTATGTCAGTTATCAACATTGAAAATGCTAAAACAAATATTGGCCAGGTAGGATTTCTTGATGTTGAAATAGATCCCACAATGGATCTTTTCCACGAGATTGAGCGATTGAAAAAAGAAAAAAATGCAATCGTACTTGCACACTACTACCAGGAACCGGATATCCAGGATGTTGCCGATTATATCGGCGATAGTCTTGGTTTGGCTCAACAGGCGGAAAAAACAACTGCCGATATGATTGTTTTTGCCGGCGTTCACTTCATGGCCGAAACAGCGAAGATCCTCAACCCAACAAAAAAAGTTGTTCTGCCTGACCTGAAAGCAGGATGCTCTCTTGCAGATTCAGCCCCCGCCGATCTCTTCCGCGCTTTCAAAGAGAAACATCCGGATCATGTGGTGATCTCCTACATCAACTGCACCGCCGATATTAAAGCTCTTAGCGATATCATCTGCACCAGCAGTAATGCGCAGAAAATTATTGAGAGTTTACCCGCCGATCAGAAGATCATCTTTGCTCCCGATAAAAACCTCGGTGCCTGGCTGATAAAACAAACGGGGAGGGATATGCTTCTCTGGAACGGTGCCTGCATAGTGCATGAAATATTCAGCCTCGAAAAAATAACACGACTCAAAATAAGACACCCGGAAGCAAAACTGATTGCTCACCCGGAGTGTGAAGACCCTTTATTACGCATTGCGGACTTCATAGGGAGCACAACGCAGCTCCTGAAGTATACACAGCAGGATGATGCCCGATCGTACATTGTAGCCACGGAAACGGGCATTTTGCACCAGATGCAGAAATCAAGTCCAGATAAAACTTTTATTCCCGCTCCTCCCGATAATAGTTGCGCCTGCAATGATTGTCCATACATGAAACTCAACACCCTCGAAAAACTCTATCTCTGCATGGAATATGAAGTTCCTGAGATACTCATGGATGAATCCCTCCGCCTGGCTGCAAAGAAGCCGATCGATCGTATGCTGGAGATCAGCAGGGCGGCTGGACTTATATAAACTTTTCGGTTAGCCCGCGGCGTTAAGAGCCGCGGGTACCCTGTTAAGCTTATTTATAAATTATTTTTTGTAGGTTTGCAATTCTTAACATCGCTCCCGCTGTATCGCGAAACTCCTCCTTCGCATCTTTTGGTTCGTATGTAAGGCGGGTAAAGTAACATCCCAACTGTTAGCCTTACCGATTTATTAATTAAAATATTTTTGTCTTGAATTTTTCGCAATTAGCGGTCATAGAGCCCGTTTTAAAGGCTTTGACCGATGCTGGTTATACCCAGCCAACCCCTATCCAGGAGAAAGCTATCCCCGTCGTATTGAAACGTAAGGATCTCCTCGCCTGTGCCCAAACCGGCACCGGTAAAACAGCAGGTTTTGCAATCCCCGTTCTGCAGCTTCTGCTGGAGGACAAACAATCAGGAAAGAATTTTCGCGGTATCCAGGTGCTTGTACTCACTCCAACACGTGAACTCGCCATCCAGGTGGAAGAAAGTTTCCGAAATTATGGAAAATACCTAGGTTTCAGCAGCATGACCGTTTTCGGTGGTGTTTCACAGGTTCCACAGGTAGAAGCACTCCGCCGGGGTGTGGATATCCTTATTGCAACGCCAGGTCGTTTACTCGACCTTATAACGCAAAGGATTATTTCGCTTGAGCATCTCCGTTACTTCATTCTTGATGAGGCCGATCGTATGCTTGATATGGGCTTTATTCATGATGTTCGTAAAGTGATAAAAGTTATTCCACGGCATAGGCAAACCCTTTTCTTTTCGGCTACCATGCCAAAAGAGATCAGGCAGCTCGCAGATACTATCCTCACATCTCCCGAAAGCATTGCAGTTGATCCGGTTTCATCAACCGCCGACCTCATCATGCAGAAAGTTTTCCATGTTGAAAAAGACGATAAACGTGACCTGCTGATCAAGGTGATAGAAACAGAAAAGATACCTTCAGTTCTGGTTTTCACCCGTACAAAGTATGGAGCCGATAAAGTTGCCAAACACCTTTTAAGGTCTGGTATATCAGCTGCGGCTATCCATGGTGATAAATCACAGGGGGCACGCCAACAGGCACTTAATAATTTCAAGGAAGGCAGGATCCGTGCACTGGTTGCTACGGATATTGCTGCCCGTGGAATTGATATTGATTCCCTTGCATATGTTATCAATTTTGAAGTACCTAATATACCAGAATCCTATGTACATCGCATAGGCCGTACCGGTAGAGCGGGTGCAAGTGGAACTGCCTATTCTTTCTGCGACAGGGAAGAAAAAGCGTATATACGTGATATTGAGAAACTAATAGGTAAAAAGATACCCGTTCAACAGGCCGATCGTTCGCGCGTGATGGCATAATCTGTAGAACCAAGTAAAGCGGGCAGATCGAAAGACAGGAAACAGGAGATAATATCAAGTGATCCGGACTTTCTTTCTGTTCGTTTTTTTATCTTCCCATATACACCATCAGGATCTGTACATCACTGGGATTGATCCCGCTGATACGGCTTGCCTGGCCTAGTGTACGTGGACGGATCTTCTTAAGTTTTTCCCTTGCTTCATTGCTGATAGCAGCCACGCGAGTATAATCAAATGCATCAGGAATTTCCAATGATTCCATCTGGTTCATTCTTTCTACCAGCTCCTTTTCTTTTCCGATATATACATCGTATTTAAGTTGTACTTCGGCCTGTTCCAAAGCATCAGTTCGCTGGCCTTCCATAGCAGCGGCCAGGCGGGGAATGGATTTTATCATTTCCGTCAACCCTATATTTGGACGGAGAAGTAATTGGGATGCCCGCTGTTTTTGGGTGAGTGCAGCCGACTGGTTCCATTCGAGAAAGGCATTTGCTTCTTCAGGTTCTACAGCAAATTCCAGCAAGATCTTTTTAACGGCTTCCGTACCTTCTCTTTTGGCAATGACCCCATCCATTCTTTCCTGGGAGGCCAGACCCAAGCGGTAACTCATTTCTGTGAGGCGTAGGTCGGCATTGTCCTGCCTTAAGAGTGTACGGAACTCTGCCCTGCTCGTAAACATGCGGTAAGGTTCTTCTGTGCCCTTGCTGATCAGGTCATCTACCAGTACACCAATATATGCATCACTTCTCTTGAGAATGAAAGGAGCTTCTTCCCTCGATTTCAGGTGCGCATTCATTCCAGCTACGAGTCCCTGGCAGGCCGCTTCTTCATATCCGGTGGTGCCGTTTATTTGTCCCGCAAAAAACAGATTTGAAATCCTTTTGGTCTCCAGTGTATAAGTAAGTTGTGTTGGGGGGAAGAAATCATATTCGATGGCATAACCCGGGCGGAACATACGGGCGTTCTCAAATCCGGGTATAGAAGTTAGTGCCTTGTATTGTACATCTTCCGGAAGGGAGGTGGAAAATCCATTTACATAGATCTCAACCGTATTCCAACCTTCCGGTTCTACAAAGATCTGGTGCCTTTCACGATCGGCAAAACGATTGATCTTGTCCTCAATACTGGGACAATACCGTGGACCTACCCCTTCGATCCTGCCCGTAAACATAGGACTCCTGTCAAAACCCGTCTTCAGGAGTTCATGGGTTTTGTTATTCGTATAGGTAATATGGCAGCTTCGCTGTTGGGAGGGTTTAATGGTGTCTACATCCAGGTAAGAGAAGCCCACTATTGTATCATCCCCGGGCTGCTCTTCCATTCGTGAATAATCCAGGCTCCTGCCATCAATCCGTGGAGGAGTACCTGTTTTGAGACGATCTGCTTCAAAGCCAAGCTCAACCAATTGTTCTGTTATGCCGGTAGCTGCTTTCTCTGCTACCCTCCCGCCACCAAATGTTTTCTCGCCAATATGAATCACACCATTCAGAAAAGTTCCACTGGTAACGACTACTGCCCGGGAGGTAATTTCGTGTCCTAATCCCGTTATTACCCCTTGAGCCCTGCCATCACGAATAATAAGTCCCTTCACCATATCCTGGTAAAAATCAACATTACGGGTCTGTTCCAGCATTTCCCGCCATGTAGAGGCAAATAACATCCGGTCGTTCTGGGAGCGGGGACTCCACATTGCCGGTCCCTTTGAGCGATTCAACATCCTGAACTGGATCATGCTCTTATCGCTCACAATTCCGGAATACCCCCCTAGAGCGTCGATCTCCCGCACAATCTGGCCCTTGGCAATACCACCCATGGCCGGATTACAGCTCATCTGGGCAATGGTCTGCATATTCATGGTTACTAATAATACCTTACTACCCATGTTTGCCGCAGCCGCAGCCGCTTCACAGCCGGCATGACCAGCACCCACCACAATAACATCGTAAACTGGAAACATCCAAAAGATTTAAGCTGCAAAGGTAGGGAATGGTCAGCGTTACCTCTATTGATTAAAATAACAACCTCTATCACTAATGTTACCTCTTACCTCCTACCTCTTACCCTTCGGGGGTTCCACGTGAAACATTCCTAACTCGAACTAAGAACCAAATCTTACTTCTTACCTCTTGCTTGATCGGGTTTCACGTGGAACATCCATATATTCCTTCAAACACTCTTCCTCCTTCTTCCTCATTAAAGCCGCATCTTTAGCGGATTTATCCTTATACCCACAGAGATGGAGGGCTCCATGAAAAATTACCCTATGTAATTCCCTTTGGAAGGATTCATTATGGGTTCGTGCATTTTCTTTTACCCGGTCGATACTGATATAAATCTCTGCTGTAGTAGGTTCCCCGGGTGCTGAAAGGTCAAAACTGATGATATCGGTATAATAGTCGTGTTTAAGATGGGTGCGGTTTATCTCCAGCAGGTATTCGTCACTACAAAAAATATAACTAATTGACTCCAATGGTTGTTTCTCTTTACGGAAGAGTTGTTGGATGAAGGCCTTGCAATCAAGGCGACGGGTAAAGCGGAAATCGCTTACCAGGTAATGAAACTGAATAATATCGGTAGCTTTGTCCATTCTTTCCAAAAATCGTAAAACATTTCCAATGGCAGAGCATAGTTTTGAAGCAGTTATGATGAAACGATTGTCTGATATAGGAGTTGGTCGCACGGTGATCATCAAAAGCTTTGAGAATAATGATATTTTCCTGAAACTAATGGAAATGGGCTGTGTACCCGGGGAAAGAGTGAGGGTTGAACAAAAGGCCCCACTGGGTGACCCTATCGCTATTACGGTATCGGGTTATAACCTGAGCCTGCGGTTAGATGAAGCCCGGAATATATTCGTAGAAGAGGTCGCCTGACCTCTTTTTTTGTGCCTTTCGCGGAGCCTTGTTATATTGTCGTATGAAAATTGGTCTCTATTTCGGCTCCTTTAATCCCATCCATACCGGTCACTGTATCATTGCCAATCATATGGCAACCAATACCGACCTGCAGCAGGTATGGCTGGTGGTGTCACCCCAGAATCCCTTTAAGCCATCGGCTGGATTGCTCAATGAATACCACCGCTTACATCTTGTCCAGAAGGCAATTGATGGGGTGGAGTGCCTGAAAGCTTCCGATATTGAATTCCACCTTCCCCGCCCCTCCTACACCATTGATACCCTGACCTACCTGGCAGAAAAATTCCCCCAGCACCAATTTGCCGTGGTAATGGGAAGTGATGGACTTCAAAATTTACACAAATGGAAGAATGCCAGCACCCTTATGGCGGAAGTGGAATTCTATGTGTATCCCCGCCCCGGATTTTCGGTCAATACAGACCTTCCTGCCCGAATACACCATGTGCAGGCACCCATGCTCGATATCTCAGCAACCGCAATAAGGCAACAGATTAAGAGCCGTAAGGATATCCGCTTCCTGGTACCGGAGCCAGTGAGAGAAGAAATTGAAAAGAATGGATACTATAGATAAACGATTGCAAATCAACCGTAAATGAGAATAACGATGAGTAAACGATTAAAAACAGGCTGCTATTCTCCTGCCCTTAAGGTGATTATCCTCCATTTGATTCTGCTTGGGATCATTCTCCCGAATGGCGCTGCGGCACAGGTGGACCGGAAATTGCAGAAAGCCATTGAATCATTGGTTGAGGGTTTCAAGGGTACTGTCGGTATCTATGTAAAACATCTTCCATCAGGAAGGAGCGCCCAAATAAACGCCGATACCCTTTTCCCCACCGCAAGTATGGTCAAGATCCCGATCATGATCGGCATAATGGATAAGATCCACAAAAATGAGCTGCAATACCACCAACCCCTTGTTTATAATGACTCCCTCCTCTATGCAGGAGAAGATATCCTTGGCTCCTTCAAATCAGGAGAACCTATACAACTTGCCAAAGTCCTGATGCTAATGATGACAACCAGTGATAATACCGCAAGCCTTTGGCTTCAATCAATGGCAGGAACCGGAACCCGTATCAACCAACTCTTAGACTCAATGGGCTATTCCGCCACAAGGGTAAACTCCCGCACTGAAGGCCGGCGGGGGCACTGGGAGCAATACGGGTGGGGACAAACCAGCCCCCGGGAAATGGTCCGGCTCCTGGAACAGATTTATCAGCGCAAAATGATCAACGATACCCTTTCAGAACGAATGCTCCGGCTTATGGGAAGAAATTACTGGGATGAAGAAGCCATATCCATGATTCCACCCGAAATCTTTGTTGCGTCAAAAAATGGCGCAGTTGATGCTTCCCGCAGCATAACCATGCTGGTAATGGCTCCTCATGGTCCCTACCTCTTTTCTGTCATTACAAAAAACCAACCCGATACCAGCTGGAAATCAGACAACGAGGGCTGGGTGATGGAACGTAAACTTTCCTCTCTGCTCTGGAAACATTTCGAGCCACGTTCAAAATGGAAACCACTTATGGACGTAAAAGGTAATCCCGCCGAAGTGAGGAATGATTGATGCAGGCCAGATATATTATGTATGCGTAGGCAAGGATATACCCCGCAGGTTTTTATACAGCTCCATGGCATAGGAATCGGTCATCCCCGAAATGAAATCAATAACCGACAACGCTTTTTCATAGCCGCTGCCACCCGGCACTACATACTGTTGAGGCAGCAATCTGAGTAACTTTTTTTCGCGGTGACTGGCACTCTCATGCAGCACAGCCGGGATAAAAGATTCAAGCAGCGCACTCATCACCTCATAACCCGCCAGTTCAATTTTCACCACGGTCTCATGGTTATAGATCTTCTTCACTGTAACCTGGTTAATATCGTCCAAAGCCTTTGCTGCAGCGGGTTCTATCGCATCAATCAAAGATCGGTTATAGGTTCCTGTGAGTATCTCATTGCGGTTCGCAATGAAACTATCCACGCAACTTAACGCAAGGAAATTGATGCATTTAGCACGCAGGTAGGCCAGCTGCTCACGTGGATCATTTTCCAGTTCCAATAATGTTTTATGGATCCGCTCCATCTGGTTGGAAGCTGCCGTTTCCAGCAATGCTACAAACAATGAAATGGCAGTATTGCTGTCAATGATACCAAGACGATGAGCATCTTCCCAATCGATCACCCGGTAACAGATATCATCTGCCGCCTCCACCAGGTACACAAAGGGATGTCTCTTAAAAGCCAGAGGATCAATTGATTGTGTTAGCATTCCAACTGCCATAGCCACTTCTTCAAAAGCCTTGCGATCGGCCTGGAAAAAGCCATACTTTTTCATGTGTAACTGCTCTTTATTGCTTGCCAGTGATTCGCATGGATATTTGGCAATGGCCGCAAGGGTACTATAGGTGAGCTGGTAGCCTCCTTTTTGCCGGTTGGCATAATGGTGTGTCAATATCCGGAAAGCGTTGGCATTGCCCTCAAAATGCGTAAGGTCGCTCCATTCCGCTTCACTGAAATGTTGGTGAAGCGGTTTGTCATCTAACAAAGTTCCGCCATGCTGAATAAAATAAGAAGATATGGCGGCCTCACCCGAATGCCCGAAAGAAGGGTTGCCAATATCATGCGCCAGGCAGGCTGCGGCAATTACACTGGAGAGATCAGCTTCGTAGAAATGCTTTGCCGCCGCATCTAAATTTGTACCCTCAGCAGCCACCAAACCCTCTCCAACCAACTTGCCCAATGAACGACCAACACTGGCCACTTCAAGCGAATGTGTGAGGCGGTTATGTACCAACACTGCCCGGGTAAGGGAAACACCTGGGTCTTATCCTGCAAACGCCGGAAAGCAGCGGAAAAGATCAACCTGTCAAAATCACGTTCATATGGTGTGCGGGGTTGCGCTGATATATATCCCTGGCCGAACCGACCATGCGAAAAGCAATTATTCCAGTGCATCATTTCACAAAGGTATAGTTGCTGACAGCTTTTTAAATCAATAAGTTTGACCTGCATTATGAAAGAAGAAAGCTTCTCCCCACCACTCCATATTTATCGCGCATCCGCAGGCTCCGGCAAAACATTCCTGCTGGCATCCGAATACCTCTGCCTGCTATTTGAAAGGCCGGAAAAATACCGCGAGATCCTCGCCGTCACCTTCACCAACAAGGCAACCGAAGAAATGAAACACCGCATCCTCGGTGAATTGAAAAAGATCGCCCTCGGTGAAGAAACAGGATATGCCACCATTATAAAAGATCGCTTTCCCGCTTATAATTCAGGTCAGCAACTTGCCTTGCAGGCCGACCGGATTTACCGGACTATCTTACACGACTATGCGAAATTCTCCGTTAGTACCATCGATAGTTTCGTACAACAGGTGATACGGTCTTTCGCCTATGAAATCGGACTGGATGCAGGATTCGAATTGCAGTTGAACCAGGACCTCGTGAAAGAGGAACTTGCCGACCGACTCTTCGAATTACTGGAAACCAACGAAGAGCTGTTGCAATGGGTGCAGCAGATCGCAATTGACAGAATTGAAAATGGAGAAAGCTGGGATTTCCGTTCTACCCTGCTCGACTTTGCCAGTGAGATTTTCAAAGAGAGATTTCATCACTTTGAAGCCAATATGCAGCAACTCGAACAGCCTTCAAAAGCTTTCGAAACACTGAAGAAAAAACTACAGGCGGTTATCAAGGAAATGGAATCGCCCATGAAAGAGTTTGCCGCCCAAGCCAATGCCATACTATTGAATAGCGGATTGCAGGCAACTGATTTTTCTTATGGGAAAAACGGGTTTATTAATTATTTCAATCGCATAGAGAATAAAAAAGATTTCAACCCGGGTGCCCGCTGCCTGGAAGCAGTGGATGATCTTAAAAAATGGACCACAAAATCAACTCCTGCCTCTGTTCTTTCACGGGTGGAAGCTATCTACCCAGCCCTCAATGAATTGTTATCACAATGTATTCAACACTACCAGCAACACAATGTTGAATACCGTACAGCCCTTTCTGTATTGCGTCAATTGAATAATCTGAGCCTGCTACAAGTGCTCGCAGCGCAGCTTGCAGACTACCGGAGAGATAATAACCTCCTGCTGATTTCTGATACACAGCAATTGCTTCGCGAACTGGTTCGTGATAATGATGCCCCATTTATATACGAAAAAATTGGTAACCGCTACCAGCACTTCCTCCTCGATGAATTCCAGGATACCAGTACATTTCAGTGGGATAATTTCAGGCCACTGGTGGAACAGTCTGTATCAACAGGTCACTTCAACCTGGTAGTGGGCGACGTGAAACAGTCGATCTATCGGTGGCGCAGCGGCGACTGGCGATTATTGCAGGAACAGGTGAAAAAAGATATCGGCGCTGCTAATGTGAAGGATGCCAGCCTGAAAGAAAACTTTCGGAGCAGAGAGAATATTATCCATGTCAATAATTTCATTTTTCATATAGCCCCATTATTACTGCAGGAAAATTTCAATGTTGAAATGGCAGTTGTACAGGATAGCGCCATACTTGCCCGCCTGCATGTAAACGGATACTTCAATATTATCGCCGAGGCATATGCGGATGCGACCCAGCAAATTCCTTCGCCATCCAAGCCAGGTGGCAATATAGAGATCAGGTTCTTCCAGAAAGAAGACAGCCGCTCTCCCAATTCATGGAAGCCCACTGCCGATGAATGGCTATGCAAACATATTGACATACTGATAACCGACAAAGGAATAAGGCCAGAACAGATAACCATCCTTACCCGAAATAATAACGATGCGCGGCGACTGATAGATTTGTTACTGGTATACCAGCAATCAGCGGAAGCCCGTGCCCGTTATGGCCTCGTTTCTGCTGACGCGCTTTTGGTGAACGCATCCCCCGCCATCCAGTTATTGGTGGCCGCCCTTCGTTTCCTGGTCAATGAAAAGGATGAACTGGCCCGCGCCGAACTGGTGCAGGCCAATGCAATAAGGCTGGGACTTGACATTAGTAATACCGACTGGTACAGGAAAGATTTTAACCACGCGCTTCAGCAATTACCGGAAGCTTTCCGTCATAAGAAAAGATATCTTTTGCAAACAGCACTCTATGAGTGTGTGGAAGAACTTATCACTATTTTTAGTATTGACCATTGGACCAGCGAACAGGCCTATATACTTGCATTTCGGGATATGGTAAATAATGTAAGTGCAAGGGGCAAACCCGATATCCGTGAATTCCTTCAATGGTGGCAGGAAGAAGGTGAGCAAAAAGCATTGCCATTGTCAGCCGCGGCCAATGCTATCCAGGTGATGACGATCCATAAATCAAAAGGTCTCGCTTTTGATGTAGTTATTATTCCTTATGCCGATTGGAAACTCACGAATGATAAAGGTATGCTCTGGTCAGAATGGGGACCCGATGAATCGGGTATTGAATGGGTTCCTGTTCTTTTGAAAAAAGACCTCGATCAAACCCGGTTCGCCTATGATTATTTCGAAGAACAGTTGATGGCGAGAATGGATGCATTGAACATGTTGTATGTGGCGCTTACACGTACCCGTCAGGCCATGTATATTATGGCACCGGCACCTTCAGTAAAAAAAGACAATGAAGTTGGAATGAAAACTATTGCTGACCTGCTTTGGCAGTGCCTTCATCCCACTGAATATACCCTGCCTGCAACCCTTACAGATTACGCCAAACAATTCACAGCATCAGAACTGATCGTGGAAGGTATCGTGGAGCCTGTTGAGAAAAAAGACATCTCAACCGAAAGCATTCACATTGATCCGGTTACCATACACGCCTCTTTGCTGCAGGATTTTCGTGAGCCGGCAACACAGGAACTACTTCTTCATTCAGCAGTAACAGAACAACAACAGATCGGGCAACTTGCCCACCTCGCATTAGCAAGAGTAAAGACGCTGGATGAATTAGATATTACACTGGAAAAAATGCAACTGGATGGTGAACTAACCACACAGTTACTACCCGCCGTAAAAGAGAGGGTGGCGGTGGCATTGGAAAATGAACAACTCGCCCACTGGTTCGGCGCCGGTTACGAAGCGCTTAATGAAAAAGCCATCCTGCTTAAAGGAGGCGCAGTAAGAAGGCCCGATAAAGTGCTGGTAGGTGCCAATGAAACCATTCTGCTTGATTTTAAATTCACGCAAGAGGCTTCTCCTTCACACGGAAGGCAACTACAGCAATACCATGACCTCCTTGTGGAAATGGGCTATCCCTCCGTTCGATCCTTTATTTACTATGGGTATAACCGTTCCCTGGTACCCCTTGCGCAACTGGCAGTACAGCAGGGGCAACTATTCGGTTAATGATAAATGTTAGCAACATGTTTCTTCAGGAAGTAGCAACTGACCTATATAATAAATTCGGGAAAGACCTCAGTCGGCTTGCGCTGGTTTTTCCCAACAAGCGTCCCTCGGTTTATTTCCGGCAGCATCTGGGAAACCTCATCGACGGACCCATATGGAGCCCCGACCTCATGACCATTCACGAGTTTATCCAGCTTTCTACCCGCCAACTTACGGCCGACAGATTACTTCAGTCTTTCCTGTTGTATGAAGCTTATGCCACCGTTATGCTGGAAAGCGGCGACACGAACATTTCTACCTATGAAAAATTCTTCTCCCTTGGCGAAATTCTACTGAATGATTATACCGAGCTGGAGTCAAATGTGATCAGCCATAAAGATCTCTATACAACCATGGCAGATCTTGCTGCCATTGACCAGGGATTTGATTACCTCACCGAAGAACAGAAAGAATACCTGCAAAGATTCTGGAAGAATTTTTCCATGGAAAAACTTAGCCGCCAAAAAGAAAAGTTCTTACAGCTCTGGCAGCAGTTACCCGCCATCTTTGAAAAATTCGCTAGCCTTCTTGTAGAAAGAAATCTCACCACCACCGGAAACATCTATCGCAACCTCGTAAAGGATTCATACGATAATAAAGAGTTCCCCGGCAATTATGAGAAGCTTGTCTTTATAGGATTCAATGCACTTAACCGCGCCGAGCTTCAACTTTTCAAAAAGTGGAAGGACGAGGGCCTCGCGATTTTTTATTTCGACGCAGATGTCCATTATACAGAGGATCCTTTGCAGGAAGCGGGACTATTTCTTCGCCGAAACCTGCAGTTGTTTGGCAACGAATTAGCAACTTCAAACGGCATCAACAATTCAGTCCGACCCATTCATATTATTGCAGCAGAAGGTAATGCTGCACAGGTAAGGGTATTGCCCCAACTGCTTGAGTCAATCCCCGACATAAAGGAAAACCCGGAAAGAGTTGCCGTTTTCCTGGGTGATGAAAAACAGTTATTACCAGTACTTCATGCTTTACCCGCCTCAGTTCCGTTTATCAATATCACTATGGGATATGGGCTGGCACAATCACCCGTTTTTTCATTGGTGCATATCATCATCCGAGTACAGGAATCCCTCGCCCAGAACAAAGGCAAAAGGATTTATTATCAACCCTTGTTACAGTTGCTCCAGCACCCCTACCTCTATGAGGTAACTGATGCCATAAACCTGGCAGCGGAAATCAATGGCAGAAGCCTCGTTTCCATTCCCCGCGAAAAATGGATGCATATAGAAGAGAAGCGGCTTAAGCATATCCTGGAGGTGGTTGAAAAACCGATTGATATAATTGCGTTGATCAAACTGGTGCTCGAAATACAGGCAAAGGAAACCACTACCACAGTAATGGCGGCACTTGAAGCACAGCTGCTGACCGCAACATATCTGCAACTCAACCGCCTCCATGATCTACTCCTGCAATTCACCCATCCTCTTAGCCTATCCTTTATTGGTGAAACCCTGATGAATATACTGCGTGCGCAATCGGTACCACTAGAAGGCGAACCGCTCAAAGGTTTGCAGGTTATGGGATTGCTGGAAAGCCGGGGACTTGATTTCGACCATATAATAATGCTGAATGTAAATGAAGGTGCCCTTCCAAAAAAAGCAGTGGCACCAACATTTATTCCGGATAGTATAAGACGAGCATATGGGCTGAGCGTAATGGAGAAACAGGATGCTATTTTCGCCTACGTATTTTATAGACTCCTTCAGAGAAGCAAGTCGGTCCGCTGCCTTTACAACAATACAATAGACGATAAGGGTACGGGAGAGCAGAGCCGCTTTCTTACTCAACTGGAATATGAAACGAAAATCCCGATCATCAGATCTGTTGTTCAGCTTGATATAGCTCCGCGGGCCAAGGATCCCATCACTATACAAAAAGATGCAGCCATTTTGCAGAGCCTGCGTAAGTATACAGCAACGGCACTGAGCCCTTCTGCTATCAATACCTATCTCGAATGCCGGCTTCGGTTCTATTTCCAGAACCTCGTGGGCATCAAGGAGCCCGAAGATTTCCAGGATGAAATTGATGCACGTATGTTGGGAAATATCCTGCATAGCGCTATTGAATTTTTATATATCCGTTTACAGGAATCCAAAGCTGGCGATAAATGCGTGCTTCCAGCAGATATTGATACAATGCTTCAATGGGTGCCCTGGGCCATTGGAAGAGGCTTCGGTGAATGCCTCGCAGGTGATGCAGATTTTGAAGTGGAGTATTCCGGAAGTTATAAGGTGATCCGTGAAGTTGTGCGCATCTATGTACAAGAAGTATTGGCTAACGATAAACTATATGCGCCGTTCCAGATCTGGAATCTGGAGGAAAGATTCGATACCACCATCCCCATACTAATAAAGGGAGAAACCTGGAAAATAAAACTGGGAGGTATCATTGATCGGGTGGATATCAAAAATGGCATCTACCGTATAATAGATTATAAGACGGGAAAAGATACCAAGGACTTTAAAGGCGTATCCTCATTCTTTGACCGGGAGGGCCGGGATAGAAACAAAGCTGCCTTGCAAACTTTTCTTTACACATATGTTTTGAAGAAACAGTTCGATTCGGATATACCGGTAGTAGCTGGCCTTTATGATGTAAGGAATATGCGAAAGGATGCAGGAAAGTTTGACTGGCGTTTTCGCGACACCAGTTCAGGTAATGATCCCCTCGATCACGGCGCTGTGGCCACCATGGTTGCAGATACCATGGATGGACTGGTTCCTGTGATCGAAGAAATATTCAATGCAGATATTCCATTTGACCAAACGAACAAAATTGAAAAATGCCAGTATTGTTCCTATGCAACGCTTTGTGGCAGGTAATAAAACAGCAACATGCTAACATATAATTGAATATTTTTAATCCTATGGTCTTACTGAGGCATATCCCCTTTCTCAAAGCAGTGCTGCTGCATAGTCTTACCGCTTTCGGAGGACCACAGGGCCATTTTGGGATGATGCTTAAAACTTTTGTGAGCCAGAGAAAGGATGTTTCCAAAGAAGAGCTGATGGAATACAATGCCTTTTGCCAGATGCTCCCCGGCGCCTCATCCACACAGGTTCTTACACTGGTGGGATATAAAAGAGGGGGCGTGCCACTCGCCGTGCTAACCCTACTGGTATGGATCTTACCAGCCTCTGTGTTAATGGGGGCCCTTTCTTTTCTGGTTCGCTACTTTGATGAAGCTACCATGAAGCATGATATATTCAAGTACATCGCTCCAATGACAATTGGCTTTCTCGCATATGCCTCAGCGATAGCATTCAAGCTTTCGGTAAAAAACACCATCACACAAATCATAATGGTGATGAGCGCCATTCTTAGTTTCGTATTCTTTAAAGTTCCTGTCATTATTCCCTTGCTTATTGTAGTTGGGGGATTTGTTACCAATCTCAGCGACCGCCGGATTCCGCAGGTAGGCGAAAAACCACGCAAGATCAAATGGGGCAATATCTGGCTCTTCGCCTTTATTTTCCTGGCAGCAGGAGTACTCAGTGAACAAGCTCGTAAACACGACTGGCCCAACAGGCGCCCCATCAACCTCTTTGAGAACACCTATCGTTTCGGCAGCCTTGTATTTGGCGGAGGCCAGGTGTTGGTGGCCATGATGTATGAACAGTTCGTGGTGAGGCCACAGAATGAAAAACTCCTTCAACGCAATCCCAATGTCGTTAAGATTGAGCGGGCCGACTTTTATACCGGCGCCGGATTGGTTAGAGCGATGCCCGGCCCCGTCTTTTCTATTGCTTCCTTTATGGGCGGTATGGCCATGAGCGACCGGGGAACGCGCTGGCAGATAACAGGCTGTGTAATTGGTACAATTGCCATCTTCCTCCCCAGCGCCCTGCTGGTACTCTTCTTCTTTCCCGTATGGAACAACCTTAAAAAATACGCAATCTTCTTCCGGGCACTGGAAGGCATCAATGCAACAGTTGTCGGATTCCTGATCGCCTCCACCCTTTACATGTTCAAAGACATTACAACCACTGAATGGGCCGACCATGGTTGGATCAATATACTCGTTATAGCAGGCACCTGGCTGGCACTTTCTTTCTCGCGGATACCCTCCCCCGTTATAGTGATATTTTGCGTGGCACTTGGCGCAATTCTATAAAAAAATGCCCCTCCTGAACAAGAGGGGCCACACCCAAAAAACCAACCTTTCGGTTTGAGAAAACTAAGACTATTTTGGTCCCCCATCGCTGATCCACTTTTTCAGGATACCAGCAAAACGTTCTGCATCTGCATTATCTGGTTGTACTGCAAGAATCTTTTCAAACCATCCTAAAGCCGCAGGATAATCCTTTTTCACATTCGCCTCATAAGCTCCCAGGTAACCATAGGCCTGCAACAACAGGCTCTTATTCTTTTCTACATCCTTTTCAGCGATCTCTATCACCTTCAGGTAATCCTGAATGGCCAAACCCAGCTCCATAGTAGTGTCTATCTGTGCCCTGCTCTTTGCACGCCAGTAGAATCCATATACCTGGTCAGGATACTTCGCTGTATACAAGCCAAAGACACTGTCTGCTGCATTGTATTCTGCAGCAGCATAATGTGCCAGTCCCCAGTTATAGATATCCAGGTTATTCGGATCTTCTTTTGTTTCAAAGATCTTTCCCAGCCAGCGCGCTTCCCCACTCCGGTTCTCTTTCTCTTTATACCAGTTGGCGAGCTGCTGCATATATTCAAGTTTGTATTCAGTAACAGTGTCCATCGCAATGGCACGCTCCCAACTCTGAAGGGCTAGTGAATCATTGCCTGTTTTTGTCAGCAACTTTGCCTGCAGATCATAATCCTTAGCAACAAGATTGCTGTCAACTTCTTTACTGAAATAGGTCTGCAGATATTCCAGTGCCTTTGTAGAATCTCCACTCGCATCATAACTATAGGCAAGCAATTTATAAAGGCGTGGTTTTGTTTTTTCTCCTTCTTGTTGAAGGATAGCATTGGCGCCACTGATTGCTTCCGAATATTTTGATGACGCAAACATCAGGTCGGTGGTCATATACTGATGCTCAACGGTTTTGTCTGTATTCGCAACATAAAGATCAAGGTATTCTTTTGCCTTGTTCACATCACGGAAATAGTAGTAATAGTAAAGTTCATAATAAGCGGCTGCATATTTGGGATCAGCCTCAATGGCCTGGTTGAAATATTTCAGGAACATCTCTGTATTCTTCTGGGTCAGATAGATTTTGCCAAGTTTGAAAGCCGCCTCAGCATATTTATCATTTTTGATCAGTGCTTCCATATAAGCCTTGGCCGATTCACTTCCCTGCCCAAGTTTGCGATATGCATCACCTTTTATTGACAAAACTTCTGCATCTGTCTTTTTTTCTTTTATCTCATTCAGCACCTGCAATGCGTAAGCAGCATCACCTTTTTCGTTCTCCACCTGTGCCTTTGCAACAGCTTTAATAACGGCCTCATCCTTACGCTTGCTTTCCTTTAGTGCAGCATCAAATTGTGCCCTTGCCTCTGCAAGTTTATCCTGGTTCAACAGCAAACTTCCATATGCCACCCTGTTGAGTGGATGTGCCGCTGCAAGGCTTGTAGCATTAGGCTCCAGCAAAGACTTTGCTTTTTCAATATCATCATTCTCCAGGTATACCTCTGTAAGCCAGTAATAGGCTTGCTTTTCATCATCCTTTTGCTGGATCACCTGTTGGAGCACCTGCTCCGCACTCTGGTATCGATCGTAGTACAGCAATTGTTTTGCTTCTTCAATTGATTGTCCCATTGCTGTGATGGACAAAGTTGTTAATCCGAAAAAAAGTAGTTTTCTCATTTATATTCTGTTTTGTTTTATACCGCCATCACCGGGATTCGCGATGCGGAAAATAAAAAGCGTGAAAAAATATTATTTAAAAAGCCGGGTAGCTCTGCCTCCTTGCCAGGTTGAACCACAATAAGATCGGCCTTAACCTGCTCTGCATAATGTAACGTAGTATCCGCTATATTATCTCCATTCACAGGATGGCATTCTACTGATAGGTTGGTATTATCCCGCAAAAGCTGGTATGCTTTCATGAGATAATGATTTTCCTCATGGTTTGCTTCCTTATCTTCCTGCAATGCCACCAGGTGTATGCGTGCATCCTGGTATTTTGCCAGGTAGGAAGCGAACATGATCTTGCGAAGTGGTAACGCATTGGTTACTGGTAGCACGATGTTGTGGATAAAACGCAGGCTTTCAGGGTCGGGCATATTTAATACAGGACATTGTACCCTTCCTGCCAGCCGGTCAATATTTATCCTTGTAAGCAGTTTGCTCCAGGGATATGGTCGGTGATGCGTCAGCACAACAAGATCAATATGATGACGAAGCGCATACTCGCGGATCTGCTTCTCTTCATTTCCCTGTACACAATGAGTAAAGAGATAACGTCCTTTTTTTACCTGGCTTATAAAACTGGTCTGCCATTGCATCAGGGTATTGGAAGACTCGGCTACATAGTGACCACGTGTGGCAATTGTAAATTGTGAATTAACCAGTACAGGTAGTATCGATGGTTTCACAATATGCAACAGGTGAACATCACAATCCATCTCGTTGGCAATGGGAATGATATTCTCGATCACACTCCGGGACGTATCCGAAAAATCAATGACTACAAGTATTTGTTTTAAAAGTTTTTCCATTATAATTTTTTAAACAGCGTATCCCAGCATTTCTGCGAAAGCAGGTTCAGAAATCTCCCTGTCAGCAACATAACTGAGGAGCTCATTTGTTGAGCAGAACGCTATGCCCATTCCAGCTTGTTCAATCATGCACCTGTCTGCCTCACTATCACCAACAGCAATACAATTTTCGAGTGAAATGTCATAGCGCTTTGCGAGGTAACGCAATGCATTTGTTTTACAGATCGGGTGTGTACAGATGCTTTCATCTGTATGATAGAAATAGGATGGGATACGCACCTCGCCGGTAGCCACGCCTTCAAAGTATTCCAGTTGGTTGGAGAGTGAGAAATCCGCGCCTATTGTATTCTTCACATAGTCGGTGGCTATATGGAAACTATCACTTACTATTCCTACCAGGTAACCTCTTGCCTTCAACTCTTCCACCACTTTTATAATATCTGATACGATAGGAATTGATGAAGCTGTTTGTAACAGGTCCGCCATGCTGATACCATCCATTAACAATGAAGCGCGTTTAGTGAATGCCGATGCATCTGTTTCTTTTAGACGCAATTCATCAAGCTTTTTCCTGAAGCCAAACCTATCGGCACAGGTTTCCAGAAATGAACCGCGAAGGATAGTGTTATCCATATCGAATACAACCATTTTGCGGAGATTGCCCACCTCATCAACTACTACGGATTTCATTTCTGAGGAGATGAGGTTTACAAGTTCAAGCTGGTTGAGATTTACCATCTGATTATTATGACGTAGTGCCTTTACGATAATGGCTCGAGTCACCTCCCTGCTCATTTTGCCCAGCGCCTGCCATGGTTTGCTCTTGTTTTCAATATGCCCAATACAAACTTCTGTTATGCGAGCCTGCATCAGGAACATATCTATCAGTATACCGATATCAACTCCATAGTCACTAAAAAATTCAATTCGCTGGAAATGTTTTTTTCTGCCGGCGATCATACCGCTGAGGGGCTGACTGAAATGTGCAAGCCCGGGGTAAAAAATGCTGAGCAGGGGCTTGGCCACCAACTCCGTAACCCGACCTGCATTGCGCGAGAATGTTGCTTTCACAAAATCAGCCTGGTCTTTAATAATGGGTTCCGTGAGCAACGGTAGGGTCATATCAGGGTAAGGGTCGATATCACCATCCAAAAAAACCAGGATATCATTGGTAGCAGCCTGGATACCCTCCTTCATTGAAGTTCCCTTACCGCGCACAAGGCTATTGATAACAACCGCTCCAGCAGCTTTGGCCCTGGCCACCGTGTCATCAATTGAGTTGTCATCCACTACAATTACTTCAGAAACAGCGGGATGGCGAAAGCAGAATGATACCACATTGGCAATCGTTGCTGCTTCATTTAATACCGGGATGATAACTGTAACCATAGATGAACATATTTAGAATATCAAATATGGTTCAGGGTCATTAAGACCCGATTAAAGCCCCATTAAAACAGCATTAAAACAGCAGAATATCAGGTGAAACTTCCGGCGGCAGGCAGTTTTACACGGAAAACCGTACCCTCCTGGGAGGAAGACCTTACTTCTATATTTCCTTTATGGATACCGATAATTCTACGGGCAAGCGCCAGGCCCAGCCCAAATCCCTTTTGCATTCCCGAATTGGGTGACCGGTAAAATGGCAGGAAAATATTTTCTATTTCCTCCTCCTCTATCACATCTCCCTGGTTAATTACTTCTACCACCAGTTCGTTTTTCCCAAATAACAGATTGACCTTACTGGTATGGTCCGCAGAATATTTGCAACCATTTTCAACAATATTCTTCAGGGCACTGAACAGGAGGTCGGCATTACCAAACACGAGTCCGCTTTTTTCGTCATCAGGGAATTCGTCAAAATGCAGATGCACAACATATTCCGCAGAGATCTTCTGAACAGCACTTGTAACTTTCAAGAGCACTTCATCTATCCTCACATCATGTAATTCAATGCTACCCTCCTGCCCCGTTTTAGCAATCTCCAAAAGGCTCTTGGTCAGCTGCCGCATCTGCTGCACATCTTCCTGGACAGATTCAAGCACATCATGGTACTCTTCTTCTGAACGCTTCTTCTGAAGTGTAACTTCCAGTTGGGAAGAGATCGAGGTAAGCGGGGTAGATAATTCGTGCGAAGCGTTAGAAATAAATCGCCGCTGTATGGTAAAGGATTCCTGCAAACGGTTCAGCAAATCATTAAAGGTTTTCGCCAGTTGAAATAATTCATCCTGACCGCTTCCAGCATAAATACGGTGTGATAGATTGTGCGAAGAAATATTCGTAACCTCATCAATTATATTGGATATAGGTTTTACAAGTTGTCGCGAAAAAACATAACCAACCAACATACTCATTGCCATCCCTCCAAACAAACTTGCAAAGAGGATCTTCTGCAACTGGTTCAGCCACAACCTCCCGTCACTGTCAAAAGCAGCTACAACAATTATATATCGCTGCCTGCTATCTTTATGCACCTGTGCAAAAGCATCACGGTTGCCGATCGTAAATGAAAGTTCCTTTTTTTCTTTTATCTCATTCAGCATCGATTGAGGCAGATAAAAATCATCAGTGGCATCTGTATTGAAAACATATAGCCGCTTATGATCTTCAGAAAAAATATGGATCGATTTGGAGGTAAAGAATCGTGCATTGCTGCGGTCAATTCGCTGTAGAAGACTCTGGCTTGAATCGCCCAAAATGGAAAACAATTGTGATGCATTGTGAGCCCGTCCGGAAAGACGTTGCTTAAATACCGCCTTGCGTTGAACAGAAGAAAGATAATAAACCGTATAGGCCGTCAATAGTAACAATGCTGTTACAAGCACGGTAAAGAGTAATGTTATTTTTGTGCGGATAGTCAATTCAGCTGTTTTCTTTCAGCACATAACCCATGCCTACCTGTGTGTGGATCAGCTTCTGATCATAGTCGCGATCAATTTTTTTGCGAAGGAAGTTTACATACACATCAATTACGTTGGTTCCGGTATCAAAGTCAATATCCCACACATTCAATGCTATATCAGCTCTTGATACCACCCTGTTCTTGTTTTTGATCATATACTCAAGCAACTGGAACTCTTTAGCTGTAAGTTGTATTACGTTGCCGGCCCTTGAAACTTCCTTGCTGTCCATATTGATCACCAGGTCATTTACACGTATAGTGTTGCCAACAGGCGCCTGGTGCTGGCTCCTTTTGAGCAGCGCCCTGATCCTTACCACCAGTTCAGCAAAGTCAAATGGCTTTACAATATAATCATCTGCGCCGGTATTGAAACCCTCGATCTTGTCTTCGGTACTGCTGAGTGCTGTTAACATGAGAACCGGAACCCTTTGGTTCACTGCGCGGATATGGCGGAGTAATTCATAACCGTTCTTGCCGGGAAGATTGATATCTGCAATAACCAGTTCGTAAGTATGGGTATCAAATAATTTCTGACCGATGTTGCCATCGTAGGCAACATCAACCTGGTACTGTTGTTCCTCCAGGCCTTTTTTAAGGGTCTCGGCAATCTTCTTCTCATCTTCAACAAGAAGAATACTGATATCATGCATGCTTTCCGGGTGCTGGTTCAATGGTGAAATTAAGCCTAATCTCCCGTTGGAAGGAGTTCATTGAATTAGAAAACGATTAAAATGAATTTAGTTTTTTAATTGGGTAGTGATTTCTACATTATTGGTCTGTAACCGCGCTTTTAACCAGTTTTCCAATTGAGTGCTTTCCCCGTTGGTCAGTCTTTTATTGAGTGCTACCAATACGAGTGTAGTACTGTCCGTTTTTCCATCAACCCGCCTCAGGACTGTTGGCTCAACTGCTATTGCAGTTATTTGTGGTAATAAAGCATTTGCTTCTTTAACGATAGCCGTTTGTGCAAGGTCTTGTTCCCTGTATTTCATAAGCTCTTTTTCCAGTAACGCCATCTTCTCTAAGTTCTTCTCCTGCTCAGTGGCAGTGCTCTTGTTTATTGTAATGGCGCTTCGGAGCATATCGATCCGGAGACTATCTGTTATGCCTGTTTGCCTCAACTCCAGTGAAGCGCCCTGCAACTGGTATGCGGCAAGTTTTTCTTTTTTTAATCCGATCACACTATCAGGAACAAAAGATCCCACATATACAAGGCTGATCTTTTTTTGGGAAGGATCTACTTTTTGTCGCAGTAGTTGCGCATTATCAAAAACCATTTCTCTTTCAATAAATCGTAGCGCATTTTTTTGAAAGATATTTTTCTGCACCACCCGGTATGCGAAATAGATACTCGGAATAAGCGTGAGCATCGTAACCACCATTATTGAATTACGGACCCTGGTTCGTTCTTTCTGGTTGATATAGCGAACCGCGGGAAAGCTGAGGAAGCGAACAATTAAAATTGTAGATAAGCCAATAAAAACACTGTTTATTACGAAGAGATAAAAGGCTCCAAGGAAAAAGGTCCATTGACCATTCGCAATTCCATAACCCGCCGTGCATAAAGGTGGCATAAGCGCAGTGGCAATGGCCACACCCGGAATTACATTGCTTTTTTCTTTTCTCGTGCCCGCAACTACTCCTGCCAATCCGCCGAACAATGCAATCAATACATCATACACTGTAGGCTGCGTGCGTGCCAGAAGCTCTGACTGTGCATCGCTGATGGGACTAACAAGGAAATAGATCGTTGACGTTGCAATACTGATCACTGCTGCAACAGAAAGGTTCCTGATGGCACGTTTCACCAGCTGGAAATCATTGATGGCAATGCCAAGGCCAAAGCCCATTATTGGATCCAGAGATTGGTACCTTTTATGTCTACACCCTTCCTGAATGAATCAATAATATCCTGCGCATTCGCAGCATCACTATGGAGATTGAAGCGGTCCCAGATAAACCAACGCAGCGCTCTTGTTAACCTGTTCATTAAAATGATTATTGATGATCAGATTCTGACTCATATATATCAGCCTGGTTTGCCAGGGCCTCACGATATTTTTCAAATATCCTTGTTTTAGATAAGAAGCCCAGGAACTGCCGTTCTTTGTTGAGTACCGGCAGGTACCAGCTTTGCGTAATATCCATTTTTTCCATCACCTTTTTCATTGACTCCTCTTCCTGTATGGTGGCAGCCGCCTTCCTGACTATAGATTTTATTGCGATCTGCTGGTGATTTACGGGCTCAAATATTTTTTTCTTAATATCATTGAGTTCTATGATGCCCACATAGCGGTTGTCCTTATCCGTTACAGCAAAAATATTCCGGTCGCTTTTGTTTATAATAACAATCAGGTCGGCCAGGTTATTGTCAATGCCAATACTGTCATATTTATCCTGGATGAAAGAGCCGGCTGTGAACTGATTAAGGATATTGTCTTCTTTGCGGTGGGTAAAGATCTGTCCCTCTATCGCCAATTGCCTTGTTTCCATGGAATATGGTTCAAAATGTTTGACGATAAAAAAGGAAATCGCAGATACGATCATTAGGGGAATGAATAACTCATATCCGTTGGTGATCTCTGCAATCAAAAAGATTGCTGTGAGTGGACAATACATCACCCCACTCAGAACACCGGCCATACCTACCAAACTGAAATTACCTTCAGGCAATTGTAGCCATTTTGTATTATTGGCCATCCTCGAGAGAAAGAATCCGAGATAAGCCCCAACAAATAGGGATGGAGCAAAATTTCCACCATTTCCACCTGCCCCAAGGGTGATACCCGCAGCTACCGGCTTTAATAATATGATGGCGCCAACAAATGCGAGTAATGTCCAGTCGTTCAGATACTCTCTGGCGAAAAACTTTTCTGCAATCTGCGTTGCCTGATCATTGGCAAGCATAGATACCGTTGCATAGCCTTCGCCAAAAAGTGGGGGAAAAAGAAACAGGATAGCCGCGAGGAGTATTCCGGCCACCGCTGCACGCGCATAAGAGTTACGCGTCATATGATGAACCCCCTTCTCCGCCTTCTTGAATAGCCTTGAATAATAGAGGGAGATAAATCCTGCCGCAAAGCCCAGTAAAATGTAGAAGGGAACATTATTATAATCAAAAGCCTCACGCAGGCGAAAATTAAAAAGGAATGATTCCTGGAGAATGATGCGGCTGCATAAGGCACCAGTAACGGAGGCAATCATCAGTGGAATAAAATAGCTAACAATAGTTTCCGTGAGCAGAATTTCAATGGCGAATATAACACCCGCGATGGGGGCATTAAATACAGCCGCAATACCCGCTGCAGCGCCACATGCCAGCAACAGTGATCGCTCCCGGTACTCCATTCCATGGATACGCGCCGTGTTTGAGCCTATGGCCGAACCCGTAGCCACAATGGGCGCTTCGAGGCCCGCTGAACCACCCAGACCAACCGTAATGGAACTGGTGATGATATGCTTGTAGGTATCTGATAAAGGAATGAAAGCGCTTTTGCGGGCAATGGCACGTAACACCATTCCAACCCCTCTTTCGATATAGCCATTGAAGAACCTGTTGGTTATAAAAACAGTGATCAGCAATCCAATGATGGGGAAAACAAGATATATATAGTCGTGCTGAACAGGGCGGTTGATCCATGCCTGCAGAAAATGAACAATTGTTTTAAGCAATACCGCCCCCAGTCCCGCAATCAGTCCAGTGATCACTGCAGCATACATCATAAACTGTAACCTGTTGGTTTTCTGACGGAGCCTGTTCAGGAATTGCTGGTATAGGAGGACGATCTTTTTCAATGGAACATTTTTCGTTAAAGATTCCGCAATCTCTCTGCGGCTTTTTCAAGGGTAGATTCCTTTTTTGCAAAACAGAATCTCAGTAATTTCTGGCTAACCCTCTGCTGGTAGAATGCCGAAACCGGAATGGTGGCCACGCCATACTGTTCGGTCAACCTGATTGCAAAGGCAGCATCCTCTTCGTCAGTGATCTGTTCGTAGGAAGCCAGTATAAAATAACTGCCGTAAGAAGGTAGGAAACGAAACCGGGTATCTTTCATGCACTGCAGAAAATGATCGCGCTTCTGCTGGAGGAAACCGCCAAGCTCCTGGTAAGCATCACGATGTTGAAGATATTCGGCTATTCCTACCTGTGAGGGTGTATGGCAGCTGAAGCAATTGAACTGGTGTATCTTCCTGAACTCGCGGGTGAGTTCTGCCGGCGCAACACAATATCCCAGCTTCCACCCCGTACAATGGTATGTTTTTCCAAAGGAGAAACATACAAAACTTCTTTCCCTCAAATCAGGATACCTTAACATGGAGAGATGGCTCCTGCCATCAAAAATCAGGTGCTCATATACTTCATCACTGATTATGAAAAGATCCTTTTTGCGAATAAGTTTTTGTAGTTCAGTGATATCATTTTCTTTAAGTACTGCACCACTGGGGTTATGTGGCGAGTTAAGTATGATGGCCTTGGTGCTGGCACTGAGCGCTGCATTCACGGCTTCCCAGTTTATGGAGAAGTCAGCAGGATTCAGCGACACCAGTATTGGCTTCGCACCATTCACCACAATATTGGGAATATAACTGTCGTAGGCAGGCTCCAGAACAATCACTTCATCACCGGGAGAAAGAATAGCCGTGAGTGCCGAAAAGATCGCATAGGTGCCCCCTGGAGTAATGGTGATCTCCTGGTCAGGATCCACCCCTGCCCCGTAGAGGTATTGAATCTTTTCTGCAATTGCTTCGCGCAATGGCATCCATCCCGGCATCGGCGCATATTGGTTATAGTTATTCAGCATGGCCTTGCTCACAGCATCAACCAACTGCTGATTCATAGGGAAATCAGGAAAGCCCTGCCCAAGATTTATAGCATCATGTTTTGCAGCCAGTGCACTCATCGTGGTAAAGATGGTGGTGCCTACTTCCGGAAGTTTTGAATTTAACGCAAGCATGCGTCAAAGATAGCCTTCGACAGTTACATGCGGGTCAATTTGGCTTGCTCCCGATAGTCGGAAGGACTCACACTTGTTTGATGGCGGAAAAACTTGGCGAAATTACTGTTATCCTTAAAGTGCAGATAATAGGCGATTTCCGCAATGGTCATATCAGTGTTTTTCAGGAGTGATTGCGCCTCCAGGATCAACCGTTCCCGTACAAGCTGGGCGGCGGTTTTGCCGGTCTGCTGTTTCAACAGGTTGCTCAGGTAGGTGGGATGAAGGTGCATCTTGGTGGCAACGTATTTCAGCGTAAGGGGCTTGTCCATTTCGCCCTTGTTCAACTCCATGAAATAATTATTCAGCGTCTGCAGGAAATTATTCAGCGTGGTTTCCTTTCCACTAACCGGCAGGTTATTATCAATACCAAATGCAGCCTTGCATTCATATAGGAAGAGGTTAATGTGATGGAAAAGCATCTTCATCCGGTCAGGGTAATCACTGTGCAACAGCGCATACATTTTATCGAATTGCGTCTTCAATATATCTATGGTGCTTTCTTTAGGCGTTACCACCATTCCATTTTCGGTATGGAAAAATCTGAACTCCCTGAAAATATATTCTCCCTGCGGATACTGGAAAATATAATCGGGCGTAAAAAATAGTATATAGCCCTGCCAGTTTTCAATATTCGCATATTGCCTGATATGCCAGGGAGAGGTGAAATAGATAGAGTTCTTTTTCATCTCGTATACTTCATTGGAAATACTGAGATTAAATTTCCCACCCGTTACAAACCCGATCACAAAGGCATTCAGGCGGAAAGGATTTGAAGTGCCGTCCTGTATAGTGTTTGGAATATCTTCGAACCGCATCAGTTCAAAATGCGGGGAAATGGGATCAATATTACTTGTTCCAAGAAAGGATTCAACCAGATTTTCATAATAGGTAATCTGTTTCTGCATCTGATAAGGGTTTTGAAAAAAATTAGCTTGTGAGGATAGCGGAGGCTTCTATCTCAATGAGATACTCTGGTGCTATCAGGGCCTTCACCTCCACCATGGTGGTACAGGGCTTAATTACAGAAAAGAATTCGCCATGGGCACGGCCATATTCTTCCCATAAACTGATATCTGTAACGAACATCCGGGTCCTTACAACATCCTTAAGTCCCGAGCCAGCCTGTTCCAAAACCTTAGCGATCTTCTCGATAATGTGTTTAGTCTGCGCATAGGCGTTACCCACACCAACAATTTCATTGTGCTCGTTAACGGAAACAGTTCCCGTTACTTCAATGATGTTTCCAATTTTGACGGCCCGGCTGTAACCAACAATTTCTTCCCAGGGCGCCCCCGA
The DNA here is from genome assembly GCF_000814325.1 of Flavihumibacter sp. ZG627. Taxonomy (GTDB): domain Bacteria; phylum Bacteroidota; class Bacteroidia; order Chitinophagales; family Chitinophagaceae; genus Flavihumibacter. Next base: position 199,873 of record NZ_JPHF01000003.1, on the reverse strand, counting down.
TGAGTAGTTATACCTTGTCATTACAATATATTTTTATCTGTTCAGCTTTTCCGACGGCTGGGGTGGGTTTCCGGCGCATTACCGGTATAATTACAATATTACTGGTAAAAATAAAATACCCCATGTTAAATCCATGAGGTATCCTTAAAAATTGATGAGTGGCAGCCGTCAGAGGAACTTTTCCCCTTTTTTGCGCTTCACCTCCGCCACATATTCTTTGATCTCCTGCTCCCGGTCTTTCTGACAGATCAGCAATACATCCCTTGTATCCACCACTATATAGTCTTCCAGTCCCTGCAGCAATACCAGCTTCTCATCAGGTACATGCACCATATTGTTGCGGGCTTCAATCACCATTACATTATTTCCCGCTACGGCGTTTTCGTTGGAATCTTTATTGATGTTCTCGTAGGCGCTGTTCCAGGTTCCAAGGTCACTCCAGCCAAAAGAGGAAGGAATAACATATACATTATTGGCCTTCTCCATGATGCCAAAATCGATGGAGATATTGGTGCACTGCGGATAGATCGCTTCCAGGGCCTTTTTCTCTTCCGGACCATTGAACTTGTCCTTATCAGCCGCAAATACTTCATGCATCTCAGGGAGGTAGTGTTCAAATGCGGTCAGGATATTTTTCACCTGCCACACGAAAATGCCTGCATTCCAAAGAAACTCACCACTGGCTACAAATGTTTTCGCCAGCTCCAGGTTAGGCTTTTCCGTGAAAGTCTTCACCTTATATACATTATCACTCACTGCATGCTGCTCAAACTGGATATAACCATAGCCCGTATTTGGCTGGGTAGGTTGAATGCCAAGGGTGATGAAGGCATTGTGCTTGTTCACAAAGCTCAGGGCCTCCATGCATACTTTACGGAACGCGATATTATCCAGGATCAGGTGGTCTGATGGCGCTACTATTAGTGATGCCAGTGGATCTTTCTGCATCAGCTTGAAGGAGATATAGGCAATACAGGGAGCAGTATTTTTGCGGGATGGCTCTCCTAAAATATTTTCAACCGGCAAACCAGGAAGCTGCTCGGCAACAATTCCGGAATACTCCTCAGAGGTAACCACGAAAATATTCTCCACGGGAATGAAATCGGCAAAGCGGTCAAAGGTCCACTGGATCAACGTTTTTCCGGTATTCAGGATATCGAGGAACTGTTTCGGGTAATGGGTACGGCTCATGGGCCAGAAACGGCTTCCGATGCCGCCGGCCATAATGGCCACATAGTGATGTTTATTCATTAGATAAGCCCTTCTTTTATTAGATCGTGCAAATGTATGATACCAAGGTATTGTTTATTGGTATCTGCTACCACCAGTTGGGTGATATCATGTTTTCTCAACAAATCAAGTGCGTCAATGGCCATCGCATCCCCAGCGATACTCTTTGGATTTGGGGTCATGATGTTTTCTGCCCGAATGGTCTTGAGGTCCGGATCTTTTTCCAGCATCCGCCTAAGGTCACCGTCGGTCACCACCCCAAGCACCTCATTTTCCGGTGTCAATACTGCTGTAACACCCAACCTGCTGCCCGAAATGGAAATGATTACCTCCTTAAGGTTGGCATCTGGTAAAACAGACGGTTTCTGGTTGTTAACATACAAATCGCGTACCCGCAGGTATAACTTTTTGCCGAGGTTGCCGCCGGGATGGAACTTGGCAAAATCCTGTCCATTGAAGCCCCTCAGTTCCATCAGGCAAACTGCCAGGGCATCGCCCATCACCATCTGCGCCGTTGTAGAACTGGTGGGCGCCAGGTTATTGGGACAAGCCTCCTGCGAAACAGTTGTATTCAGCACCATGGTGCTTTGCCGGGCAAGGAAACAATCTGCCCGACCCACCATTCCGATCAGGATATTGCCGAAATTTCTTATCAGCGGAACCAGCACCTTGATCTCCGGACTCTCCCCGCTTTTGCTGATCACCATCACAACATCAGCCTCCTGTACCATGCCAAGGTCGCCATGGATGGCATCGGCGGCATGCATATAAAGGGATGGGGTTCCGGTGGAGTTGAGGGTGGCAACGATCTTCTGTGCTACGATGGCGCTTTTGCCAATACCACTTACCACAAGACGGCCTTTGCTTTCATAAACGGCCTGCACCGCATTTACAAAGTCATCGTTCAGAAACTCCTGTAATCCCGCTACCGAGGCTGTTTCCAGTTCAATGGTGCGGCGGGCAATTGCTTTTATCTGTTGAGAATTCATATTGAAGCGGCACAAAAATAGGAGATTTGGCGAACCCCTGCCCGATATTAACAATTTCAGCCTGTTTTCCTGCTCCTATTTAAGTAATTTCGCGGTCCGTCAAAAAGTGGTTAGTTAGGCAACTAATAGGGAGCTGAACCGGGTTGGTTCATCACTCTTATTGCCGCTTTTTTTCGGTAACTTATGAGCGTTCTGCACTTATGTGAGTTAGAAAACAAATGCAATGGCAACAACAACAAGATCCCGGAAAACCGATGCAGTGAAGCCGGCACCAAAAAAAAGCACTGCTAAAACAAAATCCAAAGCCACCGCTAATACGGTTCCCCTCCAGGATTCCCTGCAGGAATATTTCGGATTCAATAAATTCAAAGGCGATCAGGAAGAGATCATCTCCTCCCTGCTGGCCGGTAAAGATACTTTCGTGATCATGCCCACCGGAGGAGGCAAAAGCCTCTGCTACCAGCTTCCCGCCATGATATTGCCGGGAGTGGCCATCATCGTTTCTCCCCTCATCGCTCTTATGAAGAACCAGGTTGACCTGGTCCGCGGATATAGTGATAATGACAACGTGGCGCATTTTCTGAACTCCACCCTCAATAAAAAAGAGATCCGCGAAGTACATGATGACCTCCTCAATGGTCATACGAAAATGTTATATGTAGCACCTGAAACCCTCACCAAACAGGAGAACCTCGAATTTTTCAGTGACCTCCCCATTTCATTTTTCGCCGTGGATGAGGCACACTGTATCTCCGAGTGGGGCCACGATTTCAGACCCGAATACCGCCGCCTCCGTGAAATGATGGACCAGATCAGTGAGTCTGTTCCCGTCATCGCACTAACAGCCACGGCTACCCCCAAAGTGCAGAGCGATATCGTCAAGAACCTCGGACTAAGAAAGCCCGAGATCTTCATATCCTCCTTTAACCGCGATAACCTCTATTACGAGATCCAGCCCAAGATCAATAAAGACCAGACCATCCGCAACATGGTCAAATACATTGTTCAGAACAAGGGCAAAAGTGGAATCATCTATACACTAAACCGTAAAACCACCGAGGAGCTGGCCGGCGTGCTGGTGGCCAACGGAGTGAAGGCGGTTGCATATCATGCGGGACTCGATTCAAAGCTCCGCGCACAGCGTCAGGATCTTTTCCTGAATGAAGACACCCAGGTGATTGTTGCCACTATTGCATTTGGAATGGGCATCGACAAACCTGATGTGCGTTTCGTTATGCATTATAATATTCCCAAGAGCATCGAAAACTATTACCAGGAAACCGGTCGAGCTGGCCGCGATGGACTGGAGGGTGTTTGTATCCTCTATTATTCGCATAAGGATGTTTCAAAACTCGAACACCTGATGCGCGATAAGCCACTCAGTGAAAGAGAAGTGGGTGCACAGCTCATCAATGAAACTGTTGCCTATGCCGAAACCGGCGTGTGCAGGAGAAGGGTGCTGCTGAATTATTTCGGCGAAGACTGGCAGGTGGAGAACTGCGGACATTGTGATAACTGCCGCAACCCCAAAGAATATGTAGAGGCGAAGGAAAATGCAGTGAAGGTGCTTAAGCTGGTGAAGACCCTCGACGAAAGATTTGCTACCGATTATACAGTGAATATTATAATTGGAAGATTGACACCGCAAAACCAGATGTACCGACATAACGGACTGGATGCGTTTGGAATTGGTAAAGACCAGCCCGATCATTACTGGGCTACCCTCATTCGCCAGTTATTACTTGCGGGATATCTTTCTAAGGATATTGAAGAGTATGGTGTATTGAAACTCACCAAAACCGGTGCAGCCTTTATTAAGAAGCCGACGAGCTTCAAGATCGTGATGAACAATCTCTTCGAAGATGCCAATGCCGATGATGAAGAAGGTGGCGATGCGGGTGGTGGAGCAGTGGCGGCAACCGATGAAAAATTGTTTGAGATGTTGAAAGAGCTTCGCCAGAAAGAAGCTAAGCGCAAGGGCCTGCCTCCCTTTGTTATTTTCCTGGAGAATTCATTACAGGATATGGCAACCCTTTACCCTACAACTGTTGCGGAACTCGACAAATGCCAGGGCGTTAGCAAAGGGAAAGCCCTTCGTTATGGCAAGCCCTTCGTGGAGCTGATAGCCAAATATGTTGAAGAGAATGATATTGAGAAGCCCGATGATTTCGTGATGAAAAGCGTGCTGAACAAAGGGGGACTTAAAGTATATATCATCCAGCAAACAGATAAGCGTATTCCGCTGGAAACCATTGCAAGAAATAAGGAACTGAAACTTGATAGTCTGTTGGAAGAAATGGAAACCATCGCTGCCAGTGGTACGCGGTTGAATCTGGATTACGCCATTGACGAGATGCTGGATGAATATGACCAGGAAGAGATCCTCGATTATTTCAAGGGATGTGAAACATCCTCCCTGCAGGTGGCGCAGGAAGAACTTGCAGACAGCAATTTCACCTGGGAGCAGCTTAAGATCATGCGGATCAAGTTTTTGGGGCAGTACGGTATGTAGACAAATAAAAATTTGTTGATAACCCGTGGTTTTTTGTTGAAATCCCCCTATTTTTGCGTCCCGATTGAGAAGTAAATCTTACTTCTTACATCTTAAATGTCTCCGGTGCGGTAGCTCAGTTGGTAGAGCAAAGGACTGAAAATCCTTGTGTCGCCGGTTCGATTCCGGCCCACACCACAGATAAAAGACTTACAGCAATGTGGGTCTTTTTTTATTCCCCAAACTTTCTTAATTATAATGGCTCTATTGAAACATTGTTTGCAAAACTTTGAGGATATCTGAGGCTGTTTTAGCATCAAGAGTACGCAGTTTCCTGTCCAGTCGAATTTTATCAACCGCCCGCAGCTGGTCCAGGGCTATATCTCCCTGTTGATTTTGAAATTGACTGGTGACGGCAAAAGGCAACCATCCCTTCGCATAATGCGGGAGGGCCCTTATGTGGAAGCCTTAAAAACCGGCAACTGAATATTCATGGCACAAACCTCGTTTTTGGGAATATTATTTCGCAGCCGCTTGCATCTGTAGAAAGTGTAAATTAATTACATATATTTAAATTGTTAAGGATTTTCAAGTTCCCACGTATCCCTCTTTTGCCGTTTCTCTCATATGGCAATCTCCCAATATCGGGACCACCAATCATAGGGATTAGACAGGGACCCACTTTCCATAGTTCACATGGCTATTAGAATGCCGTGATTAGCGGGTCTATGACCTTTCTATAGCGGATCTATGGCGGACCTTTAACGGTACCGTGACGATACCGTGACGATACCGTGATGTTACCATGGGAGGTTCTTTGTTGATTATTTTAAAACTATTTAAAAATGATTTTTTATGGCCTCAACCAAACACAACATTTTATTAAGGCACTTCACAGGCGGCATTAGTGATACCCATTACCTCATGAACAGGGGCGGTAAAGAAATATGGATCCGCAAACCTAACCGCAGCCTACAGGTGAAAACTCAAAAGCAAAAGCTTTCTCAAAGCAATTTTAAACGGGCCCAGCAATACGCCTCCGATGTCAATAAAGACCCTGTAAGAAAAAGTTTTTATACGCCCTTTCGCAAAGACGGCAAAACGGAGTATAACCTGGCCTTGTCCGATTTTTCAATAGCTCCCGTGATTCACTCCTATGATCTTCATGCATACAGAGGAAAGGAAGGTGATATCATTGAGGTGGACGCTTCCGATAATATAAAAGTGATCGCTGCCTGGTGTGTGATATATACTTTTGACGGCAGTATCATTGAAGAAGGAGCCGCACAACTGAACCCCTTTACAGGTCTGAATTGGGAATATACGGTGAAGAATACACATCAGCTGCAACCTGATAATATCATCCTTTTCAGCGTGTTCGACTTTGCCGGAAATGAAACCAAAAAAGTATTAAGGCAGTAGTAAAAAAAGGGCCATCTCAGAAATTATTTGAGACGGCCTTTTTTTTCGGGATCATTGCATCCCGGTTCAAGGCTAAGGTTTAGTGGTAATAAACTAAATGTTCAGAGGTAAGCAACTTATTTTCGGAACCGAAGTGTAGAGATAATATTATGTGCCACTTTTCTTCCCTGCCAGAAACCAGCTTCAATGGAAGGCCTGTAGTGGATTCCACCATAGAGTCTAGACCATCCTGCTTCTTCACCGGCCTCTCGGAATGAACTGAAATGGCGGGGTTCTAATGCTCCGCCCGGTGTAGCCATTCCATAAAATGTACTATCTGTAAAGGCATAATCTTCGCCGAAAATATGGGCCATTGCTTCCGCATTGGCAGCTGATAATGTTGCATGGGCCGCAGGGTATTCAGGATGTGGTGCCCCCAGTAAATTATTCGGCGCAATTCCAAGTACGGATACATAATTAAATGGTCGCGCAAGCAGGTACTTAAACTTGTCCTGCCAGCTGCTGATGGTGATATCCACATCAATTATTCCACCAAGCGCATAGGCGAGGGCCGCAACATCAAGCGATGGTTTTTCCCTTGAAAGCACCTGCCGCAATATGCTAACATAGTGCCCGGGGGTACTGGTGCCGGGAAAATCTCTCCACCAGAATGCCTTGAAATAATTGTCTGTTCCGATCTCCGGCCTTGCATTAACCACTTCCATGGTCATGGCGGGTAAATTGGCATAGTCTGGAGCTGGTAGTCCGGCTCCATCACCACTGCTGGCAACCATCCGCCGTAGGTCTCCTATATATTGCACCGTATGCACCGGTATGATGGCGGGTGGTGTCCAATAGATACCTCCAATCTTAGTGGGGTCCAAAGGAATATAGGGATTATTAATATTCTGATGACCATCGGTATTTGCCCAACTCATCACCGCCTCGGCAACTGCTTTTCCAAAGTTCACAGAGCGCTCAATGATAGCAGCATCTGTTTCTGCACTGTATTCCGCAAGCAGACTTTGTTCCAGACTGTCCATAGCAGGCTTATGCGCATCTGTGGCATTGGGGAACATACTCCGGTTGATATGCGCCAGGGCAGCATTGGCACTCGCTGCCCAATGATAGGCAGCGCCCGGTTCAGTGGTTGGCAGGCCATTTAACCCATTAAGCTGGGAAGCTATCGACTGGTGAGCCGGCATCCCCGGAACTACCGCCTCATAGAGCGCAATTCCACTGTAAGCATAATGACGTGAATAGGCCACATTTCCTACCAGCGGAGGATAGTACCTCATCTGCCTTACCTGCATGGTCATCCATTTAATGGCCACGTCAGAAGAAAATGTTTTGGTCTGCTTCAGGTGACCCATGAGTTCACCATTACGCGCAGAAAGTGAAGAGGCATTTTCTTTTACTGCCAGCCCATCTTCTTTCTGGCAGGAAAAAAGAAGAACAGTGAATCCGGTTATAAATGCCGCCTGGAGGAAATACTTTTTCATAATCAAAGATGTTAAGGTTAAACGATGAAGAATAACCAAGATAGAATCGTTTTTTCGCTCCATCCGGCTCCAATCGCTGAACGTGGCGATTTATAGAAATAAAGCAGAAGCCCTGTGGTGAGTGGCTTTTAGCTGTATAATGCGTCATTCGTCGGAAATATCCGCATTCTGTCTGTTTCCATCCCTGGCCTTAAAATCATTGTCCTAAATTGATTAAATTGTATCAGGCGAGAACCATGAATTCTTTTTTATATAATGAGTTTTTATTCTCCTCCCGCTACAGGGTATGGAGGCATCTCCTGTATTGGTCATTTCATATTTGTTTATGGGCCGCCTTCTGGATACTCATGGACGTGCCCTTGTCTTATGGAAGGCAACTCCTCAATATGGCCATGTGGGTGCCGGTGTTTATATTCTTTAGCTATCCCCTTGTTTATATCGCCGTTCCCTATTTATTACTCAAAGGAAAATTGCTGGAATTTTTCCTGGTGCTGCTGGCGTGGGGAGGAGCAGGACTCTTTATTGACTCGGGATACCGCGCTTATGTATTGATACCTGCACAGGAAGCAATGGGATTGGATAATATTCTTCCTCGCGGGCCGCTTGCTTTCTGTTACCTCTGTATGACAACATCCGCCGCCAGTCCGATGGTGATAAAGTTTTTCAAGATGCTGACGTTACAGCAACGCGAATGGTTATACGCAGAACAGGAAAAGGTAACCGCCGAACTGCAGTTACTGAAAGCCCAGGTTCATCCTCATTTCCTCTTTAATACGCTTAATAATATCTATTCCTTTTCGATGGAGCAATCTCCAAAAACCCCAACACTCATCGTTAAGCTTTCTTCGCTCATCAGCTATATGCTCTACGACTGTAATGCAGAAGAAGTAAAACTGGAAAAGGAAATAGCGATCATGAAGAATTATATTGACCTTGAAGCAGAGCGCTATGGCAGTAAAATAGAATTAAACTGGTATGTTAGGGATGACGGACACGATACCCGTATAGCCCCTTTGATGCTCCTGCCTTTTATTGAGAATGCCTTTAAGCACGGCACCTCCGAACAGTTGGAAAAATCATGGCTTAGCGTTGATATCAGGGTGCAGGATGGAATACTTCGATGCAGTATCGCCAATAGTAAAAATGAAGACCAGCCCTTCCGTCAAAATGGTATCGGGATCGCTAACGTAAAGAAAAGACTTGCAATTATTTATCCGGCTAACTATGAACTGGAACTGAATGATAAAGGAAATTCATTTGAAGTGTTCCTGCAGATCAATTTAACGGGTATGATACTGCCTGGAACAGAATCTGTAACATCAAAATTCACAGCACCGGAGAAACAATACAAAATGCCTGAACCGGCATGGTTGAATTAAAATGGTATGATGCATCTATTGCTCAAAAGAGTTAATACATTTCTTTATAACGATTTTGTTTTTTCAGATCGTTATCGGGTTTGGCGTCATGTCATTTATTGGAGCTTTCATATAATAATATGGGCTATTTTCTGGAAAATTATGATCCCACAGGATGGTCCTTTTTCTCAGCAGCTTTTTAAAATGCTTTTATGGCTTCCGATGTTTATCTTTTTCAGCTATCCGATGGTTTATTACGCCATACCCCGAATATTACTAAAGGGAAAATTATGGCAGTTCCTTTTATTGGTGCTTACCTGGGGCGCTCTTGGACTTTATATGAACGCTGTTTATCGCACCTATGTGGTTGTTCCCGTGCTGGAGCTTATGCAGATTCCGGTTAAATCACTAAGGGCTGCACTTCCCCAAAGTTTTCTTTGTATGACCACCTCAGCAGCCAGCCCCATGATCATTAAGTTTTTTAAATTATGGACAGCTAAACAACGCGACCGCATGCAGGTTCAACAGGAAAAGATCAGCACTGAGCTCCAGCTGCTGAAGGCACAGGTTCATCCGCATTTTCTGGTCAGTACGCTCAACAATATTTATACCTGCTCCATTAACAGGTCATCCGATACCCCAACACTGATCCTGAAACTGTCTTCTCTTTTAAGTTATATGTTATACGATTGTAAATCGGAAGAAGTAAGGCTTGAAAATGAGATCGCGATTATGCGAAATTATATTGACCTTGAATCAGAACGATTTAACAACAGGATAGAGATCTCCTGGAGTGTTGAAGGCAATATACGAGACCAGTTTATAGCTCCCTTACTTCTGATGCCATTCCTTGAAAACGCATTTAAATATTGTGCAGCACCATATATCCAAAAACCCTGGCTGGCTTTTGATGCTTCGGTAAAAAATGAAACCCTTCGATGTAAGATCGCCTATAGCAAAGACGAAAACATCAGGCAGCCAGAGGCTGACACCAGCATTCAGAATGTGAAGAAAAGACTTGGATTTATTTATTCTGACCGATATGAACTTAAGTTAAATGATGAAGGTTCTTTCTTTGTAGTATCACTTCTAATAAGGCTAACGGCCATCCAGCCTGCATATATGCCTTCGCCGATGCCAGAAGCAGCCGTAAACATTCAAATGCGTCCTGCATGAAACTCCGATGCCTGCTGATAGATGATGAGCCGCCGGCACTGCAGGTACTTTGCAGGTATATTTCCGCCATCAATGGGCTCGAAATTGCCGGACAATGCCGTAATGCCATCGAAGCATTGGAAGTATTACATCAACGCACCATTGACGTGATCTTTCTCGATATAAAAATGCCCAGTATCATTGGCACAGAATTCCTGAAAAATCTTACGCATCCGCCCAAGGTCATTTTTGTAACAGCCTATCGCGATTATGCCGTTGATGGCTTTGAACTGGATGCGGTAGATTACCTGGTTAAGCCTGTTTCTTTCGAGCGCTTTTTTAAAGCGATCACCAAACTGAACCGGATCATGGGTCTCGAAGCACCGCTGGCCACCCAGAGCGATGCGCCAAAAAATCCAGCCTTTGTTTACCTCAAAGTGGATAAGGATATGAAGAAGGTTTTCGTGAATGAAGTGACCTATATCGAAAGCCTGAAAGATTATGTGATGGTTTATATGGCAGGCAACAAACATTTCCTGGTGAAGCAGTCCATCACAGCCATGGAGAACCTGTTATCGGAACATAAGTTCATAAGGGTTCATCGCTCCTATATTGTTTCGCTCGATAAAATATCAGGATATAACGGCCTTTCCGTTCAACTGGGCGAAAAGGAAATTCCCATAGGCCGTTTATACAAACACGCGGTCATGGAAAGTCTTCAGTAAGTCTTTGCTCTACCCAAGCACTAACCTTGCTCCTGGTCCCCATCTGGTCCCCATCTCATCCCCACCTGGTTATCATCTGGCACCAGAAATAAATCCTTTTTTTTAAAAAAACTAATTTAGTACTACAGGGGATGGAGCTAGCCCCTTGATAAGGCAGGTTTCCACATAATAGAAGGCTCGTTGACGCTTTGAAGAATACTTATTGACTACTAAAAGACGCTTCAAAAGCGCTTCAAACACGCTTCCGCCACCGTTCAATCACCCTTTTGACGCGCTTCCCGCCCGATTTCATCCCGCTTGGAGACGGCTTAGAGTCGGCACTTCGTCGGCTTTTAGACGGAATCAAACTCCGCTCGCCAGCCGCTTCTCTGATCCTAAAAAAAATACAACTGCGAAGGTAAATACAGCTATACAAAACCTGTTATGACCCATTTTCCTAAACTTCGTAACTAACTTAAAATGCAGCGTAAATAGCACTAAAACTGGTGTTAATAGTTATAGCCTCCGATCAAAAAACCGCATATTTGCAAATTACCACCATGGATTTCCAAAGTATAATACCCGATAAGCGTATCTCATTATTTGTAAAGAATATCTGGGTTTTTGAAAGTGGTGACGACAGTCTAAAAACCAGCCTGCCTTTTTTTGCAGATGGTTATCCCGGATTGATGTTCCAGAACACAGCGCATGGGTTGACCGTAAGGCCACATAATAAAGAAATGCCTGAGATTTTTTTGTATGGACAAACAATTAAGCCGATTGAGCTTGAAATTTCTGGTGCATATAATCTCATTATTTTCCAGTTGTATCCTTTTGTGCCGAGAACATTTTTCAATATTGACCCCAGGAGTATAATTGACAATTGTTATTATCTCGAAGATGTGAAGAAAATCAATATAGCATTGCTTACCAGGAAACTTTTGGGAGCTAACAATAATGAGCAAAGGATTGAGATGATGTCAAAAATGTTGTTGTTATATTTTGAGGAGAGAAAGCAGAACCTCGATTATAAAATAAGGCAGGCCATAGAGATGATCATTGCAAGTAAAGGGCAGGAGAGTATTCAATCTGTTGCTGAGAAAATCAGGCTTGCGATCCGTACGTTTGAACGAAGATTTCTTATTGAAACGGGTTTATCACCAAAACAGTTTGCCCGGATAATACAGTTCCAGTCATCACTGAAACAGTTAACTGTTAAAGACTATAAGAGGCTTACTGATATAGTTTATGAGAACGGCTTTTCAGATCAGTCACATTTTATAAGGGTATTCAAAGCGTTCACTGGTAAAACTCCTAAAGCATTCCAGCTTTGAACAACTGACGCATTTGTTCTATTTTTTGCAACAAGCCGGTTTCAACTTTGCTGAATACATTTAAAACAAGTCAAAATGAAACTGGTAATTTTTGGTGCTACTGGCTCCGTAGGAAAGGAGCTGGTGAAACAGTCTTTATTTAATGGTCATACTATTACGGCGTTTGTACGCGATCCGGCAAAGCTCGAACATCTTCGCAACGAGAGATTAACAATTTACATGGGCGATGTACGCAAACCGGAAGAAGTAGAAAATGCTATTACGGGCCATGATGCTGTTCTTTGTGCGCTGGGTGATGGCAAGGCTGGAAAGATAAGGGCGGTGGGAACAAGCAATATCATTGAGGCCATGAAAAGTTCGGGAATAAGGCGGCTTGTATGCCAAACCACACTTGGGATGGGTGAGAGTTACGGCAACCTTAATTTTATCTGGAAACATATTATGTTCGGTATGCTGCTCCGGAAGGCATTTAAAGATCACAATCTGCAGGAAAACTATGTTTTGAAAAGCGGGCTTGATTATACCCTTGTAAGGCCCGCCGCATTAATGGATGGTGCCCTTACCAATTCCTATAAAATTGGCTTTGATGGCAAATACAAAGCGCTTAGCCTTAAAATTTCAAAGGCCGATGTAGCTGATTTTATGATACGCCAGTTGCTTGATAAGGCATATGTACGGAAGGCTGTTAGTATTTCAAACTAGGCATCTGCCCGCCGAAACTGGCCGTTAGGCCAGAGTAGGCGGGCAGATGCTGTTACGGGTAACTTTATATTACTCCATTTCTGTAGGTGCCTCAGCCGCATTCTTTTTCACTGATTCTATTCCGTTATCACGGCTCGATGCGGTTTCATACATTTCACTGTTTCCAATTACTTGTCCATTACCAGCCTTCAGTATGAAATAATGTTTGCCATTGGCGGCAGTTTTGCGTTCATAACGGGCATCATTAGATGCATTTGACTTAACTGATTCAATCCCGTTATTGCAAGCGGGTAGAGTGGTGTAACCTTCACTGCCGAGTATCCTTTCACCATTGCCTGCTTTCAGGCTGAAATAGAACTGATCGTCTTTTCCTTTTTTAATGACAAATTTTCCCATAGTGATATAAATTATTGAATAATTAAAATAAGGGAAAAGAATTGATCTTTCTAATTTAAGTGGAATGTGGCGGATTCGAACCGCCGACCCCTACCATGTCAAGGTAATACTCTAACCAGCTGAGCTAACATTCCGGGTATGCAAATTAATAAACTTATCCAGCACCTTGGCTGAAGATTGATGCCACCAGTTCCATCGACATTTTTCTTGCCCCCATATCATGTACATAGGTAGCCGCCATGATCTCATCCACACCGGTCTTATCAAGGAAAGCCTGCAATGATCCGGAAACAGTTGTTTTACTCCCTCTGAATGAATAAGTGAGCATATGCATCACGGCATTTCTTTCCGGCTCAGTCCAGATGCCTTCCATACTTCTGACAGGCGGCGCCAAAGGCCTGCGGTCATTACGGAATAATCCCAGTGCTAACTGGTAAAATGAGCTGGCGAGGAACTCTGCTTCTTCATCGGTTCCGGCCGCAATGATATTGACACAAGCCATTGCATAAGGCTCTTTAAGAAAGGTCGAGGGTTTGAAATGGCTGCGATAAACCTGAAGGGCGTCCATTAACTGGGCTGGCGCAAAATGGGAGGCAAAGGCAAATGGGAGGCCAAGCATACCTGCCAGCTGTGCGCTATAGGTGCTTGACCCCAGAAGCCATACCGGAACTTTTGTTCCCTGTCCGGGTATAGCCCTCACTTTTGCCTGGGGATCTGCATCACCGAGGTAATTGATCAGCTCAACCACATCCGACGGAAATTCATTGATATCCCCTTTTAGACTTCTTCTCAACGCATGAGAGGTTACCGGGTCAGTTCCCGGCGCACGGCCAATGCCGAGGTCAATTCGCCCGGGATATAATGTTTCGAGCGTTCCAAACTGCTCTGCAATAACCAAAGGTGAGTGGTTGGGCAACATGATACCCCCCGACCCCACCCTGATGCTGTTTGTTCTGCCTGCAACATACCCGATCAATACCGACGTAGCTGCCGAGGCTACACTTTCCATATTGTGGTGTTCCGCAAACCAATAGCGCGTATAACCCAGCAGCTCAGCCGTTTGCGCCATCTCCAGGCTTCTCCTGAAGGCATTACCGGCATTCATATCGCCCTGGTGTATAGTGGCAAGATCAAGTATTGAAAAAGGTATAGATGATAATTTCCTGTTCATTGTTTTGAAGGTTTCGAAGTACAGTCTTAAACAAGATATCCCTCACATTGTTTTCAGGCATTAAAACTTGACAATCACCTGTGGAGTTCGTAATGTGGAATGCGCTCTTTTTTGTAACTTCTAGGCAAACTAACGCATATGTCGCCTTCTGCCGGTCACCTGGGTAAAACCTTTGTTAAATGCGATGACTGCCCTCCTCCCGGAACACCGGAAGAGAATGCCGCGTTCTCCGATATCCAGCAAAAATTCGGCAAGCAATTCGAAAGCATTTTTCCCGATAAACTTGCGCCACGAACCGTAATCATCATCCCATCACTCACACTCGACCAGGACATCCTTTCAAAGATCAAAGGTGTGGTGCATTATGAGGAACGCATGTTATGCCTTCTGATGTTATTGCGCATGCCTAATACAAATCTTATATATGTAACCAGCATGCCGGTTGCCGATACTATTGTAGACTATTACCTGCACTTGCTTCCGGGTATTACAGGTCACCATGCTAAGAAGCGGCTTACCATGCTGAGTTGTTATGACGCGTCCATTAAACCACTCACACAAAAAATTCTAGAAAGACCAAGATTGCTGGAAAGGATAAAGAAGTTGGTTCCAGATAAAGAAGTGGCACATCTAACTTGTTACAATGTAACTAACCTCGAAAAATCTCTTTCAGTACAACTCGGTGTTCCATTGTTTGGAACTGATCCTGATAAATTATACGAAGGCTCCAAATCGGGCAGCAGGAAGAGTTTCAGGGCGGCCGGTGTTCTGTTACCTGAAGGTTATGAAGACCTTCATACCAGGCAGGATATTGCTGAAGCACTTGCTAAACTTAAACGCAGAAATCCATCACTTCGCAAAGCGGTGATCAAAATGAATGATGGATTTAGCGGTGATGGCAATGCGGTTTTTAAATATGCTGATCTCGTTATTGATGATGCTTTGGAAAAAAATATCGAATCAGTGCTCACAAAGCAGATGAGTACAGTTGCCAAAGATCTAAGCCAGGCTATGTTTTTTGAAAAGTTCCAGGAGATGGGCGGCATCGTGGAAGAGTTCCTGGAAGGCGAGATCAAAATGTCGCCATCCGTGCAATGCGTTATCAATCCCACCCGCGAAATAAATATTGTGAGCACGCACGACCAGGTTCTTGGTGGTGATGATGGACAGATTTTTATTGGTGCAATCTTCCCTGCCGATGAAACCTATAACGTTACGCTTGCAGAAGAAGGATTGAAGATTGCAGTTGTTCTGGAAAAGAAAGGAACCCTTGGAAGATTCGCTATTGATTTTATTTCGGTGAAACAGGCAGATGGATCGTGGAAACATTATGCCATCGAAATAAATCTGAGAAAAGGCGGCACCACCCACCCTTACCTGATGCTACAATTTTTAACCGGAGGCAAATATGATGCAAAGAGAGGAGCATATATAACCGCCAGCAATAGCAAGCGCTACTATTTCGCATCCGATAATGTAAGCAGCGAAAAATACAAAGGACTAACACCTGATGACCTCATTGATATCGCCATGTACCACGAACTCATGTATGATGGCGCCGCCCAGGAGGGTGTGATGTTTCACCTGGTTGGTGCTCTTTCTGAATTTGGAAAACTTGGACTTGTATGCGTTGGAAGCTCACCCGAGCGAGCAAAAGCTTTCTATGATAAAACACTGGCCATTCTGGATCATGAATGTTGCTGAACTATTTTTTGAGCTTGTGTTTTGACATATGATCTAAACAGTTCTACTTAATAAACAATGACTTTTGTCACATAAGAATAATATAACGCTCATTAATTTTAGAAAATTATATATATATCTTTAGGATAATTGTCCCGATATCCTGTCAGATACACTCTCCAATTCCTGCTTTATATCAGCCCATTAGAAAACATTTAATAACCCTAAACTTTGTTTTATGAAAAGGAGAGATTTCGTTTCATTACTTTCTGCCGCTGCAGGATCTTCAATATTATGGGGTTGCCGTAAAGAGCAATTGGGCATCCAGGAAGCTGGGATTGACATGATGTCCGCCAGGGGAGGTGGAACAATTGCAACTCGCTATCCCTTAAAATTTCCAACAACAGTAACGCCTTCTGCGCTTACATTAGAATCCAAACTTGCCACCAGTGACCTTGGAGGTGGGATGATCTCTAATGTGTGGGCATATAATGGCCAATTTCCAGGGCCGCTGATAAGAGCCAATAAGGGTGATAATGTAAATATCCAGCTGAAGAATTCACTGCCGGAAGAGACCATAACCCATTGGCATGGAATGATCGTTGATCATCATAATGATGGCCAGCCGATGAGTTCTATAATTCCTGGTTTTACCTATAATTATAGTTTTACTATCAACCAGCGGGCAGCATTGAATTTTTATCATCCCCATCCGCATATGCTTACCGGTAAACAGGTTTACCTTGGACAAAGCGGAGGGTTCATCATTAATGATGCAGAAGAAGCAGCATTGAATTTACCCTCAGGGCCTTATGAATTGCCGTTGATTATCAGAGATGCTACGCTTGACGGAAATAATAACCTAACCTATAAACCATCCAGTGGTGGAATGATAGGAAAGATCCCCTTGGTGAATGGCACACGTAGCCCATACTTAAATGTTGAACGATCAGTTTACAGGTTCCGCGTTTTAAATGGAGCCAATGCAAGAATATTTGGTTTGGTACTCAGTAATAATGCCACCATGCGACTGATTGGTAACGATGGCGGGCTACTGGCCGCGTCTGTTGATTTGAACAGGATTGATATGGCCAATGGTGAGAGAACTGATATTCTGATAGATTTCAGGAATTATCCCAACGGAACTACAATTATGTTACGCGATTTAAGAAGCGGATGGGACTTGCTTGAATTCAGGATCAATAGTATAACAATATCGGGGGAACTTCCTGTAACCTCTTCTGTGATAACAGCTTTAACCAACCCGGTTACAACCAGGCAGTTCAGTTTTGATGGTATGAGTAAGATTAATGGTAGGGAATATGATATGGAGCGCATTGACTGGTCAGTACCATTTGGTGTAACCGAAAAATGGATATTTAAAACCAGTGGAAATGCTCCCCATCCTGTTCATGTTCACGGAGCATCGTTCCAGGTCGTTTCAAGAACCGGTGGAAGAAATCAATTGTTTCCATGGGAATCAGGATGGAAAGACACCGTTTTGCTTGAAGACCGGGAGACAGTAGAAGTACTTGTGAGGTTTGATGCATTTAAAGGTGTATACCTGATGCATTGTCATAAACTTGAACATGAGGACATGGGTATGATGGCAAACTTCGAAGTAATCTAAAACATATCCATAGGGTTGTCACATATCCGGAAGTTTTCATTGAAACCGTCCATGAGTGCAACATCGTCTTCAGAGATTTTGAATGCAAGCGACTCAAAGTTTTCTTTGAGTCGCTTTTTGCTTACAGATTTTGGAATCGTGGATATTCCATGTTCAAAATTCCATCTCAATACTATTTGTGCGGGTGTACGATCATATTTTTCGGCCAGCGCAATAAGCCTGGGGTCCCCAAGTTTAAGACCTCTTGTAAGAGGTGAATAAGATTGCAACTGTATGTTTCTGTTTTGGCAGTATTGCAGGAGTTCACCCTGGAATAACCATGGTGTAAATTCAACCTGGTTGAGCATGGGAGTGATAGTGGCGTATGTTTCCAGTTCATCCAAAAATTCTATAGAGTAGTTGGCGACACCTATGGCCCTTACCCGTTTATCATTGTATAGTTTCTCCAACGCCTTCCAGCTTTCTTTTCTTTGACCCTTTACCGGCCAGTGTACCAGGTACAGATCTACATAATCCATTTGCAATTTTACCAGGCTCTTTTCAAAAGCCCGGAGGGCAGCATCATAACCATGATCATCATTACCGAGTTTTGTTGTCACAAAAATATCTTCCCGAGGAATGCTGCTGTTCCGCAATGCATTCCCGATTTCATTTTCATTGTCATATAATGATGCTGTATCAAAAAGCCGGTAACCAATTTCCAAAGCATCCTGAACAGCCTGCTCCGCTTCATGGCCATGCATATCATAAACACCAAGGCCCAGCAACGGCATTCCAATGCCATTGCTGAGCGTGGTGTATGGTTGGTTTGTATTGCTTACCATTTTTCTATTCCCAATAGTTTCTTTCCCAGCCCCGTCAATTCTGCCGTACCATATTTTGTTTGTTCCCAATTACGTGGATCACCAGGGAAGGCATAACCCTCGGGTGCGATCCTGTCTCTCCAGGAGGCTATCCTCCACTGAAGTAATGCTTCATTATCTTCTTCGGCCGGCATCATGGAAATGTATTGTGCAATCCGAACTTTGTTCTCACTGTTATTGGGCCTGATGCCATGTGGTTGCAGGCTATTGAATATCAGCAGATCACCGGCCTGCATTTTTACCTTTACGGGTTCAAAGCCTGTTGTATCGGGCCTGAAGCGATTCCTGTCTTCCGGTTGGCTAAGCTTCCATGTATCATAGGTTCGGAACAGCTCCGGTATGCACTGAAAGCCTCCCATATTCTCATCATCCTGGTCGGCCAATGCCAGCACCCCCTGCACATTCACCGGCTTTGTTTCCGGATCATAATCCCAATGGATAAAGCCCTTGTATTCAAACCCCGGACGAATAGGAAAATTCAGGTTTGCCCTGTCGATAGTGACCCATAATTTTTCTGTTCCCCATATATCAACGAAGGCATCATAAACCCGCTGCATCTGTCGGTTATTCCAGAGTGCCTGGTTATTATATACTTCCACCATACCCGTATTGGTGAGCTCTTTCATTTGCATCTCTGCCCGGGGGGCTGTATACCAGGTTGAAGGGTCATCAGCTTTCTTCTCTTCAAACTCCCAAAGAAACGCTGCTGTTGCCAATGCCTGCTCTCTCGGAACCGCATTTTTGATAACGATATAGCCATTGTGGATCCAGAAATTCCAATCGTCCTCACTCATCACCCGCAGTGGTTTTCCATTGCTCCGGTCGTTCAGTTTTACCGCACTGCTTTTGGCGGTGGATGGATTGCCGGGTATGTCCTTATGGGCATTACCTGCTGCCATGGTGGGCGCCATGGTTGGTGTCATTGTTTGTTCTTGCATATGGCAATTTTTAGTTGGTTAAATACAGATCAAAAGTACTTTCCTTCAGAAGCCATTTTCAACCATTCCAATGGCCGGTTTTTGCACTGTATTGATATAATTATTGTAATTTGATCAATGCGCATGCATACCGGTACCAAAACCAGTTAAATGAAAGTTCGGCTTGAAGCCATAAAACCTGATGAGGACAGTTCCTTCAAAATTCTCCTGACCCCCCGGCTGAATGAACTTTTCTACTGGCATTTCCATCGCGAATACGAGATAGTATATGTAGAGGCCGAAAGCGGGATCAGGCATATAGGTGATCATATTTCACGTTACCAGGAAAGTGACCTCGCGCTTATTGGTCCGGATATCCCCCATCTCAATTTCGACTATGGCGTAAAGGCTACGGTGGAAACAGTAGTAGTGCAGATGAAAGAGAATTTCCTGGGAGAAGCATTTTTTTCACTCCCGGAGATGAGTGCTGTGAATGCACTTTTTGAGAGAGCAAGGTCGGGACTTGCATTTTATGGCAATACAAAAAAACTTGCGGGAGAAAAGCTGAAAGGGATCAGTACGTTATCTCATTTTGATCAGCTTATTACTTTATTACAGGTCTGTCAAATTCTTGCTTCCAGTGAAGAGTACATTGATCTTGGGGCCAGGCCTATTGCAAAGGCATCGGTATTAAAAGAGCAGCAACGCCTTCATCGTATATACCATTATATCGAAACACATTACCAGGAACCGATCGATGTTAATGAAGTGGCTAAACTGTCAAACCTTACCACCGCCGCGTTCTGCCGCTATTTTAAAAAATCAACCCATCTCACCTTCACAGATTTTATCAATCGCTACCGGATAAACCAGGCAAAAAAAATTCTGCTCCAACAGCAATCAGTAACCGAAGCTTGCTATGCGAGCGGATTTGAGAATCTGTCTTATTTCAACCGTACTTTCCGGAAGTTTGCAGGAGAAAATCCAAGCGCTTTCCGCAAACAACAAGCCAGCCGTATCAACACATTATAAAAGCAGCACAAACTATTGTATTCAATTAAAGCATATCGCATAGAAACAGACCGTCTGGTACTCCGACCCTATAGGATTGCTGATGCCGCCATGGCTGATCAGGCCATCCGTGCCAGTCTCCCTGAATTAAAACAATGGCTGCCCTGGTCAGTGAAAGAACCCATTTCAATGCCCGAGCGCGAGGCTCTGTTAAAAAAATTTCATCTTGATTTTGAAGAAGGAAAAGATTTTGTCTTTGGCATTTTCGATAAGGATGAAAAAACGCTGATTGGCTCAACGGGCCTGCATACCAGGCTGGATGCAGATTCGAGGGAGATCGGTTACTGGATCAATAGTCTTCACCACGGTAAGGGCTATGCTACAGAAGCCGTGAGGGCATTGGTGAAAGTGGCGTTTATGGTGGAAGACTTATCACGGATCGTCATCAAGTGTGCGGATAGTAATCTGGCCAGTGCTGCCATCCCCCCAAAGCTGGGCTTTAAAATGATTGAAAGAACAAAGGGTGGCGCGGCAGCAACCAGCGGTCACCCCTTATTGATATGGGAAATGCGAAAGGATGATTTTAGTAACGGCTCCTTTGCAGAAATGGAAATTCTTGCATTTAACAGGAAAGGAATTAATTTGTTCCTTCATCCATAATCCAGGCCTAATATGTTATCTGCCTTATCCTATCACCAGAAGGTCAAAGACCATTTCAAAGCTCAGCAAAAGACATGGGATTATTTCGCCGGTGCAACCAACAAGGAAGAGCAACTGCAGCAGTTCAAAACAGCGTTACTCAGGAATACCTATAAGTTCGATCCTTCCAGTGAGCCATTCATATATGACAAGGTCAATATCATAAAAGATAAACTTGGCTTGCAGCAGCTCCCGGTAACAGTATACCAGGCAGCGAATACTGATGAACTCAATGCAAGTATTGTTTATCTCAACAACGAAGCCCATATCGTTTTCAGCGGCTCAATTATTAAGCTGCTTGATGATGAAGAGTTGCTCGCTGTTCTGGCACATGAGCTAACCCATATCAAACTCTTTACGCTACAGGATGGTCAGCTTGAAGTGGCTGATCGTATCATCACCGCCATAGCAAACCACCAACAGAGTGAACCCGCCTATTATGAAACAGCCAGGCTCTACCGTTTGTACACTGAAATATTCTGCGACAGGGGCTCCTGTATGGTGCTCGGGAAAACCGGGCCGGTGATCAGCTCACTGGTGAAAACATCTACCGGTCTCGATAAAGTGAACCCCGAAAATTATCTTAAACAGGCCGACGAAATTTTCTCTGCCGATAACAATACCAAAACAACTGGTATCAGTCACCCCGAAAATTTTATCCGTGCCCGCGCAGTGCAGTACTGGCATGAAAAAGGTGATGCAGCAGAAGCTGTTATCAACAGTATGATCGAAGGAATGAGTGAGCTCGACCAGCTTGATATCTTCCGCCAGAAAGAACTCTCCCAGCTCACCAGGAAAATATTGCAGCTATTCCTGAAACCAAACTGGTTTCGTACCACAATGGTGAGCAGCCTCGCCCGGCAATACTTCTCGGATTTTTCATGGGATGATGCTGTATTAATTGATGAAGCCCTCATTGAAAGAATCAGTAATGATCACAGCAGTATTAAAGAATACCTGGCCTATCTCCTCCTTGATTTCGCTTTGGCCGACCCTTCCCTTGAAGAGATCCCACCCGGCAGGGCGCTTCAGTTTGCGGAAGAGATCAGGATCGTTGACCAGTTCAATACTATCCTGAGTAAGGAATTGAAGCTCAGTGATAAGAAATTGCAGCAATACAGGGAGAAGGCACTAATGGCATATAACCGCCTGAAAGAAAACGAAGGTGAACATATTTACCATTAATTATCCAGTACCGCTATGGAATTACAAAGACTACCATTTCGAAAATTCCTGGAAACAGCATTTGACCAGGGCATCTATGCTACCGATGATGTGATCGCTTTTGTGATGCCACTCTTCCGTGAGGTGCTGGCAATTCATGAAGCCGGACTTGTGGCGCCATTTGGCCACGAAGATTCATTTTTCATTTCCGGTAATGCCATTGATGTTGACGAATCCTATTGCCATAAGCCGTTACGGGCTTTGAATAAAGTAAAAGCAGTTTTCGCAGAACTGCAATCTCATAAGTTTGATATTGTTGGTCATAAAACCGTAGAAACAAATATCAATGATGGTGAGATTAGGGTTGGTAATAGCGAAGTGCATTTTAATATTAACGAGCCACTTTGTAACCCGGCCTATATTCCAGGTTACAAATGCTTTGAACATTTACTCGGGCATCATGATGAGATGACTGATATTTTCTGCCTCGGACTTGTATTGGGAAGTATGGCCCTTGGGCTTGATCTCCATGATAAGGATGACCTCGAAACCTTTGCCAGCTACCGCAATAATCCTGTTTACCACAATCAAAGGATCCATCCCACCATCTCTGCGCTTATCACGGAAATGACGGCACTCGACAGGCAGAAGCGCGCCGCCGATCTTTATGATATAATCCACCGGCTTCATCATTACCGCGACTTTGATCCCGAAAAGCAAACCGACCTCAGCACCGTGGCCGGATGGATCAGCAAAGACCTCTCTGAAAGAAGCCAGTTCATTTTGGGCAAACTTCGTAACCGTCTTTTTGATAACAGCAGGCGTAACCGGTTGCTTTATTATAAACCCAATGCACGGTTTGTAAACCTTACGGTAAGCAGCGTTCCCATGGTGCTGCATTACCAGAGCATCCGTGCCGATCTCCTCTTTACCTGGAACAGTGAGCTCTCTTCAAAAGTTGCCGGAATGAAGGAGATCATCCTCAATAAATACCTGCGCTTTGAAGACCATGCTTACCTGCCCTCCGCGCTTGATAAGATAAGGGTGGAAAGCCAGCGCGATGTGCAGGAATATGGATTCAGCCAGCTTAAAATGGTGATCGCTTTTTTAAACTGGCATAACCTGAAGGACGATATTAACGAAAGAATCCAGAGTCCCCTTTTGCTTGTTCCTGTTGAACTGAAGAAAGTAAAACGCATAAAGGAAGATCATTTCGTTATGAAAGTCCTTGACAGCGAGGCGGAGGTGAACCCCGTTCTGGCAAATCAATTGAAAGAACTCTATGGTATCAGTCTCCCTGATTTTATTGACCTGGAAGAAATGAGCCTCGATACTTTTTACCAGATCCTTAAGACCCAGATCGATGCCGCCAACCAGGGCATTCAATTACGCTATATCGATAAACCAAGGATAAAACTGGTGCACAGCATAGCCAGGCAAACTATCAGTAATTACAGGAAAAAATTACGACGCCAGGGTTCTACTATGGATGGATACAGGAATATGTCTTACAGCTACCAGCAGGAAGATTATAAACCACTTGGACTGGAAATATTCCGCAATAAGATCGAACACCGGGCAAGCTTCCTTGAGTTCCTTGTTAATGAGGATATCAGTTTAAGATCACAGCAACTCACGGGTAGCAATACCCGCGAAAGAACACTCTTCGAAATGACCGATAGTGAGAGTAATCCTTATAGCTGGGATTTTGATACCTGTAATATGGTACTCGGTAATTTCAACTATAAGAAGATGAGCCTGGTTCGCGATTACAACCATGTGATCGATAATAAAGTGGAGCATCATGTTTTTGAATCACTTTTCAGCAACCAGCCCAGGCCGATCAATGATCATTCTTTTGATCCGAATGATCCTTCCCTTTGGCACCATGTGATCACCGCTGATCCAACCCAAACAAGGGCCATCATACAAAGCAGGTCTGGCAAAAGCTATATCATCCAGGGCCCTCCGGGTACGGGGAAGAGCCAGACCATCACCAATCTGATTGCTGATTTCGTGGCAAGAGGTAAGAGTGTATTGTTTGTGTGTGAAAAGCGCGCTGCACTTGATGTGGTCTATCATCGCCTCAAGCAAAACGGCCTCGATGAACTCTGCTGCTATATACATGACAGCCAGGGTGATAAAAGGGAATTCATTCGCAGCCTGAAGAGCACTTACGATGACTTCAGCAAAAACAGGATGGATCTGAAAACTGTTAAAGCAAACAGGCAATTATTGCTTGGTAAATTGCAGGACCAGTTGCAGGTGCTCCGTCAGTTTCACCAGGCAAGCACAACCGAACCAACCGCTGCCGGCCTTGAAGTAAGGAAACTTATTGAAAGATTGATCCAACTGCAACGATCCATTATACCTCTTGACGCCAAACAGCAGGAGCTGCTTCCCTCCTATAACGACTGGCTACAATTTGGCAATACCATCCAGGAGTTGGGAAGCACTATGGAAGAGGCGGGTGCTGAAGGTTCTTTTGCTGCTCACCCATTGAGTAAATTGAAAGATGTGGTTTTCCTCCACCAGCAACCGATGCACCTGCTCGATACCGTACTCGGCCACACGAAGAACTTGCTTGGAGAAATCAACACAGTACTCAGTAATTGCAACATTTCTCCTGAACATAGTGCCAACCTGAATCAGGTTAAGAACCTCGTGCAGGATGCTATCCTGCTCTATCCGCTTGCGGAACATAATAATCTTTCATTGGTTGATGCCACAACTCCTGAGGCAAAAGCCTTTGAGGCCCGGATAAATGAGTATGAAGAACTTAAAAAGCAATTCGTGGGCATTAGCTCACAAAATGAAAACTGGATTAATAAATTTTCTGAACAGGATGCCATTAACGCCATACCGATCGCAGAAAAGAATGAAGATTCATTCTTTGGTTTCCTCAATGGCAGTTGGCGAAAACTAAAAAAGCAGCTCGCACAGAGCTATGATTTTTCGAAGCACCAGGTTAAGCCCTCCCTGTCATCTATTCTTAAGTTGCTGCAATCGGAATATGAACTTTCCAAAGCTGTTTCGGATACAAGCACACGCATCAGGCAGGATTATCATCTCCACAGTATTGAAACCACATGGCTTGGTATTGATATTCTGCGCAATAAAAAAGGAGATAAGGAAATTGATTACCTGCTTGCGCATCCCGATGCAAATACTATTGTAAGCAGGCTGCATAAACTAAACAATACAATCCACCAGCTGGAACTGCAGTTGCAATATTTGAATGCCGATATGTCCGGATCAACCATAGCTGCTATTGAAGATGACCTGGAGAATATATCACTGAATGCTGCACAGTTACAAGACCTGTTGCCGGTTCTCAAACAATTCACTACGCTACCGGATTCAGTTAAGAAATTTCTTCGCACTGTTCCGCTTTCACCGGTGCAGGCTGAGGCTGCTATAGCGCACCAGTGCCTGCAACAGTTTTACCAGCAGCATCGTGGCTTTGCAGATACAGATGTAAAGGTGATTGAACAGTGTGTACAACAGATCCGTCAGCTCTACAGGCAATTACTGAAGAGCAATGCCGACCTTATTCGTGCTTCCATACGGCAGCGGTTTTTTGACCATATGGAACTGAGTAGTACTTCTGTTACACAACTCAGTGCTGAACAGAAACAATTCAAAAAGAATTATAACGAAGGCCGGAAAATACTCGAGAATGAATTCGCTAAAAGCATGCGATACAAAAGTATTCGCGAACTCAGTGCAAGGGAGAGCGGGCTGGTATTGAAAGATCTGAAACCGGTATGGCTTATGAGTCCGTTGAGTGTTAGTGACAGCCTCCCTCTTGATACCGCATACTTTGATGTTGTGATCTTTGATGAAGCAAGCCAGATCACCCTTGAGGAAGGGATACCTGCATTATACCGTTCGGCACAAACAATTATTGTGGGCGATGACAAACAGATGCCACCAACAAACTTCTTTACAGCTAAGGCGGAAGACCCTGATGATCTGGGATCGTTTGAAGAGGAAGAGGATGAATTGCTCAGTGCCGATGCCGACAGTCTGCTGGTTCAGGCCACCCGAAAACTTCCGGGAACAATGCTGAGCTGGCATTACCGAAGTCATTATGAAACATTGATCAGTTATAGTAACCATGCTTTTTATGAAGCCGGACTACTCACCATTCCAGACCGCACTATCCACCACAATGATAAAACAGCCATTGAAGTGGCCTCGGCAAATGAGGCTGCGGCCAATGTTGATCGTTTATATGACCGAAGTATCAGCTTCCATTTTCAGATAAATGGTATTTATGAAAAAAGGACCAACCAACAGGAAGCATCTTATATCGCCCAACTGGTGAGGGAGTTGTTAAAGAGAGGATCCAAAGAGAGTATCGGTATTGTTGCTTTCAGCCAGGAGCAACAACATGCCATTGAAGATGCACTTACAGCGCTTGCACAGGAAGACAAGGATTTTGAACGGCAGCTTGAAGAAGCATATATAAGAACAGAAGACGACCAGTTTGTGGGACTCATCATCAAGAACCTTGAGAATATCCAGGGCGATGAACGTGATATCATTATCATGAGTGTTTGCTATGGATATGATGCGAGGAAAAAAATGTTGATGAATTTTGGTCCCATTAATAAGAAAGGCGGAGAGAAAAGATTGAATGTAATATTTAGCAGGGCAAAAAAACATATGGCTGTTGTGAGCAGTATACGGCATCACGATATAACCAATGAGTATAATGAAGGTGCGAATTATTTTCGTCGCTTCCTGCACTATGCAGAAAATGTAAGCAGCGGAAATATGCAGGCAGCAAGATCTATTCTTGACGGATTGGTGGTCAATAAAAATGACGCCCCTGCTAGCATTGAAACAAGTGTTGTGCTGCGTGAACTAAAGCTGTCACTGGAGCAATATGGTTATACTGTGGATGAGCAGGTTGGACAATCGGATTTCAAATGTTCCCTTGCCATAAAAGTTGATCCCGCAGATGCGGCTTACACGCTGGGAATTTTGGTTGATGATGACCGGCATTATGCCAACAGTAATTTAATTGAACAGTATTTCCAGCGGCCGGAGATCTTGCGAGCATTTGGGTGGCATTATGTACAGGTTTTTGCCAAGGACTGGTTAAGACAAAAAGAGAGAGTGTTGTCACAGATATTGAGGATCATCCGCGAAGCACCTATGGATGCGGCAGAGGCAACGCCAATTGACCCATCCGCCCTATCTGTGCCAGTGTTGGAAGAAGAAGCACATGCTACAATGGCCGTTGGTCTGCCGGGTTTTGAAGACATTCAATTTGAACGATGGTTGTTTTCCGATGTTACCAGCAATAAATTCTGGGAAGTTGGTACTCGTAGTAACAAGTTGGTGATCCGTTATGGAAGAATCGATACAAAGGGGCAGGTACTGGTAAAAACTTTACCAGATGCAGAAAAAGCATTGGCAGAAAAGCAAAGACTTATAAAGGAAAAAACCAGCAAAGGATATAGTCCCGCATAAAAAAGGGCAGATGATCACTCATCTGCCCTAGGTTGGCGTCCACGGATATATCACAAAGTGGCAATATCAATCCATCCTTCCAAAGGCTTGATTGATATCTTTCATCTCGATAAGTTTTATAGCTGGAGTGATATTCTTTTCAGCGCAATAGTCGTTTAATTCCTGCTCAATGATCTCGGGCATAAGAATTCTTGTTTAATGGTTTGAAAAATTCGGGAAACGGAAGCCGTTTTAGAAGGGGGGGATGGTGTTTAAAGATAGCAAAAAACAATTGATCCGCCTATAATTACGATCCGTGTATGGAGAACTTGCCGAAGGTTTCAACCTTCCGCAAATTTGCTGGTATCCCTGGCGACTATCAAGCTAATGTGGACGCAAATCTTTCGCGGCTGTTTCCATTTTTCCTTAGTGCAAATTATGGCTGGGAAAAGGAAATTATTATTACAACCTGCGGCAGGAAAGGACTGACCAAAATCCTTTATCACCAGCTAACCATTTGCCGATGTTGTTTCAAAGACCATACGCAACGGAAGCCTGCTAAACCAATTGACAAAAGGAACATGGGTGCATAAAATGCCCACTGGCTATTGGGCCATGGGCTTTAATGGCAAGCCACATGACCGCGCTGGCTGTAAAGTTTAATCGCATCGGGGTTATCATAGGAGAGCCAACTGGTGAACGAATTGATTTCACAGGTGAAACCATTGGCTTTTCCCCATCCGGTTCTTGCCTACCTGAAGGAACTGGTTAAAATATTCAACTAAAGTTTTGTACTTTTTCGGAAAAGGTTAGCTGAAAACAAGAAACTATATACCACACCCTGCTTTGCAGGATATTGTAAGCACCATCAGGATCGTTCATGCGAATGTTCCCGATGAGCAGGTTGGTATTGCTTGTCCCTATCCACCCACACCGCAACACTGCCTTTTTTTCTATATTGATGACCTGGTGGAGATGCAGAAGGAAGGCGAACAGGGTTTTCTGTTACAACCCCGCAGTGTGATAGTAGGGCCACAGATCACCCGTGTAAATCTGATCGTGGGAAAAAGCCATAAAGCTGTTGCGGTGGGCTTTCATCCGGGTGGACTATACCGGCTGCTTGGATTACCGATGACGGAACTTTATGATGATGGATTTAATGCAGAAGAAATATTAGGTGCTGATGTTCGTATTGTAAATGATAAACTAAGAGAAGCTGCCGGCTTCGATGAGATCAAAGATATTATTGAAAACTTTCTTTTAAAAAGACTGCATTGGCTGAAAGAGGCCCTTCCCTTTGACCTTGCGATGCAGGAACTGTTGCTGCACAATGGTAACCAGGGGATGGATAGTATCGCATCCCTTTCCTGTTTAAGCCTCCGCCAGTTTGAAAGAAAGTGCAAGGAGAGGATCGGCCTCTCCCCAAAATTCTTTGGCCGCCTTGCCAGGTTCTCCAAAGCATACCGGCTAAGAGAAATGCAACCAGACCTTAGCTGGACGAATATCACCTATGAATGCGGCTACTTTGACCAGATGCACCTGATCCGTGATTTCAAACAATTTGCAGGTGTTACTCCCCGCTTCATCGAAGACACCCTCGCGCATACGCCCATTCGCATGCAGGCTAATATTAAAATTTAATTGTCTCCCTCAGATAGCTTTTCGATTTCTGTCGGCCCAATAAGCCCAGGCAACCAACAGCCACTGGCTCAATCCCACAATGGCAATGGGTTGCACATCTGTTGGAGGAGGTCCGAATATATTCAGGAGATGTACGAGAACAAGAAAGATAACCAGGCTATAAAATGCTATGGCGCCTGTTTTATTTATGGCACGGCTAGCCCGGGTATATAATAAAACACCCACTCCGAAAAAGATCAGCTCGATGGAAAGTACAAGCCATTTCTGGTGCCATAGTCCCAGCCCGGTTTTATAATCGCTACCCGGTATGAGGGGAAGGTCGGGAATATGTACAAACCAGTCGAGCACCCAGTGGCTTATTACCAACGCAGCAAGCAGAACTGCCACCTTTAGATTCTTATTAAAAAGATAACTCACCACTGCAAAAAGCAGGGCCCATCCGGCAACCGCCAGGAGGCTATGTGAAATGGGATAATGGGTGAACGAGAGGGGAATGGGACTATTGGGATTGGTAGCGAGCTCAACTTTTTCAAGTCCGGTTAATAGCAGCAGCGGCCATATAAGGTCAAGCCATTGTGCTGCCAGGAAATAGGTGCCAAGACCGGGTTTGGATTCAATTTTTTTAGCGGCGAAAGCTGCTGCGAAGTGGCCTATGAACATATAATTGAGTTTATGGGTTCCCTCAAATTCCGTGTTTCAATATACCCCTTTATGGGTATTTTTTAAGGTGATCAGCGTATTTGGATAGCCGTTACTTCCTGATTTGGAAGATTTTTTTAATATTGCGCCCTCATCCTAAACCCTTCGAACTTATGAATCGTATAACACTGCTATTGTGTGCAGTACTACTCTCTATGACCCTCACCGCCCAAAAGCGGATCGTAGTAAATGTGCTGCCGGCTGATGCCACTATTTCTGAAGTTGGTCCGGGCGGCGTTGAAAAACCCCTTGGAAGTGGAACTGCACAGATCAAGACCGAAAAAGACGAACCAATTAAACTCGTATTTCGCAAGCCGGGTTTCAATCCCATTGTAAAAACCTATATCAAAAGAAAAGGAGTTGATCTTCCTAAAACAGAAACATTTGTTCTAAAGGATCGCCTGGTTAAAATAATGGCGCAGCCCTATGATGCAAAAATTATCCTGAATGGTATTGAGATGGGATCAGGTCAGGTGAATGCCATCATCCCAGAGAACGGATCGGTTACTGTTGAGATAAAGAAGCCTGGATTCTTCACTAAAACAAAAACCTATTTTAACAAATCTGGGATGGATCTTCCTCCTGCTGATGAAGTTTTTGTTCTGGCTGATCGAGCTCTCCAGGTGAAATTGACGCCAGCGGATGCACAGATATTTGTGGATGGAAAAAAAGTTGCTGATGGTAGTGGTGAGATTGTGATTCCTGCAAAAGCATGTGTTTCTGTTGAGTTTATCAAAGAGGGATTTGCCACCATTCAAAGGAGCTATTGTAATAAAGAAGGAATGCCTGAATCGCCACTTTATGATAATATTGTTATGAAGGATCGCGTGGTTCAGATCAATACTACTCCAAATGATGCAACTATAAAAATGGATGGCCGCCAGGTTGGAGCGGGTGAGTATGGTATTAAGATCCTTGAAGGCGCCTGTGTAGAGGTGATTGTAGAAAAGGCAGGATATGTTGCCATCACCAAAAATTTCTGCAACCAGCGTAATATGCAGAGTCCACCGGTGAATGAACACGTTGTTCTGAAAGAAGATGAGGCTTATAGCTCTTCAATTCAGAGTGACCAGGCTAATGTGAACTTTAGTATCAGTGTGGGATCTGGCCGGTCAGAAGAAGATGCATGGAAAGTAATGAACCAGATCGTTACCAATTATTTCGATGTTATCGAAATGTCTGATAAGGAAACAGGATATGTTCGTACTGCCTGGAACATGAAGAATTTTCCTAACAATACTATTCGCACCCGCATCATAGTGAAGCCTGGAAATACGGGAAGTTCACAGTATGTTGTGAAGATCCAAAGTGAGGCATCCGGTGCTGCCAATACTGCCGCCAAGGATGATGAAAAATTTCGCGAATGGGGTCGTATCCTGAATACATACAAGGATATAATCAGTGAAATGCAATCAAGATTAAGATAGATTTTGAATGATATAAAAAAACAAGCGCGTTAAGGCTTGCTTTTTTTATGGTGATTATTTTACTCTTACACTCCTGAATGTTCCGTTCAGAACTTTCTTCGTGATAGTGGGATCATCAAATTCATCCTGGGGAAATTCAAGGTTTTCTATCTGCCCGCTAATAGTTTTATCCGATGCGTTGTAATTGAGCACCAGTCTGCCGGCAGATGGCAGCAGGTGGATAACCGTATTATCATCACCTGTTTCAATTCTCAGGGCTGTCCTGATAAGTTCGTTTGATGCGGGGAAGTTGTAGATACCTGACACTGCTGTAAAATTTTCGGCATCCTTAAAGGCAAAACTTATTCCGAATGGCACCGTATGCACAGGATTGTCACTGCTTTTGGAGCAGGCCATTGTTCCCAGCATGATAGCCGAGGGTGTTACGAGTTTTACTTGCATGAATAAGGTATTTAGTGGGCGCAAAAATGCTTTACCCCTATCGGTTATGCGGTACCGTTGGCATTTATTAACCAGCTTTTAACGCATATTACCCTATAACCAGGCGCTGCCCGGTATTTCATCAATGAGGCCTGATCCATAACACCCGGCAGGTGTTTGATAGCCGTTTGAGAAATTTCCTTCCAATACTTTTTTTGCAATGATAAGACTGCTATGGGCAGTGAGCGTATAACCATCAGCACAGGTAAGCATTGCCGTGCTGGAAGAACCCTGGCTGTTGCGAACCTGTCCCCATACATAACTCCTGCTGTTGCTCCGTGTTTCGGGTGATGGCCCTGCAGGTTTTTTATCTATCCATTGCTGCGCTTTCTTTCTTGCCCATCCGGTACGCAATGCCCAGTTGTATAATTTCTGCAACTTAAGGATCCGGTGAATGCGTGGAGGGATGCCTGTGTACACAATGATATTGGGAATGCCGGTAGTATGGTAGGCAGTTGATACATCGCCCCATGGAATACTCATGACAAGTTGTGGTCCTTTCCCAAAATCAATATGACGTGAATGATTGCCCAGTGGATCAGAAATGATCTTGCCGTTGCTACGGATGGCTCCACCTTCTCCGAGCGACCTTGCCATAGTGGTAGCTGTACCATGGGAGATGCCCCCTCCGATGCTGGTAAAGGCGAGCTCAAGATGGGTGGCATCAGAAAGCTGGTCGCGCAGGCGCTTTGCCATACAGTCGGTGGGAACTACATCAAAGCCGGTTCCGGGCATTATCATGATGCCGGCTCCCCTGGCTTTTCCGTCGAGCGACCTGGCATATTCAAAAACGGGGATTTCGCCTGTTATATCGAGGTAGTGGATGCTATTTCGCAGGCAGGCCTCAACCATGGGCCTGGCTGTTTCGCTGAAAGGACCAGCAACATGGAGCACAACACTGATATCTTTGAGGAGATTATCCATCTCATCAGCATTTGTAAGACTACCGGTTCTATATGGGAGGTCATATTGTGAGGAAAGTTCACGTATGGCCGATTCGTTACGGCCGGCTAAAATTGGACTCAGGCCATGGCGTTCGGCATATTCCAGAATCAATCGCCCGGTATAGCCGTTGGCTCCATAAAGCAATAAGTTTCCTGTCATTCCTGTAAGGTACAACAGCCCTGTATTTTTCGTACCTTTTATGACCGGTAAAATATGATTGTTATGAAAAAGAAAAACACGAATTGCCTTAAATATGCGATCTGGATTGATCTCCAGAAAGCCATCATCGCCTGCTTAGACGAAGAAGGAAACCTTACAACAGAATCAGTGCAATCTGAAATTGAGAAGCAGATCAGATTTGCCGGGGAGAGTTCCAATAAAAGTCGCCTATTCGGCGCCACTCTTAATAATGAGAAGCATGCCCAGAATAAACTTAATCAACAACGAAAAAGTTACCTGAAAAGCGTTGCCGCTAAAATTACCAAAGCAGAATCAGTGATCATACTCGGTCCGGCTGATACCAAGTATGAACTTCATAAAGAAATTGAAAAACGCAAACCGCTTGCCAATGCCCGTGTTGAACTTAAGAGTGCCGACAAGATGAAGATCCATGAGATCAAGGCGATATTAAAACCCCTGAAGCCAAGGTCATGATCTTTCTTATTTCTTACGCACCACAAGGTAGTATTCATCAGGAAGGGGTATATAACCATAATCATAGCAAAAGCATAGGGGCCCCAGGGGGTCATTCGATAAGTATTGTGTAAAGTATTTGAACTGGAATCCTTGTTCCAGGAGAATTTCGCGGCTAACTTTCTTAGAGTCTTCGCCTGATGCAAGCGTGGTGGCAAGTATTCTCCTGTTGCGTACCAGGGCGTGATTGATATTACGCACCTGGTTGTATTCATCTCCTGTCCGACGGTTATTGAAGGCGTTTCGGCAACTGTCGTCGCAGAACTTTTTGTCGATCCTGCCTTTCAACAGGGCATTGCACCAGAGGCAATATCTTTTGTCTGTTTCCATCTTTTATTTTTCCTGAAAACTAGGATTCTCCTATTTTCACCACAAGCGTTTTTCAACGGTTTATTAGCGGTTATAATCACTTATTTTCCGGCAATGCTTTCTCCTGCTCTCCATCTTTACATTGTTCAACTGGCGCCGGGTGAACAACAATTAATAGTTAACCGGCCTTGTATTTTACCAGGCCCAAAAGAAAGGAGTTATGAGTGAGAATAAAAACAAAGTGTTGCTGGTGGGCAACCTGGGATCAGATCCCGAGATTAAAATGACTGCTACCGGAAAAAAAGTAGCCAGGTTCAATATGGCAACCAGTGAGTCATACCTGAATGCACAGGGTGAAAAAGTTACAGAAACACAATGGCATCACCTGGTAGCTTGGGGCAAGATGGCAGATAAAGCTGAGCATGAACTGCATAAAGGTTGCGAGGTTACGCTGGATGGTAAGCTTATCTACCGGAATTATGTTGATAAGGACGGGGCCAAGCGATACATTACAGAGATCTATGTGTATGAAATGGTGGTATTGCAGGATCGCAGCAAGGCAGAAATCTGAAAAACCGGAGAGGTATGTCTGTGCCCTGTGGTGCAGCATACCTTTCATAATCCGTAGCTTTACAGAACCTCATGCAAAAGGATCCTGCCAATATATATTTCGAGCTGGCCAGCCGCTTTGTGCTGCATACCGATAAACATATCTTTCTTACGGGGAAGGCAGGAACAGGTAAAACAACCTTCCTTAAATATATTAGGGCTAACTGTTCGAAGAAGATGGCTATTGTTGCTCCAACAGGTGTGGCGGCAATTAATGCAGGTGGTGTAACCCTTCATACATTTTTTCAGTTGCCCCTTGGCGCTTATGTTCCACAGGGAGGCATACCTGATAGCGGCGATCAGCTTTTTAATAATCGTCAAACGCTGTTACGAAACCTTCGATTGTCACAACAAAAGAAGGAGCTCATACGCGAGCTTGAGTTACTGGTGATTGATGAGGTGAGTATGATGCGGGCTGATATTCTCGATGCCATTGATGCAGTGCTCCGGCATGTGCGTAAAAAGCCCTACCAGGCTTTTGGTGGTGTTCAGGTTTTATTTATTGGCGACCTCTTCCAGTTACCACCAGTTATAGCCGATCGGGAGTGGCATTATCTGAAACAACATTATGCCAGTCCATTCTTTTTTGACGCCCAGGTAATGCAATCCGCTGAACCGGTTTACCTGGAACTGAAGAAAATATACCGACAGAGCGAACAGGCTTTTATCAGCCTGTTAAATATGGTCCGTAATAACAGGCTCGATAAGGAAGGCATGGAATATTTGAACAGTCGCTATCGTCCCGGCTTTGAACCTTCTCACGAAGAGCAATTCATTACCCTTACTACGCATAATGCAAGAGCGGATGCCATTAACCAGCAGGCCCTCCAGAGACTTGGCGGAGCGGCTATTTCATTCAGAGCGGAGATCAGTGGTGAATTTTCAGAAAAGGCCTACCCCGCTGACCTAGACCTCCACCTGAAGCCAGGAGCGCAGATCATGTTTATCAAAAATGATAAAGGAGAGGAGCGCCGCTATTACAATGGAAGGATCGGAAAAGTGCATGATATCACCGATGAGCGTATCCGGGTTTCTTTCGCCGATGATGGAAGCATAATTGACCTTGAAAAAGAGGTATGGAGAAATATCCGCTACCAGTACGATAAGGCAAAGGATAATATTGATGAGGAAGAGCTGGGAACTTTCTCACAATATCCAATACGGCTGGCATGGGCTATAACCATCCATAAAAGCCAGGGACTAAGTTTTGACAAAGCTATCATTGATGCGGGTGCTGCTTTTGCGCCAGGGCAGGTTTACGTTGCATTGAGCAGGCTAACTAATATGGAAGGACTGGTACTCCGGTCAAGGGTACCATACGGGGCTATCAATACCGACCCCCGTGTACTTGCCTTCTCATCAAGTGAAAAAGCGACTGATGCCTTGGAGGAAGAACTGGCCCGATCCGAAAAACATTATATAAGGCTATCACTACTAAAGGCATTTCACCTTGAATCACTCCAGGAGATGGCAGATAATTGGGTTCAGGAGGCAGGCAGGAAAAGTTTCACTACCAAAACCGGTGCATTAGAATGGGCACTCCACTTCCACAACCAGGTAAATGAACTTATGCCGGTAGCTGCTAAAACAGTTGGGCATCTTGAATCTCATCTGCAGCTAGGGCATACCGTTGGTTATAATGAATTGGTTGAAAGAACCCGCGCCGCATCAGGCTATTTTGTTACTGCTTTGATGAAGATCATTGAGAATCTCCGAAGCCATATAGAAGGTGCTAATAAAGCCTCACGTGCCACTAAGTATCTGAAAGAATTAGGCATTATGGAAGCCGCTTTATTGTTGCGTGTTGAACAATTGAAAAAATCGGCCGAAATAACCGCCGCACTTGCCTCAGGCGCCTCTGATAATAGTCTGTTAGGAATGATCTCATCAAAGCCCGAACCCGTAAAGGTTACCGCTACGAGGACAAAACAGGTTAAAGGAGGAACCCAGCGAATCAGCCTGGAAATGTTCATGGCTGGTAATAGTATTTCAGAAATTGCAGAAAGCCGGCAGCTTGCATACTCCACCATCCATGGCCATCTATCACGATTCGTGGCACAGGGCGAGCTCCCGGTGGAGCTGCTGATTGAAAAGGAAAAACTGGCCACCATATTGCAGGCTGTTGAAAAGGTGGAGAGCCGTCAATGGGCACCGCTCCGCGAAGTTTTAGGAGATGAATTCAGCTACCCTGATATACAGGCTGTGCTGGCTCATCTGAATTATCTGGATACTGTAAAGGGAAATCAAACTACCGAAGCTTCCTTATGAAGACTTATTTTTAGGAATAACTAACTGCTATGCGTACATGCATTCTTGCCCTTTTCAGCTTTTTACATTTACAGGCACATAGCCAGGTGATACCACTGCGCGAACAGGCTAATGTGATAAATGAGATCCTGGGAGAAAGACTTAATAACCTGCTCCCTTCCCTTATGCTGGAAACGGGTATTGATATGTGGGTGCTGGTTTCGCGTGAATACAATGAAGATCCCGTATTGGAAACAATGCTGCCGGCAGAGTGGATGTCGGCCCGCAGACGTACTATCCTGGTATTTTACCGAAATGCACAAAAGGGTAGTTACGAGAAACTTGCTATTGCAAGGTATAATGTTGGAGAGCATATAAAGGCATCATGGGATATGCAGAAATTTCCTGACCAATGGGATGCACTGGCAGATATTATTCAAACAAGGAAGCCGGCTAAGATTGGTATCAATACCAGCAAGCATCACGCTCATGCCGATGGACTCGATCATACAGATCACCAGGAGATGATGGCTAAAATACCTGCAGCCTTCCGGAACAAAGTAGAGTCTGCGGAAGATCTTGCCATCCGCTGGCTCGAAACCAGAACAGAAAGGGAGATGTCGATATATCCGCAGCTGGTAGCCATAACCCATCGAATAATTGATGAAGGCTTTTCAGAAAATGTTATAACCCCCGGCATTACTACTACCGATGATGTTGTATGGTGGTTCCGCGAAAAGATCCGGGGCATGGGGCTGGAAACATGGTTTCAACCCTCCGTGGCTGTGCAAAGGAATGACCCTGAAAATTTTGAACACCTGCGTAGCTTT
This sequence comes from Flavihumibacter sp. ZG627, assembly GCF_000814325.1. Lineage (GTDB taxonomy): Bacteria > Bacteroidota > Bacteroidia > Chitinophagales > Chitinophagaceae > Flavihumibacter. Next base: position 162,130 of record NZ_JPHF01000003.1, on the reverse strand, counting down.
TCAAATCGACCCGCAGGAGAAATTATAAGGCCCGGTGATCTTCTTCATGTAGATATTGGCATCAGCTACCTGCGACTGAATACCGATATTCAGCAACATGCATATGTACTGAGGGCGGGGGAAACCAGTCTGCCCCCATACCTTAAAGCCGCCTTCGCTAAAAGCAATCGCTTACAGGATATACTGACCTCAAATTATGCAGAAGGAAAAACAGGAAACCTGGTGCTGGCAGCATCCCTGGAGCAGGCGAAGAAAGAAGGCATAACCGCGTCCATATATACCCATCCACTGGGCTATCATGGGCATGCGGCCGGTTCTACCATTGGCTTGTGGGACCAGCAGGGGGGCGTTCCCGGGGCGGGAGACTATCCCCTACACAATAGAACTGCCTGGTCTATTGAGCTGAATACGGCCACCGATATCCCGGAATGGAAAAAATCCATTCGCATCATGCTGGAAGAAGATGGTTATTTAGACAAACACGGGTTCCGATACATTAATGGTCGCCAGAAGGAAATCCATCTAATCCCAAAACCTAAAGATTCTCGCGGTAATTAAACTCCTTTGACATCTTATTGAAATGCCCGACAGCTGGGGCATTTTGTGTTCATTATATCCAGTTAAAAAAATGCCGGGAAACTTGCTCTGTATCTACTTAATCGTATATTTACGATATAAAATTAAATATGGCAGTTCACAAGAAAGAGGCATTTTCCCAAGCAGAACAGGACCTGGCAGCATTTGCCAAAGCCCTTGCCCACCCGGCAAGAATCGCCATCCTTAAAGTACTTGCCGAAAAATGTGAATGTATCTGTGGCGAAATAGTGGAGATCCTGCCATTGGCTCAAAGCACTGTTTCACAACACCTGAAGGAATTGAAAGAAGCCGGACTGATAAGCGGTTCGATTGATGGCCCTCGCAGTTGTTATTGCATTAACTATGAAGCATTCAAAAAAATGGGATCATCCTTCCAGGGATTGATGGATGCCATGAAAGATCCTGGAACCAAATGCTGTTGATCGAATAATCAAACCTACATTTTAAACTATAAAGCCTTGACAAATGAAAAATGACCTTGAAATCAAATCCATCGTAAAAGAAAAATACGGTGTCATAGCAGAACAGCCTGCATCCCAGAATGCTGCCTCCTGCTGCGGTGCAACCTCATCCTGCTGTGGTGATGATGTATATCATATCATGGCCGATGATTATACAAAACTTGAAGGCTATCATGAAGGCGCCGACCTGGCGCTCGGTTGCGGATTGCCAACAGCATTTGCGAAGATAAAGGCCGGCGATACAGTTATCGATCTTGGAAGCGGTGCCGGCAACGATTGCTTTATTGCCCGCGCGGTAGTGGGTGATAGTGGAAAAGTTATTGGTATAGAGTTTACCGAAAAGATGATTGAAAAAGCAAGGGCAAATGCCGAGCAACTCAACTATAATAATGTTGAGTTCAGGTTGGGCGACATTGAGCAGATGCCCGTGGGCGCCAACAAAGCTGATGTTGTTGTTAGCAACTGTGTGTTGAACCTTGTTCCAAATAAACCCGCCGTTTTTAAAGAGATTTACCGGGTATTGAAACCAGGCGGACATTTTTCTATTTCTGATATCGTAATAAAAGGAAATATGCCTGAGAAGTGGAAAGCAATTGCTGAATTGTATGCAGGATGTATTTCAGGCGCCATTCAGAAAGATGAATATATAGATATCATTGATAAGGCGGGTTTTACCAACCGCACGGTACAAAAGGAAAAACTGATCTTTATTCCGGAGGATATACTTTCTCAATATCTTAGTCCCGATGAAGTGCTTGCCTACCAGTCAGGCGATGTGCAAATTTTAAGCATTACTGTATATGCTGAAAAACCGCTGGAAGCAAAGGCTCCCTCTTGTGAACCCGGATCAGGTTGTTGTTAAATTTTATTCAATGTCAACAGATATTAAAATCAGGACTGCAGTACCAGGTGATTACGATCCGGTCTGCAGTTTACTTAATAGCGAGCAATTACCCACCAGTGATTTGAGACCTGATCTTGATCATTTCTTAATTGCAGAATTAAATGACATTCCGGTTGCTGTTTTGGGCCTCGACCCTTATGGGAAAGACGGATTACTTCGATCTATGATCGTGAAGCGGGAATTCAGAAGGCATGGCATCGCTTCTAAACTGGTGACAGAGTTAGAGTCATACGCAAGGCATCAGGGTATTGAAATGCTATACCTGGTAACAAATACTGCTGAAGATTATTTCAGCAGGAAGGGATTCAACATCATTACCAGGACTGATGTTCCGGATACTGTGGCCGTATCGGCGGAGTTCAATGGCCTATGTCCGGCCTCATCTACCCTTATGCGTAAATCGATTTGACCCTGATCTAAATATTCTTTACTGCTTATGTCTAAACAGCTTTCTTATCTCGATAAAAATCTAACCCTCTGGATATTTCTGGCGATGGCTATTGGAGTGGGTATCGGATATTTCTTTCCATCCTCTACAAACTTCATTATTCAGCGTTTCCAGCAGGGCTCAACCAATATTCCCATTGCAATAGGCCTGGTGCTGATGATGTATCCGCCACTGGCTAAAGTAAAATACAGTGAGCTGCCGAAAGTATTCAGCCAGAAAAAAATCCTGACCCTTTCCCTGATCCAGAACTGGCTGATAGGTCCACTGCTGATGTTTGTGCTGGCGATCGTTTTCCTGCGTGATGAACCGGAGTATATGACCGGACTTATCCTCATCGGTATTGCGAGGTGTATTGCCATGGTAATTGTGTGGAATGATCTTGCCAATGGCGACCGACTTTATGCAGCCGGATTAGTTGCTTTCAATAGTATATTCCAGGTATTTTTTTACAGCGTTTATGCATGGGTGTTTATTACAAAACTCCCACCATTGTTCGGTTTAAAGGGATATGAAGTGAACATCACTATCGGCCAGGTAGCAGAAAGCGTATTTATATATTTAGGCATACCCTTTCTGCTGGGAATGTTTTCACGGATCCTCTTAACCAGGTGGAAGGGAGTGGACTGGTATGAAAATAAATACCTGCCTTTTATTAGTCCGATTACACTCGTGGCATTGCTTTTCACTATTGTTGTCATGTTTAGTCTCAAGGGTAACCTTATTGTTCAGATCCCTCTTGATGTGGTGAGGATCGCCATTCCGTTGACGATCTATTTTGCCATCATGTTCTTTTCTGCTTTTTATTTATCGAAGCGTGCGGGGGCGGATTATCCGCGATCAACATCATTGGCATTTACGGCGGCTGGAAATAATTTTGAGCTTGGTATTGCAGTAGCCATTGCTGTATTTGGTATAAACAGTGGTGCGGCATTTGCGGCAGTGATCGGACCGCTCATTGAAGTGCCTGTTCTGATTTTGATGGTAAGGTTTGCATTAAGGCAGCAACCAAAATTTATTGAACCTGTTTGCGAAAAAACCAACTGATATGGAGAAGAAAAAATTATTATTTGTTTGTGTTGAGAATTCAAACCGCAGCCAGATGAGCCAGGCTTTTGCCCGTATAATTGGCGGGGATGCAGTAGAGGCGTATAGTGCGGGTAGTAAACCCAGTGGCATCGTGAATCCCAAAGCCATCGCGGCAATGAAAGAACTTGGCTATGACCTGAGTACACATGATTCAAAATCATTGCAGGAAGTAGAGAAGCATGCACCATTTGATGCGGTTGTAACGATGGGCTGTGGTGATGCCTGCCCCTGGATGCCTGCCAGGCAGTTCATTGACTGGCAGATACCCGACCCCAAACACATGGAGCCGGAAGCATTTAACGAAGTGCGCGATTATATTGCTTCCAAAGTCCGCGAGCTGATAGCTAACCTTTGAACAATTAACAGTTGCTTGCTGTCATTTAAAAGCAATGAATTATCATTGCGATAATTGAAATGTAGAGATATGGCGGTAATTTCTGATGAGATCATTGATCTGTCCCTTGATTATAAAGAATATAAGTTGTTGTTAGATGGCCTGATGAAAGATGGAAAAACCACGGGAGAAAACCAGGATGAGTGGTTGGTGGATTATTCGAGACTGAATCTTCAGCGCATGACCCGGCTTGATAAAACATGGAAACCTTCGGATAAGATCGAGAAGAGGATGCTGGCGATGGAGACACCGCTGATATGGCTCACAATAACAGAGGGCTGGTGTGGTGATGCGGCACAGATCGTTCCAATTCTGGAAAAGATCGCGGCCATAAATCCACTTATCAGTCACCGCCTTATTTTGCGCGATGAAAACCCCGGCCTTATGGATCAGTTCCTTACAAATGGCACCCGGTCAATTCCCAAAACGGTAATTCTGGAACAGTCAACCCACCGTGTTCTGGGAAGTTGGGGTCCTCGCCCTGCAGGGGCGGTTGATCTGCTGAGAGACCTTAAACAGCAGAATGCACTTCCCAAAGAAGAGATGTATAGCCAGTTGCATGGCTGGTATGCAAAAGACAAAGGTTCACATACGGCAAAGGAATTCGTTGACAGCGTTGAGTTTGCGCTGGTAACTGCAGAAAGCTGAACGATTAGCTGGCAAGATTATATACGATCCAGCTCATGAGATAAGCCAGCACGGTCATGTAAACCAGTTGGATGATGGGCCATTTCCAGCTTCTTGTTTCGCGTTTCACAACTGCAAGCGTACTCATACATTGCATGGCCAGTACATAAAATACCATCAACGATAAGCCAGTTGCCAGTGTGTAAACCCGGCTCCCGTCTGCGTGCCTTGCCTGCTGCATTTTCTGACGAAGCAAGAGACCGCTTCCATCATCACCTTCACCCACACTATAGAGAGTAGCCATAGTGCCCACAAATACTTCGCGGGCAGCAAAAGAGGTTATAAGTGCAATGCCTATTTTCCAGTCATAGCCCAAAGGTGTTATAACTGGTTCAATACTTTTACCAAGAATGCCAGCATAAGAATTGGCAAGTCTTGCGGCGCCCTCTTCGCGGTTTAGTTCAGTGATACGATCCGGTTGCTGTTGTTTAAGCACTGCATATTCTTCGGATACTTTTTCCATGCGCTCTTCGGGACCATAACTACTGAGTGCCCATAAAAGAAGGCTGATGATCATGATCACTTTACCAGCATCGAAAACAAAGATTTTAGCTTTCTGGATCATCGTGGTGAAAATATTCTTCCAGCGTGGAGCCCGGTACATTGGTAACTCCAGTATGAAGAAACTCTTTTCCTGGATGCGGATAAACCATTTTGCAATATAGGAAACCAACATGGCCATCACTATCCCAAGCAGGTAAAGTCCCATCATCACCAAACCCTGCAACCCAATGACACCCCACACCATTTTTTGTGGAACCACAAGCGCGATCAATATTGTAAAGACCGGAAGCCTTGCACTGCAACTCATAAGTGGAGTTACCAGGATGGTCAGCAATCTTTCCTTTGTATTCTCAATATTCCTGGCACTCATGATAGCAGGTACCGCGCAGGCGAATGCACTGATCATAGGCATTACACTTTTACCGTTGAGTCCCACTTTGCGCATGAGCTTATCTGTGAGGAAACTTATCCGCGCCATATAGCCGGTATCTTCCAGGATTGTTATAAGTCCAAACAATATCATGATCTGTGGTACAAAAACCAGGATCCCGCTAAGACCAGCAATCAATCCATTAATGAGCAGGTCGCTCCACCATGCTTCAGGCAGAATATTTCCCACCCATTGGCCGAAGCTGCCAAATGCCCATTCAATGGCATCCATGGGATAAGTGGCTATTAGGAATACACTCTGGAAGAGGAGGAATAAAACGGCCAGCAGAATTACATAACCCCAAACCCGATGCAGTAGAATATTGTCAAGTTTTTCGGTGAACAGACTTTTTTGTAAGGGGTCTGGTTCCGACACCGTTTGCTGCATAATGCTTTTGATCCGGGAATAGCGTTGCAGGATTTCTTCTGCCTGTGTTTTCGTGGGATTAAACAGGTTATCGGTCTCTGCTTTTTCAACTTTTTGCTGCAGATCGGTGCTTAAACTGAAATGTTCATGGTTAATGAGATAATGAATGGCTTTATAATCGCTGAGACCCGATACCAGCTCCTTTACTTCAGCTACCGCCCTGAGATTCAGTTCCTGGTTGGGAATAAAATCGCGCAATGGTGCTTTATATTGCTGCTTTGCAGTAGCCGCCATAATTTTAAGTAGCGATGGAATGCCTTTGTTCTTTCGGGGATTCACCGCCACTACAGGCACGCCCAGTTCTCGCTCCAATCCATCTATATCTATATTTATTCCCTTACTGCGGGCCATGTCCATCATGGTAAGTGCCACCACAACCGGGATCTTTAGATCTATGATCTGGGAAACAAAAAGCAGGTTTCGTTTAAGATTGCTGGCATCTGCAAGCAATACGAGCATATCAGGCATTACTTCTTTGTCTTGCCCCATCAGCACCTTATAAGTCACCCATTCATCGCCCCGCCTTGGATAGAGGCTGTAAGTGCCGGGCAGGTCAATGATCCTGGCTTCGAGACCATCGCCAAGAGAGCATCTGCCGGTCTTTTTGTCGACCGTCACCCCCGGAAAATTACCTACTTTCTGGTCTAGTCCTGTCAGTGCGTTAAAGAGTGAGCTTTTTCCGCTGTTGGGGTTACCCACTAATCCGATTTGAATCATTCCTTTTCCTCTTGTAATGGACAAAAGTACCAAGCTTCGCGTGAAAGAGGTTACGATTTCCGGAACAGTATCTTTACAGTATGAACCTGATGCAATGCAGCCTGCTGCTTTCCAGTAATTTTTCAGAAGATCCCTTATTCCGGTATGCGTTTACTGGCACGACGGCACAACGATACAGGGGTATGGAAGCCTATTTTAGTGCCGCACTTGATTATTGTCTTGAATTTGGCGAACTAACCATGGCTCCTGGTAATTCAGCACTCCTGGCCTGGATACCAGGAACTGCATTTCCCGCCCATATTGATGACAATCGCATTAGCAGCCAGCCACCTTATGTTGGGGAAGCTTGGAGAAAATTTAACCTGCATGAAGAGACCCCTGAAAACATAATTGACAAGAATGCAAGGAATTTCGGGTATCTGTGGATACTGGCGGTTGATTTCTCTGTCAGGGAAAGGGGACTTGCATCGCAGCTCCTTTATTCCTGCTTTGATCAGATGCGGGAAGCGGGGCTGGATGAATGTTGGCTCAGTACAGAAAATGAAAGCAATATTTCCTTTTATACAAAAAAAGGGTTTGTACTTGTTGCAAGTGCGATAGCTAAAAGCGGATTGAAGACCTTTGTTTTCAAGAAAGAACTCAATCTTCCCGCGTCTCTACAATAAGACGGCCATCGCGATAGATGGGAAGGATATTGGCACCATCGGGCGTCAGGCAATAGCGGATATCCTTTTCCAGTCCAAACCCGGTGAGGCGATGATAGTGGGAAGCGTTCTTTTCTTTCATGAATTCATAGAGGTCGTCCTTGGCATCGTGGTAAAGGCTTTCTGCCATTTGCGATGAATCGCAATTGATGTCGAAATGCTCTTTAATGCGGGAGATGACTGCGCCTGCAAAAAGAGTGTCTTCAATATTGAAGCGGTCTTTCCAGGCAGCACAACCGAGAATTACGTTTTTCTTCTCTTTCACCAGGTAATCACATACCGCACTAAGGTTGGGGAAGGAGCCTGTAATGATTGAAGGAGCCCCGTTATTCAATGCCATATGGAGCAGCTTTGTGCCATTTGTAGTTGTAAGAACAAGGATTTTGTTCTGAATGAATTCCCGCGGATATTCAAAAGGCGAATTACCATAGGTGAGCCCAGGTGCTACTTTACCATCGCGTTCGCCTGCTGTGATGGCTCTAAGCTGTCCTCCGAGTTCTATGCAACGTGGAACCGAATCTACCGGTATCACGAAATTGGCGCCGTTGTAAAGTGCTGTAGCGATGGTTGATGTTGCGCGCAATACATCAATTATGACAACGATACTGTCTCGTACATCATATAGATGCAGTAGGGCGGGTGAAAGGGAAGTGTGTAAACTGGGCTGATTCATGGGTGGCAAAAATAGGAAGATTGTGCTGCCTTCAACACCAACTACTATAAATATTGCTTCCAGCCCTCTGACTCGGCTACTTTCCGGAGAGCATCATTGCGCGTTTCCAGGAGTCTCACCAGGTATTTATTCAGGTATACCCGGTCGGCAACCCTACCAATGATTCCATATGGCAGTTCATAGTGCATATAATCAATCATCAGGGTGCCATTGTCAATAGCTTTAAAATGGTGATCATGTTTAAGACTCCGGAAATCACCATCGGTCATCTCGTCGGTAAAATGCTCTGGTCTTTCCAATGCTGTTATTTTTGACCGGAGGACGCGGGTCTTTCCCAGGTGCCTTGCTTTCCAGGTGACGGTTTCACCTGAATTAATAAGCCCGGTGATTGTTCCCGATACGGCCTCCTCACGGGTATGTGCAAGTGTTTTTTTATGAAGGTCTATTGATCTCGCTAAGTCAAATACGCGTTCAAGAGGGGCCTTGATAAAAGTGGTAAGGTGTATGGTTGGCATCAGGATAGGTTATTTGGATTTTGATTTTTGCCGACGTTCCATTATTTCGCGCCAGGTTGTAATGATGATCCCTTTTTCTTTTATAAATTTCTTTACTTCAGGATCTGTCATAGCCAGCAGGTCAGCCTGCCTGGTTGGTCCGCTATCGCTGATATGTTTGAATACTTCGGATGGCTCTGTGCAGTGCATGATCATCATGGTGAGTCCGGGTTTGCACTCTTCCAATGCTTTGATATAATTTTTCCGCGCATGTATTTTCAGTGCTTCGGTGCTCTTTAATGCATCGGCACTGATATCCCAACCATAGCTGCTATTATGCAGATCATCCAATACGGGCAGTCCTGCGTTCCAGAGTGTTTGAGCAAGTTGTTTGATCTGTTGTTCCTGTTTAACGGCCATGGGATTTGTTTTACGGACCAGGGTATTGTGGCCTCCCGGAAGCATAACGGGTATATGTTCGCGTATACCCGTTTGTATATAAGCCAATAAGAATGAAGGAGTGGCAAAAAGAGTGCCCATATGGCTATCGAGATGTGTGGGTTCAAACCCCATCTGGCGTGCACGCTTTATCTGCGCATCCACTTCCTGGTTAACCTCTTTTACATTGGATTTTGTAACAACGGCTTCAACAGTAGGATGCATGGCACCGGTGGACGTATCAGTTAATCCGGGTACTGCAGGTGCACCACTAAGTGCCCCCCATTTATAATGTTCCCATTCAGAAGTTAGTGTGAGGTGCAATCCTGCATCTGTGTGTGGATTTTTCTTCAGCCACCCAACAAAATGAGGTACCCAGGGACATGGCATCATAATGCTCACAGAAGAAGCGACACCATCCGTGAGTGCTTTGATTGCGCCCTGGTTTGAATCAAAACTCATTCCTGCATCATCAACATGTAGTATGATCACTTTGGCACCCCGGGGGAATCCAAGTTTATCAGCATAGCTACTGTCATGTTGAGTAAAACCGGTACTACAGGCAAGTACCATAATAATGAGGAACAGTAATCTCATGGCTGCAAGGTTTCCTTAAAAATAAGGAAGGATTTGCATTATGAAAGCAGCTGTTCTTCAACAGATTGTTCTTTGGTTTGGTTTTCCAGGAATAGTGTTTGTGTGGGATAGGCAAACTGAATATTCTCCTTCTCAAAAGCCTCGAAAATATATTGTAATACCGCCTGCTGCGCATCCATATGAACCATATAATCAGCACTGTCAACAAAATAGACCGTTTCAAAGTTTATGCTGAAATCCCCAAAGGAGGCGAGGTGGGCCCTGTCAAAACTGAGTGTTTCCTGTCGGCGAACGGCCTCCTCCATGATGGAAGGGATTTTTTTAAGCTGTTCGGCACTGGTCTGGTATGTAACACCTGTTGAAAAGGCAATCCTCCTGCGCTGCATACGCTTGTAGTTGTGGAGCGCGTTTCCGGTGAGCTTTGTGTTGGATAATACCACCTCTTCCCCCGAAATACTCCTGATCCTTGTGGTGCGGATACCAATGTATTCCACAGTACCTGATTTACCTTCTGCATTAACAAAATCACCGATCTCAAAAGGTTTATCAAAGAAAATAACGAAATAACTGAAAAGGTCACCGAGTATATTCTGGGCAGCCAATGCAATAGCAATACCTCCGATACCCATACCAGCAAGAATGGTTGCAACATTATAGCCCATGTTGTCAAGCAATAATACAATTCCCATGAACCATACGATAGCTTTCAGTACAATGATCACACCACCCATCTGCCGGATCCTTTCAGGTGATTCCAGTTTGCGCTCCATGTACCTCTTCAGGGAAGCTGTAAGAATATGATTGATTATCCTGACAATATAATACACGCTTATCACTGCAATGGCTACCCGCAGTATGCTAGCCACCTTTGGGTGTAGTGTGAGCTGGTTGATTATATTGTAATTGATAAGAAGGTATACGAAGGGAAGGACAAATTTCTCTACCGCTTCAAATGCCATATCATCTAACTGGTTATCAGTGCCGGCAACAAGTTTCTGTATTTTTCGTATAACGAATTTTTTAAGAAGCCTGATAATGATCCAGGCAACAAGTATGCCGCCAAAGGCAATGATATATTGTAAATAGGTATTACCCCAAAATGATTGGTTCAGTATATCATTCATGGTCAGAATTTTTTTTACTACTTATAATTGTGCTGGATGAGCAGTTGTGCAGGTAAGAAAGCAGTGGTTGCAAAATTACGGAAAACCCTTTATACGGCTGCTTTTGAGCAGTGAGGGAACTATTAAATTTATATTAAAAAAGCCGCAGTTGATCATCACTGCGGCCTCCTCTGTAAGTGTTTGAGTGATTATTGAAAGGGAAGCTTTACAACTTTCGCTTTTAATTTTTTATCTCTGATTAAAATATAGATTTCATTATCTGTATGGGTGTTTTCTGTGGTTACATAACCCATACCGATGGCTTTTTGCAGTGAAGGTGCCTGGGTTCCGCTGGTTACCTTTCCGATGATATTTCCTTCAGCATCTGCAATTTGGTAATCGTGGCGCGGAATTCCTTTGTCTATCATTTCAAACCCAACAAGCTTTCTTTTTACGCCCTCTGATTTTTGCTTTTCCAGTATAGAACTCGCAGTGAAGTTCTTGGTGAAGCGAGTGATCCAGCCAAGGCCCGCTTCCAGGGGAGAAGTTGTATCATCTATATCATTGCCATATAAACAGAATCCCATTTCAAGGCGTAGTGTATCACGGGCTCCCAAACCGATCGGTTTAATACCCGCTGTTTTACCTGCTTCAAAAATGGCATCCCAGATAATATCGGCTGCACCATTAATGTCTTCAAAATAAATCTCCACACCCCCGGCACCAGTATAACCAGTTGCACTTATAAGAACATTATCAACACCGGCAAATTTTCCCTTTGTAAATGTGTAATATTTGAGATTTAGGATATCCATCTCAGTTAGTGGCTGTAGGATCTTTGTTGCATTAGGACCCTGAACCGCGAGGAGGCATGTTTTTTCGGAAATATTATGCATCTCCACCCCTGCAGTATTAAGAGCACTTATCCAATTCCAATCTTTTTGAATATTACCGGCATTCACTACCAGCATATATGATTTATTGGGTTCGAGGCAATATACCAGAAGGTCATCAACGATTCCGCCTTCATTGTTGGTAAGGGCGCTGTATTGAGCTTTACCGGCAGAGAGTTTCGATGCATCGTTTGTAGTGATCCGCTGGATCAGGTCAAGAGCGCCTTCTCCTTTCAGGATGAATTCGCCCATATGGCTCACATCAAATACACCCGCATTGTTGCGAACAGCTGCGTGTTCATCATTGATGCCAGTGTAGGATATAGGCATATTAAACCCCGCAAAAGGGGCCATTTTTGCACCTGCGGCGAGGTGCTTCTGCGTAAAAGCTGTGTTCTTCATATAGCTGCATTTGTAAGGCTGCAAAAGTAGCGCAAAGCGTTGGTATGAGACTGATGATATGAAAATACCATTAAAATATGCTTCATAACACACTGGTTACTGGTTAGTTATAGTATCTGTAGTTGAGGGGGGATTTTCTGACCCGTACATAGAAGTTACCTTTGTGCCATGCCCCATAAAAAACGTATTACCATAATCGGTAGCGGCAGTTGGGCAACAGCGTTAGTGAAGATCTTTTCTGAAAGTGGGTTCTATGTCACCTGGCAATTAAGGTCACAGGAAAACGTAGATTTTATCCTCGGCCATGGCAGGCCCCCACATTATCTCAGTTATGTTCAGTTAGAACTAGAACGCATCAATCCTGTAACGGATCTGATGGAGGCCCTTGAGGCCAGTGACAATATTTTATTTGCTGTTCCATCTGCCTTTCTGGAAAGCACCATCTCCGTGTGGGAAGGTGAATTTCCAAAACATAAACAATTGCTGGTTTCCATAAAAGGAGTTGTTCCTTCTACAGGAGATTTCCCATCGGTATACCTGGCACGCCGGTTCCAGTTATCGGTATCTGAAATCATCGTGCTCGGCGGTCCATGCCATGCCGAAGAGATTGCCATGGGCCGAAGAACGTTCCTGACCATCAGCGGTCGAAATGATAAAGCTGTTAGTGAACTGGCGGCAGAAATAACATGCCATTACCTGCGTGTTATCACCAATCCGGATCCGATGGGGGTAGAACTTGCAGCTATCATGAAGAATGTAGTTGGCATTGCAGCAGGACTGGTTCGGGGGATGAATTATGGTGATAATTTCCTGGCCGTTGTTATTAGCAATGCAATGAGGGAAACCAATATGCTGCTGGATGCACTGGATCCCGGCAATCGCGATCTTAACGATTCTGCGTACTTCGGCGACCTGCTTGTTACAGCATATTCACCCTTTAGCCGCAATGGCAATTTCGGACAGTTGATCGGCAGGGGTTATTCTGTAACAATGGCAAAAGCTCAGATGCAGATGACCGCCGAAGGCTATCCGGCAGCAGAAGGGTTGTACCGGCAGGCAATCGGAGCCGGACTGCAATTACCACTTTTATCAGCTGTGTATAGAATTCTGTATAAACAAGCGGCCCCTTTCAATGAGATAAAGCTGCTTGAACATTATTTACGTTAAAAAACTATTATGCTATTACTTGCAACAGACCTTGATGGAACATTTTTAGGAGGAAAGAGCGCTGACAAACAACAGCTATACCGGGTGATCCGTGAAAATCCCTCTATCCGCCTGGTATTTGTTACGGGAAGGGGACTGGAGACGGTAATCCCACTTCTCAATGATCCTGTTATACCCAATCCCGACTATATTATATGCGATGTGGGATCAACTATTGTTCATGGCCGAACACTTGAGCCCATTCAGCCCATCCAGGCAGAGATTGAAGGGCGCTGGCCCGGGTCTCTGAAGGTTGGCCATCGTATGAAAGATGTCAGGGGACTTAAGCGACAGGAAGTGCCGATGTCAAGAAGAAGTTCATATTATTTTGATTCAGAAACTGACCTGGAGACCATCCAGGATTCAGCAACAGATCTGGGCTGCGATGTTTTAATGTCTGGAGGTATATTCCTTGATATCCTTCCTCCTGGGGTGAACAAAGGATTTACACTCCAGCAGTTGATCAGGCTTCTCCATGTTCCCGAAGACCAGGTGCTGGTTGCCGGCGATACACTTAATGATCTTTCACTTTATGAGACAGGCTATAAGGGTGTTGTGGTTGGTGATGCGGAGCCAGCGCTGATAGAAGCTACCATGGGCAAAAGCCTTATCTACCATGCAAAAAGAACAGGATGTGGCGGAATACTGGAAGCCTTCAGAGCCTTCAGTGCCTTTAATCAATTTGATCCAGCCGCCGAAGAAGACAACCTTGTGCATGGAGAAGGAGAAAACCAGCTACTGATGGTATACCATCGCCTTCCATTTGAGACGCAGGTTATTAATGGGATAAGTCATCGTACCGCTCCCAAAAGCCCTAACGGAATCATTCCATCACTGATGGGCTTTTTTGATCAGGGCCGATCGGGAACATGGATCGCATGGGAAGAAGTTGAAAAGCAGGGGCAGGAACTAAGGAATATATATATTGATGAGGAGCGATATCCAAACCTGCTTGCTGGAAGGATAGGTCTTACGAAAAAGGAGGTGGAGCTATTTTATAAAGTGTTCTCTAAAGAAGCTTTCTGGCCAACCATTTTTTCCTTCATTGATAAAGCCAGCTTCAACCATGATCACTGGGATCATTACCTCAGAATCAACAGGCTCTTTGCTGAAAAAACAGCCATGGAAGCTGATCATGGCGCAACAGTATGGGTACATGATTATAACCTATGGATGGTGCCGGGTTACCTTCGCCAGTTGAGACCCGACCTGAAGATCGCATTCTTTCACCACACCAGTTTTCCCCCCGCTGATATTTTCAATATAATTCCCTGGCGGGGCGATATTATCGGTAGCCTGATGCAATGTGATTATATTGGATTTCACATACCGCGTTATGTAGAGAATTTTGTTGATGTGGCCAGAAGTATCCTGCCGGTAGAAGTTCTTGAGGAGCAGAACTGCACTGAAAGATTTCTTACCTACAGTTGCCCCCTGGGTGTTGAAAAGATGCCCCGCCTTATAGCTGCTGGTAACAGGGAGGTGAGGCTTGGAGCCCACCCGATTGGTGTGAACACTTCTTATATACGCGAATTATATGAAAGGCCCCAAAACCGCCTGCTGGTTGAACAGTTGCGTAAGCAGGTAGGTGATAATAAAAAGATTGTGCTGAGTGTAGAGCGGCTCGACTATGTAAAGGGTCCTCTGGAAAAGATCTATGCTTTTGAAGAATTCCTGGAACAATATCCTGAATTCCATGGAAAGGTTGAGCTGATCAATATTTGTACTCCTCCGGCAAGAGGTATGAAAATATATGATAAAGTACAACAGGAACTGGAGCAGGCAATTGGACGCATCAACGGTAAATATTCCAGGATAGGGTGGACGCCCATCCATTTTTTCTTTCGCGCCTTCCCCTTCGAAGAACTGGTTGCCTATTATGCCGTTTCCGATGTCGCCTGGATCACACCTTTACGGGACGGACTTAACCTGGTGGCAAAAGAATTTGTTGCCGTACAGGGATTAAAGAAAAAAGACAAAGCTGTGCTGGTCCTCTCGGAATTTGCTGGAGCCTCAGTGGAGATGGGTTATGCACTGCGAACAAATCCTTATGATAAACGTTCGTTGAAGGAGGTATTGTTACAGGCACTTCTTATGGAAGAAGGAGAACGTGAAATGAGGATGAGCAGGTTATTTGATTCGGTAAGCTATTATGATATTGAATTCTGGAGTAATGATTTCATGTCTGAATTGGCCACTGTTTCTAACCCCGAGCTTCAAAGAGCTTCTTAAAACCTTCTGAAAAGAAAGGCAGTATGAAAATCTGATTAAAATATATACTCTAAATCGTTGAAAACTAGCGCAATACAATAAATGAGGATTCAGGGCGTTAGTTTGCACGGGAATGAAATTTTAAATTTGCTACATGTTATTGCTCGCAACCGATCTCGATGGTACCCTTTTAGGAGGCCATGAGGATGAAAAACTTAAACTGTATAAGATCCTGAATGAAAACCCTGGTATTAAAGTGGTTTTTGTTACCGGAAGAGGGTTAGACTCCGTGAAACCCTTGTTGGATGATCCTATTATTCCAAATCCTGATTATATTATATGTGATGTGGGTGCAACAGTAGTTGATGGCGCCACACTCAAACCCGTTGAACCAATTCAGTCTGAGATAAATGACCGCTGGCCAGGCGCTCTTAAAGTAGACCTTTATATGAAGGAGGTTCCTGGATTAAGGAAACAGCTTGTGCCAATGGAAAGACGCTGTTCTTATTATTATGATGAGGCCGTAGACATGAAGATGCTGGAAGAAAATGCAAAAGAACTTGGATTGGATGTTATCGTTTCTGCAGGCAAATTCATTGATATTTTACCAGGTGGTATTAATAAAGGTTTCACTTTGAGGAAATTGATGGAAATGTTGAATGTACCCGAGGGTGAAATTATTGTGGCGGGCGATACTCTTAATGATCTTTCATTATTTCAGACAGGATATAACGGTGTTGTTGTTGGGGGTGCTGAGGATGTTCTTAAGGAAGCCACAGCCGATCAGAAATCAGTTTTTCATGCCACCAGCAATGGTTGTGGTGGAATCATTGAGGGATTCAGGTTCTTTGGTCATCTTGAGTATTAATATCTGCTATGCCATGTTGTATGGCGAAAATTACCAAGCCCACCCGGCTGATCACTCCAAGCTTATTGAATAATGCATCCCTGTAACCGTCTACAGTCCGGTAGCTGACAAACATCAGATCTGCAATTTCGCGGTAGGTTAACTCCTGGCAAACCAATTTCAGGAAAATGGTTTCGCGTTCGCTTAATTTGCTGATAAGGTCTCCCTCTAAAACATTATCACCCGGCTTCATCATCTTGGCTGCCATTTCGGGCGACACATGCTGATTCAGGCAATAGCCGATATCACGAATTTCAATCAGTGCCTGCCTGAATTGGTCGGGCCGGCTGTCTTTTAGAATGAATCCACGCGCGCCAAAATTGATCATTCGGATAATGGCCACATTCGAATCAACCATGGTGAGTACCATTGTACGTGTTTCCGGAAGATTTTTACGAATCCAGTCTGCAGTTTTAAAACCATCCATTACTGGCATATTGATATCAAGCAGAACAATATCAGGCTTTTCCGCATTTTCAAGTTGGGATATGAAGTCGGCGCCATTATCAGCTTGAAGATAAACCTCAAATCCATCAAATGTATTTATAAGCTGGGCCATGCCATCCCGCAGCAGGCGATGGTCATCGATCATGGCAATTTTTTGGCGGGGTCCTTGCATGATATTAAATTAGGTATTTCCCTTTCTACTTCAAAAAAAGATCCCCGGGCAAAAGCCCGGGGAGTTCCAACTTCAACCCCGCCTTCCTTCCAAAAGGATGCGGCGGCCGGGTTGATTGTATTAGCGAAGAAAAGTGCTGAGTACCAATAACGGTGAGGCATCAATGTCATCAGTTATGTTGCGGATCCTTTGAAGTTTACCGCCGAATGAACTACGGTTTTCTTCATCATCATTATTGATTCCGGAAATTCGTGTTTCCGTACGGATAACAGTTGTATCAACTTTTTCATTCTTTTTTTCAGGTCCCTTGTATTGATAAACACTATCCTTTTGACGGAATTTTCCTTGTCCCTCAATGATTACACCATCATCATCAATTTTCATTTTGAACTCACCTTCTTTA
Source organism: Flavihumibacter sp. ZG627 (assembly GCF_000814325.1). Classification (GTDB taxonomy): domain Bacteria; phylum Bacteroidota; class Bacteroidia; order Chitinophagales; family Chitinophagaceae; genus Flavihumibacter. The sequence continues at coordinate 144,826 of NZ_JPHF01000003.1, read as the reverse complement.
AGTTCTTTTTCGATCTCCTGTTCGGTAGGTTTATCAGTTCTTTCCAATCCTTCGCGGGTCATAATATATTCAACATCAGAGGTCCAGCCATATGAGTCATCCCAATTCTCGTCCCAGCTTACATTGAATCCACGGCGGCGGTTTGTGTTCACAGAGAACCACTCGTAATCTTCAAGACTTCCGTCAAGCTCTATCTTCTTACCTACAGGCACTTCAATAACTATCAAAACCTGTTGGTTACGGAACTTGTCCTTATTGGTGATGGCAAATCCCTTGGGCAGCTGGAGGATGCTATCCTGCTGGTTGATGGGGAACTCGATCTTTTCAGCCAGCTGTCTTGCTTTCATATTGGTATTGCTCCTGCTGAAACGGATTGAATACATGTGGAAGGCGGAGTCCTTGCTTTTTACCACGTTCACCCGAACAGTTTTCAGCATAAGGCTATCGCGACTGATTCCATAGAAAGGCGCATCATCATCCAGCTCAATACCAAACCAGTCATCTCCATAGTAACGAATATTGTTACCAACAGCTTCCACATGTAATTTATTGGCGGTAGGCTGCGTCATTGGGACAGGGTTTTCAACCCCAGCGCGGGTTTTGAAGTTGCGAGCAACCATTCCGGCCAGGAAAACAAAACTGAAGAGGCCTATGATCCAAAGACTTCCAAAAATATATCCCAGGTAATTGTTCGTGCTTTTAACACCCATCACACGGCGGATCAACCAGGTTAAAAGTGCTACTGCTGGTACCCCAAGGAAGAGAATCATACTGCTCCATGCAAGGGTATTCTGCCAGAATCCTTCAAGGAAGAAATCCTTAAGCGGATAAACTGCTATACCACTGAACATGATTCCCATTAGGGCAGCAAATAAAGAGATAGCGATGATTGCAGCTATGAACAGGAAGAAAGCTTTGAAGAGTATCCCGATCACATTTCCCAGGCCGCTGCCTGCCCTTCTTGCTACAGGGGTGGCTTCGGAGGCGAAACTGCGGGCACGCTCACCTGCTTCTGCAGAGAAACTGCGGCTTTTGCTGCTGAATTGTTGGGCAGTTTCCTTTACTTCAGCGCCCCAGTTTTGTGCCTTGCTCTTAAAATTTTCAAGGTCGCTTTTAACTGTATCACGGATCGAATTCAGGTCTATTCGTTCACCTTTCATTTCCAGCTTTTCAGCTGCAGTAGTTGCAAATGGAACAGCTATCCAAAGCACCAGGTATACAACAAACAGCGTACTTCCAAGTCCACCTGATATAAAGCGCGGGCCTTCCATGAAATCCCAATCCCAGAAGAAGGCGTTGAAACTTCCGCCTACAATACCTAATATAAGTGGAAGGGCGAAGATCAGACGGGGAATCCAGGGAGCAATGTTGAAATATACCGCCAGTCCACCTGCTACGCCGGCGATGACTTTATCATCGGGGTTACGGTAAAGGCGCTTGGTGATATTTGAGCTGAGCGACTGTGAGGGAACAATGATCCAGAGGAGAATATATACCCAGAACAGAGCCCCTGCAAGCAGAACAAAGATGATCCGCATAATTACCGGGTCAATACCCAGGTAGTTGGCAAGACCGCTACACACACCGCCGAGGATCTTGTCGTCAGCGTTGCGATAAAGGCGACCACGGGCCATAGCTGCCGTGCTTCCGGAATAACCTGCGCCCGCACTACCATGGCTGCTGGTTGATTCTGTTCTTGTATAAGAAGCGCTGCTTCCCAGGGTGTTGTCTGCATCGGCGGCCTCAAAATCTTCAGGACGTCCCATAGAGGCTATGATATTGTTCACATCCTCATCAGTGATACATACAGCACCTTTTTTCAGGCGGTCGGAGAAAAGTTCGGCAATACGACCTTCAATATCATTGATGATCTCATCGCGCCCATCTTCATTCGAAAAATAACTACGCAGGCTCTCGGTATAGTTCTTCAGCAGGTCGAAAGCGGTCTCCTCAATTGGGATCACCCGGCCATGGAAGTTTATATTGATGACCTTTTTCATAATTGATAAGTATTAGCAGGTTGAAGTTTTAGTTGGTTGTTGGGTTCTCGGGAACCGAGGGTAATGATTCGGATTTGGAAGTAAGTGCTTTCACGCCGTTTGCCAGTTCTTTCCAGGTGCTTTCGAGTTCCTGGTAGAATGACTCTCCCTTTTCTGTGAGGGAGAAATACTTGCGGGGTGGCCCCGAATTGCTTTCTACCCATCGGTAAGTTAACATGTCGGCATTCTTGAGGCGGGTTAGCAGTGGGTATAGGGTGCCTTCCAGAATCTGGAGATTGGCCGCCCTCATTTCGTCCACGATATCGCTCGGATAGGCTTCGCCGCGGCGGATAATGGAGAGGATACAGAATTCCAGTATCCCCTTCCGCATCTGGCTTTGTGTGTTTTCTATATTCATGGCGCTTTTGGGTTTTTTGGGCTGGTGGTCTGTCAGTGGTTTGATAAGGTTTAATGTTTGGATAAGGTGCCGCTGACTAAACCACCAGCCCGTTCTCTACCTTTGACAATACAAATATAAGAAAGGTTTTAGTACTATGCAAACTAAAGTACCTATTTAAGGAAGGTAATTTTCATAGAAAGATAATGGGTGATGGGTGAAATTCAATACCAGAGCGGATTATGATGTTTTTGTTGCTGACCAATTATTTTTTTGTCATTAGGATAAATGGTGTTTACAAATGATGATTGGTTTTGTTTTAAGGGATTTTGTTCGTGTTTAGACCTTGAATTCCTGAATTTTCTCATCCCTCTATATGATATCGACCCCATGTGATAACTATCACATCCAGCCCTCATATGTCAGAATAGCTTTATACACTGCCCGCATTTGGCAGCGTTCACTTAATATATTTTGGTTATGAAAAAGTTACTGGTATTAGTTATAACAGGCATTCTTCCCATTATTGCCATATCCCAGTCAGGGCATATTATGCAGGGCATTGGCGCCTTCAATATGTCAATGGGAGGTGCCGCTACAGCTCAGCCCCTAGATATCAATGGTGCCTTGCACTGGAACCCGGCCGCAATAGCTGCCTTTGATTCTAAGGTGTTTTCGGCCAATGCAGGACTATTCTTTTCTTCCCCCGAATTATCATCAACTGTTCCTACCCCTTCCGGACCCTTCAGCGGGGTTACAAAAGACGATAAAGGCATTTCCATTATGCCTGCCATTGCAATGGTATGGGGAAAGAAAGATAGCAGGCACACATTTGGCGTCCATGCATTTGGTGTTAGCGGGTTTGGTGTTACTTTTCCCGAAAACAACAGCAATCCTATTAATATGCCACAGAACAAGGGTGGCTTTGGGCGTATTGAATCAAACTATATGCTCATGCAGATCGGATTCACGTATGCCTATGAATTATCGGAGAAATTTTCTATAGGCCTTGCCCCAACATTTAATTATTCAGCGCTGGAACTTGCTCCCAATCCACTCGCTTCCCCCAATAGGGAAAAAGGATACCCTGCTGCTGATAATGCGTATGCTCTGGGATTTGGTGGTCAGGTAGGTGTTTTTTATAATTCCGGTATAGGTATAAAGTTGGGCGCTTCTTACAAGACCCAGCAATGGTTCAAGGAGTTTGAATTTGAAGACAGTTACCTGGATGGAACTGCGGCTCCAGGTGTAAACTTCAAAATGAACTATCCCGCGATCTTGTCGGCAGGAATAGGATATTCAAAGAAAGAAATTGATTTTGCGCTCGACTACAGATATGTAGATTACAAAAATACAGAAGGCTTTGAGGCCAGTGGCTGGACACAAACTGCATCGGTTGCTGGTTTTGGCTGGAAGAGCATGTCGATAGTTTCTGCGGGATTGCAATATAAGGGCATAAATAAGTTTCCGCTAAGGGTAGGATATACATATAGTTCGAACCCCATTGATGAGAAACTCGCGTTTTTCTCCACACCGGCCACTGCCATTATCAAGCATGGTTTCCAGCTCGGGTTTGGTGTTGAATTCAATCAACAGCTAACCCTTAATGCCGTTTACCATCATGGAACGAGCGGTGGTGCTACCAAAGGAATGTTACTCAGCCCTATGATGATTAGCGAATCGAATCAATATGGTGCCATCAACGGTAGTGAAGTTTCCTACAAAATGACAACAAACCTGCTGATGTTTGGCATTAACTATTCATTTAAATAATGCAGAACCCGCAATAGGCTATTCGTTTATTCCGGTATTGCTAACGGGCCTGGAATAATCAAACTCACGCCGGTCTAACTTACGTTGGGCCGGCATAATCTCATCTGCAGTATTTCCATCATAGAGGCGGCCATTCTTCATTACATATTTTACGGAATTTGAATGGCGGATATTTTCTAGCGGATTTTTATCAAGTATAACCAGGTCGGCAAGTTTTCCGGGTTCAACCGTGCCAAGGTTGTCGTCCAGACCAAGTGTTTTTGCACCCAGGATCGTTGCCGTTTTTAAGGCATCATGATTTTTCATTCCTCCACTTTGCATGGCCCAGAGTTCCCAGTGATAACCTAGTCCCTGGAATTCACCATGGCTGCCGATTCCTGCCAGTGCTCCCTGTTCCACCATCGCCTTCATATTCCGGGCATGTTTTGGAAACACATGTTCCTCGGGCATAAACCAACCCTGTACCCGACGCGTTTTGCCAGCAAGTTCTTCATAGGGCATGAAATGCTGCATCTTTTTTTCGTGGTAAGGGTTCTCAGTCTGGAAATAATAGTTTTCAGCAAAAGGCCCTCCATAGGAAACCAGTAGTGTAGGAGTAACAGCCATCTGCGCCTTCGCAATTGTTCCTGTTACATCTTTATACAAAGGGTAAACAGGAATTGCATGTTCATGACCCGGGTATCCGTCAAGAAGGTTGGTCATATTAAGCTTATAATTTAATCCACCTTCAGTTGTTGGATGGAGGCGCTGGTTTTTAGCGGCCATGATGATCCACTGACGCTGCTGGCGATTACCGGTTAAATACATCTTGATGTATTTGGTGTGGTAATATTTACTATACTGCTGCAGGATGCTTTCTGCCTGTGCAGAGTCTTTTACATTATAAGACCAGAATCCTACTCCAGGACCCGTTGAATAAACTCTTGGTCCGATCATATATCCTGCATCTACCATATCGCTGTATGTGAGCACATCGCTGGTGCTTGTTTGTGGGTCCATGGTAGTGGTTACGCCATAGGCCAGGTTGGCCGCATAAATCCAGATCTGGTTTTTATGGATACTCCAGTTGGGCCACATATGTGCATGCGTGTCTACAAATCCAGGCAAAATGGTCTTTCCACTGCAATCCACTTCTTTCACACCGGCAGGCAATTCCAATGTGCCTGTTTTTCCCACAGCTTTTATGCGGTTGTTCACTACCAGAATATCCCCCCCTTCAATGATCTCATCTCCTTTCATAGAAATTATACGGGCGTTTTTCAATACAATTGCACCAGCCGGCATATCGCGTTCAAAAAACAATTTTATGGGTATTTCATCCGGTTTATAAGAGGGATCTTCTCTTTTCTTTGCCATCATACTGTCGGCAAGCGGGCGGAGGGTATCTTTCTTTGCCGGGCTGCTATCCAGGAGTTCAGGCTGTACATTTTTAGCAAGAGCAGCCTTGAGATTTGATGTATCATTTTTTGCCCTCTCAAGTGAGTCGGCAATTCTTTTTGCCTCCGATTTTTTGAAAGCCTTTACACTGTCTTCAAAAAACTGTGCTTTATCTGTATCATAAACAAAATGGGTACTTCCGAGGCTCCAATGTATTTTTTTTCCATTGGCCGACCAGGTAGGGAATTCACCACCAATGGTGGTTATCTTCTTCGCCGGAAATTGTGCGTTGGCAGGATCGGCTACATTGATAGTTACTGTTTTTCCAGTTTGGGGAATATTCACAAGGTATAGCTCGTTGTTTATCTTGGCATATGCCTGTGCTCCTGCAGGTGCCATCTCAATAAACGCAGCACTGGAGGGCATGGTAAGCTCCATGGCTTCAGCCGCAGCTTCTGTAAGAATACATTTATCCAGTACCGGTAAACCATTCGTGAATTCACTCATTCCATAGGTAGTGATGCCGGTAATTTTTGCATGGATCTTTTCATCTGACCCATCCCACTGTATAGATAGAAGCTGTCCGCCCTGGTTTAGATAGATACGATTATCGCCTTTTACAAAATGTGGATTATATCGGCCGCCGGCCTGGTCAATTACTGTTAATTCGCCACCATTTGCTGGTATCCAGCAAAGATCATCCTCAGCGCCATTATAGAATGGTGAGATGGATTGTTTATAGCTCTCAGCGCTGCTGCGAAGGAATACGATTCGGTCGCCCGCCTGGTTGAATCGAACAAACTGGTACATTCCGGGTTGCTTTGTCAGTTGCTGAATGCTTCCTTTTCCAGTCATTGGAACCTTATATAAGTGACCACCCTCAGGGGTCCAGCTACTGAATACAATGCTTTTGCCATCGGGAGACCATCTGGGTTGAGCTTCTGTGAAATTATTACTGGTCACACGTTTAGGATTACCATTTGGATAATCCATTACATAGAGCCTGTTGAGTGCGGTGAATGCCAGTTTCTTCCCATCCGGAGATGGAACGGCATCACGTATCTGGGTAATCTGGGCATGCGAACTGTCTGAAATCGGGTATTGAAAATCGAGCTGGGCCCCCAATTCAAGCTCTGTGTCAACCCGAAATGGGATCTCGGAAATGGTGCCACCTTCGAGAGCAATCCGCTGGATCTTCCCCCCGAATGAAGCAATCAATGCTTTATTGTCTGGCGTAAAAGCCATTCCGGGCATAACCCCCATAGTGGCAATTGATTCCTGCTCATCTCGCTGCACCGGGTAGGCAAGCCATTTTTCATCACCTGATTTAAGGTCTCTTAACACAAGACCGGTCTTGTCTTCATAACGACTTCCATATACCATCCACTTACCATCTTTTGAGAGAACGGGGGTGAATGCCGACCCATATCTTGATGTTAATGTGTTGATTTTTCCATTGTTACGATCATAGACGCCAAGCTGGTATTGTGGCATCGGTGCATTATACGTCCAGGCGCCGGTACGTCGGGAAAAATATATAAAACGACCATCGGCACTCACCGCCGGATCAATTGTTTTAAGTGTTGGTGGCGCATCGATCAGTTGAACGCCTGCCCCGCCATCTTTGTGAACCATGAAAAGTTGCACATTCATTCTGCCTTTCGCATAGATGATATATTCACCATCAGGAGTCCAGGCGGCACTTGGGATATTCATATTCATATCCTTGGTAAGCTGCATGGTGTCTTCTTTAGAGGGGTCTATCCACCATACATTTTCGCCTCCATTGCGGTCGGAGGTAAATAGGATTTTTTGTCCGTCCGGACTATAGCGGGGATGCGTATCAAAGGCCATGCCTTTAGTAATGGCGGTGGCTTTTCCGCCGGCGATGGGAATGGTATAGAGATCACCGAGGAGGTCGAATACTATGGATTTTCCATCTGGACTAACATCCAGCGACATCCATGTTCCTTCATTTGTATTAAGCCTGATTTTCCGCGATGCTTTTAGTGGCAATCCCTTAAATAACGAATACCTGGCAGTGTCTTTTTTGGTGGTATCTGCAATCTGAGCAGTCTGCTGATAAAGCGGGCTATTCGTTTGTGAAAATATTGCAGGTGCGCTTAAAAGCGAACCCGATACGAGGCCAATGACTGCAAGGTTCTTCCGGCTGTACATAATGGTAAAGGTTTAGCCGAAGAAATTACGAAGAAAACCATTATTTTTTCAAACCTATCTCACGTAATCTTTCATCGAGGTATTCCCCGGCTGTAGCATCCGGAAAAGCTTTTGGGTGATCCTCATCTATGCAACCCTCCAGGCAGGCGAGGCTCATTTTGCTTTTTGGATGCAGGAAGAAGGGTATGGAGAACCGGCTGGTATGCCAGAATTCGCGTGGGGGGTTTACCACACGGTGAGTTGTGGAACGAAGGCGGTTATTAGTGAGTCGCTGTAACATATCCCCCACGTTTACTACTATCTGTTCAGGTAATGAAGTTACACCCACCCATTCATTTTGCTTCGTCAGTATCTGTAGTCCATCAGCGCTGGCACCAACCAGTAAGGTGATAAGATTTATATCCTCATGTTGCTCTGCGCGAATGGAAGATTTGGGCTCATTAAGTATTGGGGGATAGTGAATGGCACGGAGGATGGAATTTCCATTATGAATATGGTCATCAAAATAGTGCTCATCCAGTCCAAGATAGAGAGCAATTGCCTGCAGTAATGCCTTTCCTGATTTTTCGAATGCCCGGTAAGCCTTGTTAAAGGTTTCTGAGAATCCTGGAACCTCATCTATAAGAACATTATCGGGGTATTCTGCTTTTACAGGATCATCGTCAGGCACGGTTTGACCATGCTGGTAGAACTCTTTCAGATCAGGCGCCTCACTACCTTTTGCATGCTCCCTGCCGAATGATGTATAACCTCTTTGTCCGGCCAATTCCGGGATCTCATATTGTTTTTTCCTATCTATGGGAAGTGAAAAGAACTGTTGAACCTGTTTATACATTTCAGCGATAAGGTCATCAGGGATGCCATGGTTCTTCACTGCCACAAAGCCAACTTCTTCGTACGCTTTGCCCAGTTGCTGAACGAATTGCTGCTTTAATTGAGGGTCACCGCTGAGGAAATCAGCGAGGTTTACAACAGGAATGGCCATATGCATCGTTTTTACGGTTAGAAATGTGCTTATTTTGGGGAGTGAAAATAGTTAAATCCATTTTAAATACCGGCAAAGTAGTTGCGGCCATAATATTGTTGAATGGCTGCACACCAAGATTTAAAGTTGCAGAAACCGAACTCTCAGAAACCCGGTCGGAAGTAAATTATAGCAATCTTGATTCATGGGCTGCTCACCCTTCAAAAGCCGACCTATCAGATAGTGTACCCCAGCCCTTACGGGCAGGTTTTAATCGTGATACTACTGTGGATGTTTTTTTTGTTCATCCTACCTCCTATAGTGAAAAGAAATTAATGGGATGGAATGCAAATATTACTGATGGTGATTTGAATGAAAAAACTGACCGGAGTAGTATTCTTTACCAGGCATCGGTCTTCAACCGCTACAATGTTTATGCACCCCGCTATCGCCAGGCACATATATTCAGTTACTATACAAAAGATACCGTTAATGCGCGCATGGCGCTGGATCTGGCATATGAGGATGTGAAGAAGGCATTTGAGTATTTTCTGAAGTTTGAGAATAAAGGTAAGCCCCTGATCATAGCATCTCATAGCCAGGGTACCACCCATACAAAGCGGTTGCTGAAGGAGTTTTTTGAAGGGCAATTACTCCAGCATCAATTGGTGGCAGCTTATATCATTGGTATCCAGGTTGAGCCTGGTTATTTCAGTGAGCTAAAGCCCTGTGCCGATTCAATTGAAACGGGATGTTTTGTAACCTGGCGTACCTTCCGAAGGGGCTATGAACCCGACTATGCAGCCGCAGCCAGGAAGTCATTGGTAACCAATCCACTTACCTGGACTACCGATACCGCCTATGCGCCTGATACCTTGCACCGAGGAGCCGTGTTGTATAAGTTTAATGAAGTCTTCCCCCTCGTAAATGATGCACAGATCTATAAAGACCTGCTATGGGTAAGCTGGCCTGATTTTCCGGGAAGTCGCTTATTCCGTCGAAAAAATTATCATGTGGGGGATATTAACCTGTTCTATATGAATATCCGGACCAATATTGATCAGCGGGTGGAAGCATTTAAAAGACGCTTAAGTAAAAGATGAGAAACTCGATCAATACCCCATCCCGGTTTCAGGATTATTTTGATAATAAATGGCTGTTATGGACTTTATTCCTGCTTGCAGTTATATTGAAATCAGTTCTGCTCAGAAGCTATCTCTATATTGATGGTGACCGTGGCTTGCAGGTAGTTGCGGCCCTTGAACTTGCAAAGGGGAATGGTTATACTATTCCGCTGGTAGATCTGAATAATATAAACCAGGTTACGAATCGCGTGTTACTGGAGTGGCCGCCACTTTATAGTATTATTCTTGCGGCATTATTGACAATAACCGGTGGTGATCTGATAACCAGTTCAATGGTAATAGAAATAACCGGTGTGATTCTTTACCTGGGAGCAATATGGTGGCTGGCAAAATTCATTTGCCTTCCCCGAATGGTACAAATGATGCTTGTTTGGTTCAAAGCTACCGAAGTGTATGAAGGTATGTACTATTCCTTTCCCACCGATATCATTGCAACAGCCTGTCTTCTATGGGCAGTCTATTACTTTATGAAATGGCTTGATCAGCAATCTCTTCATTATATATTTATTGTGGCGGCCTTTCTTTCCGCTGCATTTCTTTTCAGGTACATCTACATCACTTCCTTATTTGTTTTACCTGTATTACTGATATGGAACGGCTGGAGAAAAAATGATAATACGTATGTTAGGGCGGGCCTTATGATGGCATTGTTGGTAAGCCTTTCTATCATAATATATCTTGGTTTCAATAAAATCAATACGGGTTCTTTTACTTATCTTGAAGAATGGAAGAAAGGGTTTTACCCGGCTAAAGCATTCAACCTGGTTCCATTATTCTGGCAGGCTATTACGCATGTAACATTTTTATGCATGCAGTTTTCAATACTATTTGATACCCCCTTTTCATTATTTCATTCCTTTCTTAAGAGGACCTCGGAAATTATTCTTGTTTTGATGATCATCACCTGGATAACCCGCACCAGAACTTACGACCTTTTGTTACAGAGAAGGAGGGAACAGCAATATTTTCTTTCATCCGGATTAATCTGCATCCCCTTTATGGTGGTACTGGTAATATTGAGTATCCATATTGATTTCAGTGATGAAGATGGCGGAGGTTGGTCATACCTGATAGAAGATCGTTATTTTCTTTTCCCGCTTACGCTAATACTATTTGCCATTGCCTGGAGGCTGTATATGCGCCAATGGAACCGCTCTGGAATGCAGCGGGTACTTAAGATTGCGTTTGTTTCTGCTCTTGCTTTTCAGGTAACACATACGATTTATATAGTTGCCAAAAGGGCAGTTCTGATTAAAACAGAAGACCCATTCTTACCAGACGGAGCAGTGGCTGGTTGGTCATCTTATAAGGCATTGATTGATGAGGGGTACAAAAATGGGAATGATGTTGTATTGTTCTCACTTGGGTATGGCGATGCCTTCTTCGCCGCTCAGGAGAAAGTGAAAGTATTCCGGCTTATTCGCGACCTGAGACCAGATTCCAGAATCAAACTAATGAGGCCAACAACTGTGGTATTATCATTGCCCTCAAGAGATATAAAATTCTTAGCCCCATTCCTTGATCGCTATGGCTTTCAGCCCAGGAAAGTGTTTTCCAATACTGTACATTTTATCACCCATCTTAAACCAGTGATAAATGATTAAGGTATTTATAGTCATACCAGCGTATAACGAACAGCAAACGCTGTCCGCGGTCATCGAAGGCATTATGGCCTCTGTTGAATACGAACTGGTTATAGTAGACGATGGATCAGATCCTCCGCTAGCCAACATAATTCATCAACCCGGATGCCATATAATAAGGCATGCGATAAATCTTGGACAGGGAGCAGCATTACAAACAGGAATATGTTATTCATTACAAAAGGGTGCAGACATTATTGTAAGTTTTGATGCGGATGGTCAACATGATCCCCTCGATATTAAACCACTGGTGTCAGCAGTATTGGAAGGAAAGGCAGATGTGGTGATGGGATCAAGATTTGCAGGTGAAGCACCTCAGATGCCATTCATGAGAAAAATCCTGATTCACTTTGCCAGGATATTCCATTTTTTGTTAACCGGACTTTGGATGAGTGATGCGCATAATGGTATCCGTGCGCTAAGCCGAAAGGCCGCTAGCAAGATTCAATTAAAAGAGAATAGGATGGCACACGCTACCGAGCTTATTCTTGAGATTAAAAGGCACAGTCTGAAATGGATGGAGTTGCCCGTAACAGTACACTATTCGGCATACAGCAGGAAAAAAGGCCAGTCATCCGCAAACAGCATACGTATCTTATTTGATGTAGTTTTACACAAACTATTCCGATGACGGGTATCCAGATTTTGTTGATCACAGGTGTGCTGATGATTACACTATATTTCTTTCAGCGTATGAAGAAAGCAGTATTTAGTGTGGTTCTGGTAACGCTGATGGGTGCATTGGCGATCTTGTTAATACTTCAACCGGAGCTTACAAATCAGATAGCCCACAAAATTGGTGTGGGAAGAGGAGCCGACCTTGTTTTCTATATATGCGTTCTCATATTCTGGTATGTGGTGATGCGTTTATATGCCAGGATAAGGAAACTTGAAGAACATATTACCGAGTTGATCAGGAACCAGGCTATTGCCAATGCAAAAGTTGAACCTACTGATTCTTTTGAAACAAATCAGGCTAGATGACACCAGTATCCCTATCCATTGTAATGCCATGCCTTAATGAAGCATTGACCCTGGCAACCTGTATACGAAGAGCTAAGGAATTTCTATCAACTTTACCGTTACCATCCGAAATAATCATTGCCGATAATGGCAGTACTGACGGATCTGTTGAGATATGCCGGGCGGAGGGTGTCAAATGCCTTCAGGTTTCGGTGAAAGGATATGGCGCCGCATTACACTATGGTATAATGGCATCATCAGGGTCGCATATAATTTTTGGTGATTCAGATGATAGCTATCATTTCGATGAGTGCAAACCTTTCTATGATAAGTTTATGGAAGGTGCCGACCTGGTTGTTGGAAACAGGTTCAGTGGCGGTGTTGAAAAGAATGCAATGCCATTTTTACACCGATACCTTGGCACTCCGGTTATTTCCTATATGGGAAGAAAATCTTTTGCCGTTCCTTTTCGCGACTTTAATTGCGGGCTCCGTGGCATTACACGTGCCGCCTATCTTTCCCTGGGCATGCAGGCCCGGGGTATGGATTTCATCACAGAAATGCTGGCAAGGGCGGGGTATCGGAAAATGAATATAGCAGAAGTTCCTGTGAAACTTTATAAAGATGGCAGAAACAGAGCCCCGCACCTTAAAACCTGGCAGGATGGATGGAGACAATTCAGGCAGATAATTATGCTGTCACCAAAATGGCTCATGCTAATGCCGGGACTTCTCTTTCTTGTGGCGGGAATATTTTTATTTTTCGCGCTTCTGTTTTCCAGAATTACTATTGCCTCAATCAACCTCGACATACACACATTCTTTTTCGGATCCGTTTTTATATTGCTGGGCTTACAACTCCTTCAGTTCTATCTCCTTCTTCGTTTTTATGGAAATCGAATGCAGTTTCATTATCTCTCCAGGCTCGAGGAGAAAATGATCAGGGCATTCCGGTTTGAAAGAGGACTAATAATAGGTGGATTGATTTTTTTGATTGGCCTGATACTTTCCCTTATTGCAGTTATTGAATGGGCCCGGCAGAACTATGGTGATCTTGATCCCATGCATACATTTCGGCTTATAATACCAGGCGGCCTCGGAATAATGGCTGGAATGCAGATAATGATATTTGCAATTCTCCTGAATGCGCTGGTTACGTTTAATGTAAAATTTGAAGATATCAAGCAAAACTGGATCCATTGAAGAAACTAAGTTTTCCAGATAGCATTCCCTTATACCTGAAATGGATACTTGCAGGTTACCTGTCAATCGCCATAATTTTCTTTTTCCCCCTCAGATACATGATGAACCTGGATGCGGTCTCCTATCTCAGCATCGCCAAAAGCTATGGGATGGGGCATTTTTATGATGCTGTTAATGCCTATTGGTCGCCCCTGCTTTCATGGGTACTTGCGCCATTCACACACTTAAAATTTGAACTCCTTTTTATCTTCAAAATCTATAATATACTGGTAGGATCCGCTGGCATAATTGCCTGCTGGATGCTATTGAACATTCTCAGCATACATGAAAGTACCAAGGCCGTCTTCCTTTCTGTTATTGCAACTATTATCCTTCGTTTTGTATATGATGTCACCTCCCCTGATCTGAGCTCTGCCGTCCTTTTATTGTTTTTTGCGTACTACTGGTTGAAAGGTTATACTCTTCAGAAACCTTTCATCACGGCTATTTGGTTAGGCGTACTGTACCTGGTGAAATCCTATAATTTTTATTTTATTAGTGGAGTGATTGTATGGTCATTATTGGAGTCCGTTTTTTCAGAGCCCAATAATTACCGGAATGCAATAAAAAAATATCTGCTTGTATATGTCTGTTTTTTCTTCCTTGTTTCACCATGGTTATATGCACTTTATTCCAAGTATGGGTATCTCATGCTTACCGGTTCCGGCGGATTTAATCATGGAGGGATGATGTACGACAATTGGCAGTTCTTACTGGAATTTGTACCACCCGTTAATAATAACGAAGCAGTAATAGCCTGGCAGGATCCTATACTGGCTTCGGGGTTCAGAGATTATAATGCTTTCGGCTCATGGAATAACTTTCTATTCCAGGTCAATGTAATATGGAAGAATCTTTTATCAATAATAATCACAAGATCCAGTACAAGGTTGGTATGCTTAGCTGGCGTAGTTTCATTATTGGTAGCATACTACCGCACTTATAGAATTCCCAGAATGAATTTTTTAGGAAGCAGTTTTTTGAAGCTCCTTTTCTTTTTTTCGTTAAATATTGCCGGCTACCTTTTTTTGTTCATTGAAGACCGGTATTTGTGGATCAACATTTTGATTTCTTTTATAGTATTTGCCCATTTGGGTGATCAAGTGATTTCCAAATGGTTGGAAAATACGAACCCATCAAAATTTAACTGGAAACTGGTTTTTACGGTAGTTGCAATTAATATTGTTTTCCTCAGGTATTTAAATCACGCGAACTTCTTTGTACCGCAGCCATATTACAAGTTTTACTCCATGAAGGAATATAAACTGGGCAAGGAGTTCTCAGCAGGGCATTATAAGAATAGCCGTATGGCAAAATGGCCCGATAGTTCCGATTATCAATTCTTCGGATCGGTTTATGTAGCCTATTTCGCAGAAGGGAAGCATTATTTGTCATTACCTGCCCAGGTAGAAATGGCGAACCAGCTGATCAGTCAAAATCAGATTACAATCGTATTTGTTCCATCTTCTGTGGCTGTTCCGGAGAGTCATGTTATTTCAAGTTGGAACAGACTCAGGGAGCCAATAATGGGTTGCGATGTTTACCTTAAGCCGCACTAATTTACCTTAATGACGCCTAACCTGGCAGTATTAAAACTCAGCACTCTTTGGCGTACGCGGGAAAGCGATTACATCCCGGATATTACCCATTCCAGTAACAAAGAGCACCATGCGTTCAAAACCAAGTCCGAAGCCCGCATGCGGCACTGTTCCGAATCGGCGTGTATCGAGATACCACCAGAGTTCATCCACAGGGATGTGCATCTCTTTCATGCGCGCCTCTAGCTTTTCCATCCGCTCCTCCCTTTGTGATCCGCCAACAATTTCACCAATGCCCGGCGCCAAAATATCCATTGCGGCTACCGTTTTGCCATCATCGTTCTGTCGCATATAAAATGCTTTGATATCCTTTGGATAATTGGTGACGATAACTGGTTTTTTGAAATGCTTTTCCACCAGGTAACGCTCATGCTCACTCTGCATATCAATACCCCATTTCACCTCATACTGAAATTTCTTCTTTTTATAAGCGGGCGATTGAAGCAGAATGTCAATTGCCTCTGTATAAGTGATGCGTTCGAAATTATTATTAAGAACAAATTCTAATTTCTCGAGAAGTGGCATGTCAGTACGCTTGTCGGCAGGAAGTTGTTTTTCTTCTTCAGCAAGTCGGTTGGCAAGAAACTCCAGATCTTCCCGGTTGTTCTCCATCACAAAGCCAATGATGTATTTGATAAATTCCTCAGCCAGATTCATGTTGTCTTCGAGATCAGAGAATGCCATTTCTGGTTCAACCATCCAGAATTCAGCCAGGTGACGCGTAGTATTTGAGTTTTCAGCACGGAATGTTGGTCCGAAAGTATAGATATCCCCAAAAGCTGTGGCACCAAGTTCTCCCTCCAACTGACCGCTGACAGTAAGGTTTGTGCTCTTTCCGAAAAAATCTTCCCGGAAATTAATGCTGCCATCATCATTGCGTGGTGGATTGTCAAATGGAAGAGTGCTCACCCGAAACATTTCACCAGCACCCTCAGCGTCACTGGCGGTAATTATAGGCGTGTGCAAATACAGAAAGCCTTTCTCATGAAAGAATTTATGTATGGCGAATGCTATTGAATGGCGAACCCGGAAAATGGATCCGAATGTATTGGTTCGGAAACGCAGGTGCGCCTTCTCACGTAAAAATTCCAGACTATGTTTTTTTGGCTGAAGGGGATACTTTTCAGGATCGCTATCACCAAGTATTTCAACTGCCGATGCCTTAAGCTCGAGCTTTTGTCCCTTGCCCTGTGATGGGATTACTGTGCCTGTAACCTTTAAAGAGGCACTGGTGGTAATGCGTTTCAGAATTTCATCATCAAATTGTCCGAGGGTGACCACTATCTGTAAATTAGTATTGGTTGAACCATCATTTAGTGCAATGAACTGGTTGTTGCGAAAGGTTCTTACCCATCCCATAACTGTAACTTCCTGACCTGAAGGATTCCAGGTAAGCAGCTCTTTTATCTTTACGCGCTTGTTGAACATAGCCTTTGTTTAAGGAGGGCAAAGATAAGCCGATTCGTAGTTTGGGCAGTTCATATGTATTTTTATAATCAACATTTATCATGAGAATAGCTTTTTTTTCAACCCAATCATATGACAGGCAGTTTTTCAATCGCTTCAATACCCTGCATGAAATAGTATACTTAGACGCACCCCTGAATGCCCAAACGGCTGCCCTGGCGGCGGGAACAGCTGCTGTATGTGTTTTCGTCAATGATAAACTTCAAGCCGATACCCTTGAAATGCTAAACCTCCATGGTATAAGACTTATCGCTTTACGCTGTGCCGGGTATAATAATATTGACCTTGAATCAGCTCAAAAATTAGGTATAACCATCGTACGGGTGCCAGCCTATTCACCGCATGCTGTTGCAGAACATGCCGTTGCACTTATAATGACACTTAACAGGAAAACGCATAAGGCATATAACAGGATCAGGGAGGGTAATTTTTCCCTGGAGAAGCTGGATGGTTTTGACCTTTACGGTAAAACAGTTGGTGTGATCGGAACTGGGCGAATAGGCGAGTCATTTGCCAAAATCATGCTCGGTTTTGGTTGCAGGGTGTTGGCTTTTGACATTATACCCCATAAAGATTTGCAAGCAAGGGGGGTGGAATACATGTCTCTTATTAACCTGCTTTCTGAAAGCAAGGTCATTTCTTTGCATTGTCCGCTTAATGACCAAACTCATCACCTTATTAACGCTGAAACCTTATCGGTAATGCAACGCGGCGCCATGCTCATCAATACCAGCCGCGGCGGCCTCATAAATACCGCCGATGTTATTGAAGCTTTAAAGAAAGGACATTTGGGCTATCTGGGCATTGACGTATATGAGCAGGAGGAAAATCTCTTTTTCTATGACCGCAGCGGAGAACTGATTGATGATGATGACATACTTCGATTGATAAGCTTTCCTAATGTATTGCTAACCTCACACCAGGGCTTTTTCACGGAGGAGGCACTCATCCAGATTGCGATTACCACACTGGGTAATATCACGGATTTTGAAGCAGGAAAGCCTTTGGAGAATGTGGTAAGTGGATAAGAGACCAAAAAAAAACAGGATTTTTTTTTGGATATGGCCTTTTTAGCCTAAAATTGCAATTGGAACCAAGCTGATCAGTTCATCTTCCAGCTCACCGACTCGTCACTTGTAGTACACCCAATCAATAATTCATTCCATTTTTCAAGAAGTAAGGCTGATTGAAATCTCACAAAACGCACAAGTCTTAGTATGTATGACATTCTGCAACTGAACGACATGCTCGTTCCTGAGTTGCTCGATATTGCGGAGCAACTTAAAATTCCAGGTGCAAAAAAACTCGATAAACAGGAACTCGTTTACAAGATCCTGGATAAGCAGGCAGTTACTGCCAGTGAAGGGAAAGGCACAGATTCCGGAGCTTCCAATAAGAGAAAACGTATCGTTAAAGCAACTACAGCTAATTCTACGGAAGAGGCAGAAGTTATGAGCGAAGAAGATCTCAAACCAAGGCCGGAAGCTAAAAAAGTAATAGCCAAAAAGGAAGAAGTTGTTGCTGATGCAGCCCCTGCACGCGCGGCGGAAAAACCCGCAGTTAAAAGAGGTCGTAAAAAGGCAGAAGAACCAACCCCGGAACCTGCATTCAATGAAAAGCAGGAATCGCGTGAAGCAGCTACTGTTGTTGCCGAACCTGAGGCGCCTGAGATAGCACCTAAAACTGATGAACCTGCCCCCGTGGCGGCTCCCGCTGAACAACAACAGAATCGTCCCCACCAGTCGCAGCCTCAGCAAATGCAGCAACAACGCCGCGACAGAGATTTCTTCAATATTGAATTCGATGGTGTGATACCAGCCGAAGGTGTATTAGAAATGATGCCGGACGGGTATGGTTTCCTTCGCAGCAGTGATTATAACTACCTCTCCTCTCCCGATGATATTTATGTATCACCCTCTCAGATAAAATTATTCGGGCTAAAAACAGGCGATACCGTAAATGGATCTGTTCGCCCACCGAAAGAAGGAGAGAAATATTTTGCCCTGTTAAAGGTTGAAACAATTAATGGACGCACGCCTGAAGAAGTGCGCGATCGCGTTCCGTTTGATTACCTCACACCACTATTTCCATTTGAAAAGATGAATCTTTTCACTGAACCAAATGGCTATAGTACAAGGATGATCGATCTTTTCACTCCAATTGGTAAAGGCCAGAGAGGACTTATTGTTGCACAACCCAAAACTGGTAAAACAGTTCTTCTCAAAGAAGTTGCCAACGCTATCTCCGCGAATCACCCCGAATGTTACCTGATGGTAGTTCTTATTGATGAACGACCAGAAGAAGTAACAGATATGGAACGAAGTGTAAAAGCGGAAGTAATAGCTTCAACATTTGATGAACCAGCTGAGAAGCACGTAAAAGTATCTACTATGGCATTGCAGAAGGCAAAGCGATTGGTAGAGTGCGGACATGATGTTGTGATTCTCCTTGATTCAATAACCCGTTTGGCGCGTGCACATAATACTGTAGCACCATCGTCCGGAAAAGTATTAAGTGGTGGCGTAGAAGCTAACGCTATGCAGAAGCCTAAGCAATTCTTTGGCGCGGCTCGTAAAATCGAGAATGGCGGATCACTCACTATTCTGGCAACAGCATTGATCGATACCGGTTCCAAGATGGATGAAGTGATTTTCGAAGAGTTTAAAGGTACCGGTAATATGGAACTTCAGCTTGATCGTCGCCTGTCCAACCGACGCGTTTACCCGGCAATTGACCTTGTAGCATCTTCAACCAGGAGAGACGATCTGCTTCTTGACCGCGATGTGCTGCAACGCATGAACCTGTTGCGGCTTTATCTCAATGATATGAATACAGAAGAAGCAATGTCGGAATTACTTAAACGTATGAGGGGAACAAAAAGCAATGAAGAATTCCTCGCGAGCATGAACAGATAATCATGATCTTTTAAATATTCAAAGCTGGCCTTCTGAAGGTCAGCTTTGTTGTTTAGCTATGGCAGTAAAACCTATTGTAATTGAATCGTTTCTTGAATTGGCAGCCAGCCATCCTGTTCTGGATGTACGCAGCCCATCAGAATTTAACCATGCTCATATACCGGGCGCTTATTCCTTACCGTTGTTTACAGATGAAGAGCGTAAGGTTGTTGGCACTGCCTATAAACAGCAGTGTCGCGAACAGGCAATAAAGATCGGGCTGGATTTTTTTGGCCCTAAGATGCGGCCCATGGTTGATGAAGTGGAGAAACTGCTTCAAGCTCATCATTTTCAGCAGGCAAATATCAATCCCATCAATAATTCAAATGATGTTCCTCAAACCGTACTTGTCCACTGCTGGCGGGGCGGAATGAGATCGGGCGGAGTAGCCTGGCTACTTGATCTTTATGGTTTCAGGGTTTATACCCTTATAGGTGGTTATAAATCATTCAGGCATCACATTCTTGAACAATTTGAATTAGAGGTTGATTTAAAAATTCTTGGCGGGTACACTGGTACTGGCAAAACAGAAATTCTTCAGAAATTGGAAAGGCTTGGAGAGCCCATTATAGATCTGGAGGCTCTCGCCATGCACAAGGGTTCTGCCTTCGGGCATTTGGGGCAACCCGAACAACCTTCCCAGGAAATGTTTGAAAACCTCCTGGGGATGAAATTGCTCCAATGGCATAATACAAACGAAACAGCGGGCAAAGCTATCTGGGCAGAGGATGAAAGCCTCAGGATCGGAAACCTTTTGATACCACAGCCTTTTTACAAACAAATGCGAAGCTCTCCCTGTTATTTTCTTGATGTTCCTTTTGAAGAACGACTTGATTTTATCGTTAAAGATTATGGCAAAGCAGATCGTGATAAACTTATAGGTGCAGTCCTGAGGATCCAGAAAAGACTTGGCGGACTGGAAACTAAAACTGCCATAAACAGCCTGATAGAAAATGATATCAGGTCCTCATTTGCCATCCTTCTGAAATACTACGACAAGTGGTACCTGAAAGGCCTCGATAGCCGCGAGCCGGGCACACCTGTAATAGCCCTTAAAGGATCTGCAGTGGATCATGTTCGCAATGCGCAATTATTATTGAATCAACTGAAACAGAATTGACATGTATGAAACCAGTTATTCTCTTACACAATATTCTCATGGTGCAGGCTGTGGATGTAAAATATCACCCCAGGTATTAGAGCAGATTCTTCATTCCGAACAACCTGATCAAAAATTCCCGGAATTACTTGTGGGTAATCATTCCAAAGATGATGCGGCTGTATATGACCTGGGAAATGACCAGGCATTGATATCGACCACCGATTTTTTTATGCCAATTGTTGATGATGCATTTGATTTTGGACGCATCGCTGCCGCAAATGCTATCAGTGATGTTTATGCGATGGGGGGAAAACCAATCATGGCCATTGCCATTCTTGGATGGCCGGTAGAAAAATTACCCGCTTCACTCGCGCAAAAGGTATTGGAAGGCGCAAGGTCGATATGTGCAGAAGCAGGAATACCATTGGCCGGGGGACATAGCATTGATTCACCCGAACCACTTTTTGGCTTATCTGTGAATGGACTTGCCAACCATAAAGATCTTAAGCAGAACAATTCTGCCCGTGTCGGAGATCTGTTATTCCTTACTAAAGCCCTGGGTACCGGTGTTCTTTCTACCGCAATGAAACGCAATCTGCTTGAGCCTGACCATTTCCAACCATTTATTGACCAGTTGGTATTACTGAACAAACTGGGTGCAACAATCGGGAAAATTGAAGGGGTTCATGCCATGACCGATGTTACTGGCTTTGGACTACTGGGTCACTTACTGGAAATGGCAGAAGGCAGTGGGCTGTCGGCAGAAATTTATTACGCTGCAATTCCCACCCTGCCTGGCGTTAAAGAATATATTTCCAAACGAATTATTCCGGATGCCACCTTCAGAAACTGGAACAGTTACAGTTCCCATGTAGGTTTTGCAAAAGGTGTGAATGTTATGGAAGCTTTCAGTCTGTTACCCGATCCGCAAACCAATGGGGGCTTACTCATTTCTGTTGATCCGAATATGGCTCACAAAGTTCGTGAACAGTTGTCAGAAGCCGGTCTCATTCAGTACCTGGAACCCATTGGGAGAATGGTATTAGCAGGAGATAAAAGGATTATGGTACAGTAATGATCATGACGACTTGTATATTTTATCAATTGCAGCAGCAAGCTTTTTGTCCTTTTCTGTTACAATATTCCCAGCACTATGGGTACGCAGCCATACTTCCACAATATTCCAAACATTTGTCCATTTTGGATGATGGTCCATTTTCTCTGCTTCAAGCGCAACCCTTGTCATAAAGGCGAATGCTTCTGAAAAATCTTTGAATTCAAATTTTCTATAGAGTTGATCATCTGTTTCGTTCCACATAAAAAAATTTATTAATTAAAAGAAATGACTGACTTCTGCAGCAGGTGTTGGTTATTCCCTATTCTTCGGAAAATTAATTTTCTTTCAGCCCGAAATCCGCTTTTAAGAATTGCTGTACGCGAAGAGAGGTTTTCTTTTCTTACTATGGTTATCACTTTCCCCTTCCCTTCCTGGTAAACCTTATTCATTCTCGCAGTCAGCAATACTTTCTGCAAACCATTGCCCCGGTGTTCCGGCAGGCAAAAGGCATCGAGGAGATAGGCTTCATCTTCATCAGGAACAAGCCCGTGGTTCTTTATAAAACCGGGTAATTCAATTGAGTCCATCGACATCCATGCAAAGGCAACCAGTTCGTCCCCTTTATATGCTCCAAAAACAGAATATCCACCGCTATTGATTCGGG
The DNA here is from genome assembly GCF_000814325.1 of Flavihumibacter sp. ZG627. Taxonomy (GTDB): domain Bacteria; phylum Bacteroidota; class Bacteroidia; order Chitinophagales; family Chitinophagaceae; genus Flavihumibacter. The sequence continues at coordinate 122,324 of NZ_JPHF01000003.1, read as the reverse complement.
CGGTAAACCTGCTGATATTATTATCGGTAAAATGCATGGAGGCAGCACTCTTCAAAGCTTCAAGGTCAATTTCGCGGATCAGGTAACCAGTGGGACTATTCAATGACCGGATGCTATTCAGCTTTTTTCCATAAACAATGAATGATTCAATATAAATGGAAAATTTCTGTAAGGCAGATTTCAACAATACTACCGGAAAGTTAAGTGCCCCGTATTGCTTAAAACTATTACGGAATTTTTGAAGCATCCCTCAATTTCGGCAAATAAAGTTGGACTAGAAAATCAGGTGTTCTTTGTGCTTGATCTTTTCATTGGTAAGTTCAGTTACCAGTTGTACTGCATTGATTGCACGGATATTCTGGATAATCTCCGCTATGAATGTTGCGCCCACCTCATCACCCTTTATCAGCCATAAAAAATCCAGGTGTCTGAACTCGGGCAATAAATACTCACCGTCATGATGATTCTTATATAGATAGTGGGTTAGATATTGGTTGGGTTCTGCATACTGGTAAATTGGAAAATAGTAATTGCGGTTCTTTTTGTTCATCTGGATCTCGATCTCATTGTTAACCCTGAACTGAAAACGAAACCGTTGGTTAAGTTGCCAGCAGAATTGATAGTCCCGGATCGGCGCAACGATTCCCAGCAAATGGGCATCGCAGAAAAAATCATCTGCCGCACCGGACATATCTAGTTTCAATTTCATATTTATCCCGGTTGTCAAAAACGAATATCGGCAGAAAGCTCGTTATCTCCCCTTTTATAACGCACACTGGTGCTGTCACCTTTTTTGAATTTGGAGAGAGCCTGCATATATGATTCCACACTGCTGGTTCGGTGTTCCCCTAATTGAAGAATAATATCCCCGGCTTGTATGCCCCCTTTAATTGCAGGTCGGCCATCGCTAACGCCATCAACCCTTACGCCATTTCCGCTATAACTGTAATCGGGCATTATGCCAAGGCTCACACTGAATCTTGTGGAAGTAACAGTTTGCTGTTCACGTGTTTTTGTAAATACAAGTTTGTTCTGGACAGGTGTTTTCTTCATTACATTTTCAACCAGCTGGAGAATTCTGTACTGCCCTTCATAGTTGATCCTTTCGGCATCATCTCCTGGCTTGTGGTAATCAGTATGTAATCCGGTGAAGAAAAATAAAACAGGAAGATCTTTTCTGTAGAACGAAGAATGATCGCTTGGGCCTGTACCACTACTGTCGAATTTGATCTGGAAATACCGGGTATCACTGATTGAACTAAATGTGGACGCCCAGGATGGAGAAGTGCCTATTCCTCCCACAGTAAGCGTCCTGGAGCTATCATTAAGCCGACCAACCATATCCATATTTATCATATAGCTGACCTGGCTTAATGGAATAGTAGCATTTTCGGTAAAAAATTTTGATCCAAAAAGTCCAAGCTCTTCGGCAGAAAAAGCAATGAATAAGTAATTCGCGCTGCTTTTCTTCTCCATTTTCAGCTTACGGGCAAGTTCAATAAGCGCTGCCGTTCCACTCGCATTATCATCGGCACCATTATGTATTAAACGCTCATTGGTGCGAAGCATAGAATTACCATCTTCTCCGTAACCAAGATGATCATAATGAGCTCCCACAATCACTGTATACGGAGCATTGTTGTTAATGAAGCCAATTACATTATTACCTGTGCGCTCTTTAATCCTGAAACCAGTCTTCATTTTGATTTCAAGCGTGGCAGTTTCATCGTCAAAATATTTCTTTGAAACATTCTCTGAAACATAGATCACGGGAAGGGGTAGTTGATCGCCTCTTTGCTTGGGATTGAAAACCTGGCTGCTGTCATTATAGAGCAATAATGCCGTAGCTCCTTTTTCTGCAGCATCCTTAGCCTTCAGGAGAATATTTGCCTCAGCGTCAAAATGAGGGTTATCCTTGTTAGCATCCCTTTCAGCACCAAGATCCAGAAACCATGGAACGCCTTCTTCTCTTAAAGCAATGGAAGGCATCGCTTCAATGATTTTTTCAGGTGATAATGCATAGGGGAAGTAATCTTTCTTGTTGATCTCATGTTCATCAATGAAGAGGTAACTATCACCTGAATAATCCTTCCCATCATTTATGGGGAATGGCTGAAACCAACCATCCTTATCTCCTTTTGGCATTAACCCGATTTTCTGGAATTCGTTGCTAATATATGTTCTTGCCAGCTCCTCTCCGGCAGTGCCGGCTCTGCGGCCTTCCAACCTGTCGTCTGACAGGTATTTAACATGTTTTTGTAAGTTACTAATGACAAGCTTATCTGATTTTTTCAGCTTCTGTGCCTGTACCTGGTAAGTGTTCAATATGCTTGCTGCAATCGCAACACGGAGAAAAAGATTCATAGAGATCAATTCTTTAGAAACAAAGGTATCATTGCGAAGGCGAATACCATGCCGTAAAAACAATAATTAATATGGTTATCTGCCACTCTTTCCGTTACTTTTGCAGATTGGCCTGCCCACAACCAAGCAGCAGTCCCGATAAAAGAATATACGAATGGCTTTACCGCACCTTATTAAATATGTTTATACCAATGGAACCGATGAAGTTATCAGGAGAGGAAAAAAAATCCATGCCATCGGCTATGTTGAACTGGTAGAATATGATGAATTACTGGGATCTGTTACCTTCAGGGTAAAGGATGACAGCTATGCTACATTCTATAAGGTGTATGTTCAGAAATTCTCAGACCCAAAGAGTTTATCCGTTAGATGCAGCTGCCCTTATAACCTTGGCGATATCTGTCGCCATGAAGCCGCAGCACTGATACAGTTACAGGAACTGCTTGATAAAAATCTCTTGTTGGCCGAGGAAGTTGTTTATGATCAGCGTCATACGGTTATTAAGATGAAGTCCATCGATCTGAAAACGATCCGACTCCTGAGTGGACAGGAAACATATAATGAAGCGGAACAGTATTTACGTACATCAAAGGCTAATATTGAATCTGCTGCCGATGAAGTGGTGAAGGCAACAGTTGATCTGGTAGGCCGCCAATATAAAGTGGTGATCCGTAAGAACGAAGAACGCAACTTTGATACCAGTTGTGATTATGTTGATACTAAACATCCACTTTGCCTGCCAAAGGTTATTGTTTTTCTTCAGTTACTAAACTCATTTGGCCCTAACTATTTTGATTCAATCAGGAATTGGGATAAAGAGAAGAATAAATTACTTGAAGCCTACGGATATAGCCTAAGTGATGACCTGAAGGGTAAATTTGAATTTGCATATAAAGAAGGCAAGCCTTTCCTTAGGGTGCTTGACAACTCCATTAAAAGGATCAATCCTTTACAGGCCAACAAACCTAAACCAGTGGAAGTTGCTGTTCTAACAGAAGAAGCCGAGCAGGAACAAAATGATAAGGAAGAAGCTACTGCCCAACGAATCGGCATTGTATTGAATCTCCATCCGCGTTCTTATCCCGGTTTTTTACTGGAAGCAGTACAGGGAGAAGCAGATGAACAACAGCAAAAGCTTCTCGGTAAAGTTGAAAAAATAGATCTGACCAAATATGTAAATGCTGAGATATACCCTGAGTCGGATCGTGCCCTTATTCCGGCGCTGCGCAGGATGCAGGAAACAGAACTCACCAAATATCTTAACAGGAATTCACCTTTTAGCGGTATCTGGGAAAATATTATTCATCATGAAAGTGATGACCTTCCCGCAGAAACAAAACACCTGGTTGTTGAGTATATGCAGCCGAAATTGCGGAAACTAATGAATGAGGTGGCCGATAGCCCATTTATTTATATGCTTCCGCCCAACAAGGTTTTCAAGACCGATAACCTGCAATCTATCGGAATAGTGACAGAACCCCTCATACCTTATTTCCGGGTTCAACAGAAGAAGACCCAATATGAGATAACCTGTTATGTAAAGATCAATGGGAAGGAACTGAAACTTACAGATAATCAGATCAACAGCAACCTTTTATTCCTGTATAATGAAAATCTTTACTGCTGGCGTAATGAGGAAGATGTGAATCGCGTGGAAACCTTTATGCCGAAGGGAAGTATCACTATTACAAAAAGCACCTGGCAGATGCAACTCAAACAGCTTGTTCTGCCGTTAGCAAAACATTATCAAGTTGAGTTTGATGCTGCTATCATATCTTCTTATAAGGACGGAGATCCTGAGCGTATCCTAATGCTCCAGGAAAAGGGCGATTACCTAGTTTTCCAGCCCATATTCTCCTATAAAGGCTTCGAGACCAAACCAGGCGATAAGGATGAGATCATTGTTCCGGACGGCGATAAGGTAATGATCGTACATAGAAACAAAGAAGTAGAATCACAATTTCTACAGAAGCTGGAGGCATTACACTCCAATTTTATCCGTCCGGATGGCTCACAGAACCTGGTCCTGAAGGGTGCAGATGTACTCCGCAATAACTGGTTTTTCTTGTTTGTGGACGCCATGAAAGACATGAAAGTGCCTGTATTCGGATTTGAAGCACTTCGGAATTTTCGATTTAATACAGCAAAGCCACAAACCAGGATACAGATCAGCAGCAATACTGATTGGTTTGATGCCAAAGTGGATATTGTTTTCGGCGACCTGAAAGTGACCGTTGCAGAAGTGAAGAGAGCGCTGGCCAACAAGCAGCAATTTGTTCAATTGGAGGACGGGTCTCTTGGAATTTTACCGGAAGAGTGGATCAAGAAATATTCCTTATTGTTTCGTATTGGTGAAGGAAAAGCACAGAGTCTGCGGCTATCCAAATACCATATGAGCGTCATTGATGAACTCTACAATGAGCGCAATGAAGAAGAGTTGTTCATACAACTGGAAGAGAAATATGATCGGCTGCGAGGCTTCAAAAGTATCCGCGAAGTGATGCCGCCAGAGCACTTGCTGCCCATTCTACGGCCTTACCAGGCCTTCGGTTTCCAGTGGATCAATTACCTAAGTGAAGTGAATTGGGGTGGAATCCTGGCTGATGATATGGGTCTTGGTAAAACGGTGCAGGCATTGAGCTTCCTGCAGCACTACCGCGATACACACCATGAATTGAAAGCTCTTGTTGTTTGTCCCACCACCCTTATGTTCAACTGGGAAAACGAAATCCGGAAATTTACCCCAACTCTTACCTATCATATACATCATGGTGGCGAGCGCTCTCGTAATAAAGCGATGCTCGCTGAAAAGAATGTTATTATCACCACCTATGGCACACTGAGAAGTGATATTAAAATGCTGGTGGAAATGGAATTTGATTATGTTGTTCTGGACGAATCACAGGCTATCAAGAACCCGGCAAGCAAGGTTACAAAAGCAGCTTCTCTGTTGAAAGCAAAACATCGTTTGTGCATGAGCGGTACTCCGTTACAGAATAATACGTTCGACATATACGCCCAGATGAATTTCCTGAATCCGGGTATGCTGGGTAGTATGGAGTTTTTCAGACAGGAATTTGCTATCCCCATTGATAAATTTGGCGAGCCCGACCGGAAGGACCATCTCCGTAAGATACTTTTCCCTTTTATTCTGCGCCGTACAAAGGAACAGGTGGCAAAAGACCTTCCAGAGAAAGTGGAAACCATCCTTTGGTGTGAAATGGAAGATGAGCAGCGTAAAATCTATGATGCCTACCGTAATGATTACCGCGATAAGATCCTTGGCACCATTGAAGCACAGGGAATGCAGAAATCTCAGCTTACCATTTTACAGGGATTAATGAAACTTCGCCAGATCTGTGATTCTCCCGCCATACTGAATGAACAGGATAAGTTTGAGAACCATTCTATCAAGCTGGAAGAGCTTGGTCGGGAGATCAGTGAGAATATCAGTAACCACAAGGCCCTCGTATTCTCACAGTTTCTGGGAATGCTGGCGCTTATCCGGAAGAAACTGGAGGAGCTTGGTGTGGATTATGAATACTTTGATGGCAGCACATCTGCCATCGATCGCGAAAAGGCCATCCAGCGGTTCCAGAAAGATGATAACTGCCGTGTATTCCTTATTTCATTAAAAGCTGGTGGGGTTGGCTTGAACCTTACGGCAGCAGATTACGTATATATTGTTGACCCATGGTGGAATCCTGCCGTTGAGCAGCAGGCTATCGACAGAACTCATCGTATAGGGCAAACGAAAAACATTTTTGCCTACAGGATGATATGTAAGGATACCATTGAGGATAAGATATTGCAATTGCAAGACAGGAAAAGAGTATTGGCACGAGACCTGATTGCCGATGACGAAGGATTTGTGAAGAACCTCACAAGAGAGGATGTAGAGTACCTGTTCAGCTAATAAAAAAGCCCCGCCGGTGCAGGCGGGGACGGGCACATACAAAAAGTGGTTTCAGAGGTAAGTGCCAGATATGTATTTGGGTTAGTATCTTGCCGACCGTCTGGCATAACCTGGCCTGTTCTCAATGGGTGATTCACCTTTGAATAGAACGCAACAGATGTATCTTATGAAATGGAAAAGATGTATGCCAGGTCGATAGCTATCCTTGTTGATCTTGATAGCGTGAGTATCGTAGTACATTGTATTACGTTTCATTGATACAGGTTTTTTGGTGTTGAATTACGATTAAAACGAATATACACTTATTTTATTGCTGATAATTAGTACAGAACACTTAAAGTATGGCCAAATCATTGTTCAGAAGAAAGTCGGGAACCGAAGCTGAGATGTCTTTTGTTGATCACCTGGAAGCGCTGCGCTGGCACATAATGCGCTCCTTACTTGCCATCATGGTGGGAGCAATTATCGTATTTGTTTATATGGATTTTTTCTTCGGGCGGGTTGTGATGGGCCCAACAAATAAAGATTTCATTACATACAAAGCTCTATGCTGGTTTAGCCACAAAGTGGGACTTGGAGATGCTATGTGCCTTGCTGATATTAATCTGAAGCTGATCAGTACAGAAATGAGCAGCCAGTTCATGATGAGCTTTACCATCGCTTTTGTTGGCGGACTTATAGTGGCTTTTCCATATGTATTCTGGGAGTTCTGGCGCTTTATCAGACCCGCGCTTACCGATAAGGAATTAAGTCGCACCCGCGGAGTTATCTTCTGGGTTTCATTTCTATTCTTCACAGGGGTTGCCTTCGGATATTTCCTGATTGCTCCTTACACCGTCAACTTTTTTGCCGCCTATACTTTAAGTCCTGATATCCAGAACACATTTACGGTTAGTAATTATATCGACAATATAGTATCCCTTGTTTTAGGCACCGGCATTGTATTTCAATTACCATTAGTTGTTTATTTCCTTGCCAAGGTGGGTATAGTAACAGCTTCATTCCTGCGTACATATCGCAAGTTTGCTGTGTTAATAATACTGATTATTGCCGCGGTAATTACCCCTCCTGATGTCATCAGCCAGCTGATAGTAACAGTTCCCCTCTGGTTTCTTTATGAAATAAGCATAAGCATTGCTGCAAGGGTCAACAAAGAAGATCTTGCTGAGCAAAACCTTCCCGAGGAATGGAGTTGAAAGGCCGGCAATAAATCCGAAATTTGAATTCACTAAAATATTCATCCTGATGTCAGATTTCTCTAAGCAGTTACCAGTTGCCATTGGAAGTGATCATGCCGGTTTCGAGTATAAGGAAGCCATTAAGAAGCATCTTGAATTGGCAGGCTGGCAGGTAAGGGACTTTGGTACCCGTAGTACTGATTCCGTTGATTATCCTGATTATGCACACCCCACTGCAGCCGCTGTTGAAGCCGGCGAAGTTACATTTGGAGTGCTGATCTGCGGTAGTGCAAATGGTGTTGCCATTACGGCAAATAAGCACCAGGGCGTGCGTGCAGGGCTTTGCTGGGATACTGAAGTTGCTAAACTCGTGCGCTTGCACAATGATGCTAATATAATTTGCCTTCCCGCTCGCTTCATTGCTTTGCAATATGCCATTCAAATGGTTGAAACTTTTGTCAATACCTCATTTGAAGGTGGCCGTCATGGAACAAGAGTTGGTAAGATGGCCTGCATGTAATCATTCCATAACAGATAATTCATTTTAAAACACATGAGAAATTTTTTTCTACTGCTGGCGCTGTTTCCGGCCACACTGGGCTTAGCTCAGAAAAAGGCAAAGTCACCTAAAAAGGTAAAGGTTGAGAAGATCGCAGCCTCCATAACAGAGGCAGAGCTTAAAGAACATCTTTACGTTATTGCCGGTGCAGAAATGGAAGGTCGCGAAACCGCCACTGAAGGCCAGCGTAAAGCAGCTTCATACATCGAGCAGCATTTTAAAAGCATAGGTCTGCTCCCTGGCAATAATGGAACTTATCAACAAACTTTTCCGGTATTTCGTGATTCACTTATTAATGCATCGCTAACTGTGAATGGCAAAGCATTTGATCTGAACAAGGATTTTCAGCCAACACTGCAACTTACAAGGCCTGGAAGCCAATATTTTTCTGAAGTTGTATTTGCGGGCCATGGCATCGTTGATCCCGATGCAGGTATCGATGATTACGGATCAATAGATGTAAAAGGGAAGGCAGTTCTTCTGCTTGACGGCGCACCCTCCAGTTACAAAACAACGAAGCGTGGATGGCGCGCTCCTAATGGTCTTTATGGAAAATATAATAGTGCCATGAGTAAAGGAGCCTCAGCTATCATCATTATTGGTAATGGTTTTCCGCGACAGGCATTACAGCCAAACGGCAATATGTACACGAATCTGTATGCTGACAAACAACCCGCAAGTCTCTTTACTGTTTCAACAGACCTTGCAACAGCAATTGTAGGCGAAAGCCTGAAAGATCTGATTGCCAGGGGAAAAGATGCAGCCATTGCGCCTGCTGTATTTAAGGCTAATACAATGCTCGAATTGCAAAAGAAGGTTAGCCAACTTGAAAGCACTAATGTGCTCGGTTATATTGAGGGCTCAGACAAAAAAGATGAATGGCTGATCCTTACGGCACATTATGATCATCTAGGTAAAAGAGGCGACGTCATTTACTATGGTGCCGACGACGATGGATCCGGTACTGTAGGGATAATGGAAATCGCCGAAGCTTTTGCCATGGCAAGGGCCGGGGGTAATGGTCCACGCAGGAATGTTCTGGTGATGGCAGTTAGTGGTGAGGAGAAGGGTCTCTGGGGTTCAGAATATTTCAGTGAAAATTCACCCGTGCCGATGGACAAAGTTACTGCTGACCTGAATATTGATATGATCGGTAGAGTTGATACCGAAAGAAAGTCAGCTGATACCCTGAACTATATCTATGTGGTTGGTGATGATAAGCTTAGTACTGAATTAAAGCCTATCAGCGAAATGGTGAATAAGAAGTATGTGAAACTAAGCCTTGATTACAAATACAATGATCCCGCCGATCCCAACCAGATCTATTTCAGAAGCGACCATTTCAACTTTGCAAGAAAAGGTGTACCGGTTATATTTTATTATGATGGAATGCTTCAGGCCGATTACCATAAACCAACTGATACACCAGACAAGATCAATTACAAATTATTGAAGAAGCGCGCAGATCTCGTTTTTTATACGGCATGGGAAATGGCTAATCGCGATAGTATGATCAAACGCGACCTTGAACTGCCTGCCATGGCGCGATAGTTCACTTTAACATTCTTTTGCCTTTTATTGGTTAAACCAGGTTCTTCAGGCATGGTCCTAGCATTGTATAAACATTCCATACTAAAAACACAATGACTATGACCAGAAAACCATTATTAAAAAGAATCATGCTGATGGGTTTAACCCTCGGTGCCCTGGTAATTGCCGGTTCCAGCTTTGCCCATGAAGGAAATGGTCCCGGTCATGATAAGTGGAAGAACGGAAAAGGAAAAAAGAAAGGTCATTATAAGGATAACCATAATGCCCGATATGAAGACGGCAGGTACGGGCGTGGCTCTTGTGATGGCCGTCACGATGATCGTCGTGATGATCGCCGATACGGAAAAAATGACCGCCGCTATGAACGTCGAGATGATGGCCGGTATGAGCGTCGTGGCGACCGTAGGGTTGACCAGCGAACAGACCGCAGAACTGACACCCGTCGCCCTTTTCCAGGCATTTTCGATAAAAGATCTTAAGTTGATCCGTACCCCAAAACAAAAGGCCGTCTCTAATGAATGAGACGGCCTTTTTAATTGCTGACTATTGCCGAATAACTTCCGAAGGATACTAAAACAATTGACGGCACCCTGACATCATCGTGACGGCACCGTATCGGCACCGTAAGACCATAATTACCATCCAAGTATATACGCAAAAATCAACGGAGCAACAATCGTTGCATCACTTTCAACAATATACTTAGGCGTATCAATGCTTAGTTTACCCCAGGTGATCTTTTCATTTGGAACAGCACCAGAGTAGGAACCATAAGAAGTTGTTGAATCACTAACCTGGCAGAAATAACTCCAGAATGGTACATCATGCCATTCCAGGTCCTGGTACATCATGGGAACAACACAGATCGGGAAATCTCCAGCAATTCCACCACCCAGCTGGAAAAAACCAACACCCTTTCCTCCGCTGTTATGCCTGTACCAATCGGCCAGCCAAACCATATATTCAATACCACTCTTCATGGTAGTTGCTTTCATTTCCTGCTTAATAATATAAGAAGCGAAAATATTTCCCATTGTACTGTCTTCCCATCCGCCCACAATAATGGGAAGATTTTTTTCTGCCGCAGCAATCATCCAGCTGTCCCTCGGATCAATTTCATAATCATCTTTCATCACGCCGCTGTTAAGAAGCTTGTACATGTATTCATGCGGAAAATATCGCTCTCCTGCTGCATCTGCATCTTTCCAAAGCTTAGCAACATGATGCTGTATCTTCCTGAAAGCTTCCTCTTCAGGAATGCAGGTGTCAGTTACCCTGTTCAGGCCCTTTTCCAGCAGCTCCCACTCTTGCTGCGGCGTGAGATCGCGGTAGTTGGGGATTCTCCTGTAATGAGAATGTGCTACCAGATTCATGATATCTTCTTCAAGGTTAGCACCTGTACATGATATTATATGGACTTTATCCTGGCGAATCATCTCAGCCAGTGAAACACCCAGCTCAGCAGTGCTCATCGCCCCCGCCAGCGTGATCATCATTTTCCCACCTTCCAACAGGTGTTGTTCATAGCCTTTCGCAGCATCTACAAGTGCCGCCGCATTGAAATGGCGATAATGATGCTGTATAAACTGCGAAACAGGACCTTTACTCATGATTATATATTTATGGAAAGCAAAGGTAAGGGAGATGGCACACAAAATGACCCCGCCTTACGGGGCGGGGCCAGACTTTCCAACAAAACCTCAGAGAAAAAAATTATTTCTTTATTCTTGAATATTCGGTCCATTCGCCTGCATTCTCACTTTTCAAGATCAACTGATGGGTCGCATTATGCATGGTAATGAAATAACGAGTTCCATCATTGGTAGCCATCTCAAACAGGCTGGTGATCCAATAGTCCGAATAGGAATTTTTGATTTCATTCATCAGCTGGATGGGCAGCTGGGTGGACAGGATGTTACGATATACTCCTATCAGTTCTCCCTCATCATTGAGATAGGCAAACATGACCTGACCATTGAGCGTGAATTGCGCTTTGTTAAGATCATTTGTCCGGGACCACGTAATCTGTTCTGCTCCTGAAAACTCTTTCTTAAAAGATTCTGTTACTCTCCAGTTTGTTTTCTTTACTGGATCTGAAATACTACCAGCAAAGCTGGTTGTTGCGATGATTAAGGTCAATACCACAACGGCTGTGATACGGTTCATTGTTATAAGGTTTAATAGTTTGTTACCTATGGGACGCAATGCCCATTAAAAGGTTACAATTTGTTTTTAATTTTTTTGGATACACTTAGATTTCCACTTCCATTAGCTGATATAATCATGCTTGATTTTTCACTGTTCAATGTTACATGATAAGTAGTGCTTCCGTTGGACATATGTTCAATTACATTTCCAACTACATGCTCAGGATAACGCTCGCCAATTGCTTTTGTTATCATGATTGGAAGATTCTCTTTGCTGATGTAACGCGCTGTGGCAACCAGTTCGCCATCAACATTGTAAAATGCACTGAGTTCGGTATCACGAAAGTTAAATGTTGCCTGGTACAAACCAGCCTCATCAAGTGATTTCCACTGAACGTTCTTTGCATCTGAAAATTCGGAACGAAATGCCTGGAGAACTTTTCCTGTAATAGGATCTACATTTGCAAAGCTTGAAAATGTAACGAAAGCAGTTGCTGCGATTACGATGATCTTTTTCATAACTTAAAAATTGAAAGGTTTAATGATTAATGTCGTTTGATTGTTTGACGATGTAAAAGTAATTAGGTTACACACTGAGGTCAAGCAAATAGTGATTGGTGGCATCCATCATCAAAGAATTCAAAAGAGCCTGATAAGATTAGCTGATTCAGGCAGCCCAAAATCTGTTTGAATCATTAGCATTTAAGCACACTGATAAAATTTGTTAAGTAAAAAATAAATCCCGGTTAAGCGATGGTTAAATTAGAGAAGTGGAAATCGTTTTTTAAAAATGACTACAATAGTTCAGGTTTTTACTTCCTCCATCTCATTAATTTGATTTTGTAAATTAGTTTTTAATGAACTTACTGGCGCATGCATATCTATCATTTCGTCAACCGGAATTACTGGTTGGCAATATGATCAGCGACTTTGTTAAGGGCCGGAAACGATTTGATTTCCCTGACGGAATACAAAAGGGGATAGCGCTTCACCGGGCGATTGACAGTTTCACCGATGAACACCTTGTTAATATCGAAGCGAAGAGAATATTCAAACCAGCAGTAGGTTTATACGGGGCAGCTTTTTTAGATGTTGCATATGACCATTTTCTTGCCGCCGATAATCTGGCCTTTCCAGCAGGTTCTCTTCCTGATTTTACGCAATGGGTTTACAAAACGATAGGCGGTTACCAGCACCATTTTCCCGAATCATTTGCCGGAATGTACCCCTATATGAGGGAACAGGATTGGCTTTCCAATTACCAATTCAGGTGGGGGATTGAAAAAAGTATGCAGGGGCTGGTGCGCCGGGCCCGTTACCTTGAGGATGCAAAACCTGCCTTTGATGCATTTGAAGCAAATATTGAACAACTGCAAAATGCCTATCACCGGTTTTTCCCTGAACTCCTGCTTTTTGTTACTAATTACTACAGAAATCATCTGATTAGTTCCCCGGGAATGCCTTCCTGATTTAGAAACCAGGAAACACCCGGAAACGTTCATGGCACGACCTTTCCAGAAATTCCCGGTCGTCGGGATGTGAAATACCAATAAGCGCTTCCGCCCGCTGCCGTAGGTTCTTCCCATATAAGTAAGCCACCCCGTACTCGGTCACTACATAATGTATATGTCCACGGGTAGTCACAACTCCCGCCCCCTGTTTAATGAAGGGAACAATTCTCGGCTCTCCGTGGGCCGTTCGCGAGGGAAGGGCTATAATGGGCTTACCCCCCTCGCTAAGCGCTGAGCCCCGCATGAAATCCATCTGTCCCCCTATCCCTGAATATTGATACGTGCCAATGGAGTCGGCACATACCTGGCCTGTAAGATCTATTTCAACAGCGCTGTTGATTGCTACCATTTTAGGATTACGCCTTATTACAGCAGTATCATTCACATAGTCGATATCGAGAAAGGCAAATGCTGGGTTGTCATCTATATAATCATATAGTCTCCTGGTTCCCAATGCAAAACCGGAAACCGATTTATTTGGATGGATAAGCTTATAACGGTTATTGACGATATCTTTCTCAATCAGGTCTATGATTCCATCACTACACATCTCAGTATGTATTCCAAGGTCGCGATGATTGCCTAGGCATTTCAGAACAGCATCGGGAATAGCCCCAATACCCATCTGCAAAGTGCTCCGGTCGTCAATCATTTCGGCTATATATTTCCCGATCTGCAGTTCTGCCTCTCCTCCTTTCTCCCCGAATATTGCCTCATGAAGCGGGTCCTCAGAATAAATCATCGCAGAAAAACGATTAACATGAATCATCCCGTCCCCATGTGTTCTGGGAACATTTGGATTCACTTGTGCTATCACATGCCTTGCAGTATTGACCGCCGATCGGGCTACATCTACCGAAGCGCCAAGGGAACAATAACCATGCTTGTCGGGCACCGAAACATGAACCATGGCCACATCAATAGGCAGGATGCCCTGTTTGAATAATTCAGGTATCTCACTCAGGAAAACAGGAACATAGTCTGCCCGGCCTTCTTTAACAGCTTCCCTTATACTCGCAGAAACAAAAAGTGAATTGATATGGAAATGCCCGCTGTATTCAGGCTTGTCAACCACCATATCGCCATAAACACTAATATTGACCAGCTCAACATTCCGCAGCCTTTCCTTTTGGGCGGCAAGCTCCCGCATCAGGAATGATGGTGTTTGCGCGCTTCCATGAACAAAAACACGGTGGCCCGATTGTATCACAGCTAAAGCCTCAGCAGCAGAAACAAAATGAATGGGAGGAAGCATTAAAAGTTTTGGACAAAATTAAACTTTAGCTTCCATCAACATTCTTGACTTATATCATGTGATGATATGCAGATTATTAGCTTACTGCTTTATTTTTGATACTCAATCAAGTTGTGAACATGAAAAGAATGATGCTGGTTTTAAGCCTTACTCTTATATCGATGACCATAATGGCACAGTCGCGTTTCCCTGCTGTTGACAAATCTCCTATGGATATGAGCTACTATCCGGCCAATTATCCCATCCTCAAAATACAAGACAAAGCCTCGGAGCCTCTGCTTGCAAGGGTGTTGTATAGCAGGCCGCAGAAAAATGGAAGGCAGGTTTTTGGGGAGCTCGTTGAAAATGGTTCAATATGGAGGCTGGGGGCAAATGAAGCCACCGAACTTGAGCTCTTCCGCGATGCCAGAATAGGCACACACCGCGTAAAGAAAGGCCGGTATACGCTTTACGCTATCCCCACGCAAAACAGGTGGACGCTTATCATCAATAAGGAAAATGATGTTTGGGGCGCTTTTAAATATGACCCTAAAAAAGATGTTGCAAGAGTAGATCTTCCCGTAGTTCGTAATGGTGATGTGCTGGAGTCTTTCAGCATGTATTTCGAAAAAGTCAGTAATAATATTAACCTTGTTATTGGCTGGGATGATGAATCGGTAAGAATGCCTATCAGCTTTTTCTGATATTTACAATATGTGTGGAATTGCTGGTATTATAACAATGGCAGATTCTCCCGGCTACCGGGCAGATCATTACCGTGATATCAGAAAAATGACCCTCTCATTGGAACACCGTGGCCCCGATGGCGAGTCTTACTGGACCGATACCTCCCAGCAGATCTGGCTCGGGCATCGTCGACTTGCAATTATCGACCGCACAGCGGCAGCCGCTCAGCCAATGCATTACGGCGGGCGCTATTCAATTGTCTATAATGGGGAACTGTATAATTACCTTGAACTGAAGAAGGATCTGCAGGGGGCGGGACAAACATTTAACGCGGCCTCAGATACAGAAGTCATACTTGCTGCCTTTGATCATTATGGCGAAGATTGCCTCAGGTATTTCGATGGTATGTTCGCTTTTGCCATCTGGGATGCAGTAGATCAGCATCTCTTCCTGGCTCGCGACCGTTTTGGGGAAAAACCGCTTTTCTTCTACCAGGCAACTGATGGAAGATTCCTTTTTGCTTCTGAAATGAAGGCGCTTTGGGCAATAGGAGTACCCAAAATACCGCGCGATGACCTGAGCATTCTATTCCTTGCAACCGGAATGAGCAGTTTTCCATTAGATAATTCCGGCAGTTTCTATAAAGAAATAAACCAGGTGCCCCCTGCACATTCTTTATCGGTAAAACTTGTTTCAGGCCATATATCTGGACCAGTAGCTACCCGCTATTGGGATATTGATACTACTCATAACTCAATACTATCTGAAGCAGATGCAATAGAAAAAGTAACAGAATTTCTCCGGCAATCAGTACAGATGCGACTTCGATCAGACGTTCCGGTTGGAACCTCTTTAAGTGGAGGCATCGATAGCAGTTCTATTGCCGCAATGGTGGTCAGTGTAAAAGGTCAGCACTTCAAATCGTTCTCAGCAGTTTTCCCCGGATTTGAAAAAGATGAAAAGAGCCTGATCGATCTTACCAGCAATTGTCTGCAAATCGAAAATTACCAGGTCTCCCCCCACGCCGGGTCACTATCAGACCTTTTTGAAAAACTCCTGTATCACCAGGAACAGCCGGTCTCTTCAGCAAGCGTGTTAGTACAGTACCAGGTTTTTGCTCTGGCAAAACAACGTGGTATAAAGGTTTTACTCGATGGGCAGGGAGCTGATGAACTTTTTGGTGGATATGAAAATTATATCCACTGGTTTCTGCAAGAACAGTTTAGAAACGGGAACTGGAAAAAAATGCGAAGAGAGCATTTATCATTCCGCAATCATGGATCAAAGCATGGATGGGGACTGGGAAATTATATCGCCGCTTTGTTTCCGCAAGCGGCGCAGTACCAGTTATTGGCTGCACAAAAAACAGACATACTTGGGATCAGAAACCTAAATCCCGATTTTGCCGACGCACATTTTTCTTCTGAGGAATTGTATAAACCACTGGCAACAAAGCTTGAGGATATTCTATATTTTGACATTACAATGGGTCGCCTTCCTGAACTGCTTAGATATGCTGACAGAAATAGTATGGCCAATGGTTGCGAGGTAAGACTGCCCTTTCTTCAACCCGCTCTTGTTGATTTTGTTTTTTCATTGCCGTCTGATTATAAACTCCGGAATGGATTTACAAAATGGATTCTTCGTTCAGCCATGAACGATAGACTGCCTGCCGATGTCTGCTGGCAAACAAAAAAGATCGGCTTTGAGCCACCGCAACACCAATGGATGCAGGATCCCCGGATGCAGGAAAAAGTACATGAGTCAAGGAAAAAGCTGGTGGCCATGGGTATCATGCAAAAAAAAATACTTACACAGCCACTGAATCCAACAGCCGCCAATGCAAGGAACGACCCCGATTGGCGGGGGCTGGTGCTGGCGTCTCTGTAACATTCAGGGTGCCCGCAATGATGGTTCTGGCTTTTGTTCTAACTTTCACGCCCATAGATTTACATTAATAACAACGATATTATGAAGATTGCCACAAAGTTCATTCATGCGGGTATGGAACCCGACCCTTCCACAGGCGCTATTATGACACCAATTTACCAGACCTCAACCTATGTTCAGGAATCTCCCGGCATCAATAAGGGATTTGAATATGCCCGCTCCCAAAACCCAACGCGTAAGGCATTGGAAGAGGCATATGCACAAATTGAAAATGGCCGCTTCGGACTCGCATTCAGTAGTGGAGTTGCTGCCACAGATGCCGTTTTAAAACTTTTGGTTCCGGGTGATGAAGTGATTGCAGGAAATGATATGTATGGTGGAACGTACCGTTTGTTTACAAAGATCTTTGAACCATTCGGCATCCGTTTCAGGTATATTGATATGAGTAACTTGCAAGAGGTGAAAAACAGCATCAGCGCAAGTACAAAACTGGTTTGGGTAGAAACGCCTACCAACCCACTGATGAATATTGCTGATATAGCTGCTATTGCAGAGATTTCTAAGAGGGCAAAGGCTCTTCTTTGTGTTGACAATACTTTTGCATCTCCATACCTTCAGAATCCACTTGACCTCGGTGCCGATATTGTAATGCATTCAGCCACAAAATACCTCGGTGGTCATAGCGATGTGATACAGGGAGCCCTGATGATGAATGATACGGCTTTGCGCGAACGGCTCTATTTTATTCAGAAAAGTTGTGGAGCGGTACCCGGACCGATGGACTGTTTTCTGGTGCTGCGAGGCATCAAAACCCTTCACCTTCGTATGCAACGTCATTGTGAAAATGGTGAAAAAATTGCTACCTGGTTACGCCAACACCCAAAGTTGGGAAAGGTTTTCTGGTGTGGATTTGAAGATCATCCCGGCTATGCAATAGCCAGTCGCCAAATGAGAGGCTTTGGTGGCATGATGAGTTTTGAATTAAAAGACGATAGCATGGAAGCCGCAAAGAAAGTTCTTTCCGGAACCCACCTGTTCTCTCTCGCTGAAAGCCTTGGTGGCGTTGAATCGTTAATTAATCACCCCGCATCAATGACACACGCCTCCATACCCAGGGAAGAACGTATTAAGAACGGGCTCTCCGATTCACTTATAAGACTCAGTGTAGGTGTAGAAGATGCAGATGACCTCATCGAAGACCTTGAAAAAGCAATCGGATAATAACAACCCGAACAATCCAGGAAACCCATCCGACGCCTGTCCTGACAGGCGTCGGATGGGTTTCCTGGATTTCCTTAACCGGAAGGTGGAAGAATACAACCAGCCAGCTTTTATTAAGGATGACCCCATTTCTGTGCCCCACATGTTCAGCAGCAAAGCTGATATTGAAATCGCAGGACTGTTTGCAGCAGTATTTGCCTGGGGAAACAGAACCACTATCATCAATAAGTCAAAAGAGCTGATGCGGCTCATGGATAATGCGCCACATGATTTTGTGCTGCACCATAAAGATGCTGACCTGAAAAGGCTGCTTTCCTTTAAACATCGCACCTTCAATGCTACAGATCTTTTGTATTTTATTGATTTCCTGCATAATCATTACAAGCAGCATGATTCGCTGGAGCCCGCATTCCTGAAAGGATTTTCTCCAACAGACAAAGACACAACCGGCGCGCTGAATGGATTCTATACCTATTTTTTCGGGGGAGCCGATGTGCCCCACCGAACCCGGAAACATATTGCAGCACCATTCCGGCATTCTTCCTGTAAACGAATTAGTATGTACCTGCGCTGGATGGTACGAAACGATAAAAAGGGTGTGGATTTTGGATTGTGGACGGGTATATCGCCAGCTGAACTTGTTTGCCCGATTGACCTTCATGTTGCACGGGTAGCATATAGGTTCGGGATTCTTTACCGGCAACAGATCGACTGGCAGGCTGCACTGGAACTAACAAACTGCCTGCGCAACTACGATCCTGAAGATCCTGTGAAATATGATTTCGCTCTTTTTGCACTGGGCGTAGTAGAGAAATTCTAACTTTAAGATATGATTGACGATCAGGATATGTTGGCCAAATTGGAACAGTTTTCAGACGAGAATTCAAATCGTAGGGAGTCTGATGGCTCAGAAGCTTTCCCAGCTGATTCTGAGGCACTTGCTGAAATATTACAGGAACTTGAACTCACCACCAATCACGAAGCGTTACAGTTGGAGAAAATCAAAACATGGTCCGATTTGAGAAATAGCCTTGCGATTTGGGTATCAGGAATGATCAACCGAAGTTTCGAGGAACTTATTTTTACGCTGTACCGGATAGATATAAACGAAAACAAATTAAAATTTCTGCTCAGCGAAAAAGTAGGAGAAGATACAGATTATATTATAGCAGATCTTATTATAGAGCGGCAGTTACAGAAATTGCAAACACGCAAACAATTCCGGCAACCGCCACCCGAAAATGAAGAAGATAGCTGGTAACCTTTTAGGCTTTTACCTTTGTTTTGAACTTTTCAATAGCCGTTCTTGAAAATTCTCCCAGTATGAGTCTGCCACTGATAGCTGCACGCTCAGTGAGCAATTGATCCCAATGGTCTGTCCCTTTCCAGAAGATTTTTTTCAATTCCTGCATTGCATCCGGTGAAGATGCAGCCAATGTAGATGCCAGTCGCGCAATGGACTCATCCATGCTCTCCAAATTAGGATGGAGTTCGGCATAAAGTCCTTTTCGCCTTGCCCAGTCTGCATTTCGCCACATGGTGGCATCAATCGCAAGCTGTGAAAAAGCAGAAGCCCCTATCTTTCTTTCTACAGCTGGACCAACCACAAATGGTCCTATTCCCACCGCAAGTTCACTAAGTTTTATTTCAGCACCTTCTGCAGCAATGGCATAGTCAACAGCTGCCGCTAATCCAACTCCGCCTCCCACACATTTTCCATGAATCCTTCCAATAACCAGTTTGGGACATTTGCGCAGTGTATTTATCACCTGGGCAAAGCCGCTGAAAAATGCGAATCCCTGCTCCGGTGTACTAATAGCATTAAGTTCATCAAAGGAAGCACCTGAACAGAAAACAGTATCGCCACCTGACCGCAACACAATTACGCGTGTACTATCGTCATTACCCGCCGCGTGTATCTCAAGGGCAAGTTCCTGTAATAATTTCCCCGGCATTGAATTGCTCTGGGGGTGATAAAACTCAATTGTTGTGATGTCTTTTCTTGTATCGCTTTTAACGTAACCGCCCTTTATTTCATGGATCATATAGCAATATTTAGGGGTTCTAAAGTTAATTTTTTTTCTGCACCATTGTTAGTATGGTAGCAATGGCAACCTGCTCACCGGTCTGGTCCATTACCTCTACTAACCATTTAACGATGCCTTTGGGTATATCAGTATCCAGTTTTTTTTCCTGTTCAATTTTTTCTTTACAGGTGAATCTAACCATGATTGTAGCCCCCGCATAAACAGGCTTCACAAAGCGCAGCTCATCCAGGCCATAATTCAATAATACCGGCCCCCGCGCACTGCTGTCAACAAATAATCCCGCAGCCGCACTAAGAATAAAATAACCATGTGCCACAGGCTTTTCAAAAAGCGTACCCTCAAGTGATGTATGATCTGTATGGGCATAAAAATGATCCCAGCTCAGGTTGGCAAAATTTGCGATATCCCCTTCAGTAATGGTTCGTCTCCCGGTTATCAATTGCTCTCCCACTTTCAGATCCTCAAAATACTTACGGAATGGATGCACATCGTCATGAAGCCCTGCAGCGCCCGCCTGATATTGATTGGTGATGGATGTTATCATATCGGGCGAGCCCTGTATAGCCACACGCTGCATATAATGCTTCACACCCCTGATACCACCCATTTCCTCTCCTCCTCCCGCGCGCCCCGGACCTCCATGAACCAGCAGGGGTAGCGGCGAACCATGTCCTGTAGACTCCTTTGCACAATTTTTATCAAGTACCAGAATCCGGCCATGCCAGGCTCCGGCACCCATAATATACTTACGGGCAAGAGCACTATCAGCGGTCACAATCGAACTTACCAGCGAACCTTTACCCATTCGCGAAAGTTCAATGGCCTCGTCATCATTTTTATATGGCATAATGGTGCTTACCGGACCAAAGGCTTCCACATCATGTGAGGCCGTGTTTTCAAATGGGTTCTCATTAATGATGAGTAAAGGGCTGATGAACGCGCCTTTAGTTGCATCTGCATCTACAACCTCCACACTGTCAAGCGATCCGTAAACAAGCTGTGAGCCCGCAAGTAATTTTGTTACCTGTTCAATTACCTCCTGCTTCTGTGTTTGTCCCGCCAAACTACCCATCCGAACGTTTTTGTTCAATGGGTTCCCAATTGTGGTTTGTTGTAATGCCGTGGCAATGCCTTTCCAAACATCTTCCATTTTATTCTCCGGCACAAATATGCGTCGGATGGCAGTGCATTTTTGTCCCGCCTTAACTGTCATCTCCTTTCGAACCTCCTTGATGAATATATCCCACTCAGGTGATCCTGGCATTACATCCTTACCCAGCACAATACAATTAAGTGAATCTGCTTCCATATTGAAAGGCACACTCTCTCTCAATATCGCGGGATGTGATCTCAACATTAATCCCGTTGACGCAGATCCTGTAAATGTTACGACATCCTGACTTTGAACATGATCCAGTAAATCACCAGCACTACCACAGATAAGCTGTAAAGCTCCATCAGGCAGAATACCGGAATTGATTATTTCCCTAACAACAGCTTCCGTAAGATAGGAGGTTACGGTTGCCGGCTTAACAATGGCGGGCATACCCGCCAGCCAATTGACAGCAACTTTTTCAAGCATCCCCCATACCGGAAAATTGAAGGCGTTGATATGTATTGCAACACCTTCTTTTGGAACAAGTATATGTGTTCCCATAAAACTGTTCTCTTTACTGAGATTATGTGATTCGCCATCCACCGCAAAGCTTTCATTGGGGAATCGCCTCCTTAAGGAAGCATAAGAAAACAGGTTTCCTATCCCCCCTTCAATATCTATCCAGCTATCGGCCTTGGTAGCGCCGGAGCGAAAACTGATATCATAAAATTCCGGTAAATGCTGCTGCAGGTGCAGAGCAACTGCTCTTAACATTCTTCCTCTTTCGTGAAAGCTCATCTTCCTTAAGGCTGGATTACCAACCTTGCGGGCATATTCTGTCATGGCTTTAAAATCCAGACCCTTGGAGCTGGCAGCAGCAAAGGGCTCGCCAGTAACTGCATTGTAAAGCAGCTGACCATCGCCATCGCCGGTGATCCAGTTGCCACCAACATAATTCCCCAGTTTATTCATATAGCAAGCATTTAATGGTGCAAATTAGCTGAAAAAGAATTTAGCCGTTGGTGGGTGAACACAAAACATCCCCCATATTTGCATTAACAAATAACCGGTATATGAAGCAATTAACCATTCTTTTAGCCTGTTGCTGCCTTATGGTAGCGTGTAATGATGGTGCAAACGAATCAGAGGAAAGAAAAGATGGTTTTTCAGAAACAGCAAAGACGCCTGAAGACAGCCTGTATAAATTGGTTATGGAAGGCCATGATATCGGAATGGCAAAAATGGGAAAGTTGAGAGGCCTTCAGCAACAGGCGCAACGCAGCCTTGATAGCCTTAATAAATTGTCATCTTCCGAAAATAAGGCACAGTGGCAACAAACGCTTATGGATATCCAGGAAGATCTCAACTATGCAGAATACAGTATGAATACATGGATGGAAGAATTCAACACCGACTCTGCAAAAGATAATCCTGAACTCCGGTTAGAGTACCTCAGGACCGAACAGGATAAAGTTGAAAAAGTAAAAAACAATATTCTCTCCAGCATTCAACGCGCCGACTCCATCTTCAAAAAATAGGTGAACTATTCAATGCGATTCTATGCATCAATCCCAAATTGCCGGAGATGATGCAGGGCATGTTTATGCAGCAGTTGTTGCTGGCCATTAAAATCAAGAGGCCCAAAAAACGGGTTGATAATTTCTTTTGCCGGATCCTCTTTATATGATTCAATAAATGCTTTGAATGCACGTCTTAACTCGCTTACAGCCGTTTCCATATCTGCCAGCCGGGGAGCAGGTGGCATATCTTTTATCAATGGGTTCTTAGTATTTTCCTGGAATGGCATATCACTGAACAGAAATGCTTTCATATTAGGAAGCTTTTCTTCCGGGGTCAGTTGGGGTACCGGGATCTTTCCCGCCGCCACCAGTACAGCATCAATAAAATGCTCCACCATCTGCTGTGCGTTCATAAGTCCCCATTTGCCAGGGGCATCAGGAGGCAACGTTAGCAACAGCCGGGGGAATTCCTCAATAAGGAATTGCAGTTTTGGATTATGCATATGCCTTAGGCTACTTTGCGTTTTTCTATCTCTTCGCATAATGCATCGAAGATCTCATCCACCGTGCCTTCTCCCTTCACACCAACAACCTTATCAAATTCACGGTAATGATCTGCCACAGAAGATGTCTTTTTATGATATTCGGCTATGCGGGCCCTGATCACCGATTCATTAACATCATCCGTTCTTCCACTCGTTAGTCCGCGGTTCAAAAGTCTTTTAATTAGCTCCTCCTCTGTTACCTCCAATGCCAGTACTACATTGATACCTTCCCCCTTTTCAGAAAGCAGGGTGTCTAATGCCACACTTTGAGCCTTTGTACGGGGGAAGCCATCAAAAAGAAATCCTTTAGCCTCCGGATTATTATCCAATGCCGACCTGATCATTCCTATCACCACTTCATCGGGCACCAGTTCACCGCGATCCATTAAAGTTTTAGCTTCCATTCCAAGCTTCGTTTGGTTGGCTATCTCACTACGCAGGATATCACCCGTTGAAAGGTGCTTCAATCCATAACGGGAGATCAGTCTTTCTGACTGTGTGCCCTTTCCACTTCCGGGAGGGCCAAATAGAATTAAGTTGAACATGCTTGCTTTGTCCTGATGAGGTTCAAATTTAAGGCTTGTGTGTTAAAAATACCCCATAAAATGATTTCAATCGATTGACAAACCAATCCGATGCAACTTTGCCTGCGTAGTTTTGTTACAAAAATATGTCAATTATGATGCGATATTGTGCCCTCTTATTATGCCTTGTTGTATTCCAGCAATGCAGCTTCTCGCAATCATCACCTAATAAAGAAAAAAAGTCTATGGATAGCGCCCGTAATAATCCTGTGTATGACAGGAACGCCACAGAAAAGTTGAATCTGAGCGAAGAGGAGTGGAAAAAAATCCTTCCACAGGAAGTATACCAGATTGCCCGCCAGAAAGGCACTGAAAGGCCCTGGACCAGCAAATTTGAAGACTCCAAAGAAGTTGGAACTTATTATTGTGCCGCTTGCGGTAATGCCCTGTTTAAGAGCGATACCAAATTTGACAGCGGCTGCGGATGGCCAAGTTTTTACCAGCCAATCTCCAAAACCAGTATCATCTATACTCCTGACAACTCACATGGAATGCAGCGCACAGAGGTCACCTGCGGACGTTGCAAAAGTCATCTGGGCCATGTGTTTGAAGACGGCCCTCCTCCTACAGGCCTCCGCTATTGTATAAATGGAGTTATTCTTGATTTTGAAAAAGCAAAAGACGCAGAGAAGACTTATAAAGGAAACAAAGGCGAGTAAAAAACCATTATCTTATATTATGACAACCGGCCTATTTAAATGATGGGTAAACTTAATATGATTAAGATTGTAGCGTAACTTAAGGGTCTTAAAAACACCTTAGCTTATGCGGAATTATATTTTACTTCCGGCACTGGTTGCGACACAGTTCTTCTGCGTTTCCCTTTCTGCCCAACAAAAGGCCTCCCGGTCTGCCAAAGTGAAACAGTATACTATTGAACAGTTTTACAAAACAGTCAATTATAACAGCGCCTCTTTCCATGATGATGAAAAACAAATAGTTCTTAGTGAAAACAGCACGGGAATTTTCAACGTTTACAAAATGGACCTGGCTGCTAAATCACTTAGTCCGGTGACCAAATCTGCAAAAGAATCTTATTTCTCACTCGGATTTGTTCCGGGTACAAATGATCTCCTTTATACTGCTGACCAGGGTGGAAATGAAAACAGTCATATTTATCTGCTTAAGGCCGATGGAACCACTAAAGACCTCACCCCCGGCGATAAAGTAAAAGCCGGCTTCAATGGCTGGAACAAAAGTCGGGATGCTTTTTACTTCAGCACCAACCAACGGGATCCTAAAACCTTTGATCTTTATAAAATGCAAAAGGGTAGCTGGGAACCCACTCTTATCTACAAGAATGACTCGGCACTTAACACAGGGGATATCAGTAAAGATGAAAAATGGCTCACGCTCGTAAAAGCAATTACCACCGACCAGTCCGAACTATACCTGGCAGAGCTCGCATCGGGTAAACTAACCAAAATTTCTGTCGATACCGGCGTTGCCAACTATTCTCCAACAGGATTTGATCCTGATAACAGTGCATTTTACTATTCTACCAACGATGGAAATGAATTCACTTACCTGGTAAAATATGACCTCGCAACAGGCAATCGTTCCAAACTCCTGACAACTAATTGGGATATCGAGGGAATGAATATCAGCCGTAATGGAAAATACCGGGCTGTTTACCTTAATGAGGATGGCCGGATGAATTGCCGTTTGTTCGATCATAGGTCCGGTAAGGAAATAAAACTTCCTAACGTACCAGATGGAGGTGTCCGCTACCTAAGCTTTTCACCATCTGAAGAAAGAATGCTGCTGGGAGTAGCCGGTGACCGCAATCCGCTCAATATATGGTTCTATGAACCGGCATCAAATAAACTTGAGCGACTCACCCGCTCGCTTAACCCTGAAATTGATCCTGCTGACCTGGTAGATGCCGAAGTTGTAAGGTTCAAGTCATTTGACGGACTTGATATCCCCGCCATATTTTACAAACCTCATGGTGCTTCTGCCACTAATAAAGTGCCGGCATTGGTTTGGGTTCATGGTGGGCCAGGTGGACAAAGCATGGCGGGTTATTCGCAATCAATCCAGTATTTCGTAAACCATGGTTATGCGATCCTCGCAGTCAACAACCGCGGCAGTAGTGGATATGGTAAATCATTTTTCGCGATGGATAATCAGAATCATGGTGACAAAGACCTCAAAGATGTGGTATGGGGTAAGAAATGGCTTGCCCAACAATCCTATATCGATCCCTCTAAGATCGGAATCTATGGTGGTAGCTATGGTGGCTTCATGACCCTGGCCGGATTGATCCAGTACCCCCAGGAGTTTGCTGTTGGAGTGAATCTTTATGGTGTTACCAACTGGATCAGAACCCTCCGCAGCATACCGCCTTATTGGGAAAGCTTCCGGAAAGCACTCTACCAGGAAATGGGTGATCCGTCAACGGCAGATAGTGTTCGTCTTCGTAATATTTCACCGCTTTTCAATACCGAAAAGATTAAAACACCCTTGTTGGTATTACAGGGATCCAATGACCCCAGGGTGTTACAGGTAGAAAGTGATGAGATCGTTGCAGGTGCAAGAAAGAATGGTCAACCCGTAGAATATATACTCTTCCCGGATGAGGGACACGGCTTTATGAAGAAAGCAAACCAGATGAAAGCAGCAGAGGTTACGCTTGATTTCCTCGAAAAACACCTCAATAAAAAAGGAAAGACGGGTGATAAAAAAGCGTTTTAATACTATTTATCGACAAATTAATCCGGTTGAGCGAATGCGTTCTTTTGCTTAAAAAAGAGTTTGCATATTTGTTTCAGCAAGCGGGCAACCAGCCGCCTGCAAGCTGAAAGAGGAAGCCCCTAACCCTAAATAAAGAGA
Organism: Flavihumibacter sp. ZG627; assembly: GCF_000814325.1. Taxonomy (GTDB): domain Bacteria; phylum Bacteroidota; class Bacteroidia; order Chitinophagales; family Chitinophagaceae; genus Flavihumibacter. Next base: position 95,438 of record NZ_JPHF01000003.1, on the reverse strand, counting down.
TTTTTCGTACGGTTGTTAATATTTGATTTGGACATTATCTGGAAAATTTTACGGTTCGCGTGAAAGAGAAAGCCCCTCCTGGACGAGGGGCTTTTCTTTGTCTGACACATGTTCGCATGATGTTCGAACACTTGTTAGGAAGTTGCCTTAACATGTGTCAGACACTTCGTTTACTTCACTTCATCAAGCTCCACCTTTACGCTTACTTCCACATCTTTCCCAACAACAAGTCCACCGGTTTCAGTTGCGCGATCCCATTTCAGACCATAATCAAAACGATTGATGGTAGTCGTGGCCTTGAAACCAGCCTTGGTTCCACGCGCGCCCGCAAGCTGTCCCCCATAGGTTACATCAAAAGTTACCGGCTTGGTAACATCGCGGATGGTAAGATTTCCGTTCAGTTTGTATTTGTTACCACTCACAAGTTGCATAGAAGTGCTTTCAAACTTAATGGTGGGAAACTTTTCTGCATTAAAAAAATCATCACTCTTCAAATGACCGTCGCGACGCTCATTATCCGTATTGATGGAATTCACATCAATTGAAAAATTAACCTTGGCATCAGTGAAATCAGGCTTGGTATGCTCAACAGTACCATCCCACATTTTAAAAGTGCCTTCCGCTTCGGCTACAACCATATGGCTAACCGAAAATCGAACTACAGAATGCCCTTTGTCGAGTTTCCACTTGGTTTGCGCCATTGAGCTGCTCACAAAAAATAAGCCGGCGATTGCCAGCAGTAAATTCATTTTCTTCATGTAAACGGGTTTTATTATTGTTTCAACACTAAGATATACCATTCATAAAAATTTGAGTGGTAAAAACCCAATATCAAGTAAATTTCCTCTTACAAAACTTTGCACATGACACTCATGAGAAAAACTCTACTGGCAGGATGCCTGCTGGTAGCAACCGCTTTTTCCGCCTCCGCACAGCGGAAAAAGACTTCTGAACCTGTTCAGCAGGCAGGATTCGATATAAACCAGTTTAAAAACTGGAAACCGCGAAATATCGGTCCGTCAGGAATGAGCGGTCGTATCACCGCCATTGATGCCGTCATTGATAACCCCTCAACTATTTATATCGGTGCTGCATCTGGTGGTGTTTGGAAAACTGATAACGGAGGGGCCGGATGGAAGCCGGTTTTTGATGAGCAGCCCATACTCAATATTGGATCAATTGCTATCCAGCAGAGCAACCCCAACGTGGTTTGGGTGGGCACTGGTGAGGGTAATCCGAGGAACTCCATTAATATAGGTGAAGGCATGTATAAAACCCTTGATGCTGGTAAAACCTGGCAGAAAATGGGACTGGAGAAAACGAGGAATATCCACCGTGTGATAATTGACCCGGTTAATCCCAATACCGTTTATGCAGGGGCAATTGGAAATCCTTATGCCCCTAACCCCGATCGGGGGGTTTTTAAAACTACCGATGGTGGTGCAAGCTGGAACAAAATCCTCTTTACCAATGATAGTACAGGTATCGGTGATATGATCATGGATCCTTCTAATCCCAATAAATTGTTTGCCGCCATGTGGCATCATTACCGCACACCATGGAGTTTTCATAGCGGCGGTAGCGGTAGCGGACTTTATATGACATTGGATGGTGGAGGCAAATGGAAAAAACTGGGTAAGGAGAATGGTCTTCCCGAAGGTGATTACGGACGAATTGGACTGGCTATATCACGCAGCAATCCCGACGTTGTTTATGCTTTGATTGAGGCTACCAAAAACGGATTGTATCGAAGCGATGATGGTGGTTACAATTGGAAACTTATTAATAGTAACCCCCAATGGGTTACAAACCGTCCTTTTTATTTCCAGGAAATTGCCGTAGATCCCCTGAATGAAAACAGGCTCTGGCTCATTTACCAGATGATCGGAGTTAGTGAAGATGGTGGTAAAGACTTCAAAGTGGTTATTCCTTATAATGGAATTCATCCTGACCACCATGCATTCTGGATCCACCCAAAAGATAATAAATTTATCATTGATGGGAATGACGGTGGAATAGGAATCAGTCGCGACCTCGGCAAGACCTGGATCTTTGATGAAAAGATTCCGGTGGGACAATTCTATCATATCAATGTTGACAACGAAATTCCTTACAATGTAATGGGCGGTATGCAGGACAATGGCTCCTGGCGTGGCCCCGCGTACACATGGATCAATGGGGGCATCCGAAATTATTACTGGGAAAGTATCTGGGGCGGTGATGGTTTTGATATGATGCCCGATCCTGACGACGCAAGCTGGGTTTATGCTATGAGCCAGGGTGGAAACGTGGGCCGGTACAACACCAAAACCGGAGAAAGCTGGTTTGTAAAACCTGCTAACCCTAACCTGCAGACGCAATTAAGGTTTAACTGGAATGCAGCAATTGCACAGGACCCATTCGATAATAACACGATCTATTTCGGTAGTCAATATCTGCATCGAAGTGCTAATAAAGGCAATACCTGGGAAACAATTTCGGGCGACCTCAGCACCAATGATTCAGCTAAGATCGACCAGAATAAAAACGGGGGATTAAGTCTTGATATAACCGGCGCTGAAAACCATTGTACTATTCTCACAATCGCTCCTTCCGCTAAAGAGAAAGGAATTATCTGGGTTGGAACCGATGATGGAAATGTTCAACTTACCAGAGATGGCGGGATAACCTGGACTAATTTCAGTAATAAGATCCCCGGCTTGCCCAAGGGAGCATGGATACCACAAATACAGGCAGGCCGGCATAATGCCGGCGAAGCTTTTGTTGTAGCCAATGATTACCGCCAGGGCGATTTCCGCCCTTATATATTCCGCACTACCGATTTTGGCAAAACCTGGACAAAACTGCTGGATGAAAAAAAAGTGATGGGTTATGCATTATGCGTTTTACAGGATCCAGTACAGCCAAACCTCATCTTTGCCGGTACCGAGCAGGGCCTTTGGGTAAGTCTAAATAATGGCAATACTTGGCAGCAATGGAAAAATGGATATCCCTCCGTGTCTACTTATGACCTTGCCATTCAGGAAAGAGAGGCCGACCTGGTAATCGCTACTTTTGGCCGGGCCCTCTGGGTGCTTGATGATATCAGGCCACTACGTTCTCTGGCAGCTGGTAATGGATTGCCGGTAAAAAAGGTGCTTACAGTATTTGAAGCCCCTCTGGCCTACCAGGCAGAATTCCGTAATGCTCCCGGCTATGAGTGGAGTACATGGGGACTATGGGACGCAGAAAACAGAAGGAGGGGAGCAGCCATAACATATCATGTTGATAAACGAATGCTTGATACAACAGCCCGCAAAAAGGCTGATACAGTGCAGGTTAAAATTTATGATGAGAATAATGAACTTATCCGAAATCTTAAATGGAAAGCCGATTCTGGGTATAACAGGAGCTACTGGGGTATGGAAAGAAAAGGCAGCCGCAGACCCGGTTCACTTAAACCAACAACCAATGCACCTGAACAGGGGGGCGACGACGTGCTTCCGGGAACATATAAGGTAGTTATAGAACTGGCCGGGCAAAAAGACAGCACAAGGGTGAGCGTAAACGCTGATCCGAGAATGGGAGACCGAAAAGAAATTTTGCTGGCACAACAAAATCTGAAACAAAGATTGCAACGAAGTGCCGATAAATTAATTGAAGGAATGGACAGACTAACGGAGGCAGAGGAAATTACCAAAAAAATGGATGCCCAATTAAAAGATATTACAGGAAAAGACGCCGACACCCTCAAAAAAGCAGGTAAAAAGATACAGGATGATATAAAGAAATTAAGGGAATTCGTAAATGGAAAGTCAATAGAAAGACAGGGATACGGTCGTCCGCAGCAGCCTCCAACCCCCATGTCGGTATATCAACAGGCAAACAGGTATATAAGTGCCAAAGCGTTGAAACCTGGAGCCGATGAAGAAAGAATGGTAACAGAAGCGGAGCAGGAAATCGGAAATGCAGTAGAAAAAATCAATCTGTTTTTCAACAATGATTGGAAAAACTACCGGAAACTGGCAGAAGATAATCCGGTTAAACTATTTAAAGATTACAGTGAGATAAAGTAAATGTTCTTGCGTTCAGGAAAAAGGGAGTGTCTGGTTGGCCAGGCACTTTTTTTTTAAAGATTCAGTGCGTTAAGTTGTTGCTGGGAAAAGGGCTTTTCAATAACTCTAAGACGATCCGGATGAGAATTGTCAGGTACAGTGGGGTGAAATGCGCTGATGAGGAGAATATTTAGATTAGGGTTCTCATCAAGAAGCATAGGAGCTTTCTCCCAACCCAATCCATCAGGTAAGTTATTATCAAGAAATAGAATATCAGGATTCCATATGTTCACCTTTAGCAGGCCCTCTGATAAAGTATTTGCAACAGAGACTTCATATTTTTTTTTGGTAAAATAGATCTTGAGTAACATGCACAGATCTTCCTCATCATCAACGATCAATATCTTTTTCAAAATATCCATATTTATTATAGACTAAATACAATGCCATCCATTTTTATGGGAAGATCCTGTAATTCAGCACCTTAATGGGAAATAAATTGCCCGCTAAGGTGCAGTTGCTGAAATTGTAATTTCTAAGATAATAACAATTACCGTGGCACGAAGTTTTTACCCGTACTGTAAAGGATTAAAATTTTCACTATTAAAATTTATCACTATGACTACTACATCAAAAATTGTACTTGGAGTATTGGGAGCTGCGGCTGCCGGAGTTGCTATCGGAATGCTCGTTGCACCTGAAAAAGGTTGTGACATGAGAGAGAAAATCGCTACAGGTGCCCGCGATTGGGCAAGCGAATTCACTGATTGGCTTACAGCACGTCAGAAAGACCTTAAGGACATAAAGAACACCGTTGCTGCCCACGCAGAAGATGTTGCTGACCAGGCTGGTGCAGAGTGGAATAAGGCGAAGAACACAATGAGCTGATAACATAATACCGCACGGAATAGCATAATTCTGTGCGGTACTTTTTCCATTCAAACATTATCGATATGGAAGCAATTAAATCCACTGCCGAAGATCTACTGGATCACGCTGGTAATCTATTAGAGTCTTATTATAAACTTACCGTCGTCAATGCCACAGAAAAAGCTACTAAAGCAGCTTCAGCAGGTTTCGTTGCGCTGGCAGTTGCATTTTTTGGCCTGATCATATTTTTTTTCCTTGGGATTGGATTAGCATGGTGGATTGGCGAAACCATGCAAAATATGAAAGCAGGGTTCTTTATAGTGGGTGGTGCATACGCACTCATCCTTATGATCTTTATCCTGTTACGTAAGCAAATGGTATTTCCCATGATACGAAACACTATCATAAGAAATGTATATGACTAATAATATTACAGACTATAATTCCCTGCAAGAGGAAAAACAAAGGCTTCAGGCACTTGTTTTACATCAGCGGGGCCAAATCAAAGCAGATCTTACAATGATTCGTGAACAGGCTCAGCCTGTTACCAATCTTTTCAGTTCCATTGCGTCTGTAACTAATAAACCCGCAGCTCAGCCCCTTCTTAAATTGGGAGTTGAAATGGGAATAGATGTGCTACTTAGGAAAACATTATTCAGAAATGCAGGCATGTTTAGTAAGTTACTAATGCCCATAGCAATGAGAGTTATGTCGTCAAACATCCTCTCGGGAAAAGCAAAAATTTGGGCCCAGGCAATTACTGACAAGATCTCAGAGAAATTCCGGAAATAATTCCGGAATTTTTATTGCGGCCTCCTGGCAGTCTTAAACCAATAAGTTCTTATGTCCTCAATGGTTTGAAGTAAAGATTCAAACCCCACTGGTTTTACCACATAGGTATTAGCTCCTAACTCATAGCATCGGCTGATCTCCTGCTCATTCTTGGTAGTTGTAAAAACGATAACAGGTATCTTCTTATAACGGGGATCCTCCTTGATCTCTTTCAAAACTTCTCTGCCATCTTTCTTGGGCATATTAAGATCCAGCATGATAAAACAAGGTAACGGGCCTTCAGTTGAACTAGCCCCCGGGTGTATACGCTTCAAATGATCCATCAGCTCCACACCGTTCTCTACAAATGTTAGCTTCTCCTTAAATCCCTTTTCTGTAAAAGCTGTCTCCAGCAGATAACGGTCATCTGCATCATCCTCAGCTACCAGTATATAAATCTTGTCTGTCATAAAATTTAAAAAAAGGCACCTGAGCGCCTTTTTATGTTAAAAACTTTATCCAGTGCAGGCGCAGCCTGAATTGGGTATAATTTACCCCTTTTTTAGCATTCCCATGATCAATGATACCAGGAAGATTACTATAAAAATATAGAACAGGATCTTAGCAATACCTGCAGCTCCGGCAGCAATTCCTGTAAATCCAAAAACAGCTGCTATCAAAGCGATTACGAGAAAAATAAGCGTCCAGCGTAACATAACTTATAGCTTTAAGGTGAATGAATAATTATTTTCTTATATGTTAAAGAACCGTGCCAGTTGGGAACTGGTAATAATGGTATGGTTTTTCTATTTGTAATACACACCTAAAAACAGTTGCAATGGAAAACAACATCCATGTGAAATTAGAATGCAGTATTACAGACCCTCGCGCACTTTGTTCCCTTATGGAATTAATGATTGAAAAAATGAAAATGATTCAATCACTTGCCAGTTCAGTTCAAAGAATGGAACTTAACCTTTTTGATGATAAGAATACGAATACACAGGAACCCGACAAGGTTGCAATGTTCCGTCTTGTTAGTAATGAAGGGCATATTACAGAGTCATCCAGGTCAGCGCGATGGGATGATGCTGTGTTGAATACAATCGACAAAATCAGGGAGAGGGTTTCGAAGCTCAGTCCCTGGGAAACAGCAAAGTAAAAGTTGCTCCTTCCCCTGGTTTCGCGTCTGCGAGGATAACACCATTGTGGTTGGCCATTACCCGCTGGCAAATGGCCAATCCAATGCCCTTGCCACTGAAACTTTCCTGGGTATGTAACCGTCTGAAAATTTGGAAAATTTTATCACGGAATTCATTATCAAAACCAATTCCATTATCCTTAATCGTTATTGCAGTATAGGTTTTATCAAGATGAGGAAAGGTATTACCCAGCCGGCGGCCTTCTATTTGTTCACTATAAATGATTATTGCAGGCGATTGACCCGTTTTTGAATATTTTAATGCGTTATCTATAAATGCCCTGAACATACTCCTGACCTGCGCGGGATAAACCCATAGTTCAGGCATATTCCCGATTGTTATCATTGCATTTTTTTGTGAAATACTATCCCTGAAATTATCCCTCACCTCCTCAATTATTTTCTTTACGGATACCAGTTTCTTTTCCTCTCTTGAATCTATCAGATTCATATAACCTGAAACATCTTCTAGCATTCCCTGTAACCTCCTCGCGGAAACATCTATCCGCTGTAGTATTTTTTTGCCATCTTCATCAAGCTTCTCTTTTTGTTTGTAGATTAGTCTGTCGGAGAATGTGCGGATTTTTCTTACAGGCTCCTGAAGGTCATGTGAAGCCGCAAAGGCCAGCTGGGTTAGTTCAGCATGACTTTGTTTCAATGCCATCAGCTGGAGTTGTAATTCTTCCTGGTATTTTAACCGCTTAAAAAATTCACGCAGCAGTAGAATGAACAGGATCAGAAAAGCCAACCCAACCAATCCGAAAACCCAACGGAACATAGTAGGTGCCATACGCTGGTAAATATCTTTTTGCTGGTAATTATCTACCAATTGTTTCTGCTCATATTCCATCATCTTGTTCATGCCCAGCTTAAAGCTCTCCATAAGATTGCGCCCCTGCATCATATGATCATTCTTAACTGAATCATAAGCTTCTGCATTCACCATATGAACTGATGATTCTAATACCTGGATCCTCATCCTTGCGGCATTTTGAATTAGCCCCATTCTCGTTCTTTGTACATCATTATCTGCAACTAATTTTTTTACCTCTTCAAAGGTGGCGGGAATTTCATTTTTGGCAATAGTAAGGGGCTCCAGGTAAATACTATCACGGGTTATAATATATCCGCGTACCGCCGTTTCAGCCTCTTTCATCAGGCTGTTTAAACCCTCCATCTTATTCATGACCCTAAAGGTTTTTTCTACCTGGTCTGAATAGGAAATCATAGTGTTCAGCCTTTCGTAACTGGAAATAGTAAAAAATATCAGTACTGTGAGGGTAAGAATAAACCCAATTAGAAGATATATAAAGCTCGGATTTTTCATTTTTTGACTAATAATCCCCGTATTGGGTAATTTATTTCACTTATTATTTATATTTATGTAGAATCAATTTGGAGTAAATTTTTAGTTTAATTTTTTATTTGCTGATATTCAGATAGTTATAATTTTTCTCAATTTGGGGAGCTTATTTCAGGTTTTTGGCGTCTGGATTGTTTTATATATCAGGTAACCTTCAAATGAACGTTTATGATCCGCCAGCAACAAAACCAGCATCAGACATTAAAGATATTGCCTCAGCAGATTCAACTGCTCAATCTTTTTCAATTAAATACCCAGGAGCTTCAGATGCATATTCGCCAGGAAATGGACCAGAATCCATACCTGGAGGAAACCCTTGATCATACCGATGAGCGGCTGGGTGATACATATGACAGGGACGCGGCACAGGATTATAAAGACTGGGATGAATATGCCTACAATGATGTTCCTGATTATAGCGTTGAGTACGCCAATTATTTCAATGCAGAAGCCATGCCCGAAAGGCCAATGGCAGATGTGGTTGATTTCAGGGAAGAAGCACGCAGACAATTATCTATGCGTGTGGTGGATGACAGATTGCTGAGCCTGGCCCATTACCTGATAGATTGCCTCGAAGAAACCGGATTACTCCAAAAAGACCTCGAAGCAATTGCAGATGATTTCAGCTTCTCCCATTTTATGACAACAGAAGAAGAAGTGGAAGCTGCCCTTAAGCTGATCCAAGCCCTCGAACCTGCAGGTATTGGTGCGCGTGATATAAGGGAATGCTGGCTGTTACAATTATCACGGATGAACCAGAAAAGACCCGACGTAAAAATTTCAACCGCGCTTTTAGAGCGTTTTTATGATGACTTTAAAGGTCGCCGTTTTGAAAAGATAATGGATGCACTTAACCTTGATGAAGAAGAGTTTCGCATGATCGTTCAATTCCTGGGGGCCCTCTCCATGCGGCCTGTAGCAGAAACTGTTACCTCCATTTCTCCTAAAGACAATATCGTTCCTGATATACAGATTAGTTTAGATGCCGATAGCTTCAACATTACTGTTTGCGGTATTACAGCAGAAAATTTCAGGGTGAGCGATGCGCTCCAGGAGACCATGCAGGCTACCAAAGACAAAGGCGCCCTCCAATACCTCCGCAGCAAACTCCAGTCAGCAAACTGGCTTCTGTATGCTATCAGGCAGCGCAACGAAAGCATGATGAAAATTACCAAAGCAATCATCCAATACCAGAAAGCATATTTCGAAGATGGCGATGTTAATAAGCTTCAGCCAATGATTCTAAAGAATATAGCTGACCAGGTTGGACTCGATATTTCAACTGTATCAAGGCTTACCAGCAATAAATATGCTGACACCCATTTTGGAACAATTCACCTGAAAGACCTGTTTACCGAAGGTATTATCAACAAAACCGGTGAAGTTATCAGTAACAGGGTTATTCGTCATGCCCTGGAAGAAGTGATAAGCAATGAAGACAAAAGCAATCCATATACCGACCAGCAATTGGTAGCAATCCTTATGAACAAAGGCTATAAAGTGGCCAGGAGAACTGTTGCCAAATACCGCGACCTGTTGCAGATCCCGGTAGCACAGGTTCGGGCCATGTGGGCATAAGATTCGCATTACCATCAGATAATATATAAATCAATCATGCAGAAAATATTGGTGATAGACGATGACCGGGATATGTGTATGTTGCTGAACAGATTTCTGACAAGGCAGCATTTCGAAGTAACGGAGATGTACAACGGCAAAAAAGCGCTTGAATTCATGAGCCAGCAGAAACCTGATCTCGTACTCTGCGATTTCAGGCTGGAAGACATGGATGGAAAACAGGTTCTCACCAAAACCCGGGAAATGTATCCGGGCATTCCCTTTATTGTTATCACCGGCTATAGTGATGTAAAACTGGCTGTAGAAATCCTGAAAATGGGAGCCTATGACTATGTCACTAAACCGGTTTTCCCAGATGAAATATTAATTACCATCCGCAAAGCCCTTGATGCGGCCTCAAGAAACCATGTTCCTCAGTCGTCAGAAGAGTCAAAACCATCAATACCAGGCGCGTTACCGCGTCGCCAGGGTATTGAACCGCCAAAAGAAAAATACATTTTCGGAAATACCCCGGAAATGAAAAATATATTGAAGCAGATAGAACTGGTATCGCCTACAAATTACAGCGTCATCATTTATGGAGAGAGCGGTAGTGGAAAGGAAGCCATCGCCAGTAAGATACACGAACAAAGCAAAAGAAAAGATAAACCCTTCATAGCAATAGACTGTGGTGCCATGTCTAAAGAATTGGCGGCAAGTGAATTATTCGGCCATGAAAAAGGCTCCTTTACAGGTGCATTAAACCAGAAAGTAGGAAGCCTTGAACTGGCAAATGGCGGAACAGTATTTCTTGACGAGATCGCCAATCTTCCCTATGATATCCAGGTTTCATTACTGAGGGTAGTACAGGAGAGAAAGATCCGTCGAGTTGGAGGAAATAAGGATATTGAACTTGACCTTCGTATAATTGTTGCGAGTAATGAAAAATTATGGGATGCTGCGCGTAACGGAAAATTCCGCGAAGATCTCTACCATCGTTTTAATGAATTTAGTATTAACCTGCCCCCACTTCGCGAGCGAGCAGAAGATATACTACTTTATGCCCGTCATTTTCTTGCACTCACTAATGCAGAACTTGGAAAAGGTATCTCTGATTTCAGCAGGGAAGTACAGCAGGTGTTTATTCAATATCCCTGGTTCGGAAATCTTCGCGAATTAAAGAATGTTGTAAAACGAGCAGCTTTGCTCACCGATGGTGAATTCGTTGAAGTGCAGGCACTGCCATTCGAAATTATCTATCACGATAAACTGAATTTCTCAACACAGGTGCCCGATAGCCCGTCTAATTTCAATATGTACCAGGCTGCACCCGAAGCGGTAGCCCCGGTACAGGCTGCTCCTTTAAAACCTGTACTGAATGATCTATCCCTTAAATCTGCGAGTATAGATGCTGAGTATGAAATGATCGTAGAAGCGTTGAAGCAATCCAACTTCAACAAAACCAAAGCTGCAAGATTGCTCAATATTGATAGGAAAACCCTTTACAATAAAATGAAGCAATACCAGCAATTCAACAATCTGTAATGCAAAATGAAAATGGCAATATCTCCATCAGGCAACTGAGAGATCTGCTTACAGCCGATGAAAACAGTGATGGATTGGTGCAACAGATAACAGACCTTTTTCCTGCACTTATATATGTTTTTGACGCTGAGAGCCGTAAACTCAGGTATATCAACAGGCATATCACTGACCTGCTGGGCTATGCATGGGAAGATATCAGCGAGTGGGATAATGATTTCACGAAGATGATCTTTGATGATGATCTCACCCTGGTGCAGGAGGAACTGGAGAAATATTATAAGCTGGAAGATAATTCCAGCTATTCTTATAATTGCCGGTTAAAGCATAAAGAAAGAAAATTTCGGTATTTCCGGACTGTCGGAACCGTGCTCCGTCGAAACGAAAAAGGTAGCCCTTCCTCCATGTTATTCATGGCTCAGGATATAACCGAACAAATGGAAATTGACCAGGAACGCGCCGCCGCTCGCAAACTTATTGAAGATGCAGAGCGCATGTTGAATGTTGGAACCTGGAGCTGGGATATCCAGACTGATAAAATGGAATGGTCAGAAGGGATGTATAACCTCTTGGGATACTCAAAAGAAGAGAGACCGGAAACTACAGGTGAGCTTCTTTATAGTCATATTTGTGAAAGGGATAGAGATGATATCCGCTCAAAAATTACTACCACCTCCAATCTTAAAGAAGAATTTAAACTGGAGTTTTCCCTTGGTCGAAAAGACGGGAAACGTATATTTATAACTTCTGTTGCCAAGCCAGTTGTGAATAATAAAGGCGAGGTCGAAAAACTTACTGGTTTTTTTCGTGACATCTCAGATCAATATTCCCAGAATATTGAAAGCAAAGCAAGCCTGGAATTGCAGAAACAAACGGAACTTCTTTTGAATTATGGCGTATTTGTTTGGGATCTGAAAACAAATAATGTTTCGCGGTCTGAAGGATTAAGAGCTGTTTATGAAGATGATAGCGATGGGAAAGATCTGAAATTTGAAGACTTCCTTAAATCAATTCATGATGAAGATCGTGAGAGAGTAGAAACGGTAATAAGGGATGCAATCGAAAATCGATCCGACTTCGAAATTGAATTTGCTACTTACACAAGAAAGGGGCACCTGATAACGGTAAATAGCCGGGGGCGGGTTGTTGTTGATAACGCCAATGTTCCCATTAAAATTATTGGCAAAACCCGTGATGTCACCCGGGTAAAGCATGTAGAGAATGAATTGCAGCGGAATGTTCGTGAATTGAACCGTTCTAATAAAGAGCTGGAAGAATTTGCCTATGCAGCTTCACACGATCTGCAGGAACCACTCCGGAAGATCACCACCTTTGGGTCACGGCTCCGCGAAAAATTCGGAGATATTCTAGGCACAGAAGGGCAAATGTATCTTGACAGGATGGAAGCAGCATCCGGCAATATGCGCAACCTCATTGAAAACCTCCTGGAACTTTCCCGTGTATCAAGAAGTAATCATGCATTTGAATATATCGATCTTTCACTGGTTGCACGTGAAGCTATCCTCGATCTGGAAATTCCTATAGAGGAATCAGGGGCCATAGTAAAAGTAGAAACCCTGCCAGAACTTGAAGCTATCCCATCGCTTATCCGGCAAATGTTTATAAACCTGCTGGGTAATGCACTGAAATTCCGTAAACCCGATGTAGTCCCCCAAATCAGAATCAGTGCTTTTAAGATAAGTCGAAAAGATAAAGAATTGCATCTTTTACCTACCGACAAAAATTATTACCAGATCGATGTAGAAGATAATGGTATTGGTTTTGACCAGGACTATGAACATCGTATCTTTCAGATATTTCAACGGCTGCATGGTAAATCAGAATACCCGGGATCTGGCATTGGTCTTTCCATTTGCAAAAGAATTGCAGAAAGACATAATGGTCAGATCTTCGCAACGGGAAGGCCAGGTGAAGGAGCCACCTTTAGTTTTATCATACCAGACAAACAATAAGTTTCTGAATGCCCTATACTAAGATGAACACCAGGATATTGATCGTGGATGATGATGAGGATGACTTTTTTATTACAAGTGATTATCTCAAGGGTATTCCGGAGGCCAGTTTGGAAATTAAATGGGCCAGTCAGTATAACATGGCCTTGGAGTTGATGGTGAATCATGAATACGACCTCTATTTTGTGGATTACAGGCTTGGTGCAAAAACCGGGGTAGATCTTTTAAAGGAGGCAATTGCAAGGAAATGCGAGGAACCTATCATCCTGCTTACAGGAAAGGGCAACCGCGATATCGACCGCGAAGCAATGCGGATAGGTGCTTTTGATTACCTGGTGAAATCTGAACTGAATAGCGAAAAACTGGAAAGAACAATTCGTTATGCGCTTGAAAGATATTCTTATATCAAAGCCATCAAGCGTAATGAACGAAAATTCAGAAATATTTTTGAGCAATCCATGGATGCCGTATTTATTGCAGGTATGGATCTGCGTTTCCGCGACGTCAACAAAGCCGCCACTGATCTCCTGGGATATTCCATGGAGAATCTGCTCAATACGCCATTGCAGGAGATGCTATACGAGCCGCAATCAGGTGAAAAAATCATCCAGTTGATACAGGCCGGCCATACCATTAATGGCCATGAAGTAGATATTGTAACGGGAACGGGCGACCGCAAAAGCTGCATTCTCTCCGCTTCTGTTGAAACTGATATCAATGAAGGAAAATATATTCATGGTATCCTGCATGACATAACCAATCTGAAAAAGGCAGAATGGCTCACGCTTCAGGCCGAAAAGCTTGCTGCCACCGGGCGCCTCATCAGAACCCTGGCGCATGAAGTGCGTAATCCCCTTAATAATATAGCGCTGTCTGCTGAACAACTTCAACAGGAAAACTGCGACGAAAGTTCTAAAATTTACCTTGATGTGATCAGGCGCAACAGTACAAGGATAAGCAATATTATTTCCGAATTACTCAACAGTTCAAGACCATCGGAGATTGATCTTCGCGTGGGAAGTTTGCAACTTTTGGTAGATGATGTGCTGACCGATGCTGCCGATACTATTAAATTAAAACAGGTACAGATAAGTTCCGAAATTGAAGAAAAGCCATTGCTTGTACTAACGGATAAGGATAAACTAAAGATCGCATTCATGAACATAATCGTTAACGCCATTGAAGCGATGGAAGAAAGAGCTGCCGACCGGCAAATATTTATCCGTATCTACCACAAGGATAAATATGTAATTACTGAGATCACTGATAACGGTTGCGGTATGTCACAGGAAAGCCTTAGCAGATTATTTGAACCTTACTATACATCAAAACGTAATGGCATGGGATTGGGCCTCGCCTCCACTATGAACATCATACAAAGTCATAAAGGATTTATTGAGGTCAAATCGGTTGAAGGAAGGGGAACAACCTTTGTTGTTAACCTTCCAATCCAGGATTAATACTTATACCCACACTGAAACAGATCCGGCCTGGCAATGAAACTCTGCACCTCCCTTTTCATTCAAAACCACTTCCTGCGTGCACTTCCCAAGCGCATCTTTCATCTTCCTTCCTGCATGCTGTTCGCCCATTTCCATATACTTATAACCATCGCTTCCATTAGAAAGAACTACTGCCAAACCTGAATTTTTATCGTCAGGAATTCCCGTCCGTATCCAACCAATACAATTTGGATGATCGAAATAATCACGCTGTTCTCCAAAAGCATTCTTCTCCCTTAAAGGTAGCATAAATTCCAACTCTTCAACACGGGCCAGCCATATCTCGTAATCATTGCCATCATCACCTTTATCAACATAATGCGCTCCAAAAAAAGCAGGGTAGAAAAGACAAGGAATACCATCTTTCCGTAACAGGATCAAAGCATATGCTATAGGTTTGAACCAGGCTTCCACGGGACTTTCCAGCTCCTGTAATGGTTGGGTATCATGATTGTCAACCAGCGTGATGGCAAGGTGTGGAATTTCCTTAACCAGCGTATTATCGAAGATATGACGCATGTCAAACTTATTTCCTAGTTGAGATGCCACGAAAAAATTATGATGCAATGGAGCATCAAACAACTGCACCTTACCATGCGTAGCATCAATATATTGTTTTAGTGCCTGTACATTATGAATATTCCAGTATTCACCAATCACCAGTAACTCCTTTGGACTTACCGTCTGTACATGGTCAACCCACTCGTTGATGATTTTGGGGGTCATATGCTTAACTGCATCCATTCTGAATCCATCTGCATGCGTCAGTTCCAGGAACCATTTACCCCAGTATTTTAATTCTTCGCGAACAGCGGGATTGCGGAATTCAATATCAGCACTCATCAGGTAATCATAATTCCCCAGTTCATTTTCTGTTAAGTCCTCCCAGCCCTCCCCATATTCATTCTGTATTGTATATACCCCATCCTCATTAATATCATGTGCCCAATCAATGCCAGTGAAGCAGGTATGATCCCAGATGAATTCAGAGTATTTGCCACCTCTTCCGGGAAAGGTGAATTTCGTCCAGGCTTCTATTTCAAAGGGGTCACTGATGAATTCTGTCCGATTGGCAGGATCCACTTTTCGTACTGTAAGTTTTTCCAGATGATCAGCTCCGGCCTTGTGGTTGAAAACGACATCTGCAATTACCGCAATGCCATTATCATGGCAAACCTTTATGGCATTAAGAAGTTCTTCTTTTGTTCCATACTTCGTTCTTACTGAGCCCTTCTGATCAAATTCTCCAAGGTCAAACAGGTCGTAAGTATCATATCCAACTGAGTAACCGCCAGAGGCACCCTTATAGGGTGGGGGTATCCAAACGGCATTAATTCCTTTTGCGCGAAGTTCGGGTGCCTGCTCAGCAAGATGATTCCAGAGTGATCCATCAGTGGGATAATACCAATGGAAATATTGTAGTAATGTTATGGGCTGCATGGTAGAGGTTTATCGGTTAAATGAAAAAATTGAAAGGTCGGGGTGTGGAGTGCCTTTAATTGCTGCTGTGATCTGTTCAGCAGCTATCTGGCTGAAAGTAATTCCATTTCCGCCAAATCCAAGGGCAAAATAGGTATGGGGCCGCTGACGTATACTCCCTATATAAGGCAGCCCGTCTTTGGTGGAAGCAAATGTGCCGGCCCACTGAAAATCCGGTACAATGGGTATAGCAGGAAATTTCTTGTTGAAATCTTTTACCAGCTTTTTTGTTTTTGCCGCAATTCGCGCATCTCTTTTATCAGGTGAATAAAAATCATCATCAAGGCCTCCTATAAGAATCCGGTTGTCAGTTGTTGTACGCATGTAGAGATAAGGCGTGGCCGTTTCCCATATCAGGCAGTTGCGATGCCAGAACTCCTGTCCCGGCATAGGCTCACTTACCATAGCATAGGTAGAATGAAGGGTCTCTACTTTCTGTGGAATGTATTGCTGCGATTCATATCCACAGGCTATTATTAAATGCCGGCATTCGATCTTATTTCCATTCTCCGTTTTCAGGGTCACCGTTTTCTTATGATGCACTATTGATTCAACCTTTGTATTATCATAAATGGCGGCCCCCTTCTTAATGCAATCTCCCAAAAGATGATGTGCCAATCGATAGGCATCCATTTCAGCACCCACACTTGAATACAATGCCGCAGGGGCTTTAAATCCCATGGTATCTTCTACTTTCTTCTCGTCCCAGTATTGTAAACGAAAACCATGGTCCTTTCTTAACCTATACTCGTTTTTTAGATCGCTTACATCTTTCTGTGCAGAAGCATACTGCAGGCTGGGTCTTTTTCTGAAGCCAGCTTTGCCCTCAAAACGATTGCATATATTTTCCAACGCATCAATTGCTTCAGAACAATATTCGTAACTCCTTACTGCATTCTTCTCACCCACTTTTTCTTTGAGTTCATAAAGTGGCGTATCAATCTCATATTGTAAAAGGGCAGTGCTGGCCGCGGTACTGCCCATGCCTGCATGGCGCTTATCGATGATGGTAACCCTGAAACCCGCCCGGCATAAATGCCATGCTACAAGTGCACCGGTAATTCCGGCACCCATTACCGCTATTTCTGTTTTTTCGTTTTGTTGCAGGGAGGGATAACTGCTTAACAGGCCATTCTTCATCAGCCAGTAAGCACTGTGTGATCGCAGATCCATCGGTTTAGGTTTTGTTGATCTCTTTGGTTTCGCTTTTTATAATAAATACCGCGGTTTCATCGGGTATTATACCGGAGCCATAATTCAACGCATATAATTTTGTGAACGTGGCACCGAAATACAAGATCATCGATGAATAATAAACCCATGCCAGGATGATCATGATGGATGCTGCAGTACCATAGGTGATCCCAAAATTTGAATTCCCCAGGTATAGCCCGATCAGTGATTTGCCTGCCAGGAATAATATTGCCGTAAATCCGGCTCCCAGAAGCGCATCCTTCCACGATATGGTTGCATCAGGCAGCACCCTGTATATGATGGCAAACATGGCACTTATCACCACAAAAATGGTAACGTTATTAAAAATGTAAAATACCACCAGCGCCGTCTCAGGAAATATCGAAGCAAGCTTTTCATTGAAAAGATCCAGTACTGCATTTACAATGAGGGCAACAAGTAGAATAAAACTCGTGGCTACCACTAATGAAAAAGATGTAAGACGGTTTATTAATATTCTTACCCAACCCTTTTTCGGTTTTGCCCTTATCGACCAGATATAATTGATAGATCCCTGTATCTCCGTAAATACACCGGTTGCCCCGAATATCAGTATCACAAATCCAATTATAGCTCCTGTTACACTATTATCATTCTTTTCAATACTGCTGATTATATGCTGGATCTGGTAAGCGGCCGAATTCCCCACCAACCCTTTGATCTCCCCGAATATCTTCCCCTGTACCGCTTCCTTGCCATAAAATATTCCCGCAAAGGAAATCACCAGTAATAACACAGGCCCCAGGGCAAATATGGTATAGTAGGAAAGAGATGCGCTCAATTTTAGTGCATCATCTTCAATAAATGACTTGCCCGATGAAACCAGAAGTTTGAAAAAATTGCGGATTCTTTTCATCAGAAATTGTTTAGAAGAAATTGTGCCGCCAATCCCATTATAATTTACACATTATATTTCCCCTTTATGGGGAAACTAATAACCAATAATGATCCGCTTTCGATAGTACCCCGATAGTTTATGGCAGGGCATTGTTTTTTTCATGAAAGGATAAACAATCTTTTCACCTAAATTTTTTTGTTATGAACAACATACTATATCTAATCGCTGTCATCCTAATCATTGGATGGTTACTTGGAATCTTTGTTTACAGTGCTACTGGTGTAATTCATATTTTGTTGGTACTGGCTGTAGTGTCAATCCTTCTGACGCTTATTCGCCGGGGAGCATAGCGCTCCGGCTCCATATATCACACGCATAAGGCCATTCTATGGCCTTTTTTTATTTAATCTCAATCAACATATATGAAAGCAATATTGATGATGGCTGGTATTCTTACTGCCGGAACCGAGCTGCATGCCCAGGGAAAACTACCCGTGGCAGATAGCATATCTCTTCATCGTTTAGAAGGCAAATGGTATGAACTGGCAAGCATTCCTAAAATTGGCAAAAAGGACTGTAGTTGCACCACTGCAGAATATACATATAGAAGCGGTGAACTTTTGATGACAAATACCTGCGTTGCCAAAGATGATGGTGAAGT
Source organism: Flavihumibacter sp. ZG627 (assembly GCF_000814325.1). Taxonomy (GTDB): domain Bacteria; phylum Bacteroidota; class Bacteroidia; order Chitinophagales; family Chitinophagaceae; genus Flavihumibacter. Next base: position 76,414 of record NZ_JPHF01000003.1, on the reverse strand, counting down.
GGAAAAGCGTGATCGTACTGCCCGACCCGTACGCGGATCTAATAACAGTAAACTGAGGATTAGGGGTGGACTTTTCGGAACCCGTCTCTGGGTTCTTGAAATGGATCCTGCCAATCAATGGGTGATGCTCGGCCAACCCAACAGAAAATCATTACAGATACTCACACGTGAACCATCAATCACTGAAAATGGTTACCAGGAATTGCTTAAAGGCCTGGCAGATAAATTCAGTTATGATACTTCCCGGATTAAAAGAACCACACTAACCTGCCCGCAAAATAAATAAACTAAAAGGCCGTCTCCTTAAAGACGGCCTTTTAGTTTTTAAAAGGTGACAATCTACTCTTCTGTAGCTGTCTTTTTCTGAATATCCTCAACCTTAGTAAAAAAGGCGCCGAATTCCTCACTGGCGTAAGTGCCATATGCGTCTGATATAGTGCCTTTCCGACCATCATTTGTTTCAATGATGTAAAGGATGGAATTGTCCTCGGGATCACTTACTCCCTCAAAACGAAAGAAGTTCACGATACGTACCTGCTCTGGTTCGTATGATTGTCCGCTGTCTGCATGTTGCAGTAATCCATCCACAACCTGGAAATTTGCGCTATATCCATCTTCTATGGCCTTCTCCATGCAGTAGCTAAGACTACGCATTGGAACTGAGGCTGAATCCGTTTTCATTTAGTTATGCTTTAATGATTAAGAAATAACCTTATGAAGGTCGCGGTACTTCTTGATCACATCATGTGAAGTACGTAGATTCTGCTGCTGGCTGGTGATCATCTGACGTATTTCTGTACTCATGTCAGCATCAGAGGCCAGGGCTTCTTCATAAGCCTTCTGTGCGGCATCTTCGCCAAATTCGCAAAGTTCCAGAACAGATTTACGCTCTTCTGTACTAAAGGCACTCTTTACATCCATCCATGCGCGGTATACCTTACCTGATACTGTAGTACCATCAGCAGGTGTTTCGCCCAATTGAGATACAGCAACGGTAAGTTCTCTTACATAATCGCGGCTCTGGTTGGCCATCTTTGTAAAGATCGCCTTAAGATCCACATCAATACCATCTGTTTCAGTCATTGCTTTTTCATATCCTTCCACCCTGTCATTGTTGATGAGGATCAGGTCATTTAATACTTCTGCTAAGTTTGCCATAATAACAATTTTAATAGTAATTGAATAGTAGTCAGTATATCTATAAAAAAGCCGTTCCACTGTGTATATGGTCGGTACAGCCACTTGTAGTTGGGGCGTATTTGAGGCGCATTTTCCACGATACAAAGCACTTATTAAAACAATCCCACATTGGTATTCTTTTTTTATGCAATCATCAAAATAAATCACGATGACCAACTATACTACTCTCCAGCAACTGATGAATAGTTTCCGCCAGGGACTCTTCTTCAATCTCAGTAATTCTGAGTGGAAACTTCCCAACGGTATTGCGCGGTTGCTGGAAGTGGATGAAACAGGTTGCTGCTGGTTTCTCTTTCATGTTAATGCTGAACAGGCAGTTAACTACGACCAGGAATTTCCCGCACGAATCCGCCTCTATGAAAAAGGTCGCGATTGTTATGTGGAAGCAAATGGCAAGGGCGTAATTCTCACTGATCCTGAAGATTGGGCTGCCTGCTCCAAAATATCTTATGGTATGGCACAGGCATTGCGTTACCATGGATTGATAGTACGGTTCAGGATCCAGCATGCCACAGTTACAGAAACAGGGAGAAGCTCAAGAAGGAATTTCCTTCAAAGGATTATGGACGACATCAATGTTTGGGCTTCAGGTAGAAGCATCGCTGAAAAAGTTTATCCAGCCTCTGTATTGTCGCATTAAAACCTAGCCCATGTCAGCAAATATTATCAAACACCTCGAATCGTATATGGGAACTGCTATTAGTAATGTAGACCCCAATACGCAAACGGTGAATAAAGAAAAGGTTGATAGTAATTTTGACCTCATCGCGCAGGCTGCAATTCCTGCAGTGCTGGCGGCTTTTTATAAATACAGCAGGAGTGAGGAAGGAGCTGAATACCTGGCTAAAGACAGAGCTATAACTCCATCCAGAATTTTTGCTGACCACGATGATGAAATTGCTTCAAGAATAGCTTCATTCTCTAAAATTGAAAACGGTTTTGCTGCGAGGATTGTGAATGATCTCACTGCAGAAACGGTTCGCTATTACCGTAGTGAAATGAAGGATGATATCAGTGCTGATAAGGTGCAGTTATTTTTCGGATCAATTCGGGAAAACATCTTAGGGGCATTGCCTGCAGACCTTCAACTGGGTAATCTTCTCAATGATGATACAATTGATGATAATACAAATAAAATGAAAGGTCCGGCAAGCGGACTTGCTCAATCTATTCAAAACGCATTTTCCTCCGTTGGAACTAAACGGGAGGAATCATAAAATTCATAAGGACGGTCGGTTTATATGGTTTGGTTGTTTGGTTGCGCTTAGGCGTATACAGCCCGGGGATGAACCGGGCTGTTATTTTTTAATCCTCCTTACTCCAAACTTCATAAATAGGATCTCCCTTTGAACTTTTACCTCTGTGGTGCCAGGCATTACCTTTTACCTCTCCTTCAAAACTAAGCTGCATTCCCACCCGGCTGCTGTCTCTTGAAAAGAATTCTATTGATTCTGTATACCTGCCATCTTTGAATGTATAGGTTCCACCTCCGGTACCAAAAAATTCACCTGTTGCAGTATTGATTGCCGCCCACTGAAATCTCGTTCCAGTCAAAATCTTGATGGTCTTGCGCGCACTAGGCGGAATATCATGTAGCTGTCCATTCTGCTCTCTTCCACTGATCCTCCAGGTGGCATTTAAAGCTCCTCCTCCTGCATCAATCCGCTGCCATGCAGCAGGCATAGAAGAACCGGTCAGTTGAAGTTTATCATCAGCAATTCCTACATTAATTTTTGAAACGCTACCTACACTTGCTTTATCTGTTGTATTGAATTCAGATTTTAACTCAACGTCATTTGTCCCACTCCAGGTTCCTCCATTCGACTGTATAAATTTCTTCCCTGCAAGATCATACTCCGTATGTGTGTAATGTTTATTGGTTATCAGCAGTATATGCGTTTTACCATTCAATTCTGCTTTCCAGGCTCCTCTCAGGGCGACGGTTTCCTGCGCTGCTGTGACTGCTACAATAAATATCATGCAAGCCAATGCCAGTAAGCTTTTTGTAAAAAGTTTCATGACAAACAATTTTATTAAATCTACGAATAATATAAAGACACTAACTTTATAACACTGACAACGGGATTGATTTTTTGCACCACAAATCAAAAAATTATGACGATAGAAATTCACACCCCACATGAGGGGTTGCAGGAAGCGATTGTGAAGCAGGCAAAGCAGGCCATGATTCGCTTATCCCACAAGTTTAAATCTATTGCCCGCATGGAGTGTGTGTGGAGAGAAGACAACCTGATTACCCCTCCCGATAATAAAGTTTGTGAGATCAGAGCAAGCGCATATGGCGAAAATCTTTTCACCCATGCGCGTGCTGATCAATATGAATTGGCTACAAATGAGGCTATGGAACATATTAGTCAGCAGGTGATTCTGCTGGCCTCCAAAGAGAATGAACTTCCTGATAAAATAACCACTACGGTTAAGGTTTAAAGGCCTGCTGATCAAAATGGAAGATCATCATCCGGCATTGGGTCAATGGTGCCGGTCAATGGCGGTGGTGCCGCATTGTTTTCCGAATTTCCCTGTCCAACAACTTTCCATGCTTTTACATCCGTATACCATTTCCCATTGTATTCTCGGCTTTCAACATCAAAGGATACCTGAACGGGGTCGCCTATGCGAAACTGGCTCATATCGATCTTATCACCCCATACAGCAATACATACTTTTTTAGGATATGTATCTCCTGTTTCAAGAATAAATTCCTGCTTCTTCCAGGGACCATTTTTCCCCTGCCCTGTTTGTGTTGCGAGTAGCTGTATTATTTTTCCGTTGAGATCCATCTTAATTTTTGGGCAAAGAAAAGGAAAAGTTCCATGATAACCCCGCCATAGAATTCCATCTGACGAATAAAATTACTCATGCCCTGCATCAGCGTAATTGTTGTAAATTCAAAGGAAGAACCTGCACCATGAACCGAGAATTGTTATTACAGCAATTGCTGGATGCAACCTACGAAAAAGGAAGTATTTCCTTATACGATTATATAGCAGGCAAATGGCCCGATGATACTGAGCTCTTTAAATCAGCAAAATCTTTCGGCGACCAACTCGTCACCGAAAAACTTGCACACTTCACCGATGAACAAAGAACCATCCTTGCCATTTCTAATTTCGGCAGATACTGGACCCTGATGGGGGGATACCCGGCCTTTCTGAAAGACAATGAACATAAATTAAAGGAACATCACCATCACCTCCACGATGGTATCCAAGAGCACGATGTTGAAAACGGCCACGATCTCAAAGAAGACCTTCGCATAGCCAGGCTGCGCTTTACCAAATACCGTATTATCACCTATTGGTGGAGCTTTGCCTTTTCTATTATTAGTTTTTTCCTCTCTGTAATCAGCCTTTACCTGATTTTATCCCGCACCTGAGTTTGCCCGGTAACCTCAAAACCCTTCCTGTATTGCAGGTACTATCAATCAATCTTTGCGTAAACCCTTAATGATAACATTTCCACTTCCTTCTACACTGCATGGGTAAAGAAAAGCCATTTCTGCCCTTTTGGGATTATCTATTACATTAAAGAATTGATCAATAAACCGGAGTGCGAATTTTCGGTAACCAGCCGACAAGCCGGGAAAATCCAGGTACAGTGCTTCGATCTCTTTTCGCCTGTTCCGGAAGAGTTCAAATACAGGTTCTAATGGCTCTAATGATGGGAGACAGGTACCCCGATAAATTCTGACCTTCACAGAACTCAAATTCAGCAGTTCGGGGGGTTCTGCATATGGGGCATCCACCATGCCGCTATGATCAAAATCATAGGCAATCGGAATAGGGGAGAGAGTGGGTGCCGCACTTACAAGTTCTATATTATGCCGATGCTGCACTCCCCAATCGGTATTGGAAGCGAAATACTGAAAAACGGCCATCAGGTTAAAATCGGATGGCATCAGGAATTGGGGGGATAACCCATTCTGCTCCACAAGCTTTAGCCCATTTCGATTGGCGGCTTGCTCGGCAGGCTCCAGTAGGAACCCCGTAAGCGGATTAGCCGGTTTCAGGAATTTGATTTTATCGTCCGGCCCCCTTAATGTTACCTTAACCAGCCGCGCCCTAAGGCTGAAAGGAGTCAGCAGATTATAAACCCGGTATAATAGGTATTCGCGCAGAATCAGTTCCTCACTGGTACAGGTTATTACCAGCTTCAGTTTGTTCTGTCCCGCCATCAATGTACCCCGGGTCTTGGTATCCTTGTCAATATTCAGCAGTAACGGAGGATTATAACAGATATTCTTCAATTTTCTGAAATGCCCCCGAACCCTTACCCGGGCTGGAAAACTTGCTGGCGGCTGTCCCGGAATCGCATATTTCAACATGATCTTATGATAGGCTGGCTCCTCGCCACGGTCGCGCCAAATGGCATCAATATCGCCGGTAATAACGAGGTCAAGTATAGAATCTGAGCGGAATAATTGTTTCGGTAGACTATCCTTTTGCTGACCGGCAGCAGCATACACTGGCAGCATGAAAAATACTGCCGCGAAAACAGCCAGGGTTGCCGTCAAAAGGTTGCGCCGCAAGGTAAAGGGTTGTTAAAGTAAGGTACAACAAAAGCATAAGATGCCCTGCCCCTCCCTTAAATTTCCCTAACTTTGCGGCCTCAAATCTTCCCATGAGCGATGCAATTAAACACGAGTGCGGATTAGCCTTCATTCGTTTGCGAAAGCCCTTCTCTTATTACCTTCAGCAGCACGGTACTGTGATGTATGGCCTTAACAAGCTCTACCTGCTGATGGAAAAACAGCATAACCGCGGTCAGGATGGTGCAGGTATCGCCGCGGTGAAGCTCAATGTGGAGCCGGGCTATCCATTTCTTCATCGCCTCCGCAGCAGCGCCACACAGGCTATCGCCGACCTCTTCCGTCAGATAGGCGAAGAAGTGGCCGACCTCGAAAAATACCAACCCGATATTCGCAAGCATCCCGGCCTCCTCAAAGGCCATGTCCGCTTCCTGGGCGAACTGATGCTGGGCCATCTACGTTACGGAACGCAGGGAAAGAACAATGTGGAATTCTGCCACCCCTTTATTAAGCGTCATACCATCCAGAGCAGAAACCTGGCCCTCGCCGGTAACTTCAACCTGGTTAATACAGAAGAACTTTTTGGATTGGTAAACATCGACCCGGGCGTATTCCAGAAACAGAGCGACCTGGCCGCCATGATGGAAGTGGTTCACCACTTCCTGGTACAGGAAGATGAACAAACTCCAGGCAACCCCGATATCAGCACCGTCCTCAAAAAAGCCACAAAATTATTTGATGGTGGCTACCATATCGGCGGACTGGTAGGCAATGGCGACAGTTTCGTTATGCGTGATGCACACGGTATCAGACCCTCTTATTATTATATTTCTGACGACCTCATCGTTGCCGCCTCCGAACGCGCAGCCATCCGGACCACTTTCAATGTTGCCGAGAATGAAGTGAAAGAACTGATGCCCGGACAGGCATTGATCGTGAAGTCAGACGGAAGCTATTCCATAGATCAAATCCTCGAACCTAAAGAACGCAAGGCCTGTAGCTTTGAACGTATTTATTTCTCCCGCGGTAACGACGAAAAGATCTACCGCGAACGCAGCCAGCTCGGCTATAACCTCAGCGATAAAGTACTTCACGCCATCGACCACGACCTCAAGAATACCATCTTCTCCTTCATCCCCAATACCGCCGAAGTTGCGTTCTATGGTATGGTGAAAGGAATGGAGCACTATCTCAACAAGATCAAAGTGCAGCGAATCATGTCGTGGGATAAAGACTTTGACGAGGACAAGCTCACGGAGATGATCAACCGTAAGATCCGGATGGAAAAGATCGCCATCAAGGATGTGAAAATGCGCACGTTCATCACCGAAGATTCTAACAGGAATGAAATGGTGCAGCACGTGTATGATATCACCTATGGAACAGTGCGACCTAATGAAGATACCCTTGTTGTAATTGATGACTCTATTGTAAGGGGTACTACTCTTAAAGAGAGTATTGTCAGGATGCTGGCAAGGCTGAAACCTAAAAAAATCATCGTGGTTTCTTCTTCGCCACAAATCCGGTACCCCGACTGTTACGGCATTGATATGAGTAAGCTGGGTGATTTTATTGCCTTCCGCGCTGCCATCGCACTGCTCAAAGACAGGGGAATGGAGGGATTACTGACACAGCTCCATGATGAAGCCCGCGAGCTGGCACGTACCGGCGAACTCCACACTAAGAATATCGTGAAGGAGATATACCACCCCTTCAGTGCAGAAGAGATCGCTGCCAAAGTTGCCCAACTGATCACCCCGCCGGAGATCGGGTTCCCGGTAGAAGTGATATTCCAGACAATTGAAAGCCTTCATGCAGCCTGCCCCACCAACACGGGCGACTGGTATTTCACGGGTAATTATCCCACCCCAGGAGGAAACAGGGTGGTTAATAAGGCATTTCTTAATTATATGGAAGGCAAAAACGAGAGGGGATATTGATTTACGTCAACGTTTAGACAAGATTGCTCTTTATTATTGAACTTACCATGACTCTGGCAATGTTTTTGTTGCTAAAATGCGACCAACCGTTTTTATTATCCAACCTATGACCAGCCAGGGCTTGTCCCAGTCACAAAACCCAGCTACTTTTGATTATGAAAACACTTTACGTAGTGCGCCATGCCAAAAGTAGTTGGGGTGACTTATCACTCTCTGATTTTAATCGTCCTTTGAATGATCGTGGGCAGCGTAATGCGCCGGAAATGGCGCAGCGCCTGCTTAAAAAAAAGATCCACATCGATGCATTTGTCACCTCTACTGCAAAACGCGCTCTCCAGACCGCATCCCATTTTATCAAGGCATATGGCCGCTCGGTTGAAGAGCTTCAGTTAGAAGAATCTTTATACCATGCTCCGGCCAGTCAATACTTTGCTGTGATATCGGCTGTTGATGATCGTTATGATTCAATTGCAGTGTTCGGTCACAATCCCGGTATCACCGAATTTGTGAACCAGCTCACTGATTCCCGTATTGACAATATGCCCACCTGCTCCATATTTGCTGTGGATATTGATACAAAACACTGGGCCGATTTTGAAGCGGCCAGGAAGAAATTCCTCTTCTTCGATTCGCCTAAGCAGGGCGAGGATTGAGAACAGGGCGCTTCTTTCCTACCAGCCAAACACCCGCAAATATTAATATCGCTGCTGCAATTTTGGTTGCAGTCAGTTGCTCTCCCATAAGCCATACAGAAAGTATAGTGGCGAATACCGGCTGCGTATAAATATAGGCTCCCGTAGCACCTGCCCCCAGTTGATTTATTCCGTACAAATTAAAGAGATAAGCCAGGAAGGTGGCGGCAACTACCACCATAATTATTGAGGCCCACTCCAACTCTCCGAATTGCTTCCAATCCACTTCTGTTAAGGAGCTCCACCCAAAGGCAAGCATGAAAGGCAAGCCGAGTGTGAAGATCCAGCGCAGTACATGCAGCGGCCTGTATTCTTTCATCAGCGGCTTCACCAGGCTGAAATAAAACGCATAGGAAATGGCATTGATGATCACCAGGATATTTCCCAGCACTATATCTTTTGCCTCTGCCGTTCCCTCTTTACCCGTTACCAGTATCAACGCCCCGCCAACACCCAACGCCAGACCTAAGATCTTTAATAAGGTGAGCGATTCTTTGTCGAGCCAGGCTGCCACAAAAGTTATAAATATCGGTGTGCCCAAAGCCAGCAGGGCTGCATGGATGGGAAGTGTTAACGAAAGCCCCTTAATGAAAAGTATCTGGTTGATCACCACCCCCGTGAGGGAACAGAGTAAAAATCGGGGGAGGTCCTTTTTCTTTATCCCGGCAAAAGAAGGTTTGAACAACAGCAGCATCCAGAATAATAATACACTGATTCCAACCCTGAGCAGGTTGATAGCTGCAGGAGCAATAAAACCATTGGTGAGATGGGGCACCGCAATGAAATTGATCGCGAAAAAAATATTGGCGGCCAGTACGGCCATGTGTGGTTGAATGCTTCGCGAAACTGATGCGGTCATGGTCGCAAAGATATTACCTGCCCGGCTGCAGGATACTGGCCAGGTCAAAATCTTTCTGCAACATCATTCGCACTCTTTCCGCGGAGGCGAGGAACCTGACGAGGTACTCCTGCTCTGTTTGTCCCGGCGTTGGTACCACCACACAATCCTTGCCCAGTGGAAGCAGGTCCATCATGGAACTATACCCACTCCGGCAAACTATCATGGAGGCATTGGCTACCAGTTGGGAAAGCGCGTCGCCGTTTACATGGTTGTAGATGGTAAGATTGTTTTGGTGGCTGATCCTTGTTTCGCCTCCCGGCAAACCCTGCACCATAACCATACACTCACCCGGGTTCTTCTCCCACTGCTCCCTGATTTTCTTTTCCAGCAGACTGCGCTGGGGCTCCGGACCTGAAAGTATAGCCAGCAATTCAATTTTTCCATCGGCCATAACTGGCTTTAGCCGGCTTAGCGGCCCCATGTAGCGGACAGGAATAGCCGGCATCTTTTTGGGGTGGGATAGCTTTCCACCTAGCGATGGCTCTGATTCATAATCGGGCACCCAGCATTCTGTAAAGCGATCGATCCATTTGTATAGGCGGCGCTGAACCAGCCTGTCAGCGATGGACCCGAATGCCGTTTTGACCAGTAGCTGATGGGTCAGAAGGTAGGATGGTATAGTGGGATGCCATAACCCATACCGGTTGTCACTGATGATGTGGTCAAAGGATTCATGACGCAGCAGGTCAGTCAGCCATTGCCGCTCCAGCTCAATGGTGCGCACAATGCGGGGTAATGAAAGCGCCAATCCGGCTATGGTTGCGGCTCGGTTTTTGTGATATTTTATTTGGTATCCGGGTATGGAAAGAAAGGGTAAAGAAGGAAAAGCTTCCTGGATCACAGCCCGCTGGGCACCTTCCGCCGCCACTGTAATTCGTGCATTATATCGGTTGATGAGGGCATCAATTAAAGGTATACACCGCGTTGCATGTCCCAACCCCCAATCCAGTGGGGAAACCAGGATCCGGGTATTTTGTGCAATATTTGAAGGGAAATTTGAAAATTGAGTCAATACAACATACTATTTTCTTTAGAAATTAGTTTAAATTGAAAATCTAAAATATGAAGAAGACGCTGTTTTACGTCGTTCTCGTTATTCTGATCAGTAGTGTTGCAGTAAGCTGCACCAGCGGAGCCAAGATAGGTGGTAAAGGCTGCGGTTGCAACATGAACAAAGGTTATGTTGGTTATTAAATCTGATGTAATGAAAACACCTAACCGTGATTTGCTTGTTTTGGTTAAGCATGCTCTCGATGACAACGAGGCCATGGAACGGGAATTGAACCGCCTGAATGGCTTATTGATGGATGTAGAGACTTCTGCAACATTTTCACGTGTTTTTGAAGTGATCGATTGTAATAAACTCAAAGTTTTTTGCGATACCAAACGCATCATGCAAACCATCTCCCAGGGTGAAAAAGGTTTTGTTTTTTTATGTAACAAGAATTGATTCCAGGCATGTGAAATATTTAGGCCGTCCTGCGACGGCCTTTTTTTATTGGCCCAATATCCCGCTTCCTCAAACTTCATCTTCACTTTCGGTATGCTTAAGTGAAGTATCATTTGCTTAACTACATTTGCAATGGCAGGCGTTCTTCATTGGCTCAAAAATGATTCATCATGAAAGATTATTTTGAAGCATCCCTCCAACTGCACCAACAACTAAAAGGCAAGATCGCTATCACAAACAAGATGGAAATTGAAACCATCGACCAGCTTTCGATGGCCTACTCGCCGGGTGTGGCACAACCCTGTCTTGCTATTGCGCGTAATCCTTCTGACGTTTATACCTATACGCTGAAAGGCAATATGGTAGCCGTTATCAGCGATGGTTCGGCTGTACTTGGATTAGGAAATATAGGCCCCCTGGCCGCCATTCCTGTTATGGAAGGGAAAGCAATGCTCTTTAAAAAATTCGCCGGCATCAATGCTTTTCCCATCTGCCTCAATACCCAGGATACAGAAGAGATCATTCGTACCATCCGCAATATCGCACCCGTGTTTGGTGCCATCAACCTCGAAGATATTTCAGCTCCCCGATGCTTTGAGATCGAAGAAAGTCTGCAGGACCTGGGCATTCCTGTTTTTCATGACGACCAACATGGAACGGCCATTGTTGTTCTGGCGGGATTGATAAATGCGGCTAAGCATATCGGTAAGAAATTCGAAGATCTTCGTGTAGTCATCAATGGGGCAGGAGCGGCAGGTACTGCCATCGGCAAAATGCTCAAATGTATTGGTTCGGGTGCCGGTGAAGATTGCTCGCCGGTAAGGGATGTTATCATTTGTGATAGCAAAGGAATCATCCATCGGTCAAGGCCCGATCTGAATAAAGAAAAAATGGCCCTTCTGCAGTTTTTCAATCTGGGCAACCTCAAAGGCGGCCTCCACGATGCGTTGCAGAAAGCTGATGTATTTATTGGTGTGAGTAAACCCGGACTCCTGCATGCCGATGATATCAGGATCATGGCGAAGGATCCTATCATCTTCGCGCTGGCTAATCCTACTCCCGAGATCTTCCCCGAAGAAGCCTTCCAGGGTGGCGCCGCTGTTGTTGCAACCGGCCGCAGCGATTTTCCCAACCAGGTGAATAATGTGCTTTGTTTCCCCGGAATATTCCGCGGCGCCCTCGATGCCGGCGCCTCGCGAATCACTATGGCGATGAAACTGGCTGCGGCGCATGCTATCGCCTCCTGCGTGGAAGACCCGATGCACGACGCCATCATCCCTTCCCCCCTCGATCCCTCCGTGGCCGCAAGGGTAGCCGAGGCCGTCAAAGCCGCCACCCCCTTACCCGTCTGACGTCTGTCAGGACAGACGTCAGACGGGTAAGGCCAGTTTACTTAACGCATCCTTCAGCAATCCCAGCATGCCGTCGATCTCTTCCTTGCGGCAGGTGCCTACACTGAGGCGGTACCATGGGGAGGTCTTGGCAGCACCGAAAGCATAAAAGGGTACCACCGCCAGCTTGGCTTCATTCAGCAGGTAATCGGATACATCAGCTTGCTTCTCAAGCAGCTTGCCCGTTGCCGTGGTCTTTCCCACCAGGTCTACCTTTATTGTGAGATAGATCGCCGCCTGCGGAGTGATGGCATCAACGCCAAAACCCTCCGCCTTCAGTGCCTGCAATCCATCGAAGATCCTTCTCAGGCGCTCTTCCACTTCCCCCTTGAAATGAGAAAGATACTGGTCGATCTCGGCAGACCTTCCCAGGAATTTCGCCATGGCTTTTTGCTCCGCCATCGGTGCCCAGGCACCCACATGGGTCAGGATAGCCTTCATTATAGAGATGACGGTAGCGGGACCGAAACTCCATCCCACCCTTACTCCCGTTGCGGCGAACACCTTTGAAATGGCATCGATATAGATGGTATAGTCGCGCATTTGAGGGCGCAGACCTACTGGATTATAATGTTGGATATCGCCATAAGTGAGATGCCAGTACATCTGGTCATACATCACATAAAGTTTTTTCTCTTCGGGCTTGCGGGAAGCATTTTCTGCCAGCACCAGGTCACAGATCTTTTCCAGTTCTTCTTTGCTGAAAACGGTTCCTGTAGGGTTCTGTGGCGAGCAGAGCGCCAGCAGGCTGGCACCCTTAAGGAGCGGCGCCAGAGATTCGGCCGTAGGCATAAAATTATTTTCAGGTCCGGCTTCCACCACCACATGCTCAGCTCCCACGAAATGCGTATAATGGTTGTTGTTCCAGGATGGAACCGCATAAACTACTTTATCGCCCTGGTCGAGGATTGCCCTGAAAAGCGCATAGATCAACGGCCTTCCACCCGCTGCCACCAAGTATTCTGCCGGCGTATAATCAAGTCCCTCTCTTTCTTTTGTGAATTGGGCGATGGCCTCCCTCAGGTCGAGGTTGCCTTCGGCGGCAGGGTAGTTGGTGAGATGAGCACGGTATGCTTCCACGATCTCGTCTTCCAGGGCCTTGGGAATAGGAAAAACCTGCGGGTCAAAATCTCCCACGGTAAAATTGAAGATCTTCTCTCCGAGGCGGATCTTCTCACGGATCTCACCACCAAGCTTCACGATCTCGGAGCCGATCAGGGTCTCCGACAGGTAACTAAGTTTCATTGCAGGCGTTTTTTATGCGCTGCGAAGGTAGGAACAGAAAACGGAAGAAATATGCCGCCACCCAGATTTTACAAACAACTGTTAGTCTGAATCAATAAGCGGTACATCGCCAAAGGCTCCGGCCTGGTAATCAAGATATGCCTGCCTGATCTCCTCGTCGGTATTCATTACAAAAGGACCCTGCGAAACAACCGGTTCATGCAGCGGCTCAGCGTGACCAAATATTACAACTGCCTCGGTTTCCCCATCAGGATTGCTAACCACCAGGTCCCTCCCCCCGTAATTGAATTCAACCAGGTGGCGGGCACTCGCTTCGGCTCCATTCACATTCACCCCACCACGAACTACATAAAAGAATATAGTATGCGTTTCGGGAACATCCAGCTCCAGCTTCCCGCCCGGCTTCATCCACCATGTTTGGAGGGTGATACCCCCGGGCGAGGCAAAGGCTGGCTGAAGCGGAACCTCCACATTTTCCTTGAGTGCCGGCATGGAGGTTTCAGGTTCCAATACCGGTCCGCTCACAAGCTGGATCCTCACCTTTCCATTATCATATAACTCTTCGGGGATCTCCTCCTTTTGTTTGCCTTCATACCATGGACTGGTCATTTTCCGCTTCGCGGGAAGATTAACCCAGAGCTGCAGAATCTCCAGCGGACCGCCATCGCGCTTGAAATCGCGGGATGATACCTCTGCATGGATCAGTCCCCTTCCCGCCGTCATCCACTGCACCCCGCCAGCATTGATAACACTCTCATGCCCCCCGCTATCATAATGGGTGATATCACCGTCTAGTATGAACGTTACTGTTTCCATGCCCCGGTGCGGATGCGGACCGAATGGTAGTCCGCGGTTATTGGGCTTATACACCTGCGGACCATGATGATTGAGGAATAAAAATGGATCGAGGTAATCGACGGCGGCTGTTGGCAGCGCCCGGAAAGTTATCAGGTCACCAATAGGCGATGTAACCGCCCGATGGATCTGTTTAATGCTTCTCATAAACCTTAAACAATTCCCCCCACAACTTGGTTCTCTCCATTCCTCCATCCCTCCACTCCATCTCTCCACCCCTCCATCTCTCCACTTCCCCTCCATCCCTCCATCTCTCCATCTCTCCACCTCCCTCCATCTCTCCACATCCCTTACCTTCGCGTTCCTTATGTCAAAACCGGATACCAGAACAGCACTATTCCTGAAGCCCCAACGGCTGCGGAACCGATGGTCGCCCCTGGAAGCTTTCCATATTACACGCACTGTTCGCGGGTCCGATTATGCCAAAGAAGGCCTTGATAAACAGGTAGTACAAAAGCATTTTACGGCCTTACCCTCAGCCCTCCGCGATGCACTAATTGCCCTCGGTGATGAATCCCTGAAACAAACCATCCAGGAGTATACACGTACCCATGCCCGGCAAAAAGCAGGCATGTCGCTGACAGCCTATATTGAACGAACCTTTATCAGGCATGTTCACCAGCTTTTTTCGGTGCTGCTTTCATCAGCGGAGCCACTTAAATATTATCACCAGATCATCAATCCCGATACTGGCAACCCACTAATCGTTTCCTGTTCTTTATCTACCCTGAAACCACAGCTTTCGTTTAGGGTTGACCGTGATAGCGATGACCGCCTTTCGCTGCACACCATAATTACGATCGGCGAAGAAACACTTAGCCTCGAAGATTTTTCACGCGAATATTTTTTCATCCTTAAAGAGAAAACATACTATCTCCTTTCCATGCAGGATTACCAGACCCTGCAATGGCTTGCTGCCAATGACCCATCCCTATATGCAGAAGATACGGCCTCCTTTTCCGAACATGTCTTGAAAAGATTACAGTCCGACTATAGCATTGAGATGGGATCGCTTCTCAACAAACACCTTGTAGAGACGGCACCAGTCAACGCGATCTACCTCAGCGAGATCAGCGGCAGCTTCCTCATGCTTACGCCCCGCTGGAACTATGAAGGTTTCTGGGTGGAGGGTCCATGGCAGCACAGTGAAGAATTCACCCGTAGCGGTGATGTATATGTGGTGATGCGGAACCGCGAAAAAGAACAGGCATTCCACGATAGCATCCAGGCCCTGCATCCTAATTTCAGTCGACAGCTCAACGGTGTTTTTAACCTGCCCTTCGCCGAGGCAAAGAAAAAACATTGGTTCCTCAAAGTCTATCATAAACTCCTCGAAGAGGACGTGACCTTATTGGGAATGGAACTGCTCCGCCACTTCCGCTATTCCCCTTTTGCAGTAGAAACGGATATTCGCATAAGCAGTACTGTTGGAACAACCCTTCATCTTGAAATGAAGGTCAGGTTTGGAAAGGAAGAAGTTCCGCTGGCTGAACTCCAGAAGCTACTTCTGTCGGGCGTTAAGAGCCTGCTCCTGAAGGACCATTCTATTGGCGTTCTCGACGACGAATGGATGAAACGATACAGCACCATTATCAAACATGGAAAGATAAACCGCAATGAACTGGTGGTGCCGCAATGGATCGTGTTGGGAATTGGCAACCCCCTTAATGATGCTGTTGATGACAACAACTCGAACCTGGCGCAGAAAGCAATTCCTGAAGCCTGGTGGAAGAAATGGCGGCAATGGCAGCAGTCCAACGATAATGTGTACACGCTGCCGGCAATTATCCGGGCATCCTTACGGCCTTACCAGCAGAAGGGATTTGAATGGATCTGCCTGCTCTCGGAGATCGGCGCCGGCGCCTGCCTGGCCGATGATATGGGACTGGGAAAAACACTGCAGACAATCTGCTTCTTGGCCTGGCGCGCAGCCTTGAACCCGCCCGCCAAGCCCGGAACGGTTTCACTCATCGTTTGTCCCGCAACCCTGCTTCACAACTGGCGCCTCGAGCTAGAAAAATTTGCCCCTGAATTAAGTTCCTACATATACCATGGGGGCAGCCGCAGCCTCGATGTGTTTTTTGAAAGCGGCGCAAAGGTCATGATCACTTCCTATGGCACGCTTAGGTCCGACAGTGAACGTTTTTCTGCCATCCAGTGGGATACCGTGGTTCTGGATGAAAGCCATACCATCAAGAACCCAACGGCGCAGGTTACACGAGCTGTTTACCAGCTACCTGCTGCCGCCCGCATTGCACTGAGCGGTACACCGGTGATGAACAACACCTTCGATCTCTATGCACAGTTGCATTTCCTGGTGCCCACACTTTTTGGCGCACAGGATTTCTTCCGGAAGGAATATGCGCATCCTATCGACAGAGACCACGACGAAGAAAAGATCAGGGCCCTGCAGCAGATCACCGCACCATTTATTCTACGCCGCACCAAACAGCAGGTGGCAACTGATCTGCCTCCCAAAACAGAATCAGTTCTATGGTGTACCATGGGGCCCGACCAGAAAGCTTTATATGAAGAAACATGTTCACAGATACGCGATAGCATATTCCTGAATATCAAATCTGAAGGGCTTGGTAAAAGCAAGTTGTCGATCCTTCAGGGTATGCAAAAACTTCGGCAGATATGCGCATCCCCACACCTGCTCAAGGATGAGCCAGGTAGTTCACAATTAAGCTCGGTGAAACTGGATCTGCTGATCGATGAACTGCAGTCTAATCTCCGGTCAAATAAAGTGCTGGTGTTTTCCCAGTTCAAAGGGATGCTCCACCTTATTGGTGATGCCTGCCGCAAAGCCGGCCTTTCATATTATCATTTTGATGGAGACACGCCGCCGGCAAAACGCAGTGATCTCGTAGCCCAATTCCAGGAAGAAGGCAATGAGGTCAATATTTTCCTGATCAGCCTCAAAGCCGGCAATACCGGACTCACACTTACGGCGGCCGATTATGTTTTCCTCGTGGACCCCTGGTGGAACACCGCAGTGGAGCAGCAGGCCGTTGACCGTGCATACCGGATAGGGCAAACAAAAAATGTATTCGCCTACCAGATGATCTGTAAAGACAGCATCGAAGAAAAGATCGTGGCCCTCCAGCAACGCAAACGCAGCTTGTCAAATGCACTCGTTACAGAAGAAGAAGGTTTCATCAAACAACTAACCGAAGAAGATCTCGCCTACCTCTTCTCCTAAATCTTACCTCTTACTTCTTAAATCTTCCCTCCAAATCTTACCTCTTAACTCTTACCTGTCTCCACCTCTTACTTCTTACCTCACTATCACTTCCCCGTGTGACCTAAGTCATCCTTTATCTCCCCTCAAAGAAAGAAGTTTGTAACAAATTCCCGATCATGGATCATAGAAGAATTCCGCCCGTTCAGGGCGAGGAAAATATGGCACCCGAAACAGCGATGCTTGGATATGGATATTACCCCGAATGGAGTGAAGGCGCCGTCAAATGCCCCAACTTCCAAACCTCC
Source organism: Flavihumibacter sp. ZG627 (assembly GCF_000814325.1). Taxonomy (GTDB): domain Bacteria; phylum Bacteroidota; class Bacteroidia; order Chitinophagales; family Chitinophagaceae; genus Flavihumibacter. Next base: position 58,699 of record NZ_JPHF01000003.1, on the reverse strand, counting down.
ACCTTTGTATTCCCAACAGCAGAGGCGGGGAAGACCTATTTCGAAATGGCCATGGGAAAACCAGGCCATGAAAACGATACAATGGGACTCATTTACAGCAGGATCAACAACCCAACGGTCGAGATCCTGGAGAACAGGTTAAAACTGTGGGACAAAGCAGAAGCCGCTGCCGTCTTCTCCAGTGGCATGAGCGCCATCTCCACTACCTTATTGACCTTTCTTCGTCCCGGTGATCTGCTGCTCTACAGTAATCCTCTCTATGGCGGAACCCATAAATTCATACATAGCATATTACCCGCTTTTGGTGTGGAGATTTTGGGATTTCAGCCAAACCAGACCCGCGAAGAGATCATATCAATGATTGATGCTTCAGGCCTCGGCAAAAAGCTGCGAATGATCTATGTTGAAACGCCTGCCAATCCTACCAACCACCTAATCGATATTCGGATGGCTTCGGATATTGCTGCCAGTTATACTGCAAAAAATCTTGCCGATGCAAAAAGTCCTGAAATGGCAAGACGGGTTCTGACCGTGGTTGATAATACCTATATGGGACCAATATGGCAACACCCGCTCCAACTGGGCGCTGATATCGTTCTGTATTCTGCCACTAAATATATAGGGGGACATAGTGACCTGATTGCAGGTGCTGCAACAGGATCTGCATCCCTTATGACAGCAGTAAAAAGGATGCGAACCGTAATGGGTACCAATACCGATTCACATACTGCATGGCTATTACTGAGAAGCCTGGAAACGCTCATGATCCGAATGAATGCCGCAGAGGCAAATGCAAAGGAAGTGGCAGCATGGCTGGTGAAACATCCGGCTGTTGAAAAGGTCATTTACCTGGGCCATCTTAATGAATCTGACGGCAACCAATACGCGATTTATAAATCACAATGCAAAGGTGCTGGCGCCATGATCAGCTTTGTTGTGAAAGGCGGTGAAAAAGGAGCCTTCCGTTTCCTTAACCACCTTCATCATATTAAACTGGCGGTGAGTCTTGGCGGAACAGAAAGCCTTGCTGAACATCCCGGTACCATGACCCATTCTGATGTTCCCGAAGAGGAGAAGTTGTCACTGGGTATTGTACCCGGACTCGTCAGGCTTAGCGTTGGCGTTGAAAGGGCGGCTGATCTGATCGCCGACCTCCAGCAGGCTCTTGAACCGGAGCATGTTCATTTACATACAGACCCCGCTTTCGGACATATTCTATAAGGTCCCTACCCGATGGTTTATTAATGATAAGGTCGATTGATTGAAAAAGCCGTGCGTATTTCCATACGTCACGGCTTTTCAAATCTTACCTCTTAAATCTTACCTCTTACCTGTCTCCACCTCTTACCTGTCTCCACCTCTTACCTCTTAAATCTTACCTCTTACATCACCATGAGTTCCTCCACATTCTCTCTCTTCCTCCCCCTATTGATCCTTGCCATAAACCTATCCGCCATCAGGTAAACCACCGGCACCACAATAAGCGTCAGGAACATGGAACTTACCAGTCCACCGATGATCACCCAGGCCAGACCATTCTTAAAACTTGCTCCCGCACTGGCAGCCAGGGCCAGCGGCAACATCCCTATCACCATCGCAATGGTAGTCATCAGGATGGGTCTTAACCTTGCATTGTTCGCAAGGATAACAGCCTCTCGGGTACTATGTCCTTCCGCCTTGCTCTGGTTGATAAAGTCGACCAGTATAATAGCGTTCTTCGCCACCAGTCCGATCAACATGATGATACCCAGAATAGAAAATATATTCAGTGTATTGTTGGTGAGTGCAAGTGCAAGCAAGGCCCCAATGATGGATAATGGAATGGAGAACATCACCACCAGCGGGTAGATATAGTTGTCATACAATGCCACCATGATCAGGTATACCATGATAATAGAGATCAGCAATGCCACTCCCAGTGTGGAGAATGAATCACCCTGGTTCTCTACGTCACCACCCATTACATAGCTAACACCTGCAGGCCTTGGCAACGCTGCGATCTTTTCGGTGATCTCGGTTGCAACGGTTCCTACCGATTTACCAATTACCTGCCCCTGTACCGAGACAGAACTGTTCTTGTCGCGGCGCTCCAGCCTACTTGGACCAGATTTTTCCGAGATCGAAGCAAACTGGTAAAGCTTCACCTGCTGACCGCGGTTATTGATAAACGTGAGATTGGAAACATCATTGATATTCTTACGGTCAAAATCATCAAGTCCCACCCTGATATCATATTCATATGCACCCTTCCTGTATTTGCCATCATCATTTCCGGCAAAGGCCGTTTGCATGGTTATACCAACCTGGTCCAGACTCAATCCCAGTGCCGCCATCTTATCACGGTCAACCGATACATTGATCTCCGGGTTTCCATCTTCCACACTCAGCTTCACTTCCTTGGTTCCTTCTGTTGATTCCACTACAGTCCTGATAGATTTCGCATAGGCCATTACACTATCATAATCAGCGCCCAGCGCAATGATCTCCAACGGCGCTCTTTGTGCCGTACCTAATATGCTAACGGGAATGGTCTTTACTTTCACCCCCGGCACAACCTTTTCGAGTGCCAGTTTTGTTTTCGCTGCATATACATCAGAAGCATCTTCGCGCTGGTCAATCGGCACCAGTTTGATAGTGATCTCTGATTTGTAGGATGTTGCATTGCTCGCCCCAAAACCATCTTCACTGCTTTGTCCAACAGTAGTGATCAAAGATGTTATATCAGGATTCTTACTCAGATATTCTTCCGCTTTCTGTGTGGCATAGTTGCTCTGTTCTACAGATGCATCCTTGGGAAGTTCAAGCTGCACGATGAATTCGCCACGGTCGCCCTGCGGAATGAACTCGCCCCCAATATATCCTTTCCCCACCAGCATAAAGGAAGCCACCAGCATTGCAATCACTACAGATAGTGTGATGGCCTTATGGTCGAGCGACCAGTTTAGAATGCCCGTGATCCATTTGGTAAAATGTTCCAGTTGCTTCTCGAACCAGAGAATGAACCTTCCAAAAATATTCTTGCCGCTGATATGTTCCAGCTTACCAAAACGCGATGCCAGCCATGGCACCAATGTAAATGATGCGAGCAAACTCATTAGGGTGGAGATGATAACCACCACGGTAAATTCGCGGAGGATATTAGATACCAGTTCATTCGTTAAACTGATCGGGAAAAATACCACCACAATTACGAGGGTGATGGATGTAACGGTAAAGCCTATCTCCTTAACCCCTTCAAAGGCAGCACGCACGCGGTTCTTACCCATCTCCATATGTCGCTGAATATTCTCCAGCACCACGATGGCATCATCCACGAGGATACCCACCACCAGCGAGAGGCCCATCAATGACATCAGGTTCAGCGAGAAGCCCATGAGCTTCATCCCGATAAACGTTGCGATCAGTGATGCGGGGATAGAGATCATAACGATCAGGGCATTCCGGATGCTATGCAGGAATAATAGCATCACCAATGCCACCAGTATCACCGCCAGGAAGAGATCATGTATAACCGCATCGGCAGCTTCCAGTGTAAACAATGATGTATCATTCGCCACCTTCATATGCAGATCATTCGGCGCATATTCTTTTTCCAGCTGCGCAATGGTTGCCTTCACTTCTTCACTCACATTCACCGCATTGGCATCACTCTGTTTTTGAATCAGCATGGCCACAGCAGTTTGCTGGTCCACCCTTGCAAGCTGTGATGTTTCTTTTACGGCCTCCTGTATATCGGCAACATCTTTCAGGCGTATAGGTGCACCGGCAGAACTGGTTGCAACCACTGCCTCACGGAGTGATTCAATTGATTCATATTTTCCCGCAAGGCGTATCAGCACCTGGTTCTCTTCTGTTTTTACCTTACCTGTTGGGAAGTCGAGATTCGATTGCATGATGGCCTGCTGCACCTGCAACAACGATAGATTATAGGCTGCCAGTTTATCGGAACTGATATCAACTTTCACTTCCCTTTCCTGTCCGCCGATCAGCGTGATCTGCGCCACACCATCTATCCTCGACAACCCCGGTGCTACCTTATTATCAAGCAGGTCATAGAGGTCCTTTCCATCCATCTTCGCCGTAGCGGAGAGGGTCATGATAGGAAGGTCTTCCAGGGAAAATTTGTTTAGGGATGGTGGTTTAACATCATCGGGCAACTCACTCAATATGCTGTTCACCTTTCTTTGTGCATCCTGTAAAGCGATATCCGGATTTGCACTGCTGTTAAGCTCTACCGTTACCAGGCTCAGCCCTTCCGACGAGCGCGCCGTCAGTTTCTTGATCTTCTCCATGGATGCAACCGCATCTTCGATCTTTTTGGTGACGGTGTTTTCAACTTCTCCCGGTGAAGCGCCTGGATAAATAGTTACAATGGTAACCACCGGAGGCGAGAACTTTGGAAGCAGCTCATAATTGAGCGATTTATAACTTATGATCCCCAGCAGGGTGAGTACTGTAAACAGCACCACCACAATGGTGGGTCTTTTGATGGATAATTCTGTGATCTTCATGGTGACTCCTTATTGAATGATGATGGCTGTTCCGTTCTTCAGGTTTATCTGTCCGCCGCTGATAACCTGCTCGCCTTCCTTAAGACCTTCCAGGATCTCTACCTGTTCGCCCAAAATGCGGCCCGGCTTTACCTTACGCAGTTCAGCCTTACCATTGCTGGCAACATACACCTCGTTGCTGTTAACGCTTCCCACAAAAGCAGTACGCGGAATCAGCAGTGCCGGATTGTTTTCAGCAAACCGGAATTTTGCTCTTCCGTACATGCCGGCGCGGATGGCATTGCCATTGATATTTGTGAGCTCCAGCTCCACGGGGAAGTTGAGGGATGCATCTCCCATCGGCGCGATATAACTAACGGTTGCGTATAACTGCTTATCAGGAAATACATCCGACATAACCGGAACCTTGTCTTTTACCTTCAGTTTCACCACCTGGTACTCGGGTACATTGATGCGAAGCTTTAGTTTGGAGATATCCACTATCTGGAACATTTTGGTTCCGGGTAGTACATAGGCTCCCTTCTCTACAAACTTACTCTGGATGATTCCACTGATCGGCGCCTTCAGGTAGCTGTCGCGCAGTTTTCGTTGCTGTATCGCGAGTTGCGTATTGCTCTGTGTTGCCTGTAATTTAAGGTCCTGCAATTGCTGATAGGTGATGCCTCCATTCTGGTAAGCGCTGTCATAACGGGCAAGGTCATTCTGTAACTTGGCCCTGTTATTGGCACTGATCTGAACATCGTTGTTTACCTGCTCATTATCCAGTACGGCAAGCAATTGTCCCTGCCTTACATAAGAACCTATATCCACTTTGAGGGATGATATTCTTCCATTCGACTCTGCCGCAAAATCAAGCAGCTTATTGGGTTGAAAAATACCATTGGCTTCAAAGTCTATCACCATTGGCTGCAGCTTTACAGAATCTGTACTTACCATAACAGAGGAATGCGTCTGTTGCACCAGTTCTGTTTTGGACGCATTGGAGGCCTTATTGCTTTGGAGCTTTCCGATCACCAGGAATAAAGATCCCAGGATGGCAACGCTCCATATACCCGCTTTAACTAATTTCCTTTTCATATAACTGTTAGTTTATTGTTGTGTTAGTGATTTAATATTTCCATTGGATCGGAGTAACTCTATCTGTGCCAGCTTGAACTGGAGCAGCGCCTCCGCATGGTTATTTCGCGATTGGGTTAAGGATGTTTCTGCATTCAGCAGGTCGGTTAGCGTAGCAAACCCGAGGCGATAATTGCTTTGCGTGGTCTCATACACATCGTTTGCCAGCGCCACATTCTTTTCCTGCAGGCGGATGGTATTGATGCTGTTGGCGATCTGCATTTTCGCATTGCGCTGGTTCAGTGTAAGCAGGCTCTGCTTCTGCGAAAGGTCTTCCCTCAATTGCCTGATCTGGATATTGCTCTGTGCAATTCTTGCCTGCCTGGCATTACCATCAAAAATGGGAACGGAAAGCCTGATACCTACCGCTGCTACATCATACCAGGTAGCAGTACCCGAAGATTTTACCAGGTCAAATTTGTTGCTGATGCCATTATAGCTGTAGTTTCCAAAAAGCGAAAGCTTGGGATAGTATTCTGATTTATATGCTTTCTTCTGCAGGTGGAGCAACTCTTCCTGCTTCTTCAATAGTTTAAAATCATTCAATTGCTTCACATCATTGTATTCTACCTGCAATACTGAGTTGAGTTCTGATTCAATGGAATCTAATGGCGGCGTTGCAAAACTTGCTGCATCATCCATCTGCAATCCCATATAATATTTCAACTGGTTCTCTGATTGGTAGATGGAATTATTGAAGAGGTTGGCATTGCTCTCGAGATTGGCGATGTTCACGCGCAACCTGTCCACATCAATGCGCTTGGCCAGTCCGGCTTTGAACTGCGCTTCTGTTGTTTGCAGTATACGCCTTGAACTAACCAGGTTTGAGTCAACGATGCCGCGCTTTACCCTGTTCACCTGGAGCTGATAGAATGCTGCGGCTACCGATTGTATCACCTGCTCTTCGGTGAGGGCTGTCTGCATCTTGTAATACTCTTCACTTTTCTTAGCTGCCTGCAATCCGGTAAAAACCGACTGGTTGAATAGCTCCTGTTTGAGCTCACCAGTGATACCAACATTATGTGTGGTACCCATCTCAATGGTGGAAACTGTTCCTGGGGCACCGGTCAGTTCGCCGGGCAGCACAATTATAGGCTTGATGAAATTGTTGGAATAACTGCCGTTCAGGTTTACCTGTGGCAGGGCCTGTGCCTTTACTTCACGGGTCTTCTGGCGGCCACCCTCTTCGCCCAGCACTGCTTTCTTTAATTGCTGGTTATGCTGCAGGGCCATATTGATGGTTTCCTGCAGGGTTAAGGGTGCCGGCTCCTGCGCCTGCGTGGCTGTTGTGCCGAGCAGTGCCATGAACAGAGCCGTTGTGGTCAATAGAGATCTCATACGATTGCTTGATTTATATATTGAGGTGTGTAAAAAGAAGTGGATTGATTGGCCTGGAGCTGGTAGTCGAGCATCAGTCTCTCCAGGGCAGGGATCTTTGATGGCAGGATGATGCCATAAAGGAACAGGAAGCAGCTCTGCCGAAATACTTCCTCCTTGGAATAGTCGGTACTGAGTTGTTCGCAATAGCGGAAGTCGTTGTAAAAATGCTGCTGCCAGAGTGTTACCAGCAGGCCGGGATGGATATTACCCCGGTAGATTCCCTGCTGAATGCCCGATTCCAGGTTGCGGCGGAGCAGGTCGAGCAGTAGCTGCCTGACTTCCGTGCTGATACTGGTCCAGAGAAAGGGATAATGCTTCTGCAGGTCAGCAAAAAACACGGGCGACCATTTCTTGTAAAATGTTGCCATGGTGATGATATAGCTTGTGAGCTGCTTCAGGGTATTGCTTTCTGATAAGCTGACCTCCCTCAGTTGATGGGTCAGGGTTTCACCCATTTCAGCCACCACACGTTCCACCAGTTGCTCCCTCGAGGGGAAGAACCGGTAAAGGGTTTTCTTCGAAACACCCATATGCTGGGCCAGGTCGGCCATCCTGAGCTGCTGGATCCCCATCAGGGAGAACAGGCTGCTGGTGGTGCTGAGTATTTTCTGTTCCATGACCTTTCGACTAAATTGATTTAAAAGTCAAAAGTACTAGACATTTCGACTAAAACGAATGAATGGTCGAAAGTTTATTGTTAAGGAACTGTAAAAGTCTTGGGTTTCAGCCCTGAGGGCTTTAACTCATTCAGCTTCGGTTATAATCTATAATATTGTTTATCAATGCAATAGGGAAGAAATCTTATCGAACACCAGGAACTTCCCAAGTTTCCTTATTGCCGCTTCCTTCAGTCCGGCTTTAAAATTGTAATTTGCACATTAGAACAAATTCGACCAGATATGTCAGTTAGTCAAGTAGAACGGGACCCGGTTATTATGGCCGAGATACTCAATGAGGGGCGGGAATTATTTAAGCGTTATGGCTTCAAGAAAACCACCATGGAGGATATCGCCAAAATGGTGGGTAAGTCGAAGAGCGCGCTCTACTATTACTTCAAAACCAAGGAAGAGATCTTTGAGGCCATCATCATGCACGACATGAAGCTGCAGCACCAGAAAGTTGCTGCCGCAGTAAAGGAGTCCATTACCGCCCGCGATAAGTTCCGCTCTTTTGTAAAGGGGATGTTCGCCAACGTAAAGGAAAAAGCGGAAGACTATTCCGTATACCGGGCTGAATTGTTTGAAAGCGCCAAAAGAATACTTGAGCTTACCGAAGAAAAGGATCGCTTCGTGGAACACCAGCTCAAGGATATTTTACTCTTTGGTATAAGCAACGGCGAAGTGAAACAGCTACAGTCAATGGAAATGGAAACCTGGGTTAATATGATCCACTGGGGACTCAAACAGGTTGGCATGAAAATTTTTATGAATAACCAGAACGATTATATCCTGGATCATCTCGATTTCCTGGCAGATAGTCTGTTTGATGGTATAAGCATCAGGTGAGTAAAGGTGACTTTACGCACATAGTATCGCTTTTCCATAACCTAATTTTGAATTAAAATATTTGACAATGGCAACAGTAAAACTCACCACAGAAGAATTCAAGAAAAAGGTCTTTGATTATGAAAATGCTACAGAATGGAGCTATGCGGGTGAACTGCCTGCCATTGTAGATTTTTATGCCGACTGGTGTGGTCCATGTAAAATGGTAGCACCTATTCTGGAAGACCTCTCCAAAGAATATGATGGCAAACTTATCATCTATAAAGTGGATACAGAAGTTGAACAGGAACTCTCCGCCGTTTTTGGCATCCAGAGTATTCCCACTATCCTTTTTATCCCCGTTAACGGACAGCCAATGATGCAACCAGGTGCACTTCCAAAAAATGCCTTTAAGCAGGTGATAGAAGAAGAGCTACTTGTGCAGCAATCATAAACAGTTTCTTAGATATTAGTTGATCCGGCTCATAAGGACTTCGTCTACAAAACGATTCTCGGATTTCAGGTAGGTATATTTTCTCATGATACCTTCTTTTTCAAATCCGACTCCTTCATAGAGCCGGATCGCTTTTTCATTATCAGTAGCGGTAGATAACTCAATTCTTCTTATACCATTCCGGTCGCAGAGTGCTGTGATCTCTTCCAGCATCTTTCGTCCATGACCTTTACCCATCTGATCAGGATGGATAGCCACACCCCCCAGGTAAACGATATGGTCATTGCGATATTCCTGGTGAACCAGCTTGCACATGCCAATAGCTATTCCCTCCACTTCATATATGTAAACAATATTTTTCAGCATCAATGCATCGTACACCGATTGAAAAGCCGCCAGGCTCATCTGTTCATACAGCAGGTAAGGATTGATATCGGGGTGCATATACAATCCGAAAACAAATTGCAGGTCCTCGTATTTGGCATGTCTTAGCATACCCTAAATCTCGTTTAAAATTTCCACTGCAATAAATAAGAAAAGCCACCTGATTAAAGGTGGCTTTTGCTACACAAACTATCAAGAGAAAAATTGATCTATGCCGCTATTGTTTTCAACAACATTCTACCAATGGCATCTTCAATTTTTGGATGTATTTCTTCTGATGCACTATCCATCACTATAACTTTCCCCATTTCAGGCTCATATCCGAAGATATGAACTGGACTACCGTCATAGCTTACCCGAAAACGTGGCTGCTCATTGGCAGCTATATATGGCTTTGCAACAATTTCTATAGGTGTTCCGTCAACTACCAGTTCAAAATTTAATGCTTCCGTTCTTTGCTTTCTCATATTCTGCTTTTTTGATGAAACAAATAATTACACTGGGGTAATTCAAGAACGGTGCCACGCCATGCCATAAATGTTAAAGCAGCCGTAAAACGGCTGCTTCATTAGGAATACTTTAACGGGTTAGTTTGCCGGTTTCAACACATTTTTTGAGGTCAAATCACTGATGATCAGCTTGCCATACTCATGGCCGAGCCTCTCCGAAGATTCGGGGTCAAAACTCTCCGTTTGCGTGGAATATATAAGACTCATATCTGAGAGATCGTAAAGATTTGTCTCCCAGAAATATTTTGTTGTACTGGTATAATATCCCGGCGTATAAACACGATCATAAATGGTACGATAGTATCCCCAGAAACGATTCTGGAACTGCTTCCACACCATCAGCCCTTAGTTTTTCCAGCGATGATTTTTCATCTGATCCTTCAAATTCTTTTGGACCATATGTTGCAAAAGCTGACACTGCCTTAAATCCTCTTGTTTGCAGATCCTCTACAATATGCTGCTCCATTTTTTGCCTGAAATCACGTTCTGATGAACCCGTTAATCCCAGTATCATGATCTTGCTGAAACCCCTTGGAGTTATATCAGGAGGCGTCCATGAACTGGTGATGCGGGAAGTGGAACAGGCAAACAATAAAATCATCATTATAGATGATAGTTCTAAATATAGAATGCGTTTCATAAAAGTATTTTTATTAAAAAGGCCCTCAGCAATTGCTGAAAGGCCTTAAGCAATTCACCATTACACCAAAACTATTTAACATCGATGTGCTTTCCTATCTGAGGCTTTTTAGCTTCCTCTTTTTTTGGTAGAACCAGTTTCAATAAACCATTTTCATAAGTCGCATCGATCTTCTCAATGAGGACTTCCTCTGGAATGGTGAAACTTCTGCTAAAACTACTGTAGCTGTATTCCCTGCGGGAATAACGTGTTTCCTTCTCTTCTTTGTTTTCTTCTTTCTCTGCGCTGATGGTGAGAAGGTTTCCATCAATGTCAATATTGAAATCTTTCTTATCCATTCCGGGTACTGCCAGTGATACGAGATAATTGTCTTTGTTGTCAGTAATATTTACTGCAGGAACCTTCATCATCTTTCCCCATAAATTACTGCCAGAATTGTCGAACCACTCGTTCCAGGGCTTAAATAAATCTTCAAAAATGGATGGGACATTCTCTGTGCGGCGCATCAAAGATTTTGTTGTCATAACAACCCTCCTTTTTTATTGTGATATGGAATAAATTTCCTTCTAAAGGTAGCCTTTGATAATAGCCTGAAAAATGACTGCTGTCAATACAATGTATAATTCTCATCAGTTGTTTAATGATGTCACATTGAGTATGCCTCATTTTTTAAACAGCAGGAATTAATTTTCAACCTGTTTGTATTTGCAATACATTTAACCTGGTTAATGAACTGATGCTGTAGTATTATCGTATTCATATAAACAGCAGCAGATGAAAAAACGCCGTTTACTAATTTCTTTAACCGCTCTCAACTCTATTCCCTATTGCCTATTGCCTTTCATCTTTCTTTTGCTTGCCGGCCTTCCTTGCCGCGCCCAGCTACTTCAGCCGGGCTTCGATAAAGCCGAATACCTGGAGTTGATGAAGATCAGCGCGCGCAGCACTAATTCACCCGCTTATTATGATACCTTCCCTGCCCCGCAGGAGTTTCAACAGGTTTACAAGTCGTCCATCATGGGTCTCGACAATTACTGGGATCTCTGGTCAAACGGAAAGGGCAAAGCCGTTATCAGCATAAGGGGGACCACTACCAATGCCGTGAGCTGGCTCGCCAATGTGTATGCTGCCATGGTGCCGGCAAAAGGTGAACTGCAACTGGAAGATGATTTTCGTTTCAGTTACTCGCTGGCAGAAAATCCGCGTGCAGCCGTGCATGTTGGCTGGCTGGTGAGTACGGCCTACCTCGCGCGTGATATCGTCCCAAAAATTGATAGCGCCGTTAAAAGCGGTACCTCCGATTTTATCATTGTTGGCCATAGCCAGGGTGGCGCCATCGCCTACCTGCTTACCTCATATTTGTATGGCCTCCAACGGCAATCAGCTATCCCCTCAACCATCCGTTTTAAGACCTATTGCAGCGCGGCTCCTAAGCCGGGCAATCTCTATTACGCATACGACTATGAAGCGATGACCTTTGGGGGATGGGCTTTCAATGTGGTGAACGCGGCCGACTGGGTGCCGGAATCTCCAATCTCCATCCAGACCCTGCAGGATTTTAATAACACCAACCCGTTTGCCGACAAAAAAGCCCTAGTCAAAAAACAAAAATTTCCCAATAACCTGGTGCTGAAACACGTGTACAACCAGCTTAATAATCCATCACGAAGAGCGGGTCGACGCTACCAGAAATACCTGGGTAAGATGGCCTCCAAATTTGTAAAGAAGCAGATCCCTGGCTACCAGCCTCCGGCCTATATCAACAGCAACAATTATGTTCGCACCGGGCATATGATTGCCCTGGCTGCCGACGCCGATTATTACACGCGCTTCCCCGATTCAAAAGAGAATATTTTCGCGCACCATTTACACAATGCATATATGTACCTGGCGGCGAAGTTGCCCTAACTTTATGCCATGATATTTTCTAACCGGACGGAAGCAGGTCGGCTGCTTGCCCGCAAGCTGAAGAGGTATGCAGGTGCAGATGCAGTGGTGCTGGGCGTTCCGCGCGGTGGGGTACCCGTTGCGGGGGCGGTAGCTGCTGATCTTGGATTACCGCTTGATCTGGTGATGGTGAAAAAGATCGGCCATCCCCACCAGCCCGAGTATGCCATCGGGGCGGTGAGCCTGAGCGATCGTATAATTGTTCCGCACGACGAAGTGTCTTCTGAATATATCGAAGAAAGAACAGTAGCCATCCGGGAGAAAATGGCCGGTCAGTACCAGTATTGGCGGGGTGATAAACCTGCGCCCACGCTGCAGGGAAAGATTGTGATTGTGGTAGATGATGGTATCGCTACCGGCAATACCCTGATGGCGGCGGTGAAGCTTCTGCGCAAGCAGATGCCGGCGAAAATTGTGATCGCCGCGCCTGTATCCTCAGAACAGGCTGCCAGCCAACTGGCGGCGATGGCCGACGATCTGGTTACCGTTTATATCCCCCCTCATTTCCGTGGAGTTGGTGCCTGGTATGAGCAATTTGAGCAGCTTTCGGATGAAGATGTGCGCCAATACCTGGCGGCGTTTGAAAAGGGTTCCTTATCTTAAAGGATAAAACCTAAACCCATGTTGCTCCAGGGAAAGATCCGGCAATACAAGACCATCGTAGAAGCCTTGCAGCCCGGCAAGGGAAAGAGCCGGAAACAATTGATGCTTCGGCTGGAGGCGGAAGGATTTCTTATCAGTCCCCGCACCTACGACCGTCTGATGGAAGATCTCCGCTTTGAATTCGGGATCGCTATCCACTACGACCCAACAAAGAATCACTACCTGATAGCCAACGAGAGTCTGCCCGCCCTCGACGCTTTCCTGCAGTTCTGCAAGGCCGGCGAAGTGGCAGAATTCACGCAATCGCTCCTGCAATCCCCCTCCGAAACACTGAAACATATTTCTTTCGGCAACGGTTCCGAACTGCGCGGTATCCATCTCCTGCAGCCGCTACTGCAATCCATCACCAACCGGCAACCTATCCGCTTTCAGACGGAAAACCTGAAAGGGAGTATAAAACAAGTTGAGCTGGAGCCCTATATGCTGCGCGAGTACGGCTACCACTGGTTCCTGGTGGGATACCTGCGCGGTGAAGATGGTGCCGGCGATCTGCGCTGTTTTGCGGTGGATAAGATCACGGAGTTGGAGCCGCTGGCCGACCGCTTTGAACCCCGACCCGATTTCCCCTACGGCGATCTTTTCCGCGACCTGGTAGGAGTGGGCTTCGAAGGCGAAAAAGAAAAGCTGCACCTCCGTGTTTACCCACCCCACGACCGGCAGCTGCTGGCCTTCCCCCTGCACCCATCACAAAAGGTTGTGAAGGAAGGAAAGGAGTTTACTGAGGTGGAAATGAAACTGGTGGTGAATGAAGAACTGGAACAAAGGCTGCTTCAGCTTGGTGCGGCGGTGGAGGTGCTGGAACCCAAAGCCCTCCGAAAATCGATCCGCAACCAGCTAAGGGATGCGTTGAGGTACTATAAGTAGGTACCCGTAAACCCATCTGACATGTGTCAGGACAAGCGTCAGACGGGTTTAAGAACCTCTAACTGCTTATTAGCAAATTCGTGGTACTGTTCCAACGCCATCAGGGCGGCCAGCAGGGGATCATGGGAGCTCGAAAAATGGTCTTCCACATCATAAGCAGTACGCCATGATACCGGCACATCGGCTGCGGCGGCAGCAGCAAACCAGCTTTCATCTTTATCCTCCCTTCCCTCCCTGATATAGGAAACAAATTCGGGATACTGGCTTTCAAACTGTGCGAGTCGTCCCGCCTCCTGTTCCCAATAATCCTGCGCATCCACCGGATCGGGTGGGGCAAAGACCAACCCCTTGAACTGCAGTGTATACAATTCAATTCGCGAAGTGAAAAATGGCTTTATTTTTTTGAAGAAGTAGATCTCTTCTGCCAGCGAGGCCAGGGGATGTTTTGCAAGGCATTCCTGCAGTAGACTGAAATGCTGCACCGTGATCATGAACCGCTGGGCGATCCTCTCTGAGAGGGGCAGCGAATTATTCACCTCTTTGCCGAGGGCCCGAACATATTGCTCCATAACCCCGCGCTGGTGCTCGTTGGGCGCGAGAAAAATGATCTCGTTCGGGTCGTTCATCAGATGCTTGCTTTAACCTTTACTAAATACCTGAATGTCAAAATCTTTCAATCAGGCTGCGAAGCTAAGGCTAAAGGTGCAGGTTTATGCCGACCTTAGAAAATTTCCTGAATTATACCGCAGAAATAAGCAGTTTTTACCAGCGTAATACCGCAGAACTTGTCGAGTTCCAATCATTGTTACGCCATTCACCGACGTAGAGGCATCCCTTCCACAGGTACATGAATTGCAAACTCCCATTACTAAAATGCAGATCATGAAAACACAAAATCAACCTAAGGCAAGGCCGAATGATCCCGTTCCGGATAAAGGCCGCCCACAAAACAAGGAAACTCTCGATAGCAGGAAAAATGAAGAACAGGATTTCAAGGGGGACGATATTACCCACAACGAGAAACCCGTAAGAAGCGAGCGGAAGGAGAAAAAAAGCTAGGTAACTAGGTGTCTGACACATGTTCGGAGGATGTTCGAACATGTTGAGAATTAACTACCCGTCTGACATGTGTCCTGACACATGTCAGACGGGTAGTTAGAAACCCTCAGTATATCTCCGCCTCATCAAGGCAGGGAACAAGATCATTATTCCCTTTTTGGAAACCCTTTTCCACAGGAAGTTGATTTCTCCAAACAGCAGACTGGTCTCGTTTCTGAGAGATCAGCTCATCCGCAGATTCATGGCCTCTCAACAACTCCTTCCCATCGGAACCAGTTTCATCTTTCACTGGCAGCGCCTTCCTGTATTTAGCGAGATTGATCAGCAATACACTTCCGAGTATCACCGCCAGTCCGGTTACTTGCAAAGCGCTCATTGTTTCGCCCGCAAACAGCACCCCCAGCAGAACGGCTACTACCGGGTTCACATATGCGTAGGTGCTTACCTGGGTAACGGGACGAACCTTTAACAGCCATACATAAGCGCTATAGCCCGCCAGTGATCCGAAGGTGATGAGGTACGCTATCGACAACCACGCGGTATTACTCACGGCGGCAGGTTCAAATCCTCTCCATTCTCCCGTGATACCACTGCCAAGGGTAAACGCTATTCCCGCTGCCAGCATCTGCCAGGCAGAACTCACGGTTGCGGAACCCTTTGAATTATACTTGTTGTAGATGGACCCTCCGGCCCAGCTAACAGAACCCACCATCAAAACCAGGAGGGCCACCAGTGCAGCGCTGCTCAGGGTTCCGCTCACCACCTTCGCAGCCTGCTCCCAGAACAGGAGCAGCACACCCAGGAAGCCGATCGCGAGGCCCACCAGCGTGCTTTTGCTAGAAAGATTTTCCTTCCATTTGGGCTTATCGAGCACTACGAACCAGAGTGGGGCAGAGGAAACCAGTACCGCCACCAGGCTGCTCGGCAGCGTCTTTTCGGCCCAGATCACCGCCCCGTTTCCCACGAGGAGTAGCAGTAAACCGGTAATGATGGCCGGTTTCATTTGCTGCCAGTCGAAGATCCTTTCCTGTTTGTAAATACACCAGCCCATCAGCAGTAATCCTGCTATGATAAACCGGATGGCGCCCATCATCAGTGCCGGGATCTCGTGTACGGCCAACTGGATGAACAAATACGTTGAACCCCAGACCAGGTAAACCGTGAGAAAGGCGAGGGCTACGAGGAATGGGGTTTCTTTTGTGTTGCTTGCTTGCATTGGATCAGGTTTTTGGTATAACTATATCAGGTTGCTCTTTGACGGTTTCCAGCACGATGGTGGTTTTGGTGGATGCGATATTGGGGATCTGCTGGAATTTGGTTCGCATCAGCTCCATGAGCGATGCGGCATCTGTAGTGCGAACCTTCACCAGGAAACAATCCTCCCCGGCAATATGATGCACTTCCTGCACCTCGGGGATCGCCGAAAGAAGGTTGCCTGTATCCGAACAGCAGGAAAATCCCTGTGAAGTGCGGATGAAGATAAAAGCCAGCAGTTTTTGCTCCAGCGCGGCTGGATTAATGGAAGTCGTATACCGGCGAATAACATCTTTCTGCTCCAGCTTTTTCACTCTTTCGAGGATGGCGGAGGGAGCCATGGACAGGTCCCGGGCCAGGTCGGCATTCGAAACGCGGGCGTTACCCTGCATTTTATCCAGGATCTGAAGGTCGATATGGTCCAGGCTGATGTTCATTCTGACGATTTGATGGCAAATTACTAAAATTTCAGAATATTATTCGCCTTGGATGGATGTTCACAGAATAATAACATACCCGTCTGACATCCGTCAGGACGGATGTCAGACGGGTATGTATTCCCTCACCTCACCAGCAGAACCGATCCCTGCATCTTCCGGAGCGGTTCGCCGCGCTGAGAGTAGGTGCATCGCCATACATAGGTCTGGCTAGCCTGTGGCTGTCCCCCAAGTTTGCCATCCCAGCCTTTGGTAATATCATTTGTCATGAATACCTCCTGCCCCAGCCGGTTGTAAATGCGGAGCTCGAAGTGTTGGGGAGTGCCGGGAAAAATACCGCGGAAGAAATCATTCTTTCCATCGCCATTGGGACTAAATGCATTCGGGAAAAATAACTCACCCATCACCGTTATACGTGCCGTGGCTGTTGCCGCACAACCGTTTAAATCCTCAATCCGCAGACTAAAAACAACATCCTTATCGAGCAGCACGGAAACAGGATTCAGGGTCTGCGACGACAAAAGTTTATCTGCCGGCTCCCATGCAAATTGGCTTACCTCCCCCGAAACCTGCGCCAATAATTGCAGGCTGCTTCCCCTGTTCACTATTGTATCTGCGGGATAGAGTGTCAATAAAGGAGTATCAAAAACCCGAATACTGATACCCTCCGAGCCACTACCCGCACCAGTGCAGAAATCGCCCCCCGCCCATTCACAACTCACCAAATCGCCATCGTTCAAGTTCGCCGTTCGCCATTCCGACCCCGTTGCCCCGGCAACCGCCACCCCATTCACCAGCCATTGCACGGCGTCCGCCGGTACCCTGTTCTCCGTTTTCGCCACAAAGATCATCTCCTCACCACGGCACACGCTGCTGCTATTGGCACTGATCAGCAACCTGCCCCCCGCGGGCCTCACCGCAACCGCTATTTCGTTTGAAAATATATCCCCGCCACCCCCACATTCCGAGTTGGCGTTTATCATATAACTAACCCTGTCACCATCACGGAGCGAGTCGGTTTCGTAAAGGGCAGTACACGCAGCAGCCAGCACCCCATTCACCAGCCAGCGCGATCCACTCGTATCAGCCGATCCCGAAACAACAGCCCGAAAAGCAACCCGCTCCCCTTCGCAGACCGCCGCGGCCGGTCCCTCGATCTGCAGAACAGCACCCTGCCCGGGCACGGTCACAACAATGCCTGGGGACGCTACATATCCCCCCGGCAAACATCCCGAGGCATCCAGTAACCGATAATGCACCCGGTCGCCATTTTGCGCTTCCCGATGCAGGTATTCCGATCCGCCAACAGCAACCAACATATCATTGACAAACCAATGGAATCGCGGTGCCACACCAGCATTCTCAGCTATCGCAGTGAACAGTCCGGGCTCACAAGGACAGATCACCTCCGGACCATCAATCAACAAAACCGGCATCGGCAGATCAGGTTTTGTTTTTAGTGTGATGCTTGCCGTTACCACTGCCGATCCCTTATCACAAATACCTCCCGGCGTTACCGTGCAACTGACCTGGTCGCCTGCTTTGAAATTATTGGCCCCATAAGTAGCCTCGCTTCCAACCACCTGCCCGTTCAGTTTCCATTCATAACGGGGATGGCTACCCACATTGATGGCGGTGGCGCTGAGAACAACCGGACTGCCGGAACAAACGAGCTCCGGACCGATCTGCAAAGATGGCCGTGGCACAGTTCCACCCGGCGGCGACAGTTTCACCAGAAGAATATCAGCGCAGTCTCCCGTAGGGCTGGGAGTATGATAATTGGGAAGTGCCGCAGAGCAGGTTAATCCAGCCACCAGTACAGTTCCATCCTTATTTTCTACAATGGCCGAACCATTATCATTACCCTCACCACCCAGCGCTTTTTGCCACTCCATTTCGCCCAAGCCATCGATCTTAATGACCCATATATCATTATTCCCGAGGGTGCATGGGGCCGCACTATCCATTGATTCAGTTGTTCCGCAAAGCAGGAAACCACCGTCTATTGCTGGCGCCATATCGAACGCGAATTCATCCATCGGTCCCCCATAATTTTTCTGCCATAGAAGATTGCCGGAGCCATCTACCTTAACCACCCAGATATCAATATCAGTGGGCGCCCTGCCGGATCGGGTAAGATCGCCATCACGGGAATTCGTCATTCCGGCTATTACTGCTCCACCAGGACTGGCACAAACCGCCCAGGCGAAATCATGATTTGACCCTCCATATTTTTTCTGCCAGAGCAGTTCGCCCGCTTCCGAAAGATGCAACAACAGAAAATCTGAATCACCGTAGTTGAGTCCGAAATCGAAATCGGTAGACTCAGAAGAACCAACCACGTAATACCCACCTGCGGGCGCAACAGCCGCAGAAACCCCCTGGTCAGTGCGGCTTCCCCCAAAACTCTTCTGCCAGATAATATTTCCATTGGCGTCGGTCTTCACAATCCAGAAATCCTCCGCCCCATTATTTTTGGTAAGATCACCGTCGGAAGAAGTTGAATGACCAGTCAATAAAAACCCGCCTTCTGCACTAAGATCGAGTTCGCTGAGATATTCATTACCTGCGCCACCATATTCTTTCTCCCATAGCCATTCGCCTTTGCTGCTCAGCTTCACCAGTATAATATTGGAACTATTATCACCCAAAAGGCAATTGCTTGAACTATAGGTGCTGCCACCCACAACAAAGCCCCCATCAGGCGTTTCAACCACCCCGGCAGCAAACTGGTATTGCTGGTCGCCCAGAGAAATTTCCCATTCTATGACACCACTGGCATTGATTTTAAGCACCCATATATCCGGCGAGCCTTCCCCAAAATGCACCGACACATCATTGCTGCTATTTCCAACCGAACCTATGACAATATAACCCCCGTCTCGTGTGGCCTGCAGATCCCTTGGCTCATCGCCATAATTACTCCCATAACATCGCAGCCATTCCAGCGCCGGCGCTTGTGCATAGCCGTTGGCGACAGAGATCATCACCGTCAGCATTGCAAAAACGCCCACACGAACGCATTTATATATATATCGATTTATGGTGAAGAAGCAGTAGTTCATTAAAACCCGATTCATGATTATGGATGCCGCAATTCGAATACTATAAGAGAAGAATCATTAAAATAGGGGGGACGACTTCCTTAATTTACAAAAAACCCGCGGCATCTGCTAATAGCTATAAATAGCTATTGACGGGGGGGAGATGACGATATAACTTTATGCCCGATCCGGCCCCATCCAAAATTCTTCCGTCCCGCTCCGTGTACCCCATCCTAACTCCTGCCCACTATCACTAATCGCTAAACTCTTTTCCATGAAAAAGTTACTCTCCTTAGGATGTTTCCTTTTTGTGCTTTTATCTGCCTGCCAGAAGCAGGAACTGCAGCCCGATCCAAAACAAGCCGAAAGCAAAGACCTCTCTAAAACCCACGACAAGGCTCCAACCGAAAATGGTAAGACCGTCCGGATCCTATACATCATTCCGGACGACAGGAGCTTTAACCGCACTTACAATAATGCCATCAAAAAAGCCGCTGGAATAATTGATAGATGGTATCGGTCAGAGATGGACGGGTTGAGCTACCTAACTAATAATCCGGTTGTTGAAATATTCCAGAGTGATAAACCTGCTTCCTGGTTTGGATCTGATAACGGCGGTATCAGTGGAACCGATCCCTTTTTTTATTTTTTCTGGAACACGTTCACGGAGATGGAAAGCCTATTGGGTGCCGGTTGGTATAGCCCGGGCGCCACCGCCTATATGGTTTATGTAGATGCCTATGGACAAACGGGTGCCGGGTTTACAGGATTTTGCGCTTTACCGGAACATGACCTTCTCGGCATTGCAGGGGAAGATAATAATCCTCCTATTCAATGGACTGGCGGACAGGCGCATGAACTGGGACATGCTTTCGGACTTCCTCATCCTGATCAAACTCATCCCTCATACAATGAAACATTAATGGGCTTTGGCTATGCATCATTTCCAAACACCTTCCTGCTTGATTCTGATAAGGAAATTTTACTAGCGAGCGGATTCTTCAATTAATTCAATCAAAACCTTCAATCATGAAACTCACCCAATTCCTCCTTCTGATCCTTGCCCTAAGCTTTTTTTCCTGCAGCAAGGATATTAATACTGACGCCACTCCAGGCCAGGAACTTCTTTCCGAAACTGATTATCTGCCCGGCGAACTTCTGGTCCAGTTCCGGAAAGGAACGGATAAATCCAACGCCCTGAAAACCCTTGAAAACAGAAAAGGAAGAATAATCGAATACGTCTACACCAAAGCCATGGAACAGGTTAACGCGGAAGGTTTCTATGTGGTGAAAATGGAGGGCGATATACAGCGATCACTGCACTCACTTCGATCAATACCCGAAGTTGATCATGCAGAACCAAATTACATTGTGCATGCTCCGGAATTTATGGAACAAAGGAGCAGCGCAGCAATGCTACCCGCACCTGCCGCAACCGAAGAAATCAGTTTTCCCAATGACCCTTACTATCCGGGCCAATGGAATCTTCGCGGACCTTCTTCAACCCCCGCAGAGCCATTTGGCACAAATGCGGACGCCATCTGGCAAACCGGCAATCTTGGTTCTGGCGACATCCATGTGGCACTCATAGGAACAGGTGTTTTTTATGAGCATGAAGACCTGGCCGATAATATGTGGGTGAATCCAAATGACCCTGTAGATGGTGTTGATAATGACGGCAATGGGTATGTGGATGATTCAAGGGGATGGAATTTTGCTGACAGGAATAACCAGGTCTATGATAGCAGGTTTACCAATGAGCCCAACGGCGCGAGAATGGCCAGCATTATCGGTGCCATTGGTAATAACGGGAAAGGCGTTTCAGGAGTTTGCTGGAATGTGAAAATGATCCCGCTAAAAATATATAATGGAGGCCCCTCAATACCGGTTTCTGCTTTTGTACAGGCAATCGATTATTCCACTGCATTAAAAAACAGCGGGATAAATTTAGTGGCAATCAACAGTCATTATGAAACAAAAAAATCCACCCAGTTAGAAGCCTCCCTGCTGAGGGCCAACCAGGCTAATATTCTTTTTCTGAGTTCCGCCGGCTTGAGCAATATAACCAACACGGGGATTGATCTTAATAAAAAACCTGTATACCCCGCATGCTACACATTGCCCAATAATATAACCGTTACGGGCCTCAACCAAAACGGCAGTTTAAACAATAAGGCCAATTGGGGATCGAAATTTGTTCACCTGGCTGCACCGGGTGAAAATCTGATCGTTGCTACCGATCCGCTTAATGATCCATTCGGTGTTGAGGGTGATGGATATAATGATCATCCCTTCAGTTGGCCCGCTTTCGCAGTAGCGCATGTTACCGCTGCCTGCGTTCTGTATAAAGCAAAACATCCCAACTCAACGGCAGAAGAAATTAAATCGGCTATCCTTAATAGTGGCCTTCCCACCACCTCATTATCCGGAAAAACAATCACCGGGAAAAGATTATTCCTCGATCCCCTTGTTTTTGGTTTCTGAAAAACTCACTACCTTTTTGGAAACCCCCGCAATGGCCCAGGAAACAAAAGCAAATTCCTCTGCACAGGATCTGCCGCGGAAGCAGGCTCTCTCCTATAGAGAAAAGAACCCGGGTAATAATACCCTGGTTTTTTTTGTGCATGGAAATTCCTCTTCTGCAAACATCTTCAACCCGGTTTTTGAAAGCGATCTTTTTGACAATTATCATCTCGTAGCCGTAGATCTTCCCGGCCATGGCAATTCCCCTTCATGGGACCAATCCCATTATTCCCTTACCGCCATGGCCTATGAACTGGCACAGCTCATAAGAAATCAATGGCCCCAGAAACCCCTCTGCATGGTGGGCTTCAGCCTCGGCACCAACATTGTTGCTGAAATGCTGGCACATATAAAGGCAGCAGGTATAGTACTGGTTTCTCCAAGTGTTCTTGGTAGTGAAAGGGGCGTGAACGATGTGATGAATAATGCCATTAACGTGATACCCCTTTTCAGCGATGAAACATCCACAACCGAAGTGCGGAATTTTTTCACTGCCTGTTCGCATAATGCTGGCAGTGATACACTCGACGATCTCGTTAACCAACACCAAAAAACCGCAGCAGGCTTCAGGCCCGGTTTCATACACTCCGTAATGCAGGGCGATTTCTCCGACGAGATCCAACTCCTTAAACAGTCAGGCCTTCCCATACTGGTTATATTCGGCAAACAGGACTCTTTCTCCATGATCCATTATCTCGATGAAATCGGATTAAATGTATGGCGCAACGAAATCCAGCTAATAGATGACTGTGGTCATTTTATTCCCGCTGAATCACCCGAAGCACTCATTAAACTTCTGCATGACTACCTGCATCATCAGTTTAGAGATAACCATGCCTGTTAGCATAGTTGATCAGTTCACTGGCTGTACTGCAACGGGTTTTGGCGAGCATATTTTTCCGGTGATTAGAAACGGTAAAGACGCTAAGATTTAACTGGTTGGCGATTAGTTTACTCGACATCCCGCTTGCCATAAGTTTTAGAATATCCTGCTCACGGGCGCTCAGCAGTTCAATCGTATCATCAACAGCATAAACTGCCTTGTAGAGAAGATTATAAACGATCTTTCCATCCACTACCATGGCCTCTTCAATTGTCTGAACCACGCTGATATCATTCTTAAAATGCGTCACATCAAATACAACACCGATGGCCCCAAGTGGATGACCGGGCTTGTCGCTCGGCAGGTAAGAAGACCGCTGTACTATCGTAACATATTCCCCCACGGCATTCAGCATCCGGTAATTATAGGAGAATACGATCTCTGGATATTTTTCAGCCGCAAGTGTTTTTAAGAACTCCCGGTTGCGGGGGAATACTTTTTCGTTGATGGTCTTATAATCGGCAGGATGCCAGCTTTGCATAACAGAATCCAATCCTCCTGATTTAATCTTAGATGCTGAGTATCCAAACAAATTGATACATGCCTCATCAACATAGAGATAACTCCCATTTGTATAATCCACCATATAAACGACAGGGGCAAAACGCGATGGGAAACTATGCTCCTCATGGAACTTCCTTACAAGTCCGCTGGTTGACTCATCGAGCTGCAAACTCGTATTGTCTTTCATGAAAGCCAGGTAGCTTTCGAAACTATCCGCTTTAGAGGCCACTCGGTTAAGGTTTAATTGAGTGCCATCAAAATAAAAAATCTTTTTATATGATCACATTAAAAATGAATTAACGCCAACGCCCACCCCCGCAAATACACTGCACACATCTTCGTATATTCGTACTTGCACGCCCTGGTTCCAAACCACTGCCGTCATCCCGCTCTGCTTCCCTGTTTCCACCTGCAGTCCATACTGCACCCAATCCCAGATTCCGGCCACAGAGCACCAATTAAAACATAAACCCTTTATATGAGTATTGTATCAAAAGCAATTGTATTCGCCGCCCATCACCACCAGCACCAGCTAAGAAAAGGAACCCGTATCCCCTACATGAGCCACCTCATGAATGTTTGTAAAACCCTCGCCGAACAGGACTGTGACGACGAACTCCTTGCCGCCGGCCTCCTCCACGATGTAGTGGAAGACACACCCGTTACCATCCAACAGGTGGAAGAAGAATTTGGTCCTTATGTAGCCCTGCTGGTTCGCGGCGCCACCGAACTCGACAAACTGGAAAAGAAAGCCATCGAAAAAGAAAGTAGCTGGCAGGACCGTAAAACCGAAACCATCCATTTCCTCGAACACGATGCGACCATCGAACAACTGATCGTTTCCGCCGCCGATAAACTCGATAACCTCCGCTCCATCTATATGGACAAAAAGCGCACCGGGAAAGTAGTATGGGAGCGATTCAGTGCCAACAAAAAACAGCAGGACTGGTATTTTGGCGAGCTATCCCGCATTTTCATTAAGAGAGGAAAAGACCATGAAGTGCTGGCGCATCTGGGAAAGGAACTGAGTAAATTGCACAACAAAGTCTTTTAGGAGGTAAGAAGTAAGAGGTAAGAGGTAAGATGTGAGGTAAGAAGGCAGAGGGAAGATGTAAGATTTAAAGAGCAGCAACATGAGTATTGAGAAAGCATATAACCAATGGGCGGAACAGTACGACACCAACAAGAACAGGACCCGCGATCTTGAAGCGATTGCGTTACGTGAAGTGCTGGATGCGGTTGCTGAAGGTGATTGCCTCGAGATCGGATGCGGCACAGGAAAGAACAGCGTTTGGCTGGTGGAGAAATGCAGATCTCTCACTGCAGTCGATCTCTCCGAAGAGATGCTCAGCAGAGCTAAGGAAAAACTTGAAGGCAAACCCGTGCAATTCCTCCAGGCCGATATTACCAAGCCATGGCCTTATGCCGATGGCAGTTTTGACCTCGTCACTTTCAGTCTGGTGCTGGAGCATATAAATGACCTCGATCCTATATTCCGCGAGGCCGCCCGCTGCCTCCGCAAAGGCGGACAGATCTATATGGGCGAGCTCCATCCCTTCAAACAATACACCGGAACAAAAGCCCGTTTTGAAACGGAATCAGGAACATCGGTAGTGGAATGTTATATCCATAACAGCTCCGACTTCATCCATGCAGCACAGCGTGCAGGCATGAGCGTTAGTGCCCTCAATGAATATTTTGATGAGGGGGATAGGAGTTCTATTCCGAGGATACTGGCGATTCTGTTCACAAAATAATCCTGTTCACAAAATCGTGAACGTCGCATATTTGTGAACAGAAACCCCGGGTACAATTTTTACAGTAAGATCCGAAAGAGTATATGGAAAATATATACGTAACAAATTACAGCTCCATCCGCGAAGCACACCGCGAAAACTTCGACGCCCTTGAACGTGCTCAGAAACTATTCGGGGTCGAGTTTTTCCTGATCGGTGGACAAAGCCGCGATGTTTGGATCAAACACGAGATCCTCGATAACCGCGTCACCAGCGATATCGATTTTTCCGTGCGGGTGCCCGATCAGGAAACATGGAACAAGCTGGTGCATTACCTGCTCACCACAGAAAGCTTCACCCGCGACAATGATGTTCCCTATCGCTTCTACCATTTCGGGATGTTGCATATCATCCCTTTCGGCGGCATCGAAGAAAATGGTAAGGTGCTCATTCAGGAACCTGATAAAATGATCACCGTCAGCGGCAGCCAGGAGGCAGCCGAATATGCGGAAGATCTTGACGGTCCATTTAAAGTGGTGACCCTCCCCGGACTCTGCATCATGAAACTCTTATCCTACAACGAAAATCCCGAGGCCCGCGCGCAGGACTGGGACGATTTCGTCTTCCTGCTACTAAACTACATGCAGATCACCGCCGGCGACCAGCTCCTCGACGACCAGGATGACCTGATCTCCGACAACATGGACCTTTCCGTAGTAGCCGCCCGTGTACTTGGCCGCAATATGGGCGAACTGCTGATAGATAACGAATGGCTCCGCTACAAGGTGCTCGCCATCCTTCAAAAGAAACTCAACGGCCTTAGCCCCGAAGAGATCGACCGCATGTACCAGGCCGACGAAGACGATGAACAGTCCTTCATGGGAAAACTAGTCAAGGAAACGATGGATGGGATAATTGAAGAGCATGAAGATGCGCAGGAACATATCAGCCTCTGAAAGAAGAACCCCGCCTAAAACTTCCCGGAAAATGCTTTGAAATATAGCATTTGTTCATTAAATTTGATTGTTCATGATTCATGAACATTTAATATAATTGAACATGAAGGAGAAAGAAATATTGGAAACAGCCACCAGGGAGTTCACCGAACTCACCGGCGTGCAGGCCAGGATCCTTCATAAACCCCTGGAAAACAAAGGCAAAGACAAGACTACATTCCTGGAATTGAAATTTCCTAACCGGCGGAAAGACTTCCGGGTAGAACTCAAAAACGAACTCCGCGAGCAACAGATTCCCGACCTGCTAAAAATGGTGAACAAACAGCACCGTGAGTGGCTCCTGATTTGTCAATACATACCAGCCCCCTTGAAAGGCGAATTAAAAAATCTGGGCATCAATTACCTGGAAGCTGCCGGTAACTGTTTTATCAGGTATGATGATGTATTGTTTTATATCAATGATCGCCCGGTTACGGCTCAACGCACACCGGTAGAAGGAAAGCTCTGGAAACAGGCTGGCCTTCGTTTCCTTTTCGGAATCCTGGTAAAGCCTGACCTGCTGAACCAGCCATATCGTAGGATGGCCGAAATTACAGGTGTAGCACTGGGAAATATCGGGGCATTTCTGGAAGAACTTAAAGAAGAGGGCTTTCTTAAGGAAGGAGTAAAAGACAAAAAGCCTTTCCTCTTCCTGGAAAACATCCCGCAACTTCAGAACAAATGGGTAGAGCTTTACAATACAGTGTTGAAGCCAAAATTAAAAAGGGGAACATTCCGTTTCCTTGATCCGGACCACCAACAAAACTGGGAGGCGCTACCTGATCATGATTTTTATTGGGGAGCTGAACCAGCCGGGGCCAGGCTAACAGGCTTCCTGAAACCGGAGATCTTCACCATTTACACCAACCAGCCCACAACAACCATCATGCGCCAACTAAAGCTGGTACCGGATAATAAAGGGAATCTCCTGCTCATGGATAAGTTCTGGCATGAAGAACTTGATTATAAACAAGGCTTGGTTCCACCTTTACTAGCTTATGCTGAGCTGGCCACAAGCCTCGATAGCAGGAACAGGGAAACCGCCGAAAGGTTAAAGAAAAAATACCTTGACTAATAAGATCAATATCATAAATCCCGCCTTCGCCGAGCTGCTGAAAGCAATGGAACCAGTGTTTCAGGCCCATTGCAGGCGATGCTGGCGGGATTGAATGAATAAGAAAATTGTAATATATTTATATAGCAGGTAATCGGTACCCTACTCCCATTGCATTTTTCACCTTTAAAGGCCTTCATATGAAATCTTCATTATTACCGTTACTTGCTGTTATTGCAATTTCAGGATCAGTAGTTTCCTGTACCAAAACAACTACCGATAAGGATTCACTGATCACCTTATCCAGTCCGGAACTCTCGAAAAAAGGCGACAGGCTCAAAACGAAATACAGAACCGCAACCCTGCCCATGAGTGGGTTGCAGGAAGTGCCATCAAATCCCTCACCGGCTACAGGGGAGTTTACCGTGGTCTATAATACAAGGACCAAGATCCTTGAACTGGATATGACATGGCAGGGGCTCCTCAGCGATGCAACCGCCAGCCACATCCATGGGCCAGCGGCACCGGGAGTAAACGGTGGAGTAGTAATACCTTTGTTGGGAGTTCCTCCGGGCACAACTTCCAGCTCCTTTAGTGCCGATTTGTTAACCACCAATTTTGCCAGCTTCGTGGAAGCCGATTTATTGAATGGATTGTACTACATCAATATTCACACGCCTTCATATCCCGGCGGCGAAATAAGAGGGCAGATTTTGTTTGAATAAATAAGAACGATTTTGTGCTGCATATTTTTCAAATTATTTAGAGAGGGTTGAAAAACCCTTTCTTTTTAAATAAGTATGATTAAAAAAGTGGATCAAGTGAAAAAGCATTTTTCTCCAAAAAAGAGGGCATCCTTTTTAAAACGTAGATGGACTTTGCGCGCTGCTATCAATACCCGTGATTTATCCATATTGGAGGATAATAAGTACGGGCTTATGTACATCCATAAAATTGCGGAACAAGCTGGAATAGGCGCGGTAACAGAAGCCAGGGTAGCAGAATTGGTGCGCGTTTATTCAAAAGGAGGAAATTTAGTGCGTATCAATAAGAATGGTCAGGAAACCATTATCGAAAGTAAAAATCCCGGAAAACCTCTTTACGTAAAGTATAAACCAAATACAAAGCTTTTTCCGGTCCCTACCCCTTAAAACAACCATATTCATCTTTCTGTACCAACTCCAGGAATTTCTTTAATGACTTCACTTTCGGTTTTGGGTCGTAGGGATACCACTTCAGGTTGCTTCGCATCCAATATACTTTCCAGGAATCTTCTTTTTTGATGTAGGTAGCTTTTGCATAAGGCGATTCAATTTTTTGGCTCGGATTACTAAATGCTGGCCGGATCTCGTATATAATCACACTCTGTTTGTCAATAGAATAATTAATATCCAGCTTGTCCCGAATATCAGCTGCCGGCCGGATACTCTCTATATAATTTTCCATCAGTTCAATAATATCAACGGTATTCTCCAGGTTGAGTGCCATAAATGCAAAATTAAGGCTTAAATATCCCATGCTTAATCGCATACAGTACAATACCCACCCTGCTGCTTACACCCAGTTTCTGTAATAAAGAATCACGATAACTTTCAACCGTTCTGCTGCTGATATACATCTCGTCCGCTATTTCTTTGTACGACTTATCCGAACAGGCCAGTTTCATGAAATGGATTTCCCGGTCAGTAAAATGTATCGTATTATCCTTACCCTTGGCATGCTGATCAATATTGTTCATGTAATGCAACATCCGGCTGCTCACCAGTTCATTCATAAAGAAGCCATGATCGCGAACACTATTTAAAGCATCCCTGAACCCGGAAGGTTTACTGTCCTTGAGAATATATCCTTTAGCTCCCGCTTTGATGATCCGGATAATTGCGCTGTCAGAATCAAGCATGCTTAAAACCAGCACTTTTGAATCGGGGAGATTGATGCGGATCCAGTCGGCAGTTTCATAGCCATTCATTTCCGGCATGGTAATATCCAGCAGTATTATATCGGGAGCAGAGCGTGGCTTTAGTTTTTCTATGAAATCCTTACCATGGTCGGCCTCCAGGATCACTTTGTATCCATCGAAGGAATTGATAAGCGTAGACAAACTACTGCGCATCAACACATGATCATCGATTAGGGCGATGTAGGTGGTAGGGGTCATGGAAGATTCTCTCTTCCTAAATTAATAATAACCCTTGTTCCTTTCAAATCATTTGGCAGAATATTGAAGCTGGCACCGATCATCCTGGCCCTGTTCTCCATATTTTTTAATCCGGATCCACGCTCTTCACCGTTACCGGCTGCGTCCATTCCCCTACCGTTATCTTCAATGGAGATATTAATAGAATCCGGCAATTCATTTATACGAACAACAATTTCGCTTGCTTTCGCATGTTTAATAATGTTGGATATAGCTTCCTGGATGATGCGGAAAAGAATGAGGGACTGCGAATCGGTGAAGGAGATATCCTTCTCCGGTTGTTCGAACCTTACTTCGTAGCGTCCAGTCTTCCGCAGGTTATAAAGCAGTTTATGCACGGAACTGATAAAGCCCTCCCGCTGGATTAGTTCCGTATTCAGGTTATGACTAAGATTGCGGAGCTCGTTGATACTCCTCTCCAGCAATTCATCTGTGGGCTGGATGATCTCTTCGCTCAAAGGCAGACTGTTCAACTGAATCCTTACAACACCTAACAGTTGCCCGATATTATCATGTATCTCCTGGCTGATCTGGTTGAATGCATGCTCCTGTATTTCGATCCTGGTTTGAAGAAGAGCTTGCTGGTAGTCATGGGAAAGTCTCTCTTTTTCGCGGAGATAATTGTTATGGCGTTTTCTTTGAAGAATGACAAAGATTACCATGATGGCAATCAATAAGAAAAAGATGCCACAAACGATAAACAATGCTTTGTTCAGTATAGATAGATCAATCTGCATAAGCTTGCATAGCTGATCATTGAAAAATACACAAGGTTTAGTAAGAATCCAATTTGTCTGAAAATGGCTCCGAATGAGCCCCTATATTCCGGATTATAAGTAAAGTATTCAAAGAAAACGAACAGTATTGATTTGGGTATATACAGTAAAAGTATCGCCCACACAATCCAGAACATTGGGTGCTTCCAGATGGAAATAATCTGAGGCTCCTTAATAAACTGGATGAGATATATAGTTGAGGAGATTGCTAATAGAATGGCACCAAAAATATAATTGTAATTGGCGAATTTTTCCGTTCCCTGTATGAACAATATATTTCCAAGTGCGAAGCTTATGTAAGCCCCCATAAAAACTCGTATTAGAAGTTTCTGGGATTTTAATTGTAATGCCTGCCGGATCAATTCAAGTAATAGCAGGATGACCAGTGGCACTGAGATATTGTAAATGGAATGATTGGATTGGTTAAGATGTATCCTGTAATAGTAGCCCAGAGATTCAGCCACAACAATGATAGCCAATGACAATGTAACAAGCCTTAGGTATTTAGGATGAGAAGGGTGCAGCAAAAATAAGCTGCACCCGAAAGCTATCCATTCAAGGGTGAGGATAAAGTCCATAGGTAGTCAGCTTATATAATTGATTTACATGCGGGTGGGGGACAAATTTGACCTTCATTATAAGCTGCTCCAACCATAACTGAATTTTTCTTTCCCTCCAACAGATCAGTTTCATTAAGAGTACATACTAATATAACGGTTTGCTGACCAGGATATTTATCTTTAGACTCCTCCCCATCTATTTTGGGGTCATATACACCAAAGTAGATCCTTACTCCGAGCTCGCTGTCTTCCGCATCACCTCTATTTGCGTTGAAGAGTTTTTCAATTTCTGATTTTTTAAAATAGACTGCCTGTGAATCATTGGCAGGATCTAAAGCCCTGGGCTGACCTGTTAAAGGGTCTAATTTGAATGTCTTTTCTAAGAAATTTTTTCTCAACTTTTTAAGTTGAGCTAAAGAGATAAAATTTCCATCAAATCCTTCGGTTCCATCAGGAATAATTTGAATAGGCATAATATGGGGTTTTTAGAAAAATACTCTCTGAAAATCCTAAATGCAAGAGTTTGGATCATTCATTCTAAATGCAGCCATTAAATAATCAAAATTTCAGGCCTTGAGCGGGTATGATTATCCGTTAAAAAACGGAGGACAATTCTGAATCATACACCAATACATCTACATCTAACGATTGCCATCTTTGTAATAGCAGCGAAATAAAAACCTTAAACCTCTAAATGTAAAATCATGAAATCTAAAATTCATCCATCTGTTGGATTTCAAAGACATCTTCAATTAATAACTTTATTATTTATCAGCACAACAACATCTTTTGCACAGGTGCAACTTCGCTTTTCAGATGAAAAGATTGAAATTGTACGAAAACCTGATACAGATATTTTCAGAGTTATTAAGGTTTCGATCCAGGGGGCCACAAAAGAAGATTCTGCTACAGTATCAATTAGGAATAATCCGGATAAAGATTCTTATAAACTGGAACCGTTTGTGCAAGTATGGACTCCACGCGCTACTGAGTTCGAATTTTCTATTCCAATTTTAAGAGGAAAGATTAACAAACCCGATACCATTGATTTACAAATCGTTCATGGTGATGTTACAATTCAAAAATTAATTTACATTATCCCTAACAAAGTAGATGAATTTGAAGAAGTAGGTGAGGGGATTAATAATTTTAGAATAGTACTTGGTCACTCATTTGATTTTTTTGATAAAAATAATAGGTTGCTAAACTATGGGCGGTTTGAAGTTTTTCTTCCCAATTTGATTAGTGAAAAACAGGGAGTTCATTTCTATGTTGTACAAACTAATTTTAATTCCTCATCGTCAGTTAATCGGTATGGAGATTCAATTAATGTACTAGATGAAATGCCGCTAAAATTTGGTCAACAAAGCGATAGTGTTTTATATTTCCGGAATTTTTACGGAAGAAAAGCAGAGTCAACGTATAAAGCTTTTGGATTTGGATTTCAAGGATTAACACGGTTAGCAGGGAAGAAAAATAATTTCACAAATGGTACAAATATTTATTTGACTAGTGGGTTTGAATACATCCGTAGAGAAGTTGACATTAAATATAGTTATCAACTTCTGAGCTCAGATACCTTATTAAGAGCTAAAAATTACCCGAGCAGAAAGCAAACTGAAATTAAGCAACTTAAGTCTGTTTATCACGAAGGTTATGGAGGTATTGGTTTTTTAGTGAATAATCATAATAATGTTGCGAATACAAGGATTCGATATATGATGGGTTATTTATTCACAGTAGGTGAGCGTTCGAGCCTTGGAAATATTTTAAACGCTGAAGTGGGGCTTAGCCATTGGTTTAACATTGATGTAGTGGAGAGATTAACAAAACTCAACCTTAACTTGGGAATTGATTGGCGGCAAAGTTATAAGGACGGTTTTTTCTACAATGTATATTTATCAAAAACATTCTCATTAGGTAGCTTAAAGAATTTTTTGGTTGGGGGTTGATTATCGAGGGGGGCTCCCCCCTCACCCAATCCCCACCATAATCCTCTCCAACTCATCCTTCAACTCAGGATTCACCGTATAATGATAGGTCCGTTTATCCTCTTCAGACCTGGTTCTGATCACCAATGCCTTATCCGTCTGAAGAAGCCTTGACATCTTTTTATTGATCGCATTCAACGCATCACTTCTTTGACGCTTCTGGATTTCCAGTGATTTATTGGACACACCCAGGATAGCATTTATCGTATCAATATCACGAAGGCCACCTGTTCTGCTGGCGGTATATAGGCTCAGCAAAAGTGATCTGTCGCGCTCATCCAAAATTGCCAATGGATCTGGTTCGCTTTTTTCAAAAGGCTCCACCATTGGGCCTGAAACAACGGTAATTGCCTCCGGACTAGCAACTGCCCTCTTCCGTCTTCTATAATATAATAGAATGCCACCTGCCATCAACGGTATAAGCGACCAATACCAAATCCGCGAACTATCACCTGCAGATAAAGCGGAATAGATAGGAACCCCTGAATCCACGAAATCAGCCCGCGAAAACCCGATAGAGTCCATAAAATTCGAATGGTCGCCAAAGTAAAGCGTCGAATCAACAAAGTAGGCGATACTCTTTGTCTTGGTACTCCGCGAAAAACTGCTGAATTTTTTAATACCCTCCGCATTGGCATGTAGATACTGGTTATTGACAAAATCTGCAATGGAAGGAACACCATTACGGTAAGTGAGCATTCCCCATGGACTATGGCCCAACACCAGCAATGTTGTATCGGCTGTTTCCCCCATAACCTCCCAGTTTCCTTTTCGTATATCAAGGCACCAGGTTTTTCCTCCTATCTCTTTTTCCTGGATCGAATTATCCTTAAGGGCATCATTAATGAATCGGATACCCAGCATGTACAGCCTTGCATTTGCAGTATCCAGATAGAATAGATCTGAATTATCAAAAATATGGGGGATCTCCCTGTTCAATGGCTTGATTTCCCATTCATATTTATCCTTCGCATAATACCGCAAATGACCATTATTATTCCAGAGGCCATATCCACCGTAACTCCAGACCTGGCCATCCGCATAAAAGGTAAGGCAGCCCATATTATATCCTGTAAAAACGGTGGAATCAATTCGCCTCCAGGGATTTTCCACCGAAGCTGTATCCAGCGCATATACCCAACCGGTACCATTCACAAGCGCCAACAGTTCAGTATTTGTTTTTACTAAAGTAGCCCCTGCTTTTTCGAAAGGATAGGGTAGATCAAGGAGAAATGGATCATTGGAAAAACCCAGCGTATTCACCGGCCCTTTAACCTCAGCCAGTTTTTTAATGATCACCGGAACAGGATAATCTTCCCGGGAGAATCCCGGATTTGTCAATAACAGTAAAAATCCAAATAATAACAGGCGCATTTCGGCAATAATATTACTTAAATAATCGGTGAATGGATCGGTGAGCCGATTGGTGAGCCCTCCATCACCTATCTCCTCACTGATATCATCACTGATAATAGTGGCGTTGAATCCTGTCCGGATACTTTTGACCTACATTAAATTATTCTCCAATGAAATTAGGTATCCGGATTTTTTTGTCCATGTTTTTCTGCCTCGGATTATTAACTGCCTGTCAGAAAGAGTTTGACGATCATAGCAGGCTCGATAGTCTGCAGCAACAAAATGAAGAACTGAGAAACCTCGTGCTGGGTCTCCAGACAAGATCAGATTCAATCGTCAATGCACTTGAGGCCAGCCAGCAGGAGCAGGCCAGTTTAAAGATTGCCATTGATTCCATCAATCGAAAACTGGATTCTATGTTAAACAAGATCGGGGTGCTGAATGATTCACTGGTTAGACAGGGTGCCGACATAAACAATATGAAAAGGCAGTTGGAAGAGCTTACCCGTCAATACCAGGAATTACTCGCCCAGCTTAATGAACTGGCTACCCAATCCTGCACTATATACTCCGGCCTACTGGCCTATTATCCTTTTTCAGGAAATGTGTGGGATAGCAGTGGGAAACGATATGATGGTACCATCATCAACTCTGTTGGCTTCACTGCCGACCGGCTTAATCAGCCAAATGCAGCTATACAAATAAATGGGGGGAATGGCCACCGGATAACTACACCTGTTCCATTCAACTTTCAGCGTACCGACAGTTTCACCATCGCGTTCTGGTTCCAGGATGCAGGTAATACGAGCGGACGCATTGTTTCTACGGAGAATCCGGAAGGAAATTTCAGGATCAGTTCTTATAGGGAAGGACGTTATGCATTTCAGTATGGCGGTTATTATGTTTACGATACCGTTCAACTCAACACATGGAACCATGTAGTCTATTCCTATTCAGCCAAGACTATTAAACTGTATAAGAATGGCAAGCTGAAGTTTACAACAACCGATCCCGGATCCGAACCCCTGAACTATGGCAATGGACTTACCATTGGATCAAAAGCCGCCTCTGCCTATGATTCCTGGAATGGAAAGATTGATGAGATGCGGATTTATAACCGTGCACTCAATGCCCAGGAAGTAAACTGGCTTTATAGTCATTAGTATTTGTTCCTCTTTTGAGGATAAGTATGGATTTAATTCTTTAAAAAATAATAAAGACCATTATGCGAAAAGTTATCATTTCAATATTATTTCTTTCTTTGATAAGTTCATGTTCAAAACCAAGTGAACCTGATAATCCTACTAATGTCAAAGATCCTTCACTAATTTTTTCGCTGGCCATCAATAATGGAGTTTCAGACACAAGTAGCTATAAAAGTATCGTTGCCTTTAGAGACGCCCGACCAATTTACTTTAAAGAAGGATCGGTTAATCTCGCAGAATTTGCAACAGATAGGCATGAATATCCAAATACTCCTGCAATTGAAGTAAAAATGCCAAATGAGAAATTTTCTAATTCAATAACTGTTTTTCTAGAAGTAAAGAATAGCGAGACCAGTGGCAGTATTGATGGTTACTATGCTGGGGATACGGATCATTATATTAGAGGTGGGTTTTCAAATTATAGAGATGGATTTCTGAGACTATCTGATGATTTTTCATTTGCTTCAGAAAAAACGAGTTGGGATGAAATCGGGGGACATAACTTGTATTTCCCATCAGCTTCCTCTGATTGTATAAATTATAATCATTATAAAGGGCTAATTGGCAAAACATTTAACCTAAACACGTCAAATTTTTCCCGTATAGCAATTGTTTTGGATAATCGCGTAGGTAATATTTATGTTAATCAGGAAAGTACATTATCCTTAGAAATAAATGAACCTATAATATTAAATAGATGTAAACTCAACACAGAATTCACCATTCAATTTGGCCGGGGCTCGATTTTGAAAAAACTAAAAGTTTATAATCGTGCTTTAACCTCCAGCGAATTGGCTGCTCTATAAAAGTAATCCCCATTGCAAATAGGTTGCACTGAACCTACCTAAGTTTACCTCCAACCCCAAAACCCAGTACTATGCCGGAGCAAACCCATATCGCCCAAACCCAGGTAGATCAATTCCTGGAGGCCTTCCGTAAGCTCGATCTCCTGATGATTGACCTACTCCTTGATGAAAACCTTCTCTACCAGGAAATGCCCAAAGCCGTTTTCCTGAAAAAGCTGGGCCTCGCCTTCGCCATATTCCGCGATTGCGGCAATAGCCAGCTACTCGCCTTCCCCTCGCGCTGCACCGGCACCTGCGGCTCGGGGGAGGACATGCTGAATTTTTTCTTCGTGGGGGACAGCAGCCCGCATTATATGACCCTCATTATCCAGGTAAAGGAGGGAAGGGTGGCCGACCTCTTCGAATGCAACGGCATGGCCGCCAATGCCATCGTACCCCAATGTAATATTCGCGTATACATAGATGATCGCTTTAAAGATTTCCCGTTTTAATCCCGGCCTGTGCTCCCTACCCTAAACCACATCAGAACCATTAACCATTACCTTATTCCATTTACCGTAAATCTTAACTCTTAAATCTTACATCTTACCTCACCATGTCTGTTTCACCCTAAATCTTAAATCTTAACTCTTCCCTCTTACCTCACTTTAAACCCTCCATAACATGCCCAAAATCTTCAACCTCATCATCCTCGACGAATCCGGCTCCATGGCATCCATGAAACTCGGAACCATTTCCGCTTTCAATGAACTGATCCAAAGTATCCGTGCCTCGCTTAAGAAGAATACAGAACTGGAACAGTGGCTGCTCTTCTACACCTTCAACAGCAGCGGTATCAAAGAAAGGATCCCCCTACAGGTAGTGGATCACCCCCTCGAGCTCGATGAGGATTCTTACCAGCCCGATAATATGACCCCGCTCTTCGATGCCATCGGCCATGCCTGTAATAAGCTGCGCTATGCCATCGAAAAGGAATCGGAACCCAAAGTGCTGGTGACCATCCTGACCGACGGTGCGGAAAATGATTCCCGGGAATTCACCCTGGCAACCATCGCCAATATGACCGCACAACTCGAAAAGCAGGGCTGGACTTTCACCTATATGGGGGCCAACCAGGACTCCTTCTCGGTGGCCAAAAGCCTCAATATTAAAAATGCCTCCAACTGGTCGTTTAATGAAGAGGGATTGAAAAATATGATGCTGAAAGAGAACCATGCCCGCATGCGCTACTACGACAGGGCGGTACAAAAACAAGAAAATAAGGTAGAACCAAACTATTTCGATGATGACAAAAAAGAAACAGATTAAAATCTAACGGAGGGCTATGAACGAAGCATTTCAATTTGTACATTGGCATTCCTGAACCTTAACCACTCGTGGATGCCCCTAAACAAATCATTCCAGCGGCGAATAGAGGTATTGGATGCCTGTTTCCGTCGCAGGCAGCGAATCTGGACAATTGATGCCCTGCTGCAGGAAGTGAATGAGAAGTTGGAGGGAATGGGTGTATCAAAGATCTCCCGTCGTTCGCTGTACGATGACCTGAAAGAGATGTCGCTTACTTACGATGCGCCCATAGAAAAATACCAAAGCGGTAAGCTCACCTGTTACCGTTATAGCAATCCCGATTTTTCTATCCGCAACCTCCCCCTCAAACAGGAAGAAGTGGGCTACCTGCGCGATGCCCTCGATATCCTCCGCCAGGTGCAGGGCTTCCAGCTTACTAAAGAGTTGGAAACAGTAATTGCCAAGCTGGAGAACACGATTGCCACCAGTGTGGAAAAGCGACATCAGATCATACAATTCGAGGTCGAAACCCTTGCCACCGGAATCCAGTGGCTCGATGATCTCTTCAATGCCATCAAGGGTAAAACGGTGCTTGGCTTGCGTTATAAGCCCTTCAATCGGGAAGACGCAACCGATTATGAATACCATCCCTATCTTTTGAAGGAATACCGTAACCGATGGTTTGTGATCGGCAGAAAGGAAGGCAGGAGCAGTCCAACCATTTTGGCGCTGGATCGTATCATGAAGCTGAAGCCCATCCAGAAATCATTTGAACCCAACGACCTGTTTGATCCTGAAACCTATTTCAATAATGTAGTTGGCGTAACGCTGATGAAAGATGCGGTGACGGAGCAGGTGCGCATGCAGGTGCAGCCAGACCTCGCGCCTTATGTGCTTACCAAGCCTATCCATAGCAGCCAGCGATTAATAAAAACAAGTAGCAAAGGAGTAATTATCCTGGAAATAATGGTTGTGAATAACTACGAGCTTCGTTCATTGCTGCTTGGTCTTGGTCCCCGATTGAAAGTATTAAAACCAAAAGAGTTGCGCGAACAGATGAAAGCCATGTACCAGGAGGGACTGGAGGCATATTAATCACAAATAAAGCATGAGAAATTTCACCTACATATTTCTGTTCGCCCTGCTAAGCCTTGGTTGGATCAATAAAGAGAACACTATCCAGTCGGCAACCATATTCGGTAAAGTGATTGGGATTAAGGACGGTGATACTATCGAAATCCTCTACAACGGCAA
Organism: Flavihumibacter sp. ZG627; assembly: GCF_000814325.1. GTDB lineage: Bacteria > Bacteroidota > Bacteroidia > Chitinophagales > Chitinophagaceae > Flavihumibacter. Next base: position 19,826 of record NZ_JPHF01000003.1, on the reverse strand, counting down.
GCCACTAAAAATCAGGTTAGCGCATATCGATTGTCCGGAAATAAAGGGAAGCCAACCATTTGGCCGTGCTGCAAAAGAGTATGTGTCAGACCAATGTTTCGGCCACCTGGTGAATATTCACCACAACAATGAATACGACCGCAATAAGCGACTCATAGGGGAAGTGATCAATCAGAAGGGGATAAATATCAATAAGGCATTGGTGAGTGTTGGCCTCGCCTGGCATTATAAGAAATATTCAACAGACGCCGATTATGCAAAGTTGGAAGAGTCTGCACGTATGCAGCAGATCGGAGTATGGAGCGAGCCAGCGCCAGTAGCGCCCTGGGAGTGGAGAAAACCTGTGGGGAAAAAAGTAGGGGAGAGCAAATATGAGGAATGAGTTAAGACAACGTGTAGGCCTAGCCGGTCATCGGTAAAGATTCTATAATGATGCACTGGGACAAGAAATTTGTTTTTTTTGCCACTGTAAAAATCTGTTGATCAGGCAATAATATAAACTTGTCAAATACTGATTCACATCACTTGACCATGGGAGTGAGGAGGAGAAGCTGTAGAACATCTAGAACAAAACCGAGAATTGTACAATCTTAAAAACGAAATGCGCAAATCAGTGGATTTATCTGAATTGACGCATGCGCTTATCAAATTTATTGAAGCTAATTCGCAAATTCAAAAGTTGGCGGTAATTTTAAAAAACATGAAAAATATTAACTGGGCTAATAGTATTGTGACTGCGTTTATTTCTATTGCAGTAACTGTAATTGGAGGACTCGTACTTTTTTATTTTCAAAATAAAGAACCGAAGCTAACATATACATCAGAAAAAATTATACCATTTGAATCACAGACTGAAAAGTTAACTATTTATCAGATTGTTATTGAAAATAAAGGCAGTAGCGTTGCAGAGGATGTTTCTTGTAAAGTTTCTATTGAGCCTGCATTAATTAAAGAATATCGAGTTAACTATGAAACTCCAATTGCTACCACCGATAGTCTTTTAAAGCAAGAAATTGACATAAAAATAAATTCACTAAATCCAAAGGAAAATTTGCGAGTTTCTATTTTAGCTACTACAATCAATACTTTTCCTGAAGAACCAATTGTGAAACTTAGAGCTAAAGGGATAAATGGTGAAAAGCAAGAATCTAAAAAACTTGAAGAGAAAAAAGACAGTGATTTATTGAGGTTGCTTCAATTGCTTGTATTGGCTTCTGCAATGGCTTCGACATTGACACTTATCATACGAAGAAGGTTTTCTGATGGCAATAAACATAAGGACAACCAAAATCAAGTAATTGCCTACTTATGCGGTATTCATGGCTTATCTGAGGAAGTAGATAGATTTTTGTCTTTATCAAAGGATACAAGTTACTGGGCTGAAATGGATAGATTAACTTCTCTTGCTATTGCCTCAAATGAATTTGTGAGGGTTCAAAAAACAATAGATGTAATTACAGACTTACTTGAGTATGCGGATATGGCTCAATCAAGTAAAGGAATAGGTTACTATAACATTGGCAGACTCGAAAAGTTCTTAAAAAATGACACTGCTTCTGAAACAGAGCTTAAGAAAGCAGAAAAATTAATTCCAAAACTTTTAAAAACTAGACTTAAACTTGACCCACTTTTTAAATAAAAACTACCGCCAAAAAAAGTATTTGCAAAAGAAAGGGTTGGACAATGTAATATCAGCAATGTGTAAGCATCAGCAGCGGTTCGGGCTCGTCGTTTAATGTTCAACTTTGGTTCATAACTTAAATAACATATTTTCAAATGGGCATTTGTATCGGGCTGGACAATCAATGAATTCCCTCCCTTCGCAAATACTCGAACGTTACAAGCAACCCTAACAGACCGAAAGGGCATCCATTAACTCACAGTAAAAAATACCAACAGCACATTTAAGACATTTGTTTTTGCCCAACACACAAGCCGACCCTTCGCATAACCAAAAAAGTTAAATTTTGCAAACGCACCCGACCAGAATACTAACTTTACAAACTGACAAAAAGAAAATAAAATATGTTTGAACAAACCTTTAAGAATATAGACGACATACTACACAAGGACGCAGGTTGTGGCAGTGAACTGGACTATGTTGAGCAGACTTCTTGGGTTTTGTTCCTTAAATATTTGGATGACCTTGAAAAGGACAAAGCCACAGCAGCCGAACTTTCGGGTAAGACTTACTTCAACATTATTGCATCCGAATTTCAGTGGCCAGTTTGGGCAACTCCCAAGGACAAAGACGGCAAACTTGACCACCACAAAGCTCTGACGGGTGACGACCTAAAAGATTTTGTTGACCTCAAACTATTCCCCTACCTCAAAAAGTTTAAGACCAATGCAGAAAGTGCAGACACAATTGAATATAAAATTGGAGAGATTTTTAGTGAACTAAAAAACCGCATACAAAGCGGTTACAATTTACGAGAAGTAATAAATCGCATTGACGAACTGCGTTTTAGGACACATGCTGAAAAGCACGAAATGAGCCACTTGTATGAGGACAAGATTAAAAATATGGGCAACGCGGGGCGTAACGGTGGAGAATATTACACGCCACGACCTTTGATTAAAACCATTGTAAAAGTGGTAGCCCCTGAAATAGGACAAAAGATTTATGACGGTGCAGTTGGTTCAGCGGGTTTCTTAGTAGAAGCATTTGAGTATTTAAAGCACAGCAAAAAACTTACGACTACCGATGTAGCGACTTTACAGAAAAAAACCTTTTACGGTAAAGAGAAAAAATCATTGGCTTACATCATTGGTACAATGAATATGATTTTACACGGTGTAGAAGCACCAAACATTGTGCATACCAATACACTTGCCGAAAACCTTGCTGACATACAGGAAAAAGACCGTTATGACATTGTACTTGCCAATCCGCCATTTGGAGGTAAAGAAAGAGCAGAAGTGCAGCAAAACTTCCCAATAAAAACTGGCGAAACCGCCAGTTTATTTTTGCAGCATTTTATTAAGATTATGAAAGCAGGTGGCAAAGCAGGTGTAGTAATTAAGAATACCTTTTTAAGTAATGCGGATAATGCCAGCGTGAGCTTGCGAAAATTGCTTTTAGAGAATTGTAACTTACATACTGTATTAGAGTTGCCAAGCGGGACATTTACGGGGGCGAGCGTTAAAACTGTTGTTTTATTTTTTGAAAAAGGTTCATCCACAAAAAAGGTTTGGTTTTATCAATTAAACTTAGATAGGAATCTTGGTAAGACAAATTCATTAAATGAGAATGATTTATCCGAATTTATAGAATTACAAAAATCAAAAGGAGAAAGTGAAAATTCTTGGACAGTAGATTTGAAAGAAATTGATAAAACCACTTTTGACCTTTCGCCTAAAAATCCAAATAAAAGAGCAGAAGATGAACTTAGAAAACCAAAAGTAATTTTAGAAGAAATGAAAGCCTTGGACGAGGAAAGTGCAGAGATTTTAAATTCAATTTTAGAACTCATATGAAACAACAAGGCTGGGAAATAAAGCAATTAGCAGATGTTGTAGATTTTCAACGTGGGCTTACTTATTCAAAAAATGATGAAGTTGATTTTTCGGACAATATTGTATTGAGGTCAAATAATGTTGATTTAAAAACCAACAAATTAGATTTTTCTGAATTAAAATACATCAATTCAAAAATTGTTATTCCCGAAAGCAAGAAAGTAACAAAAGGCTCATTGATGATTTGCACAGCTAATGGAAGTAAAAGCCATCTTGGCAAAGTTGCATTAATAGACGATGATTACGGTTACGCTTTTGGTGGCTTTATGGGTTTAATTAAACCAAAAGAAAATCTGAACTCTGATTTTTTGTTTCATATAATGACATCAGAAAGCTATAAAAAATTTATAGGTACTTTATCTGATGGTGCAAATATCAATAATTTGAAATTTGGAGATTTAGGGTGTTTTGAAATCCCCATTCCTCCTCTTCCAGAGCAAGAACGTATTGTGACAATCTTAGAAGAAGCTTTTGTCGCAATAGCAAAGGCAAAAGCTAAAACCGAACAAAACCTTAAAAACGCCAAAGAACTTTTTCAAAGTTATTTAGACGAGTTGTTCACTAAACTTTTTCAAACAAGCGAAAAGAAAATCATTTCTGATGTAGCTAAAGTTATAGGGGGTTATTCATTTAAGAGCACCGACTTTACAACAGAAGGCAAATATCAAGTAATAAGAATGGGCAATGTTCGCCCTGGGATTATAAGAGAAAATGAAAGTCCTGTTTTTATTGATAAACTGAATGAAAAAGCACTAACCAAAGCACTTCTTCTTCCAAACGATGTTATCATTACTCAAACTGGAACAAAGAAAAAAAGAGATTATGGTTTCACCGCAATAATTGAAAAGAAAAATTATTTGCTTAATCAACGAATTGCCTCAATACGTTTTTCGGATAAGTATCTGCCAAAATTCTTCCTTTACTTTTCTTGGACCAATCTTTTCAAAGACCAATATTTTGCAAATGAAACAGGAACAGTTGGACAGGGCAATGTTGGTATTGGGGCTATTACTGATGCAGAAGTTCCATTTATACCTGTGAAGGATCAAAAGAAAGTTATTGATAGAATTGATGAATTGAGAATTGAAACTCAAAAATTGGAAGCCATCTATCAAAATAAAATATATGACTTAGAAGAACTCAAAAAATCCGTTTTGCATAAGGCATTTAGCGGAGGTTTAAAACAAATGCAGTAGCAGTATGAACGAAGCAGACACAAGAGCAGAACTCATAGACCCCAAGTTAAAGGCTTGCGGTTGGGGCATTGTAGAAGGCTCAAAAATTCTTCGTGAATACAACATTACCGCAGGTAAAATTCAAACAGGTGGTGTAAGAGCAAAAAAACTCACTGCCGATTATGTGTTGGTATACAAAGGAATAAAACTGGCAGTAGTAGAAGCCAAAAGCGATGATTTAGAAGTAGGCGAAGGTGTAGCACAAGCCAAACAATACGCAGAGAAATTAAAATTAGAAACTACTTATTCTAGTAACGGAAAAGAAATTTATAGCATCTGTATGAAAACAGGTGAAGAAGGTTTGGTTGCCGATTATCTGACACCCGAACAACTTTGGAATAAGACTTTTGCTGTTCAAAGCGAATGGAGAGAGAAATTTTCTGCCATTCCATTTGAAGATGTTGGCGGAACAAAAGGAGCAAGATATTATCAGGAAATTGCGGTAAACAATACCTTAGAAGCAGTTGCCAATAATGCAGACCGCATTTTATTAACCCTTGCCACAGGCACAGGAAAAACATTCATTGCTTTTCAAATTGCGTGGAAATTATTTCAAGCACGTTGGAATTTAAAACGTGACGGAAGCCGCAGACCACGAATTTTATTTTTAGCAGATAGAAATATTTTAGCTGACCAAGCCTTCAATGCTTTTTCTGCATTTCCCGAAGATGCTTTGGTTAGAATTAGCCCGAAAGAAATCAGCAAAAAAGGAAGTGTTCCAACAAACGGAAGCATCTTCTTTACCATCTTTCAAACCTTTATGACGAATGCTAAAGTGGTTAAGAAAATAGCGCCAGCAGAGCCAAATTCTTTAGCAGCAGAACCTATTGTTGAATATGGTAGTGAACTTTACAATTTCGGACAATACCCAAAAGACTATTTTGATTTTATCATAATTGACGAGTGCCACCGAGGAGGAGCAAACGATGAAGGAAACTGGAGAGGAATTTTAGAATATTTTTCACCAGCCGTTCAGTTAGGTTTAACTGCAACACCTAAACGCAAAGACAATGTAGATACTTACAAATACTTTGGTGTACCCGTTTATGTATATTCACTCAAAGAAGGTATTAATGACGGTTTCCTTACGCCATTCAAAGTAAAACGTATCAAGACAACCCTTGACGATTATATCTACACCAGCGATGACCAAATAATTGAAGGCGAAATTGAAGAAGGTAAACTTTACACCGAACCCGACTTTAATAAAATAATTGAAATAAAAGCAAGAGAAGCAAAACGTGTTCAGATTTATATGGACGATGCCAACCAAAAAGAAAAGGCAATTATTTTTTGTGCTACACAAGACCACGCTGCCGCAGTTCGTGATCTGGTAAACCAATACAAGAAAAGCACCGACCCGAATTATTGTGTTCGTGTAACTGCCAATGATGGAGAAGTAGGCGAACAGTTTTTAAGAGAGTTTCAGGACAACGAAAAAACAACTCCGACCATTTTAACCACTTCGCAAAAACTCTCAACAGGTGTTGATGCAAGGAATATCCGCAACATCGTTTTGATGCGACCAGTAAACTCAATGATAGAATTTAAGCAAATTGTAGGACGAGGCACACGTTTGTTTGATGGCAAAGACTTCTTTACAATTTATGATTTTGTAGATGCTTACCACCACTTTGCCGACCCTGAATGGGATGGAGATGCTTTACCTTGTGAAGTTTGCGGACAATTAGTGTGTGACTGTCAAATTGGACCAAAACCACCGCCGCAACCTTGTAAAGTTTGCGGACAAGCACCTTGTGTTTGCGAGAAGAAACCGAAAGAACCTTGCGAAATTTGTGGTGAACCATTTTGCGACTGCAAAAAGCGACAAAAAATAAAAGTGAAATTGAAAGACGGAAAGGAACGTGAAATACAATCATTGATTTCTACTTCGTTTTGGAGTGCAGATGGCAAACCAATTTCAGCAGAAGAATTTTTGAATAATCTGTTTGGCGAATTGCCAAACCTTTTCAAAAGCGAAGATGAATTGCGGATACTTTGGAGCAGTCCAATTACCAGACGGACACTATTAGAGAAGTTGGATGCAGCAGGTTTTGGCAAAGAAGAACTGAACACCTTGCAAAAACTTATTGACGCTGAAAAAAGCGACTTGTTTGATGTGTTGGAATATGTGTTTAACAGCGATGTAAAACCAATGACAAGAGAAGCAAGGGTTGCAGCAGCACAAGCGACAATTTTCGCCTTGCTTGACAACAAACAAAAAGAGTTTATAGAATTTGTTTTGAGCAAATACATTGAGACAGGTGTAGAAGAACTAGACCAAGAAAAACTACCAATCTTGCTGACAAATAAATATCAATCGCTTGAAGATGCGAAAGAAATTTTGGGAGACGTGGCAAATATCAGCAGACTGTTTATAGAATTTCAACAGCATTTATACAAACAGAAAGCAGCTTAATGACAGGATACAACCGACACACAACCAACGCTTATTTATCCCACCCACAAATAACAGAAGTATGATAGACTGGAACAGTAACAACATTTTAAAAATCAACAATGACATTGACTGTTTCAGTAATGACAGCATTGATGAGACTAAAATTGATGACCTCAGAAAAAGAATTGAACCATGGTTGACAGCCATTTTTCAAAGTGAACATTTCTCTTTACTTATCGGAGCAGGTCTTACAATTGGCCTAACTTATCTTGCTGATGTAAAGGCACAAGGTATGGACAGAATTGAATTTGGTGTTAATACAAAAGAAATTAAGGAATGGGCTGATAAAAGTGCAAAGGAATTAGGGAGAGGATATGCAAATATTGAAGATGATTTTAGAAGTGCAATAGAGTTGTTGCAAGGTCTGAAAATTCAAGGTAGTGGTGACGCTGTTGCTCTTGAGAAAGAAATAAATGTTCAATTGGATAAATTTATCCGAAACATAATCAAGACCGAAAAAGAGTTTAACCAAAGCAAAAAACACCAAGACGCATTAAACACACTTAAATCTTTCCTTATAAGCTTTTCAAGTAGAACTGCAACAAGAGAGAGAACGAATATTTTTACAACGAATTACGATAGATTTATCGAACTGGCTTTAGACAATGCAGGAATTTTAACTATTGACAGATTTGTAGGTAAAATAAAGCCGATATTTAGGACAACAAAATTAGAATTGGATTACCACTACAATCCTCCAGGGATTCGAGGAGAACCAAGATATGTCGAAGGTGTCATAAAATACACAAAATTACACGGGTCAATTGACTGGAAATTTGATATAAACTCTATAACTAAATTACCTATTGAATTTGGTGTTGATGAGACCACGAACCAAATACCAGCTTCACCTAAAGATTTTTCTGTTATTTATCCGAACTCTTCAAAAGGAATCGACACTGCGTATTTCCCATATTCTGAATTATTCCGTGACTTTTCAACTGGTGTTTGCAGACCAAATTCTGTAGTGGTAACTTATGGTTATGGGTTTGGTGATACACATATCAATCGTGTTATTGAAGATATGTTATCACTACCTTCTACACATTTGGTAATTATTTCTTTTGACACAGCTTCTGGGCGAATTATGAGCTTTTACGAGAAAATGAATCCAGCACAGGTTACGTTAATAATTGGTAGTCATATCGGTAGTTTACAAAACTTAGTTGAAAATTATTTACCGAAAGCTGCTATTGACAGAATCCAAGAAAGACTTGTAAAAACATTAGAAAAAAGAGGTGTGACGGAACATTTCAGTAAAGCTAATGATGAAAATGAAAGTTCAAAAACAGTTCAAGCAACGCCAATAGCAACTCCTAAACCAAATGGCGATGAATAATTTCTACGACTTTGATGAAATCCGCAATCTTACAATTGGAACAATTGAATCAGTTTCACCGATTGAAATTAAAGTTTTATTGGAAGTTGATGCACCGCAAAATGTTGCAATAAACACAGGTGTTCCAACACATTTCCCAAAAATCAATGGCTATGTATTAATTCCTAATGAAACGGGAGCAATTGTAGGAGTAATAAATTGGATTGGAATTCAGCATTCAAATTATCCAATTCGTAAAGGATTCAAAGATTTTGATTTGATTGATTTACCATTTCCATTAAGAAAAATGGTTATCACTCCATTAGGTGTTTTGAAAAAGAAAAAGGATAGTACTTATGAAATCCAAAGAGGGGTTTATAGTTATCCTTCAGTTGGGGACAATGTCATTCTCCCAACAGATAAACAGCTTACTGCAATTGTAGAAAATCCTGATGGAAAATTTGAGATAGGTAAAGCACCAATTGCAAGCAATGCACCAATCAAAGTGAATCCTGATAAATTGTTTGGAAGACATTTAGCGATTCTTGGAAATACAGGAAGTGGAAAATCTTGTTCGGTTGCAGGACTTATTAGATGGTCACTAGCCGAAGCTGACAAGGTGAAGACTATTACTCAATTAAATTCAAGATTTATTATTCTAGACCCGAACGGTGAGTATTTTGATGCATTTAATGATTTAGGTTCAAAGAAAGTAAGGAAGTTTACGATAAAATTAGATGAATCTGACTCAAACTTTGAACAACTAAAAATACCTGCTTGGATGTGGAATTCTCAGGAATGGATTAGTTTTTCTCAGGCTGCTCCAGGTGCTCAAAGACCTTTATTACTTCAATCTCTTTTAGATTTAAAAAGAGGCAAACAGTTAGGTAATTCAAATATCATTAGAGTTCATAGTTTCTTGAATTCTAGTAGAAATTCATTACTTACTTTTTTAGGGAATCTTCCCACTACAGCGACTTTTCCTCAGTTTATGGGTATGGTTGGTATTTTTCAAAATATATCTACTGATTTAGACTTTCATTTATCAGAAATACCCGTAGATAATCAGCCATTATCAGATGCTTACAACCAGTTAAATACCGACTACAAGCGAACATTGACAAGTAGGGAATGGCAGGCAGGTAGATTCAATTCATTCTCGCATCAAGACATAAGTTCAATGATAACGGGAATTGATTCTGTTCTTTCTCATATTCAATTAGGCGACAATGAAACAAGTAAGATTAACCCAGATACCCCTATCAATTTTGAACTAAATGATTTGATTCCATATTTAGAACAGCTTGCGGAAAATCAAGGAGGAAATATTTTGCAATTTGTTCAAATGCTCTCATTAAGAATGAGATTTTTATTTTCTGATGAGCGATTAAACGGAGTTGTTCAACCTAAGGAAGACATAACACTTGTTGATTGGCTGAATCTATACATCGGTTCAAACGATGCGGAAAATGGTCAAATTACACTGATTGATTTATCCTTAATTCCCTCTGACATTATTCACGTTGTTGTTGCGGTTCTTTCTCGTTTGACATTTGAAGCTATTCAACGATACAGAAAAATTTATAAAAAGGAACTACCAACAACAATTGTATTAGAAGAAGCACATACTTTTTTAAGGGAGTTCAATAGCAACACAAACAATATTTGCTTAGAGACATTTGAGAGAATTGCAAGAGAAGGCAGAAAATTCGGACTAAGTATGGTTTTATCTTCTCAAAGACCTTCTGAACTTTCCCAAACTGTTTTATCACAGTGTAATACATTTTTACTTCATAGAATAGTTAATGACAGAGACCAAGACCTTGTAAAAAAATTGGTACCTGACAGTCTTAGCGGTTTGCTGAAAGAGTTGCCAATTCTACCTTCAAGAAAAGCAATATTAGTAGGTTGGGCTTTCCCTATTCCAGTTTTGGTTGAAATGAGATTTTTGGATAAAGAACACAGACCACAATCAAACGACCCTGATTTTTGGGACGTTTGGACAGGGAAGGAGAAAAGGGAAATTGATTGGACAAAAATTGCAAATGACTGGCAAGGCATTAAAACGACAGAAAAAAATATTGCAACACCAACAATTGACAAAGTTGACCACGAATCTAATAAAGTTGAACCCAAAACTAAAAAAGATGATGACCTGCCCTTCTAAGCCATACACATTTGCAAGCCGCACAAGGTACAGAAGAAGGCAAAGTTTGCAGAAGAGTGTGGCTTCCAACCGCACAGGGACACTGCAAACTCGACACGACAGCACTTCGACAGAAAGAAGGGCAGCTTGTAACAACGGGTTTAAGAAATTGGCGGTTCAGTGGTTAAATCAAGTTCAGTTTTTCAATCAAACTTTTGTGCAGGTTGACATTTTTGTGCTCCGAAATCGCCAACTTCCTAAACCTGTAAACAGTTATGGGCAAGGCTAACAGACCGCTACAGCATCTACAATGACAGATAATTTCACCATAGACCAAATCAGAGATGAGATAATAAAATTTAAAAACGACCCCGACTTTCAAAAGTTGGAGAACTTTTATTATTCAAAATCATTTTCAGAAATATTGGGAGTAAGCAGACGAGAAGTAAGTCATAGTGGCTTTCTTGCTTGGCTACTTGGCAATTTGGAAAGTCACAACTTAGGCGAATTTCCAATCAAAAAGTTTTTAGACATCATTCTAAAATTCAGTAATGACAAACTAAAAAGTAAGCATAGCGACCTATTTAATTCATTTGTAACAGAAGACTATTTAATTGAAAGACTATTCATCAAGTCTGAATATGCAATTAAAAATGTTGGTAGGCTTGATATTTACATCGAATTGACACTTTTAATCGCAGGAAAAACAAAGAACATCAAGTTAGTAATTGAAAATAAAGTTGAAAGTAGAGAAAATAATGATCAAACTAATAGCTACTTTAATTTCTTTAGCCCAACAGAAAATGATGACAATATTGTAATCTATGTTTATTTAACACCAATATCTACACTTGAACTCATAGAATTAACTGAACCTGAATGCAGCTGTAAATCGTTCATTCAAATTAACTATCAATCAATTGTTGATTACTTAATTGAGCCTGCTTTAAATCAAAACATTTCCACACGAACACATAATATACTAACGGAATATTTAAAATCTTTAAGCCAACCTTCAATAGACGAAGAAGCGGACGGACATAAACAAGAATTAATTATGGCACTTGGAAACGAAGAAAGAAAACTACTGTCAAGTTTTTGGGAGAAAAACCAAAAATTAATTTTAGCATCACTTTATGCAATCAGTTCTGACCCAGAACAAGAGAAAGACACAAGAGACAGCATACGTGAAGCACTTGACAGTTTATCTTCTGAAAAAGACAGAAGCACATATAACATTAAATATAAGGGTATTGTATTTAAACAAAACTTTAAAAAATCAGATATTGGACTTCAAACAATAAACTTGTTAAGTTCAAAAGGTTTAATTGACGACAACATTATCAATTATCTTAAAGAAGATAAAAGTTGTAGCTTTCTGCTATTGAAAAAGAAAGAAGACTTTACTGAAACAGAAATCAAATACAGAAAATATAAATCGAATGACGCACCCGAACTGATTTTTAACGGTGAAGAATTTTATGTGGCAAGAAATTGGGGGATTGGAAATATCCACAAACTCATAAATAAGTTCACTGCCAAATTTCCAGGACTTGAGTACGAAACAAATTAGTAGTGGACATAGAAACCCAGTCCATAACAAAGTAATACAAAATGCGGGTGTGAACGGCTTCGATTGGACATTTGAGCAAGGATGAACTTCCGTTCGTCGATTTAACCTTAATGCTAAAAATCCCCATCTTCGGTAATACCCAAAACGTTAACCGTCATTCTAAAAAGACGACTTCAAAAAAGGGGCAGCTGAAAACTGACCAGAGTAGGCAGAACATAGACAAAAATAAAATGGGATTATTTGACAACTTCTTGAAAAAGAAAGGTCTCCCTCGAAAAAATGAATTATCTCGACAGGGCTTAGGAAATGAAGCCCGACGCAGTGGTTATTTCACAACAAGGGTTGGACAAATACCAATTAAAGAACTGTTTCAGAGCAGTGACTATTTTGAGGTAGATATTTTTAAATGTATCAAAAATGCGTTCCAAGTAACCATTTTCAGAATTGAATTCAAAAAGAATCGCCATTCCTCTTACAAAGGCACATAAATGCAAAGGCTTTTATAATGGCGCGATAACTCAGGTGGTTGCAATGTTGGATTCATAATAAGAAGTTTGAAGGTTGGCTAATATCCTTTAATTATATACAACATTTCTGAAATTCTTAAGCGAGAGAATAAATAAGAAATTATGAAGTGGGTGGTGAAGGTGTGACACCACAAACCTTAAAAACATGAAGTACCTTTCGTGCTGCATTATCTGGCAATAGCCTGGCGCCACTTATAGCTTTTGATAATGTACTTGGTGGAATTCCAGCTGCAAGTTCTAATTGACGAAGATTAAAAAATTTTGCATCACGAATATATATTACAAGATTTTCGCTATTCATAGTCATATTTTGGGGTTTATTCTTTGTTATTGATTGGTGTATTTTTTCCATTATTACGATCCCTCTCCCAATTCTTCAATTCCCACTTCGCACTAAGTGGTCTGCTAGTGCTCTGGTTCCTCGCTACAAATGTTATAAGCGCTCCAACGCGCCCCTAACTCTTGTTTTAACATCCTCATTCAAACCCGCGGGACTGATCCCTTTGATCTTATCCAGGTTCCCCATTATATATTGCAACAACTCGTGCGATCGGTAAACCCTGATCCTTATGCGCAGTCCGCCGGCATCATGCACCAGTACCTCCTGCGAGCTATGTATTGGCTGCGATAGCACATAAGGCGCCTGCTCCGGCAAATAATCCAGGATCACTTCTTCTGGCTCCTGGTAATGCATCTGCGTAATGCCGAAAGAATAACGGAAATAATCAACCGAATTAAATCCCGGCTCCTGGTAAAACTTAGCGCGGCGGCCATCTATTCTATTGATCCTGTCCAGTCCCAACACAATTACCGATTCCGCCCGCTCAGAGTATCCCACCAGGTACCAGCGGTTGCGATACTCCTTCAACAGGTAAGGCGAAAAAATATGCTCCTTTTCCTGTCCCCCGTACGACTGGAATCCGATGGCAACCGCCTGTTTCTCCATGATTGCTTTTAGTAGTTGCATCAGCCATTCCGTTCCAGGCGATAAGGCCCCCGTTTCCATTTGTATGATCTCCGATTCTTCCTTGCCGATCACCTTCCCGATCCTATATCCCTCGATCATCTTGCCCACCGCTTTCTGAAACTGTTCATATAAAGATGTGCCCTTCAATTGTTGCAGCATTGCCGGCGCCAGGTCAATGGCCTCGATCTCTTCATGGGTTAGGGGAAACTCCCGGATACTGAACCCGGGCTGCGCATATTCATAACCGCCACGCTCTTTGTTGAAACGGATCGGCGCCCCATAAATATCTTTCATGGCACGCAGGTCTTTGTTGACCATCGACTCCGAGATCGATTGCCCCAGCTTCTCCGCAATCTTATTGCGCAGGTCGCCCAGTCCCGGGTAGCGCCGCATCGTATTCAGGAGGCAATCATCAATAACATGATATCTTACTAAAGCACTTTTATTTGCCGGCATATTCTTTCCGATCTGTTTCCCATCTAAGTTAATTGTAAATAGATTGCAAGTGAACCCGCTTTCTTTGCACCCATGTTCACCTCACCCGCTAAATTATCCCGCGCCGTCTGGGGCTTCATCATCGGCGATGCCCTTGGCGTTCCCGCTGAGTTTTGCAGTCGCGCTGAGCTGCAGCGCTCACCCATCACTGATATGACGGGCTACGGTACGCACAGCCAGCCGCCCGGCACCTGGAGCGACGACAGCTCCATGATGCTCTGCACCCTCGAGAACATCCGCGAGGGCGGCAGCATGGAAACCCTCGCCAATAAATTCCTCGCCTGGTATCGCGATGCCTATATGACCCCTCATGGCGAGGTCTTCGACATCGGCATCACCACCCGCGCCGCACTTATGAAATTGCAGGCAGGCATTCCGCATACAGCCTCTGGTGTTTCCGAAGAAAGGGTAGCCTGTGGGAATGGCACCCTGATGCGGGTACTACCTTTTGCTTTTTCAACGGCTTATGCCGCCAGGGATTCAGCCGCCCGATTCGCTATGGTCTCCGCAGCCGGCGCCATCACCCATGCACATGCGCTTCCGCATCTCTGTTCCTACTTCTATGCCGAACTCCTCCATCAGCTTAGCAATGATCTCCCCGCCGCCGATGCTCTTGCCATCACCCGGCAAACAGTTGCGTCCATCATTGCGGCAATGCCTGGTACAGCTGCTCCGGCAATGTCGCTATCACTACTGTAGCAATGTCTGATACAACCATTCAGGCATTGCCTGATACAGCCACTGCAGGAATTCCTGGTTCAACTGCCTCAGAAATGTCTGATACAACCGTTGCACCAATGCCTGATAAAACCGCTGCGGAAATTCCCGACACTGCATTCGCGGAACGTATGGCTTCCATCCTGGATAGAATTCTCCATACAGATTTTACCGCCCTCCCTATTTCGGAAATCCGTTCGGGAGGTTATGTAGTGCATACCCTTGAGGCTGTTCTCTGGAGCTGGTTAAATGGAACCGATTATCGCAGCATAACATTAAAGGCCGTCAATCTCGGTGATGATACCGATACTGTTGCCGCCCTCGCCGGCGCCCTGGCCGGAATCACCCACGGCCCCGATAAAGAATGGATGGAAGCTATTGTTGCGCCTGATAGGATTCATGCTTTACTTAAATAGCGGGCTCTTCCAAATCGCCATCTCTGATGAAAGCATGCATTATATTTTATCCGCCTGTGTTCATGTACTCTTTACCATCTCCGGCAGTAGGTCGGAATTTCCGACATACTGCAGGCTCATACAATTCGTATTCTCAATGGCTATTGAATGAATTAATTGCCTGGCTTAATACTAATAACTAGTGAAAGGAATTAAGGTATCTTCTTACCGGGTGTGCAAATTTTGCACATTGCTTTCTGCGGCCAGTTCACCCTCCTCGAAAATGTTTGAGATGTGCTTTGTAATCACAGATCACTGAATTTCACCGCCTTCAATTTACAGATCGTTAATATTATTGCTACTATATCTTTTTAGGCCCCTGTTTTATATTGATCCATATTTAGAACATTTTGCGCACTTATTGTTTCATATATAGATCAATATAATAACCTTCTTTTTCGGACCAATCGCTTTTACTACTTGCAGTTTTCTGTTCATTAATCCTTCACGCTTCAATTCTTTTAAACCCGTTGACTTTTCTGGATGCAATTAGACAAAATATTTTATGCAATTGCCCCTTGGCCACAGGGTGAAATTATGTTGGATGTCGATCACCAACACCACCTTTGACGGCAGTAGTTTAGCTGACCCCGCATCCGACTGGCATTTATTCCTGCCGTACCTTGCGCTAATGAAACTTGTTACGGACCTCTTCGACACCGATATGCCTCACCGGCCCGCTTTCAGCCTGTACAAAGAACTGCTGAACCTCGAAAGGGACTACCGCAACAACCAGCCTGTTATTCACCAGGTCAAACAGTTGATGGTGCAGTACCCCGGCATCCCCGATCCTGCCTGCCTGCTGGCTAAGGTCTATGCCGACCAGGGAAAAGAAGCCTTGTTCCTGAATCTGCTCACCGATCTGCGAAAACGTTTCCCGGATTCTCCCCTGGTGCTGAACACCCTGGCTACCGGCTGCCTCCAGAGCAATAGTTTTGATGAACTGGAACTAATGGCCAACCTCAACCTGCCCTTTGAAGCACAGTTCCCCAACCGGAAACAGGTGGATCTGCAGGAATGGTTCCGGTATGAACTGGCTTCCCTGCATTGGATGTTGGCCAACCAGGATCATGACGGGGCATATCAACGGATTCTATCCATCCTGCCAAAACTGGAAGAGGTTCCGCACGACCCCTTACTGTATGCCGAGATCGGGGAACTCCTGGAAGATCTGGTGGAGCAGGATGAAGCCACCTCCGTAACCCGCGACCTCCAGGAAATGCTGCAAAAGAAAAGCATGGCCGCACTCTATCACCCCCGCCCGCCTTTCCGTCACCCCGAAACCGCTATCCTGCTACGGCCCATGGTTAAGGCAGATATTCCTCTCCTTTTGCAATTAATGGAGCTGCCCAAAACCTCCTTGTTGGCGGACCTCCGGCAGGCTATCCGCGACAGCTACTTCAACCATGCCTATTACAAGGAAACCATCGCACCTGATTATTTTCCGGACCTGGTTTTGGTGGGCTTCACCGTTATGGTAGCAGTGGAAACCGATACCCCACCCGTTTCCGATACCCCTCCCGACAGCCTGCACGACTGGCTGGATTTCTTGCACAAGCCGGCGGATTTCATTGATTTTTGGCTGGGCGATTACCTCAATGAATTTTGTTTTCTGTTCGCCTGGAAATTAGGCCGCAACCACTTATCGCTGGTGGAAACTGCCTTAAGGGAACCCTTCCGGCACGAATGGGCCCCGGTTAGTCTCGCCACGGCACTTATCCTGACGGCCCTCAAAGAACCGCAGAAGAAACCGGAAGTCCTGGATATCCTGGAGCGCACCCTTATTTACTGGCTCAATCAACCAAGGCAAGAAAATCCGGAGCACCTGCTGGCAACCCTCCTGGAATATGGCATCATTAACGCCTACAGCCGTTTCCTACCCCTGCTGGAACAGGCAAGGGCAGAAGACCGGCTTGATCCGAAACTTTATGGGTCCACCATGGAGGCATTTATAGTGGAGAGTGAATACTGGGTGGAGGAGGACATTCAGGAACTCGGCAAATCGGCAATGAGCCTGCAGGATCAACTGGAATACTTCTTCAGCGAATTACCCGATAATCCTCTTTCGTCCTGATGATTACCTTCTTTTTTAATACCCCACTTAAAGCACAACTTTCGATTTGTAATATTTTCCTACACCCGCGAAACCATCGTTACTCATTCACAACCTTTTCTTCAATAGCCACCATTTTCTCCACTTCGCTCGCCGTACTTTTCACCCCACTCTCAATCTGCTCATCTTCAGTTATCGTCTCGTCTTCATTCATTTCCAGCACCTCACTCACCATCTCCGGCGGCAACTTCTTACTATTCTTAATCTCCAACTTCCTCATATCCTCTGCCTGCTTCAGTACTGCTCCCCGTCCACTCGTGAGTTTATTATGCGCCTGATTATAATTCAACTGCAATCCATCTATAGCTTTTCCAATGCGCTGGAAGTCCTCCACAAAACCCACGACCTTATCATAAAGTTTTCCCGCCTTTTCAGCAATAGCCGCCGCATTCTTACTCATACCATCTCTCTTCCAGAGATCATAGATAAGTTTCATGGCCACCACCAGGTTAGCCGGACTCACCATCAGAACATTTTTCCGGTACGCATAATGCTGCAGGTCAGGATCGCCCTGCAAGGCCGTGATATAAGCCGCTTCCACCGGCAGGAACATGATCACCATATCCAGACTGCCCTTGAACTGCGGATAGTTCTTTCCACTAAGTCCATCAATATGATTACGAAGCGATTGCTGCAGGCTCTTCAACAACAGCACCTGTGTATCGGGATCTTCTTCCCTGCATAACTGGTCGTAATGCGAGAGCGATACTTTTGAGTCGATGATCAGCACCCGCTCATCAGGATACTTCACGATCACATCCGGCCTGATCCGCCCGCCCGCTTCATCCTGCGCCGAGGCCTGCAGCTCGTAATGAACGCCTTTTTGCAGTCCGCTGTATTCCAGTATCGTCTCGAGGATCCACTCACCCCAGTCGCCCTGCTTTTTCGTATTACCGCTCAACGCCACCGCCAGCGATCGCGCTTCCTTAGCAAGCGTGCTGTTGAGTTCCATCATCAGGTTCACCTGCGCCCGCAGCGATATCCTTTCCTCGCTTTCCGTTTTGTAAGATTTCTCCACCTGCTCCTTAAAATCTTTAAGGTTTGTTTTCAGCGGCTCCAGCATCACACTCATTTCTTTCTGCTGACTTTCATTAAAGCTCTTCGTCTTCTCCGAAAGGATCTCGTGCGCCAGCAGGCTGAACTCCTTATGCATCTTATCCCTCAATTGCTCGAGGTCGGTTTTCTGTTCCCTATACAAGGTAGATTGCTGATCGAGCTCCGCCTTCAATTGCACACTGATCTTATTCACTTCAATCCATTCCCTTGTCTTATCCTGTAACTGCTGAATAAGCGATAGCTTTTCCTGTCGCAACATCTCCAACTCTCCATTTGCAATCCCATGCGCCATCTGCACCCGGCCCAATTCCGCCCGCGCCGTGTTCGCAGCATTTAGCAATTCAACGTGCTGGATCTTATGCTGATCCATTTCACTGCTGAGTTGCCGCCCGCGCTCGTTGAGTAATGCGTTCTGGGTGATGCCCTGTTGTTGTTTATTGTACAGCAGGAATATGGCCACCAGAGCAACCACGCAGATGATGACCAATACAATCGTAAGAAGATCCATAGTGTATGAGTTAAGACCTAAATATACGCGGGGATAATGCAACCTATTTGCAATTGGGTTTCCATTCTCAAACGTTATTTACAAATCGCAAGTAGGAACAACTTTACCTTTTTTAAGAGGCTGTGTTTTTATTGATACATTAATAGGTCAGTAAAGCTTTTATTGCATCATATATGGAACACTAAAAACATCTTCTTTTTCGAACACCACCTTTACCCTAAAATCAATTTGTAAAACAACGCATGAAACCAATGACTATAAACCAGGGCACCATTATGAAACATATGCGCCGGTGCGCCCTTTGACCTTCATTTCACGTGTATCGAAGAATAGGCTTCCTTAATTTCCGCGGACCAATGCGTTTTGGTTTATATAGTGAGAATTAAAAACCTAAAAATGAGTGTCCAAATTGGCACAAAATAATTTTAGTCTAAGTTGTTTTTATCAATGCCAGCTTGTTTAAGTACAGCAAGGAAGGTGCCTTTTTTCATATCCTTGCCACCATGTACCGGCACGATAACTGTTTTATTGGTAACAGGGTTGTAAAAGAGGTGGTGTGAACCTTTGGAGCGTTTGAAAATAAAGCCGTGTTGTTCCAAAATTTTGATAAGATACTTTGGGCTTAGGTTCATACCGTTTCAAGGGTTAAAGAATATTCCAAAGTATTGCTATCATCGGGAATGGCTTCCCCTCTTGCCTGCAATTCTTCAATATACAATTCAATGGCTTCTTTTGC
>NZ_JPHF01000050.1 GCF_000814325.1 Flavihumibacter sp. ZG627 | reverse complement strand
AGGCAGGGCAGCCTGAATACCGCCGCCCACCAGACAGCTGCCGTTGACCTGGTGAGTCCGGTGGTGTATGATGCCTTTGGCAGGGAGGCCACCAAATACCTGCCTTTTGCGGCACATACCAACTCCGGTGGTACGGCGCTGGCCAATGACGGCTCCTATAAGGCTACCGCCCTTGCCCAGCAGAGCTGGTTTTACAGCAACAGCAATCCGCTGAGTCCCATTAACGGGCAGGGTGACACTAAATATTACGCCCAAACGAACTATGAAGCCTCCCCGCTGAACCGGGTAGATAAGGTGCTTCCTCCCGGTGAAAGCTGGGTGGGGGCGAGCCGGGGGGTGAGTTCACAGCGCTTCTTCAATACGGCCGTTGATTCGGTGCGGATCTGGACGGT
>NZ_JPHF01000024.1 GCF_000814325.1 Flavihumibacter sp. ZG627 | reverse complement strand
CAACTGGTTATGGAGCAACTGCCCGGTGGCACTGTAGTTGTATTTATACTGTAAACTATCCATGGCCAGCTTTGTGGCCATGCCCTGGCGAAGGTATTGGAGGATATTGCCATTGCCATCATAGGCAATACGTTCCTTATAGGCCTGCTGGGTGGTGAGCGGACTGGTCCATTGGTTGGAAGAGGGCGTGAACTGCTGGTAGCTGTCCATGCCCGTGAGGCGGCTGAGCTGGTCATACTGGTAATTGTACAATTGCGCCCCGTTGAGCCCGGAGATATTGACAGCCATCGCCGTGATATTACCATTGTACAGGGGCTTGAACTGATTGGCGGGCAACTTGCTGCTGAATTCCGCGAAAGGCTCCGCGCCGGGGCCCACAGGCCGGTAGTCATCCCCGAAATAAGTCAGCGAAAAACCCATGGCATCCCGCGCCGTATACTGATGGATACCGCCGGCCTTTCCATCTCCGCCCATATCAAAGGCCCCCTGGTACAAACTCGTACTATTGACCCCCTTCAACCAGCCTTGCAGGCTGTAGGCATAATCAAGGCCCTGCACCTTCAGATCACCCAGTTCGGTGCGCGCAAGAGGGCCGTGCCGGTAATAGTCATAGGTAGCGTCCACTTCCCATACCCAGCCATCGGCGCTGGTCTTAACGGCACGCAAACGGTTTTCAGCATCATAGTCATACTGATGGAAGAACTGGTCGGCCTTACCCGGGTTGTAGGATACCATATTAACCTTACCACTGATCAGATCATAGTGGTAAGTGATCATAGAAATTGTATCTGAAATACAATGGAAATAAGTGAAATACGAAAAAACGTAGTAAATCAATTAAATTTGAAACAAATGCGTGATATGGTACTGGTACTAAAAAAAGGCGCTACCAAGAAGGAGATAGCGGCAATCCGCAAGAAGTTGGAAAAACTTCCAACCAAAGGGGTGGATACGTAAAAATATTGTGGTGTCATTAAGTTGAAAGAAGATCCGCTTGAGATACAGAAAAAAATGCGCGATGAGTGGCAGTAAATTTTTGCTGGATACCAATGCCATTTTATACATATTGGGAGGGGATGAAACGCTTGCTGATTAAGGCAGCCAAACTTAAAGCCATTTAAAAACAAACCATGCAAACAGTAACGATCGATATTCTCAATAGCAAAGCTGTAAAGCTTCTGCAGGATTTGGAGCTCCTGCAGCTCATACGTATGCGCAGGGAAAAAACGCAGCCAGCGACAGCTGTTAACTGGGTTGCCAAATACAAAGGGGCGATGACCAAACAACCTTTAACCGATATTGACAACCAGCTAAACGAACTTCGCAACGAATGGGAATAAAATATATGTGGGATACCAATACCGCAATCTATTATTTGCAACAACAGTTCCCGCCAGGTGCAGAAAAATTTATGGATGATTTACTGAAGGATGAACAACCTGTGATTTCTGCTATTACGGAAATTGAACTGCTTTGCTGGAAAACTGCCACTGATAAAGATTTGGATGTGCTGCGCAACTTTATCAGTGATTCCCTGGTGATAGAACTGGAACAACCCATCAAATTAAAAACCGCCGATATCCGCAAAGCACGTAAGATTAAGTTGCCTGATGCCATCATCGCTGCTACAGCCCTTGTTTATGACCTTACCTTGCTTAGCCGCAATACGACTGATTTCAGCAGCATTAACGGACTGAAAATTGTT
Source organism: Flavihumibacter sp. ZG627 (assembly GCF_000814325.1). Classification (GTDB taxonomy): domain Bacteria; phylum Bacteroidota; class Bacteroidia; order Chitinophagales; family Chitinophagaceae; genus Flavihumibacter. The sequence continues at coordinate 2,326 of NZ_JPHF01000024.1, read as the reverse complement.
AACCCCTGGGAAAAATAAAACCCACTGATTGAGCAGCGGCTTTTAGTTACTCATTTGTTTATTCGCCTGTAAACTGCAATTTGTGAGGTAACAGGAGACATAAATGAAAAAGTAGTGTCTGTAATATTTATGATTACATATGAGGATTGAAGTGTATCATTTCTGTAATATGAAAAAAATGCTCATTTTCCGAACATCGTATAGTGTCAGTACCAATTACCCCAAATTCCAAAAGAATGTACGTGTAGCCCTTTGTTCCTAGTTGAGATATCATTGTAATATTACCATTGTACAGGGGCTTGAACTATCCCGCGTCGTATACTGATGGATACCGCCGGCCTTTCCATTTCCGCCCATATCAAACAAAGGCCCCCTGGTCGCCTTAACCAGAACAGGATTCAACCCTAAAAGAAAGAGGTTGCGAGCAGATTTGAACGAATACAGCTAGTGTTGCTGGGGGTTCATTTTGGTAATATTGGACGGAGTCCCTCCGGATGTACACATAGGCCTCTTGCAGATGAACTTTTGCCGGATTATCAATCACTAAACGAAGCACCTTCGCTACCATGAATTCATCTCTTTTTCCAGGGTATCCAGGCTTAAAGATTCACCGCGGCTGATGCGCTCCATGGCTTCATCCAACTCCCGGTTGTAGGCCTCTACATTTACACCTTCTGCCGCCAGGGTGGAAATTCCGCTCTACCTAACCACTGTTTTCCATAAAGAATTTACCACTGAAACCAATTCAGATATATTGCTGCCTTAGGAGAATTGATTCGAAATTTGAACTTATTAGTGGTCATTCAGACCCGAAATGAAATGGTCAGCTTCTGTGGAGTTTCCAGGCAGTGGGGCCGTGTAGGATCACTTTTTCCGTTTCAACAGCTTTTACAATAGTTGCCTATCCCTCCCGAAGCTGCGCCTGCTTGTGTTCCGATAAATGATCAAGTGAAGTTTGCATCCTTGCGTAAATTTATTGCAATACCCCATAAAATGAAAACCGCTGATGAATAATCACCAGCGAGTTTTATATAAATAGCAACCCCAATATCCGAGACATTGTCAAATACAAGTATGCGTGGCAAATTCCTACACCTCCAGAATTTTAATGCTATCTATGTCTTTCAATTGAACCTTTAAAAGACCAACTAAATAATCATCTATTCTCATGTCAATCCGTTCAATATCAGAAAGGGTAATCCAAGGAGAAACGGACAATGTAAAATGACTTTCATCCTCAAACCCACTATAACCCTCCAGAACTACTTTAAGACCAAGTATTGGCTCATTCAAAAAAATTGCAGGCACTTCTTCATGAATCTCCAACTCTTTCCCGCCAAATTCTAATCCGCCAAATAACTTTTGAGACAAAATAACAGCCAATTCTTCAAGCGAAAGCTCTGATTTTAGTGAGACATATCCCACAATAAATGGTGCGACTTTTTGCATAGTTCTAAGGATTTAATATTTTATATCCACTGGGCTTGACAGCCTTTTCAAATTCTTTCTGAGTGAAGATCCTGAATGTAAATGGCTTCTTTGAATCTGTCCTATATCCGCCTAGATTCTTGAACGACTCCTCCAAGGAATTGGACAACCCTTCCAGCTCCTTTATATTTCTTCCATTTCTAAAATTAGATGACCCAAATTTCCCAGCCAATTGATCACTAACAATAAAAGCATCTACATCAAAATCCGCCGGATCAAATCTTGCTCCAGTCTTATATTTTTCTCCAGTCGCTAATGACCCACGATATCCAATCATAGCTTCCTGATCTAACGCTTTCACAGAATTCACCACACCTTTCAATAGGTCATCTACGGTTGATATTATAGCTCGCCTAGTGAGCAAATATTTCAATTCACCAGCACCAGTTGCGAGTGAAACACCATCAATCACAGGAAACGCTAAATTGTCGGCAAACGCATTCCAAGTTTTATTTCCAGCGAGTTTTGTTCCGGGTTTCTCTTTACCATCATCATTATAACCCGCAAGATCATACAGATTTTTCTTGGCTATCTCATGGCGCTCTTTTTCAAAATCATTAAGCCTTTCCGGATTTGAAATCGTAGGTGTTAGCCTATTGGCTCTAGCCATTGCAGTCATAATCTTATGGCGTGGTGCATCAGCTTGTTGTTTTATTACAACAGGAATGGCATCCCGATAGTGTTGTACGGCAGTTCCATCGACCGAAAAAATGCCAACCTTACCAGCTGCAGAACGCTCGGCACCATCCAAGTCAATAAATGCTATTGGGCTGTTTTCAGCGTAAGCATAATTACTGTTCCAGGGATAATCTTTAAATAGCGGATCCACACTCAAAAA
>NZ_JPHF01000023.1 GCF_000814325.1 Flavihumibacter sp. ZG627 | reverse complement strand
CGGATGAACTATGTACAGGTATCAAGACCTATACCTTTACCTATACCGATTGTAGTGGCGCAACAGCCACCTGGAATTATGTTTATACCATCCAGATGGCCAGCTTCAGCATTGATGCCTTGCCAGGATCTTCAACCGTTAACTGTGTATCTGCTGCTATACCACCAGTTGTTGGACTGCCGTTAGTTACTGATGCCTGTGGTGTAGTACTAATGCCTGCAGGAGAGCCAGCAATAATTGATAATCCGTCTCCCATCACTTGTGAGGGAACAAGAACTTTCCGTTTCCGGTATGTGGATTGCGCCGGTAATGAAGCATTCTGGGATTATATTTATACTATCGATGCACCATTGTTTACTATTACTGATCCGGCAGGTGCCGCAACGGTAAATTGTATATCGGACGCCACCGAGCCAGCAGCAAGCCTGCTTCCTGTTGTACTGGATGCATGTAACAATCCACTGCAGCCGGATGGTCCGCCACAAGTGATCAATGATCCCTCACCACTTACATGTGAGGGATCAGTAACCTACCGCTACACATATACAGAATGTGCGGGAAATACTGCTACCTGGGATTTCGTATATACCATCGTGCAGCTTCCATTCAGCATTTCAGCCCCTGCAGGAACTGCAATTGTAAATTGTATTGCTGAAGCCATTACCCCCACTGCAGATCAATTGCCTGTGGTGGAAGATGCATGTGGTAATTTGTTGAGTCCGGTCGGAGATCCAACAATCATTGAATCACCCGATCCGCTGACCTGCGAAGGAACAAGAACATTCAGATATACCTATAGTGACTGCGATAATAATACAGCTACATGGGATTTTGTCTACACTATTTCTGTACCCAGCTTTATTATCAGTACCCCTGCAGGATCTGCAACTGTGAATTGTTTATCAGAAGTTACTGTTCCAGGGGTAGCTGAATTAGGTGATGTGCGGGATGCCTGTGGTAACCTGCTTTCACCAATCGGCGATCCGGTTATAATAAATGATCCTGCCACTATTAGCTGCGAGGGAACTATTACTTATAGATATAGTTTCCGCGACTGTGCCGATCATATTGCCACCTGGGATTATGTGTACCGGATAGAGGTGACGCCTTTTGTAATAACGGAACCGAATGGTGCTGCATCAGTGAATTGTATTAGCGGAGCTATACAACCACAACCTTCAGAACTTCCTGCAATTACTGATAATTGCGGAAATATATTATTGCCGGTAGGCGATCCCGTTATACTTGATAATCCATCACCTTTAAGTTGTGAGGGAACAAGAACCTTCCGTTACACTTATCGCGACTGCGATAACAATGAAGCGAACTGGGATTTTGTGTACACTATCGAACAACCGGTATTTACTATCGATATACCTGCAGGTGGAGCAACAGTGGAATGTATTGGTAATGCAGTTGAACCAGCTTCTGGAATCCTGCCTTCGGTTACTGATGGCTGTGGAAATAGTTTACTGCCGGATGGTGCACCGGAGAGGATAGAAGATCCATCCCCGCTTACCTGCGAAGGCACCATAACATTCCGTTATACTTACAGGGATTGTGCAGATAATACAGCTACATGGGATTTTATATACACCATTAGTCAGCCAGTATTCAGCATCGCTGATCCGGCGGGTACTGCTACGGTAAATTGTATAAGCGATGCCGTAGAGCCAACAGCTGATATGCTTCCTGAAGTACGCGATGCATGTAATAATTTATTAGCACCATCAGGAGTACCTGTCCGGATCGATATGCCATCGCCCCTCACTTGTGAAGGAACAATAACATGGCGATACAATTACATGGATTGCGCGGGCAATACTGCCACATGGGATTATATCTATACGATCGAACAATTGCCTTTCACTATTAGCGCAGCACCTGGTTTACGCACGGTAAACTGTTTATCTGAAGCAACATTGCCTGCATTAAGTGAACTCCCTTCGGTTACTGATGCCTGTGGTAATATCCTTTTACCGGAAGGGGATCCGGTGATTGTGAATGAACCCGATCCGATTACCTGCGAAGGAACAATTCGTTTCCGCTATACATACAGGGATTGTGCAGATAATACTGCTACATGGGATTATGCATACAATATTGAAGCGCTTTCATTCACCATTACCACACCGGTTGTAAACCAGTCAGTGAATTGTATCAGTGAAGCCGTTCAGCCATTGTTGCCTGTCCTTCCTGATGTGATAGATAATTGCGGAAATATTTTGCTGCCTGAAGGAGAACCACAAATAATTGATAATCCCGATCCGCTTACATGTGAAGGAAGCAGAACCTTCCGCTATACCTATCGTGATTGCGCGGATAATACCGCCACATGGGATTATATATATACGGTAGTACAGCCCACATTTACGATTAGCAATCCCTCAGGGGCAAGCAATGTTAGCTGCATGACCGATGTGGTGGAGCCAGCAGTTGGACTGCTTCCTGAAGTAGTTGATGGTTGTGGAAATATTTTGCAGCCTGTTGGTGAGCCTGTGATCATAATGGATCCCTCACCGATAACATGTGAAGGAACAGTTACTTATCGTTATACCTACCGCGACTGTGCCGGTAATGAAGCAGGTTGGGATTATATTTATACCATTGATCTGCCTGTATTTTCTATAACTGAGCCCGCAGGTTTAGCTCTAGTAGGATGTATTTCAGAAGCAGTTCTTCCGGAAATATTGCCAACAGTAACAGATGCCTGTGGTAATGTTATCGATCCTGACCAGGATGTAGAAATCATTGACAGTCCAGCCCCATTAACCTGTGAAGGCACGCGCACCTATCGGTTTACCTATCGCGATTGTGCCGGCAGTGTTGCAACCTGGGATTTTGTTTACCAGGTAGAGCTGCAGGCATTTACCATTGATGCATTGCCCGGGGCAATAACGGTGAATTGTATTGCGGATATCAGTGCGCCGGATGCGTCAGAACTACCTTCGGTTACAGATGCTTGTGGTAATACCTTATTACCGGAGGGTGAGCCATTAATTATTGATTCACCTGATCCGCTTACCTGCGAAGGAAGCAGGACCTATAGGTATACCTATCGTGATTGCGCAGATAATGTAGCTACATGGGATTATGTGGTGACTGTTGACCTGCTTCCGTTTAGTATTACCGAAACTGCGGGAAGTTCTGTGGTGAACTGTCTTGCTGATGCTACTGAGCCAATATCGACAATACTGCCAGAAGTAAGAGATGCATGTAATAATATTCTTCTACCAGTAGGCTTGCCCGTTAGGACGGAAGCATTGGGAGCTGATTGTTCAGGAACAGTAACCTATACATATAGTTATATTGATTGTGCAGGACATACAGATACATGGGAATATGTATATACCATAGCACCTTTGGATCCTGTGATCAATTGCGTTGCCGACCAGGTATTGTGCCGGAATGAAAACGGTATCTACACCATACCGGCAATTGACGGAACAGCCAGTTGTGGTGGCAATTTAAATTATAGTTACACTATTACTGGTGCTACAATGCGTGATGGTACGGGCAATGACGCGAGTGGTATATTTGAAGCTGGTGTTTCCACTATTACCTGGACTATTACGGATGATTGTGGCAATACGGCAAACTGTACCACTACAATCACAATCAATGACCTGCTGGTGGCAATTGATCCGGTAGTACCGCTTTGTGAGAATGGAGCTTCGGTGCAGCTTTCGGCTAATCCGGCTGGAGGTGTGTGGACCGGAGTTGCAGTTAGTTCTGCAGGAAGTTTTGATCCTGCCATTGCCGGAGTGGGCGTTCACACTATAACATATACCTATACCGATCTCAATAATTGTGAAGTATCCTCCACTGTTGAAATAGAGGTTCGTGCATTACCGGAACTCAGCATCACTGCTACACCAGTATTGTGCAGGGGTGAGTCAAGTGGAACAGCCCTGGCGGTGGCCAATGGTGGTACCCCGGGATATAGTTATGTATGGCAAACGCTGCCACAACAGGCTGTTGACAGGGCCGTTGGATTGCCAGCAGGAAATTATACTGTAGAGGTAACAGATGCTATTGGCTGTCAGAGTAGCAGCAGCATAGATATCGTTGAGCCGGAGGAGATTGTTATCGTTCCGACAATGCAGCCAACTATTTGTACAGGTTCTGTGGGAGAGATAAACATTGAAGTGAGTGGAGGAACTGGTGGATATAGTTATAGCTGGACAGGACCTGGATCATTTACGGCCAGTACGCAGAATATAACGGGATTGGCTACCGGAAGTTATCGCGTAGTTGTAATTGACGAAAATGGATGTGAAGCAGCGTTGGATATTAATGTGGGATCGGAAGATATGATCTTAGATATTACGGAGAACATTACAGCGGCGATCTGTACAACATCAAATGGCTCGATTGATTTAAGTGTTGCTGGTGGAACTGCACCATATACGATCAGTTGGAATGGTCCCCGAAGCTTTAGGTCATCAGAAGAGGACCTTGTGGATCTTTCGCCGGGAATGTATACCGTAACTGTAACCGATGATAATGGTTGTACGGCTGCAAAATCAATTGAGGTAACTGTTGAAGTTCAAACCATCACCGCGTTACCAACTGTTGGCCAGACAGCTTGTACTGGTGCAACCGGAGCGATTACGCTTGAAGTAACAGGTGGCACGCCGGTTTACTCATATAGCTGGACGGGTCCGGGAAGTTTCACTGCTGGTACAAAAGATCTTACCGGATTAGTTGCTGGAATGTATGCTGTGGTGATCACCGATATCAATGGGTGTGAAACTACACTTGATGTGGAAGTAGGATCTGAGATACAGACCATTGATTTAACTGAAGTAATAACTCAAACAATCTGTACTTCTGACAATGGTGGTATTGATCTTATCATTGATGGCGGAACTGCGCCATATACCATTAGCTGGAACGGACCAAGATCTTACAACTCATCAGATGAGGACATAACGAATCTCGCCCCAGGCGTTTACACTGTAACAGTTACTGACGCCAATGGCTGTACTGCAACAAAAGATATTGAAGTAACGATTAATGTTCAAACCATCACAGCGGTTCCAACCGTTGGACTGACAGCTTGTACGGGTGCAACAGGAACAATTGCGTTAGAAGTTATTGGCGGTACACCAGCTTATTCATATAGCTGGACAGGCCCTGCAGGCTTTACCGCTGCTACAAAAGATATCAATGGCCTTATTGCTGGTATGTACACCATTGTGATCACTGATCTCAATGGATGTACTACCGCCCTTGATGTGGAAGTAGGTTCT
>NZ_JPHF01000022.1 GCF_000814325.1 Flavihumibacter sp. ZG627 | reverse complement strand
CTTTCTTTGATGGTGTTGTCGGAGATATTTTCCAGTTCGCTTTTGTCGTAGATGGAGAGCAGGTAAACGGTGCTACCGGAAATCTTTACGTGTGTGATGACGCGAGCGCCGCCGGATTTTCCTTTTCCTTTGGAGGTGATGGCGAGGCGTATTTTGTAGCAGCTGTTGCCAAGGTCAGTGCCGGTGGTAGGTTCCAGTTCCAGTTGTTCAATTAAGACCGCCAGATCATTTTTTAAGGAGCGGTGTTTTTTAGCCAGGGCTTTGAGTTCCCGTTCGAAGAAGGCAGTAACCTGTACATTATAACTCATTTAGAAGCGCTTTGGCGGACTTCAATTTTATTTTCCCCTGCTTGTGCTGGTTGACCTGTTGCACGGCTTCTTCCAGGCCGGCCAGCCATTTTTTTTCTTTGCTGCTGAGTTGAGCTGGTTCCAGGACTTCTACATAGTCAAAGGCTTTGAGGAGCTCTTTAATAAAGGCCAGCTTGTTTTTCTTTTTGATATGTACGACCAGTTGTTCCATGGTATAAAGATCAATATTATTTAATGGCCAGTTTTTGCTGGAGTTCATTGGTGATCAGAAAAGATTCCAGGAACTCTTTGACCAGGCGTTTTTTCTCTTGGGGTAGATGCTCTGCCCGTTTGAACTGGGAGAGTAATTCTTTATCGGCAATTTGTGTATCGGCCAGATCATTAAGGGATCCGCTCATTAAAAAATCTACGGTGGTACCCAGGGCATTGGCCAGTTTGGTCAATACGTCGGAAGTGGGCCTGTTCTCTCCGCGTTCATAGCGGGAGATATTGGTCACATGGACACTGATGGTTTTGGCGAGGTCACTTTGTGAGAGGCCTTTTTTGGTTCTTGCCTGCTTAAGTCGGTCTTTAAACTCCATGATAATGGCTTTAATGCTGTAGGTATAGGGCAAATTTAGCACTCTTGGTTAGTGAAATCAACAATTTGTAGGCAAAGGTGTGGATAAATGGGGGCGTATGCTTCTTTTGGTAATAGAAAGTTTGCTATTTTTGTAGGCAAGTTTGCTTATAGACAAAAAAATATCCACATGGAGCTAAAGGAGATCAAAACAGGGTTGAGCATTATGGCGGTGCTGCAGCACTACGACTTGCACCCTGATAAGAATAGACGCCTGCACTGTCCGTTCCATCCGGACAAAACACCCAGCCTGCAGGTTTATCCGGCCACCAACACCTACTGTTGTTTTAGCAGTAACTGCCAGGCCGGTACCGGTGATGCGATCCAGTTTATCCAGCTGAAAGAAAATTGCAGCAAGCACGAAGCCCTGGTAAAAGCAACGGCGATTCTGGGAGATCCTTCGCCGACACCAACCCCCAAACTGGTGATCGATGCAGAAATCCTGCCCACGCAAGCTGTGCTGGCCAAAGTGTTCAGTTATTACAAAAGAGGCTTGCCCATTACTAAAAAAGCAGTGGAGTATCTGCAGAGTCGGAGCCTGGATTACAACAAAGTGGAGATGGCCTATAACAGTGGTGGGCTGCATGTGGAAAGTAAACACCACCACCTGGTGGAGAGTATGATCAAGGCTGGTCTGCTGAAAGCAAGGCCGGCTGGTGGTTACAACGTATGGGCGAAAGACTGCATCCTGTTCCCATTAAAGAATGCAGACAATAAAATCATCAGCATCTATGGCAGAAGTATTTTGAATAAAGAAGACAGCCGGCATTTTTATTTGCCGAATAGAACAGGTTTATATCCTGGCTATCCAGCATCCACCACCACCAAATTAATTGTCACGGAAAGCATCATTGATGCTGCGAGTTTATTACAACAACAAGCCATCACCGAAGCGTATAGCATCCTGGCATTGTATGGCACCAATGGCCTGACGGAGGAGCACAGCCAAGCCATTGTAAGCCTCCCCAACTTGCGCGAAATCATCCTGTTGCTGAACGCTGATGAAGCTGGTAAAGCCGCTACGCAGAAGCATTACAGCACCTTGCAACAACTGCTCCCGGGTATTACCATCACCCAGGTTAGATTACCCGATGGTGAAGATGTCAACAGTGTCCTGCAGGCCCATGATGATCCAAAAATATTACTCGACCTGATTGAACAGCGAATTAGTTTTTCTTTTTCAACTGAACATAAACCCCAGCAAATCCCACCACCACCTGCACTACCCAAAGACAACAAACTGATCACGGCTAATCCGGAACTGCTGATCTATGACAACTGTGAATTAAGAATAGAAGTACTCGGCGGTATAAAAATCACGGGCCTGGACCGGTTAAAAGTCACCCTCAAAGTGCAACACAAAGAGCGGCTCACTCAACCGGTGTGGCATAGCCTGGATCTGTACAACCATGGGCAACGGGAACAGGCGATTAATACGATTACTGAGGTGCTGGAGACGGCCACCAGTGCAACGTCTACTACACTGGCGGAGCTCACTACCCAACTGGAAAACTACCGGCTGCAGCGCATTGAATCGCTGCAGAAAAAGCCAGACACCGTAAAAGAACTGACACACGCTGAGAGACAGGCCGCCATTACAGAACTGCAAAAACCAAACTTGTTACAACGCACGAGCCAGCTGATCTCATTAAGTGGCATTGTTGGAGAAACGTCCAATGCCCTGGTGGCCTACCTGGTGTATTGCACCAGAAAACAACAGATCCCTTTACACGTGATGTTCCTGGGCGCCAGCGGCAGCGGTAAGACGTACCTTCAGGAAAAGATATCGGAACTGATCCCGGAAGAAGACAAGATCGAGATCACGCAGATTACTGAAAACGCGCTGTATTATTTTAAGCAGGAGGAGCTCAAACACAAGCTGCTGCTGATTGAGGACCTCGATGGGGCCATGACCGTGTTTTATCCGCTTCGCGAACTGCAGACCAAAAGAAAGATCAGTAAAACCGTTACGCTAAAAGACAACAAGGGCAATTTAAAAACCATTACGCTGACCGTAGAAGGTCCGGTATCGGTGAGTGGTTGCACCACCAAAGAAAAGATCTATGAAGACAATGCCAACCGCTGTATCCTGCTCTATACCGATATGAGTAAAGACCAGGACAAAAAAATCAATGCTTACCAGACCAGTCTTGCCTGTGGTGAGATCAACCGCGAAAGAGAACAACAGTACAAAGAACTGTTCCAGAATATGCAACGGGTCTTACGGCCCATCCAGATCATTAACCCGTATGCCAAATGGATCCAGCTGCCGGAGCAAGTGTTTAAGCCAAGAAGAACGATGACGCTACTGCTGGGCTTTATAGAGGCCGTGACGTTTTACCACCAGTACCAACGCGACATAAAGAAAGACGGGGGTGGCCAGCATTACATTGAAACCACCATTACCGATATCGAACAAGCTTTTTCACTTTTAAAAGATGTACTCTTCAGTAAGAGCGATGAACTCAGCCAAGCGACCCGCAGTTTTTTTGAGTCCCTGAAATCGCATGTTCACCAACAGGGCTTAGCCAGTTTTAAGGCCCAGGATATCCGCCGGGCCTTCAGGCTTGAGCCCAGGTCAATACAACGCTACATGCGAGAGCTTGCACAGTATGGCTATGTAAAACGTATTTACGGTGGCAAAGGCCGCGCTGGCTTTGAGTACAGCATTACTTCAACAGAGGAATACAGCCAGCTGAAAACGGCTATCGACAGCCATATTGCGGCTGTGCTGCAAAGGATCCGCACGAGTTAAATGCGACAATGCGACAGTAATGCGACAGTGGCATTGGTGTCGCATTTATAACCAGTCTGGTAGCGGATTTAGGGTAATGCGACAATTGCGACACGGGAAAAGACTATTAAGAAAATATTTTTCTTTCACTCCCAATCAAATTTTATGGCACAAATAACTACACTGCCCGGCAGTGGGTGGATCCTATTGCAACAGGGTTTTACAGAATGGCTGCAGTTACTGAACTACTCACCCTTAAGCATCCCGGGAATGCACCAGGCGCTGCAAGAGTTCATTAAATACCTGCTCGCGGAAAATAAAACCACGCTGGCCCAACTCGAGGCCACTGATGCAACAGCCTACATTGCGCAGCTGCGACAGGCGACCGGAAAACGTACTGGACGGCCACTAAGCGGGTCGCACATTAATAAGCACATACAGGTGTTAAAACTGTTCAGTAAGTATTTACGGGAGACTGGCAAATCCACTGTTGGCTTTGCACTGCAGCGTGTGGAAGAAACCAGATCCAAGCCACAGTACTTAACGAAAACAGAAATCAATGCCCTCTATGATGCTGTATCCAACAGTGTTTTAGGCATCCGGGACCAGGCGATGCTGGCGGTGTTTTACGGCTGTGGCTTACGGCTCAATGAAGGCGCCAGCCTGGAACTCAAAGATATTATCACTGATAGAAAAATCCTGCATGTGCGAAAAGGAAAACACTACAAAGAAAGGCTGGTACCAATGGCTGAAAAATCTTACCAGGCGATTATTTTTTACATCAATTACGCCCGGCCACAGCTTCTGCAGGCTGGGCCCACTGAAAGGGTTTTTATCGATGCCAATCGTGGCCGGCCGATGCAGAAGCAAAGTCTGTACATCAGGATCAAAGCCCTGGTGAAACGCGCCAAAATAAAAAAGAAGGTAGGCGCGCACAGTCTGCGCCATTCCATTGCCACCCACTTACTGCAAAGTGGCATGAAACTCGAACGCATCCAGCAGTTCCTGGGCCACAGCAGCCTGGACAGTACGCAGATTTATACCCATTTAAAAAACGAGCAGCCATGAACTATACAGACTACTTGGCATCCAAAAAACTTAGTCCTTCCACCATCCATACCTACAGCAAATACAGCCAGAAATTTATCACCTGGTTAGCGGCAGACAACCTGGCCCTGCAAACCTTTACCTATACTGACCTGCTGGCCTATATGCAATACTGCAGTGAACAGGGTATCACCAAACGCAGTGTGCATGGCATCTTGAATGTAATCCGCCATTACTGCAATTACCTGATCAGTGAAGGAAGGCGAACTGACAACCCTGCCGCTGGCGTGTTCATCAAAGGACTGGTCAGAAAAATACCGGTGAATATTTTATCCCTCGAAACCCTGGAACAACTCTATCAGCAGTACAGCATCCAACTCAGTGTGGACGCCAGTAAAAAGATCATGCTGGGACTGCTGATTTATCAAGCTCTCACCGTTGATGAAATCATCCGACTGCAAAAGCAACACCTCAAAATCAACGAAGGCAAAATCCTGGTCAAAGGAACCAAGAGAACGGGCGAGCGCTGGTTGAGCTTGCAAGCTGTTCAGATACCGGCATTACAGACTTATCTGGCGGCCAATAAGTTCAAGGAAGGCCCGTTGTTCGCAGAAAAAAAGAAGCCCGCTATCAGCCCGCAAAACATCTCTAATCAGGTGCAGTGGATGTTCAAGCAGTTGCGACAGTTACAACCTGGTGTTATTAATGCGCAGCAGATCAGGAGCAGTGTACTCACGCACTGGTTAAAGAAAAACTCGTTACGTGAAGTGCAGTACATGGCTGGCCACAAATATGTGAGTTCAACAGAGCGTTACCAGGTCAATAATTTAGATGACCTGCAAAATGAATTACAACAACATCATCCCATGAAATAATCGATTGCTTGTTTTTCTTTGCGCTTCGGTTTAGTCTATAAGAATCCGGTAAAAAAGTGTGCCGTTAAGTCCGGTTCGGCAAGTGCCCCGCCAAACCAAAGCAGTAGCTGCCGAAGTTTATCTATGCAAAGAAA
>NZ_JPHF01000021.1 GCF_000814325.1 Flavihumibacter sp. ZG627 | reverse complement strand
AAAGATATCAATGGCCTTGTTACTGGTATGTACACTGTTGTGATCACCGATCTTAATGGATGTACTACCAACCTTGATGTGGAAGTAGGTACGCAGGATGTGACGATTGATCTAACTGAAGTAACTACCGAAGTGATTTGTACTTCTAATAATGGTGCAATCGACCTCAGTATCGCTGGTGGTACTGCACCGTATACCATTAGCTGGAGCGGACCAGGCGGATTCACTTCATCAGACCAGGACCTGGTTAATCTTGCACCGGGAACATATTCAATTACAGTCACCGATGCAAATGGATGTTCAGCTACAAAGAATATAGAAGTGACTATTGATATGCAAGTGATCACTGCTGTTCCAACTGTTACGGCAACTTCCTGTACGGGAGCAACAGGGGCCATCAGCCTGGTAGTTTCGGGTGGCAATCCTGCGTATACCTATAGCTGGAACGGTCCTGCAAACTTCAGAGCCGATACAAAAGATCTGACAGGATTGGTTGCGGGCATGTACACAGTAGTGATAACTGATCTTAATGGATGTACTACCACCCTTGATGTGGACGTAAACTCAGTTGATGTTGCCATCATACTTACTGAAACTATCACCCAATCGATCTGTGGAAATGATAACGGAAGTGTAAGCATGCAGATACAGGGTGGTACAGCGCCATATACAATTTCATGGTCCGGCCCTAATGGATTCATGACCGATACAAAAGATATAAATGCGATTAGCGCAGGTGATTACACAGTAACTATAACAGACATCAATGGCTGTACGGTAACCAAAAATATTACCGTTGCCAATACAGACGTCTCCTTAATTGCTACTCCAACTGTTGCAGATGCAAACTGTCGTACAACTGACGGTTCAATTACAGTGCAGGTGAATGGTGGAACAGCTCCATATACTTATGAGTGGAATGGTCCGGCCGGATTCACCTCATCACAAACAGGAATATCGGCTCTTGCACCAGGAGATTATACACTTGTGATTACAGATGCAAATGGCTGTACTGTAAATCTTGCTATGACCGTGGGTGAGATCATCTGTTGTGATATCACTGCAACTGCATCGGCACCGGATATACTTTGTGATCAAACGGCTGTTGATATAATTGTGGAAGCAAAAGATGGCTACCTGCCATATGAATACAGTATTGATGGTGGCGCGACTTATCAAACATCGAAATTGTTTACAAACAGGCCGGCCGGTAATTACACAATAACCGTTCGGGATGCTAAAGACTGTATCGCAACAACTGATGTTATAATTAACCAGATCCCGAATACTGTTGCTGCAACACTAACAACACCTGATATCCCATGTGGATTCTCTACCGGAACAATAACTGTTAGTGCATCCAATGGAACTGCTCCTTACAGGTATAGCCTGGATGGTGGAAATAGTTTCCAGAACAGCAATGTATTCAATGATCTTCCTGCGGGTGACTATACGATACTCGTAATTGATGCGAACAACTGTACCACCACCGTGAGTGGATCACTGGTGCAACTGGTATCGACGATTGTTGTAAATGTTGCTGCACCTGATATGCCTTGTGGAGCTACTACCGGAAGTTTCAGGGTAAATGCAAGCAATGGTACCGCACCTTATAAATACAGTATTGATAATGGTGTAACATACCAGGATAGTGATCTGTTTGCTGATATGGCTCCGGGCGATTATACCATCACCGTTTTAGATGCAGGGGGATGTCTTGCCACTGCAACAGTAAGCTTTGTTGCAATACCTAATCCTGTTGTGGTAACAAATGACCCGGCTGCGGTTTGCGCACCTGCTACAATTGATCTTACTGCTGCTGCAATAATAGCAGGAAGTGATGCGGGATTGTTTTACAGTTACTGGATGGATGAAGAAGGTGTAACACCGGTCGCGCAGCCAGGTGCTGTAACTACGGGCAGGTATTATATTCGTGGAACTGCCACTAATGGTTGCGCTATTATCCAACCTGTAAATGTTACAGTTAATGCGTTGCCTTTATTACAGGTTACAAATCCATTAGCGGTTTGTCAGCCCGCTGCCGTGAATATTCTTGAAGCTTCGGTTACGGCTGGTAGTGAGCCGGGATTGACACTTAGTTATTGGAGAGATGATCAGACAAGTCAGCCGATCGGCAACCCCGGAAGCCTGATCCAATCAGGAACATATTATATCAGGGCGGTAAATGCGGCAGGCTGTGTGATGGTGAAGCCCGTGGTGGTAACATCACTGGAGGCACCGGAGCTCGTGATCACAGATCCTGCTCCAGTCTGCAGCCCGAATACAGTTGATATCACTACTGCAGCAATAACCGCAGGAAGTGATGCGGATCTGGGATTGAGTTACTGGAGGGATGAATCAGCAACAATTGCATTGTCTGGTCCGGGTGCTATACCACAATCGGGAACATATTATATAAGAGCGGTGAACAGCAATGGATGTACTGAAGTGAAGCCGGTTAACGTTGTTGTACATGCGCTTCCGGAAGTAAGTATCAGTGGTGTGGATTCACTTTGCCTGGGATTGATTACTGATCTTACTATCAGGTTGAAAGGAACAGGACCATGGAGCTTCAGTTATAGTGATGGTTCGCAAACATATACCATCAATAACCATGGTTCTGACCTATACAAGCTGAAGGTTAAACCTAATGCTACAACGAAATACACCATACTTAGCGTTAGTGACAGGAATTGTAGTATAACTGCTAACGGCATTGAGCATACGCTATGGATAACTTATCCAATTCCGGGTACAACGCTGCCACCGGTATTTACGAATGGAAATACTCCAACTCCGTTGAATGCAAGGGATCTTGGACCGCACTACAATATGTTTAACTGGAGCCCCACCGTTGGCCTTGACAGGTATAATATCATCGACCCTGTATTCAATTATGATAAGCGTGTACAATACAGGATCAGCATGCGTTCGGAGGCAGGATGCGAAACTATAGATACGCTGGTGGTGAATGTTATCAATAGTACAATACCAGGTGTAACGCCTGAAGTATTGGTGCCCACAGTATGGAGCCCGAATGGGGATGGAAGAAACGATCTGTTGTTCCCATTCACGATCAATGTACGTGAGCTACGTTGGTTCAGGGTCTTCAACAGATGGGGTGAATTGGTGTATGAAACCAAAGCGCTGGGTGCGGGTTGGAATGGCTATTACAAGGGTGCGATCCAACCGCTTGATACGTATACATGGGTTGCGGAAGCTATTGGAATCAATGGTGAAGTGATTCGCAAAACAGGATTGGTAACGTTGGTGAGATAAACGATTGATATGAAAATGTGCTTAAAATATTTTCGGATTGTGCTACTGGTCACCTGCTTTATGGCAGGCGCTAATCCGCTGTGGGCGCAGGATCCGAGCTTTTCACAATTCTGGGCATCGCCGCTGAATATTAATCCGGCACTAACGGGTAATATCAATGGCGACTGGAGAGTGATCATGAATTTCAGGAGCCAGTGGATCGGTCCGACTGCCCCTTATGTGACAGGAACTATTTCGCATGACCGTAAATTATTTGTGGAGACATTGCCGGAGGGTCAACGATTTGCGGTGGGTGGGATGTTCATGTATGATAAAACGATGGGTGGTGTTTTGCAGAGTGTATATGGATCGGGGAATGTTGCTTACAATGTGCAGATAGCAGAAGGATATAATAACAATCATTATCTCGGAGCGGGTGTGGGATTGATCTATGGACATAAGCGGATGGATTGGAGCAGGGTAGTTTTTGGCGAGCAGTATACCGGCAGAGGATTTGATGTTAATCTCCCCACAGGGGAATCAGCTTTATCCACGATGAAGCCATATCTTTCTTCAAGTGCGGGACTGACCTATTCAATTGGTGGCGATAAGAGTAATTTTGATTTCGGTGTATCGGCCTTTCACCTGAATAAGCCGAGGCAGACTTTTCTGGAAGATGATAACCAGCGACTGGCGACGCGTTACGCGGTGCATGCCAATTACGAGCGCAACCTGAATAACGGGCTGGTGCTGACCACCAATGGAATTTACCAGCGACAGACTACTGCAAGCTATTTTTCGGTAGGAGCGGGATTGGGGTATGTGGTTGATGAGTTGACCAGCACCAGTGTAAGTGCGGGGGTATGGTACTGGTCGAAGAATGCTATTGTACCTTACCTGGGTTTCAGCAAGGGGAAGATGCAATTCGGATTCAGCTCCGATGTACTGATCTCGAAGCTGCGGGATTCTCCTGGAAAGAGGAGCACCTGGGAGGTTTCGATCATATTCCGGGATGTGAAGCGGAAGAACAGCGGGATCATTTACTGTCCGCCGTGGAAATAAAAGCTCGTTGATTTTCAACGACGGATTTACCCTGAAAATTGGGCATACGGTGAAGACAAAGCCCTGGTTTGGTCAAATTTTTACCGGACATTTTGCCGATATATTAGGGAAATTTACCTGAAGAGGAATAGATCTTCGTGCGATGATATCCTGACTTCTACCTGATGTTTTCCTGACTTACCCTGATTTATCCTGACTTTTCCTGACTTTACCTGATACATCCTGACTATCCCGGTGTTGAGGCGGCGCTTAGGCGGCAATACCGTGGCCTTACAACGATCTTGGGCACATAAGCCCGTATAATGTGCAGAGCAAAAACTCCCCCTGTGTGAAACTGGCTGCTTGGAAAAAAATGGGGAAAAAATACCACGGGTTTATTCAAAAAATTATAAAGAAATCACAAATCTTTTATATCAAAAATTATTGAATTTGAGTGATTCGTAATATATTGCTTATTAATTGATTGTACCCCTTTAACGAAGACAGTAAACCAGAACTGGTGTTTATGTCTGTTGACCCTATTTTCTTGTAGTTACCGGAGCGGAAGTTCTGGTGATGGATCAATTCATTTTGGATCCTTTTGCAGTATTCTGGGGTAATTCCAACAACATTTACGGCCGGTATTTTATCACCCTTATGGGCAGAGTCATTTCGTAATAATTACGAGGGTGATTTTGTTTATAAAAAACCGTTAAGAATATTATAAAATAAGGCTTTTAATGATTATTTTAATAAACCTGAACCCTGTTGAAAATCCAATCTCTGCTTATATCCACGGAAATTCCTAAGAACATAAAACCAAAGGCCTGATAGTCCATTGAAATTCCATGAGGAAATTAATGGATAGCAGGATTATTATTCAATAATCAAAAGATCGCTTATTGTAACAATTCTATTGGCTTAGAAGCGTGATGACTGCTAAGCTGAATAAAAAAGCTGAATGTCCCGAAACCCGGAAAATACCTTTCCTGTATGCAATGTTAGCGGAAGAAAAGCAAGACTTTTCATCCTGCTGGCATTACTTATTCAACTGTTTTCCACAGGGTTGTTGGCAGCGCCAAAAAATGCGTTTGGGGATGTTGGTGATAATGAAAAATTTCCTATAGGTTGGTTCAGTTACCAGGGTTTTGTCTGGCAGTGGGGGAGTTGGGGGAGTATGGCTTGTCCGGTTAATCCGGGAAGCATAAACGGTGGTACTGCAGTATGTTCTGGGCAACCATCACCAGCAATTTCTAATAATGAACTTGCTACGGAATCGGGAGCTGTGAGTGGTACAATTGTATACTGGTGGCAATATTCTTTAGATAATGGAGCTAACTGGACTAACATTGGTGCCGATTGGAGTGCCAGTGCGAGTAGCCTTCCGGAGGGTGCAGTGAATGCATTAACTGTAAATACTCTATTTCGGAGAGCGGCAAATCTTCAGGATGCAGATGAAGCTGAAATTTGTACTGATGTATATACTCCATCACCTTATGTTTTAGTAGTGGTTAATCCACTCCCTTCGGCAACTATATCAGGAACAACTACAGTTTGCCAAGGTGATCCAAATCCTGAAATTACATTTACAGGCTCAGGTGGTACAACGCCCTATACTTTCACTTACAGGATAGGCCCAAGTGGAACACCACAAACTATTACTACCCAGGGCACCAACACATCCATAACCATTCCAGTATCCACAGCATCTTCAGGAAATTTTTCGTATGAATTGATTAGTGTTGAAGATGGTTCAACCACGGACTGTAATCAACCAGCATCTGGATCAGCTATTGTTACGGTTACTCCGATTCCTGCTACACCAACA
>NZ_JPHF01000020.1 GCF_000814325.1 Flavihumibacter sp. ZG627 | reverse complement strand
AGTATATAGTGTAACCGTAACGGTGAATGGCTGTACGAGTGCAGCGGGTACTACAGATGTTACAATAATACCCAATACACCAACTTCTGTTTTAATCTCAGCAAATCCTGGATCAACAATTTGTGCGGGTACATCTGTAACATTTACAGCTACTCCTACTGGTGGAGGAACAACTCCATCTTATCAATGGCAGGTGAATGGCGCTAATGTTGGAACTAATAGCAATACATTTACTTCTACTACTCTTTCAAATGCAGATAGAGTCACTGTATTGATGACTTCAAATGCTGTATGTCCATTACCAGCTACGGCAACCAGCAACCAGATTTCAATGACTGTGAATGACCTTGTCATTCCATCTGTGAGTATAGCAGAATCGGTAAATGATATCTGTCCGGGCACTTCAATTACATTCACAGCTTCACCAATAAATGGAGGGCCTAGTCCAACATATCAATGGAAAGTTGACGGTGTAAATGTTGGAACAAATAGTCCCACTTTTTCATCCAGCAGTTTAACTGATGGACAGCTTGTAACTGTAGAGATGACATCAAATGCTGTATGTGCAAGTCCAGCAGTTGTTGCAAGCACTGGTGTTGAAGTGAATGTTCTTCCAGTGCCTGTACCAGCAGTAAGTATTGCAGAATCTGTAAATGATATTTGCCCCGGCACTTCCGTAACGTTTACCGCTACCCCAACTAATGGTGGAACCAGTCCAACCTATCAATGGAAAATAAATGGTGCGAATGTTGGAACGAATAGTCCAACATTTACTACTACCACGTTAACAAATGGTCAGATAGTAACTGTTGAATTGACTTCGAATGCTCCTTGTGCGAATCCAGTGTCTGTGACAAGTACAGGAATCACGATGAATGTTTTACCAGCACCAGTTCCAGCTGTTAGTATAGTTGCTTCTGCTTCTCCTATCTGCCCGGGTAATTCAGTAACATTTACAGCAACACCAACGAATGGTGGATCAAATCCTTCCTACCAATGGAAATTAAATGGAGCGAATATAGGTACTAACGCTAATACATACACTACATCAAGTTTGGTGAATGGCGATCAGGTAAGTGTTGTAATGACTTCTGATGCACCCTGTGCAACACCGGCAACAGCAACAAGTAATGTGGTGAGTATGGTAGTGAATCCTCCAACTCCAATAACCCCCGGAGCTATAACCGGAATTGCGACCCAATGTGTTAGTAGAACAGGTTTGACTTACAGTATAACAGCTGTGCCAAATGCAACTTCCTATACATGGACTGTTCCGAGTGGTTGGACAATAACTGCAGGCGCTACAACAAATTCCATTACAGTATCAACAACTGGAACTGCTGTAAGTGGAAATATCACTGTTACTGCTACCAATAGTTGTGGCACAAGTGCTGCATCAATACTTGCTGTTACAACCGTACCAGGAGTTCCTTCACAGCCAGATACAATTAGAGGACCTACCACTGTTTGTCCAACAAAGAATCTTACATATACTATTGATCCAGTTCCCGGGGCAACAGGTTATACCTGGACAGTGCCTGCAGGTTGGACAATTACTTCCGGACAGGGTACAACATCCTTAGGAGTAACTGCGAATATTAATGCTGTGACTGGTAATATTACCGTTGTAGCATCCAATGTCTGTGGAAACAGTACCGTCGAATCACAAGAGATTATTATTGGCAGTCCAAAGCTCTACGCTGGCCCCGATCAATATATTTGTGTGGGCACAAATTCAATTACTTTAGCTGGGGATATCGAGGGTACAATTAATGGAAACAATGAGTATACATGGGTGGTTTCACAAGGAAATATAAGTTCTCCTATAAGATTGAATAGCACTTACACATTGCCAGTCGGGTACACAACCGGAACAATTCCAATTATTCTCAGAAGCAATGTCACTACCATAGCATGTCCTGTAATTGAAGACACAATGCTTGTTATTGTACGGCCATTGCCTACTGCAAGTTTATCGGTTACACCATCCATTTGCACAGGCACATCAACTACTGTTAGTTTTACAGCTACACCAAACACTGTCATAAGTTATAGAGTTGGAACAGGTGCTGTCCAGACAATAGCAGTAGGAGCTGGTGGCACAGCAACTTTGAATACTGGAAACCTTACCGCCACCACAACATATAATCTTGTAAGTGTTGCTTATCCTAATGCTGCAACATGCGTACAAAATTTAACTTCGAATGCAACTATAATCGTAGCATCCCTTCCAACTGTAAATCCAGGTCCGGCAATTTCAGTTTGCCAGTCTGCGACTCCAGCAGCAATTACACTAAGCGGAGTTACACTTGGTGGAAGCGCTACAACTGCTGCATGGTCAATAACAAGTGGTGGGGGAAGTTTAAGTAACACGGCACAGACTGCCAATCCTTCAACCGTAACATATAGTCCGGCTCCTAATTTTTCAGGAACAGTAACTCTTACCATTACTACGGGTGGTGGTCCTTGTCCCCCAGCAACGGCTACACGAACAATTACTGTAACTGCATTACCAACTGTTGAAGCTGGTGGCCCAAATGAAGTGTGTCAATCTGCTACACCAACGGCCATAACATTGAGTGGAGCCACTGTAGGAGGAGGAGCAACCACTGGCGCGTGGACAATCACCAGCGGCGGCGGCACATTAAGTAGTAATAACGTTCAAACGGCAACGCCAGGAACTGTAACATATACACCTGCAGTCAATTTCACTGGAACTGTAACGCTAACCTTAACAACAAATGCGCCGGGAGGTTGTGCTGCTGTTACGGATACGAGGACAATAGAAGTAAGGCCATTGCCAATTGTAACTGCAGGACCCGCCCAAACTATCTGTTCGGATGGAACAGCAACAATGGCTGCAACCATTGGTGGCGGTGCGACAAGCGGAACCTGGACCTCCAGTGGAACCGGCACATTCAGCAATAATTCACCTACTGCAGTTTATACTCCCAGTGCCACAGATATTAATGCCGGCTCGGTAACGCTGACCTATACTACCAACGATCCGGCAGGTCCATGCGTGGCTGCAACAGCTTCTACAACATTAACAATAAACAGGGCTGTTACCATCACTTCACAACCTGCAAACTTTGGTGTGTGTGCTGGCTTCCCGGCCGACTTTACTGTTGTTGCAACAGGAACAGGGCTGACTTACCAATGGTATAAGGGAACAGCGCCGGGTGGAACTGCCGTTACAAATTCCGCGAATATCACAGGCGCCCAAACAGCTAATTTGCATTTCAACCAGGTGGCTCTTTCTGATGATGGAAGTTATTATGTGGTAGTAAGTGGAACTGCGCCCTGTGCGCCGGTTACATCTGCGGTGCGGACATTAAATGTTGACCAGGCAATCGTTATCACAGCACAACCTGTTGCATCAACCGTATGTATTGGCGAGGATGTAAGTTTCTCTGTAGTGGCTAATGCTAATGGCGATCCGCTGACATACCAGTGGAGAAAAAATGGAACGGCTATTACTGGTGCCACTTCCCCCACATTAACAATCAGTGGCGTGGATGCTGCTGATGCTGGTAATTATGATGTTATAATAACTGGTCCGGCAGGTTACACCTGTTCATCTATCATATCCACGGCTGCTGCACTGACCGTTACGCCCGATGCAACGTTAACATTATCTTCAGCGGCAGGCACCGATGCACAAACAACTTGCGTATCAGCTGGTGCTATAACACCAATTACTTATGCGGTTGGTGGAAGCGGAACGGGTGCATCTTTAACATCAGGAGCTTTGCCTGCTGGTTTAACAGGTGCCTACAGTAATGGGGTGTTTACCATTAGCGGAACCCCTACTGCACCAGGAAGTTTCAGTTACACTATAACAACAGCGGGGCCTTGTGAGAATGTTTCGCTCAGTGGAACAATTACAGTGGATGCAAATTCCACATTGAGTTTAACATCCGGAGCCGGTTCAAATAACAGGGTAAGTTGCGAGGCCGTTGCACTATCCCCCATAACCTATGCAATTGGTGGTGGAGCAACTGGTGTAACAGTTACTGGCTTACCAGCAGGTATAACCGCAAATACATCAGCAGGTTTGGTTACCATCGGTGGTACACCAACAGTGACTGGAAGTTTTCCTTACACAATTGTAACAACGGGTC
The DNA here is from genome assembly GCF_000814325.1 of Flavihumibacter sp. ZG627. Taxonomy (GTDB): domain Bacteria; phylum Bacteroidota; class Bacteroidia; order Chitinophagales; family Chitinophagaceae; genus Flavihumibacter. The sequence goes on along the minus strand of NZ_JPHF01000020.1, from coordinate 2,988 downwards.
CTTGCATAAATCAAACGCTGACGGGCTCCATAACGATCAACCAGAATTCAACATTAGCGCTTACAACTGGAAGCAATACGCAATCTGTATGTGCCAATACCCCGATAACTAATATAGCATATACCTTTGGTGGTGGCGCAACAAATGTAAGCGTTAGCGGATTGCCTGCTGGTGTAACGGGTACGGTTACCGAATCGGTTCTTACAATCAGTGGAATTCCCACTGCTTACGGAACATTTAATTATACAGTACAGACATCCGGGCCTTGTGTGAATACTAATCTGACCGGAACATTAACTGTAGCGCCTGTTCCTGTTGGCGGAAATATTACTCCGGCAGTTACAACGGTGTGTTCGGGTTCGAATAGCGGCACACTTACATTGAGTGGGCATACTGGTGCGGTTGTGAGATGGGAATCATCCACAAACGGTGGTAGTACATGGACTCCAGTTAGCAATACCAGTACAACTCAGTCTTATTCAAATCTAACCCAAACTATTTCTTATAGAGCAGTAATTGAAGGTGGTGTTTGTCCGGATGCCTATTCAAGCATTGCTGTAGTAAGTGTTATTCCGCCGGTTCCCCCTACGAGTGTGCTTGCCAATCCTCCAGCTATTTGTGAAGGAGAGTGTACTGTATTATCTGCAGTAGCAGAAGGATTCCCCGGAGGATGGATGGATGTTCAGGCTTTCAACAGTGCTAACCTTGACCAGAATGAGGGATGGTCTGCTACATATAACGGAGCACCGCATAATATCGAGGCAAGTGCGGATAATGAAGTGAATTCACCATGGAATCTTACGAATCCCATCGATCCCTTTGGAGTTGTATATGATAATCCAGATCAGGATAAATATGCAGTTGCAACTGGAAGTGTCACTACTACAATGATGACGCCGGTATTTAATTTGATTGGCTTGAATTCGGCAGTTTTTACATTCCAGCAGGCTTACGATCTTAAGGCAGGTGCCAGTATTAAAGTTGAGATATCTACTGATGGAGGAGCAACTTATCAATCTGTTCCATTAATGGAAATAATCGGACCCGCCACTTTAGGTAATCCTTTTAAAGGTTGGCCCACAGCATCCATTGATCTTTCTAATTACCTGGGCTTGTCCAACCTTAAGATCAGGTGGAGTTATACCGGATCACCCAATAGTATTTGGGCAATTGATAATGCGGGGATTAATCCACCGCCTTTACCATTAACCTATAACTGGACACTCTTGGATCCGGCTGGTGTTCCAAGTCCATATTACCTGAATGTCACTAACCAGCCAACGGTAACAGCTTGTCCACCAAATGCGGGCACTTATACTTACCAGGTTAGTACGGCCTATGGTGTTTGTCCCGGTGGTACCATGGATGTGGTTGTTGTTGTACATCCAATTCCTGTTTGTGATATTACTGGTGCAACAAATGTTTGTCCAGGTTCCACCAATGTTTATACTGGCCCTACTGGTACAGGTTATACATACCAGTGGACGGTTACAGGTGATGCAATTATTTCGGGATCATCAACAGGTCAGACTGTAACTATAGTTGCAGGAAATTTATGTGGACAGTATACTGTATCGCTGGTAACAACAGCGAATAATTGTCCAAGTACACCATGTGAATTAATTGTAACTGTTGAAGACAATGAAGCTCCGGTTGTTACCGGTAGTTTGGGAACGCTGGATCTTAGCGCATGTGATATCACTGTAATACCTGCGGCGGCAACAACTGTTGCAGGTCTTGAAGGTTTAGGTATAACTATTACCGATAACTGTACAGCAGATGCCAGTCTTGTAGTGGCGTTTATGGATGCTCCCGCTGCGGGTACCTGTCCGATAGTAGTTGTAAGGACCTATACCATCACGGATATCTGTGGAAATATTCTTACGCTAACGCAGACCTTTAATGTAGATGACACTGAGGCGCCGGTGATCACTGGTAGTCTTCCGGTTCTAAATCTTGAGGGATGTGCAGTTACGGATGCCCAGGCGGCAATGACAACGATATCTTCGCTTGAGGCAGCGGGTCTAACGATTACGGATAACTGTACTTCCGATGCTGCTTTGCTGGTGAGCAGCAATGATGTGGGAAGTGGGACCTGTCCAATTGTAGTTACAAGAACTTATACCATTACAGATGCCTGTGGTAATTTTTCGACCGCGGTGCAAACGATCAATATTGACGATACGCAGGCACCTGTCTGGACAACCGTTGCGGGTTCCCTGGATGTTACGCTCGAGTGTTCTGATGCAGCGGGGTTAACGGCGGCGCAGGCAGCTGCTCCTGTAGCAACTGATGTTTGTGATAACAGCTTAACGCCAGTGAAAGTTGCCGGTTCCTTTGTTGCACTGGCGAACGGATGTGGCGGCACATATACCAATACCTGGACAGTTGTTGATGATTGTGGAAATGTAAGTGAGGTCTTTACTCAGGTTATCACGATTGAGGATACTGAGGCACCTGTATTGACTGGTGTATTACCAGGTGGGGCTGTAGGGGATGCATGTTTATCAGATCCATCACAGATACCGCCGGCTCCAACTTTGGCATCTATTGCGGCATTATATACAGACAACTGTGCAACAGTTACTGCTGTATTAGTTAGTACTACAGATGTAGGTACTGATTGTTCCTGGACCAGGACATACACCTATACAGTTACTGATGGTTGTAATCCGATAAGTGTGGATGTGGTGTTTACTGGAGGGGATGTGGAAGTGCCGGTGGTGACGGGTTTAGCAGAAATTCCACATTTGGGATGTAATCCAGTTGATCCGGCTGCTGCTTTTGTGACTCCTTCTGCAACAGATAATTGTGGTACACCAACAATACTTTCAGGGTACCCACAAACCAGTGCAATTACTTTGGTAGGATGTGACGCAAGCCAAACGCGTATCTGGATTTTTGTTGATGCATGTAACAATCAGAGCGAGCCATTTGAACAGGTGATTAGGTGGACGGCGGCACCCGCGGTGACCTTTACGCCGCCAG
>NZ_JPHF01000018.1 GCF_000814325.1 Flavihumibacter sp. ZG627 | reverse complement strand
GGTTTTTTCAGGACGAGTCATATAATATGCAAAAGACGAAATTCCTAGGGCCATCGTTTACTATTCTGCTAACCGTTATGTTTATTTTAATTAGCTGCAAAAAAAATAGCACGCCTGTTGTCACTCCACCTGTACCAAACATTCCTAACAATCCTCCAGGTCAGTTTATAATATCATTGGAGTCTATTTCATGGGATACTGCAAAATTAAATTGGACAAAATCTATAGATCCTGATAATGATTCTGTATCATACAATATTTATTTAAATGATACGCTGAAAGTCGAGCGTTATAAAGAACTGAGTTATACATTCAAAAATCTAAGAGAGATCAATTCATATAGGGTAAAAGTTGTTGCGGTTGATTCCAAATCAAAGGAGAATACTCAGGTAATAAACTTTACAACCAAAAAATACTGGTTGAAGTTTTTAATGAAAGTAGAATACGGACCAATTACAGGATATAGCTATCAAAAAACTGGACAGATGGTAAAGGCTAATGATGGTGGATATGTTATTGTTGGTGACTCACAGCTTGGTAATTGGCCAGATGGAGCTATTAGTATGTTTGCAATTAAGATCGATTCCATTGGCAATAAGATTTGGGAGCAACGGTATAGTTATTCTGGAAGTCCTTCTGAAAATAAAATTGTGAATTATAAAGATGGATACATCATTTGTGGCCACAATAACCTGATAAAGATTAATAATAATGGAGATCTGGTTTGGCGCAAAGCTTCAAATTTACCATCGGAAATTATAAATGGGATTACAGTTAGTGGTGACGGGTCAATTTATGCTGTTGGCTTAGCTCCTGGTAGTACTCCAGGTATTACAGTAATGGCTACTTTGAATAAATATGATCAAAATGGCAACCTTTTGATGGCAAAATCATATTCACGTTCTAGCAGAGAAGAATTTTTTGATATAAAAATAGAATCCAATAATGAATTAATTGTTTTAGGCGCTACTAATGAACCTGATGCTGATTTTTGGGTGGTAAAACTTTCAATGGATGGTACTATGATATGGGAAAAAACATATTACGATATAGGATCTGCTTTTCCCAAAAATATTATAATTACGAATGAAGGAAATTATGTCTTCACAGGATATTCTTATATGTCTTCCGGCCCCTATTTTTACCTCCAAATGGTTGACTCAAATGGTGAAAATAAGTGGGCCTATTTTGTGTATGATAATCCTACAAGAGGTATCTCTGTTGCGGAGACAATCGATAATTCATTAATTGTTACAGGAGGATTTCAGTTAGATAATAGTGCGCAAGCTGCTATATATAAATTCGACAAAAATGGAAATAAGATTTGGGAAAAATTGTATGATGAGTTTTCAACATTCTTGTTTAATAAAACTGTAATACCCACCAGCGATGGCGGGTACATTATAAATAGCCAAAAGTCAAAAACATATAATAGCTCCACGGAAACAGACCAGATTTACATCTTCAAAACTGACGATATGGGAGAATTTCAATGATACTCACCTCCCCACCCTCCACTCCTGCGGGGTGACGCCATACTCCTGCTTGAAGACCCTGGCAAAATAACCGGCATCTATATAGCCGCAGTCCAAAGCTATAGCGCCAATACTGAGAGAGGGGTTGGCTAGCAACACCTTGGCCTTCTGCAATCGCACCAGCTTAATGAACCTATTTGGTGAACAGCTTGTCAATGCTTCCAACTTCCTATGCAATTGGGAGTGACTCATAAACATCAACCGGCATAACTGCTCCACACTGAATTCATAGTTGGTGAAATTGGCTTCTACCAGCTCCCTTACTTTTCTTACAAACTCATGCTCGGCAGGCTCTTCAGCCGCCAATTCTCCCGCACCCGCCAACACACCCGCTGCAGGCGCTACAATTCCAATCTGACTGCTATAGTATTGTTGTAATCTCTTTCTCAGTTCCAGCAACTTTCTTATCCGCACCAACAGCTCTTCTTTATTGAAGGGCTTCTCCAGGTAAACATCCGCGCCTTTTTCCAAACCTTCCAGCTTACTCTGCATGTCGGCCTTGGCAGTGAGCATAATGATAGGGATATGGCTGGTCCGCTCATCTTGCCGCAGCTTCCGGCACATCTCAAAGCCATCGATAAACGGCATCATCACATCGGTAATGATCAGATCCGGAATTGTTTCCACCGCAATATCAAATCCCTCCTGACCATCTTTCCCCACACTTAATTTATAATCAGGCAAACAACTCGCCGTATAGGCTACTACATCAATATTATCTTCTACCAGCAATATCAGCGGCACACCGTTATCCTTATTTGAATGGTCGTCTATATAATCAACAACCGGTGCTGCCAATGGTATCGCAACTGTATTTTCATGCAAAGGCGCAGCAGACTTGCTTGCCCCATTATAAACTTTGGTGAGCGGGATCGTAATGATAAACTCCGTTCCTTTCGTTGCCCCCACTGGCGGACTCTTCGCCGTTATTGTCCCATTCATCAGCTTCACCAACTCCCGCGTTAGGGATAGTCCGATGCCCGTGCCTTCCGCATTTCGGGTATGACTATTGTCGATCTGGTAAAACCGGTCAAATATATGCTCGATCTGGTTTTCAGGTATGCCAATGCCCGTGTCCTTTATCTTTAACAACAGTCCGGTCTTCTCATCATCCGCTACTGCTACCTGGGAAATATTCACATATACATTGCCGTAAGCCGGCGTAAACTTTAAAGCATTGGAAAGTAAATTGGTAATGATCTGCCTGATCTTCTCTGCATCATAGGCCACTATCATCTCATCAGTATCGGCCAGGAAATGGAACTGCTTTTGCTGACTGGTAGCAAGCGATTGAAATGCTTCCACTATATAGCGCAGGAAAACAACGATATCGCCATGGGTTAAATTCAAGGTCATCTTGCCATCTTCCAGTTTGGAGAGGTCAAGCATCTCATTGACCAGCTTTAATAAGTTGTTGCCATTGCGTACAATCATATCAAGGCCATTATCCAGGTATTTGGCAGGATCGCTTTTTACCTGGTTGGCCATCCCCAGGATAACAGTTAATGGTGTCCTGAACTCATGTGTGATATTGGCATAGAGCTGTGTTTTAAGTGTATCCAGTTCCTTTACACGCTTTGCCTCCTGCTGCTCAAAATGTAATTCCGATTGCAGCTTCGCTTTGTTCAGCCGAAACTTAAAAAAGGTCTGAAGCAAAAACCCCGCTATCACCACATACACCAGGTAAGCCCACCATGTTTGCCACCATGGCGGCATCACATTTACCTGCAGCTCCCTTATCTTATCACTCCATACGCCCTGGCTATTGCTGGCCTGCACCTTAAAAACATAATCGCCTGCAGGCAGATGTAAGTAAGTAGCATTGCGCCTCGTGCCGCTTTCCACCCAGTCTTTATCTATTCCCACCAACTGGTAACGGTATTTGTTCTGGTTGGGTGCCGTAAAATCGAGGGATGAAAATTCCAGCGTCAAAATATCCTGCGCATAATTGAGGGTAATGGATGGCGTATACTCTATCGTTTGTTTTAGTATTCCCGTTTTATCATTGGGCAACACAGCTTCATTTCCTACTAAAACATTTGTGATAAAAACGTTTGGTGAAATGCCGGTTTTTAAAACGGTGGCCGGATTAAAAATATTCAACCCGTTAACACCTCCAAAGGCCAGATCGCCATTGTTCAGTTTGGCAAATGCTCCCGTGTTAAACTCATTGTCCTGCAGACCGGAAGCCTTGGTGAAATGACGAAACAACCATCTCCCCTTTTCATCTTTTCTTGCTTTCAGCAAACAAAAAATTCCATTATTGGTGCTGCCCCAAATATTGCCTTCTTCATCGGCCAGTGTTCCATAAACAACATTATTGCAGAGTCCCTCCCGCGTGGTTATATGGGAAAACTTACCCGTTGTTTTATCGAGAATATTCAGGCCTCCACCCTTGGTGCTTATCAATAGCAGGTTATTGTCTGCCGGATCATCCAGGAAGCAGGATACATGATTAAAGTTGAGGGAATTCTTATCATTGGTCTTACTCCTGTACCAGGTTATTGCGGGAGCGGTGCGGCCTGTATTATCATATTGCATCCGCGCAAAGCCCTCTTCTGTACCGATCCAGAAAATGCCATTCCCGTCCTGGTACAATGCAGTTATAAATGCATCGGGAAGCATTGCCTTGGTTGCATCTGTATTGATGCTGATTGCAGACACAGCGCCGGTTTCAGGATCCAGTACGATCACCTTCCCGTTTAAGCCACATACCCAGATATTACTATCCTTATCTTCCAGGATGGGCTCCAAGGCATCATAACTTATTTGCAGCGATACAGGAAATACTTTTCTTGTCCCGGTTGCCGGATCATATTTTTCAATTGCGGTAGCAATATGATTATCTGGTCCAAGCCCTTGCTTTCTGATCATCCAGAAGTTGCCGCTTTTTGAGATAAAATAATTATGCGGGGTATAGCCTGTTTTCGCAAACAGGTCAGCAAGCGGTGCACCTTTGGTAGTTATTCTACTGCCAGCCCCCCATCCTATCAGGAAGATCTCATTTTGATCATAGCTGTTGATCTTCCTTACACTATATCCTTTTGCCAGGTGGTTAAATTTCTCCGCTTCAAAAGTATATTTCCGAATACCATATCCATTTGTGCCCAGCCATAAGCTACCTGAATTGTCTCTCAGCATTTTCATGGGAGCCACTGCCGTATCCCTGAACAGCAAAGCATCCTCCGGATCAATCGGTTTTCCTTTCTCCCATTTTTTTATATCATAAACAAGCAACTGGTTCAGATTGGGTATGCCGATCCAGATCTCTCCCTTTTCATTTTTTAAAAAACTGGATTCGTTGCCAATTGTAATTGAGCGGGTAAACAAAGGATAGGTCCTGAACCCCTCATCAAATTCCACCAGTTGAAATCTTTCACCATTCATCAGGATGCTGCCGTTGGCATTGGTGGTATAGGAGTTACTGAAACTTATACTGTCTTTCCGAAATTCGAAGGCAAGTTTTTCAGCATCAAACTGGTAGAGCTTTCCCTTGCTGGTGGTCCAGATCCGACCTTTTTCATCTTTGCAGAGGGGAACATAGGATGCGTCCGACACAGCAGCAACGCGTGTTATGGCAGGCGATTGATTTCTTTCAAAATAATTGGCGGGAAGGCTGATAAGATTAAACCCTTTATTAGATGCATACACCAGAAAACGTCCATCCGTCAGCTCGATCACATCGCCGGGAATCCTGTTACCCGACAAACTCTTTGGATTATTAGGGTCGTGCAATATGTGGTGAAAGATCCCTTTGGTTTTATCGTACACATTCAAACCGTTATCCTCGGTGCCGATCCAGAGCCGCCCCTTACTGTCTTCAAAAAGTTTATTGATGGAATTGCTGCTGATGGTATTGGGATTGTAGGCATCATGCGAAAACACCTTAAAGCTGTAGCCATCATAACGGTTGAGTCCCGCCTTGGTCGAAAACCACATGAAGCCATCCTTATCCTGCAGTATATCATAAACATAGCCCTGCGATAAGCCGTTGGAGGTGGTCAGCCACTCATACTTCTGCTGCCCGAATAGAGGCAGTGCCAGGCAAAACCAAAAAATGGTTGCCAGCAGTTTAGGAGGGGTATAACGCGGGGGCATTTCCTTATAAAGATAATAGAAGCTGCAATTTTTACTACCCTTTCTATACATTAAACCGGGCTTTCGCTGCAGAATGATGAAATTATCCTGATCATGAAGAATTTGTCCTACTAAATGCTGGATTTATAGGGATCAAAGGCGGGTTTGTCCTCACAGAAATTTGATTGGTGGCGGAATTTTGTCTTTCACACTAAACCAATAAACCAATCGACAATGACACTCAAATTAATCTTCAAAAAAGCATTCATTTATTGCCTTCTGGCGCTGCTACCTGTTGCGGCTACCGCGCAAAACAAGAATGTGATCTCCACCCACCGGGTATTCCCAAAAATGGATAAGATCAGTGAATTCGAAAAAGGCCTTGCTGCCCATGCCCAGAAATACCATACCGGCGATGCAACGTGGAGGGTATTTGCGATACAGTCGGGCCCCGATGCCGGCGGCTATCATATCACCGAGGGACCAAAGAGTTGGGAAAGCGAAGATGCAAGAGGTGACCTGGGTGAGGCGCACACACAGGACTGGAACAAGAATGTATCTGCTCATTTAACTGACAGGCAATCGGCCGGCTATTCGGTTTATATCGATTCCCTAAGTACAACTGGATTGGGGGAGTTCACTGACAAGATCAATATATCACATGTATATCCCAAAATAGGCAAGGGCGATGAAGTGGTGAAGATGATCAAGAGGTTGAGAAAAACCTGGACCGCAGCTGGCGTAACTGTAGCCGTTTATGCTGCCAGCAGCAGTGGTAAGGCGCAGTATACTTTGGTGACGAGGTATAAGGATGGACTAAAAGAAAGAGCATCCGGCTATCGCAAGCCATTTAAAGAGGTCTATGAAGCTGCTAATGGAGAAGGATCGCATGCACAATATCTGAGGGACGTATCAGACTATCTCGACGAATCATGGAGCGAACTGCTTTTTATGCGGAAGGACCTGAGTTCTAAGTAAGATATCATTAACCATTAAACCTTAAACCTTAGACCAGTGCCATGCAAATAGCCCAACCATTTGCAGACCCCAAAACCCGCGGCATACCATCCCTCTCGGAAAATACATGGCTACGATACTTCAATTTCATAGCCCTGTATTTTGCCCAGGGGCTGCCGGAAGGGATGTTAACTTTTGGTATACCGGCATGGATGGCCATGAATGGGAAATCGCCGGGAGAAATTGCCAGCTTCGTGATAGTTGCTGTGCTGCCATGGAGCATCAAATTTATTGTGGCGCCGCTGATGGATCGCTACACCTATTTGCCGATGGGAAGAAAGAGGCCATGGATACTGGTTGGACAAGCAGGACTGATACTCAGTTGTATCCACCTGGCCTATGTGCCCGATCCGTTGAATAACCTGAACCATTTGATGATCGCTGCATTTATTGTAGCCTTCTTTGGATCATTCCAGGATGTGGCAACCGATGGCATGGCGGTGGATATTATTCCAGCAGAACAACAGGCAACGGCGAATGGGTATATGTGGGGATCAAAAATTTGCGGGATCTCTATTTCATTGGCGGTTGGAAGCTGGCTGCTGAGTGAATTCAGTTTTACTGTTGCGATATTGATGCTGGCGATCGTGATCGGCATTATTATGCTGGTGCCAATATTTTTAAGAGAGCGGCAGGGCGAAAAAATTGCACCGTGGACGAAAGGGAAGGCCTCGCCGGAGTCGAAGAAATTACAGCTCAGCAACTGGCGGATGATCTTCCGATCGCTTTACAGTGTATGCAGTTTAAGAAATTCCATATTGGTGGCTTCTGTACTTTTTATCAGCCAGGGCGGATTTAAATATATGAGCACCATGTTGCCCATATTCACGGTAACAGAATTGGGCTGGACGAATTTGGATTACTCCCGGTATTTTTCTACGGCAAAACTTGTCGGAGGCATTGCCGGAATGGTACTTGGGGGTTTTCTGATGGTGAAATACGGCAAAATGCGCATGTTGAATGTATATTTCGTGGGGACGATTTTCTTCATTGCCATTTTGTCGTTTTCAAAAGCTTACTGGGGCGACAGAAGTTTTATCTACGCCTTTATGATCATTTACAATCTGCTGTATACGTTTGCCTGTATCGGCATCTTCGCCATTGCCATGCAATGCTGCTGGAAGAAGGTGTCGGCCAGCCAGTTCACTTTATACATGACGATTGCCAACCTGGGGCAGATGTCCTTTGCCGGATTAATAGGTCCGGTAAAAGCAAACTATAGCTGGACGGTTTCCCTTTTTGTTTCTGCAATTATCATTGCATTGGCATGGTTGGTATTGCAGTTCCTGAAAGTGGATAAGCAGATGCAGGCTGTGGTGGAGCTGGAGAAAAGAGAACTATCTTAATGATTGCGCTTTCTGAATAATTGCATTACCTTAATAACCCGCCGCAGCAATTCTTCTTCACCCTACCTGAAAAGCAACCCCTAACCATTAGCTATTTGCAAATTCATAGAATGCAAAAGAAACGGACCGCGCTTTTACTTATAATCATATGCAACTCATATGCAGTATCTGCCCAGGTGCAGGTAAGCAAGGAACCATTGCATAAGTTGAGCCTGGAAAATAAATATATCAGGCTGCTGGATGTAAATATAGAGCCGGGCGATACAACTATGTTTCATATCCATTCCACCCCATCTGTTTTCGTGCATTATTCAACCACCATGGTATGCACACAAATAAAGGGACAGGAATGGCAAAGCGGGAAAAACACCATAGGCAATGCTTCGTACAGATCATTTGAAAATGATACCCTGGTGCACAGGGTGAGTAATTGTGATACTGTTCCCTTTCATGTGACTGATGTTGAGTTGCTTTCGGCTTATCGTCCAGGTAAAAAATTGGAGCCACTACCCTTCCCGCTCTTGTTTGAAAATGAAACTGTGGCTGCTTACCGGCTAATGGCGGGAGAGCTCAATGATTAGATCATTAAAGACCGTGGACCGATGGTAGCACAGGTGGTTACGGGCAGGCAGGTAATCATGCATAACGCTGAGGGAAAAGAACTTTCGCGATTGAAAGCGGGGGAGTATTTATATATAGAACCCGGCACTGCATTTTACTTTTCTGCCGCTAAGGATGCAGGAATAAATATGGTGTTGTTTGAGATTAAATAAAATCAACCACTGAATTATGGAAAGCATAATTAAATACATTGGCTCGATTGATGCCAATTACATTATCATCATCCTGATAGCTTTATTTTACAGTCTGGAGCATCTGCTTGGAAGTCCATTTAAATTTGACCGCCGCTTAAATCATTTCGTCCATAATGTTCTATTCCAGCTACCGTTTTTCTTCGCTAATCTGGCTTTTGCAGTAGTTCAGGTAGGCATCGTAAAGTGGTCATCCGCAAACGGGATCGGGCTTTTTCATTTGATAGAAATACCGCTCTGGCTAAAGGTGATTGTTGGCGTGATGTGCCTCGATCTCTCCTCCTATTGGTTTCACCGGCTGGCACATAGGTCACCCTTGTTCTGGAGGCTTCACCGGGTGCATCATAGTGATACCAGGATGGACACCTCTACGTTTTTCAGGGGGCATCCACTGGAGGTTCTGGTATTTGGAACAGCCAGTACGGTGGGATGTATTATATTCGGAATCGACCTTCCGATTTTAGGCGTTTACCTGATTGTGCAACTGCCCTTCCTGGTAGCGCAACATGCCAATGTTCAGTTACCTGCCTGGACCGATAAAGTATTCGGGAAGGTATTTATCACACCCAATATCCATAAGGTGCATCATGACCAGAACCAGTATTATACCGATTCAAACTTCGCCGACATATTTGTTTTCTGGGACAAAATATTCGGCACCTATAAATACTCCCCTGTTGAAGCACGGCATTATGGGTTAAAGGAGTTTGACAGTGCCAAGAAGCAAACCTTTTGGTATCTGATGATCAGTCCCTTTATTACGATAGAAAGAAATATTGAGGAGAAGCCCCCTGGTGCGTAATAAAATAGTAGTAGGTGAAAGGTATCTATTAATATTTTTCTTTAACTATTAAAAAAATAATCATGCCAACAGTAGTAGTTAGACACAAAGTAGGTGATTTTGAAACATGGCTTAAAGGCCATGAAGACAGAGTGAATATTTTTGCTCCTGCCGTATCAAGCTTTAAAACATTTCAGGATCAAAATGATCCTAAATCTGTGGTTTTAGTGTTGGAAGTGACAGACATGGAGAAGCTTGGAGCTATCATGACGGATCCAAATATACAGGAAGCAAAAGACAGACATACAGTAATGGAACCCATCCTACTTTCAACACAAGTATCCGTTTAAGGTATTGCACATTTCTTGAATCATAAGAAGGAAGTGTGCAAGTATCCTTTTAAGCCCTTTAAGAGTTCTAAACTTTTAGAGGGTTTGTATTTAGAACGTGTGTATCCATGAGCATCAATACAATCTGGTGTCTTAGCCCCCTAAATGGC
>NZ_JPHF01000017.1 GCF_000814325.1 Flavihumibacter sp. ZG627 | reverse complement strand
GAGTTGCTGCCAGCACTTTTTGTGACATCTAAAGAATGGTACACAAGGAAATTGGGACTGGCTTTGTTATTTGAAGATGCCACAATGAAACTTGTTGTTTTAGATACAAAATGCCCGACTAGTTTAACGCTTTGGCAAACTGATAAAAATTTTTCTGTAAATATAGACACTGCTAGCTATCCTATCTTTAAAACGACTGACGCAGCTGCACTAAAGCAAGAGCTGGCAAACAGAGGAATTGAAGCAGGAGAAATCATTCAGGATGACTATGTAAAATATTTTTTCTTTTATGATCCTGATGGTAACATTCTGGAAGCTTGCGAGGCTTCAATAGTCTGAACTGGTTTTTTCTTATCCAGCATACTTATTTAACGTTTACTGATCCTATTCCCTGTTATCACCCGCTGCCGCTTACACTTAAACCGCTTCACCTCCTCTCCTCTCAATGCTGCATGCTTTGTTCCTCTCCCATTGGTTCGCTTCCGCCACATGCGAAAACTACTTGATTTCATTTCCCGGCGCATAAGCGCGATCACATCTTTCTCTTTCAGGCCAAACTGCATCTCGATCGCTTCAAAGGGTGTACGATCTTCCCAGGCCATTTCGATAATGCGATCAATGTCTCTTACATTTAAGATTGAGGCAGATACTTCAGGAGTTATTTCTTTTTGCATTTTTATTATTTCTGCATTTATCACTACAATATTTTACATCCGTCCACACCTTAGTCCATTTCTTGCGCCAGCTAAAGGCCCGCTCACACGCCAGGCATATTTTAGAAGGAAGATTCTCTTTCTTTACCGCTTTCATTGTTCGGGTTGGGTATCGAGGTTTTGTAAATAGTTTTCTGCATTGTTTAAATGAAGCTTTTGTTTTTCGGGAGGCATCTTATCAAAGCTGTTCACCAGCATGCCTAAGCGCGGATTTGACAAAAAGAAATTCCGGTGTACATGCATAAAGCGCCAGAAGAGTCCATCCCATACAGGTTGCCAATCCCCTTTTGCATGATCGCTCATCTTCATTAAATAATTACTTCCGCTTATATAGGGCTTGGTGGTCATCAGGCCACCATCGGCAAACTGGCTCATTCCATAAACATTTGGCACCATTACCCAATCATAGGCATCAATAAACATTTCCATAAACCAGCGATACACTTCATCGGGATCAAATTCGCACAGGAGCATGAAATTCCCCAGCACCATGAGTCTTTCTATATGGTGACAATAGCCGGTTTGCAGCACCTTTTTAATGGTGATGTCGATGGGATCAATACCTGTTGTACCCGTCCAGAAAGATTGGGGGATCTTCCGCTTGAATTTCCAGTAATTGGTGCTGCGCTGCCGGCTACCTTCCCGCGCATACACGATGTGGATGAACTCCCGCCAGCCCATGATCTGCCGGATAAAGCCTTCCAGGGAGTTTAAGGGGATATTGAATTCTTTGCCAGCGGCCAGGGCTTTGTCGAGAATCTGTTGCGGTTGCAGCAGACCGGTATTAAGCATTGGGGTGAGTACAGAATGATGCAGGATAGCTTCTTTGGCGACGATTGCGTCTTCATAAATTCCAAACTTCTCAAAGCGGTTGGTAAGAAAATCATCCAGCCAGTTTTCTGCATCTGAAAAGGTGACTGCAAATAAGCAGGGACTGGCGCTGTCGCCATAATTGTGAGGGAAATGCTGCTCTACATATTGCCTGGCTTCAGATACAAACTTATTCTCTGCAGGCAGTTGTATGACAGGGACCCTTTCCTTCTTTGGAAATTTCAGTCGGTTTTCAGCGTCATAGGTCCATTTGCCGCCGAGAGGTTTTCCATCTATGTCCAATAAGATATTGCGCCGCGACCGCTGCCAGGTATAAAAATCTGTTTGCAAATATTTCTTCTTCTTATTGAAATAATCTTCAACTGCGTGGGGGGTATTTATAAATGCCGGACTATCATAAATCTGCAATTTTATTTTATGCTTAGTGCATGCCTCCCGGATTCTTTTATGCAGCCAGTCATCGGCTACTGCCGCAATATGGATATCGGTTACATGTTGCTGAGCCAGGGTTTTTACTAATTGCCTGATATCATTTTCAGGAACTGTCGTTTCAATATAATTGACGGTAAAACCATTTTCCTGCAGCCAGCTTTCATAAAACTTCATACTGGCCCTGTGCAAGACCAGTTTCTGTTTGTGGAAGGTATACTGCCTGAAAAACAACCATTCTTCAACGAGGTAAACCGTGCTGCCTGGGGCTAAGGCAGGATGGTTTTGAAATAGCTGGTGTGGAAAAATGATCGTAACCGGTTTTGGCATTTGGATATAACCCACGGGATGCACTTTCGGTTGGGTAAAATGGAAAATTTCGAATAGTACGCTTTAGGTTTTTACAAATCGCAAGTAGTTCCAATACTACTACCTAAAACAATGTGTATTGTTTTCTTACAAATCGAAACTACAACACGCTTGTTGCAATGGTGGAACACGCCGAATCAAAATCCTCCTTCCCCCCTACTTTCAATTTGTAAATTTATCCTGCACCCCCAAAATCACAACCCTACTTCACCTACTTTCAGATTGTAAAAAAATCCAGTACCCCCAAAATCACAACCCTCCTTCACCTACTTTCAGATTGTAAGATAATCCTGCACCCCAAAAATCACACCCCTGCTTCACCTACTTTCAGATTGTAAAACAATTCTGCATCCGAAAAACCCCAAGCGCCTTTCCCCCACTTTTATTTTACTTTGGAACTATAATTTAATACGCTCACACCGCATTCAAATGCCTTTGCCTGTATTAATGTAAGGTGCTGGTATGCAGATACTTTATTAAAAATGGCTAACCCATTACCTATGATTACCGGATTTACAAAAAACTGATACTCATCAATCAAATTGCCAACAATAAGATCAGATACAAAATCTGCCCCGCCATATACAATTATATCCCCTCCATCCTTGTTCTTCATTTTGCTGATCTCATCAGCCAATTCCCCGGTGGCTAGGCCCGTGTTTTCCCAAATTGATTTTTCCAACGTTTTAGTAAAAACAGTTTTCGGCGTATCATTCATTTTCTTGATAAATGATGTTTCTTCACCAGCAGGCTCTTCAAGCCTCGATTTCCATGTTGGGATAAATCCCTCAGCCAGTTTCCTGCCAAGTATAATATGGTCCACATTTTCATGGAGCCGGGAAACATACTCCTTAAGTTGTTGATCCCAATTCCATGTCATCCAATCCATTTCACCATTGGGACCAGCACAAAAACCATCTAAAGTAAGCTGCATTTGAAGTTTCAATTTTCTCATCTTTTTAATTTTTATTTAGCCAAAGATCGAAAATGCATATTCTATACAAGAGGGGTAAATGAGACAAAAATGATGACGATTGCGACGATGCGCTTCCCCCCATCCTTTTATAGCGGAATGCTGTGTTTGCTGGCAACAACTTCTTCCAGGACGCTGATAATAATTTCAACATCCTCAGAAGATGAGCGCCAGTTCACAAATGCAGCCCTGATCCCCTTTCTTCCGTTAAAGAAAGTTGGCGTCATAAACACTTTATTACTACTGTTAATGCTCGCAAGTATATTATCAATCCTTTCAGCTGGTGCCGATCCTTTCAGTGTAAAGCAGACCGTATTTAACCTTATTTCAGCAAGTAATTCAAAATGCTTACTGGTTGTAATATAGTCCCCCAATTGAAATGCCCTTTCAATGCAATTCTCAACTATAGACTGGTAGCCAGTTTTCCCATAAGCCATCAACGTAAACCATGCTGGCAATGCCTTGAGCCTTCTTGAATTTTCCGGTAAAAAATTCATGTAGCTGAAATTCACAAGCGGATCCCCCAAATAAGGCGCATTGGAATTTTGAAAGGTATTAACCTGCAACTGCTGGTGTGAATGATGTATAAAAGCAACAGCACTCTCATAAGGCACATTCAACCACTTGTGACAATCCACTGCAATACTGTCCGCCTTCTCCCAGCCCTCAAGCAAATGAGCATAGCCAGGCGAACAAACCGCAAAGGCTCCAAAAGCAGCATCAATATGCCACCAGAATTTGTATTTTTCCCTGAGCGCGGAAACAGAATGCAAATCATCAAAATCAACCGTATTCACCGTTCCCGCACTCGATACCAGCAAGAATGGCTCACCATTTAACTGTTCAATTTTCTCAATAAGGCCATTAATGCAAACCGCCTCTCTATCTGCCGAAACCGTTTTAATCATTTGTATATTCCTGCTGCCAATACCCAGCATGGACAAACATTTTACGACCGAAGAATGTGCTGTAGCCGCCAGAATTTTTATACTGTCATCCATACCATCTTTTGCAATATCCTTCCCATACTGCAATCCCCACCATTGTCTTGCTGTTGCCAGGCCAGTGAAATTTGCCATCGTTGCACCACTTACAAATCCACCCCGGAATGTATCAGGCAAACGCAACAGATCTCTCAATAAAACAATTGCTTCAAGCTCTATCTTAACTGCTATACCAGAATGATCCTGCGCGGCAAAGGGAACCTGGTCATAAACAGCGGTGAGCCAGTCCCCAGCAATAGCAGCGGGAGTAGTGCCACCAATAGCGAAACCCAGATACCTTGGTCCGGATGTAGCAATAATGCCCGGCTCAAACTTTTGATTGAAGCGATGAATGGTTTCAAGAGTTCCTAAACCTGTTTCAGGGAGCGCTGAAAATGAGCCCGAATTATATTGTGAATTAGTGCTTCGTTTATTAATATCATTCAAATACCCGATGCTTTGCGTAACAACCTCTTCAAATATTTCTGGAAGTTTGTCTGAATCATGCTTCAATAAATCGATCATGGTTATATCAGTATATGGTTATATCAGTAAACGGCTTTATCAATGAAAGGTTCTTCTATTCTCCATCATTTCACCCACTTTATACTCAACAGCACTCTTGCTATTCTTTAGCGTTTCCATAATTGCCGCTCTTTCTTTTTCAGTCCTGTTCTGACTTAATTTATACTTTGCCTGGAGATCTGTAACCGTAACCTCAAAAGCAACAATCCCCTTAAGCATACCATCCCTATATTTTTCGGGAAGCTGGCTCCATTGCTGCTCATAACCTGCTTCATAATTGCGGATCGTTTTCTCTAACACCTCAATAGTCTTTTGCTTGTCATCTATAATCTCAACTTTACCATAGGCATGAACGGCAACATAATTCCAGGTTGGCACATTCAATTCCGTTTCATAATGGCCCGGCGAAATATAAGCATGTGGCTCAGAGAATATTACCAAAACAGTTTGTTGGTCTATCTCTTTCCACTGCTCATTTGCCCGGGCAAAATGAGCAACAAGAATAATTTTATCTTCTCTTTCCTCCAGTACAAACGGCAGGTGCGTGGCAACAGGAATACTATCCTGCATGGAAACGATCGTTGCAAAACTAAACTCCTTCATAAAGCTTAGAATCTTCGATAGATCTTCTTCTGAAAAGTGTTTTGGTATATACATAAAGAATTTAATCAAAAAAGAATGTATAGTTAATTGAGGGGGTTGGATTAACTTTTACTGGTTTCCCATCTGCTACAATCGAAATTACACCCAATCTTGCATGGAGACCTTTCCATATCATGGCCCTGAACCCAATATCGGCTGAAAATGCATTCATTCCTTTATAATCCCGATTTAGTCCTCTCAGATAACTTAACTGCATATAAAAAGAGGAAGGATTGCTCTTCTTTCCAATAGGCAGTAACCAATACGAGATTCCGGTCTTAATGAACTTCCAGGTTTTACCTGATTCAAATTTCGTCAGATAATACCCTCCATGCATTGAGATTGATCTGTATCTGTACTCTAAACCAATAGATGGATTCCTAAACAGGTTAATACTAAGCTCATGCTTTGAAAATTTATCCTGGGCATATATAGCCGGACTTATCATTGATAAGATCAATATACTTAAATAATAAAGGAATGTTTTCCTGTTCATCGTTACTTAACTTAATTTTCAAAAGCAGCTGATAAATCAGCCATCAGGGCTTTTGCATTGCGGTGTCTGATCAACGATACATTTTGTCCCGCCCAGTATGTTAGCAATGAATACTTCCCCTGTTCCACTGCCGCTTTTCGTAACGGTGCCATGAAAGTTGTTTGTAATGGAAAGGGAAGTACCTCAAACCTGTTACCCAGTTCGGCGGCAATGCTTCCGCTGATTCCTCTTGCCAGCCTGCTGGTAAATACCTTTGTAAGCGAAGTGTAGTTTGCCCTTTCTGAGAAAAGAACATCTCTATACTCTTTGGATGCGCCTGATTCTTCACAGGCTAGAAAAGCCGTCCCAACCTGCACCCCTGATGCTCCTAACTCCAGTGCTGCCTTAACTCCTTTGGCATCAACAATACCGCCTGCAGCAATTATCGGTTTCCGGATCTTTTCTGATAATTGTCGAACCAGGGAGAAGGTACCGTGTAATGAATCTTCCGCAGGATGGAGAAAACCGGGACGGTGGCCTCCGGCTTCAAATCCTGAGGCAATAACCAGATCAACATTTGCTTCTTCCAGCGCAAGGCCTTCATCGAGTGTAGTTGCGGCACCAATGGTTGTTATACCCTGTTTTCGGCATTCATCCAATATTTCTCGTGAAGGAATACCAAATACAAAACTGAATATTGCAGGCCTTAAACGAAGTAATGCCTCAACCTGCTCTTCAAATTTGCTATTAACATTTCCTGGTTTATCTGGAAGCGGAATATGCAGTTCATCAAAATAAGGCCTGAATAGATCAGCAATCGTATTGTATTCAGCGTCAGAAAGATTACCAGCTTTATCATCGGTATCATTCACCCATAAATTAATATTGAAGGGCCTGATTGTTAGTTCCTTTATGTGGCGCACAACTGAAACAATTTCATCCGGCTTAAGTTGATAGGCACCATAACCACCAAGGCCACCCGCATTAGATACGGCAGCAACCAGTTCGGCGGAAGACAAGCCTCCGCCAAACGGTCCCTGCAATACAGGATATTGGATCTTTAAAAGGTCCGATACAATGTTCTTTTGAAACATATACATAGATTTAGCTTAGAGGGCTACTTTCCTGTGTCCACATTCGTGAACATTTTATTTACAATAACCCAGTTCCCATCAATCCTGCTCATAGAAATGTAATCGTAATAATTGTACCCCAGCATCGGAACATGAAGCTTAACACTGGCGATCTCGTTCAATACTTCAACACCCAGGATCTTCATACCGAATTCTTCACCAAGGTCATTTGGACTTTTCCGGTTGCTTACACCCAGCAGGTAATCCTGCAGGTTTTTAAAATATGGCTGTCCGTTAATATCGCCAAACAAGAGGCATTGAGGGTGAAATGCAGTTTCCAGTTTTTTTACATCACCATAAAATATTCCATCAAAATAATTAGTAATGACAGCCTGTATTGCGCTTATATCCTGTTCAAACATAAGTTCCCTGTTTAGTTTTTTTTAATCTGTCCCAAAAGCTTTTCTGCCACCAGTTCTGATGATTGCGGATTCTGACCGGTAATTAAGTTGCCATCTTCTACAGCAAACGAACTCCAGTCGGACCCTTTCACATATACAGCACCTCTTTCTTTCAATTTACTTTCCAGGGGGAAGGGTACAATCTTAGTAAGTTGCACGGCATCTTCTTCTGTATTGCAAAAGCTGGTGATCTTCTTACCATTTACCAGATAATTTCCGGAATTATCCTTTACGTTAACCAATGCGGCCGGACCATGACAAACAAAGGCTACTGGTTTCTTGCTGGCATAAAATTGCTGGATAAGGTGGATGGAATTTTTGTCTGTGGCGAGGTCCCACATCGGACCATGTCCCCCCGGATAAAAAACCGCTGCAAAGTCATTGTGTTTTACAGCAGAAAGCTTTTGTGTTGATGCCAGAACCTTCTGCGTTGGAGCATCTTTAAAATAGCGCTTAGTGGCTTCCGTTTGGAAAGAGGGCTCATTACTCTTAGGGTCAATAGGTGCCTGTCCGCCGTTTGGCGTTGCTACAACTACTTCATAACCTTTGTCAGTAAAATAATAGTAAGGCGTTGCAAACTCTTCGATCCAAAAGCCGGTAGGTTTCCCGGTATTACCCAGTTTATCATGGGATGTTAATACAAATAGGATCTTTTCTTTCTTGGTAACCTGTGCTTTTGCTGCAATACTAAACAGGCTGAGTGCTATTGTGAGTGCGAGTATTAATGTATTTTTCATTTGTTTGATTTTATTGTTTGTTGAAGATTAATTTAACTAAGGTGATGACCAGCTACATGGCCTCCATCAACATTGATGATTTCACCGGAAATGAAATTGCTGTTCACTACAGCGTAAATAACTTCTGCAATATCTTCCGGTTCGCCAATTCTGTTAAGCAGGTGAAGGGCGGCCAGACTATCAGAATCATCCACACCAATTTTCCCTTGCAAGGGACTTCGGATAATTCCTGGAGCTATTGTATTCACGCGGATGTTTTGCTTGCCAAACTCAGCCGCTAATTGAACGGTAAGTGCATGGATAGCGCCTTTACTTACAACCGGTGCAGTAGCCGGAAACCCGCCGATTGCATGATTCACCAGGACTGTCCCGATATTTAGAACCGAGCCACCGCCGGCGTTCAGCATCTCTTTAATGGCCGCCTGGGTAGTGAAGAAAGTTCCCTTCAGGTTAACGTCAAAGTATTTGTTGAGGTCATCCTCATCAACGTCTAGAAAACCCTTTGGTGAAAACTGCCCGGCGTTATTAATGAGAACATCAACAGCTCCGAAATACTTAAGGGCAGTTGCTACCATTTCTTCGCCAACGGATTTTTTACTAACATCACCCACAACCAGTTTAACATTTGCGGGAGATCCCAATTCCTTATAAGCATTATCAAGGTTTTCTTTTGTTTTGGAATTCATTACAACATTCCAGCCCCTGTCAACAAAATGCTGGCTGATGGCTTTTCCGATGCCGGTAGAGGCACCGGTAACGATTACTGTTTTTTTACTCATTGTTTAATTTTTAACTCATTTCATTTTTGAAAGAAGAATTTCTGTGACCTGCTCCCCTGCCATTCCCCAGTTATCAGTATCCACTTCATTTATGACAACATGGGTGAGATGGAAATCCTTATTGAGCACATCCTTTAAAAGTTGTGTCACTCCTTTTATAAGTTGTTGCTTTTGTTCTTTTGTAACGCCATCGCGGGTTACGCTAATCTTTACGAAAGGCATGGTTAATTGATTTACTTACTCAGCAAAATTGCGGTGGTGGTGATGGCGAGGAAATAGACAAACGAGCAGAAGACTTGCACTTTTGAAATGAACAGCTTAATTGTGCAAGTGAAAAGGCATTTTGTGCAAGCCGGAATATTTTATGATCAGTTATCTTTACTTAATAAGAAATTCTCAGGCGACATGAAAAGGAAAACAGAAGCCCCGGTTTTTGCTATAGGCGATAATTGTGCTGATAAAAATATCAGCAGTATTAAAGTGGGGGCATTTTCTGAGAAAGCATGTGTAGCTGCAGAGTTCCAGGAGGGGCATAGGCAACAATACTATGAGATCCTTTGGCTCAAAAGCGGAAGTGGTAATCATGTGATCGATACCGTTAGTTATCCTTACGCAGGTTCTGTACTATTTATGTTGTCGCCCGGGCAGTTACACCAGATCCATCCGGTTGAAAAAGGCGAAGGGCATATCATAAAATTCACCGCTTCATTGTTCTCTGACAACCGTGACCTGGATGAGTATTTAATTAAGACGGGGTTGTTTGACAATATACAATCGGAGCCGCTGATAAAATTGAATGCATCGATTCATACGGTACTGGAAGATGTGCTTAAAAAAATGGAGGCTGAGTTCAACACGGAAGAGGACGACAAAGAGAAAATAATGCTGGCTTATCTCAAAATACTACTCACACATATAAGCCGGCTGAAGAAAATAAATATAACAAGGGAGGCGGCGGAAATTGATGTGAATTTTTCCCTGTTTCAGAAATACAAAGTTGAGGTAGAAAAAAACTTCAGGAGCGAGCATAGTGTGCAGGCTTATGCAAAAAAGCTACTGACGCAATCAAGAACGCTGAATTCACTGTCGAAAAAGTATACTGGTAAGACTGCCGGGGATATTATTACAGACAGGATCATGCTTGAGGCGAAAAGGGAGCTATACTACAATACAAAAACTATAAAGGAAATCGGGTATGGACTTGGCTTTGATGATCCTGCTTATTTCACCAGGTTTTTTAAAAAGCAAACTGGAGTATCGCCCCAGGAGTACAAGCAAACTTTCTTCTCCAATTTGAACAATTTACCGGCTAAAACGGTGGCGATGTAATTTTTTTTAGTTCCCATTTGCTATCCATTACTGTTGGGGAATTGGTCATTCGTGACAGTTGACCGCGTGGAACTCTGCAAAAGAGGCCGGCGAGTGCGCCAAAACAGGTCATTCGTGCCATACTGCGGGTGCAATTCGTGACAGTTTACAGGACTATTCCCGTACTGCGGCAGGGGTTTCCATAGTGTTTTAGGAGGGTTTTTATAGGGTTTTTATAGGGTTTTTATAGGGTTTTTAAGAACCATCTAGGCACTCTCTCGGCACTCTCTCGGCAGTCTCACAGGTTTTTGCGAAAATTAGCCTTTGTAGGCTCCCCGTCATCCAAACATTACTTTACCATAGCCAGGAATTTTGGAATAAATATTATCGGTGAGACAGTAACAAGAATAGCAAGTTGCAGTAGGAATTCCAAATGAAATTCGCGGGTGGTATGATTTATGGCGCAGGAGGTATTAAAACTGGCGCGGGAGGTATTTTGGGGGAGGGTAAAAATAAGGGTGGTGCCACTGAACGGGGGAAAATGATCTTTAGAGCGCTCCCTGGTTATAAGTCGGGCTCCTTGGAAAAGCTTTTTCATCCTCATCTTGCTAAAAATTTACAAATCGAAAGTACGGGGACAATTGGTTCATATAACAGAGTACATTGATTTCTTACAAATTGAAAGTACAGTAACAACTGGTACCAATAATACAGTGCATTGAAATCTTACAAATCGAAAGTAACTACCGCCGCTGAATATCAACATCCCTCCTACACCTACTTTCGAATTGTAAATAAATCCAGAACTCGAAAAAGAACATCCCTCCTACATCTACTTTCGATTTGTAAAATTACCACGCACCCGAAAAACCTCTCCCACTAGCAACTATTTTCGAATTGTAAAGAATTAACATTGAAGCATAATAAAACGCAAAAACCTTAACCTAGATCAATAGTTTTTCTTAATACAGTTCATTGGAGGGAGCCTGTCTGCCAGCGCATCTTTGCGGTATAAATTATTAAAACCTAAAATAATGAATACCAAATTCCTGATTGCACCGCTTTGTTTCGTTTTGGGGATCTCATTTGGCGCAGCGGCCCAAAGCACAGTGAACAGACAACAATTAAAGCTGGGTAAACAAACTTTCGAGCTGCATAATGTTACAGGAGAAATAATCAAATTCCAGGGTAAGGATGTTCTAAAAATAGAACGGGATCTCACTGCTATCCCTTTTGACAGCACTAATATTGAGGCGACAGTTGACGAGCCACACTATGCCAGGCTTGCCGGCCTGGACGATTTTGAAAATGGAACCATAGAAGTGAAAATGTATAGCCAGCTTCAAAATCCGGCGCCCTATGCAGGAATAGCAGGATTTATTGGACTATTCTTTAGGGTGACAGCAGACGATTCGGCTTTTGAGAGCATTTATGTAAGACCAAAAGTTGGCAGGATCAATAACCAGCAATACAGGAATCATGCAGTTCAATACATATCGTATCCACATTATAAATTTGACACATTGCGAAAGATCGCCCCATTCAAATATGAAGGCTCCGCCCCTGTTGCATTAAATGAGTGGATCACCATGCGGATCGAAGTGAACGGAGAAACGGCCGAAATGTTTATAAATGATATGAAATATTCTACTTTCATTGTTGACAAAATGCTCGGCAAGAATAAAAAAGGCGGGATCGGACTGTATGTGGATATTGGTACGATTGGGTATTTCAAAGATTTGAAAGTAACAAAGAAAGCATTGAAACAAAAAACGAAAACCGGCGAGAAAGTGACCGACATTTAACATCGACCTGCAATAATAATGGAACCCAAGACTGGAAATTCTGACAGAAAAGAAATTGGCTGGACGTAAAATGGAGATGTCATTTGCACATAATAAGCCCAGGAAATGGGAGTGTAAAATAAACTGTG
>NZ_JPHF01000030.1 GCF_000814325.1 Flavihumibacter sp. ZG627 | reverse complement strand
CTATACTGTCAATAGCTGGGGCACGCTATCCAGAATAGGCGCCAGTGCCGTAACGGTTAAAAAGAACGGTTATGCCTATGTATATTTTAGCAACGAATCCAATGAGCTGGTATATTTTGATAACTTTAACCTGACCCACGAAAGAGGACCGGTGCTGGAGGAAACGCATTACTATCCATTCGGACTGACCATGGCGGGGATAAGTTCCCGAGCCATGGGGAAGATGGACAACAAATATGAATACAACGGGAAGGAAAAGCAGGAGAAGGAGTTTAGTGATGGGGCAGGATTAGATTGGTACGATTACGGTGCACGGATGTATGATCACCAAATAGGAAGGTGGCATGTGATCGATCCATTAGCTGATATCAATCGTAAGTGGAGTCCATACGTCTATGGCAATAACAATCCCATATGTTTTATTGACCCGGACGGGATGGATGCAACTTCTTTTCTAAATGATATCTGGAATAAATCAGGTTCAGGGAATACTACCTGGACAAACAACAATGATGGAAGTTTTTCAAGCGATGATGGGCAAAGCGTTTCTGAAGAACCAGATCATGATATTCATATAAGTTCAAAATCTAAAGAAGTTATCGTAAATGAGACTAATGACAGTTTTGATAGAGTTTTTTTGGACGGTAAGTTGCAGTACAAAGCCGATAAAGGAAAAGTACTTCCTAAATATGAGAAATGGGGCTATAAAATTAATTTTAATAATGGACCTAAGGGCGTAGGAGATGGAGCTTTTTGGGGAGCTGCAGTATGGTTAGGAAGCGCAAAATTGGGATCATGGATTGTAGAGGGAATATTTTCTAAAAGCGGTAGTGGGGCGGTAGTCGGGTTAATTGATGATGCCGCTGAGGGGAGTACATCATTAGGAGCAGGTCGAACAGGCGTTAAACAATGGCTTCAAAATGCAGGTAATTTAGAAAGGGGTACATTGATTCATCATATCGAATCTGCGGGTTTCAAAAGAATGAGTCCTACAACTTCCCCTGTAAGTGTTTTTGAGCGAGGCGGTATGCGAATCCGATTAGACCCACCACAATCGGGAACACCTTTTAATCATATGCATTTGGAATACGGAGGCAATAGTTATAATATCTTCCTCAATCCAGTAAATTATAAAAGCCCTGCGGCACATATCCCAATCAAATAAACGAATATTAATATGGAAATGAAATTGGAATATTCGTTTGATGACGAGCCAGTAAGTAAATTTTGCTACGATTTAGATACTCAAAAAATAGAAGTTCATTTTAAAGGACACTATGATTTGATAAAGGATGCTTATATCAATGCTCCCTGCATTTGGGTTCTTGAAAGTTGGCAGTATGCAAAATGTAAGCTTGGAGATGAACAAAAGCGATATGATTTAAATAAGCACATAAGTATTTTCAGTTTAATCTTGTATATGAAATACAATGATGATAGAGAATTAGAAATGCTTGTTAATACTGTTGATAATAGATATATCACAATGTTTTTTAAAGAACCGAAATTGAGTTTAATATAATAGCAAACGCCCCGAAATTTTTCGG
>NZ_JPHF01000016.1 GCF_000814325.1 Flavihumibacter sp. ZG627 | reverse complement strand
AGGAAACGCATTATTATCCGTTCGGACTGACTATGGCGGGCATAAGTAGTAAGGCAGCCGGGAAATTAGAGAACAAAAAGAAGTTTAATGGCATCGAACATACTACAGATTTAGATATTAATCAATATGACGCCTTTTTCCGAACAATGGATCCGCAAATAGGAAGATGGTGGCAGATCGACCCTAAGGCAAATGAAAGTGAAAGTCCATACGCTGCAATGAGTAATAATCCAATAAGATTTAGTGATCTCCTTGGCGATACAATTATTGATACTCACATTAAAACTGATAAGAATTGGGGAAAAGCGTATAATACTTGGCTTAGTTCAAAGGCAGGAAAGAGTTTTGTCAAACTGTATAGTCCAGGAGGCAAATACGGAAAAACCACTGTGATATTTAAAGTAGGTCAACCAAGCCAAGATAATTCTGCACAAGGAAACACTAAAGCCTTTGTTGTGAATAGGAAAGATGGTTCTTCTTCTGAGATAGAGCCTGGAAAAACCTATAAAGGAATAGATAAAGTTGCAGATGGAAAAAGTGCAGAGCAGTATTTGAAATTTGAAGTCACCTTAAGAGAAGGTGATGAAGCTAATACTCCAGCTCAACAGATAGAAAATGCTGAATCTGTTTTGCATGAAACGCAACATGTTAGAATAGATCAACAAACGTTAAGCACAAATAGTGAAATAGCACGACCTTCCGGACAACATTATTATTGGATGAAACCAACTACTTCCCCATGGTATCAAGAAAGAGCCAATTTTTACATTGAGAACAAACAAATGTGGCGAACTGACTATGAACGACAAAAAGCCCAGGGCAAGGTCAATAATGAAGCAGACTATATTAAATCAAAAGTTAATGACTTTAGAAATTAATCATGCATAATATTTTATTAACGCTACTATTATATACCCTGCTAATTTCATGCAGAGAAAATGGTAATGGCAGTAAAAACTCTGTAGCAGTAGAAAGTAAGAATGATACACTGGTATCATTTTCAATTATCAAGAAAGATAGCGTGCATATAGTTAATTATCATTTGGAAAGGAAAATTATGAATGGTAAACTTTTTGCTTTTCATTACACAAGTAAAGAAGATGAGTTTATATTAGTTTGCGATACCTCCAGAAATTCTTATAGCGGCATATATGAGAAAAATGATACAGCTATTTTTGACTTAGAACAAACCAAGTATTATACTATTAATGGAAATGATTTTAAGGTTCTAAAATTAATCGGAGATAAAAATGTAACTGATGCTGCATTTTCCGTTTTTCTTAGTATTGATTTTGGTTTGTTATTGAGTAAGTCAAATACTTGGAGCTCAGCAAAAGTATTATGCGTTGATAAAGGTAATAGTAGAAGTGATCAATTATCTGCATTACTATATAGAATGCAAACCGATGAAGATTTTTTCCCGAACCCAATTCCAAATATTAATAAGTTTACACCTCCAAAATTTGAGTGAAATAAAGTACAAACTATTATGAATGAAGCGATGGATATTTAGCAAGCTACTTGTGCCTGCAGCAACGGTGTGGAGTGGCTGTGGTCTTACTTGTAACCTAGAATTGTGCCTTACCCGGCTACATCAACAATGATTTTTTTTATTGGGCGTGTTTTTGCTTCATTTCCTGTTGAAAGAGGAATGCGTCGATGAGTTTAGAGACGACGATTTTATTTTTCAGAGAGTTCGGTGATCCTGTAAGCTCCCCTTATTTTAGTGCCTGTATCATTTAGATTTTTCAAAGGTAGTTATCTCTGCTTCAACCGCTTTACAACTACCCGCTGCGCTTGGCGCCTTTCAATGTTGGAATTCATTCTCCATTCTTCGCTCAATACCTGCCTTTCTGCAAGTCTGTTAAACAGGCGCGCATTTTTACCCTAACCTCGTTTTCGGGAATAATTCAGAAAATACCGCCCGCCATTCCCATATATTCAAATAAATCTGTATATTAAACCTGAATTTCCGCAAATGGATATGCATATCTGATGGGGACCAGATGAGGACCAGATGGCGACCAGATGGGGACCACGGATGGAGAGATCAACACGATTTCAACACGGCCGACGGAAGCCTTTATCCAAAATTCAAACCCAAAACCTAATAAAAATGGCAAAAAACAGCGGCAACATCTTACTGAACAAGTTCAGTGGCAACCTGGGTGATTCTGTTTACCTGAAAAACTATGGCGGCAGGCAGTACATGATCCGCTGCCCCAACCGGGAGGGTCACAAAAAAACCGAGGCGGAGGAAGCCAACCAGCACAGGTTTAAGCTGGCCCAGATGTATGGCAGCCAGGTAACAAAAAACCCTGAGGCCAAAGCATTTTACACCCCTTATCGCGAGGGCGTCATGACAGAATACCTCCTGGCGCAGGCCGACAAAATGATTTCTCCCGTTATTAAATACATTGACTCCAGCGATTACTGCGGCCTCGCCGGCCAGCAAATACTGATCATGGCAACCGACAATATCAAGGTTACGGAAGTGACCTGCACTATTATTGGTCCAACAGGCGTGGAGATCGAAAAAGGAAATGCCACCCCCACCGTCAGGGATGAGGAATGGTCTTATATTATCTCCAACGATCATAAAATGGAGGAGAGCACGATGATAGTCGTGAATGCCTTCGATCGTCCGGGGAATAAAGCTGAGGCCATGCTCATTATAGAATCGGCACCTGGTAAATAAAAACCCCCACCTGAAAAGGCGGGGGCGTTAAAACCCTATATTTTCTAATAGACAACATTTCCTTTTAACCAAATGCCTTTGGTTTTTCAGTGGATATTGGTCGTCACATCGATATAAGGCACGGACCAAAACAGAACATGAGAATATGATCAGGTCTGCTGAAATATATTTGACAGGATTCTTAACGACAGCGAAGGGGAACAAATTGTTCCCCTTCTAAATTATTGTTTATCAACTACAGAATTACACTTAGTTGATCTTTCCGACCATTTTGGATGGGTCTACCCACTGGTCAAATTCATCGGCTGTCAGGTAGCCAAGTTTCACGGCCATCTCCTTTAAAGTAGTGCCTTCCTTATGCGCCTTCTGGGCTATTTCAGCCGCCTTATAATAACCGATCTTCGGATTAAGTGCGGTCACCAGCATCAGCGAATTGTCCACATGCTTTTTGATATTGGCCTCAATCGGCGCAATGCCGATCGCACATTTATCATTGAAACTTACACAGCCATCGCCAATGAGCCGGGCGCTGTGAAGGAAATTATAGATCATCATCGGCTTGAACACATTCAATTCAAAATGTCCGCTGGCACCGCCAATATTGATGGACACATCATTACCCAGCACCTGGGCAGCAATCATAGTGAGGGCCTCACATTGCGTAGGGTTCACTTTGCCGGGCATGATGGATGATCCGGGTTCATTATCGGGAATAAAAAGTTCGCCTATACCTGACCGTGGACCGCTTGACAGCATCCTTATATCATTCGCGATCTTCATCAGGCTCACCGCAACAGTCTTTAATGCACCATGCGCTTCCACGATGGCATCATGCGCCGCGAGGGCTTCGAATTTATTTTCGGCAGTCACGAAGGGGAGTCCCGTCAATGCCGCAATATGCTTCGCCACATTAACATCATAATTATCGGGAGTGTTGATGCCGGTACCCACTGCTGTTCCGCCGAGGGCAAGCTCAGCAAGGTGCGGCAAACAGTTTTTAATTGCGCGCAGACCGTGGTCTAACTGCGATACATAACCGCTGAATTCCTGTCCCACCGTTAACGGCGTTGCATCCATAAAATGCGTTCTCCCGATCTTCACCACCTGCATGAATTCCTTACTCTTGGCGGCAAGTGTATTACGCAGTTTTTCAATACCGGGAATAGTTGTTTCCACCAGCATTTTATAGGCTGCAATATGCATGGCCGTGGGGAAAGTATCGTTGGAGGACTGCGACTTATTTACATCATCATTTGGATGGAGGAATTTATCCTTATCGGCCAGGGCGCCACCATGCAGTACATGTCCGCGGTAGGCAACCACCTCATTCACATTCATATTGCTCTGCGTTCCCGAACCGGTTTGCCATACCACCAGCGGGAAATATTCATCGAGCTTACCCTCGAGGATCTCATCACATACCTTTCCGATCATATCAGATTTTTCCTGTGGCAGTATCCCTGCATCGAGGTTGGTGAGGGCCGCGGCCTTCTTGAGGTAGGCAAAAGCAAGGATGATCTCTCTGGGCATCCGGTTGATATCCTGCGCGATGCGGAAGTTATCAATGCTACGCTGTGTTTGTGCTCCATAGTAGGCATCAACAGGCACCTGCACTTCACCCATTGTGTCTTTCTCTATTCTGTATTCCATATTAGGTTGATTTAGAAATCTGCCGCAAAGGTAATTCCGGGGCGCCGGAAAGCAGATGATTTTTATCAGTTTATGAGCCAGCCGCAGCCATTAGTTGCCCGTAAATACGGCGGGTCTTTTTTCCAGGAATGCTTTAGCGCCTTCTTTGGCATCGGTGGTATTGAAGAGTTCGCCGAAGGCATGGATCTCTTTGGTGAGTCCGTTGGGATCGCCGATAGCGGCCAGGTTGGTGAGCTCAATCACCTTGGCGATAGCAATGGGAGCCTTGGTGATAATGCTTTGCAGGATTGTCCGCGTTTT
Organism: Flavihumibacter sp. ZG627; assembly: GCF_000814325.1. Taxonomy (GTDB): domain Bacteria; phylum Bacteroidota; class Bacteroidia; order Chitinophagales; family Chitinophagaceae; genus Flavihumibacter. The sequence continues at coordinate 8,584 of NZ_JPHF01000016.1, read as the reverse complement.
GGGCATCAGCTCTTCTGCAGTGGTCACATGGTTTACAAGGCCCAGTTGAAGCGCTTCAGAAGCGTTGAGCATTGCGCCTGTCATCATCAGTTCCATAGCCTTGCCCTTGCCAACAAGCTGCGTTAGCCGCTGGGTACCGCCATAGCCGGGAACGAGTCCGAGGTTCACTTCGGGCTGTCCGAAGCGGGCATTATCAGAAGCAAGGCGGAAGTGGCAGGCCATCGCAAGCTCACAGCCACCCCCCAGCGCAAATCCGTTTACGGCAGCCAGGATGGGCTTGCTGGAATGTTCAATCCGACTGAAAACCATATCCTGCCCCTTTTTAGCCAGCTCCATACCGCCATAGCCGTCGAGCTCCAGGAACTCACTGATATCGGCGCCGGCTACAAAACTCTTTGATCCGGCCCCGGTGAGGATGGCTCCCTTCACTTCAGGGTTATCATACACGGTGCCGATCACCTCTGCCAGCTCTTCAATAACGATGCGGTTGAGAGCATTGAGTTTATCGGGACGGTTAATGGTGATCGTTAGTATGCCTTCAGCTAATTCGGTGAGGATGGTCTGGTACATGTGAGAATATTTTTATTGGGAAGAAATGAATCAGAACTGCCGGTGCGTCTTCACCCACTGGCTTATATAACCGGAGATCTCGGTGGTGGTTGTACCCGGAGCGAAAAGTTTTCCCACGCCCATGTCAGACAGTTGTTTCATATCATCATCTGGAATGATACCACCGCCGGTGAGGAGAACATCATCCATCTTTTTTTCCTTCATCAGTTGCAGGAGTTTGGGAAAAACGGTCATATGTGCACCGCTGAGGATGCTGATCCCGATGGCATCAACATCTTCCTGGAGGGCGGCGTTCACCACCATTTCAGGTGTTTGTCGGAGACCGGTATAGATCACTTCCATGCCTGCATCGCGCAATGCCGATGCGATGACCTTGGCGCCGCGGTCGTGACCATCGAGGCCAACCTTGGCAACCAGTACGCGTATGGGTCTGTTGATTGTGTTCATATGGCTGCACAAAGATAGGGGAAATGGGAGCTAGCGTTGGAAGCGCAGCTTCATTTCTGCAAGGCCCGTCCGCGCCAGGCTGGAGGCCACACTATCGGCATCCCTGAAGAGGATCACCTTATCACCATGTTGCCTGCTCAGTGGCATGTTGACGGAATCAAGGATCTGCCGGCTTGCGAAATGATTAAAGACCTCATCGTCGGCATCGGGATTGTTACGGCCAACAAACAGCAGGTGACGAAAATCCATTTCAGGTTTTATCCATAGCAGGAAGCTGCCATTATCACTGATCACACGATCCTGGAAATCCTTATCCCGACTATAAAATTTCAGAGCCCCTGCCTGTCCATAATGCCGGCAGTAAACAACAGTATGTTGCTTAACAGAATCGGGAAGTTGATGAAATGCCTTCTCTGCCTTATCGGCAATTGCCTTCCAGCCGATCATATCGGCATAGTCCTGCGGGAGGGGATGATCTTTCTGGTCTTCCCATCTGAGCAGACCGGTTTTTTCAAACTGCATGGTCTTGAAAATATTGGCCATGGTTGCGGGCGGCGCGAAGGGAAGGAGGAAGGGGATCATTGGCAGACTCAGTAAGATCACCACGGTGAGGATAGCGGGCTGCAGCCATTTGATGGTGGCGGAACGTTTTTGCCAGAATGCAGCGCCGGCTGCAATGAGGGATGGGTAGATACCGAGTGCATAATATCCTTTTGCGCTACCGAGCATGAGTAGGGTAAGCAGTGCAATAAAGGTGATGCCCATCCATCGCCAGGGGGCGTTGAAGAAGAACCAGGCCACGCCCGCCAGCCAGATCGGCAGGAAGGGCAGCAGGTAAAGAAATTGTTCGGCGATGAAGTTAAGTGGACTCAGGAATTTCAGTTGTGTTTCCTGCAGTTCCTGCATATGGTGAAGCAGGGGCCAGTTCTGTTGGTACTGCCAGTAAATATTGGGGAGCGCCAGCAGCAGGGCGATGCCGAGGGCGATATACAGATGGCGCGATAAAAACAGTTTGCGTTGGCTGGTGAAGAGCCATCCTATGGCTATGGCAGCGAGGAGAAACAGGATGGTGTATTTGCCATAGAACCCAACCACTGCCGCGGCTGCGAAGCCGTACCAGTAGCGCTTTTGCCGCGTCTGCTGAAAAAGCACGAGCATCCAGATACAGGCCGTCCACGCGAAGATATCGATGATATTAGGTTGGAAAAGAAGGTGAACGCGGGCGAAGGCAGCGAGGATGAACACCAGTGCGGTAACAGCCTGTGCCCATGCTTTGCCACCCCATCGTGCGGCGAGAATGCATGCCATGATAAGGGTGAGAGCGCCCAGTAATGCGGGCCATGTTTTGATGCTCCATTCCGATCCACCAAGCCAGGATGAGATGGTAGCCATCCACGATAGTAGTGGTGGGTTTTCGAGATAGCCCCAGGCGGGGTGGAGGCCCTGCTGGTAATAAAGGTATTCATCGCGTTGCAGTTCATAAACGGCGTGGATACCGATGAATGGCAATAAAAACTTAAGGATTGCCAGTGGCAATATGATCTTCCAGCGCGGGTTGGTGGGATGCATGCTTCAAATTAATGCAAGTTTCGGAGAAATCACCACCACCCATAAGTGAAAACTACCGTTGAATGTGTGATTGCTCCCTAAAGTTCAATGTTTCGTCTTGAGGGTCTCCAAGAATTACCTGAATGTGGTATTGCATAAGAACATGGATGGTAATATATTACCACCGCAAAGTTAAAATTAACCCTTTCACTTACCCTCATGCCTAAACGATGTGGGTGAGGTGGCGAAGCTGTGGGTGGTAATAATGCATCGGGATAATAAAGAAATTAAATGGCTGATTTGTTATTTGAAATAGTGGTTAAGACATTTCTTGTGTTGCCTGGTGCATTTATAAGATGGTTGTTTCGAGGATTCAAAGGTTCATATAGTCAACTACTGGAAGATACAGACTGGATACTTAATTCAATTATCGGAGGAGCCTTTATTGGAATAATCATCATTGTTATATCAAATCGCACTGTTTAAATCCTAAAAACCTTACACTTTATGAGAAGACTTAAACTAACAACCTTATTTATTCTAACATTCCTTGCGGGTCAGTCTCAAACTAAGAACTTTCTTGACCAACCTTATTTAGAAGTAGCAGGAAATGCGGACACTTTACTGACACCTAACGAGATTTACATCAAAATCATCATAACAGAAAAAGAGACCAGGGATAGAATTTCAGTAGAAGACCAGGAATTGAAAATGTATAATGCTTTAAAATCACTTGGTATTGATGTGGAAAAGAACTTAACGACAAGCGACATGTCCAGCAACTTTAAGTTTTATTTATTAAGGAGTAAGGATGTGATGAAATCCAAACAGTACATTTTAAGAGTAAGTGATGCTGTTACTGCCAGTAAGGTATTCATTGAGCTCGAAAATCTTGGCATTTCCAATACTTCTATAGAAAGGGTAGACCATTCGGATTTAGAGAGCATCAGAAATTTATTACGCTCAAAGGCCGTTGAAAACGCTAGGACCAGAGCCATAGCATTGACAGAACCTTTAAAGCAAACAGTTGGCCCTGCTATTCATATCGCAGACAATGAAGTATATAGTAATTCTAATCAACTACGGGGCCGACTTGATGAAGTTGTTGTAGTGGCATATGGTATTAAAAAAAATGCGGGAGCAGAATTGCCAAAAATAGAGTTTGAGAAAATAAAAGTAGCGTCAAATATTAATGTCAAGTTTATGCTCAATTAATCGATTAAATTAAAGGATACGGTAAATCAAATGGGCCGGCCTGCAATAATAAATGTTATACTTACCAGAGTATGAGACTTAGTATTTTCAATTGCATATTTGTGATTCTTGTATCCCTTGGATGCAGAAATTCCGCAGATAATGCAAATTCCTTTAATCAGAATATTTTTCAGCAAACTAGTTTTCCGGATATGCCAGATACCTTTAGATTTTCGTATAAGGATGCCCATGTTAAGGCCAAAGCGTTGATGAATGAAGAATTTTTATGGAGTGCTTTAGAGGAAACCGCTCCCTTCGGTAATGATGATGGAAGCGACGCTGCATATGGATTTAGATTATGGCGGGTTTACAATAAGAATATTTCTCCTACGGTTTATCTTGACCAGCTGATTGATCGGTGGGGTTATCCTAAGTTTGAGTTGGATGAACTGGATACTGCAAAAATAAGTTTGTATTTGAGTGCTCCTGCTTTGAAATCTGAGACGGAAATCCGGCAGCAAATGGAAACTATGAAAGAGGCCATGAAGAATGCTGTAGATACCTCAATGCAGTCAATGGATGATAATCAGTTCCGGGAAATAATAATATTATCCTCACAAAGCATGGGTATCAGCTTTCTTGTTGGGATTGATAATGCGATTATAGCAACTGGTTTTGCTCAATTTGTATTGGAAGGAGAATTGGATCAAAAACTTAAATCCCTGGTTGTAATAGCTATTAAGAGGCAGTTATTGCCAATATTAATTAAGCGTTGGGACGTAAATTATATTCCCATGCGAAAAGAGCAATTAAATACCATGCTGAATATTATTAATAAAATAGATTAGTGATTGTTATTAATCGCCAATAAAATGAACAGACTTTTAGCATATGTTTTTTAGGCATAGGACTTCTTGGTTTTATTTTCTTCCTGAGTAATTCTGATATGTGAATCCATGAATTGTTAGGTTTGCACCTTCCGGTAATGTAATTACGCGTAGGGAAATTTGTAGTTTTAGAATTTCTGGATTACCTATATTTCATAAATACAAACGTTATAGGCTATTAAACAACCATTACTAACCAGACGAGCAAAAGCTCAGACCATCCTTTGATACATGGCTACACATTTCAAGTGGACAATACGGTTTAGCATTCTAACACCCATTCTGGTACTCATTTGCATTTTTCTCATGGGCGGTGGGTATGGATGGTACACACCTGCAATGGTACTTTTTCCCTGGGCGACACTCAATACTGCCTGGCAAGATCATTTGTCGGCGCCACTGATGATAGCTGGAATATTTCAATTTGTTATCTATGGTGTTCTAATTGACAAAGCCAAAGGGACTAAAAGTCAAAACTTCGTTCTTGGAGGTATTTTGTTATCGCATATCATTTTGGCTATTCTCATACTTATACTGAGAGACCCGGAATGGAGATAGATCGAGCAGCACTGCAACAGCCTATAACATAGTGTTGCTTCAATAGGTGCTGACGAATATACTCTCAACTCATTATCTTTATTTAGCAACAAAACAAAGTAAAGCTGCAGTTTTTCAAATGCACCTACTGGCAGCAACACCTTTTCCGTTATGTGCAATTACAAAATAATTCAGCATCCTTCTCGATGAAAAATCATTTTTTAATGGTAAATCAGTCCTCGTGTAAATCCTATTTGGTAGAAGGCAAATCAAAGGACATAATTGACAGATTTGAGAAGCTTATAAAAAAGTCATTTGTTAGCGGACATGCAACAATAGAATTCAAGAGACACAATTTTGATCCATTTGCTCCAAATGGCACAATAAGTATTGAAATTATTGACAATGGAGTAAGTGCCAATTCAATAATAACTTATAAAATAGCAAGCAATTTGTTACCTAAATATTCCATTTGGTTTATGGTAACTGTACTTTCCATTTGGATTATGTTTTCATTCTTATTAGTACCAATAGGAAAGGCTTTACCAATGATAATATTAGGCTCTACAACTTTTTATATAATTTTTCGATGGAGTCGAATTCTTAACTTGGCAAAACTTGAGAATTATACAATTTATTTATTGCAGATGAGTAAATTAAAATATAGCACGCATAACATTATTGGTAAAACTGGGCTGTCAACACTCAAATGAACAAAAAGTAACTGGCGGCCGCATTCATCAAGGCATTCACGTTGGAAACAACCCAATTAGAGCCGTCCTAATTTCGAGGTTACATAAAACATTTACTAATTGCACTTTCTTACATTAGCTTGGCCGTAGTGACATATTCACGCAAGGAAATAAATCCTCCAGGCTTGTCACGGTTTCAGTTTAAGTTGGAAATAAAAACATTTATCTAATGATAAATAATCAGGCTGCCGGCCCAGCGGGACATCAGCTATGCAATAATATAAACAGACTTTTAGGATATGTTTTTTTGGGAGTGGGAATTCTTGGTTTTATTTTCTTTTTGAGCTATCATGGAACCTCTATTCCTTTTAAAGAGCTTTGGTTTGTTTTGAGCTTCTTTTTGATGATTGGAGGTGCTTACTTCTTTGCGAAGTATAAATTGAGGGAAAGATCCAATCAGCAAAACATATTAAATAATTCCCGTTTGGCTGAGATTGCCCTACTCAAAGAAACAGGTGATAAAATCAGGGTAACACTCGATAATGCAGAGATAAAGAGCAGAAGCTATTTGCAGGAAATCGTAAAGGAAGGTTTACCGTCAAGCATAGAATTGATTGAGGGATTGAATAACAGCAATCGAAACTACAAAACAGAAGAAGTGGTCCAGACATATATTCTTTTTATGAAAGAATATAATGGCAAGATGTACAAATTTATCAGCGAGGCAACTACAATGGATGCTTATGATATTAAGCGCTACATTGAAAGCCAAAAGGGGATTGACTTATTCATAGATTCAAATAATCCAACAAAGTATTATTTTGACTTTTCAATGGAGTGAAACTTGTCGCCAATCGAACCCGGTGAACAATCATGGAGCATAGCTACAATTATCATTGAGTATAAATTATGAAACCAAGAATAATCCAGTTCATTGCTATTTTATCCTTGACAGGCTTTACTAGTTCATGCACAAGAGTAACCCCTGCTGGTTTCTGGACAACTTATCACAAGGACATGATTCTGACTAAAAATAGCAATCAGGGGCTTTGGGGTGGCCGGAGAGAAATATACTGGCAAAGCGCTACCAAGAATACTTTTACTGCCAGGGAATTAATTGAGTTTGCAAAAAAGAATGACTGGAAATTAGTTGACACCATTACGATTTCAGCAAATACAGTTACTCTCAAAAGGATTTCTGCGCTAATAAATGAAGATTATTCACTTGAGCTATTAAAGCAAGAAATTATACCAAATATCGATTCTGGATCCAATAAAGTGTATGTATTTAAAACTACCTGGCTGGCAGTTGAGCCCGGAAATAATCGCGAAACATTTGAAAATGGTTTCGCATTAATAAATTCAGCTGGCACAGAATTAAGGATTAATCATATTTGGGGAGAGTAATAAGGCAGCAATGACATGCAGGCACAGAGTAAATTTGATTATGTTGAAGTCCATTAAATGGATAGTCATATTTCTATCGACAGTTTGGGCAACAGGCCTATTCGCAAGTCCTCAACTACCAGATTATCTGATCTATGGTAAAGATACTATTGCAACGTACAATCTTATACTTGAACGTTTTTTACAAAGACTAGACTCAAGCGAGTCAAATAAATTATTTGGATTAAGTTTCAGGACTGGATCCTCTTTTTCTTGTTGGAGAGGTTATCAGGCAATTTATAAAATAGAAAACGACAGCTTATTTCTTGCCGATATCATTAATTGCGGTGAATTAAGAACTGGCAAAATTGACAAGTTTCAATCAATCAATAAAATTAAATCAATCTTTAAAGAGCGAATTAAAAATGAAAAAGTCCATATTAATGTATCGACCCCCTATAAGTTGGACAGTTTTTCAAAGATAGTTTAGTAGTTTTTAGTAATTCTAGGGAAACGGATTAAAATATTCTTTCCATATACGATCCGGCGGTTTTCTTCCCAGGGATCCATGCTTTCTTTTTTCATTGTACCATTTATAATATCTGTCAAAAACCATTTGTGCATGATAAATGGAATCAAACTCAAATCGATCCACGACTTCTCGCTGGATATTGGAGTGTAATGCTTCAATGTAGGCATTATCCTGTGGTGTGGCAACATGGGAGAACTCCTGTAATATGCCTTTGTCCTTAAGGTAATGCCTTACAGCAGCTGCGATAAACTGTGAACCATTATCATTTCTAACGGTCATTCCCTGGGTTTTATATTCCAACAGCATCAAGGATAACATCACCAGAACATCACCCTTTTTGATAGAGAACCGCAGGGTATGGATAAGAACTTTACGTGTATAGATATCGATCACCGTCAATAACAAGGCGTTTCTGCCTGATCCATGCACATGAACGTACTTGATGTCCATGGATAAATACTGCAATGGATAATCAGGTTTAAGGGTCCTGAATCGGATGAAGTTTCGCTTGAATGGTTCCACTCGTACCTTTTCTCCATAAAGAAGTTTATGTTCCTTCATAAGTCTGTAAACCTTCTTGTGATTGATGATCCAGCCCTGTTCTTTCAGTTCGCAGGTAACGTTTCGATAGCCGTAACAACAAAACTCATTATTCAAAAAAATGGATTCTATCTGTTGTACAACAACTCTATTTTCAAAGATCTCTCCATCCACATTAACACTGCAAGTGGATGGCTTGGCGCCTTTGCGCTGATAAGAACGCCTGTAATAAAAAGTGCTGGCAGCAACTC